>CAVWKP010000033.1:0-55618 GCA_963755595.1 uncultured Alphaproteobacteria bacterium | reverse complement strand
AGCCCGTCAGGTGGGCCACTCCAATAATCAGCGCAGCAGAACCAGCATCGGCATCGCGTCCCCTGCAGCCCAGACGAAGCCGTTCTGCCGAAATCGCTGGGCGAGGGCGGTTGCCGCTGCGAGGCTGACATTGAGGACAAGGCGGGAGTCCTCGACGGGCCACCTGCCCGCCGGATCTGCCCCGTAACCAGGACAGTGGGGAAGCTGTTGCCGATCGAGCTCGCGGACGAGGCATTCTTGGGCACGCCGGTTTTCCGATTTGCGCGTGCGCCGGCTGAACGGATTCCACGCAGTCAGCACTGCAGCGGACGGGCGTTCGTCAGGATCGGCCAGTAGCGCCGCAAGGCCATAGTGCCGCCTGCCGATCAGGATCACGAACCGTGACGGTCCTTCGATCCGATATTCGGTCGTCAGATAAGCTTCGATCGTCTTGCTAGGGATAGCCGAGCCTTCGAACGCAGCA
Source organism: uncultured Alphaproteobacteria bacterium (assembly GCA_963755595.1). Taxonomy (GTDB): domain Bacteria; phylum Pseudomonadota; class Alphaproteobacteria; order Reyranellales; family Reyranellaceae; genus Reyranella. The sequence continues at coordinate 55,155 of CAVWKP010000033.1, read as the reverse complement.
AGGTGTGTTCCCATAAAGCATAAAGCCCTCCATACCTGGAGGGCCGACGCTTGCCGCTTCGTTGCTCCGAGGAGCCACATCCGCTTTCGCGAAACCACCTTGCCCGGCGGGCAGGTTGGCGTGGGCGTCGACCCATCTCTTGATGAATTGTTGTTTTGTATCAGACCGCGCCGCCTACCGCAAGTAGTGGCCGATGGAGACAAGGCAATTTACTCTTCCATAACTCACGCGATGCAACCAATGCGCGGTGCCACGGCTGATCCGGGGAGGGAAGATTGAAACCGCGGCGCCAGATGTGTCCGCGCCCGGGTACGTCAGCAGTCGATTGACCCTATAATTAAAGGACATTGTCAGTCCGTCACCCGGCAGGAGCACCTCATGGCGAGTAATTAGCAATGTTTGTTCCTGAATGGATTATCACAACGTCTGTGATCTGCTTCCTCTGTTGGTTCTTCTTCTGGAGAACAACCGACGAGGAGCGCGCGCGAAAGATCGCATCGGCAATTGAATTGTCGGCCGCAGAAAGGAAGCGGCGAGAAGATCAGGCAGCGGATGACCGCTATGTAAGAAATTCAGAGAAGAGATCAGGGAGTGGCAGGAATACGAATATCGTCGCGTCGCCTCTATGACTTTGGACGAGTATTACGAAGAGCGGCAGCGAAAGGCTCAAAGCGCGTCGCCTGGAAGTGCAATGGCTTCGACGCTAGATGGACAGATTGGGTGCCATGAAGGAATGGTACAGGGCGATTAAGGAGTGCGAAGAACAACGTCTCACCCCCATGACAAGGGAAGAGCGGATTGCTGACGTTGCCGGACGTCAGCGGCGCGCAGATGAAGCTTGGGCAGAGATCACTTCGATCATGAATTGGGGTCGATGACGCATCAACGCCGGAGTGAACTGAGACAGTAATGGCGCCGGGACGTGCGCGAGGGAACAAAGAGCTTGGCCGAATACGGTGGTCGGCTGATTTAACCTCCGCAGCAAACGCGCCTCCATTCATACTGACCGGACTGGCCAGAGAATTGGTTATGCGCCCGAACCATCCGACAGCTCACGATCTCAGGATGCGTCAACAGTGGAGTCGGAATTGACACGTTGGATGGCGGGATAGTTGAACATATCTGCGGGGCGCAGAGCGGCGGGCTATCGTTTTCGCTCTCACAGAACGCGCGGGCCTCGCCGTTGATACAACTGCAGACGCAAGCCGCGTCGGCCGAGCCAATCAGACAAGCGGACACAGTCGCAATCATGATCCACAGGAGGTGCTTGCATTTGCTCAACTCAGCCACCACAACATCTGGAGTTTCAGAAGACGAAGGCTAGCCAAGGCGCGCGCCATAATGAATAAAGTAGATGCTTCGAGAAACCTGATAGCGCCCACCGGATCGCGATCTTAGCCAGCCGTCCGCAGTGCACGACGATAGACGCCACCACCAACCTTCCGGCTCCGGACAATGGCGACGACCTTCCGGGCGTCGGTGCGACGTGTCTGTAAATTTCTGCTTGCCTACTGCTTGGGATCTGACTTCGTCCACGTCTCGATTTACTCGTTGGTGATGGAGCTCCGAAGTTTTGCGGCAGCGTCTTGGAATTGTGGCCCACTACCCTCGTACCGGGCTTCTCATGCTAAGCTGTGACCATGAAACAACTCATCCTCGCCTCCGGCCTCGCGATGGTGTTCTCTAACCGTGGTCGGCCAAGACAACAGGAAGCCTTGGGAAATGTTCGAACCACCACGTCCCAACGTAGGCATGCCCGCTCGCAGCGAGGTGCCACCGCTACCCGACATTAGAAAGGCTGATCTTCCGTTTAGAATTCTCTTGGGAGATACTCGATAATGGGGGCATTTGCTGTGGTGCACCCGACATGGCGGTGCAACTCAATGCTGACGTGAAGAGCTATCAGTTCACACCAGAACACAGGCGGGATGTGGAATATTACATCGATCACGAAATCTGTTCCCGGCAGGATTGGCGGGAATGGCTCACTTATGGATACAACCTTTGCCGGGGTCGAACTCGAAGCCTTCGAATTCGTGATACTTCAATTCGCCATAGAATCGAAGCGCATGCTGGTTGATCGGCAGCAAGCCAAATTTATGCGCCGCCACGCCCATCCCGTTTACGGTATGGGTATGCAATGTCGCATTCAGGTCCGGGCGGAATTTCAGCAAGCCAGCGTGGATGATCAGCGCACCCCCCTTGATGGTCCTGACGTCCGTATCCGTCAGGACGTTGCCGTTGAAATCGACCTTCAAAAGGGAGGAAGCCGTCACCTCGGCAAACATCCAGTCTGTGCGCTTGATCAGCATGTGGTCCGGTTCTCCCGGCACCCGCAGCCCGAAATGATTGTAGGTCATGTCGTTGACGCCATAATGCGCCAGTACGCGGTGTCCGGCCGCGAGTTCGACACGGGCCCTCCACTCCTCGGGACTGACCTGTTCGCGAACTGGTTTTCCTTTGGACACGAGTTGAATGGCCATGGTGCTCTCTCCCTCTGACCGCAGCGGATGCGCGAATTACGGCCCCGCACAGGGGCAATGTCAAACATGGCGACGCCCGGTGTCCTAATTTGAGATGACGTGCCCTTTGCCGCCGCAAACTTTGCAAAGCGGTGGTCTCATGTGGGGGCGACGAAAGAAGCCAAACAAGCCTTTCGTTCCAACACCGCATGTCTCGCAGTACACGTAAGGGCGTCCTTGCCGTTATGCGCGAATCACGCTGAACTGACAAAAAGAAGTGCCATTGCAATGGGCGCACATCGTCATGATTGCCTCGTCGCTCCGCCGCGATAGCCGCCCGTACCGCATCCAGCGGCGAGCGGATGTCGCCCGGATGAGCACGGCATAGAACCGGCGCTTGTCACCGCCCTCCACCGGAGACGACCACGCATAGGCTCTGGTGGCCTTGGCATTGCCCTCCAGATCGAAGATGTGGATGACGCCGTCCCACGCCGTCTTGGCCTCAAAAACCCTTTTAACAGCCAATTTTGTGACGAAGACGGCTTTCCCTCCGTGCTGGGATTCGACGGCCTTTTTCAGTTCGTTAGCGCTCACTTCCATGCAGGCATTTTAACATGGTTTTACCGCGCGCTCTTTCCGCACTGAGCACTCTCCTCGGTCCGGGGCCGGTCTTGGGTTGCGCCTAACCGCTTGGGATTGCTTTCGATAAGCGCTTGGCATTGCACACGCTTAACTTGGTGTCACGCAGTCGAATACGACGCCTGACTGTGCACGCCAAAGCCATCGCGAACGATGACTGACGTGATGCCGCCAATTCACTAACGAGCGTCATGAAGTCCCCGTTTGCTGCTTACTCAGGGGCTTTTGCCCCCTTGTCGCTATTAACGGGCGGTGTAGACGCTGGACACGCAACGTTGCACTTAGCCAGGACGGGCTCACAACATCCCGAACAGGCGGGACTTTCCCGCCGGACGCACGTGCCGTACTGAGATTTGCAGCGGCTGACACAATCAGCACTTGGACCCGCAGTTTGCGCTAGCCCAACAGTCGGACAGCTAAGGCCCAAAAAGCAATCGCGATCGATATGCGCATCATGTGCCGCTAGCGCGCAAGCTTGTCTTCGAGCATCCGGATGGCTCCTCCAGCTTGGCGATGCTCTCGGTGTGGCCAGCCTCGATCTTCAGGCCGAGATTGTGCGATGTCTCCAGCATGGCGATGCGTTCGCGCAGCTGGTCGATGTCGGCGAGGTTGAGCGTTGTCTCCAGCATGACGATGCGTTCGCGCAGTTTGTCGATGTCCGCGTCGAACGTCACGTAGCAATTGAACACCTGTTCGATGCGCGTTGACAGGCGCTGCGCTTGGGCCTCGGCAACTTTTAGCTGGTGGCGACCGCGCTGACGCGAGCTTCAAGGACGGCAATCTTTTCCTCGGCCCCATTGAGGCGCGTGCGGACGCCTTTATCAATGTAGTCGATGCGCCCCTTGAGGCCATCGCAAGAGCCGCCACCTGATCGTGGTGCACAAGGAGGACGTCTGCACGGCGACCAATCCGTCCAACGGCATGGCTTCCAACAGAAAGTACGGCACCCCGCTGATCGTGATGGAGGGCGGCAGGTCGGTCGGCTCAACCAGTGCGGCCCGTGGCCCACCACGGCTACTACGGCATCGAGCGCGAGACCATCGACAAGATGAAGCAGAGGATCATCGCCGGCGGGTGACGCCCTTGGTCTGCGTGCATCGAGGCGGGAACTCACGTCCGCTTTGGGTCACGTGTGGACGGCGCCCTGGCAAGGACATTCTGACGTAGTGCAGTATTGGTCGGGTGCGGTCACGTGTCCGGCCTGTTGATGCGGCACGATTGACCGCTGGCCCTAATGCTCTGCGCGGATCGGGTCCCAATCGTTAACCCGCACTTGGAAGTGCGCTGACCCAAACGGGCTCTCCCGATCCCCGGAACGACCGTATCTGCATTACCTCGTCATGCCCTCGCCAATTGGTGTTGCCGATCTATCTGCGGCTGCTCTCACGCCGCCGAGCAACGGCTGTCGGCTCCCTGTATCGGTCGCCGTGGACGATGATGGCCCAGGCCATCCGCGCAATCTTGTTGGCCAGCGCGACGGCCGCCACCTTGGTCGGTCGGCGCGCCATCAACCGTCCGAGCCATGGCCGCTTCAGCGTGCCGTGCTTTTGTGCGTAGCGGATGACGGCCATCGCGCCGGCGACGAGTAACCATCGCAAGTATCGGTTGCCCTGCTTGGTGATGCTGCCGAGCTTGTCCTTGCCGCCGGTCGACTGCTGCTTCGGCACCAGCCCAATCCACGCAGCCAGGCTGCGCCCCGACCCGAACGCCTTCCAGTCGCCGATCTCGGCAACCAGGGCGGTGGCGACGATCGGCCCGATGCCTGGGATCTCTTCCAGCCGCCGGCTCGCCTCGCACGAGCGGTGCCAAGCCAGGATGCTCCGGTCGATCGACCCGATCTCGGCTCCAAGGGCGCTGTACTGCCGCGCCAGCACATCGAGGATCCCGCGGGCCACCGGAGGAACCCGGCTGTCTCCGGCATCGGCAATGATCTCGAGCAAGGCGCCGGTTCCATTGCGGCCCTTCGCCGACACGATGCCCAGTTCGGCCAGATGCCCGCGGATGGCGTTGCTCAACATCGTGCGCTGACGCACCAGCAGTTGCCGGGCCCGGTGCAGCATTAAGGCGGCCTGTTGCTCCTTCGTCTTGATCGGAACGAACCGCATCGTCGGCCGCGTCACCGCCTCGCAGATCGCCGCCGCATCGTTCGCATCATTCTTGCTGCGCTTGAGATAGGCCTTCACGTAGCTCGGCGGCATCAGCTTGACCGTGTGGCCAAGCGCCTGCAGCTCGCGGCCCCAGTGATGCGCCGCAGGACAGGCTTCGATGCCGACCAGGCACGGCTTCAGGTCGCCAAAGAACTCCAGCATCTTCGCCCGACCGATGCGCTTGCGGATCACCACCGCTCCAGCCTCATCGACGCCGTGAACCTGGAATACCGACTTCGCAATATCCAGACCGATTGTGATAACCTCGCCCATGGACGGCTCCCCTCATATGGTGTGCTTCAACGCAACCACCCTATGGCACTCCGATGCCTCAGAGTGGGCGCCGTCCACAGCATCACTAGCTAGACGTGACGAGCTTTCGGCGTCATGTCCGCTCTGCTCCTGAAAGCAGACGTTCCTTGCTGACAGATCCTGATTAGCTCATCAGTTAGGCGATGACCCATATTCGCTACCTTACCCACCCCCAGGTGAACATTGATCCAGCCGTCCCTGTTCCGTCATGGGGCCTTAGTGCAGTCGGAAGGACACGTACGGAAAAGCTTGCGAACACAATGTGGCTCTCGGGCACGACGCAGTCATCTCCAGCGGAGAGCAAAAGGCGACCGAGACGGCCGAGATTATTGCGGGAGAGTTGAACGTCGCAGTCGAGTTGCGGGAGGCAATGCACGAGAATGATCGATCAGCGACAGGTTTCTTAGCGCCTGGCAAATTTGAGGCGCTGGCCGATCAGTTTTTCGCGCAACCCCTGTGTCAGCATTCAGAGATGGGAACGAGCGATCGATGCCCAGCTGCGCGTCGTACGCGAGGTTGAACAAGTCCTAAGCTCGAAATCGAAGCTGGGGATTTGCTCTTCGTCGGCCATGGCGCTGTCGGCACCCTTTTGTTCTGTCACTATTCTGGTTTGGCAATTGATCGAGCCCATGATCAACCCGCTGGCGGCGGCAATTTCTTCGCGTTCACCAAAGATGGGCGCCGCGTGCTGCATCGATGGCGTCGGATGGAAGACTTGCTCCGCAACTAAGGGAATAGACTTCAGGTTTGGGTGACTAGCGGACATGACGGCGTGTACGGGTCACTTCCGCCTTGCCCCCGAAAGCAGACATCCCTCCGCACCCAGGCGACGTCCGCTTTGTCATCACATGGCACTGGCGCGACGTATTCACTGCTAACGACGGTGCCCCCCAGAGCCACCACCTCTCGGGGTTGGACTTGAGCCGCTCGTTTCTTCGCGCCAGGTTAACGCTGCAAGGTTGGCCGACAGCGCCCTTATAGGGGAATTGGATGATGCCATTTTCGATGTGGCCGCGGAGGACACCGGCGGTTTCCCTGCACTGAGCGTCATAACCTCGCGAATGGAGCGTTGCGCTACCGTCCGGGTTGAAGGTGAGAATGTAGCTTACCGTTACCGGGGGGCTGCATCGTTTGAGCACAAGTGAACCTGAACCCTTCCTCCGACGACGGCATCGACAAGGGTTGAGCCATTGCTGCAATCCTGTGCGCCGGCATAGTCGCCGTCGTACGCATTGGTCGACGCCGCAGCGGCGATGCCGCTGGCTTTGCTCGGGTCATTGGCGACTGGTGGCGCAGCGGCGGCCGGCGTCGCCGGAGTGGCGGCCCTTGCTTTGGCCTCCTCGTCTACCTTCTTCTGGTCGTCGTCGAACTTGGTGATGGCGGTGATTGCATCGCGCTTCAACGCCTGCAGTTGGGCGCCGGACAGGAAGCCTGTCCCCGGATCGCCGCGCTTGATTTGCCACGCCGCGACCATGTCGCGGGAGCGCGGACCCAAAATCCCGTCCGTGCTGCCAGTATTGAAGCCAAGGCTGGCCAATGCGACCTGAATGTGTTGCCGGTCCTGCAGACTCAGCTTTAGTGCGGATCCGCTACCTCGGCCGACGCCTTGTCAGCTTCCTCACCGCTGCGCTTCGCGGCCGCCGCTTGCTGCCGCGCCTCGGCTTCGGCCTTTGCCTCGCCTTCAACCTCTAGTCGCGCTTCCTCCTCAGCTTTCTTTTCTGCCGCCACTTCGGCTTCGATCTTGGCTCGCGTCTCCTTCTCGATCTGTGCGCGCTGCGCGGCTTCGGCTGTTGCCTTGTCGCGCGCCTCCCTCTCTGCCCGAAGCGCTGCCGCTTCCTGCTCAGCCTTGCGTTGGGCCTCCTGGGCTTTGGCAATGGAGTCGAGCGATGCCGAAGCTGACGTTTGAGACGGATCCGTCGTCGACTGCGAGTTGAAGGCATAGTAGCCGCCGCCAACCAGCATCAGAAGGAGGGCGGCAAGTCCCACCCACAAGGCGACGCCGCGCCTCGCCGGTGTCGCCTTGCCCCGGGTGCTGGCCGACCTCGCAAGCTTCACCGTGGCTTGTCCGTCTAACGCCAAGCCCCGGCGTAGGATCGCACGCCACTCCTCGACGGTTTGTGGCCGATCAATCGCTCGCACTGCCAGCCCCCGATCGATGCCGATCAGAACGCCCATGGGGAAACCCGGTGGTCTGACCGCCGCCAGCGGCTTGTACTTGTCCTCCAGAATCCGTTCGACGGCGTTGGGCGGCGGCCCGCCGGTGATGGCGTGGTAGAGAGTGGCCGAGAGGCCGTAGATATCGGTCCACGGTCCCAATTTGGCCGAGGTCATTTGTTCGGCGGCGGCGTAGCCCGGCGTGAAGACGGCGGTCATCGCTGAGGTTCGATCCGACATCGCCGCCCGGGATGCGCCAAAGTCGATCAGCGTCGGTGCGCCTTCATCATCGAGCAGGATATTGGCCGGCTTGATGTCGCGATGAAGGAAGCCGGCACCATGTACTTTCTCGAGGCCGTCGAGCAGGGGCCACAGAATCCTGTCCATGTCGGCAAAGGATAGCGGTCCCTTTTGATGCAACCGAAAGTCAAGCGTCGTGCCCGGAACCAGTTCCATGACGATGTAGGCGGTCCCGTTGGTCTCGAGGAAATCGAGGACCCGCACGATGCCAGGAGAGCGCTGCAGGCTCGCTAGGGTACGGCCTTCATCGACGAAGCGCCGCCGGCCCCAGGCAAAATCCTCGGCCGACTTCGTCGAGTTCGGCAACACCGTGAGACCGTCATGACGTATGGCGAGTGAGGTCGGCAGGTACTCCTTGATGGCCACGTCGCGATCGAGTTGGGATTCCCGGGCGCGATAGGTGATACCGAAGCCGCCCCGGCCGAGGACCGCCATGATTTCGTAACGGCCTACAATAGTACCAAGCGGAAGTGCCACGAAGTCCTTGTCGTGGCTTTCTATCGAAGAGTCGGCTTTTGCATCGACCACTGCTGGCTGCTCCCCGACGCACCTGCCGCGGGCGTCGATACCAGTTGGTGAGTCAGAGTCCGGACGCTTTGGCCAACCCGCGGACTGACCGAAGCATAGCGTACGGCAGGCCATGGGCCGGCGGCAAGATAGCCCGGTGGCACGCGGCAGCCGATAGGCGCCGACGGGGTGACGAGCGCCATGTCCGCTTTGGGTCACGTGTGGACGGCGCCCTGGCAAGAACATTCTGACGGTGCTGCAGGATTGGTCGGGTGCGGTCACGTGTCCGGCCTGTTGATGCGGCACGATTGACCGCTGGCCCTAATGCTCTGCGCGGATCGGGTCCCAATCGTTAACCCGCACTTGGAAGTGCGCTGACCCAAACGGGCTCTCCCGATCCCCGGAACGACCGTATCTGCATTACGTCGTCATGCCCTCGCCAATCGGTGTTGCGGATCTATCTAGCCGGCTGTTGTCACGCCGCGAGCGACGGCTGTCGGCTCGCGGTATCGGTCGCCGTGCACGATGATGGCCCAGGCCATCCGCGCGATCTTGTTGGCCAGCGCGACGGCCGCCACCTTGGTCGGCCGGCGCGCCATCAATCGCCCGAGCCAGGGCCGCTTCAGCGTGCCGTGCTTTTGCGCGTAGCGGATGACGGCCATCGCGCCGGCGACGAGCAACCATCGCAAGTATCGATTGCCCTGCTTGGTGATGCTGCCGAGCCTGTCCTTGCCGCCGGTCGAGTGCTGCTTGGGCACCAGCCCAATCCAGGCAGCCAGGCTACGACCCGACCCGAACGCCTTCCAGTCGCCGATCTCGGCAACCAGGGCGGTGGCGACGATCGGACCGATGCCTGGGATCTCTTCCAGCCGCCGGCTCGCCTCGCACGAGCGGTGCCAGGCCAGGATGCTCCGGTCGATCGACCCGAGCTCGGCGCCAAGGGCGCTGTACTGCCGCGCCAGCACATCGAGGATCCCGCGGGCCACTGGAGGAACCCGGCTATCCCCGGCATCGGCAATGATCTCGAGCAAAGCGCCGGTTCCATTGCGGCCCTTCGCCGACACGATGCCCAGTTCGGCCAGATGCCCGCGGATGGCGTTGCTCAACATCGTGCGCTGACGCACCAGCAGTTGCCGGGCCCGGTGCAGCATCAAGGCGGCCTGTTGCTCCTTCGTCTTGATCGGAACGAACCGCATCGATGGCCGCGTCACCGCCTCGCAGATCGCCGCCGCATCGTTCGCATCATTCTTGCTGCGCTTGAGATAGGCCTTCACGTAGCTCGGCGGCATCAGCCTGACCGTATGGCCAAGCGCCTGCAGCTCGCGGCCCCAGTGATGCGCCGCAGGACAGGCTTCGATGCCGACCAGGCACGGCTTCAGGTTAGCAAAGAACTCCAGCATCTTCGCCCGACTGATGCGCTTGCGGATCACCACCGCTCCGGCCTCATCGACGCCGTGAACCTGGAATACCGACTTCGCAATATCCAGACCGATTGTGATAACCTCGCCCATGGACGGCTCCCCTCATAGTGGTGTGCTTCAACGCAACCACCCTATGGCACTCCGATGCCTCAGAGTGGGCGCCGTCCACAGCATCATTAGCGGACATCGCAGGCCGTTAGCGTGATGTCCGCTTTGCCCCCGAAAGCGGACATCCAACGGCGACGCTGGCGGTCTAGCTCGCCATATTCAACTTTGGGCCATCAGACTGTAACTGCGCGCCAATAGGCCGACGCAAGCTGGCGCTGACCACAGCTGAAGTGACCGGCGAGATGGTCCAAGATTTTTTGCAGATTTTTTGCCAAGAAATCGAACGGGGACTTTGACGGTATCCAGGAGTTCCCACCTACGGAAGGGCCACCCCGGCCCCCCAACTCGATCTATAGGCGTTGCTATCGAAGTTGCTACCGAACGCATTGGGACGATGGGTGCGGGAAGGGGACGCGGAGGGAAGCCGATGCCCGAATATCTCGATGAAATGGGAAAGAGCGAGATCTGTTGAGACTGATGGGGACGGCGGAATTAGAATTTCAAGACCGGTGCCTTAGCCGCTCGGCGGAGGCATAGCTTGCCGACGAGAGACTCGTGCGGAGGAGGCAGCCACGTTCTCCAATGGGCAGTAGCCGCGGGTGTCGCAAGCGTCGTCGACGGCCTGTTGCCGGCATTGCACTGCTTCGATGACTAGGCCCTGAGCGGCACCACATTGCCGGTCTTGGACGCCGTGCTCGCAGAAGTCGGCCCACTCCTGCATCAGCCGGCGGCGCTTATCGAGGATGTCGCCGCGCTGGTAGGCACGCTCCAGAGGCATCCCCCTGAACATGGGACAGGCACAGCTCGACGACTTCGCGAGGGTAGTTGGTGCGCTCAGTCGCCCAAGTCTTGAAGGCCGCCCGGATGCCGTGCGTGGTGGTGCGGTCGGCCCAGCCCATGCGGTCCAACAGATCCAGCATGGCGCTCGGGCCGAGGTAGCTGCGCGGCGATTGCGGCCGGGAACACGAATTCCCCGACGGCTTCCCGTCGACCAGCAGGCCGCGCAGCAGCTCGATCGCCTGGTCGCTGAGTGGCACCTGATGCTGCCAAGGCTCGCGGCCGCCCTTGAGGATCTGGCACAACACGGGTGCGGGCAGCAAAGTCGATCTCGGACCAACGGCAGGCCGTCGACTCCTTGGTGCGCGCCACGGTCAGGATCGTGAAGCGCATGCAGAGCGCCGACATGGTCCTGTCGCCTCAGAGCCGCGAGCAGCGCCGGCATGTCGGAGTAGGCGAGGGCGCGGAAATGACCTCCCGTGCGAGCGCCCTTGCGGGCAGGCAGGGAGTGCTTGAGCAGATCCCACCGAGCGGGGTTGTCGCCGTGCGATGGCCCTCGGCATAGGCGAAGTTCAGCACCGACTCGACGTTGGCGCGCACGACCTGGGCGACGCGCGGCTTGTCGTACCAGATCGGCTCCAGGACCTTTTTGACCGCCGGCAGGTCCACGGCGCCGACGCCAAGGTTGCCGATCACAGGGAAGGCGTGCAGCTCGAGGGACCGCAGCCATTGGCGGGCGTACCGGTCGCTGCGCCAGTTGGGCTTGTGCCGCTCATGGTAGTTCCGGGCGGCCGCCTCGAACGTGACCGAGCGCGCGTCCTCGAGGGCCTTGGCCTGCCGCTTGCGCTCACGGTGGGCGCGCGGATCGCCGCCCTCGCCGAGCACCCTGCGCAGCTCTGCCGCTTCCGCGCGGGCCGTCGACCAGCGTGCACGTCGTCGCGCTGCCGAGGCCGAGCTCGGTCATCTTGGCGCCGCGGCGATAGATGAACGCCCACGACTTCCGCGGACCGGGCTTCACGACCAGGTACAGGCCGCCGCCGTCGGCGTAGCGGCCTGGGTTCTTGGCCTTGTCGACGGCCAGCGGCTTGAGACGATGGATGGTGCGGGACATGGTTTCTCCTAGGAGAACGTTTGCATCTAGTTTGTCCCTAACCGTGTCCCTAACCGGATCGTGCTATTGAGTGACATGCGCTGAGAGCGCCTGAGAGACTTCGAGCGATTAAGTTGTTGATAAACGGTCGAAACTTGACGGACCTGCAAGGGGGAGAGAGACCCCGACAGCCGTAACCACAAAGCGTGTAGAGCTTCATGGCTTCCTCCCTTTAAGGTCGCTTGGCGGACTATAGAGCGCCGAGGGCCGCAGCGCAGGTACTTACCGAACGGAAACCTTGCTAGGCTCATCCAGTCCTGCGGCATCACAATTCCTTGTTGCTCTCGATCGCTGGGCCATGACTGAGATGGCGCCGGTTATCCATAACGACCCATTGGGATAGTTGCGCGTTCGGTCCGCACCGCGGCCTCGGCGGCCACATCATGGCGGCCGAGCTCACTCGGCTCATGCAACAGGGCGGCAAACTGGCGTAATTTTCTTTCGCGTACACGCCAGCCGCCGCGCCGCCGCGATCTGCCAAAGCGCGGCCGCGCAGCACGCAGGCGGCGACGGCGAAGAAGGCCATGCGATAGCTGAGCGCCGAGGCGATCAGGGCGAAGAGCGGCGGACCGAACACCGCGCCGGAAAAGGCAAGGGCGGTCTGCACCGCGGCGACGGCAGCCGCCTCGCCGGGGGGCGACAGATGGGCAAATTCGGCCTGTGAGGTGCCGTTCCAGCTGATCACCACCGAGCCGTAGCCGATCACCACCAGCGCGATCAGCCAGAACGGGCTGTCAGCGGCCAGCAGGCCGATGGCAACGCAGCCCGCGGTCATGCCGATGCCGGTCCAGCCCAGTAGCTGCATGCGCGGCAGACGATCGCCCATGCCGCCGCTCAGCAGACGGACGCCGGTGCCGAACAGCTGCGAGACCGAGAGCAGGGCGCCGGCGCGGGCGATGCTGAGGCCACAATGTTCGTAGAGATAGGTGACGAGATAGAAAGTGAAGGTGTGCTGGGCGATCACGTAGACGAAGGCCGACGCGCCGAGCACGCGCAGCTGGCTGTGTCCCATGACGAACCGGAACGAGCGCCAGATGCCGTTGCTGGTCTTGCCGGCGATCGCGACGGCATCGAGGCTCGGCCGCAGCGGCTCGACGAGCACGGCCGATGCCAGCAGCATTCCCCCCGCGATCAGGCTGGCGCCACGCCAGCCGACGAGCTCGAGGAGGGCCGGGAAGATCACGCCGGCAAGGGCGAAGCCGATCGGCACGCCGGTTTGCTTGAGCGAGAAGACGGTGCCGAACCATTCGCGCGGCACGCGCTGGGCGAGGATATGTGCCGAGGCGGGATTGATCGGTCCCTGGGCCGCGCCGATGAAGGCGACGGCGGCCACGGTCGCGGCGACGAGCGCCAGCGAATTGAGTGCCAGCCCGATCGCGCCCATCAGGAGGGCGGCCTGGCAGACACGCACTGCGCCCACCCGCACGATCGGTCCGGCCGCCGCAAGCGCCACGATCGCGGCGACGCCATAGATGATGGCGGTGAAGATGCCGACCAGCTTGGGATCGATCGCAAGATCGCGCGCCACAGCCGGCATCATGACGCTGAGCGACAGGACCGAGAGCGAGATCATCACTTGGATGGCCAGCATGCTGGCCACCGGGATGAACGCGCGTTTCATGTCCCGCTCTGACGTCTACATGCCGTAGAGGTCGGCCTTGTTCAGGATGGTGTTGCGCAGGATGCGGATCGAAGCGACGTCGACCATGACGCCGTCGACGTTGATGGCGCCCAGGCCCTTGGCTTCGGCCTCGGCGTAGGCCTTCTCGAGCTTGCGGGCGCGCGCCACGTCGTCGGGCTTGGGCGAGTAGATCTCCAGCGCATGGTCGATCTGCGAGGGATGGATCGCCCACTTGCCGACGCAGCCCAGGATCATCGAGCGCCGGCACTCCTCGCGATAGGCCTCGGCGTTGCGGAAGTCGGCGAACGGCCCGTCCACCGGGTCGATGCCGGCGGCGCGGCAGGCCATCACCAGCCGGAAGCGCGCGTAGTGCCAGAGGTCGCCGGGATAGCCGTCGTTGCTGCCGACATCCTTGTTGGTGACGCCCATCGAGGCCGAAAAGTCGCCCATGCCGAACACAAGGCACTCGAGCCGCGGCGTCGACTTGGCGATCGCGTCGACATTCTGCATGCCCTCGACCTCCTCGATCAGGGCCTCGAGGCCGATCCGGCGCTTGAGCTTCAGCTTCTTCTCGAGCTGGTGCAGCAGCTTGTCGGCGAACAGGACGTCCGCCGGCGTCATGACCTTGGTCATCATGATGGTGTCGAGATGCTCACCGGCGCCCTCGACCACTTCGATGATGTCCTCGAAGGCGTATTCGGTCGTGAGGTCGTTGATGCGCACGCAGCGCGTCTTGCCCTTCCAGTCGAGCGTCTTCAGCGCCGCGACGATCTTCTTGCGCGCCTCGCGCTTCTGGCTCGGCGCCACGGCGTCCTCGAGGTCGAGGAAGACGTGGTCGGCCTTCGACTCCGACGCCTTCTGCATCATCTTCTCGCTCGAGCCGGGCGTCGAAAGCTGCACGCGGCGGGGACGGCGGGGGCGGTCGGTCATGGCACTCTCCTAGGCTACGATCTTGTCGGCGCGCAGGCGGGCGATGTCCGCCGCGCTGCAGCCGATGGATTTCAGATACTCGTCGGTGTGCTCGCCCAGCAAGGGCGCGCGATGGCGCACGCGGCCGGGCGTTTCGGTCATCTTGATGGCGACGCCGGCGATGGCGGTTTCGTGGTCGAGCCCGGGATGCGGCACCGCACCACCATGTCGCGGGCGGCGAAGTGCGGATCGGCGAAGACGTCGCGCACGTCGTTGACCGGGGCGAACGGCACCTGGCCGCCGAGGTGCTTCAGCAATTCCTGCTTGGTGCGCCGATGCGTGAAGTCTGACACGGCGGCGATGATCTCGGCCTGGCTGGCGCGGCGGCCCTGCACCGTCGCGAACCTGGGGTCGTTGCCCATCTCGGGCCGGCCGATCAGGCGGCACAGGATCGGCCAGTGCGCGTCGGTCGGGGCGGCGAGGGTGACGTGGCCATCCTTCGCCGGGAACATGCCGAACGGGCAGAGCAGGGGATGATGGTTGCCCTCCGGCACCGGCACGCCGCCGGTGTAGGCGTGCTGGTGCACGATGCGCTCGCACATCGACAGGATGGCATCGACCATGGCGACGTCGACGAACTGGCCGCGGCCGGTCTTGTGGGCCCGCAGGATCGCGCTGACGATGCCGAAGGCGCTCATGGTGGCCGGCATCAGGTCGCCGATGCCGGGCCGACCTTCATCGGCGTGTCCTTGTCCGGCCCGGTGATCGCCATTACGCCGCCGAAGGCCTGCGCCACCACGTCGTAGGCCGGCCAGTCTGCATAGGGGCTCTTGCCGGTGCGCCGGTCGCCGAAGCCGCGGATGGTGGCATAGACCAGCTTCGGGATCCGCTCGTGCAGGGCCTCGTAGCCAAGCCCAGGCGATCCATGACGCCGGCGCGCGAATTCTCGACGACGGCATCGGCGCCTTCGCACAGGCGCAAGACGAGGTCGCGGCCGTTCGGGCTTCTTGAGATCTATCGCGATCGACTTCTTGTTGCGGTTGATCGAGGCGAAGTAGCCGCCGAACGCCCTCAGCCGATCGTCGTCATGGTAGGGCCCCATGATGCGCGTGTCGTCGCCGTCGAGCGGCTCGACCTTGATGATCTCCGCGCCCTGGTCGGCCAGCAGCATGGTGCAGAACGGGCCGGCCAGCATCTGTGTGAGGTCGACGATGCGGACTCCGTCCAGGGCGCCCAGGACGTCGCTCACTTGTCTCCCCAGTGGCTGCGCCGCTTGATCAGCACCGAGCGCTCGCCTTCGAAGACGTGCTTGTCGTCCTGGTTCACGCCGTAATGGCGGAAGCGCACGACGCCGGCGTCCGGCTGCTTGGCGTCGGTCTTCTCCAGCACCTCGGTGTAGCAATAGAGCGTATCGCCATGCAGGACCGGCGCCTTCAGCCGGATCTTGTCCATGCCGAGCTCCATCAGCGCGTTCTCGGCCGTGTCCTCGGCGGCAAGGCCGATGCAAATCGAAATGGTCACGCCGCCGAAGCCCAGGCGCTGGCCCCAGTTGCTGCCCTTCATCGAGTGCTCGTTGAAGTGCGCTTCGGCGGTGTTCATCGTGACGTTGGTGATCCAGACCTGCTCCAGCGGCTCGACCGTCTTGCCGCGCGCGTGTTTCAGCACGTCGCCGACCTTGAAGTCCTCGAAATAGTTGTGTCGGCCGGTGAGCTCGCTGACCCGCATCAGTTCCTCCCGCGGCCCAGCAGACGGTCGGAGATGATGCGCTTCTGGATCTCCGAGGTGCCCTCGAAGATCTTGGTGAGCCGCGCATCGCGCCAGTGGCGCTCGACGGCATGGAGCGTGGTGTAGCCCGCGCCGCCATGGATCTGCAGGCCCTCGCTGCACACGCGCTCGGCCATCTCGGAGGCGAACAGCTTCACCATCGAGGCTTCCTTGTCGCAGCGCTGGCCGGTGTCGATCTGCTCGCAGACGAAGTAGTTGAGCTGCCGCGCCGCTTCGATCTGGGTCGCCATGTCGGCGATCTTGAAGCGGATCGCCTGGAAGTCGGAGATCGGCCGCTCGAACTGGCGGCGCTCGCCGGCGTAGCGGATCGAATCGTCGAGCGCGCCCTGGGCGAGGCCGATGGCGCGCGCCGCGGTGTGGGCGCGCGCCGTCTCCAGCCCCGAGGTCGCATAGTAGAAGGCGTGACCTTCCTCGCCGATCATGTCGGCCGCTTCGACACGGAAATTGTCGAAGGCCAGCTCGTAGGTCTTCCAGCCGAAGTAGCCGATCTTGGGGATCGGCGCGCCGTTCACGCCCTTGGGCAGGGTGCCGCGCTTCTTCTCGACGAAGAACATCGAGAGCCCCATATGGCGCTTGCCCGGCGGCGCGTCGGAGGTGCGGGCAATGATGATCAGGAAATCGGCGCCGTCGGCGAAGGTGCACCAGTACTTGTTGCCGCTGATCAGGTAGCCCGTGCCGTCCTTGCGAGCGCGGCAGGAGATGTTGGAGATGTCTGAGCCCGCGTTGGGCTCCGACATCGAGAAAGCGCCCAGGAATTCGCCCTTGGCCATGCGCGGCAGGTAACGCGAGCGCTGCTCCTCGCTCATCATGTGCGAGCCGATCAGCAGGTTGCCTCGGGCGATCAAGGAGGCGACGCTCATCCAGCCGCGAGACAGCTCTTCGGTGACCAGGCAGTACTCGAAGCAGCCCAGACCCAGCCCGCCATACTGCTCGGGGATCAGGATGCCGAAGTAGCCGAGCTCCGCCATCTTGTCGCGCAGGCTCATCGGGATGTCGCCCTTCTCGGGGTCGAGCTTGTTGGCGACGGGCAGGACCTCGTTCAGGGTGAATTCGCGCGCCTGCTCCTGGATCATGCGGCGCTCTTCGGTCATGTAAGGCATTACGCGGTTTCCCTCTGACGAACGAGATTGGTGCGCTTGAAGTCGATGGCGAGCTCGTCGCGCTGGTTGAAGCCCTTGGTGTGCCAGGTGACGATGCCGAAGCCCTTCTGGGACTCCGAGAGGCGTCGATCGAGCACGATTGACTCGGCGCGCAGTAAATCACCGGGATAGACCGGCTGGTGATAGGTGAGCTGGTTGACGCCCAGGAACGGCCCGCCGCCTTCACTGAGATCCTCGACCGTCAGGCCGAACACCGTCGTGAAGACCAGCATCGGATTGGCGACCACGCCCGGATGGCCGTGGGCGCGGGCGTAGGCGGCGTTGAAGTAGTGCGGATTGAAATGCAGCGTCAGGGTCGAAAAGAGGGTGCTCTCGGACTCGGTGATGGTGCGGCCCCAATGATGCTTGAAGACGCGGCCGGGCTCGAAATCCTCGTAGTGGTTGCCCTTGGCAACGAGTCGTGCCCGCGTCCTGAAATCCTCCGACATCCTGTCTCCGTCACGCCTTTGCCGAAGCGCGCGCGAGGTCGCCCACATCGGCCAGCGTGTCAATGCGGTCGATGGCGTCATGCAGGCGCTTGGCGCCGGCGGCGCCCAGCACGGGCGTGACGAGGCTGTCGAACTTGGTCTCGAGGGCGTGGCGCTGCTTGGCGACATCAGCCCAGGGAATGCCAAAATCGTGCCTGGCCTCGAGGGTCGTGCCGTCGTCGAGCTGGATTGCCATCTCGGCCAGGGCATGCGGCCACTCGGTCCTGAAGTCGATCGCCACCTTGTCGCGCAACGCCTTGATGCGCGGGTCCTGCGTGATTGCTGCGTTGTAGGACTCGAGGCTGGCGGTATTGACGCCGGTCAGGGCCATGGCGACCGTCTGGCGCAAGGAGAACTTGGCCTCGAGCCCCGTTGTCGGATTGGGAATGTTGCATACCTTGTCGGCGGCGGCGTCGAGGCGGAGCACGATCTTCTTCACGCGCTCGGGCGGGAAGTTGCTCTTCAGCCGGATCTCCTTGGCGCATTCGATGGGCGCGTGCGTCATGTAGCAGGCGGCATGATATTTGAAGAGGTTGTTACGCAGATGCCAGCCCGACGGCGGCTCGCCGAGAGCATCGTCGGTATTGAGATGGTTGCTTTGCGAGGAGGCAAAGCCCTGATCGCACTCGAGCAAATCGCCACGCGCGGTAAAGCCTTTGGCAGCGAGGCGGGCGGCGCGCAGGCCATGCTCTGACGCGGTGCCGGCGTGCAGCGGCTTGCACATGGTGCCGAAGTTGGATTTCAGCCCGGCCGCCTGAGTCGCCGCGATGCCGAAGGCGACGGCGAGTTGCGTGTCGCTCAGTCCAAGCATGCGACCGGCCGCAGCGGTCGCGGAGAATGAGCCCACCGTGGCGGTCGCGTGGAAGCCTCTGTCATAGTGACTGGGCTCGACCAAGCGACCGATCCGGCCGGCGGTTTCGTACCCGGCCACAAAACTTTCGACGAACAGCCGCCCTGACGCCTTCCGTCTGCTCGCCGAGCGCCAGCAAGGCCGGCACCACGGTGACTGTCGGATGTCCGTGCATGGCGAAATTGACGTCGTCATAGTCGAGCGCGTGGCTTGCCGCACCGTTGATCAGGGCGGCTATCGAGGGCAGCGTTGTCTCGCTGCGGCCGACCAGGCTCGCCGCGCCTTTGGCGCCATCCTCGATCGCCTCGCGCACAAGGATGTCGGTCAGTTCCTCCTGCGCGCCGGCGACGGTGACGGCGAACCAGTCGAGCAGGCACTGCTTGGTGCGCTCGAGCAGGTCATCGGGGAAATCGCGCCAGGCAAGAGCGGTGGCGCGCTTGGCGAGCTCGGCCGTAACAGCGACCATTTCATCCTCCCGAGACGTAGAAAGCGGAAGTTTCGGCCAGCCATCGGCCGCTGTCCACTGGTCGCAGTCAGCCGGGCTTCCGCGCCACGATATGGAAGATGTGCCAGTGCTTGCGCGCTGATTACGTGCGCTTGTCGGCGTTGTGACGCCCTAAGCTGCTTGATCCGTAGCCGTGCAGAAAAGCGCTAGCTTGTTGCCCAGCGGATCGCGCAGATAACCCACGAAGAAATTCTTACTGTATTGGGCGCGGAAGCCCGGCGCGCCTTCATCCGTGCCACCAGCCGCAACGCCAGCGCTGTGCAGGGCGTGAACTTGGGCATGAGTCGGCACACGAAAGGCGATCATTGAGCCGTTGCCGACCGTGGCCTCCCGTCCATCGTAAGGCTTCGTGACATACACGGCACCGGGACCGTTGAAGCGATCGGGAATGTCGGGGAGCGTGTAAGTCACCGTGTCCTTCTGCTCGGCCTTCTCATAGCCAAGCGGCTCAAGGACCGCCGTATAGAACCGCTCCGAGCGCGGAATATCGTTCGCGCCGACAATTATGTAACTCAGCATCACGATCCCCTGTCCGGTGCGTCTTGAAGTACGTCGCAATCGGCGGCGGCCCTCGGCGACGCCAAAATTGAGGGTTACGTTTCGTCCGGTCAATTGATCGGGGCCCCACCGGGGGCCCCAGACACGCCTAGAGCTTCCGCGCCACGATATGGAAGATATGCCAGTGCTTGGGGCTACCGCGCGGCGTGACGCCGTCGGACTCTTCCTCTTCGAACATCTCGAGATCCAGGCCATCGAGCAGTCCAAGCGCTTCGTCATGGTCGAGGAAGGTCATGCCCGGCCGGCCGAGCCAGGAATCGCGGACGCCATACCATTGGCCGCTGAAGCGGCCTCCGGCGGGGAGTGCTTCCCGGATGCGCGCCCACAACGTCCGGAAGGCCTCGGGTTCGCACAGGGGCATGGCGAAGCTCGAATTGACCAGTTGCACGCCAAGCGGCATCGGCACCTCTTCCAAGCGAGCGGTGATGGGCGTGATGCGTTCCGCGCCAGGAAGATTTCGCGCGGCAAGCTGGCGCAACGCCTCGGGTTCGGAATCGACAGCGACCACGCGCCAGCCGCGCCGCAGCAGCTCGACGATGTCACGGCCATCGCCGCAGCCGAGATCGATGGCCAGCGCGCCAGGCGTGGGCGGTCCAAACCGGTCGAGCGCGAAGAGCAAGGTCTTTCGCGGCGGGCGATCCCGCAGTTTCTCATAGTAGGCAGCCCAGCCCGCCGCCTTGTCGTTCTCGACCATGTTCGGCATGGTACGCGCCAATTCAAACCGGAACCAACAAGAGTGTGACGATGACCGCAGGACCGCTTTCCCGCTTTACCGTGCTCGACCTGACGCGGGTGCGCGCGGGGCCGACGGCGGCGCGCTACTTCGCCGACTGGGGCGCCAACGTCATCAAGGTCGAGATGCCGCCCTCGGCGGGCGAGATGGACATGGGCGGGCCGCGCCACGGGCCGGACTTCCAGAACCTGCATCGCAACAAGCGCTCGATCACCCTCAATCTCAAGGAGCCCGAGGGCAAGGCCGTCTTCATGAAGCTGGTGGAGAAGGCCGACGTGGTGATCGAGAACTACCGCGCCGACGTGAAGTTCCGGCTCGGCATCGACTACGAGAGCCTGAAGAAAGTGAATCCGCGCATCGTGCTGGGCTCGATCTCGGGTTACGGCCAGGATGGCCCCTATGCCGAGCGGGCGGGCTTCGACCAGATCGCCCAGGGCATGGGCGGGCTGATGTGGGTCACCGGCATGCCGGGCGGCGGGCCGGTGCGCGCCGGCGTCGCCGTCGCCGACGTGGGCGCCGGCCTGCACTGCGCCATCGGCTGCCTGATCGCACTGCTCGACCGCGAGAGCTCGGGCCAGGGCCAGTGGATCTCGACCTCGCTGCTGCAGGCCATGATCTCGATCTGCGACTTCCAGGCGGCGCGCTGGACCATTGCCAAGGACGTGCCGGGCCAGGCCGGCAACAACCATCCGACCTCGATCCCGACCGGCGTATTCAAGTGCAAGGACGGCTACGTCAACATCGCGGCGGCCGGCGGCCACATTTATAAGCGCTTCGCCGAAGCACTGAAGGCGCCGGAGTTGCTGACCGACGAGCAATTCGCCACCGACAAATCGCGTGCCAAGAACCGCGACGCGATCAACGAGAAGATCGATCAACTCGTGGCGGGCTACAGCAGCGCCGATCTGATCAAGCTCCTGAACGACGCCGGCGTGCCGGCGGGCCCGATCTACAAAATGGACGAGATGTTCGCCGACCCGCAGGTCAAGCACCTCAAGATGGCGCATCCGGTGAAGCATCCCAAGCTTGGCGAGATCGAGTTGATCGGCCAGGCGATCAACATGAGCCGCACGCCCTTCGAGATGCGCACGGCGACGCCGGAGCAGGGCGAGCATACCGAGACCGTGCTCAAAGAGGCCGGCTACGACGACAAGGCGATCGCCAGCTTCCGCCAGCGGGGAGTGATCTGATGAACTTCAGCCCGACACCGAACATGATCGCGGAGAAGGTGGGCCCCGTGGGCAAGCTCACCTTCAACAAGCCGCAGAAGCACAACGCCACCTCGACCGACATGTGGGAAGCGATTCCGGTCATTCTCGACGAATTCGAGAAGGATCCGGCGATCCGCGTCGTCGTGGTCACCGGCGCCGGCGACAAGGCCTTCGTCTCGGGCGCCGACATCTCGGAGTTCGAGAAGGCGCGCAATACGCCCGAGCAGGTGGCCTACTACGACAAGATCGGCGAGGTCGCCAATACGCGGCTCACCAAGTGCTCCAAGCCCACCATCGCCCGCATCCGCGGCTACTGCATCGGCGGCGGGCTCGCGGTGTCGCTGACCTGCGACATCCGCATCGCGTCGGAGAACAGCAAGTACGGTGTTCCGGCGGCCCGGCTCGGCCTCGGTTATCGCGCAGCGGGTCTCAAGACGCTGATGGGGCTCGTCGGGCCGGCCCACGCCAAGGAGATCTTCTTCACTGCCCGGCATTTCTCCTCGCAGGAGGCGCTCGCCATGGGGCTGGTGAACCGCGTCGTGCCCGATGCGGAACTCAACTCCTACGTCGACAACTACTGCAAGCTGATCGGCGAAAACGCGCCGCTCACCATGCACGCGGCCAAGCGCACCATCGAGGAGCTGACGCGGCTCGACGGCAAGCCCGATTTCGGTCGCCTGACAGGCCTGGTGAAGGAGTGCTTTGCGTCCGAGGACTACATCGAAGGCCGCCGCGCCTTCATGGAAAAACGCCGGCCGGTCTTCAAGGGCCGCTGAGGCCCTCGTGGCCGATCCGTTTCCCGCCATCGCCGAAGCGGCGGCGACGGGAGAGACCGCGGAGCTTTTTGCCGACATCCGCGCGACGGTCGGCGTGCGCGTCGTCAACCTGGTCTGGCGCCATCTGGCAACGATGGATGGCGCATTGCCGTGGGCTTGGGCTGCCGTAAAGCCGCTCTACCTGCAGGGTATCGCCGACCGCGCCGCCGCGCGCTTCCGCGAGGGGATGAACCTGCCGGCGCTGGGCTCGCTGGCCGGCGCACGAGCCCGCCGAGCGTCGACGACGTGCTGGCGAGCTACGACCATTCCAACACGATCAACCTCTTCGCACTCGGCGCGCTGGTGGCGTGGCTGCGCGGCGAGACGGCGACCGAAGGTGAGCCGGCGCGAGGTCCGCGGTTGCCGGCGCCGGACGTGACCCTGCCCAAGCTCGCGTCGCAGGAGGACGTCACGCCCGAGGTCTGGGCGCTGGTCCTGCGGCTCAACAGGTTCGGCGATAGCCGCCAGCTCATCCTGGCCAGCATGTACCGCCATCTCGCGCACGCGCCGACGTTCCTGCGCCGGCTGGAGGCGGCCCTGCAGCCGGTCGAACAGGATGGTTCGCTCGAGCGAGCCATCACGGCCAATCGGCAGGACGCCGCGGAGCGGGCGAGGGTGCTTGCGCGCGCCATCGACGCGCCACCGGCGCCCTTGGCCAGTCAGATCGAAGCAGGGGTCGCAGCGTTCGTGGATCACGCCATCGGCAAGATGGTCACGATCTGCCGCGCCATTCGCGTAGCGCGAACTTCTAATGACCAAAATAGGTAGGTGAGACGTCCCGAAGTATTATGGGTCGAACCAGCAGAACTCGGTCTGCAGCTTTGGGAGTGTAGCGTATGCCCAGCGTTGTCCGTCCGTCGTCGAGCGACTTTCCGGCATTTCCGGCGTTTCCGTCGGTCCTTCGGAGGGTCCCGGGGAGTTTGCGCAGTTAGCGCTACCCCGCTACCCCCTCCGTACCAACACTGGCCCTAGCCTAGTCGGCCGCCTTCACCGCCTGCTGGCGGGCGAGCCACACCTTCATGGCCGCTTCCATGGTCATGAACTCCGCACCCGCGGCAGCAACCTTCTTGATCAGCCGCTCGAGCATCATCATGCGGTGGCCGCGGCCGATCACGTGCGGATGGAAGGTATAGGTGAGGATGCCGAAGTCGGGGCAGACCTCGGTCATGTAGGTGAAGTCGTCGACGAAATTCTCCAGCACGTTGTTGGCGTTCATCAGCCCGGCCTGGATCGAGCCATTGGGGTTGCGCATGTATTCGAAGTGCGGGTAGTCGTCGAGCGACCAGCTGATCGGCATCTCGACGAGTCGCGTGGCGCGGCCGCGCACGAACGGCTTCTTGAGCTCGGCGACGTCGCCCTGGCGGGCATAGTAGCAGTCGTAGTCGTGGCCCATCAGCGAGCTGTCGTACTGGATGCCGTGCTTGAGCAGGAGCTCGATCGAATGGGGCGAGAGGTCCCAGGCCGGCGAGCGGTAGCCGCGCGCCGTCCTGCCGCTCACCCGTTTGATCGAGCTGTTGCCGCGCACGATCTCTTCCTCTTCTTCCTCACGCGACAGGGTCACCGGCATGCGGTGGGTCCAGCCGTGATGGGCAAGCTCGTGGCCGGCCTCGATGTAGGGCATCACCGCCTCGGGCGTGCTGTCGATCGTGTGGCCGGGGGTGAAGAACGTTGCCTTGATGTCATGGCGCCCCAGCAGGGTGACCAGGCGAGGGATGACCACCATGTCATATTCGCCGCGCGATATGGCGGTCGGCGAGGTCAGGTCACGGGCGATGAAGCCCGACAGGTGGTCGTGGTCGAAAGTCAGGCAGACGATGTGACGCTTCATGTCGCAGGACCCCTGTTGCAGCGCCGAAGTCTAGGCCGATTTATTGCCTTCGCCCATGGGAGCCTGCATGATGGCGGCAACAAACAAGACGGAGCTTGAGTAGGGAGGGTTCATGGCCGGGGCGTCCGCCCAGCGCGCTGAGGCGCTTGAGGGCGACAACCAGCTTGTGGTCGAGGGCGTGTCGAAGAAGTTCGGCGGCGTCACCGCCGTGCAGGACGTGTCGCTCGAGGTGCCGCGTGGCGCCATCCTGTCGATCATCGGCCCCAACGGCGCCGGCAAGACGTCGCTCCTGAACATGATCTCGGGCTTCTACAAGCCCGATTCCGGCCGCATCATGCTGGAGAGCCTCGATATCACCCAGAAGAAGCCGAGCGAGATCGCCTCGCTTGGCGTTGCCCGCACGTTCCAGAACATCGCCTTGTTCAGCGGCCTCACCGTGCTCGACAACCTGATGCTGGGCCGCCACGTGCGCATGAAGGCGGGTGTGCTGTCGAGTGTCGTCTATTGGGGCATGGCGCAGAAGGAAGACATCGCCCATCGCCAGGTCGTCGAGGAGATCATCGACTTCCTGAAGCTCCAGGACCTGCGCAAGCAGCAGACGGCGGCGCTGGCCTACGGCCTGCGCAAGCGGGTCGAACTCGGTCGCGCGCTGGCGCTCGAACCAAAGGTGCTGCTGCTCGACGAACCGATGGGCGGCATGAACCAGGACGAGAAGGAAGACATGGCGCGCTACATCCTGGACGTGAACCAGGAGCGCGGCATCACCGTCGTGCTGATCGAGCACGACATGGGGGTGGTCATGGATATCTCCGACAAGGTCGTGGTGCTCGATCGCGGCCGGCGCATCGCCATCGGTACGCCGGACGAAGTGCAGCGCGATGCCAAAGTCATCGAAGCCTACCTTGGCGTCGCCAAGAGTGGAGGACGAACATGAGCCTGCTCAATTCGGCAAAGACCGACACGCTACCCAAGCTCCTGCAGCGCAACGCCGAGGACAGCCCCGGCGCTGCCGGCATCCGCGAGAAGACGCGCGGCGTCTGGCAGACCCTCAGTTGGGCCGACTATCGCGACAACGTGCGCGACTTGGCACTTGGTCTCGCCTCGATGGGGTTCAAGCGCGGCGACAAGCTCAGCGTCGTCGGCGACAACCGCCCGCAGCTCTATGTCGCCCAGCTCGCCACCCAGGTGCTGGGCGGCATGTCCGTGCCGGTCTACCAGGATTCGATCGCCTCCGAGCTTGTCTACGTGCTGAACCATGCGGAGACCTCGGTGATCGTGGCCGAGGACCAGGAGCAGGTCGACAAGGCCCTGTCGCTGAAGGACAAGCTGCCCAACTTGCGCTGGATCGTGTTCGACGACCCGCGCGGCCTTTGGTCCTATGACGACCCCATGCTGCGCTCGTTCGAGAGCGTGCTGACGGCGGGCCGGGCGTTCGCCAAGGCCAATCCGGACTTTTATGAAGTGGAGCTCGCCAAGGGGCGCGCCGACGACGTGACCATGATCGCCTACACCTCGGGCACGACGGGCAATCCCAAAGGGGCGATGCTCAGCCATCGCAACATGATCGCTGCAGCCGAGGCATTCATCGAGGTCAGCGACATCAAGCCAGGCGACAATTGGCTCAGCTACCTGCCGATGGCCTGGCTGGGCGACGCCGCTTTCTCAGTCGGTATAGCGTTGGTCGCCAAGCTTGTCGTCAATTGCCCGGAGAGTCCGGAAACCGTGCAGCGCGATCTGCGCGAGCTCGGCCCCCATTCGATGCTCGCGCCACCGCGCATCTGGGAAAACATGCTGACCACGATGCAGGTGAAGGCGGGCGACGCCTCGCCGCTCAAGCGCCGGGTGTTCGACTACTTCCGCAGCCTGGCCGAACGTTGCGAACTGAAGCGCACCGACGGCAAGCCGCTCTCGATGGCCGAGCAGATGGGCCTCGCCGTCGGCGAATTCTTCGTCTACGGGCCGGTCCGCGATCAGCTGGGACTCAGGAACGCCCGCTGGTGCCTTACCGGCGGCGCTCCGCTGGGCCCTGATACTTACCGCTTCTTCCGTTCGTTCGGCATCAACCTCAAGCAGGTCTATGGCGCGACCGAATCGACGGCGCTGATATCGCTCCAGTCCGACGCCGAGGCGAACCCCAATACCGTCGGCCGACCGTTCCCGCGCGTCGATGTCAGGATCGACGACAGCGGCGAGGTAATGCTGAAGGGTTCCAACGTGTTCAAGGGCTACTTCAAGCAGGAAGAGGTGACGCTCGACACGATGACGACGGACGGCTGGCTGAAGACCGGCGATGCCGGCTTCTTCGACAGGCAAGGCCATCTGGTGATCATCGATCGCGCCAAGGATGTCGGGAAACTCGCCGACGGGTCGGCCTTCGCGCCGCAATTCATCGAGAACAAGCTGAAGTTCAGCCCGTTCATCCGCGAGGCCGTGGCCTTCGGGCATGACAAGCCGATGGTCGTGGCCATGATCGCCATCGACATGCAGACCGTGGGTACGTGGGCCGAAAAGAAGGGCCTGGCTTACACGAGCTTCATGGACTTGAGCCGCAAGCCCGAGGTCGCCGCGCTGATCGGCGAGGAGATCGCCAAGGCCAATGCCACGCTGCCCGACGTGCAACAGGTCAGGCGCTTCCTGCTGCTGAACAAGGAGCTCGAAGCCGACGACGCCGAGATGACCCGCACGCGCAAGGTGCGCCGCCGTTTCGTCGCCGAGAAATATGCCGCCGTGATCGATGCCTTCTATAGCGGCGCGAGCCAGGTGCAAGTGACCATGGACATCACCTTCGAGGATGGCCGCAAGTCGTCGCTGACCAACGACATCGCCATCCACGACATCGTGGCGGCCGAGCCCGCGCGCAAGGCTGCCTGAGCATGGGGGAGGACCTCGAGTTCCTGTTGGCGTTGGTGCTGAATGGCGCCTCGATCGGCTTGATGTACTCGCTGATCGCGCTGGGATTCGTGCTGGTCTACAAGGCGACCGACGCCATCAACTTCGCCCAGGGCGAGTTCGTCATGATGGCGGGCCTGATCGCCGCCGCCGTGTTGGGCGCGGAAGGCTCGCTGCTGATCGCGGCTGTCGTGGCGACCCTTGCCGTCATGATCGGATTCGGCTTTGCGCTCGAGCGGGTGGTGCTGCGGCCGCTGCTCGGCCGGCCGGTGGTGGCCGTGATCATGGCCACGATCGGGCTGGCCGCGATGCTGCGCGGGCTGACGCCGATCGTTTTCGGCAGCGGCACGCGGGGGGTCTTCTTGCCGATCGGCGACGAGCCCATCGTGATCGGACCGGCGAGCCTGCCTCCCATCCAGGTCCTCGGCGCGGCAGTGGCGATCGCTTTCTTCGTGGCCTTCACGTGGTTCTTCAAGAAGAGCCGCATGGGCGTGGCGATGCGCGCCGTCGCCGACAATCAGCAGGTGGCTCAGGCGATGGGCATCAATGTCGAGCGTTACTTCGCGCTCGCCTGGGCGATGACCGGGGTGGTGTCTGCACTGGGTGGCATCATCTGGGGCTCCATGCTGGGCGTCGACATCCAGCTTGCCCTGGTCGGGCTGAAGGTATTCCCGGTGGTCATCCTGGGCGGCCTCGATTCGATCGGCGGCGCGCTGGTCGGCGGGCTGATCGTCGGAATCGTCGAAAGCCTGGCTGCCGGCTATCTCGACCCCTATGTCGGCGGCGGAACCAAGGACTTCGCACCTTACGTGCTGATGATCCTGGTCCTCATGATACGGCCGTACGGCATCTTCGGCCGCCGCCAGATCGAGCGCGTGTAAGAATGTTCCATCGCGAAGTCCGGCGTCTTCAAGACCACGTACACCGCCGATATGGCGCTCTATCCGCTGCCCATCGCCAAGTGGACGGTGGCGGTGCTGGCGCTGATCTTCATCGTGATCGTGCCGCTCAGCGTGCACGAATACTACCTTTCCATCCTCAACCTGATCTTCATCGCAGTCGTCGGCGCCCTCGGCCTCAACATCCTGGTCGGCTACACCGGACAGATTTCGATCGGCCACGGTGCCTTCATGTCGGTTGGCGCCTATACCGCGGCCAACCTGGCGGTGCGCCTCGGCCTGCCGTTCTGGCTCACGCTTC
This sequence comes from uncultured Alphaproteobacteria bacterium, assembly GCA_963755595.1. Taxonomy (GTDB): domain Bacteria; phylum Pseudomonadota; class Alphaproteobacteria; order Reyranellales; family Reyranellaceae; genus Reyranella. The sequence goes on along the minus strand of CAVWKP010000033.1, from coordinate 26,647 downwards.
CGGCCGGCGGGCTGATGGCGGCGCTGATCGGTGTCGTGGTCGGCATGCCGAGCCTGCGCATCAAAGGCCTCTACCTCGCCATCGCCACGCTCGCCGGCCAGCTCATCATCGAATGGACGATCAACCACGTGCCGGCCATCTCCGGGGGCGCGCAGGCCTCGATCGAAGTCGCCCGGCCCGATCTGTTCGGCTTCGTGTTCAATACCCAGGGTCGACTTTACTATTTTCTGCTGTTCTTCGCCGTGCTGGCGATCGTGGCGACGCTCAACCTGATGCGCAGCCGCATCGGCCGGGCCTTCATCGCGGTGCGCGACCAGGACATCGCGGCCGAGATCATCGGCATCAACATCTACCGCTACAAACTCCTGGCCTTCGCCATCTCGTCCTTTTTCGCCGGCGTCTGCGGCGTGCTCTACACCTACTATTTCGGCATCGCCAACTACGAGCAGTTCCAGCTGATCGTGTCGATCGACTACCTGGCCATGATCATCATCGGCGGGCTGGGCTCGGTTTTGGGCTCGATTTTCGGCGCGATCTTCGTCACGCTGCTGCCGATCGTGCTCCGCATCCTGCTGGAGAATATCGGCTCGCTGTTCTTTAGCGAGGCGGAGCTGGCAAACGTGGTTTCCGGCACCCGGCTGGCGGTGTTCGGCGGCTTAATCATCTTTTTCCTGATCGTCGAGCCCGAGGGGCTCAACAGACTGTGGCGAAATATCCGGAGCTACTTCCGGGTTTGGCCCTTCTCCTATTAGAGTTGGGTGTCTTGGCAAAGAAAGGGAGGAACCCATGATGAGGTTCGTGAAGAGTGGGCTGGGAGTGGCGGCTGCGGCCGTCCTCGTGGCGTTCGGAGCGGGCGAGGCGTTCGCCCAGCAGAAGGAGATCGTGTTCGGCTTCCAGTGCGACCGCACCGGGCCGACCGCGACCGTGGGCACCGTGCTGTGCCCCGGCTATCACGACTATATCGACCTGATCAACAGCAAGGGCGGCGTCGAGGGCTACAAGATCAAGGTCATCGAGGTCGACAACGAGTACAAGGTGCCGCCCGCCATCGAGGCGCATGAGCGCTTCAAGAAGGAGGGCGCCGTCCTCGAAGGCCTCTACGGCACGCCGCAGACGGCGGCGCTCAACAAGAAGCTCGAGGAGGACAAGATCCTCGGCACGTCGCCCGGCTTCGGCACCGCCTCGGCCGCCGACGGCAAGCGCTATCCGTATACCTTCCCCATCGCGGCGAGCTACTGGTCGCAGGCAGGTGCGGCGATGGCGTTCGTCAAGGAGAAGCTGGGCACGCTCAAAGGCAAGAAGATCGCCTACCTCTTCTACGACAACCCGGCCGGCAAGGAGCCGCTGCCGATCCTCGAGGACCTCGCCAAGTCCGAGGGCTTCGAGCTGCGCACCTTCGCGGTGCCGGCGCCGGGCGTCGAGATGGGCGCGCAGGTGCTCGACATCACCAGCCGTTACAAGCCCGATTTCGTCGTCGCGCACCTGTTCGGGCGCGCGCCGTCGGTCTCCATCAAGGAGCTGAAGGGCAAGGGCTTCCCGCTCAGCAAGGTGGTGTCCTTCGTATGGGGCAGCGCCGAAGCCGACATCATTGCCGCTGGCGGCATGGCCGTCGCCGAGGGCTACAACACCATTCAGTTCGCGGGCGTCGGCAGCGACTTCCCGGTGCTGAAGGAGATCGTCGCCATGTACAAGGCGCAGGGCAAGCCAGCTCCCAAGGAGATGGACTCGAGCGTCTACTACAATCGCGGCGTCTTCAACGCCGCCGTCCATGTCGAGGCGGCGCGCAACGCCATCAAGGCCAAGGGCGGCGCGATGCCGACCTCGGAGGAGGTCAAGAAGGGCATGGAGTCGATCAAGGGCTTCACCCTGGGCGGCCTGCTGCCGCCGATGGAGCTGACGCCGACCGACCACGAAGGCGGCGGCTGGTGCCAGATCTGGACGGTCAAGGGCGGCAAGCTGGTCAAGGTCAAGGACTGGTTCCAGGGCTATCGCTCCGTGATCCAGAAGCAGCTCCAGGCCGACGCGTCCAAGTCATAGCCGGGGGAAAGCCGTGGGCGGCGCCAATCATCCATAGAGAGGCGCCGCCCATTTTTCGCATGCTGTCGATCAACAATATCGAGGTCGTCTACGACCGGGTCATCCTGGTGCTGAAGGGCGTGTCGATCGACGTCCGCGAGGGCGGCATCACCACGCTCTTGGGCGCCAACGGCGCCGGCAAGACGACGACCCTGAAGGCGATATCGGGTGTGCTGCGCTCCGAGCGCGGCGAGGTCACCAAGGGCGCCATCCAGCTCGGCGACAAGCGCATCGATGGCATGCGCGCGCATGAGGTGACCCAGCTCGGCCTGGTGCAGGTCTTCGAGGGCCGCCGCGTGTTCGAGCATCTGACCACCGAGGAGAACCTGATCGCTGGCGGCCATACGCAGAAGCATGGCCAGTCGGTGAAGCAGGGCATCGACATGGTCTATTCGTATTTTCCCGAGGCTGCGCGAGCGGCGCCAGCAGCTCTCGGGCTATCTCTCGGGCGGCGAGCAGCAGATGCTGGCGATCGGCCGGGCGCTGATGAGCAAGCCTCGGGTCGTGCTGCTCGACGAGCCCTCGCTTGGTCTCGCCCCCATGCTGGTCGAGGAAATCTTCGGCATCGTCGGCCACCTGGTGAAGCAGGAGAAGCTCTCGGTCCTGCTGGTCGAGCAGAACGCCGCCATGGCACTGGCCGTCGCAGACCACGGTTACGTCATGGAGAATGGCCGCATCGTGCTCGAGGGCCCGGCCGCCAAGCTGCGCGACAATTCCGATATCAAGGAGTTCTACCTCGGTCTCAACGAAGGCGGGGCGCGGAAATCCTACCACGACACCAAGCATTACAAGCGGCGCAAGCGCTGGCTATCCTAGGCGCCTGACGGGCGCGGCCATGCCGGTGCCATGATCATGTGTCAGGAGGTACGCCATGAGCGAGATCGAACGGCTGCGCGACATGATCGGTTCGGCCAAGCGGATCGTGGCGTTCACCGGCGCGGGCATCTCGACCGAATCGGGCATCCCCGATTTCCGCTCGCCGGGCGGCATCTGGACCAAGTACCAGCCGATCTACTTCGACGACTTCATGTCGTCGGAGGAGATGCGCCGCGAGGCCTGGCGGCGCAAGTTCGCGACCGACGAGACCATGCAGAAGGCCGAGCCCAATGCCGGCCATCGCGCCCTCGCCAAGCTGGTCGAGCAGGGCAAGATGACGTCGATCATCACGCAGAACATCGACGGCCTGCACCAGCGCTCGGGCGTGCCGGATTCCAAGATCATCGAGCTGCACGGCAACTACGACCTACGCCAGCTGCCTCGACTGCGGCCAGCGCTACGAGCTCGCGCCGATCAAGAAGGCTTTCCTGGGCAAGGGCGAGCTGCCGATCTGCGAGAAGTGCGACGGTATCGTGAAGACGGCCACGATCTCGTTCGGCCAGGCGATGCCCGAGATCCAGATGGCGCGCGCCCAGGACGAGACCATGACGCTGCGACCTGTTCATGGTGCTGGGCAGCTCGCTGGTGGTCTATCCGGCGGCCGGCTTTCCGCAGATCGCCAAGCGAAAGGGGCGCCAGGCCTCGTGATCCTCAATCGCGACCCGACCGATCAGGACGACGACGCCGACCTGGTGCTCCACGGCGAGATCGGCCCGACCATGAGCCGCGTCGTCGGCGTCAATTGATGATCGCCAGTCCGACTGATCGCGCGCCGTTCGCTTCTTGCCGGCGCGTTCGCCCTTGCCGCCTGCTGCGCGCCCAGGACATCACCTTCTTCCGCATCCTGACGGGCGGCACGGTCGGCACCTATTTCCCGATCGGCGGCCTGATTGCCAACGCCATCTCCAACCCGCCCGGGTCGCGGCCTTGCGAAGACGGCGGATCGTGTGGCGTGCCGGGACTGGTGGCGACCTCGGTGGCGTCCAACGGCTCGGTCGCGAACGTCGCGGCGATCGGCGCCGGGACGGCGCAGTCGGGCTTCGTGCAGTCCGACATCGCCTACTGGGCCTACACCGGGACCGGCATCTACGACGGCCGGCCGAAAGTCGACTTCCTGCGCGCGATCGCCAATCTCTATCCGGAAAGCTTCCAGCTGGTGGTGCGCAAGGGCAGCGGGCATCAAATCGGTGCGCCGACCTGCGCGGCAAGCGGGTGTCGCTCGACGAGCCGGGCTCCGGCACGCTGGTCGATGCCCGCCTGATCCTGGCGGCCTATGGCCTGAGCGAAAAGGACCTGAAAGCGGCAATATCTCCCGGCGCAGCACGTCGCCGACAGCTCTGAAGGAAGGCGCGCATCGACGCCTTCTTCAGCGTCAGCGGCTGGCCGCAAAGCTGCGGTCATCGATCTCGCGGCGACGGTCGGCATCGAGCTGGTGCCGATCGACGGGCCTGAGGCCGACAAGCTGCTCAAGCAATACAGCTTCTTCAGCGCCGACGAGATTCCGGACGACGCCTACAAGGGCGTCAGCGGCGTCAAGACCGTCAGCGTGCACGCGCTCTGGGTGACCTCGAGCAAGCAGCCGCGACGACTCGATCTACAAGATGACCGCGACGCTGTGGAACCCCAACTACGCGCAAGCTGCTCGATTCGGGTCACGTCAAGGGCCGCGTGATCCGGCTCGAGACGGCAACCGTCGGGCGTCGGCATTCCCCTGCATGCCGGCGCGGAAAAGTTCTACAAAGAACAAGGCCTGCTCAAGCAAAGGGGCGGACAGAGCATGCGTCTGAAAGGGCAAGATCATGCGTCGTCACGGCGGCGGGACAGGGCATCGGGGCTGCGACGGCGCAGGCCTTTGCGCGCGAAGGCGCCACGGTGTGGGCGACCGATCTCGACGCAGGGCAAGCTGAAGACGCTGGCGACGTGGACGGCGTGCAGCCGCGCAAGCTCGACGTGCTCGACAAGGCGGCCATCGGTGCGTTCGCCAAGGAGACCGGGCCGACCGACGTGCTGTTCAACTGCGCGGGCTTCGTCCATCACGGCAGCGCCCTCGACGCCACCGACGAGCAATGGCAGTTCGGCTTCAACCTCAACGTCCGCAGCATGTTCTGGACGATCCAGGCCTTCCTGCCGGCGATGCTGGCGAAGGGCGGTGGCTCGATCGTCAACATGTCCTCGGCCGCCTCGTCGGTGAAGGGTGCGGCGTTGCGCTTCATCTATGGCACGACCAAGGCCGCCGTGATCGGCCTCACCAAGTCGGTTGCCGTCGACTACGTGAGCAAAGGCATCCGCTGCAACGCGATCTGCCCGGGCACGGTGCAGACGCCGTCGCTCGACGAACGCATCGCAGGGCTGGGCGGCGGAGCGGATGCGCGCAAATTCTTCCTGCAGCGCCAGCCGACCGGCCGCTTCGGCTCGGCCGACGAGATCGCGGCCCTCGCCGTCTACCTCGCCAGCGACGAGGCGTCCTTTACGACCGGCACGGTCAACGTCATCGACGGCGGCTGGAGCGTCTAGCGTGGACATCGCCGCCATCGCCAACCGCGCTCCCGTCATCCCTGTCCTGACCATCGAGCGGAGGCCGACGCGGTGCCGCTGGCCCGCGCGCTGGTCAAAGGCGGGCTGCCGGTCCTGGAGGTCACCCTGCGTACACCGGTGGCGCTGGAGGCCTTGAGGCGGATCGCCACCGAGGTCCCGGAGGCGATGGTCTGGGTGCAGGCACCGTGCTCGATGCGGCGCAACTCGACCAAGCCAGGCGGGCCGGGGCGCAGTTCGCCGTCAGCCCGGGCTGCACGCCGGCTCTGGTCAGGCGGCGGAGGCCACGCGGATTGCCGTTCCTGCCGGGCGTGCAGACCGTCTCCGAGGCGATGGCGCTGAGAGAGCGGGGCTTCCAGCTGCTGAAGTTCTTCCCGGCCGACAGGCCGGCGGCCTGGGTTGGCTGAAGGCGGTGGCTGCGCCGCTGGCTGGCCTGCGCTTCTGCCCGACCGGCGGTATCGGCGCAGACACTGCGCCTTCCTATCTCGCGCTGCCGAACGTCGCCTGCGTCGGCGGTTCCTGGGTGGCACCGCGCGAGGCCGTGGCGGCCGGCGACTGGCAAAAAGTCGAGCGGCTTGCCGCCGCAGCCGCCGGCCTCAAACGGCGCTAGCGCCCGCTGGGCAGGTGCCTCAAGATGGCGCCGGCAGGGAGTGTGGTTTCGCTTTCATGAAAAGACTGGTTTTTGCGGCACTGGCGCTCGGCATGGGCGCGAGCGCTGTTGCGCGCGCTGATTCGGTGATCGTGCTCAACTCGGAAGAGGCCTCCTACAGCGTCTTGAGCCGCGGCGCGCGCATGGAGATGGCGCGGATTCCGCTAGGACGTGAGCCGCATCACCTGGCCATGACGCCGGACGGCAAGGAAGTGCTGATCGCCTCGACCGTGACCAACGAGCTGGTGGCGCTTGATTCGAAGACCGGCGAACGCCGTCGCGTCGTGCGCGACATTGTCGATCCCTACCAGCTGGGTTTCAGCCCGGACGGCAAGTGGTTCGTCACGGCCGCCTACCGGCTCGATCACGTCGACATCTATCGCGCCGACGGCTTCAAGCTCCTGAGCCGCATCTTCATCGACGGTCTGCCGAGCCACCTGGAGTTCGACAAGGACTCCAAGACCGTGTTCGTCACCTTGCAGCAAAGTGGTCGCGTGGTCGCGTTCGATCTGCAGACGCAGATGATCAAGTGGAACGTCGAGATCGGCAAGGCTCCGGCCGGACTCGTCATGCTCCCCGACAACAAGCGGCTCCTCGTGGCGCTGACCGGCGAGGACGGCCTGGTGAGCATGGATCCGAAGGACGGTTCGGTGACCGGCCGCCTGCAGACCGGCAAGGGCGCGCACAACTTCTGGCCCAAGGGCGATGGCCGGCACTGGTTTCTCAGCAACCGCATCGAAGGCACGGTGTCGCTGGTCGACACACAGGAGCTGGCGGTCGCGAACACCATTCGCGTGCCGGGTGGGCCGGATTGCATGGACATCACGCCCGACGGCAAGGAGCTGTGGGTGACGCAGCGCTTCCTGCGGCGCATCGCCATCGTCGACATGGCGACGCTCAAGCTGGCGGGCAGCATTCCCGTCGGCAAGTCGCCGCACGGCGTGTTCATCCTGAAGGCGCCGGCAGCGCCAACTGCCGGCCTGCTGGTGCGCGCCGCGTCGACCGAGGCGGATTCGAAGTAGGGACTCAGCGCCGGTGCGCGAGCTCCTCGACCTCTGGATTGCCGCCCAGACCTGGCTGTTCGAGACCTTCGTCAGCCCCGTCCTGTTCTGGTCCAATCTGATGGAATGGTACGAGCCGGCGTTCGGCGCCGTCGAGTTCGTCATGCTGGGTGCTGTCCAGATCGCGGTCGTCGCGCTGGTCATGCGGCTGTTCGAGCGCCGCTGGCCGCTCGAGAAGGATGGCGACGACCAGTTGATCGGCGTCGACCGCGTCTACACGGCGCTTAACAAGCTCGGCGTCATTCCTTTGATGGTCTTCGTCGTGGCCTATCCGATGACCAATGAGATCGAGCATCTGGTCCGCGCCTGGGGTTTCGTGCCACCGCGCCTCGAGCGGCTGCTGCCGTGGCTGGGCGACAATGCGCTCGCCTCGTTCCTGGTCTATTTCGCCCTGTACGATTGCGCCGCCTACTGGGTGCATCGCGCCCAGCACCGGTTCTCCTGGTGGTGGGCGCTGCATAGCCTGCATCACAGCCAGCGCCGGGTCACGGTATGGAGCGACGACCGCAATCATGTGCTCGATGACCTGTTGGTCACGCTGGTGCTGGTGGTCTTCTCGCAGATCGTCGGTGTGCAGCCGGACGACTACGTGCTGATCCTGATGGTCGGCCGGCTGATCGAAAGCTGGTCCCATGCCAATGTCGATATGGGCTTCGGCTGGCTCGGCGAGAAGCTAATCGTCGGTCCGCGCTTCCATCGCCTGCATCATGCCTTGGCCAACCCGGCCGAGCGCCATATCCATGATCACAACTTCGCCCCGGTGTTCCCGATCTGGGACATCCTCTTCGGTACGGCGATCTACGAGCGCAAGCGACGCCCGACGGGCGTCGACGATCCGGTGATTGATGCCGACAACGGCCGCGGTTGGCTGACTCAGCAGGTGAGCGTGTTCGGGCGCTTCATCGCCGCCATCACCTCGTCCTTCCGAGGGATCGGCGTCACGGCGCCATAGCCTTGAGTTGATAGCGCGGCGGCAACATTGGCATAACGGGCGGCCGTCTCGATATCGTCGCCGGCCAGCAGCCGCGCCAGGAACGCGCCGTCGAACGTATCGCCGGCGCCGGTGGCATCGACCAGCTCGACCTTGTGCGGCGCAATGCGTACGCGGCGCTGCGGCGTGGCGAGCAGGGCGCCCTCCGCTCCCATCTTCAAGGCCACCAGCGGCGCGCCCAGCTTCAGGTAGAAGTCGGCAATAGCCTCGGGCTTGTCGAGGCCGGTCAGCTGCTGGGAATCATCGAGGCTCGGCAGCAGGATATCGCAGCGCGCGCAGGTCGCATGGATGGTCTTGCGCGCGGCGTCGAGGTCCCAGAGCCTCAGCCTGAGGTTGGTATCATACGAGACCTTTGCGCCCGCCCGACGGGCGGCATCGATGGCGGCACCGCAGGTCGCCCGGGCGCTGTCGCTGATCGCCTGGCCGATCGCCGACACATGGAAGAACTTGGCGGCGGCGATGTAGTCGATGGCCAAGCTTTCCGGCGTCATCAGCGACGCCGCCGAATTCTTGCGCAGGTAGTCGAACTTGTGGCCGGCGGCGCTGTGGGTCACGAAGCTGACGCCGGTCGGCGCCGTGGGATGACGGCTGACGCGCGAGGCGTCGACGCCTTCGGATCGCCAGAGCTCGAGGAAGGCATCGCCCATCCAGTCCTGGCCGACGCTGGTGAGATAGCCGGCCGAAGCGCCCTGGCGCGCCGCCGCGATGGCGACGTTCTGCGAATCGCCGCCGAACCCTTGCAGCCAGGTGCGGCCATCCCCTTCTTTGGGGCGGTTGAACTCGATCAACGGTTCGCCGAGCGAGACGATGTCGGGAGAAGTGGACATGACGCCGGTGGTTTCCCATGGTGCCTGTTGCGGGACAACTCCTATCGATGGAGGACCATATGGCTGAAGACCAGGCCAAGCCCACCGGCCCCGATCTGGCAAAAGGCATTCCGTCCGCAGACCTTGCCGATAGCGGCATGCTTGTCGGCCATGTCGGCGAGGAAAAAGTGCTGCTGGCGCGGCAGGGCAGCGAAGTCTTCGCGGTCGGCGCCGAATGCAGCCACTATCACGGGCCGCTGGCCGAAGGCCTGTTGGTCGGCGATACGGTGCGCTGCCCGTGGCATCACGCCTGCTTCAGCTTGCGCACTGGCGAGGCACTGCACGCCCCGGCGCTTGGTCCGATCGATTGCTGGTCGGTCGAACAGCGCGACGGCAGGATCTTCGTGGCGGCCAAGCGCGCCGACGCCAAGCCTGCTTCGCAGCGCAAGGCGGCGGGCCCGGCGCCGGATCGGATCGTCATCGTCGGTGGCGGCGCAGCCGGTTTTGCGGCAGCCGAGATGCTTCGGCGCAACGACTACCGTGGCAGCATCACGATGCTCAGCGACGACGATGCAGCACCGGTCGACCGTCCCAATCTCTCCAAGGACTATCTCGCGGGCAACGCGCCGGAAGAGTGGGTGCCGCTCAGGCCCGACAGCTTTTATGCCGAGAGCGGCATCGACCTGCGCCTCAAAGCCAATGTCACGGGCCTCGATCCGCGCTCGCGCGAGGTCCTGCTCGCGCGGCGGCGGCAAGGTTGGCTACGACCGGCTGCTGCTGGCGACGGGCGCCGAGCCGGTGCGGCTCGCGATCCCGGGCGCCGATCCGGCCCGGCTGCACACGCTGCGTTCGCTTGCTGACAGTCGCGCCATCGTCGAGAGGGCCAAGACCGCGAAGCGGGCGGTGGTGATCGGGGCGAGCTTCATCGGCCTCGAGGTCGCCGCTTCCCTGCGCGCCCGCGGCCTGGAAGTGCACGTCGTGGCGCCGGAGAAGCGACCCATGGAGCGCATCCTCGGCCCCCAGATGGGCGACTTCGTGCGTTCCCTCCACGAGGAGCATGGCGTGATCTTCCATCTCGAGGACACCGCCGCCGCGATGGAAGGCAATCGCCTCAAATTGAAGAGCGGCGGCACGCTGGAGGCCGACCTCGTGGTCACCGGCGTCGGTGTGCGGCCGCGCACCGAGCTGGCGGAGAAGGCCGGTCTCACCGTGCAGCGCGGCGTCGTGGTGAACGCCTTCCTCGAAGCCGGCGCGCCGGGTGTCTTTGCGGCAGGCGACATCGCCCGCTGGCCCGATCCGCATGGTGGGCAGGCGATCCGGGTCGAGCATTGGGTGGTGGCCGAGCGCCAGGGCCAGGTCGCAGCGCTGAACATGCTGGGCCATCGCGAGAAGTTCGAGGCGGTGCCGTTCTTCTGGAGCCAGCACTACGACATCCCGATCAACTATGTCGGCCATGCCGAACAATGGGACGAGATCGCGGTGGAGGGTGACATCGCGGGCAAGGACTGCCTGCTGCGTTACAGGCTCGGCGGCCGAACGCTCGCCGTCGTCTCGATCTTCCGCGACGTCGCTAGCCTGCAGGCCGAGGTGGCGATGGAGCAGCAGAGGGCTTAGGGTTGCTCCAAGGAAAGTGGAGGAACTCGATGGCCGCCAACAAGAAGATGAACGGCAAACGCCGGCTGCGCAGCCGCGAATGGTTCGACGCGGGCGATCTGTCCATGCAGGCGCTCTACCTCGAGCGCTACATGAACTTCGGCCTGACGCTCGCCGAGTTGCACAGCGGCCGGCCGATCATCGGCATCGCCCAGACCGGCAGCGACCTCTCGCCCTGCAACCGCCACCATCTCCAGCTGGCCGACCGGGTGCGCGACGGCATCCGCGATGCCGGCGGCATTCCGATCGAATTTCCCGGTGCATCCCATCCAGGAGACCGGCAAGCGGCCGACGCCGGCGCTCGACCGAAACCTGTCCTATCTCAGCCTGGTCGAGAGCCTCTATGGCTACTTCTTCGACGGTGTCGTGCTGACCACCGGCTGCGACAAGACCACGCCGGCCATGATCATGGGTGCGGCGACGGTCAACATTCCCGCCATCGTGCTGTCTGGTGGGCCAATGCTCGACGGGCACTTCGCCGGCGGACTGGCGGGTTCGGGCACCATCGTCTGGTACGCCCGCCAGGAGCTGGCGGCCGGGCGCATCGACATGCCGACCTTCCTCCAGTGGGTCGCCGACAGCGCCCCCAGTGTCGGCCACTGCAACACCATGGGCACCGCGCTCTCGATGAACAGCATGGCCGAGGCGCTCGGCATGTCGCTGCCCGGCTGTGCGGCCATCCCCGGCCCGTACCGCGAGCGTGGCCAGATCGCCTACGAGACAGGCAAGCGCATCGTCGACATGGTGTGGGAGGACCTCAAGCCTTCCGACATCCTGACTCGCAAAGCCTTCGACAATGCAATCGTGGCGGCGAGCGCGCTCGGCGCCTCGACCAATTGCCCGCCGCACGTCAACGCCATCGCGCGCCACATCGGCGTCAAGCTCACCAACAAGGACTGGGACAAGATCGGCTACGATATTCCGCTCTTGGTGAATTGCATGCCAGCCGGCAAATATCTGGGCGAAGCCTTCCATCGTGCGGGCGGCGTGCCCACGGTCATGCGCGAGCTGTTGCGCAAGAAGAAGATCCATGGCGACGCCCTGACCGTCACCGGCAAGAGCTATGCGGAGAACCTCAAGAACGCCAAGTCTGCCGACGGCGAAGTGATCAAGACCTACTCCAAGCCCATGCTCGGCAAGGCAGGCTTTGCCGTGCTGTCGGGCAATCTCTTCGAACTCGGCGATCATGAAGACGTCCGTGATATCGTCGGAGTTCCGCAAGAAGTACCTCGAGAAGCGCGGCGACAAGAACGCCTTCGAGGGCACCGCCATCGTGTTCGAGGGCCCGGAGGACTATCACCACCGCATCAACGATCCCAAGCTTCCGATCGACGAGAACGCCATCCTGTTCATCCGCAATTGCGGGCCGGTCGGCTATCCGGGTGCGGCGGAGGTGGTGAACATGCAGCCGCCAGACCGCCTCATCCGAGGCGGAATAGTCATGCTGCCCTGCGTCGGCGACGGCCGCCAGAGCGGGACGTCGGCCAGTCCGTCGATCCTCAACGCCTCGCCCGAGGCTGCGGTCGGCGGCGGGCTGGCGCTGCTCAAGACCGGCGACAAGGTGCGGATCGATATCGGCAAGCGCACGGCCAACATCATGATCTCCAAGGCGGAGCTGGCGCGGCGCAAGGCGGCGTGGAAGCCCAAGGTCGTGGCGAGCCAGACGCCCTGGCAGGAGCTGCAGCGCAAGTTCGTCGGCCAGCTCGCGACGGGTGCCTGCCTCGACTTCGCCGTCGACTTCCAGAAAGTGGCGCAGACCAAGGGAGTGCCTCGGCACTCCCACTAGGCGCTAGCGGAAAAGGCGCTGCTCGACGGTGACCGGCAGATCGGCGCGCGGGATCAGCACGATCGCCCAAGGCGATGTCGGTGGTCCCGAAGGCCGGCTGGGCGGTGCCGCGGACAGGGCCATCGCCGTGCCGGGCGCCATGAAGTTCGACGTGGGGCCCGCGTTGAAGCCCGGACCGCTGGCCACCGGGCGCGGCGGCGGCGGAGGAGGCGGTGCAGCGCGCTGCGCCATCATCACGGCCTCCGGCGCGCGCTCCTCGAAGACCACGATGATGCGATCGCGCCGGCGCGTGGTCGAGATCAGGTTGACGAAGTAGCCCGTGCCGGCGCGCAGGCCGAGGAAGATGCCGACGGCGCTCATGCGGCCGGGCTCGAAATGGTCGGGCGCCGGAGCGCCGACTCGGCTCCACAGGCTGCGCCATTCGGCCATCGTGCTGGCGAGCACCTGCTCGGGCTGGCGGGTCATCGCGCTCGTGCCACGCCACTGGCGGAATTCGATGGCCTGCTGCGCCATCGCGCCGATTGCAAAGCCCACGACAAGGCAAACGCTGATGAGGGCGCCGAAGCGCACGGCGGACGAGCGCGGCATCAGAAGCGAAATCGACTTGAAACGGGACCGCACGTATGAAGCTCGTCCTAAACTTGGCTTGCTAAATCCGGGACCCAGTAACCACCATGACAGTTTGGCTCAATTGAGGCGCCCCCGGCGGCCGCGGTTGCATCCGATGCCCGATTCTATTGGACTGATGCGCAAAAGCCACAGTACCCGATTTCGTTTCAATCGTTTGCGCCCGGGCGTAGGCTTGGACCATGACGACGACAATGGACGACCAGTCGGTCGCGCAGCGGGTCCTCGACCATATCGCCAACGGCACGACCGACCTTGGCCAGCAGGTCTGGCGCGAGCCGGTTGCCAACTACCGGTCCCCCGAGCGGCTAAAGGCCGAAATCGAGACCGTGCTGCGCTGCACACCGACGCCGTTTTGCCCTTCGGCGGCCTTGCCTGAAGTCGGCTCATACGTCGCGCGAGAAGCGGCCGGCATCCCGATCGTCGTGGTGCGCGGTAGCGACGGCAGGGTGCGGGCGTTCCGCAACGCCTGCCGCCATCGCGGCATGCAGGTCGCCGCCGGCTCGGGCTGCGCGCGCGCTTTCGCCTGCCGTTACCACGGTTGGACCTACAATCTCGAAGGCAAGCTGCGCCACATTCCGCACGAGGACGGGTTCCCGGGCCTCGACAAGGAGGCGCATCCGCTGGTGCCGGTGACGGCGGTCGAGCGCCTGGGCCTGGTGTTCGTGACGCAAGACGAGCCGGCGCGGGGCGACGATTCGCTCGGCGGGCTGGAAAAGCTGATCGGCCCCGACCAGCGGCTGTTCACGACCAACGAGCGGGACTTCGAGGTCAACTGGAAGATCTTCCTCGAGAGCTTCATCGAGGGCTATCACATCAAGTCGACGCATCCGGAGAGTTTCCTGCCGTACGGCTTCGACAATCTGAACGTCATCGATCTGTTCGGCCGTCACAGTCGGGTCACCTATCCGTTCCAGCGCATCAAGAAGCTCGCCAAGGTTCCGCCGGCGCAGCGCCGCGTGGAGGGCCTGCTGACCTACGTCTATCACCTGTTCCCCAACGTGCTGATCACCGTGCTGTCGCGCCACACCAACGTGGTGATCCTCGAGCCGTTGGCGATCGACCGCACGCGCCAGTTCACCTACACGCTGACCAATGGCGGTGGCGACGATCCCGAGGCATTGGCCGAGGCCAAGCGCGATGCGGGCTTCGTCGGCAACACCGGCGCGCAGGAGGATCGCGCCGTGGTGCAGGCGATCCAGCGCGGGCTGGCGAGCGGGGCCAACGATGCGTTCACCTTCGGCAAGTTCGAAAGCGCCATCGTGCACTTCCACCAAACCCTGACGACGGCTCTCTCCTCGTCATCCTGAGCGCGGCGAAGGATCTCGCGCCAGTTCCAACAGCGGCGTTGGGATTGACGGGAGGTCCTTCGCTGCGCTCAGGACGACAGGATCAACCCCGCTTCGCCCGGTCGGCCTCGTTGGTCGACTGGATCTGCTCGCGGATGCGGCGCCAGTCGTCGTCGCTGTAGGCCATCATGTTCGAGAACGTACCGTTGCCCATGATGCCCATGCCGCCGTCGATGGCGATCACCTCGCCGTTGATGTACTCGACCTCGTCGCTCATCAGGAAAGCCGCCATGTTGGCAAGCTCGTTCGGCCGGCCGACGCGACCCAGCGGATTGCGCGCCTTGTAGCGATCGTCATCACCTTCCTTCAGCGGATTGAGGCGCGCCCAGGCGCCTTCGGTGGGGAAGGGACCGGGCGCGATGGCGTTCAGCCGGATGCCATGGCGACCCCATTCGACGGCCAGACTCTGGGTCATCACGGCGACGCCCGCCTTGGACATTGCCGAGGGCACCACGAACGGGCTGCCGGTCCAAACCCAGGTCGTCAGGATACTGATCACGCTCGCCTTGTGCTTGCCCGCAATCCAGCGCTTGCCGCAGGCATTGGTGGTGTAGAACGTGCCGTGCAGGACGATGTTGGCGATGGCGTCGAAGGCGCGCGGGCTGAGATCCTTGGTCTGCGAGATGAAATTTCCGGCAGCATTGTTGACCAACCCGTCGAGCGGACCGCTCGCCCAGATGCGCTCGATCATCTCCTCGACGGCAGTCGCGACCCGGATATCGACGGTATGGGTCTCGACCTGCCGGCCGGGGTGCTTGGCCATCACCTGCTTGGCCGTCTCTTCGAGGACGCCGCCGCGCCGGCCGCAGATCACGCAGTCTGCCCCCAGTTCGACGAAGCGCTCCATCATGATTCGGCCCAATCCCGTGCCGCCGCCGGTCACCAGAAAGCGCTTTCCCTTGAACAGATCGGCCCTGAACATCGGTCGTTCCCCCTGATTTCACTGGGTCTGTCGTCTAACGTAGGCCGCTGATTGGTCACAACGGGTGTTGCGCCCGCCTGCCGGACTGCTACGATTTCTGCATAACAACATGGGATCGTTCGGTTAATGACGACCCACCAGGGAGAGACGGGCGGGGACAGCGGGTCGGTTGAGCTGCGTGGCAAAGTAAAGTGGTTCAACGCCGTAAAGGGCTATGGGTTTTTAGCCCTCGAAGGTGACAACAGCGACGCGTTCCTGCATGTGACGACACTTCGGCAATCCGGGCATGAGGATCTCAAGCCCGGCGCGACCGTCGTGTGCGCAGGCGTGCGCGGCCCCAAGGGCTGGCAAGTCATGAAGGTGATCGAGGTCGATTCCTCGACCGCCGTCGCCGCGGCGCCCAAGCCGCCGCCGGTGCCCGACGGCATTGCCATGGGCGACTACATCACTGCTTTGGTCAAATGGTACAATAACGAGCGCGGTTACGGCTTTGTGACGCGCGAGGCGGCCGACGGCGACATCTTCGTGCACGCCGCTGTATTGCGCCGGCATGGCATGGAGTCGCTGGCGCCGGGCCAGAAGGTCATGGTGCGCATCGCCGAAGGCCAAAAAGGGCTGCAGGTCGTCGAAATCAGGGCAGCTTGACCCGGCGCACGGTTGGCGCAACTAAAGGATATGGCGTCCTGCATTGAGTTACGGCGGCTTAGCCGCCGTTTGCTTGTCGGCCTACCGTTCATCCTGGCGGTCGGCACGGCCCGCGGCCAGGAAGCCGAACTCACCTATCCGCGCTCATCCTTGGTGATTGCCGCCCGTGGGCGCGACATCAAATTTGAGGTCGAACTGGCGCTCGACGACGCTCATCGCTCGCATGGCCTGATGTTCCGCAAGAAGCTTGGGCCCTACGAAGGCATGTTGTTCGATTTCTTCCAGGAGATGCCGGTCAGCTTCTGGATGAAGAACACCCTGATCCCGCTCGACATGCTGTTCATCGCGGCCGACGGGACGATCAAGCACATCCATCCGAGCCCATTAATCCACTCAAATATAGAGGTAGATTAAGAACCAGTGGTAAGTATGTCGTGGCGATTCACCGGCCAAAGGCTGAACTCTTCAACAAGCGTGTCGACCGAGATGGGACGATCGTTCATCCACCGGTGTTTTGATCAGTTCATCCTCCCGATCGACTTCAGGTTCCACTAATCAATTAAGTGTTAACAAAAAGACCTCTGCCTATTGTCAAGGTGAAGAACGTGGTTTATGATGAGCGGTATACAAAGATTAAACAATCAGTTATCGGGTCTTTTTCGCGGGCCGGGTTTCTAGACGCATTCTGCCGGCCATTCGTGCTGCCTACTATCCGTCATCCAAGGCTCGTGCGACATTCCTACAGAAAGTCGTTTGGGGTTGTGCGTGCCCAATCGTAGGGCATTTGTTCTCATTCATCTGGGGAGGAGTTCGCGTGATCACGTCAAACTTCCGTCACCTGTCGAAGCCCCTCGCTTTGCTGGTCGGAGGCGTTCTGTTGAGCGGGTGCAGCGGCGAGGAGAACATTCCGCTGAAGAAGGTGGATTTCGTCCTCGATGCACCACCGAAAGATTTCAAAGACAATCGCAAGGCGTTCAGCACGCCAGGAAGCTCATCCAAAATCGGACGCGATCCCACCGGTATCAGCCAGCAGCCCGCACCGTAGTGACCCGATTGGATTTAGAGACCACGGCTCAACCTGTCGGCACGTGCCGTCAGAGAAGCGATAATTTGATTCGCATCTCCATTTTTTTCGCTTTTTTCGGACTGCCGTTCGTCGGAATGGCAGTCCCATACGTTCGTGCAGTGATCGGTTGCTCAACTCCTTTATTTTTCAAAGTTCAGACTAGTTGGGAGGGTACAGATGTCTCAACGATTCGTGAGAGCAAAGTCTCGACCAGACGGTCGCGGTTTCACGCTGATTGAGTTGCTGGTCGTGATCGCCATCATCGCAGTTTTGATTGCCCTTTTACTTCCGGCCGTGCAGGCAGCGCGTGAAGCAGCCCGCCGCGCCCAGTGCACCAACAACATGAAGCAACTCGGCCTGGCGCTGCACAATTACTTGACGTCCACGAACGCCATTCCCCACGTGTACCCGTTGTGGTTTTGGACTTCGGCGACGGCAAACGGGGGCGGCAGTGACACCTGGGGATGCTGGAGCCCGCAGTCGCAGTTGTTCCCTTACTTGGAGCAGGGCCCTCTACAATGCGATCAACTTCACTTTGGCGAACCGATGGAAGGGGCACGGGCAGGAACAGAACTCGTCGATTATGGCTACGCGGATCGCCAGCTTCCTTTGCCCGTCGTCTCCTTTACCAAGGGGCACGATAGCGTGCTGCAACAATCTCAAGCCGCCGGGCAACAATTACTTCGCGTCGGTCGGCGGCTCGGTCGACTGGCGATCAAGTGCAAATGTCCCCGGTCTGTTCGCCTATGATTTCAATCCGTTCATTTATGGCACCGGTTGGGTGAGTCAGGCCCCGGCAATCTCGATCACCGACGTCAGCGATGGCACGTCCAACACGATTGCCTTTGGCGAGTGGCGAATGGGCGACTTCGATTGCACCAAGCTGTCGATCCCGCAGGACATTATTGACCCAGTTGCATACCCATCAATCTCGTCCAACGCGCCCTGGGCCGGTGCTAACCTGACTTCATTCCAGGCTTGGCTGAATAGCTTGCGCCGCCGCGGCCCCGGCGAGTACGAGCGGGAATCCCGCATGGGCAACCAACGCGAGCGGTCTTGGCCAAAGCTGGGACCAGGGCATGTTCGGTTACAGCTTGGGCAACACGCTGCTCGCCCCCAATCCCAACATTCCCAATTGCCGGACTTGCTCTTGGAATGGAGACTTGGATTGTCCCGGCATGTATGGAATGAGCAGCTTCCACCCCGGCGGCGCCAACATTGCCATGGCCGACGGGTCCGTGCGATACCTGAAGTCGAGCACGGCGATGAATATTGTTTGGGGCTTGGGCAGCAAGGCCGGTGGGGAGATCATTTCATCCGACCAGTACTGACCCGGCCCTGCTCGAGGCTCGGCCCCGGAGCAAACCGTCATAACTCTCTTGTCGATCCATGAATTAGGCCCCAGCTACTCCTCCTCGAGCAACCTCTTGGAACCGGAAATGCCGCAGGTGGTTGCTTCGGGCGAAGTAGGTGAGTTGTCGGAACCTGTAGCGGCGGGGGATCGGCCCAACCCCGCCGTACCCAGGAAGGGACTGGCGGTACGGGCTGTGCTTGCCTCGACGACGGTAGTGTTCGCGATCTTGATGCTGGGATGGATGTGGTGGTTCGGATCACATCCATCCTCGCTCCGTGGGCACTGGGCTGCCTTGCTCGGTCGAGAAGCTCTACGAAGGGGTCGGCCCGATCTGGCACTGCAAGCAGTTAACGCGGCTCGGGACGAGGCACCGGGCTCAGGTGAGGCCATGGCCGTCGCGGGGCTGGCCTTGCTTCGATTAGGGGAGTACCGCGGAGCCCGGCTGGCTCTCGAGCGGGCGCTCAAACTTCAACCGAATCAATTCGATGCGGCCGCAACCCTTGCCGAATTGAACTTCGGCCTGGGAAACGGCCCTCGTGGGATCGAAGTCCTGCAGATGGCCGCCCGGATCCGACCGCAAGAGTTCCGAGTCTGGCTTACCATGGGCAAAGTCCTCCACGACCTCGGCGACCTTCCCAAAGCAATTCAAGCATATGAAAAAGCACTCGGCCTGAACCCTGACGATCGCGAGGCTTTGATCGGTTTGATCGGCTGTCTGATCGGGAGCGACGTACCCGATCAGGCGGAGCCATGGGTGATCAGGGCTCTCGAAAAATATCCCGACGACCCGAGGGTGTTGGGTTTTGCCGCGCGCGGCGCGTTCGACGCGAATCGTCTGGTCGAGGCCATCGAGTTCGCTGATCGCGCCCTCGCGCAGATCCCAAGAATCTCGACGCCTTGCTCGCGCGCCAGGGCTCGCGTGGTCCAGGCACAGTGGGAGCAAGCCTTGCCCGACGCGGAACGCGCCGGGCCGCGCACCCCAACGACCTGGGCTCGCTCCAATTACTCCAGAAAATCCAGACCAAGTTGGGCCTGACCGAGCGAGCGGCGCTCACCCAGGCCGAGCGAGTGCGGGCCCAAGATCGCATTGAACTGATCAATCGGCTGAACAAGGAAATTAACCTCCATCCCGAAGATCCGAAGCTTGTGTGGACGATGGGAAAAACGGCTTGGGAGGGAGGATCCTACTTGCTCGCGAGCCGATGCTTTGAGGCGGCGCTGGCCCTTGACCCGAATTTCCAGCAGGCCCGCACCAGCCTGACGGCGCTGCGAGCGGCTCAGCCCGAGCTGGCTCGGTCGGCCAGCCGCTCGACGTTATTCCTCCCTGAGGTCGGAAACTTGTCCCCGTCGTCTGTCGCCTCTCCCTCATCTGATCCTGCAACGCGAAGGACGGAGCAATGAGGTGGGGGCGATCCGACGGGAAACTGGGCGAGCACTCAGTTCCGCGCCGCGTGGGTCGAGTGCCAGCCTGTGGACAGGCGCTTTCCCCCGCGTCCCGGTCCGCCTCCTTGCATTGTTCGGGTTAATCCTCGGCGGCTGTGGAATGATCTCGCTTTATGAGCGATTCTTGTCCACCCGATTTGCGCCGGCAAGTGAGAATCTCGTCATTGTGAGCATTGGGGGCGTTGCCGGCACGGATCTCGTCGCGACGCGGGCAAATCCGGCTCAGCCCCAGGCGCCCAGTCCCTTTCGGTTCACCGAGATCGCGCAGCAAGCCGGCGTCGACTTCGTGCACTTTTCCGGGATGACCGAGGACAGACACTTCCCAACCGCAAATGGCTCGGGCGTGGCGATCTTCGACTATGACAACGACGGCAAACTCGACCTCTATTTTGCAACCGGAACGCTGCTTCCGCTCGGCACTGCCAGAAAAGGGCCAAACCGCCTTTATCGAAACATGGGGTGGCAACCGATTTGAAGACGTCACCGAGGCGTCGGGCCTGGGATTCGCGGGCTATTGCCACGGCATTGTGGTCGGCGATATCGATAACGACGGCGATCAAGATGTCTTCCTCTGCAATTACGGCCCAAACCGTGCTGTTTCTCAACGACGGCAACGGTACGTTCACGGATATTTCCAAAGCTGCCGGGGTCGATATCTTCAATTGGTCCAGCGGTGGGGCTTTCCTCGACTACGACAACGATGGGGATCTCGATCTTTACGTGACTAATTATGGTCAATGGAAGCTCCCGGATGACGACCGGTTCTGCACATGGAACCTAGACCAGGATCGTCCGAGCGAGGCCAAGGTCCGTACTTACTGTTCACCCAAAACGATCACGCCGGCCAGGCACTTCCTCTACCGGAATAACGGCGACCGTACCTTCACGGACGTCACGGTTGCAGCCGGCGTCGGACGTACCGACGGCCGAGGATTCGGCGTGGTCGCCGCTGACTTGAATGGCGACGGCCGCATCGATCTGTATGTCGCCAACGATATGTGCCCGAACTTTGTCTTTCTCAATCGGGGAGACGGCACCTTCGACGACGTCACCGAGGTTTCGGGGGCTGCCTATGACGGTCATGGCCTGACCCTCGCCGGGATGGGAGTCGATGCCGAAGACGTCGACGGCGACGGCCTGCCCGACCTGCTCGTCACGAATTTCGCTGGCGAGCGCATTTCTCTCTATCGAAACGTCGGCGCCGGGTTTTTCGAGGACCGAACACCCACCAGCGGCATGGCGACGGATAGCACTCTCTGGGTTGGCTGGGGGTGCGCACTCGCGGATTTCGACAACGACGGGTGGCCGGATTGCTTCGTCTCCAACGGCCATGTGGATGACAACCTCGAGCTCCTGGGCCAAAAAACTCCGTACGCTCACCCTCCCTTGCTACACCGCAACATGGCAGGAAGTCGATTTCGGTTGTCGACCCGCGATGCCGGTCCTTATTTCGACTCCGACCACGTCGGGCGGGGAGCCGCGTTCGGCGATTTCGACAACGACGGCGACGTCGATATCGTGGTCAATCACAAGGATGGCCCCCCGGCTCTCTTGCGCAACGACACGAAAACCGCCAATCACTGGATTCGCTTGTCGCTAGTCGGAACCAAGAGCAATCGCGACGCTGTGGGAGCACTCGTTACGGTGGAATTGCAGAGTCGAACGCTGGTCCGCCAGCGCAAAGGGGGAGCGAGCCTCGAATCCTCACACGACCCTCGCCTGCTGATCGGGCTGGGACAGGAGACCGAGGCTCAAAGGGTGTCCATCCGCTGGCCAAGAGGGGGGGTGACGACCGCGGAGCATATCGCGGCGGACAAGTATTATCGGGTCGTCGAGCCGCGCGACAATACCCGCCACGAGACCCGCGACGCCTTTCAGGATGGAAGATGAGCTGGGTGCATTTTGTCGGGAAACGAGCCAAGCGTTCGACCATTCACCAAAGTGAGTTGGCCCTTAGAACGTGGATCCACAGTCCGCGTCGATTATTCGTGTGCTTGCTCGCGTTGCTTGGGATCCTTTTTGTCGGTTACACGCTGCGTTCAGGCTTCCGGACCGAACGCACCAGCCCGGATGGCTCACCGAGCGGCAGAACCCGTCGCGGAATCCATTGCAGGCATTGCGGGAACAGAACTGGTCTCGACTCGGTTCGTCACGACTCGCCCGCAGGACCCCAGTCCCTTCCGTTTTGCTGAGATCGCGCGGCAAGCCGGCATCGGCTTCGTGCATTTTTCGGGTATGACCGATGAGCGGTACGCCCCGACTGCCAACGGCTCGGGAGTAGCCCTATTTGATTACGATAACGATGGCAGGCTCGACCTCTATTTCGCCACCGGGACGCTCCTTCCACCGGGGACGGCGCGGCAGGGAACCAACCGGCTCTACAAAAACCTTGGCAACAACCATTTTCAGGACGTCACCCAGGATTCGACCTTGGCATTTGCGGGGTATTGCCACGGCATCGTCGTGGGAGACATCGACAACGACGGTGACCAGGATGTCTTCCTCTGCAATTACGGCACAAATGTGCTCTTGATCAACAATGGTAATGGGAAATTCAAGGATATCAGCCAGATTGCGGGAATCGGCGGTTTCAACTGGTCGACGGGGGAGCGTTCCTTGACTATGACAACGACGGCGACCTCGACTTGTACGTGACGAATTACGGACACTGGAAGATACCCGAGGATGTCCAGGTATGCGGCAAGAGGAATGTACGGACCTACTGCATCCCCACAGCCATCATGCCTGCCCGGCATATCCTCTACCGGAACAACGGCAACCTGACGTTTACCGACGTCACCCAGGCGGCCGGCGTCGCCCGGACCGACGGCCGTGGATTTGGAGTCGTCGCGTCAGACTTGAACGGGGACGGCCGGATCGACCTCTACGTCGCCAATGATATGTGCCCGAACTTCTTGTTCCTCAATCGGGGCGACGGGACTTTCGAGGACGTGACCGAATCTTCGGGCGCAGGCTACGATGCCCGTGGCAAGACCCGCGCCGGCATGGGCGTCGACGCCGAGGATGTCGATGGCGATGGCCGGCCCGACCTGTTCGTCACGAACTACTGGAACGAGCCCAACTCCCTGTTCATGAATTTGGGAGAAGGGATGTTCGAGGACCGAACGCCCACAAGCGGCATGTCCACCGATAGCACTCCCTGGGTCGGCTGGGGCTGTGCACTGGCAGATCTTGACAACGACGGCTGGCCCGATTGCTTCGTGTCCAATGGCCATGTGGACAACAACCTCGACCTCCTCGGATATAACAGCCCATATGCCCAGCCTCCCTTGTTGCATCGAAATCTCGAAGGAAGTGGGTTTCGGTTGGCGACGCGCGATGCCGGACCATATTTCGATCAACATCACGTAGGACGCGGGGTGGCCTTCGGCGACTTTGACGAGGACGGTGATATCGATATTGTCGTCAATCATAAGGACGGGGCACCGGCGCTGTCTGCGCAACGACACACCATCGGGAAATCACTGGATCCGCTTATCTCTGGTCGGCACTCTCAGCAATCGCGACGCCGTGGGACAGTGGTGAATGTGGAACTGAAGAGCCGGACGCTCGTACGCCAGCGCAAAGGTGGAGCGAGCCTCGAATCCGCGCACGATCCTCGACTCTTGATCGGGATGGGTCGGAAACCGAGGCTCGCAAGGTGACCGTCCGTTGGCCCTCAGGGCGGGTTGCCGTCGCCGAACACCTGGCGGCCGACCAGAGCTACCTGGTGGTCGAAGAACGGGACACAACCCACCAGGATGCTCGGGATGTCTTTCGGATCATTCGAGGCGAACGTCGATCCGTGCCAGCCGACCGTTCTGCCAGGTGATCGAAGTGGATCTTGGAACCGACGGCCGGCCGAGCCGAGCGCGATCAGCGCTCAGGCTAGCGATCCTCGAATTCGAGTGGACGTGACCGGCTGCTCGCGGTAGTATCCCCGGCCAGCGCGTGTTGTTCAAAAGGGACCACGCTGCCGATCCCGACCCGGCTGCGCCAGCCGATCGCCACGCGGAATTCGGGTGGAGGGGGACAAGGACGGACCCTGTTTCGATCATCAGGAGAAGGCCATGGGTGCGACAACGAGCAGGGAAGCTCTTACTGGTCGAGGACGAGCATGTGCTCCGCGGCCTGATCGCCCAGTTCTTGCGAGGCGAAGGCTACGAGATCGTCGAAGCGGCCGACGGATCCGAGGGCGTCGAGTTTTTCGCAACCCGGGGGCCATTTGACCTGGTCTTACTCGACCTGAACTTGCCCATTCTGAGCGGGGTCGACGTTTGCCGCTCGATCAAGAGCCAGCAGCCGGCGCAGGCCGGTCATCATTTGCAGCGCCGCGATTCTCGACAGCCACATCAGTGCTTTGCTGGCGATGAATGTGGAGCAATTCCTGAGCAAGCCCTATCACCCACTGGATCTCCTGAACTTGATCACCGCCGAGCTGTCGCGCGGTAACGGTTCGGAACGGACCGAGCGGCCGTCGACCTCGCGGACGCGTCTCTGGAGAGGCGGTCCATCTCATTCCGACGCGACCTCGCCTCATACCCTGGTCAAATCGCCGATCTTGGATTAGGATAACGGCTTGTCGTGTCACATGCTCTCTCACCTCCCCTTTGGAAGGCGCTGGGATAGCGACACTGGGATCGGACGATTAAGTACCGCCATAGCACGCGAAGGACGGTTTCATGGCTGGGAAACCGCTGAATCGATTGGACCTGCGGCGTCAGAGGGAAGCCGCCGAACCGCTTGACCCGATGGAGGATGAAACCGACGAAGTCGTCGAAGAATTGGACGAAGAGGAGGTTGTCGAAAAGAAGCCGAAAAAGAAGCCGAAGGCAGCGCCCAAGTCGAAGGCCAAATCCTCTCGATCCGCCAAGCCGGCCGCACGAATGCGTATCGTGTGGGTCGTGCTGAATGATGCGTTCAAGCCGGTCGGCACGTTCGACTACTCTCAGAAAGAAGCAGCCGAAGCCAGAGCCGCGGAATTGACCGCCAAGGGTAAAGGGACTCACTTCGTGCAGCGCACCAAGGAGGCGATGCCCGAGGACGCCCCCGGAATCGGGGCCTCGCTGCCGCGAGTCGCCACGCCTGCTCCGAAAGCCTCACGCAGTAAGGCAGCGGCGGTCGTGGAAGCTCCGGTCGACGAGGAGGAAGAGATCGAAGAAGACGAGGAAGCCGAAGTCGAGGTCGATGAAGCCGATGATGACGATGAATGATTCTCGAGGGTCATTCACCCTACGGGAATGCCCGCTCGTCGCCAAGGCCTATGACTCACAATTCGCGATCGGCTTGATCGGTGTCCATGGAGACGGGGTGCGAAGCTGCACCGTCGTCACTTCGGCGGGCTGGTAAAGTGAATGGGCGCACGAGGATTCGAACCTCGGACCTCACCCTTATCAGGGGTGCGCTCTAGCCGTCTGAGCTATGCGCCCTTACTCACGAATATCGGCGTAACCTCTTGTAGCAGAGGTCTTTCCTGCGATGCTTTCGGCGGACAAAAAGCGACGAACTCGCACAGAAAACCATGGTAATCGAGGCGCACACCGTATGCAAGCCGTATAGAATGCCACCGGCAGGATTCGGTGCAAGCCGAGCACCCTAGTCCGACGCCAACTTGTCAGTGCGTGCTCTACGTTTATGATTGAATGACGGAATTATCGGTCCGCATTTCACTCACCGCGAGTGGATGTGTGCGATTCGCTCGGCCTGAGCCCTGACGGCAATTCTCAGTTGCGTCGGGCTCGATCACTTCGACTTGGTCGCCAAAACCGATAATCCACAGCACGACATCGTCGAGGCTTCGACCTTGAAAAACAGGTCGATCGTTCCGTCGGGGCCGGTTAAGATTTTTTGACCAGGGCGACCTGGTGTGTCTCTCAGCGTAAGGGCGACGCTCGCCGCGAACCGAAGCTGGATGTCGGACTTTGCTCGTCAGCACGGCGGCTGGGCTTGGCCAGAAAGCGCTCGAGGCGGAATCGCGGAGGGATCGAATAGGGCTCATCGGTCAGCTCAAGCCGCTCGATGCATGGGATCTGGATAACCCGGATTTCACGGTCGGCCGAGGAATGGCCGACCAGACACCATCGGCCGCGAATCCAGGCCAAGCGGAAAAGGCTTAGCTTGGTCGCCACGATTGGGCTCAGTCCGTCCACACGATACCATAGAGAGAGCCGACGCCGCTGCGAGAGGGCGCTTGAGATCGTCTCGTGGATCGCCTGCCGCTCGGGACCGACCTCGAGTGCAGGCACGTCGTCGGCAATCAACTCACTGCAGTTAGTGATCCGGCTGCGTAGTTCGCCGGGAAGCCCCTGCACGACCTTGACCAAGCCACTGCGAGCATGCCGCAAGAGGCCGACGGGGATTTGAGCGCATCCGATGCGACTCATGATCAAGAGGGACAAAGCCTCATTGTCTTCCAGTCGAGTCGGCTGGAGCCAGTAGTCCCGATCGAGCTGGTAGCCTTGACGTTCGGGATGGTATAGAACCGCGATGCCGGCAGCCTCAAGGATCGCCAAATCGCGATAGATCGTACGCCGGCTGACGGCGCAGGCCTCGGCCAGACGTCGCGCGTTGGGAAAGCGCTCCGACTGGAGGATCATCAAGAGCTGCAGCAGCCGGGCAAGCGGCAGGCGCAGAGATTGGGAACGAGACTCGTGCTCGTGCGATCTGCCATTTGTGCCATACTCAAGAGTGCGCGAAGGCTGCATGTCCCAGCTCGTCAGCAGGATCTCATCACCGGTCGGTCCTCTGGTGAGGTAGTCATTTCTTTTGAACGTAGAACATGGCGATAGCCGCTGAGAACTCGGCCGGTGCT
>CAVWKP010000032.1:0-209016 GCA_963755595.1 uncultured Alphaproteobacteria bacterium | reverse complement strand
GTTCAATCCCTACAGCGCCCACCATTTTTCTGCCCGTCCTTCTCCCCTATTCTGGACGCCGATGACCAACGCGCTGTCGCTTCGATCCGGTGATCGCGTCCCCGATTTCGCGCTGCCGGGCTCGACGGCAAGCTGCGAAAGCTGATCTGGTCGTTCACCGGCGAACCTGTGGCGCTCTTGGTCATCGACGATCTTCGCACTCTCGATGGCGAGCAGTTCGCGAGCCTCCTGGGACGCTGCAAGGACGCTGCCACCGTGCCCGTCGTCATTTGCGGCAACACCGTTGCCGCCGCGACGCCCCTTTGGGCCAAGCTCGATGGCAAAGGCGATGGCCCGCTGCTGCTTTGCGACGACGAGCGAAAGTTCGTCCCCGCCCTCCTCGCCCAAGGCGGCGTGGCGCTCGGCGCAGGCGGCGGCCTGCGCCAGCGCGTGATCGTGCTCGACCCCAACCAGCGCGTGGCCGCCACTTTCGACAGCCGCGCGCTGCTGGCGGCCGCTGAATCGATCGGGTCGGTCGCCGACGGCGTGCGCAGCAACGCCGGAGCGACCCAGGTAATCGGTACCGCCATGGCGCCCGTCCTGGTTCTGCCGCGTGTCTTCGAACCCGACTTCTGCAGCCAGGTGATCCGGCTGTGGCAGAAGGGCGATCATCAGGACAGCGGCGTGTCGAGCCGTTACGGCAACGTCGGCGTGCTCGAGCTCAAGCGCACCGAGGATTACATGGTGGTCGAGCCGATGATGCAGAAGGCGATCTCGGATCGGCTCGCCTGGCGCATCGGGCCCGAGCTGATCAAGGTCTTCGCCTTCGACCGAGAATTCTCCTTCGATGCCCATGTCGTGCTGTCCTACAGCGCCGAGGGAAAGCACTTCTTCGGTGCCCATCGCGACAACGGCGCGCCGACCACCGCCGACAGAGCCTTCGCCGTGTCCCTCAACCTCAACGACGACTATGAGGGCGGCGAGCTGGTCTTTCCCGAATATGCCGGCGTCAAGGTGAGCCCGCCGGCCGGCGCCGCCGCTGTCTTCTCCTGCTCGGTGCTGCACAGGGCCCTGCCGGTGACGCGCGGCCGGCGCTTCGTGCTGACGACGTTCTTCCGGGCGAAGAAGTAGCGGTGCGTGCCCTGCTCTCGCTGTGCCTGCTCTTGCTGGCAGGAAGTGCGGCGGCTCAGTATCCGGCGCGCGCGCACATGGAAGGCTGCCTGGTCTGGAGCGTCGCCAAGGGCAACCTCGTCGTGCGCAACGAGTGCAGCCGCCCCATGACGGTGATGTTCATGTCGTTCGACGACCAGCACGTCACGCAGTCCGAGGTCGCCCCGGGTGCCTGGTTCGACACCGGCCGGCACGCCGGCGAGGTCGAATTCATGTTCACCGCCTGCCCGGTCGGGTTCGTGCCAAGCCTGCGCTTTGCCATCGAGAACAAGAGGCCGATCAGCGACAGCCTCTACAACTGCCAACCCGGCCGGCCCGACGCCTAGCTTATTTGCGTTCCTTCTCCTGGGCCTCACGGGCACGGGCGAGCTCGCGGCGGGCCTCGCGGATCGCCGGATCCTGAACATTGACGCGCTCGGCGGCATTGAGATCGCCGTCCGCGGCCGCGAGGTCGCCGCGTGAGATGTCCTCGCGCATCTTGGTCAAGAGCTCGGTAACGCGATCGCCGCGATGTGTGTCCTTCTGCTCGGCCTGCTGGAGCGCCTGGCGCAGTTCGGCGATCTGGGGCGCCTGCGCATTGAGCCGCTCGGCTTCAGCCAGCGCCTTCTCGGCGGCCGCCCTGTCGTCGTGCTCGATGGCGAAGCGCGCCCGGTCGAGCTGGGCCTTGAGCTGCCCCTCGGGCGTGCGCAGCTGCGCGATCTCGTTGCGTGCTTTCTCGGTCTCGGACCAGCCGGGGAACACCTTGTCGGCCTTCTGCAGCGCGGCCTCCGCCTCGTCGAACTTGCCGTCATTGGCGAGCCGCCGCGCCTCGCCCACCAACTGCACCAACTGGTCGCTCTGCGTGTTGCTGGGGCCGGTCTGGTCATCGGCGGAGGCCGGCGGTTTCGCATCGCCAGACGGCGTCGGCGTCGCGGCCGTGGTCGTCCGGAGGCGGCGCATCGCCGCGGCCAAGCAGATAAAGCGCGCCGACCGCGACGACGACAATGCCGGCGGCGATCGCGCCGTAGCGCATCACCTGTTGCTTGGATGTCTTCAAATGTCCGTCGGCCACGCTCGCACCCCACACTTTCGCTCGATGGCAACGCCGAGAGGCCCGTCAGGTTCCCGGACGCCCGGCGCGCGCGGCGGCATAGGGATCGTTGACGCCGTCGAGCGGCCAGATCGGCCGGCGGAGCTTCTTGAATTTGAGCCGCGAGATGTCGGGCGAGCAGATGCCGCCGGAATCGACCAGCACGATCTCGCGCGCGATCGGCCCGTAGGCGGCCCGGAAATGCTGCACGCTCTTGACCACCAGCACGCTCTTGGCCGTGGGATCGATGCCCTGGCTCAGGAAGACCTGCAGGTCGATGGTCTGGATGCGGTTGGAGATCGTCACCACGTCGACGCCGCCGATGCGCAGCACCGCCGTCGGTCCCATGCTGGTCTCGACACCGGCATTCATCGGCCCGTCGTTCTTGAAGCTGCCGTCCGACAGCATCTTCACGACCGCCTTGGCCTTGACCGGCTTGCCCATCGAATTCGTCGGTGTGGCCGCCCAGTTCCACCTCGATCTCCGCCCCGACCCCGGCTTTCATCGCCTGCTGCACCGTCGCCGGATCGTAGATCGTGCCGAAGGCCACGTTCTCGATCCGGGCATCGAGCAGCGCCTGCAGGACGGGCGTGGTGTCGTTGTAGCCGCCGCCGCCGGGATTGTCGGTGCCGTCGGCGATCACCAGCGGACCCTTCTTGCCGGCGCCGGCGCTTGGCCGCGGCGATGCCGTCGGCGATCGGTCGTAGCCCGTCGTGCGAGCGTCTCGTCGCGCCGCGCCAGATATCGTCGACCAGCTCCCGCGCGATCGCCTTGGCGCGCGCTTCGGCGCCAGGCTCGTGGCTCACCGCGATCGAGGGACCGGTGTAGGGGATGTCCGACCAGGTGAAGCCCGCCTGGATCGAGACGACGTTGATGCCCGGCTCCTTCTCGTAGGCATCGGCCTTGGCCAGCAGGTCGCGCATCTGGCCGGGCTGGGTGGTGCGGCCGTGATCGGCGCCTTCCAGCATCGCCGGCTGGACCAGCAGGCAGCGCGGCTTCTTCTTGCCCTCCATCGCCTCCTGGCAGCAGCGCGGCCGCCTGAACCGAACGCTCGTAGCCGTCGATATGCGGATAGGTGCGATAGCTCACCAGCGCATTGGCGTTGCGCGCCATCCTCATCGTGGCATTGGCATGCAGGTCGAGCGTCGCCACGATCGGCACGTCGGGCCCGACGATCCTGCGCAGCGCCTCGAGCAGCGCGCCCTCGGCGTCGTCTTCCGTCTCCGTCACCATCGCGCCGTGCAGCGAGAGGCAGATGCCGTCGAGCTTGCCCGCCTTCTTGGCCGCGTCGACGATGATGTCGCGGATCGTCTCCCACGTCTCCTTGGTCAGCGTTCCCGACGGCGTGGTGTTGGCCGCCACGCCATAGACCGGCTCCCAGCCGTATTTGGCGATCGAAGTCGATGTAGCCGCCGACCTCGTTCTTGGTGCCCTTGAACTTCGGCACGATCGCCTCGCCCTCGACCAGGAAGCGCCGGCGATAGTCGTCGAGCGTGGTCGGCAGCTTCGAGAAGGTATTGGTCTCGTGCTTGAACTGCGCGATCAGGACGCGGTACGCCATTGTCGTTACTCCACCCTAGAGCTTCGCCGTCTTGCAGCCACTCCGCCTGGCCTTCCTCGCCCTCGACGCCGGTGGTCTCGAGGAAGCGGCAGACCATCATATAGTAGCCGATCGTGAGCGTGAGCTCGACCAGCGCGCCCGGCGACGAGGAACGCCTGCACGGCCTTCAGGTTCTTGTCGGAGGCGCTGCACGTTGCGCACCACGTCGTCGGCGAAGCGCAGCACCGCCTTGTCGTTGTCGGTGAAAGCCGGCGCCTCGATCGTGGCATCGCGCAAGGCGGCGATCTTGTCCTCCTCGACGCCGACCTCGCGGGCGATCCGCTCGTGCTGGAAGACCTCGTAGGCGGCGCGGCTGAGGCGCCCGACGCGAATGATGGCCAGTTCGCGCAAGGTGGGATCGAGTTCGCAGCGATAGCAGCAGCGCGTTGCCCATGCGCACGAAGCCCTTCATGCCGTTCTCGGAATTGGCCAGCATGCGGTAGATGTTGAGGTGCGGCTTGAGCTTGCCGAGGAACTCGGCGTGTTTGCCGGTGGCTTCTCGACCTCGTAGTACGGAATGCGCGGCATGTCGTTCCCCTCTGCCGGGGACCGAGATTACCGGCTGCGGATCGCTACAGCCAGCCGCGCCTGACGAGCGGATTGAGCCAGCGGCCCCACGGGCCGGTCAGCACGATCGGTTTCTCGACCACGATCAGGGCGATGCAGGGCTCGCCGGGATCGGCGATCGGCTCGTGCTCCTGGCGCCCGGCCCGACCGCGAAATCGCCGACGGCGTAGTTGCCGGTATTGTCGGTGTAGCCGCCCTGCATGACCATCGTGTACTCGTAGGCCGGCGTGGCGATGCTCGCGGCAGGCCCTTGCCGGGCTGCAGGCGCAGCAGCGCGACACGGTGGGTGTCGCCATGCAGGCCGATCGGGATCTGCTCGAAGCCGCCCAGGCGCCTTGCCACGCCTTGTTGGCCGAGGTAGGGCACCAGCGATGGCGGCGCCCATTCGAAGCCGCGGCCGGCGCTGGGGCGGCGGCGCCTGCGGCTCGACGGCGACGCCGTTCAGCCTCGCCAGCACTGCCCGCGAGCGCCGCGTCGCTCGACGACCGGCGCCGCCTCGCCCTCGAGCAGCGCGCCGCCGAGCGCCGGCAGCCGCTCGACCGTGCGCCGCGCCGCCGGATCGAGCGCGACATGGAGCGACACGGCCAGTGCCGGCCCCTCGGGCAGCGCACCTGTCGCGTAGTCCAGCAGCAACTCTTCAGGAGCCGGATGGCGGCTCATTTCTCGCTCTTCCTTCTCCAACGCCTCGCGCAGGCGGCCCAGAGCGAGACGGATGCGCGACTTCACGGTACCCAGCGGCAACCGCAGTTCCTCGGCGATCGCCGTGTGGGTCTTGTCCTCGAAAGAAGGCCTTGCGGATGACGGTCAGCTGGTCGGCCGACAGGCCTTCCATGAGTTCCTTCACCTTCGCATGTACGTTTGCCCCGGCGGCCACGGATTTGTCGGCGTCCTCTGCTTCCGGGGCAAAATTGTCAGCCAATCTTCCGCCTCGATGGCGGCCGGCCGGTCCGCCGTAAGATGATCAATCCGCTTGTTGCGCGCAATCGTATAAATCCAGGTCGCCGCCGAGGCGCGGCTGCGGTCGAAGCTCGCGGCCTTGCGCCACACCATGATCATCGCTTCCTGGGCCATTTCCTGCGCGGTCTCTGCATCGGCGCCACCCCTCATGAGGAAGGCCTTCACGCGCGGCGCGTAATGCCGGAACAAGGCCGCGAAAGCCGCCCGGTCCTGGCGGGTCGCGATCGCTACGATCAGATCGGCGGCCTCGTCGGCGGTCAGCATCAGCCGCTGCGGGTGGCGTCTCATTGCGGGACGCCCCTCGGCGCCAAGGTCCCAGAACATGCCGGTCATGAGCCGCAGCCCGTCGCGCGCCACCGGCGCCAGCAGGTGCTCGTTCGGCGCATGCTGGGAGCAGGCGGCATAGGAATGCGGCACCCACACGGTCGGCATGCCGAGGATGTCGGTGAACACCTCGTTGGGCAGCGAGCCGCCGAGATTGGGCAGCATGTTGGGCTTCTGCCCGCCGGTCTTCTCGATCGAGGCGGGCGGCGAACTTGGCCCACGGATTGTCGGGATCGAGGCGCGTGGCATTCATGATCATGTCGCGCGCCTGCTCGACCTCGATCTCGCCGAAGCCGTGCTTCTGCGAGGTGGCGCCGCAGCGCCGGCAGGATCTCGTGCGGATCGGTGCCGACCACGAAGCGCAGCTGGCAATAGGCGATGGCGCTGGGCGGGATGGCGTTGACCGGCCGGTCGGGATTGCCGGTCTTGAAGGCCAGCACCTCGAAGGAGTTCCAGCCGAACACGCGCTCGACCGGCGTCAGCCCCTTCTCGCCCCAGTCCTCGTGGATCTCTGGGCGCGTTCTCGCCGGCATCGATGACGGCATCGGCCAGCGCGGCGCGCACCGAATTGGTCAAGTGTCTTGGGCCGCCATTCCGGCACTTTGATCTGGCCGCGCTCGTCGGTGATGGTGGCGAGCGCATGCGCCATGATGATGCCGGGGTTGGCCAGAAGCCCGCCCCAGTTGCCCGAATGATGGCCGCCCTCGCGCTAGGTGAGCTTGAGGTTGAAGTTCATCGTGCCGCGCGTGCCGCCGAAGATGGTCGGCCGGCGATGGTCGAGCCGCGGCCCGTCCGAGCCGATCAGCGCGTCGGCCTTGAGCGCCGCCTTGTTGGCCTTGCAGAAGTCGGCCAGGCCCGGCGAGCCGGTCTCTTCGCCGGTCTCGATCAGGATCGTCGAGTTGAAGCCCAGCGAGCCGCGTTCCTCGAGCACGCAGGCGAGCGCTGCGATATTGATGGTGTGCTGGCCCTTGTTGTCGGCCGTGCCGCGGCCATACATCTTCTCGCCCTCGACCACGATCTTCCACGGCGACAGGCCCTGCCGCCACTGCTCCTCCTGGCCGCGGATCACGTCGCCATGGCCGTAGGTCAGCACGGTCGGCTTGCTGGCATCCTCGACCCGCCGGGCGATCAGGAACGGCCCGTATTCGGCGCGCGGGTTGGGCAGCACGGTGCAGTCGTAGCCGAGCTTGCTGAGCGACTGGCTCATCTCGCCCGAAACGTACTGCTGGAGGGCGGGCATCGAACCCTGCTCCTGGCTGGTGGTGGGGATGGCGACCCGCCGCTGCAGATCGTCGAGGAAGCCGCCGGTGTCGAAATATTTTTCGGCGCGTTCGATCGCGCCATCGCGTGTGCCTGTCATGGGCTCTAAGCTAGCAACAAAGCGAGCCAACGGAGGAAACCATGCCGCAGTCGGGCCAAGTCGTGTTCAGCCGCATGGAAGAGGTGCAGTTCGGCAAGCCGGCCGCCGAGACGGTGGCCGAGCTGGTGAAACGCCAGCAGGCCGAGCGGGTGTTCCTGATGGTGAGCGGCACGCTCAACCGCGACACCGACGAGATCGAGAAGCTCCGCCGCGCGCTCGGCAACAAGTGCGTCGGCACCTTCGACAAGATGCCGCCGCACACGCCGCGCAGCGCCGTGATCGCCGCCGCCGGCCAGGCGCGCGAGGCCCGCGCCGACCTGATCGTCACCCTGGGCGGCGGCTCGATCACCGACGGCGCCAAGGCCGTCCAGCTCTGCCTCGGCAACGACATCCGTGACGCGGCGTGCGCATGGACAAGGTGCGCGCGCCCAACCCCGTGCAGTCCTCCAGGGTGCGGCAGATCTCGATCCCGACCACGCTCTCGGCCGGCGAGTTCTCGCCGATCTCCGGCGTCACCGACGAGCGCACCAAGGTGAAGGAGCTGTTCCGCCATCCCGACATCGTGCCCGAAGGCCGTCGTGCTCGATCCCGTCGTGACGCGCCACACGCCGATGTGGCTCTGGCTGTCGACCGGCATCCGCGCCGTCGATCATTGCGTGGAGGGCATCTGCTCCAAGGAGGCCACCGCCTACGGCGATGCCTCGGCGCTGCACGGCCTCTCGCTGCTGGCGCGCGGCCTGCCGCGGGTGAAGGCCGACCCGAGCGACATGGCGGCCCGCCTCGACTGCCAGATCGGCTCGTGGCTCTCGATGGCGCCGCTGGTCGCCGGCGTGCCGATGGGCGCCAGCCACGGCATCGGCTACGTGCTGGGCGCGGTGTTCGACATCCCGCACGGCCACACCTCGTGCATCATGCTGCCCTCGGTGATGCGCTGGAACCGATCGGCCAATGCCGAGCGCCAGGCGCTGGTCGCCGCGGCGATGGGCCAGCCGGGCAAGGACGCGGGCGACGTGCTCGACGACTTCATCCGCGGCCTCGGCATGCCGCGCAGCCTCTCGGAGGTGAAGGTCGGCCCGGAGCATTTCGAGCGCATCGCCAAGCAGGCCATGGGCACGCCCTGGGTGCCGCGCAATCCGCGGCCGATCCCGGGCCCGGCCGAGGTGCGCGAGATCCTGGAACTGGCGGCCTAAGTAATATTCTTACACGGTTTTTCCGCTCTTTTCCACCCCTTGGAAAACGTCCGATGCCGATGTCATCAGGGTTTTAGGCCAGTTTTTCCATTTTCCACCCCTCCCCCTCCCACTTAAGTCGTTGATATTCAACGATTCCGTCTCCGCAATCCTCGATGTTGGAGGAGCTGGGGACGGATCACCCACCAGATATCGCGGGCCGGGCCCGGCGCGGCCGCGCGGTCGCCGGGATTGTAGAGGGCGCAGCGGGCGAGCGAGAGGCAGCCGCAGCCGATGCAGCCATCCAGCCGGTCGCGCGTGCGCTCGAGCACGGCGATGCGGTCCTGCAGGGCGCCGCGGATGCGCCGGCTGATCGCCTGCCAGTCGGCGCGGGTCGGCGCGCGGCCCGGCGGCAGGGTGGCGAGCTCGGCCGGCGATCTCGCCGAGCGTCAGGCCGAGCTGCTGGGCGATCAGGGCGAAGGAGACGCGCCGGAGGTCCGGCGCGCAGGAAGCGTCGCTGGTTGCCGGCGGTGCGGACGGCCGTCACCAGCCCGCGCGCCTCGTAGAAGCGGATCGGCGACACCGACAGGCCGGTGCGCCGGGCGAGCTCGCCGATCGACAGCAGGGGAACGGGCTGGCATGCGAGGCCTCGAAGGTCGAGCTTGACCTCAAGTTAGCTTGAGGTTGTAGCGATCGGCAAGCAGAGCCGACCGAGACCTGCGATACAGGAGCCTGAGGATGTCGACGCTCCCGCATCGAGCACGTGAACGTCACGGTCAGCGACCCCGAGCGGGCCGCCAGCCTCATGGAAGCCCTGTTCGGCTGGCATGTCCGCTGGCAGGGCGCCGCGCGCATGACGGCGGCCACACGATCCATGTCGGCTCGGACGACCACTACATCGCGCTCCATACCGGGCGCGGCGTCGCCTACAGCGCCGATGATTTCGCCAAGGGCCGGCCGCTGAACCACATCGGCGTCAGGTCGACGATCTCGACGCCGATCGAGGCCAAGGTCGCGGCCGCTGGCCTGAAGCCGTTTGGCCACGACGATTACGATCCCGGCCGGCGGTTCTATTTCCTCGATCCCGACGGCATCGAGTACGAGGTGGTGAGCTATCGGTGACGGATCTTTCCGGCACTGATCTTGCCGACGTGGTAAGCCAGCGCAGGGGAGCAATCGGATGTCGGTACGATGATTTCTCGCCGCGGTGTGATGCGTGGGCTGGCCGGCCTCGGCGGGTCCGTCGCTTGCCGGTTGCGGGGGATCGCCCGCCTCCTCCGGCCACCAATTCGGCCCCCTCTTTCACGGCCTCGGTCCCAACGGGACGTGGCGGCCCGCGGTGGACGGGGTCGATGGCGTCATCGACATCAGCCACAACGTCACGGTCAGCGATTTCCGGGCCGTGCACCGCGCCGGTGTCCTGGGCGTCCTCCACAAATCGAGCGAAGGCGGCGACTGGGTCGATCCGTCCTACGCGCCGCGCCGCAGCGACGCCGAGCAGGTGGGATTGTTGTGGGGCGCCTATCATTTCGGCACCCGGCAATATTCGGGAGCGCGGCAGGCGGAAACGTTCCTGGCCGCCGCCCGTCCGGGCCCCGCGACCCTCCTGGCGCTCGACTACGAGCTCAACGACTACAAGCCCGCCAATTCGATGCAGCTCAGCCAGGCCGAGGAATTCGTGCAGGTCGTCTATCGCGTCACCGGACGGTTGCCGATGATCTACACGCACGCCAACTGGGCCAATGGCGAGCGCGCCCGGCGCGGCATCAAGTCTGTGCCGGTCACCACCAACTCGGTCCTGGCGCAATGCGACCTGTGGGTGGCCGACCCTCGCGAACAGCCTGAGGTGCCGTTTGCCTGGGCCAACCGCGGCTGGAAGCTCTGGCAGTACGTGGTCGACGAGAGCGCGGACAAGGCCGCCTACGGTGCCACGCCGCGCGCCATTCCCGGCATCACCCATTGCGACCGCAACCTGTTCGCCGGCGACGAGCAGCAACTCCGCCGCTACTGGCGGAGCGGCGGCCGAGCCGGAGTTCGATCTCCGCGGCGGGAACCTCGCTAGATCCGGCCCTTTCGCTTCGCCACCGCCTCGGCCAGCAGGCAGAGGATCTCCCACATCATGGTGACGCCCACGAGCGCGGTGTTGCCGCTCATGTCGAAGGGCGGCGAGACCTCGACGACGTCGCCGCCGACCAGGTTGAGGCCCGCGCAGGCCGCGCAGCATGCGCTGCGCCTCGTGCGGGGTGTAGCCGCCGATCTCGGGCGTGCCGGTGCCCGGCGCGTAGGCGGGATCGAGGCCGTCGACGTCGAAGCTGACATAGGTCGGGCCGTCGCCCACCACGCGGCGCGCCTCGGCGATCACCTTGTCGACGCCGAGGTCGAAATACTCCTCGATGGTGATCACCCGCATGCCCTGCTCGACCGCCCAGTCGTTGTCGTCGCGCTTGTAGAGCGAGCCGCGGATGCCGATCTGCACCACGCGCTTCGGGATCGAGCAGGCCTCTCCTCGACGGCGCGGCGGAACGGCGTGCCGTGGGTGTACTTGAAGCCGCCGAAATAGGTGTCCCAGGTGTCGCTAGTGGGCGTCGAAATGCACCATGCCGAGCGGCGCCTGCCCTTTGGCGATGGCGCGCATGATGGGCAGGGTCACCAGATGATCGCCGCCGGCCGACAGCGGCACGGTGCCGGCGGCATGGATCTTGGCGAATGCTTCTCGATGCGCTCGAGCGAATCGTCGAGGCTGGCCGGATTGACCGAGCGCGTCGCCGAGATCGCCGCACTTGGCCAGCTCGTAAGGCGCCACCCGCGTCACGTGGTGGATGCGCCGCATCATGGTCGAGAGGTCGCGCATCTGGCGCGGGCCGTGGCGGGCGCCCGGCCGGTTGGTGGTGCCGCCGTCCCACGGCACGCCGACCATGCCGATCTCGACATCGGCGGGTTGCGGAACAGCGGCAGGCGCATGAAGGTCGCGACGTCGCCGAAGCGCGGCGTCACCGTGCCGGCGACGGGCTGGGGAAGCCCTTGGGCAGGATCGTTCATGTTCTACCTGTCATCCTGAGCGGAGCGAAGCGATCGACTTGCCGATTGCGACCAAGATCTCGCTCCGCCTGCTGCGCTCGGCTCCGTCGAGACGACGATATGGACTTGCGCTCAGGTCGATATAGGTACTCATTGCGGCCGCAACAGAGCCTTGCGCGCCGTGACGAACTCCTCGACCGCCGCCACGAAGCGGTCGACCTTCGGCGTCGCCGATCATGATGTTGAGCGCCACGAAGCCGCGCCGCGCGATCCAGATGCCGGCGGCGACATGTCGAAATAGAACAGCTCCTTGGCGTCCTGGTTGGAGGAGGCGATGTCGGCCGCCTTCCTGATCGGCCGCGTCGTGGCGTGCGCCGTCATCATCGAGCCGATGCCCGAGAACTGGAAGGCGACACCTGCCTTCTGGCAGATCGCGTTCAGCCGGTCGCGGATCTTCTCGCCGCGGGCGTTCAATTCATCGGCGGCCTCCGGCGTGTAGACCTCGCCATAGCCCGCGACGCCCGCCGCCATGGTCAGCACGTTGTTGTTGAAGGTGCCGGCATGCGGCAGCGAATCGGGCTTGGTCGGGTCGAACAGCTCCATGATGTCGCGCCGGCCGCCGAAGGCGCCGAACGACATGCCGCCGCCGATGTACTTGCCGAGCGTCGTCATGTCGGGGATGACGCC
Organism: uncultured Alphaproteobacteria bacterium; assembly: GCA_963755595.1. Lineage (GTDB taxonomy): Bacteria > Pseudomonadota > Alphaproteobacteria > Reyranellales > Reyranellaceae > Reyranella. Next base: position 197,116 of record CAVWKP010000032.1, on the reverse strand, counting down.
GAGCTTCTCCTGCAGGCCGCCCGGCGACAGGCGCGAGGTCATGACCTCGTCGAAGATCAGCGTGATGCCGCGCGCCCTGGTCTCCTCGCGCAGCATCTTGAGGAACGCGGGATCGCCCGGCAGGCAGCCGTGGCTGCCCTGCATCGGCTCGACCAGGATGGCGAAGACCTCGTCGCCGTGCTTGGCGAGCAGCGCCTTGCGTGCCGTCGATGTCGTTGTAGGGCGCCACGACGTATTCGTAGGGCATGTTCACCGGGCTGCCGCCGGTCACGAAATACAGCACGCCGCCGTGATAGCCGCCGTGGAACACCATGACCTTGGTGCGCCTTGCGCCGGCCGTTGCGCTGGGCGAAGACGCGGGCGCCGGCGAGCGCCATGACGTTGCCCTCGGTGCCGGAGTTGGTGAAGCGCACCAGGTCGATCGACGGCATGCGGTCGACGATCAGCTTGGCGAGCCTGGCCTCGTGCGGATTGCGGCCGGCATAGTTCCAGCCGTGGTTCGAGCGCCTTGTCGATGGCGGCGCGGATCACCGGATGGGAGTGGCCGTAGATGCCGGCGGTATATTCGCCCAGCACGTCGATGTATTCGTGCCCGTCGGCGTCCCACAGCCGACAGCCCTCGCCGCGCACCACGGTGAGCGGGAACGGCGCGTTGTGCAGCGTGGTGCGGGTGTTGCCGCCCGGCATCGCCTGCATCGCCTCCTGCTGGCGCGCGAAGCTTTTGGGATTGCGGTCGATATAGGCCTGGCGCGCTTCGGCGAGCGCGGAGTGCAGGTCCGAATTGACCAGCGGCTGATCGGGCACGGTACTCTCCTCTTACTTCCTCTCCCCCGCTTGGGGAGAGGTTAGGAGAGGGGGTTACAGGCAGCCTTCGATGCCCCCTCTCCCAGCCTCTCCCCCTTACGCGCCTTCACAGGCGCTCAGGGGAGAGGAGGAATGCGCATAAGAGCGTATCACACCACGTTCAGCTCCCGGACAGGCCGACGGGCGGATATCCGCTCATAGCTGAACGGCAAAAGATCCAGGGTGCGGTAGTTGCCGTGCACGATCAGCTCGGCCACGGCGCGGCCGACCGCAGGCGACTGCTGGATGCCGTGGCCCGAGAAGCCGGTGGCGAAGATAGAGGCTGTCGTGCTCGGGATGGCGGCCGACGATGCCGTTCTGGTCGAAGGTGTTGTACTCGTAGTAGCCGGCCCAGCTATTCACCACCTTGGCCGCCGCGAAGGCGGGCACGCGCTCCGCCAGCACCGGCCACACCCTGTCGTCCCATTCCTGGCATGCTGCACTTCCAGCGGCGCGCCGGGCGGATCGTTGCCCGTCGGCCGGCGTCGTGCCGCCGAGGTAGAAGCGCCCTTCGGGCCGGAACCACATGCCCGACGGATCGATGGTGAGCGGCAGCAGCGGCAGGCTGCTCGCGGCAATCGAACACGAAGACCGAGCGGCGGCGCGGCTCGACCGGCAGCGCGATGCCGGCGGTGGCCGCGACCTCGCCCGACCAGCGGCCCGGCTGCGAGCACGATCGTCCCCGCCTCGATCCGCCCGCCGGAGCGCAGGGTGACGGCATTCGGCGCCAGGCCCACGACCTCGTCGGCGACGTACTCGCGCCAAGCTCGCGCGCCTTGCGGCGGAAGGCCTGCCATCAGCGCCGGCCCGTCGAACCAGCCTTCGTTGGCGGTGCCGTGCGAGGCGAGCGCCACCCCGGCCGCCGACATCGCCGGGAAGCGCCGCACCAGCGCGGCCGGATCGAGCAGCTCGACGGCGCAGCCTTCGCCCCTCTGGATCGCATGGTTGGCGCGCAGCACCGCCTCGCCCGCCCCCGAGGCGAGGAAGAGATAGCCCGGCTCCTTCAGCCCGAGATCGACGTCCAGGACCTCGTGGGCCCGGCGCAGGAAGCCGATGCCGTAGCGCGAGAGGTGAATGTTGAGCGGCGTCGAGAACTGCTGGCGGATCGAGCTCGCCGAGAGCGCCGACGAGGCGCGGGCATAGCTCGGATCGCGCTCGACACGGTGACGCTTGCCGGTGAAGCCGGGATCGCGACTTGAGGTGCCAGGCGATGGACGAGCCCATGACGCCGCCGCCGATGATGACGACATCACACTTCTGCGGCAAGATCCTTCTAGCGCTGCCACGGGCGAGCACACGGAAATCCATCCCGTCGTCTAGCGCCTGTACCTGTACTTGCCGAAGCCATTTGTCGACGGCTTCGTGCCGGTTCTCTTCCTTGTGGAAATGCGCGCCCGGTGATCAGGGCCAGGGTGTGGATCGTCATGCGTCGCGGTCGGTCTGCGACAGGTCCGGTCCGGCTGAGATGCCAGCCGATGGCCTGCGGCGGCGCGCCGCTTCTTGCCGCATCAGATAGTGCGCGAAATCTTCTCGCACCGTCACCGTCTTGCGGGCGATCCGGTCGGGCTCGGTGATCGACACCTTGAGATTTCCATGACGGCTGTCGATCCACTCCAGCGGGATTCTCGAACAGTCCCTTGACCAACATCAGGGCGCGCGCCAGCCAGGCGTAGACGAACCACGTGTCCTCAAAGACCGACGCCTTCAGGAACTTGCCCATCTGCTGCAGGGCGCGGTGGTGCTTGCTTTCGAATGTCGCCGCCTGCTCCTCCAGCTCGGGGTCGGGCGGCGTCAGCTCCTGCTCGGTAAGCTCGATGCGGCTCACGCAGTCTTCGTCGGCGCGAGCCTGCGTGGTCACGGCGACCCCGATGCTGTCGGCTGCCGCGGTGCGGTCGCCCAGCGGACCCAGCCCCCATTTGTCGATCAGGTACTTCAGCAGGCTGGTGTGATCGAACAGGGTTTTCACGACTCCCCGCCGGACCCATGGAGACACCAGCACCGCGGGCACGCGCACGCCAAGGCTCTTGAACGCCGTGGCCGTGCTGCGGGCGTCGGGCGGCACGGCCGCCGGCGGCGGCACGTGGTCGTAGAAGCCGCCATGCTCGTCGAACAATACGATCAGCAGCGTCGTCCGCCAAAGCTGCGGGTTGGCGCGCACCGCGTTGTAGACCCGCGCAATCAGCCGTTCGGACTTCATCACGTCGTGCGGGGGATGATCGTCGTTCTCGTCGAAGCCCATGTAGTCGGGCTCGATGAAGGAGAATTGCGGAAAGTCCTCGGCCCGCCCCGCGGCGTCGCGGAAGAACTCGTTGATGTAGAAATACCGCGCGGCGTTGTGCAGGCGGCGCTGATGGACCAGCACGCTGCTCTGCGGGATGTCGTGGAAGTAACACTTCCAATGGATGCCGCGCTCGGTCAGCCGATCGAAGATCGTGTCCTGGTCCTGCGCGAACCAGTCCGTCCACTTGAAATCCTTGGTGTCGTCTCCCGGCATTGAGACGAGGCCGCTCGACGTGCCGGTCAGCAGAAAGAAGCGATTGGGCCAGGTCGGGCCGGGCACCGACGAGAACCAATGATCGCACACCGTATAGTTTTGCGCGAGGCGATGCAGCGCAGGCAGGAAATCCCGCGGGTAATAGCCCATGATGGCCTGGCGCTCGGCCGGCGTGCTGTCGCCGTAGGCCGCGACGAAATCCCCGACGAAGCCGCCATTGCCCGCGGCGAGTTGGCGGGCGACGTGTTCCGCCTCGTGGCGTGGATCCTTCGTCGTCTGCCGCTCAGTCGTCGGCTCCTGACGGTAGATGGTGCCGCCGTGCTGATTGATGTTGGCGGACGATGCGCCCTCAAGATCGTGGAACACCTCGTTCATGCAGCCAAGCATCTGGTCGAAAGAGCGGTTCTCGAGGGCGAGGAGGATGACGTGCTCGATAGGGTCGGTCATCTGGTCACTTTAGGGCAGAGACCGACAGGTTGCATCAATGGTATTTCATCAACCCGCGATCAGTTGCAGAGCGAGGACGACCAGCATGCGCCCAAAGCTGAGCAAATGGGCGCGGTAGATCGCGCGCGCGAGCCTCGACTGCTCTTGCGGCGTGTCCTGGGCGCTGCCCAGCCGGCGGGCGTTGGGCACGGTGCGGGTGAGCGTGGGCCCAAAGCCGCTGCCGGCGATCACCAGCGACCCCCAGCCGATCCACCACGGGTTCGCGTCCTCGAAGATCTCGGCGACGATGGCCGCCAAGGTCAGCACCATGACCAGCGCCACCAGCCGGTTCATCGGGTAGGCCTCGGTGGTGACGCGCCGGTAGTAGGCCGAGATCGAGGCCAGCACGTCGGCAGGCAGTGGATCGCCGGCGTGGCGGCGCACCTGCACGTCGAACATCAGGTCGAACCACAGGACGGCCAGCAGGAAGGCGGCGCCCGCTGCAGCGAAGACGTGCATCTAGGCCGCCGCCCGCTGCAGCTCTTCCAGGCCGCGTCGGTTGGTCTCGATGCCCCAGATCGCCACCACGACGATCTGGAGGAGCAGCAGCCCGATCATCAGCCCCAGCACGCCGCCCACGCCGTAGTCCTTGAACAAGGCCAGCACGATGAAGGGCGAGACGATGGTGGCGCCGCGGCCCAGCATGTTGCACAGCCCGTTGCCCCTGAGCCGCACCTCGGTTGGAAACAATTCGGAGGTGTAAACGCCGTAGAGCAGCGCCGTCAGGATGTAGATGCCGACGATCAGGACGAAGCCGACGGCCAGCAGCGGCAGCGGATTGACCATGTAAGGGTAGATGGCGCCGGCCACGATGCTCAGCACCGAAGCACCGATGATGGTGGGTTTGCGGCCGAAATAATCCGCGCACCAGGCACCGATGGCGCAGCCGATCAGGGAACCGCCCGCCAGCACCATGGTGTAGGCGAGCGACTTGGTGATCGAGATGCCCTGCTGGCCGAAGAAGGTCGGCAACCAATTGACGAAGCCGAAGATCAGCGTGTTGATGGTGATCAGCACGACGGAGCCCACGACCAGGCGCGGCAGCAGGGCCGGCGTGAAGAGCGACGCGAGGGTCCATTGTGCCACCGGTTGCGTCGGCGCCGGCGGCGGCAAGGGCCTGCCGCCGGAAGCTTCGCGCTCGATCGTCTGCATCAGCGCTTCGGCTTCAGTAGTCCGGCCGTTGGCCTCGAGCCAGCGCGGGCTCTCGGGCAGGTTCTTGCGCAGGTACCAGACGATCAGGGCGCCGACGCCCGCGATGACGAACATCGGCCGCCAGCCGAAGCTCGGGATGATGAGCGTGCTGATGATCGAGGTGGCCGGAAAGCCTGCCACGACGATGAAGGCCATGAAGGCCATCCAGCGGCCGCGCGAGGCGGGCGGCACGAACTCGGTCATGGTCGAATAGCCGACCACGATCTCGGCGCCGAGGCCCAGCCCCATGACGAAGCGCGCGGCGATCAGCCAATCCATGGTCGGCGCGGCAGCGGCGGCGAACGACGCCAGGCCGAAGACGACCAGGTTGAACTGGTAGGTGAAGCGCCGGCCGAACCTGTCGCCTAAAAAGCCCGCGAACACCGAACCGATGGTCATGCCGACGAAGGTCCAGGAGATGAATTGCGGCACCTGCGCCAGCACGGCGAACTTCGACTGCACCGCCGAACCCAGCACCGAGGCGCCGACATAGAGGTCGTAGCCGTCGAAGAACATGCCGGCGCCGATCAGCCAGAAGATGCGGTAGTGGAACGAGGATATCGGCAACCGGTCGAGCCGCGCGCCCGTGTTGACCGCGCCGGCGTTCACCGTGGACACCATTTTGTCTCTCCCCCCGAAAGCGTTTGCCCGCGGTCTTCGCCGCCTGGCGTGATAGTGTCATGGCGCCATGTCGACCCACAACTCCACGCTCGACATTGTGATGATGGGCCCACCCGAGGGCAGGGGCCCGCGATCTCGTGCTGCTGCACTCGCTGCTCTCGGACCGCACCGCGTTCGACCGCATCGCGCCGCGGCTCGCGCTGGAACGCCGGCTGTGGCTGGTCAACCTGCCGGGCTTCGGCGCCTCGGCGCCGGCCGGCCCTGGCCTGGAGGACTTCGCCGACCGCATCGCCGGCGAGCTGCCCAAGCTCGGCCTGTCGGCCAAGGCCGATCTTCTAGGCAATGGCTTCGGCGGCTTCGTGTCGGTGGCGCTGGCCGTGCGTCACGCCAAGCTGTTCGACCGGCTCGTGCTGGTCGACACCGGGGCGGCGATCCCGCTGCAGGGCAAGGCCGCCTTCGCCGCCATGGCCGAGCGTGTCGAGACGGAAGGCATGGAAGCGGTGCTGGCGATGGCGCTCCAGCGCATGTTCCCCGACGACTTCCTGGCCGCCAACCCGGCGATCGCGAAGGAACGCAAGGCCAGCCTGCGCGCCGCCAGGCCGGCGCATTTCGCCGCCGCCTGCCGGGCGCTCGCCCGCTTCGACATGCGCGCCGAGCTCGCCGGCATCCGAAATCCGACGCTGGTCGTGGTCGGCCTGCGCGATACCGCAACGCCGCCCGCCCTCTCCCACGAACTCGCCGCCGGCATTGCCGGGGCGAAGCTGGTCGAGCTGCCCGATTGCGGGCATTCTCCGCATATTCAGGATCCCCAAGGCTTCTGGCAGGCCATCAAGCCGTTCCTCGATCTCAAGGGATAGCTCCACATGCGGGCGCTCTACACGGCGATCCTCTACTTCGGCTCATTCCTCGTGCTGGGATGGATCGCCAAGCGCGTGCTCGACAAATGGATGGCGCAGCACAGCGAGACCCTGACGGAAGTCCAGGGCCAAGCCGGCGAGAATCGCCGCAAGGAACCGCGCTTCCTGCTGGGCGTCTGGCGCAAGTAGCTCCAACCCATATTGGTCGAGGCACCCGCGCTAGCGCCGCCGCCAGGCCTGCAGCCGTCCCAGCAGGAAGCGGTCGGCGAGCAGGTGCAGCGCCTTGACCGCGGCCGAGGTCGCCACGATCACCAGGCAGAGCGCCGCGGCCGCCGCGGTCGTGCCGGCTTCCTCGATGTTGAGCGCCGCGACCGAGGCGAGCTTGGTGTCGGGCGAATAGAGGAAGATCACCGACGACACCGTCGTCATGGCGTTGACGAAGAGATAGATCGCGATGTCGAGGATCGACGGCAGGCAGATCGGCGCCGTGACGCGCAGGAAAGTGCGCCAGATCGGCACCTTGAGCGACGCCGACACCGCCTCGAACTCCGGATCGATCTGCTTCAGCGCCGTCGTCGCCGTAAGGTGGCCCACCGTGTAGAAGTGCGCCACGCGTGTTGATCACCAGGATCGCCATGGTGGCGTAGAGGAAGTTGAGCGGATTGCCGGGCGCGTTGAAGAAGAAGATGTAGCCCAGTCCCAGCACCAGGCCCGGCACCGCCATCGGCAGGAAGGCGAGAAGCTGCACCAGGTCGCGCAGCAGCCAGAAGCCCTTGGTCTTCTCGGTGAGCCAGGCGCCGACGAACATCAGCGCCGTGCCGACGACCGCCGCGCCCGCCGCCATGCGCAGGGAGTTGAAGTAGCGAGTCCCAGCCGTTGGCGTCGAACGTCTCGAACCTGTAGTTCGCCCAGGTGAGGCTGAGATTGTACGGCCAGTACTTGATCAGCGAGCCCCACGCCGCCATGCCGAGGATGGCCAGGATGCCGATCGAGACGACGACGCAGAACAGGGTGAAGAACGAGATCGCGCGCGAGCTTGGGCCTGCGGCACCAGCGGCACGGCGCGCGCCGTCAGCAGCGCCACCTGCTTCCGCTGCACCAGCCGGTCGACGGCGAAGGCGAGCGCCGCCGGCGCCAGCAGCACCATGCCGACCACCGCGCCCATCGAGAAGTTCTGCTGGCCGATCACCTGCTTGTAGACGTCGGTCGCCAGCACGTTGAAATTGCCGCCGATCACCTTGGCGACGCCGAAATCGGTGATCACCAGGGTGAACACCACCATGCGCCGCGCTGATCACGCCGTACTTGGCGCCCGGCAGGGTGACGGTGAAGAACACGCGGATCTTCGAGGCGCCCAGCGCATCGGCCGCCTCGTAGAGCCGCGCGTCGGCGGTGCGCAGCGCCGTCACCAGGATCAGCATGGCGTGCGGGAAACAGTAGAAGACCTGGGCGATGACGATGCCCTTGAAGCCGTAGATCTGGCCGCCGCCCAGCCAGGCCTTGAAGAAGCCCTGCGTGCCGAACAGGTAGATCAGCGCCAGGCCCGGCAGCAGCGAGGGCGCGAAGATCGGGATCAGCGCGATGCCCTGGAACAGCCAGCGCAGCGGCAGCACGGTGCGGGTCAGCGCATAGGCGTAGAGGAAGGCGAGCGGCACCACGACCAGGGTGCTGACGGCCGCGACCTGGAAGCTGTTGAGCGCCGAATTGAACAGCGCCGGGGTCGAGAAATAGGCGGCGTAGTTGGCGAGGCCGACGAAATGGCCGTCGCGCATCCTCGAAGCCCTTGGCCAGCAGCGCCCAGAGCGGCAGGCCGACCATCATCAGCAGCACCGCGACCAGCGCCACGACGCCCGCGCGCATCACGAGGTCGTCGCGTCGACAGCCGGACCGTCGTCGCGGGGAGCGCGAGGCTCACGCGGCGAAGATCCTCAGCCGGTCCGGCGGCAAGGCAACGTCGAGCGCTGCGGCCAGCCGTCGACGCCGAGATCGCGGATCAGGTTGCTGGAGAAATCGGCGCATCAGCGCAGGTCGCACCGACCTCGAGCGTGGCCCGGCAGAAGGCGCCGACGAAATCGAGCTCCGGTCACCTCGACCGACACACGGTTGGCGCCGTCCGACCGGCAGGTCGCGCACGCGCACATCCTCCGGCCGGATGCAGAGCCGCACGCGCGTGCCGGCAGCCAGGCCCTCCTGCGGCGGACAGGCGAGCGATCACGGCTGCCGATCCGGACGCGATCAGGCGCCTCGAGCGTCCCGTGCAGGAAGTTCATCGCGCCCACGAAATCGGCGACGAAGGCCGTCGGCGGGCGTCGCGATAGATCTCCTGCGGCGTGCCGACCTGCTCGATCGCGCCGTGGTTCATCACCACGATGCGGTCGGCCATGGTGAGCGCCTCTTCCTGGTCGTGCGTCACCATGATGGTCGTGACGCCGAGCCGGCGCTGCAGCGCCTTGATCTCGTGCCGCAGCCGCAGACGCACGCGCGCATCGAGCGCCGACAAGCGGCTCGTCGAGCAGCAGCAGGCCGGGCGACGTCGCGAGCGCGCGGGCGAGCGCCACGCGCTGCTGCTGGCCGCCCGAGAGCTGCGCCGGATAGCGCGCGCCGGCATCGGGCATGCCGACCAGCGCCAGCAGCTCGCCGTCACGCGCTTGCGATCTCGGCCCGTCTTCTGGCGCCGGCTTACCAGCCCGTAGCCGACATTGTCGGTGACCGTCAGGTTGGGAAAGAGCGCGTAGGACTGGAAGACGATGCCGAAATCGCGCTGGGCCGGCGGCAGGCGGCGAGACGTCCTTGCCCTTCTGCCGGATCGTGCCCGAGCTCTGCGGATCGAGCCCGGCGATGGCGCGCAGCAAGGTGGTCTTGCCGCAGCCCGACGGCCCCAGGAAGCAGACGAACTCGCCCTCGGCGACGTCGAGCGAGATGTCGCCGAGAGCGGTGAAGTCGCCGAAGCGCTTGGAGAGGTTGCGGACTTCGAGATAGTGCGTCACTTCTTCGGTGCCGACTTTCCGTCGTAGCGCTTGGTCCATTCGGCCAGGATGCGGTCGCGGTTCTTCGACATCCACTCGACGTCGTTCTTGACCATCGCCTTCTCGATGTCGGCCGGGTAGTTCGGCGGCATGTTGCGCGACGCCTGCCAGGCCACGATCGGATAGGTCTTGGCGTAGAGCTCGTTGGCCTTCTTGGTGACGGCCCAGTCGGCGAGCTTCTTGGCGGCCTCGAGGTTCTTGGTGCCCTTGACGATCGCCGTGACCTCGAGCTCCCAGCCCAGCCCTTCCTTGGGCAGGATCAGCTCGAGCGGCGCGCCCTTGGTCTTCTCCGAGGCGCCGCGCGTGTCGAGCCCGATGCCGATCAGGCGCTCGCCCTTGGCCGCCTGCACGCAGGGCGCCGAGCCGGAATGGATGTACTGCGCGATGTTCTGGTGCAGGCCATCCATGAACTTCCAGCCCGCCTCCTCGCCCATGATCTGCAGCCAGGCCGCGACCGTGAGATAGCCGGTGCCCGACGAGGCCGGGTTCGGCATCACGATCGAATCCTTGTAGTCGGGCTTGGTGAGATCGGCCCAGCTCGCGGGCTTGGGCTTCTTGCCCTTGTCCGCCTCCGCCGTGTTGAAGCAGACCACCGAGAGGTAGGCGTCCATGCCGACCCAGGTGTCCGGCGTCTTGCCGCTCCTGAACGACGGCTTCAGCGTCCTTCGGCGCCGGGCGGGGTGTAGGGCTCGAGCATGCCCATGCGCGGCCATCAGGCCGACGTTCGAGGCCGCCAGGCCCCAGATGATGTCGGCGCGCGGATTGTCCTTCTCGGCCATCAGCTTGGCCGCGACCACGCCGGTCGAGTCGCGCACCCAGGCGATCTCGATCGTGGGATTGTCGGCCTCGAAGGCCTTCTTGAACGGACTCGAGCTGGTCGTTCTCCAGCGCGGTGTAGACCGTGAGCTTGGTCTTCTGCGCGAAGGCCGGCGTCGGCGAACGCGAGCGCAGCGAGTGCCGACCAGGGCGCGCGCCTGATCAATGTGCCAATCGTCATGACGCCCCCTTTTGTCATTATGCGAAAACCTTAACACGCGGACCATGACGGACAAGCGACGTCAGCGGCCCTCCGCCAGTTTCTCGGCCACGGCGCTCAGCCAGCGCCGCACCAACCGCTCCTCGTCCTTGCCCAGCAAGGCGGCAACCTCGCCTCGATCTCGTCGACCCGGGCGCGGCAGCGCTTCAGCAACGCCCGGCCCTTGGGCGTTGCATGCAGGCGCAGGATGCGGCCATGCGTGGCGTGCGCGCTCTTCTCGACCGCGCCGTCGCGCTCGAGGTTGCCGACGATCACGTTGATGGTCTGCGGCGTCAGGAAAGCGAGCCTCGCAAGATCCGCGCCGCTGAGGCCGGGATAGGCCACGATCATGGTCAGGACCGTGAATTGCGGCGTGGTCACCCCGAGCTCGCCAAGGACGCGGTCCATGGCGCCACGGAACGCCGCATTGGCCTGGCGCAGCAGGTAGCCGAGATGGCCCTGCGGCCCGCGCTTGGCCTCGCCGGGCCGGGGAATGGCGGGAACGGTCACGGGTGTCGCCTTGCGGGGCATTATCAGAGCTCTTATATCTTGTAAGAACTCGAATATAGCACGGGTGCCCTGCCATGAACCCCGACCTGCTCGTTCTGATCCGCCGCCACCTCGAGGCCGAGAACGCCCATGACCTTCCGGGCACGCTGGCCACGCTCCACCCCGAGTGCCGGTTCGACGATTTCGCCACCGGCCAGAGCTGGTTCGGCCACGAGGGTGCGGCGGCGCATTACCGGCAATGGTGGACGACCTTCGACGTCGAGGTGCGGCGCGGCGAGGGCCAGCGCCCCTACACCACGGCCGACGATTGCTACATCGGCGAGGCGACCTGGCATGGCCGCCACGTCGGCCGCTTCCTCGGCATCGAGCCCAGCGGTCGCCCGATCGTGCAGCCCTTCATCGTGATCCTGTCGTTCCGCGACGGGCTGATGCTGGGCGAGCGCTTCCACTACGACCTCGCCTCGCTGGTGCGCCAGATCGGCGCCGATCCGATCCCGGCCCTCGCGGCCTGGATCACCGGAAGGCGGCAGTTACCGGAAGTGACCGTTAAAATAACGGGAAATTTAACGGTCGACTTTTCGTAACCACGGCGATGGGCCAACTCGAGTCGCAGCAATATAACCCGGCGCGGTCCCAATCGCCTATTTCGGTCATTAGAAGTCGCGCCGGTCGTTACTGGCCATTTCCGGCGTTGAACACGGCCTTGAGGTCCCTGCCCGACATGGCGTCGCGCATCCAGGTGAAGCCGCCCTGTTCCTTCATCTCGCGCGCGCCCTTCATGAAGGCCGCCATGGCAAGCCGCGCGAGCGCGCCGCCGACGCTGACTCGCTTGATGCCGATCGCCTCCATCTCGGCCACGGTGATCGACGGATCGGCGGCGCTCATCACCACGTTGAGCGGCTTGCTGACCGCCGAGACCGACGATCTTCATGGTGGCGATGTCGCGGAAGTGCGGCGCGTAGAGCACGTCGGCGCCCGCCTTCTCGAAGGCCTGCAGCCGCTTCAGCGTGTCGTCGAGGCTCTCCAGCCGCTTGCCGTAGCCCTCGGCGCGGGCGACGAAGGTGAAGGGTACGGGCAATGAACGTGCAACCTCGACGCAGGCCGCGACGCGCTCGACGGCATGGTTGAAGTCGTAGATCTTCTCGCCGCTCCAATCCTCGATCGAGCCCGCGACGATGCCGGCCTCGGCTGCCTCGCGCAGGATGGAGGCGGCTTCCTCAGGATCGTCGGCATAGCCGTTCTCGAGATCGGCATTGACCGGCAGGTCGGTCGCCTCGGCGATCTGCCGGCAATTGGCGATCAGCTCGGGGCGGCTCACGGCATTCTCGCCGTCCGCCCGGCCCAGGGCGATCGACATGCCGAGGCTGGTGGTGGCGAGCGCCTCGAAGCCCATCGACTGCAGGAGCTTGGCCGTGCCCGCATCCCACGGGTTGGGCAGGAGAATGATGCCGGGCTTGCCATGCCGCTCGCGGAACAGGCGGCCCTTTTCGGCTTGAGTAGGCATGCGGCGGAGTCTGCTCCATCGACTTGTTGCTGTCGAACGCCAATGTCTCGGTGGCAGCCGAAACGTGTCAGCAGCGAGTCGAGGAATCGAAGAAGCCGCAGTCGCGAACTTCGCCGGGCGACAGATCCTTTCGGGCTTTGCGCATTTCCAGCTCGGTATTCACGGCGGGGGGTAGCGGGCCGTCGTAGCCGAGCTGTCGCAACATCTTCTGGGCTGCGGCACTACCGAGCTGCGCCGACTGCAGCAAGAGCTTCGACGCCAACACCCGATCTTGGGGCATTTCGAAGAAAAGCGACTGGCTGAGATTGAACATGGCATTTGGATTGCCGCGCTCCGCAGATTGCCGCCAGAGATTTCGCGCTTCCTCCATGTCGCGATCAACGCCCTGCCCTTCGTTGTACATGATCCCGAGGTTGTTCAGCCCGCGCGGATCACCCGAAACAGCTGCCCGGCAGAACCAGTGAACAGCGCGGGGCAGATCGATCTCTACGCCAGTGCCGTACCGGTACTTGAAGCCCACTGCATTCATGCCCTCGGCGTTTCCCTGCTTGGCCGACAGCAGATAGAGCCGCATCGCTTCCTGTTGGTTCTGCGCCACGCCCTGCCCACGCGCGTAGAGGTAAGCGAGATTCACCTGCGCATCGGAATCGCCTGCATCTGCGGCCGACTTCAACAAGCGGAAGGAGCCGGAAATATCGCCCCGATTGTAGGCTTGGATGCCGGCGACCACCGAGGGCGCCACGTCCTGGGCGCGGGCGTGAGCGGCGAGCACCAAGGCCAAAGCGAGTGCCGTAAGGCCGGCTCGAGTCGTGCTCAGCCGTCTAGGATTGAGCCAGCGCACGCTCGCTCGTTTTCGCATTTTCAACACCACGCGCGGGTGCCGCGGTTCGAGAACACCATGGCTTTGTCGCGGATCGCGCCGAAGCGCAGGCTCAGAAGATCGAGCGCGTAGTTCTGGTAGAGTTTCCACGGCCGCTTGGACCCCTGCTTGGGCTGGTGAGCCAGCGCGCGCTGGATGTAGCCGGAAGAGAAGGTGACCCACGGCTCTTCCTGCAGCTCGGGATCGCTGTTGCGCGGCGTGCACTTGCGGGTGCCGGTGCGGTCCATGTGATTGAGGATGCGGCAGACGTATTCGCAGACGAGGTCGGCCTTCAGCGTCCACGAGGCGTTGGTGTAGCCGAACACCGACGCGAGGTTCGGCACGTCGGAATACATCATGCCCTTGTAGATGAAGGTCTTGGCCGGATCGACGGCGCGGCCGTCGACGGCGAGCTTGATGCCGCCCGAGCGGCACCAGCACCAGCCCGGTCGCGGTCACGATCAGATCGGCCGGCGAGCTCCTTGCCCGACTTCAGCCGGATGCCGTCCTCGGTGAAGGTCTCGATATGGTCGGTGACGACCGAGACCTTGCCCTGCCGCATGGTGCGGAAGAAATCCGCGTCCGGCACCAGGCAAAGCCGCTGGTCCCAGGGATTGTAGCGCGGCGTGAAATGCGTATCGATGTCGTGGTCCGGTCCCAGGACCTTGCCGCGACGCCGCCCAGCAGCAGGCTCTTCACCTTGTCCGGCTTGCGCTTGCACATCTGGAAGAAATACATGCCGAGCAGCACGTTCTTCCAGCGCGTGACCATGTAGGCGAGCTTGAGCGGCAGTCGCCTGCGCATCTTGGTCGCGAAGGGATCCTTCGACGGGCGCATCGGCCATGTAGGTGGGCGAGCGCTGCAGCATGGTGACGTGCGCGGCGCCCGCTGTCGGCCATCGCGGGCACCAGCGTCACCGCGGTGGCGCCGCTGCCGATCACCACCACGCGCTTGGCAGCATAGTCGATGTCGTCGGTCCATTTCTGCGGATGGGCAATGCGGCCCTTGAAGCGCTCGATGCCGGGGAACTCCGGCAGGTAGCCCAACTCGGTGCGGTAGTAGCCGCTGCACATCCACAGGAAGTTGCAGGTGAAGCGTGCCGGCGATCGCGTTCGGGCCCGCGCTCGACCTCGACGGTCCATTGCGCGTCGGGCGTCGACCACGAGGCGCGCACCACCTGTGCTGGTAGCGGATCCTGGCGTCGATGCCGTGGTCGCTCGCGACCTCGCGGATGTAGTCCAGGATGGCGGGGCCGTCGGCGATCGCCTTGGCGTCCTTCCACGGCCGGAAGCGGTAGCCCAGCGTGTACATGTCGGAGTCCGAGCGCACGCCGGGATAGCGGAACAGATCCCAGGTGCCGCCGCTGGCCTCGCGGCCCTCGAGGATGGCGTAGCTCTTGGTTGGGCAGCGATCCTGCAGGTGCCAGGCGGCGCCGATGCCGGAGAGACCGGCGCCGACGATCAGGACGTCGAAATGTTCGACGGCGGTGCCGGTCGCCGGGACGGGGGCGGAATAGGTATCCATGGCCGGTAGATGGCCGAAGCGGCCGCCCGATGCAACTCGCCTTCTATTCCTTCATGAAGGCGTTGAGCTCGGGCGTCGGGATCGAGTGGTCGAGATAGGTGAAAGTCCCCTTGTCTTTCACCTCCTTGGCCGCCTCCAGGAGCCCCGTCATGGCCGCCCGGTAGAGCGAGGTGGCGAGGCTGATCCGCTTCACGCCGGCCGCCTCAAGCTCAGCTTTGCTGAACGACTTTCCCTTGATACCGACCATGAAGTTGAACGGCTTCTTCAATGAGCCGCAGACCTTTTTCACGGCCGCCAGGTCGGGCAGGCCAGGAGCGAAGAGCACATCGGCACCCGCCGCCTCGAAGGCTTGCAGGCGCTTGATGACGTCGTCCAGGTCAGGCACCCCGCGCAGAAATCCCTCGGCGCGCGCCGTCAGCATAAAGGGAATCGACAGGGCTCGTGCAGCTTTGACCGCAGCGGCCACCCGCTCGGTCGCAGTCTTGATGTCGTAGAGCGGCTTGTCCTTGTTGCCCGAGGCATCCTCGATCGAGCCGCCGACCAGGCCGATGGCGCCGGCCTGGCGGATGGTCTCCGCCGCCGCGTCCGGTCCGTCGCCAAAGCCCTTCTCGAGATCGGCCGCCACCGGCAGGTCGGTGGCGTCGACGATCATCTTGGCGTTGGCCAGTGCCTCCTCACGCGTCACCTTGCCGTCGCGCTTGCCGAGCACACCCGCCTTGGCGCCGCTCGACGTCGCCAGCGCCTGGAAGCCCAGGCCCGCCAGCAGGCGCGCCGAGCCGGCGTCCCACGGATTGGCGATCACAAAGGCGCCGGGCGCTTCATGCAGGGCGCGGAATTTCTTGGCCTTGTCGGCCTGACTCACGGTCATGACGTTTCCCTCTCGATCGGAGACGGCCTCCTAGAGGCTGCGGCCGTCAACCTGCTTGGGCGAGAGTTTGTTCACGTCGATCCCCTCGCAGCAACGGAGATTTATTCCGACCTGATCGCGAGCCATCCTTGCCCTTCCCCTGGGCGAAGCTTTCGATGCCGCAGCTCGGGCAGTAGCGGTGATGCGCGACGTGCTTGTTGAATTGGTAGTCGCCCAACTCGCCCTCACCCTTGATCAGCTTGAACTTGGTCGCGGGCGTGAAAGCCCAGACCGCGCCGAGGCGCGTGCAGATCGAGCAGTTGCAGGTGATCGCCGTCGCCGGATCGACCTCGACCGTGTAGGCAATCGCGCCACAGTGGCAACTTCCGTTCAGGGTTTGCATCGCCATGATTTACCTCCGGGACATTAACGCCCGCCCTGCAGCGCCTGCTCCCTGTTTGGCCACCAGATTGAGCGCAAGATCAAAGGCGTCGAAGTTGCGCCACTGGCGCGCACCCGCCGATATGGTCATGGGCCGGTTGCAGATCAACGGCACTTTCTGCTCGGACACGCCGCCATGACTGCGCAGCGGCTCGGTTAATCCTGACAGATCATGACGCGCCGCCGAAGTGCCCAGCACCTTGTGCTTGGTCGAGACGACGACGAGATCGCCCAACCGGTCGGCCGGCAATTCGAAGCGCTCGGCGGCCTCGCTCCTTGGTCAGCACGGCCTCGATGCCGGGCATCGGCCTTGAGCCTGGCCGCCATCTCCGGCGCGAGACTCCGGCCGGCAGATAGACCACGGCAAACGAGCCCAGCGCGCCGTGGTGCACGACATAGGGATCGGTGATCGGCAGGATCACCCGGGCCTTGTCCTTGCCCAGCCAGTTGTCGAACAGGTCCTGCAGGTAGATGACGTCGGGCTTTCCGTCGGCGCCGAACTTGGCGTTCATGCCGTGGTCGGCCGTCAGCACGATGGTGCAGCCCATGGCGTCGAGCCTCGCCATGTAGCCGTCCATCATGGCGTAGAAGTCGTCGGCGACCGGCGTGCCGGGGCGTGCTTGTGCTGGATATAGTCGGTGGTCGAGAGATACATGATCTCCGGCCGGTCGCGCTCCATCAGCTTGACGCCTGCGGCGAACACGAACTCCGACAATCCGGCGCTGTAGACGTCGGGGACCGGCAGGCCGACCAGCGCATTGACCTTCTCGATGCCGTTCTCGCCAAGCGTCACCTTGTCGGATTTCTCCGAAGAGAAACTGCAGGCCTTCCCGGGCGCCAAGGTCAGGCCCTTGCCCAGCAGGCCGCGCAGCTTGTCCTTGGCGGTGATCACGGCGATGCGGCAGCCGGCGCGCTGAAAGGACGGGAACAGCGTCTCGACCCGCAGGAACTTCGGGTCGTTCATCATCACTTCCTTGCCGCTCTCGGGGTCGAGGAAGTAGTTGCCGCTGATGCCGTGCACGGCGGGCGGCTGGCCGGTGACGATGGAAAGGTTGTTGGGATTGGTGAAGGACGGCACGACGCAGTCGGCGATCAGGCTCGTGCCCTGGGCGAGGACCTTGCCGAACCACGGCGCGCGGCCGGCCTCGACGGCGCGCTCGATGTAGCCCGGCTCCGACCCGTCGATGCAGACCACGACGGTCGGCTGCTTGGGCAGCCGGTAACGACGGCCGTTGACCGTGACCTCGCCGACGATCGTGTTGATGGTATCTGGCGCCATCGTTCCCTACTCCGCTGCCAGCTCCGGGCCGCCGTCGCAGACCCGCATCGCTTGGCGATGGGCATGGCAGGATGATCGACTCGCAGGGCAGGTCCGTCTAGTGCGGTGTCAAAGAACTGTCAAAAAACTTTGATCGTTAGTCAGTGAAGCGTAGGGTCCTCTCATGGACGGCGTAACGACTATCCTCAACCTCGTCGGCGCGGTCGCACTGCTGCTGTGGGGCGTGCGCATGGTGCGCACCGGCCTGACCCGTGCCTTCAGCGCCACACTGCGCAAGGCGATCGGCGCCTGCTCGCGCAATCGCTTCACGGCCATGGCCGGCGGCGTCGGCCTGACCGCGTTGCTGCAATCCAGCACGGCGACCGCGCTGCTGCTGGCCTCCTTCGCCGGCCGCGGGCTGATCACCCTGCCGATCGCGATCGCCGTGATGCTCGGCGCCAATATCGGCACGACGCTCACCTCGCAGGTTCTGTCGTTCGACCTGAGCTGGCTGTCGCCGCTGATGATCGCCATCGGCGTCATCGCCTTCCTGTCGGCCCAATCGGACAAGACCAAGAATCTTGGCCGCGTGGCGATCGGGCTCGGCCTCATGCTGCTGTCGCTGAAGCTGCTGTCAGATGCCACCGCGCCACTGGGCAAGGCACCTTCCTTCATCGCGGCGATCGAGGGCATGCAGGACGAGTATGTCATCGCCGTACTGTTCGGCGCGCTCGCCACCTGGGCGGTGCATTCCAGCCTTTCGACCGTGCTGTTGGTGATGTCCTTTGCCGCCAGCGGCATCGTCCATCCGCCGATGGCGCTGGCGCTAGTGATCGGCGCCAACATCGGCGGCGCCTGGGCGCCCTACATGGACCAGTCGCCGACCAATCCCGAGGCCCGCCGCGTGCCGCTGGCCAACCTGATCACCCGGGCGACGGTCGGCATCGCTTTCCTCCCGTTCCTGACGCCCATGGTGCATCTGTTGTCGATGTTCGAGCCGCTGCCGGCTCGAGTGGCCGTCAACTTTCATACCCTGTTCAGCCTGGTCGCCGCCGTCGTCTTCCTGCCGCTGATCGATCCGCTGGCGAAGCTCAGCGCGGCGACTGCAGCCCGACAGGCCCGCGGTCACTGATCCCTCCAAGCCCCGCCATCTCGATCCGCACGTCATCGAGGCGCCGGCGGAAGCGCTGGGCTGCGCCATGCGTGAGACGATCTATCTCGGCGACCTCGTGGCCGACATGCTGCGCCAGACGATGGAGGTCTTCGAGAGCAACGACGAGAAGGCCAGGCGCGAAATCGCCAGCGAGGACAACACGGTCGACCACCTCTACGAGGCCATCAAGCTCTACCTCGTCCAGATCTCCCGCAACGAACTCACCGAGGAGGAGAGTCGCCGCTACTTCGACATCCTGTCCTTCACCACCAACCTCGAGCATATCGGCGACATCATCGACAAGAACCTGATGGATCTGGCGGCGAAGAAGATCAAGAACCGCTGGACCTTCTCGACCGAAGGCACAACGGAGTTGCGGGCCTTTCACGCCCGCCTGATGGACAACCTGCGCCTGTCGATGAACGTCTTCACCACGCGCGACATCGTGCTCGCCCGCCGCCTGGTTGCCGAGAAGACCGAGATGCGCGACCTCGAGGCCAAGGCCGCCGACAGCCACTTCGCCCGTTTGCGTGAGGGACGTCCCGAATCGATCGAGACAAGCTCGGTCCATATCGACGTCATCCGCGACTTCAAGCGCATCAACGGTCACCTGACGTCGGTGGCCTATCCGATCCTGGAAGCGGCCGGAGAGCTGGCGAACACCCGCTTGAAGGAGGCTCAGCCCTTGATGCGCGCGCCGGCGGGATCGTAGGGCGCGCGCAAGCCCACCTTCGCCGCAAGCCGCACGCCCGCCAGATCGACCTCGAATTTGCCGGCCTCGAGCCACGCCGCATCGATCGCCTGGCCGTCGTCGCGCCGGGCATAGCCCAGCCCGACCGAGGCGCCGACCGTGTGGCCGTAGCCGGCAGAGGTGAGGTCGCCGACCGGCTTGCCGTCGCGCAGCAGCGTCTCGCCGCCCCACAACAGCGGCTCAGCATCTTTCAGCACCACCGATACCAGCCGGCGGGCCAGCGGCTTGGCCTTGGCGTCGAGCAACGCCTGGCGACCGAGGAAGCCGCCTGCCTTGTCGAGCTTCACCGCCCAGCCCAGTCCCGCCTGCCAGGGCGTGTCGTCGGGCGTGAGCTCGCGACCCCAGGCGCGGTAGGCCTTCTCCAGCCGCAGCAATTCGACGGCGTAGTAGCCCGCATCGCGCAGGCCGAACTCGGCGCCCGCCGCATGCAGGGTCTCGAACACCGTGACGGCGAACTCGACCGGCACGTAGAGCTCCCAGCCCAGCTCGCCCATGTAGGTGCGGCGCGAGGCGAGCACGGTCGCGTAGCCGACGCCGATCTCGCGGATGGTGGCGAACGGGAAGGCTTCGTTGGAAAAATCCGCGCGGCTCACTTTGTGGAGCAGCTTGCGACTGTTCGGCCCCATCACCGACAGCACCGTCCAGGCGCCGGTGACGTCGGTCAGGGTGGCATGGGCGCCCTGCGGCAGGTTGCGGCCGATCCAGTCGGCATCGCGCGTGACCTGCGCGGAGCCGGTGATGATCAGGAATTTGTCGCGCGCCAGCCGCGCGATTGTCAGGTCGCTCTCGAAGGTGCCGCGCTCGTTCAGGAGACCGGTATAGACCGTTCGCCCGACCGGCACGGCGACGTCGTTGGCGCAGAGATGCTGGAGAGAGGACTCAGCGTCCCTGCCCTGCATCAGGAACTTGCCGAACGAGGTCTCGTCGACGACGCGTCACCGCCTCGCGGGTGGCGCGATGCTCGGCCGCGACGGCGTCGAACCAGGCGCCGCGGCCCCAGCCATACTGCATGTCCGGCGTCTTGCCGACGCCGGCGAACCAGTTAGGCCGGTCCCAGCCCATCTTGTTGCCGAACCAGGCGCCGCGCGCCTTCAGCCGGTCGTAGAGCGGCGAGCGGCGGAACGGCCGGCCGCTCTCATGCTCGCGCTGCGGCCACGGCATCTTGTAGTGCAGGCCGAGCGTCTCGGAGACGCGGTCGCGCAGCCAGGCGTCGTTGCCGTGGAAGCCGGCGAAGCGGCGGATGTCGACCGGCCAGAGATCGAGCGTCGGCTCGCCGGCCACGATCCATTCGGCGAGCGCCATGCCGGCGCCACCCGAGCTCGCGATGCCCATCGAATTGAAGCCGGCGCCGACGAAGAAGCCCTTCAGCTGCGGCGCCTCGCCCAGGATGTAGCTCAGATCGGGCGTGAAGCTCTCGGGGCCGTTCATGAAGGTCTTGATGCCTGTCTTCTCGAGCGCCGGGACGCGGATCAGCGCATTGTCCATCAGGATCTGGAACTGGTCCCAGTCGTCGGGCAGCATGCCGAATTCGAAGTCGTCGGGGATGACATCCTTGTTCCAGGGCTTGGCCTCGGGCTCGAAGCCACCCATCAGGAGGCCGCCCACCTCTTCCTTGAAGTAGATGTAGCCGTCGGGGTCGCGCATCACCGGCAGGTCGCGCGGCACGCCCTCCATCTTCTCGGTGACGATGTACATGTGCTCGCAGGAATAGAGCGGCACCGTGACGCCGACCATGCGTCCGATCTGGCGCGCCCACTGGCCGCCGCAGTTCACCACCACCTCGGCCTTGATCGCGCCCTCGGTCGTCTGCACGCCGGTGACGCGACCATCCTTGGTGTCGATCGACGTCACCCGCGTCTTCTCGAAGATGCGCACGCCGTTGTTGCGCGCGCCCTTGGCCAGCGCCTGCGTGATGTCGGCCGGATTGGCCTTGCCGTCGCCCGGCAGCCACACCGCACCCACCAGGTCGTCGGTGCGCATGATGGGATATTTCTCGCCGGCCTGTCGGGGCGTCAGCTCCTCGCAGGCGACGTCCTGCTTGTTCGCCGTCGCCGCGGACCGTCGCAGATAGGTCATGCGCTCCGGCGTGCGCGCAACCGAGATCGAGCCGCATTGCTTCCATCCGGTCGCCAGGCCTGTCTCGGCTTCGAGCCCGGCATAGAGCTGGGTGCTGTACTGGATCAGGCGCGTCAGGTTCTGGTAGCCGCGCAGCTGTCCGACCAGTCCCGCTGCGTGCCAGGTCGTGCCGCCGGTCAGCCGCCCCTGCTCCAGCAGCACCACGTCCTTCCAGCCGTTTTTGGCCAGATGATAGGCCGTCGAGCACCCCATGATGCCGCCGCCGATGACGACGACGCGCGCCTGGGTGGGAAAATTGGCCGCCATGTCAAAGTCGGCCGGCGATAGCCGCCTCATACATCTTGCGCATCTCCGGCACGCCCGCCTTCACCGGATTGCCGCCGGCAGTGGGATCGGCCGCCGCCATCTCGGCGAACTTGTCGAGATGGCTTTCCTTGACGCCGAGCTCGGCCAGAGTGTTCGGGATGCCGATCTCGCGCCTGAGGTCGAGCGTCCACTGCATGAAGCCGTCGAAGGTCGGCGTGCGCAGGTCGAGCCAGCGCGCCAGCCGCACGATCTTCTCCTCGATGGCCGGGCGGTTGAACTTCACGACGTAAGGCATGGCGACGGCATTGGTGAGGCCGTGATGCGTGTCGAGCGTGGCGCCCACCGGATGCGACAGCGAATGGATGGCGCCCAGACCCTTCTGGAAGGCCGTGGAGCCCATCTGCGAGGCGGCCAGCATGTGGCCGCGCGCCTCGAGATCGCGCCCGTCTTTCACCGCGCGCGCGAGGTTGTTCTTGACGAGGCGCATGCCTTCCACAGCGATTCCTTCGGCATAGGGATGGTAACCCGGCGCGCAATAGGCCTCGAAGCAGTGGATGAAGGCGTCCATGCCCGTGCCGGCAGTGAGCTTGGGCGGCAGGCCGATCGTCAGCTCGGGATCGGCGATGACGATGGCTGGCATCATCTTGGGATGGAAGATCACCTTCTTGGTGTGCGTCTCCTCGTTGGTGATCACCGAAGCGCGCCCGGTCTCCGAGCCGGTGCCCGCCGTCGTGGGCACGGCGATCGACGGGAAGATCCCGGCGGGATTGGCACGCGTCCACCAGTCGCCGACATCCTCGAAATCCCACATCGGCCGCGTCTGGCCCGCCATGAAGGCGACCGCCTTGGCGGTGTCGATGCCCGAGCCGCCGCCCCAGGCAACCACGCCGTCATGCTTGCCGGCGCGCAGCACCTTGATGCCCAACTCGACGTTGCTCGCCACCGGATTGGGCTTCACGTCGCTGAACAGGGCGACCTCGATGCCGGCCTTGCGCAGCGCCACCATGGCGTCGGCGATCATCGGCAGCCTGGCGAGGCCCGGATCGGTAACGAGCAAAGGGCGCTTCAGTCCGACGGCCTTGCAGGCCTCGGGCAGCTCGCGAATGCGGCCGGCGCCGAAGCGGATCGATGTCGGGTAGTTCCAGTTGCCGACGAGGGGCTGTGGCATCAGATGATTTCCATGTAGCGGTCGAGCTCCCATTCGGTGATGGCCTTGCGGAACTCCCGCTCTTCCCACTCACGCGTTGCAGAATAATGATCGACGAAGGCCTCGCCGAACAGCTCGCGCGCTGCCTTCGAGGCTTTTAGCCGCCCGGCCGCCTCCATCAGCGTGCGCGGCAGCTGCCACTTGGCCGGGTGCTTCTTCTCGTAGCTGTTGCCCTTGATCGGCTCGCCGGGATCGACCTTGTTCTGGATGCCCCACAGGCCCGAGCCGACCGCGGCGGCCAGCGCCAGGTACGGGTTCGCGTCGGCTGCGGCGATGCGATACTCCACGCGCGTCGCCTTGGCCGAGCCGGGGATGACCCGGAGCGCACAGGTGCGGTTCTCGACGCCCCAGGTCGAGACCGTGGGCGCCCAGAAGCCCGGGATCAGCCGTCGATAGGCATTCACCGTCGAGGCCACCATGCCCAGCAGCTCAGGCATCAGCGCCTGCTGGCCGCCCACGAACTGGCGCATGGTCCGGCTCATGCGGTGCGGCGCCTTGTCGTCGAAGAACACTGGCTTGCCGTCCTTCCACAGCGACATGTGCATGTGGCCGCCGCAGCCCGGCCAATCCTTCGACCATTTGGCCATGAAGGTGGCGAGCCAGTCGCGCTTCTGCGCCAGCACCTTGGTGAAGAGCTTGAACAGCGCCGCCTTGTCGGCCGCCTCCAGGCCGTCGGACACGCGCAACGCGGCTTCCAGCACGCCGGCGCCGGTCTCGGTGTGCAGGCCCTCGATCCCCATGTCCATGGTCTCGCACATGGCGAGCAGATCCTTGTACCAGTCGCTCAGCACGGAGTTGCGCAGCACCGAGTAGCCGAAGAAGCCGGGTGAGATGGGCTTCAGGTTCCGGTAGCCCTTCTCGCGGATCGAGAAGGCTGTCTCGGCGAAGACGAAGAACTCGTATTCGAAGCCGACCTTGAGCTCGAAGCCCATCGTTCTTGCCCGCGCCAGGACGCGGCGCAGCACGCCGCGCGGGCAGAGCTCCTCGGCGGCGCCGCTGAACTCGCAAAGGAACATCAGGTTGGGAGGCTCGGTCGCGATCTCGCGGCAGCTTTCAGGAATGACGCGCACGTTGGCGTCGGGATAGGCGGTGTGCCAGCCGGTGTAGGTGACGTTGTCGTAGAGTTGGTCGTTAGAATCCCAGCCCAGCACGACGTCGCAGAAGCCCATCCCGCCATTGGGGCCGCCCTCGAGGGCGGACTTGAACTTGTCGATATGGACGTACTTGCCGCGCAGCACGCCGTCGATGTCGTGGACACCGACCTTGACGTGGCTGAGACCACGTTGCTTGACGATCTTCAGCGCGTCAGCCGCCGTCTTGACCTGGCGCGGGTCCATCGCTCCCCCTCTGTTCGTTGGCGGAGACTAGCTGCTCAGGTACCGCGGGAGCCAGAGGGCAATGTCGGGCACAAGCGTGATGACGATGGTGAACAGGATCATGATGATCAGGTAAGGCAGCGTGACCCTGGCGATGTAGCCCAGCCCGTCCTCGGTGAGGCCTTGGATCACGAACAGGTTGAAGCCGACCGGCGGCGTGATCTGCGCCATCTCGACCACCAGCACGAGGAAAATGCCGAACCAGATCACGTCGAAACCCGCCGCCTTCACGATCGGCATGACGACCGGCAGCGTCATGACGATCATGCTGAAGCCGTCGAGGAAGCAGCCCAGGATCAGGTAGAAGACGATCAGCGCCACGATCAGCATCAGCGGTGACAGCTGCAGGCTGGTCACGAATTCGGCCACGGCGCTGGGAATGCTGAGGAATGCCGCGGCACTTCCCAGGATCGAGGCGCCGAGCACGATCAGCGCGATCATCGAGCAGGTCTGGACCGCGCCGATGCCGATCGCCTTGAGCGCGGGCCATTTCAGCTCGCCCTGCAGCCGGGCCACGATCAGCGCACCCAGCACGCCGACGCCCGCCGCCTCGGACGGGGTGGCGAGGCCGCCATACATCGAGCCCAGCACGCATAGGATCAGGAACACGGCGGGGCCGAGCTCCCTAATCGATGCGAAGTATTCGGCGGCTGTGGCGATGCGTACCTTGCGCTCGCCTTCCGGCACCAAGGACGGCTTGAGCGCCGTGTGGATCATGATCCAGGTCATGAAGCAGCCAGCCAGCATGAACCCCGGAATGAAACCCGCCGTGAAGAGCTTGGCGATCGACACATCGCCCAGCACGCCATAAATGATCATGATGTTCGACGGCGGGATCAGGAAACCCAGCGTCCCCGAGCCGGCGAGCGATCCCACCGCCACGTCCTTCGAATAGCCGCGCTTCAGCAATTCCCCGAGCGAGATACGGCCGACGACCTGGGTGGTCGCCGCCGACGATCCCGAGATGGCGGCGAAGATCGAGCAGCCGATGACGTTGACGTGCAGCAGCCGTCCGGGCAGCAGCGCGGCCCACGGTGCCAGGCCCTTGAACAGCGATTGCGAGAGCCGCGTGCGGAACAGGATCTCGCCCATCAGGATGAACAGCGGCAGGGCCAGCAATTCCTGGGTGGTGAGGATGTTCCAGGCGTATTGCGCGACAAGCTTGTCGAGCGGGATGTCGCGGAAGAGCGCCAGCAGCACAGTGCCGGTGACAGCCAGCGTCCAGCCGATCCACAAGCCGCCCGCCAGAAACGCGAACAGCACCACGAACATGGTGACAACGACGATCAGCATGATTGGCTAGGCTTCCTTGCTCGGCGTCATTCGGCGACGCCGCCGGCCCGCATGTTGAGATCCTCGAGCGGCAGGCCGAACATCGCCTGCAGGAACCGGGCGGCGAACTGGATCGTCAGGAGAACGATGCCGAAGGAAACGAAGGCCTGGGGAATCCAGACCAGAGTGCCGCTGGAGACGGAGGTCTGGCCGGCGTCGAAGCTGCGCCAGGTGAAGTAGGCCATCGACCAGCCCAGGAAGCCGCAGAAGAACGTGCCCAACCCGGCCAGCACGACTTCCATCGCCCGTCGGGTGGCCGGCGACACCCGTGCCAACACGAGGGTCACGCGGATATGGCCGCCGGCCCGCAGCGTCATTGCCGCTCCGAAGGTGAAGCAGGCAGCCATCAGGTAGGAGCTGTATTCCCAGGCCACCGGGATATCCGCCGGCACCCAGGGAAAGACGTTCGACAGGGCGCGGACAACCACTTCGGCGATCATCAGCGATGTCAGCGTCACGAGGCAAAGAACGCCGAGCCAGCCGTCGAGGCGGCTCAGCCTGTCGATGCCATCGAGCAGCGGACGCAGGAGCGCAGGCGCCCCCGCGTTCGGGTTCGGCCCACGGTGCATCAGGCGCGCTTGACCTCGGCGAGGAAGGCCTTGATCGGCGCCTGGGAGGACGGAACCTTCTTCATGAAGTCGTCGACCAAGTGCGCGCTGCGCTTGCGCAGGTCGGCCATCATGGCCGGCGGCGGCTTGATGAGCTGCATGCCATTGTCGACCATCTTCTTGGCGCTGTCCTTGTCGGCCTGGAAGGCGACATCCCAGAATTCGGGTTCGAGCTTCCTGGCGAGGTCGGCGATCGCCTTCTGGTGCTCGGGCTTGATCTTCTTCCAGGCGTCATTGTTGATCGCTACGAAGTCCGACGACCATTGCTGGTTGGTGGCGTGGAAGAACTTGAGGAACTCCCAGAACTTGCCGTCGACGCCCGACACAGCCGACGTCGAAACGCCCGACACCGCGCCTGACGACAAGGCCGGCAGCAGTTCGCCCCAAGGGATCACCATGGGCGACATGCCGGCGGAGCTCCAGATGTCCTGCGCGCCCTTGTCGGCGGTACGGATCTTGATGCCCTTGAGCGCATCGACCGCTTCCGCCTTCACCTTGAGGTGGAGATACTGGTTGGGCCACGGCACGACGTAGAGAAGCGTCTGATTGTTCCGTGCCGCGATCTTCTCGAACTCGGGACGGATGTACTTATGCAGGATCTGCAGCTCTTCGCGCGAGCCCGCCAGGAACGGCATGCCTTCGATGCCCATGAAGGGCTCGTCGCCGACCTGCTGAGCTGTCAGATAGTCGGCGATCGGCACGAGCCCATCGCGCACCGCGCGCAGGCATTCGGGGCCTTTGAAGCCAAGCTGGCCGCCGGACTTGACGTCGATCTCGATCGCGCCACCCGTCGCCTTCTTGACCTCTTCGGCGAATCGCCGGCAGTTGACCACGTGGAAGTTGCTGTCCGGCCATACCGTCGCCAGAGGCAGCTTCATCGCCGCCTGGGCACGCACGATGGCGGGCGCCATGACGATCGCACCAGCGGCGGTCTTGAGTGCGGTCCTACGTCGCAAAGTCATTGATTCCCTTCCCCCGGCCGGCCCATTTCCGGCCGGCGCGACCGTAGACTGACCGCACACGCGTTGCAATTCGTGGGCCAAGCCGCCTATGGTTTGGCGTGACCGCCCCGATAACATCAATGACCCGCGCGCGCGCCTACGCTGTCCTGCGGCCTGACGACAACAGCCCCGGGGCGCGGCGTTGGCGGACGTTCCACTTCTGCGTGCTGAGCGCGGGCCTGCTCGCCGTCGCCGTGTCGTCGATCGACGACCTCCCGCCTTTCCTCGATCGTTCGCTGGCGGCCGTCATTGTCCTGGTCGCCGTCGTGTTTCTGGCCGAGTACATCGTCCGTCTCTGGGCGATACCGGAATCGTCGCGCTATGCCGGCATGTCGGAAGGCCAGGCCCGCCTGCGCTGGGCGCTTTCCGTCAACGGCCTGATTGGCCTGCTTTCCGTTTTACCCGCATTCGGCATCACGACAGGAGTCGTCGATGCGGACAGCGACATAGCGGCGATCTTCTGCCTGCTTTGGGTGTTCAAGCTCGGCCTCTATGCGCCGGCCATGGAGACCCTCTCGCGCGTGATCTCCAACGAACGCGCGACCCTGGCCAGCGTCTTCATCATTTTCGTGATCGTGCTGGTCGCGGCCGCCACGGCGACGCATTTGATGGAGCGCATCGGCCAACCCGTCGCCTTCGGCAGCGTCCCCGCTTCCCTGTGGTGGGCCGTCGTGACGCTCACCACCACGGGTTATGGCGACGTGGTACCGCATTCGGTCGGCGGCAAGATGGTCGGCTCTGTGGTGATGGTGAGCGGCATCGTCGTGCTGGCGCTGATGACCGGTATCCTTGCGACCGGCTTCGCCGAGGAAGAGCGACGGCGCGAGTACCTACGGGTGTGGGACCAGGTGACCAAGGTGCCGATGTTCACCGCGCTCGGCACCGTCACCCTGTCCGAGATCGTCGGCAAGCTGCGCGTGCGTCACTATCCACCGCGTATCGTCGTGGTACGCCGCGATGAGCCCGGCGATTCGATGTTCTTCATCTCCGAAGGCGAGGTCGAGGTGCGTCTGCCGCGCGCTTCGGTGCGGCTGGGACAGGGCGGCTTCTTCGGCGAGATGGCCTTGCTGACGCGCCAGCCGCGCAGCGCCACCGTGGTGACCACACATCCGACGACGCTGCTTGTGCTCTATGCCAGCGACTTCTACGAGATCGCGGCCCACATTCCCTCGCTGGTCGAGGCGGTCGAGCGCGAGTCCCGGCGACGGCAGGCCGAGAACGAAGGCAATCTCACCAAGGTCGAGACAACCTGAAGGATACGGTTGGCCCGACGCCCGCCTTCGGGTATATCGCCGCCGAATGTCGCTGATCACGCCCGTCATCCTGGTTGGGGGCTCCGGCAAGCGCCTGTGGCCCTTGTCGCGCGAAAGCATGCCCAAGCAGTTCGTGCCGCTCCTGGGCAAGCAGTCGACTTTCCAGCAGACCCTGCTGCGCGTGGCCGATCGCAGCCTGTTCGGCCGGCCGGTGATCGCCACCAACGACGCCTACCGCTTCATGGCCGAGCAGCAGGCCAAGGAAGTGGGCATGGAGATCGACATCCTGGTCGAGCCGTCGCGTCGGGATTCAGGTCCGGCGATGGCCGCCGCCGCAGCCTATTGCAAGAACCAGGGCGCAAAGGCCGTGCTGGCGCTGGCCTCCGATCACCTGGTGATTGGCGCCGAGGAGTTTCGCGCTGCTTGCCGCGAGGGCCTGGCGGCCGTGCAGAAGGGCGGCATCGTCACCTTCGGCATTCCGCCGACCGAGCCCAAG
The DNA here is from genome assembly GCA_963755595.1 of uncultured Alphaproteobacteria bacterium. Taxonomy (GTDB): domain Bacteria; phylum Pseudomonadota; class Alphaproteobacteria; order Reyranellales; family Reyranellaceae; genus Reyranella. Next base: position 168,081 of record CAVWKP010000032.1, on the reverse strand, counting down.
ACCGACTACGGCTACATACGGCCGGGCAGCGAGACCATCGGTCCGGTCCTGAAAGTCGCGGCATTCGTCGAGAAACCCAACGCCCAGACGGCGCTGCGCTACATCTCCGAAGGTCTGCTGTGGAACAGCGGCAACTTCCTCTTCCCGCCGGATCTGTTGCTGTCCGAGATGGCGCGCTTCGAGCCCGCCATGGCCGCAGCCGCCGAGGAAGCGGTCGCCAAGGCCAAGCGGAACGGCGCGACGGTGTTCCTCGATGCCGAGGCGTTCGCCAAGGCGCCGGCCAAGTCGATCGACTACGCCGTCATGGAGCGCACCGACAAGTGCTGGGTGGTGCCGGCCCGCTTCCGCTGGTCCGACCTCGGCACCTGGGACGCACTGCTCGATGTCGGCGACGCCGACAGCGCCGGCAACGTCACCGAAGGGCCGGTCGAGATCGACCATGTGCGCAACTCCTACATACGCTCCGACGGACCGCTGACCGCGGTGATCGGCGTCGAGGAGGTCGTGGTGGTGGCGATGAACGATGCGGTCCTGGTCGGCCATCGCGACAATCTCCCGCGCCTGAAGGACGTGGTGCAACGCATGTCGGACGGCAAGCACAGGGCCGCCACCGAGCATGCCGTGATGCACCGGCCGTGGGGCAGCTACCAGGACATCGACCGCGGCGAGCGCTTCCGCGCCAAGCGCCTGAGCGTCAAGCCGGGTGGCAAGCTCAGCCTGCAGAGCCACAAGCGGCGCGCCGAGCACTGGGTGGTGGTGAAGGGGATCGCCGAGGTCACGCTCGACGGCAAGATCATGACGTTGCACGAGAACGAATTGATCTATATCCCGATCGGCGGCATCCATCGCCTGGCCAATCCTGGCACCGAGCCCCTCGACGTCGTCGAAGTGCAGACCGGCGACTATCTCGAGGAAGACGACATCACCCGCTACGAAGACATCTACGCCCGGGTCTGATGGCCGCCTTCGGCGCGCATCACGAATGGGGCAGGCTGCGCGAGGCCGTCATCGGCATCTCGCCGGCCGAGGATTTCGTCATCTTCTACGAGGACTCGCAGCGCTGGTTGCTGCCCCCCGCCGACGACTTCTGTCGCCAGCACGCCGGCCGGCGTCTGATCGACATCGACGCCGAGCGGGCCAGGAGAATCGAGCGCCAGGTGGAGGCCCTGGCCGAGCTGGTCGCGCGCGAGGGCGTGACGGTCCGTCGCCCCGAGCGCCTGCAGGGCGAGGAGCGCACTTTCATGGCCCCTAACGGCGAAGGTGCGCAGCTCTATCCGAGAGATCCGATGATCGTGGTTGGCAACCATGTGATCGACGCCTCACTGCGGCTGAAATGCCGGCAGCGCGAGCGTTATGGCCTTCGCTCCCTCATCCAGAAGGTCGCCGTCGGGCGCGGCGCTCGCTGGTCGAGCGTGCCGCTGGGATCGCCCGCCGGCGTCGACGGCCCATTCCTCGAAGGCGGCGATGTGCTCCTGAACGGCTTCGAGATCTATGTCGGCATGTCGGGCTGCGCCTCGGACATGGCCGGCATCGACTGGCTGCAGGCGCTGCTCGGCGAGCGCTATCGCGTGATCCCCGTGGCGCTCCGATCGAACGTGCTGCATCTCGACTGTGCGCTGGGCGCTGATCAAGCCCGGCCTGCTGGTCTGGTGCCCCGAAAAACTGATCGATGGCCTGCCAATGTCGTTGCGGGCCTGGGACGCCATCGTCGTGTCCAAGGACGAGGCCAACCTGCTCGCAACCAACGGCCTGATCCTCGAGGAAGGCCGCATGATCGTCGACGCGGGCAACAAGCGCGTCATCGAGGAGCTGCGCAAACGCAAGGTCGAGGTGATCCCGCTGCCGTTCGATGGCCCGATCGGCTGCGGCGGCGGCCTGCGCTGCTGCCACCATCCGCTGCTGCGCGAAAGCGCGCTTGCCTAGGCGCCCTTCTTGGGCGTGCGGTCGAAGATCACGGGCTTCGGCGGAGCAGCCGCCTTCCTGAGGTTAACCCCGAGGCTGCGCACGACCATCGCCACCTGGCCGCCGACGAAGCGCAGCAGGACCCAGGCAAAACGCAGCGGCGGCATCTCGCCATGGCGGATGAAATTGTGGCCGGCCCGCAGGAACACCGTGGCGCAGAAAAGGACCCAAACCAGGGTCATCAAGAAGAGCTTGAGCAGCATCGGCATCAACGGCGGCGCCAGGACCGCCGCCAGGATGCCCGACACGACACCGACCAGCAGAACCGGCTGGTTGAGCGCCATGCAGAGATGCAGCAAGGCCGCGCCCTTGGCGGCCGGCGTGATGTCGCGGCTTTTCAGGATCTCGGGGAACATGCGCATGCCGACATGGCGGAAACCGTCCTGCCAGCGCTGCTGCTGGCGCAGCCATGTCTTGGCGTCGGCCGGCAGCTCGCCTGGCACGGCGACGCTGGTCAGGAACACCGCACGCCACCCCTTGACCCAGCCGCGATAGGTGAGATCGAGGTCTTCGGTGACGGTATCGCCTTTCCAGCCGCCGCCCGCCTCGATCGCCGCGCGTTGCCAGATGCCGCAGGTGCCGTTGAAGGGCAGCGGATGGCCGGCCCAATAGCGCGTCGCCTGCTCGATGCCGAGATGGGCATCGAGTGTCACCATCTGCATCTCGGTGAGGGCATTCTCGTGCGGATTGAGGAAGTCGAAGCGCGCCTGGACGAAGGCCGTCTTTGGCTCGGCCACGAAGACGCGCATGCAGCGGCGCAGGAAATCCGTCGGCGGCACGTAGTCGACGTCGAAGACAGCGAAGTAGCTGTGCGACGTCTGCTGCATGGCCTCGTGCAGGGCGCCGCCCTTGAAGCCACTGCGGTCGGTGCGCTGCAGGCATACGATGTCGATCCCCTGCCCCTTCAGTTCGGCGGCGACGGTCCGGGCGAGTTCCGCGGTTGAGTCGGTACTGTCGTCGAGGATCTGGATGTGCAGCTTGTCGCGCGGCCAATCGAGCCGGGCCGCCGCCTCGACGCCGCGGCGCAGCACGGGCCCTTCATTGAAGGACGGAATCTGCACCACAACATGCGGCAGCTCGGGGTCAGCCGGCAGCGGCGTCGCCAGCAGCTCCCGCTCATGCTGAAGGCCGCGCGGTTTCAGTCGATGATGCAGCACGACCATGTAGAGCAGGCTGCCGATGAAGGCCGCCAGCACCAGGCAACAGGCCGCGAACAACGAGGCGCAGAACAGGGCCAGGATGGCGATCAGGACCATGGTCGGTCAGGTGCCCGTTTTTGGGGTGCGGACGAACTCGGTCTTCTTGCCCAGCAGGGCGCCCACAATGGCGCCGGCATTGGCCACCGCAAGGTACCCGATCAGCGCCGGCACGCTTGCCGCCGTCACGACATAGCTCACCAGGTTGCCCCGCCGTAGCCGCCGATAGGCGCCGAAGGTCATCCCGACCAGCACCGCGAGCATGCCGACCAGCCACAGCCACAGCAGGAAGCCGAACAAGCCGACGAGATGGCCGTGGCCGAGGATCGACGCGATCAGGGCGATGACGCCGATCGCGAGCGTCGGAAAGACCAGCTGCTGGCCAAGCGCGACCGTGGTCGTGAATTTGGCCTCGCCGGGCCAGCTCGAGTCCCAGACCTGTGGCATGAGCTTGCGCGCCACCTGCATGAAGCCCTTCGACCAGCGGCTCTGCTGGACGCCGAAATCCGCCAGCTTCTGCGGCAGCTCGCCGACGACGTGCGGCTCCATCAGGAACACGCCATCCCAGCCCTTGAGATGCGTGCGCAGAACCAGGTCGAGATCCTCCGACAGCGTGTCGTGCGACCAGCCGCCCGCCTCTTCCACCGCGGCACGGCGCCAGATGCCGCCGGTGCCGTTGAACTGGAACGGCACGCCACGACGGGCGCGCACTTCTTGCTCCACGGCAAAATGCGCGTCCTGCATCAGCCGCTGTGCGCGGGTCAGCCAGTTGTGTTCCCCATTGCCCCATTCGATGCGGGTTTGCACGAAGGCGGCCTTCGGGTTGGCCAGCATCCCCGCCATGGCGCGCCGCAGCCAGTCGGGCGGCGGCACGAAGTCGGCGTCGAACACCGCGACATAGGGGGCGTCGCAGAGCGCCATGCCGGCCGCCAGCGCCCCCGCCTTGAAGCCGGTGCGGTCGGTGCGACGCACATGGTCGGCGTCGACGCCGTCCTTGCGCAGGCGCGCGATGGCGTGGACGGCGATGTCGGACGTGAGATCGGTGCTGTCGTCGAGCAGCTGGATCTTGAGCGACTCGCGCGGCCAGTCGAGGTTGCCGGCGGCCATGACGGCGCGCTCCACGACCATCGGCTCGTTGTAGATCGGGATCTGAACCAAGACGCGGGGCAGCTCGGCCGGCAGCGCCGGCGTCGGCTGATCGGCCGGCGCCTCGGCCAGCCAGTAGAGGAGATAGAAGTAGTAGGCCGCGAGGGTGAACTGCACGCCAAGGCACAGCACCACGACCAGGTCGATGGCCAGCAGCACCATCGGCCTCAGTGATAGTGGATGGGCACTTCGAAGCAGCGGCCATCCTCGATATGGAGGCGGCGGGTGGCCACGTCGAAGATGCGCTCGTCGTGCGTGGACAGCACCACAGCGCATTTGGCGCGCATCGCGAGATCCTTGAGCTGGTCGACCACGACGCGGCCCGATACGCGATCGAGGGCCGAGGTCGGCTCGTCGGCGATGATCAGGTCCGGCAGCCCGATCATGACGCGGGCGATGGCGACACGCTGCTGCTGGCCGCCCGACAGCTCATCGGGCCAGGAATCTGCCTTGTCCGAGAGGCCTAGCAGGCCGAGCAAGTGGCGTGCCCGCTGTTCGTCCCACTCCGGGTCGCTGAGCGGCGTGGTCGACACGCCGGCAATGACGTTCTGCAGCGCCGTGAGCGACGACAGGAGGTTGCGCTTCTGGAACAGGAAGCGCACGCGGTTGCGCAGATGGTCGAGTTCCCCGCCAACTGCCCTGCCGACGTCGGTGCCGAGCAGGCGCAGTTTGCCTTCCGACGGCCGGCGCATGGTGCCGAGGATGGTGAGCAGCGTCGTCTTACCCGAGCCCGACGGCCCGGTGACGATCACCAGCTCGCCCTCGCGGACCTGCATGTTGATGTCGAACAGCACGTCGACGCGCTGCGGTCCGTCGCCATAGTGATGGTGGACGTCGACCGCCTCGACGACCGCGGGACCCAGGGTATGACCGTCGGCCGACATGGTCACTCGAACAGCATGATCGGGTCGACCTTCCACAGCCGCCGGATCGCGAACACGCTCGACACGGCGGTCATCACCAATGACGCCACCAGCGCAATGAACATTTCGCGCAGGCCCATGGTCATGCCGAGATGGATGGCCGCCTCGGCTACGCCATAGACGATGCGCGACAGCGTGAAGGCCACGAGAAAGGCCGGCGTGATGATGGCCGCGCCGATCTGGCCGATCATGCACAGGAAGAACCACCAGTCGTATCCCAGGCTCTTCAGGATGGCGTATTCGGGGAGATAGAAGCGAATGATCTGGTACTGCGCGTAGTAGATGAACACCATGCCGATCATCAGGCCCATGACGAAGCCGAGGTCGGTGATGTAGCCGACCGGCGTCTCGCGCGACCAATAGGTCTTCTCGCGATTTTCGAATTCCTCGCGGGTGATTACTTCGGCGCGACCGGCCAGAGATTTGTTCAGCTGGTTACGCACGGCCTGGAGGTCGGCGCCCGGCACGAGCTGCAGCGCAATGACGGCGGGCCGGTCGGAATACCAGGAGCCGAAGACCTCGGCCATGGTGCCTTCGGACATCACGACCGAGCCGTCGTTCACGACGTTGGGTCCGATCGAGACCGTGCCGACGACGAACAGCTCGCGCAACAGCTGGCGGATGTCGGGCGGTCCGAGCACCGGCACTTCCTCGCCACGATCGGCGACCTCGGCCAGATCGCCGAAATAAGGCCGGGATTCGCGGTCGAACAGGATGCGCCGGGTGACCCGCAGCTTGTACAGGTTCTCGCGCAGACCGGGCACGTCGATCGCCGGCCGCTCGACGTCGATGGCATACCAGGCGATCTGGCGCGGCGCGGTCATGCCGGGGTGGCTGATCGACATGATGTCGAACCAGAACGGCAACGTCCTGGCGACCGAGGGATTGGCCGAAACGATGTCGGTCATGGCGACCGGAACGTTGGCGTGCAGCTGCAGCGACTTGAAGCCCGCCGGCACCAGCACAAGGTCGGCCACGATGGCACGATGGATGCGGGTGGCCGAGTAGTACACCGAGCGCTCGATGCCGAGCTGCGCGAAGATCACCAGCAGGCTGGCGGTGACGCCGGCCAGCGACAGCAACGTACTGGTCCGCTGGCGCCTGAGCTGCTGGGCGCCCAGAGGCATCGCGGCGGCGATCTTGGCGGCCGCCTGAAGGCGCGACAGGGAAAGCCGTGGCCATCGCCGGCGCAGGTCCGGCGAGACGACGTCAGGCAGCGTCAGAGCCATCAGAGGAAGGTAACGCGGGTCTCGCGGCCGAGGACCTGCGGCATGCCGGACGGGTCGTCGAGTTCAATTTCAACCTGCACGACACGCGCATCGGTCGATGAGCCGCCATCGGGTTCGATGCGCTGCATGCGTTTCACCGTGGGGGCAATGCGCGAAATCTTGCCGCGATAGACCGTTGTACTGCCGCGGAACGTGACCTCGACCTTGCCGCCGGTCGCGACACGGCCGATATGCAGCTCGTCGACGTCGGCAAGCACGCGCAGCTGGCTCATGTCGACGATCTTGGCGATACCAGATCCCGACACACGCTCGCCCTGCCGGGTGTAGATCTGGATCACCACGCCGTCGAGCGGCGAGCGCACCAGCGATCTCTCGCGATCGGTCCGTGCATTGTCCAGCTTGGCGGTCATGATGTTGATGTCAGTGTCGATCTGGGCGAGATCGGTCGCCAGCGTCTCCTTCATGACGCGCAACTTGGCCTGCTCGCGCTCGAGGCTCTGCTGCGAGATGTTGACCTCGAGCTGCTTCATGTCGGGCGGCTTGCCCGACCGCGATACTTCAAGCGCCTTGAGCTTGGTCTCCTCAGCCGCCGATTTGACCACCACCTCCTGCATGGCGATCTCCGCCGTGCGATAGCCCGAGACCATAGCCTCGCGCTGCCGGCGGGCCTTTTCGAGCTCGGCCTCGGTCGAGCGCACAATGACGTCGGCCTTCGTATAATTGGAAAGCACGGCGATCACCTCGTCGCGCTTGACCTTCTGGCCCTCCTTAACGTGCAGCTCCGTGAGGACAATACCGCCCGTCGTGGTGTCACCAGCCAGGACCGCCGTGCCGGCCGGAGCGTCCGTGTAGCCACGAGAAATCAGCGGGCCGAACGGCCTGACGCCGTCCTGGGCGCTGCTGGTCTGGCGGGTCGGAGCAATCCATAGCACAAGGGCTGCAATGACGAACAAAATCGCCACCCCAGTTGCACCCCATCTGAATTTTTGTTCTCGTGCCATCCAAACCCGTTCCAAAACTGCAGTCAGATCGCCGCGTCACACTAGAAGGTGGTCGTCGGACTGACCGACCCCTTGGCCACGCCCACGACCGCGAAAGTGCGATAAATGGCGCTTATGATCTTGTTGTATTCATAAAGTGGCGCATTCGTGACGTATATCACGTCCCTCGGCTGCATTCCGAACTGCTGGGCAACAAAGATAGACACAGGTTGGGCCAGGTCCAACCGAAAAACACGAGCCCTTGTGCTTGGATTGTTCTGGATATCCCCCATACGGAAGACGAAAACCCCCGTCTTGTTGGCCCGCTCGTCGGTGAGACCTCCGACCTGCCCCAAGGCCTCCAGCAGCGTGAGGTCGGCCTTGGTCAACTCCACGTTGCCCGCCTTCTGGACAGCCCCGAGGACCGTAAAGGTCCGCGAGTTCGGGCGAACGACGATCTCGTCGCCCTTCTGGACGGCAATATCGCCGCCGGCCAGTAGATCTGAGTATTGAGAGATGAGAATCACCTGGCCGTTTCGTCGCACCACGACCTCGAGCTGAGCGGCGGGCAGTTGAATGCGGGCCGCCGGCGCGATTGATGGCATCGACCACCGAGCGCGTACCTTCGAGGAGGGAAATGCGGCCCGGCTGCTTCACATCGCCCGACACCATGACGGTGTGGGTGCGGTCGGCGACGAATTCGACGATGACCTGGGGATCCTGCGCCTTGCCCGCGAGCTGGCTGGCGATGCGTTGCTCGATTTGCGTGAGATCGAGTCCGGCGACCTTTACCGTTCCCGCATAGGGCACGTTGATAGTGCCCTCGTCGGTGACGCGCTGTACACCGAGATCGGCGCCGGGCCGCTGGATCGTCGGGAAGATACTGCCCTCGTAGGGCTCGAAGATGCGGACTTTCAGCACATCGCCTGGCGCGATAGAGACATGGCCGCCGGCGGAAAGCGCGCTCGTCGTCGACGGACGGTCGACGCTGGGTGGCGGACGATAGGCGACGACGGTAGTCGGCGTGAGATCGATGAGATCGAACGGCAGAACGTCGGTGCTGGTCGATTGTGCGCCGTTCATCCACGGCCCGTCGCCTGGCACGACCTGGCAGCCCGCGACGCCGACGCATAGGCCGAGGACAATGGCAGTAGGTCGCGCGGCAGCGCGCAGCCAGCTCCAAATTGTCAAGTTCCCGTCTCCGTCCGGAACGGTCGGCACGTGCACCGTCCCGCACCCATGATCTTGCCTCAGCCTGCCATGTAATTAACCCGCGCTACCGCGCGGGTGCAAGCGGTTGACAAGGCTTCCAGCAACACTCGGACGCAGTCGCGCCTTGGCCTCCTCCACGGAGTCCGCTATATCGAGCAGCCGCGAAAAGCCACTGACCATCAGGCAATCGGCCGCAGCGCCACTGAAACTGCAGAGAACCACTCGCGTCCCCTGCCGTTCGGCCCGATGCAGGACGGTTGCCAATGCCCGCACACCCGCTGCGCTCATGTAGATCACGGCGCTGCCGTCGACGATCATACGGCCGCCGGGCTGCAGCGCCGCCAGCATCAACTCCTCGATCCGCAGCGACGACATCGAGTTCGGTGTATTCGGGCAGCTTGATCGTGGCAATGTCCGGTATCGCGTCCATCCTGCTCAATACGGGTTCCTTCGACACGCCATCCCCGGCGCTCGGCTCGCGCGCGCTGCGCGCCCGCCATTGTCCGCCCAAGTCAGTGCCGCGCCAATCGATGGTGCGGCCGCCCAACGCCCAGACCATGAGGACCGGCGCCAGAGCCTCACGCACCAGGGCAGCAGCAGCGGCGCGCCATCCGAAGGCGAGGCCGCGGCCAGCCATGAACCATTTTTCGCCGGCAAGCCAGACCAAGGTGTGGAGAACCAGACCAAGCACGATCGTGTCGGCATCCAGCTCGGCGGTCGCGAGCGCCGCCGCCGCAACGGCGCCCGATAGAGCCCAGCCGATCGCGGGCTCCCATAGAACCAGTGGCCACACCGGTAAGCGCAGGCGCGTGCGCGCCCAGCGGACCTGACGTTGCCACACAAGCGGCCACTCGCGCCGCCCCAGCGGCAAGCGCGGCATCACGTCACCCAAGCGCGTTGCCAGGCCGAGCTCACGCACCGAACGGGTGACGGAGTAATCGTCGGCGATCCAGCGGTTGAAACCGGCGGCACGGCCGATCCGCTGCAGCGTGTCTTGCGACAACAGCGTCACGCCGCCCGACGCGACAGCAAGGCCCAGTCGGTCGGCCGCGAACAGGAAGCGCGCCTGATGACCGTCGATATAGGCTCGTTCGAGCTCCGCGGCGAAATTTTCCGGCGCCTCGCCCGCCTTCAGCGCCAGCACCAGGCCGACCTTGTCCGACAGCGGCGCGGCAGCGCGGCGGAGCGTGTCAGCATCAAGGAGGATGCCGGCATCGCACAGCGCCACGACCGGCCGAGTCGCGGCCTCCAGTCCTTTACTCACATTGTTCATCTTGGGATTGAAGGTGCTGTCGCTGCCGATCAGGATCGGCGCTTCGGGCCACAGCGCGCGGGTCGCCGCCACCGCGCCGTCGCCCTCGTCCGCGACACAGATCAGGATTTCGGCGCCAACGACCGACAGGGTGCGCAAGGCGCCAACGTAATCCGGCGAGGCGTCTGCCGCTCCGTTCATGGGAGCGACGATGCTGAAATCAGCAGGCCCGTGATGAGCACGTCCGGCCGGCCGGGGAGTTCGCGCCAGCGCCGCGCTCGCGCAATGGACAAGCAAGCTGACCGACCACCAGCCGAGCCCGATCCACACCAGGGCGTCGACCGCCATGCGTCCTCTCAGGCACCTGCGGTGAAGCGGTGCACGTCGTCCTTCTCCACCAGGATCGCGCGATGATAGGAACGGATGACCTCGCTCGGATCGCCCTGCTCGCGGATGCGGCCGTCCTCGATCCAGATGGCGCGCGTGCACAGCCGTCGCACCTCGGCCATCGAATGCGAGACGAACAGCAGCGTGCCCTTCTTGCGGAAATCGTCGATCCAGTCGAGGCACTTGCGCTGGAAGGCGGCATCGCCGACCGCCAGCGCCTCATCGACTACCAGGATCTCGGCCTCGACATGGGCGCAGATCGAAAAGGCAAGTCGGGTGCGCATGCCCATCGAGTAGTGCTTTACCGGCTGATCCATGTAGTCGCCGATGCCGGCGAACTCGGCGATCGAATTGAACTTGCGCAGCACCTCGGAGCGCTTCAGCCCGAGCACGGCGCCGCCGATCATCACGTTCTCGCGGCCCGACAACTCGAGGTCGAAGGTCGAGCCCAGCGCCAGCACGGGTGCGATGCGACCCGTGACGCGCAGTTCGCCATGGCTCGGCAGCGTCATGCCGCAGATCACCTGCAGGAGCGTGGACTTGCCGCAGCCGTTGCGCCCCAGGATGCCGATGCTCTCGCCGCGCCGCACCTGCAGGTCGATGTCGCGCAGCACCGTGAACGGCTTGAAGTACGACTTCCACCAGCCGAACGCGACCTGCTTCAGCCAGTCGTTGCGTCGGGCGTAGAGCTGGTAGGCCTTCCCGAGGTGCTTGGCCTGGATGACGATCTCAGATGACATCGACGATGACATTCCGATACCTGTCGAAGAACCAATAGCCGAAGTAGAAGGAGAAGACGGAAGTCACCAGCGTCCAGCCGTAGACGTACCAGTTCGGCAACTTGCCGACGAGCAGGATGTCGCGCATGACCTCGACATAGCCGGTGAGCGCATTGACGTAGATCACGAGGTCCCACGGAGGTCCGAAGATGGACTGGTGATAGAATACCGGCGTCGCGAACATGAACAGCGGCACGATGTTGATCATAAGGTAGCCGGCATCGCGGGTGAACGCTCCGATCGCACACAAGAACCACGCCATGCCGATCAGAAAACCGATGAACGGGATGAATATGAACGGCAGCAGCAACACCGTCCAAGGCAGGCTGTGCATGACGGAGACCTGGAAAATCAGCAACACAACGATCGAGATCACCGTGTAGAGCGTGGCGCGCAAGGTCGAGATCACCGCGAGCATGTCGCTCGGGAAAATCGTCTGCTTGATGAAATGCACGTACTCGTGCAGCAGCATCGGCGCGCGAAAGGCCATTTCCGACCAGAAATTGAAGACTACGATCCCGCTCAGGATGAAGAGCGCATAGCTCAAATTCTTGTCCGTCGTCACGATGTACCGTGCCGGCAACTCAAGCTTGCCCGAGAACGCCAGCGTATAGACGGCGATCGCCAGCAGCGGCGCCACGACAGCCCACACCCAGCCGGCGACCGAGCCCTTGAAGCGCTCGGCCACCTCGCGGCGCAGGATGGCCTGGATCAGGTCCCGGTGGTGCCACATCTGGCGGAAGGGCTTGGCAAAGAAGCTGACCACGCGCGCAATCAGGCCGACCTCGACGACCACGATCTGCTTGCCGTTGACGACATTCACCGACGGCATGAGCCGCGCCTCTCCCTCTGCGGTCCAGTGGTGAGCCCAGTAGGGATCGAACCTACGACCACCTGATTAAAAGTCAGATGCTCTACCGCTGAGCTATGGGCTCGCTCCCGGGTCGCGCCGCAGGCCGAAACCCCGCGCGGCGCTCGTATAAGATGCGCAGGCCCCACGGTCAACGCGGCCGCCCTGCGTGTCAGGCCTTGCCGAACTTCTTTTTGAGGCGCTCGAAGACCTTTTTTGACACGAACTGTGAAGTGTCGCCGCCCAGGCGCGCGATGTCCTTGACCAGGGACGAGGCGATGAACTGGTGTCGGTCGGACGCCATCAGGAAGATTGTCTCGACGTTGGGCTCCATGCGGGCATTCATGTTGGCCATCTGGATCTCGTACTCGAAGTCCGAGACCGCACGCAGGCCACGGATGATCACCGAGGCGCCGACTTCCCGCGCGAAGTGGATCAACAGGCCATCGAACGGCACTATCGTGATCCGGTCCTGGTCGGCCTTGGGAAAATCGGCGATGTCCTCCCTGATGATGTCGATCCTCTCCTCGAGCGAAAACAGTGGGCCCTTGCCGATATTGGTGGCCGGGCCGATCACCAGCCTGTCGACGAGCCGCAGCGAGCGTCGTATCACTTCCATGTGCCCGCTGGTCACGGGATCGAAGGTGCCCGGATAAACTCCGGTGCGCTCCACGGCCATGGTTCCCCCTTATAGTTCCCACGCGAAACGTGCGCCGATTGCCGCGGCGAAGTCTTAGCGACACGGACGGTCCTTATCCACCGTTTGTTTCGGAATGGTCTTCGCCATTTCCGTTGGCATTGCCGTTGCTGTCGCCATTGCCGGCATCGTCCTCGCCAATGCGGATCGCCGATACGACGCGCTCTCCCTCACTGACGTTGACGATGCGCACGCCCCGCGTCGCGCGACCGGCGATGCGGATGCCGTCGACGGGACAGCGGATCAGCGTGCCGCCGTCGGTGACCAGCATGATCTGGTCGCTCTGCAGCACCGGGAACGCCGCCACGACCTGACCGCCCCCTCCTTGATTTTCGGCCGAGGCTCATCAGCTCGACGCCTTTGCCGCCGCGTCCGGTCACCCGGTACTCGTAGGCCGAGGTGCGCTTGCCGAAGCCCGACGAGGCGACGGTGAGCACGAACTCTTCCTTGTCCTGCAATTCCTTGAAACGCTCTGGCGAGAGGGCCGTGGCGGTCGCGGCCTCATCGGGCGGCGCCGCTTCCTCTTCGCTGGCCTCCACGGCGCTCTCGGCCTGGCGCAAGGCGCGCGACTGGCGCAGATAGCCATCGCGCTCGTCGGTCGTGATGTCCTTGCCGCCATCGACCAGCGACATCGAGATCACCTCGTCGCCCTCGGCCAGGGCGATGCCGCGCACGCCGGTCGAGGCGCGGCTCTGGAACACACGCACCTTCTCGACCGGGAAGCGCATGGCGCGGCCCGCCCGGGTCGCCAGCAGCACATCCTGCTCCTCGGTGCAGACACCCACGCCGATCAGCCGGTCGCCGGCATCCTCGCCCTCGAACTTCATGGCGATCTTGCCGGTCTGGTGGACGTTGACGAAGTCGCTGAGCTCGTTGCGGCGCACGCCGCCACGCGCCGTGGCGAACATCACATTGAGCGTCGACCAGCTCGCCTCGTCCTCCGGCATCGGCATGACGGCGGAAATCGTCTCGCCTTCGCCCAGCGGCAGCAGATTGACGAAGGCCTTGCCGCGCGCCTGCGGCGCGCCCAAGGGCAGACGCCATACCTTCAGCTTGTAGACAATGCCGCGGCTGGAAAAGAACAAAACCGGCGTGTGGGTGTTGGCGACGAACAGATACGAGACGAAATCGTCCTCGCGCGTGGCCATGCCCGCGCGGCCCTTGCCGCCGCGTCGCTGGGCGCGATAGGCCGACACCGGCACACGCTTGACGTAGCCGCCGTGCGTCACGGTGACGACCATGTCCTCGCGCTGGATCAGGTCCTCGATGTCCTGCTCGAACTCGTTGTCGAGGATCTGGGTGCGCCGCGGCGTGGCGAACTGTTCCTTGATCTCCACCAGTTCCTTGCGCATCAGCGCGAACAGCTTATCGCGATCGCCCAGCAGCTCGAGATAGCCCTCGATCAGCTTCGCGACCTCGCCGAGTTCCTCGGAGATCTTGTCGCGCTCAAGCCCGGTCAGGCGTTGCAGGCGCAGTTCCAGGATGGCGCGCGCCTGGATCTCCGATAGGCGATAGGTGCCGCCTTCGGAGACGGCCCGGCCCGGCTCGGCAATCAGCACGATCAGCGGCGTGACGTCGGCCGCCGGCCAGTCCTTGGCCATCAGCCGCTCGCGCGCCACCACCGGATCGGGTGCCCGGCGGATCATCTCGATCACCTCGTCGATATTGGCGACGGCGATGGCGAGGCCGACCAGCACATGGGCGCGGTCGCGGGCGTGGTTCAGCTCGAACTTGGTGCGTCGCGTCAGAACCTCGGCGCGGAAGCGGATGAACGCTTCCAGCAGCTCCTTCAAGGCCATCAGCCGCGGGCGGCCGCCGTCGAGCGCCAGCGAATTGACCCCGAACGTGGTCTGCAGGGGCGTGAAGCGGTAGAGCTGGTTCAGCACAACGTCGGCCATGGCCTCGCGCTTCAGCTCGACCACCAGGCGCACGCCGTCGCGGTCGCTCTCGTCTCGTACCTCGGCGATGCCCTCGACCCGCTTGTCGCGCACCACTTCGGCGATGCGTTCGTGCAGGCGCGCCTTGTTCTCCTGGTAGGGGATCTCCGAGATGATGATCGACTCGCGACCGCTGCGGCCCTCCTCGATGATGGTCTTGGCGCGCATGATCAGCGAGCCGCGGCCCAATTCGTAGGCGGCGCGGATGCCATTGCGGCCGAGGATGGAGCCACCGGTCGGGAAATCAGGTCCTGGGACGTATTCCATCACCTGCTGGGTGGTGAGCTCGGGATTGTCAATCAGCGCGCAGCAAGCATCGATCAACTCACCCAGATTGTGCGGCGGGATGTTGGTCGCCATGCCCACGGCGATGCCGCCCGCGCCGTTGGCCAGCAGGTTCGGATAGGCCGCCGGCAGAACCGTCGGCTCCTGCTCCCTCTCGTCGTAGTTGGGCTGGAACTCGACGGTGTTCTTGTCGATGTCGGCGAGCAGGACCTCGGCGACCGGGGCGAGGCGTGCCTCCGTGTAGCGCATCGCCGCAGGCGGATCGCCATCCATCGAACCGAAATTGCCCTGTCCCGCGACCAGCGGCAGGCGCATGGAAAAGTCCTGCGCCATGCGCACCATGGCGTCGTAGATCGCCGAGTCGCCATGCGGGTGATACTTGCCCATCACGTCGCCGACGATGCGGGCGGACTTGCGGAACGGCCGCGTCGAGTTGTAGCCGCCTTCCTTCATGGCGTAGAGGATGCGGCGCTGCACCGGCTTCAGGCCGTCACGCGCATCGGGCAGCGCGCGCGCCACGATCACGCTCATGGCGTAATCGAGGTAGGAGCGGCGCATCTCCTCTTCGATGTTGATCGGCGCGATGTCGTGCGACGGTGGGGGCGGCGGAGGCGCGTCGGGGGGCGGCGGCGGCGGAAGGATCGTATCGTCGCTCACGAAATACCTGGTTTTTGCTCGTTTTTGTGGGGCTCGCCGGGGTTCGACGAGAGGGTTTTGCACCCTAGCAAACCGGGGCCCAAACACCAACAAAAAACGTGTCTGAAACTAGCCTATAATACTTTGATTTTATTGGATAAATTGGTCTCCAAAACCACTCACGGAAAGGCCTGATTTTGCCCTCAAAAGCTGCCCCTTCCCGACCCTCCGCCGCGGTCTTCGACTTCGGTGGTGTTCTGGTCGATTGGAACCCGCGGCACCTCTACCGCAAGCTCATTGCCGACCCGACAAAGATGGAGCGTTTCCTCGCCGAGGTGACCACCCGGGAGTGGCACATGGCGCAGGACCACGGCGGTGATCCGGCCGAGGCAACGCGGCGACTGCAGGCCTTGCACCCCGACAAGGAAGCACTGATCGCGGCTTTCTACGAGCGCTTCGATGAAATGAACGACGTCGTCTTCCCCGACATGGTGGCGCTGGTCGAGCGCCTGCATGCCGCGGGCACGCCGCTCTACCTCCTGTCCAACGCGCCCGACCTCCTCGATCGCTGGCTGCGCGGCCCGGCTCGCCGGCGCCACCCGTTCATTGGCCTGTTCCGCGACTACGTCGTGTCGGGCCTCGTCAAGTGCTCGAAACCCGACGCGGCGATCTACCAGTTGGTCTGCCAGACCGGCGGCTTCGCGCCCCACGAAGCGGTGTTCATCGACGACGTGATGGCCAACGTCGAAGGCGCGCGGGCCATCGGCATGGCCGCGATCCATCACACCTCGGCCGACCAAACGGTGGCCGGGCTCCGCGCGCTCGGCCTACCCGCCTAGAACGGGATGTCGTCGTCGAGTTCGCCCGCCTTGCCGCGCGCTGCCGGACGACCACCGCCGCCGCTCGCCGCAGCCGCCGCCGGCGCCATCTCGTCATCCATGCCGCCCGAGGCGCCTGCCTCGCCGCCGCCGCTGCGGCCGTCGAGCATAGTGAGCGCGCCGCCGAAACGCGGGATGACGACTTCAGTCGTGTAGCGCTCCTGGCCACTCTGGTCAGTCCATTTGCGCGTCGTGAGCTGGCCCTCGACATAGATCTTGGAGCCCTTCTTCACGTACTTCTGAGCGACTTCCGCGAGCTTCTCGTTGAAGATCACCACGCGGTGCCATTCGGTGCGCTCCTTGCGCTCGCCGCTCTGGCGATCGCGCCACGTTTCCGACGTGGCCACCGACATGTTCACCATGTTCCTGCCATCCTGCATGGACCTCACTTCGGGGTCGCGGCCGAGATTGCCGACCAGGATGACCTTGTTCACGCTGCCCGCCATGGGGGCCTCCTTCGCTTTCCCGGTGCCGCAGGACGCGGCACCTACCTCACAGGCCGGAAGCTACTCCCGCTGGCCTGTGGGCAGCCACCAATTTTGGGTTGTGCGGCGGGGGTCAGCGGAAGGCCAGGAACTCCTCGATCGAAGCGGCCGGCGCCTTGGCGTAGGTGCCGCGGCGGCTCACGAACACCTTGGTGATGTCCTTCAGCGCCAGCGCCATCTCGGTGGCCTTGGCCACCACGGCGATGCCGTTCAGGACCGGCGCGCCGTCGACCACGAACGGCCGCTCGCGCGCGAACAGCAGCATCGGCAGGCCGCCTGCCGGGATGATGACCTCGGCCCCGGCGGCCACCAGCGGCCGGACCTCCGCCACGAACTCATCGCGCACGGCGGCATAGGTCTGCTGGTCGGTGAAGGCCGCCATGAAGCGGGGCAGATCCATCTTCAGCGCCGCCGTGCCGACATAGCGCTCGCCGAAGCCATGGCCGCGCACCTGCCGGTCGTGCCAGGAAATGAAAATGGGATCGATCGTCACCAGCCCGATGCGTTGGCCCATGCTGAGCGCGGCCAGCAGGTTGGCTTCGCCGAGCGCGACGACCGGGATGTCGACCGAACTGCGGATCTCGAGAAGGCCCGGCTCCTGGAAATGGCCGAGCACGAAGGCGTCGTAGCCCTCCTTCTCGGCCTGCAAGGCGTTGCCGATCACCTGACTGGCGCAGCGGAATTCGGTCAGCGGATGGAAGGAATGGTCGGGCGGATCGAGGCCGTGCACTTCGAAGCGCGCATCGGGGCCGGCAACCTCGTTGAGCAGCGCCTGCAAGCGCTCGATATAGGGTGCCTGCCCAATCGGATGAACGAAGCTCTGGTACCAGACCCGCGCCACGTTCGCCATTCACCACCTCCCCTGCTGTCCGGGCAGCTTAGCCTACCCCTTGGCCCCAAAAGCCGCGGCAGACTGACATTTCCTGACACTACGAGTGGCAAAACCGGCTGTGGATAGCCATATGCGCTGATCCCGCGCATCGCCTATTGTTCGCCCCACCGATGGCCAAATCCCGCCTACCCTCTGCCGAGCCGCACCGCTTCATCTCCGTCCGCGGGGCGCGCGAGCACAATCTGAAGAATGTCGATCTCGACCTGCCGCGCGACCGTTTGGTGGTGATCACCGGCTTGTCGGGCTCGGGCAAGTCGTCGCTTGCCTTCGACACGATCTACGCCGAGGGCCAGCGGCGCTATGTCGAGAGTTCTGTCATCGTACGCTCGTCAATTCCTCGAGCTGATGCAGAAGCCCGACGTCGATTCGATCGAGGGCCTGTCGCCGGCCATCTCGATCGAGCAGAAGACGACGTCGCGTAATCCACGCTCGACGGTCGGCACGGTCACTGAGGTCTACGATTACCTGCGCCTCTTGTTCGCCCGCGTCGGCGTGCCCTATTCGCCCGCCACCGGCCTGCCGATCGAGAGCCAGACCGTCTCGCAGATGGTCGATCGCATCAAGGCGATGCCCGAGGGCACGCGGCTCTACCTGATGGCGCCCATCGTGCGCGGCCGCAAGGGCGAGTACCGCAAGGATTTGCAGGAGCTTCAGAAGAAGGGTTTCCAGCGGGTCAAAATCGACGGCAAGCTCTACGAAATCAGCGAGGCACCCTCGCTCGACAAAAAATACAAGCACGACATCGACGTGGTCGTGGACCGCATCGTGGTGAAGCCCGATCTCGGCAACCGCCTTGCCGATTCGATCGAGACCGCGCTCAACCTCGCCGAGGGCCTGGCTGTCGCCGAGAACGCCGACACCGCCGAGCGCACGGTGTTCTCCTCGCGCTTTGCCTGCCCGGTCTCCGGCTTCACCATCGAGGAGATCGAGCCCCGGCTGTTCTCCTTCAATGCGCCGCAGGGCGCCTGTCCGGCCTGTGACGGGCTGGGCGTAAAGATGTTCTTCGATCCGGAGATGGTGGTGCCGGACGATCGGCTGTCGCTCGCCGAAGGCGCCGTCGCCCCGTGGGCGGATTCCTCGGGCCAGTATTACCTGCAGACGCTCGAGAGCATCGCCAAGCACTACAAGGTCAAGATGTCGACGCCGTGGCGCGACCTGCCCAAGAAGGTGCGCGACGTCATCCTGAACGGCAGCGGCGGCGACTCGATCGCCATGCGCTACGACGACGGCATCCGCCAGTACCAGACCACCAAACCGTTCGAGGGCGTGATCCCCAATCTCGACCGGCGCTGGAAGGAGACCGACTCCTCCTGGGTGCGCGAGGACCTCGAGCGCTTCCAGCACGAGGCCAAGTGCGAGACCTGCAACGGCGCGCGGCTGAAGCCCGAAGCGCTGGCGGTCAAGATCGGTGGGCTGAATGTCAGCCAGGTCACCGAGTTCTCGATCGGCGACTCGGTGAAGTGGTTTTTAGACCTGCCGCCCAAGCTGACCGCCAAGCAGCGCGAGATCGCCGCGCGCATCCTGAAGGAGATCAACGAGCGGCTGGGGTTCCTGGACAATGTCGGCCTGTCTTATCTGACGTTGAATCGCACCTCCGGCACCCTGTCGGGCGGCGAGAGCCAGCGCATCCGGCTCGCCTCGCAGATCGGCTCCGGCCTGACCGGCGTGCTCTATGTGCTGGATGAGCCGTCGATCGGCCTGCACCAGCGCGACAACGATCGGCTACTGAAGACGCTGACCCGCCTGCGCGACCTCGGCAACACCGTGCTGGTGGTCGAGCACGACGAGGAAGCGATCCGCGCGGCCGACCACCTGGTCGATATGGGCCCGGGCGCCGGCGCCCACGGCGGCAAGGTGATCGCCGAGGGCACGCCCGAGGACGTGATGCGCAACAGCGCCAGCCTCACCGGGCAATATCTCTCGGGCTTCCGCCAGATCCCGATCCCCAAGAACCGCCGCGAGCCCAAGAACACCGGCAACCGCTGGCTGACCGTCAAGGGCGCCAAGGCCAACAACCTGCAGAACGTCACGGCCAGCATCCCGCTCGGCACCTTCACCTGCGTCACCGGCGTGTCGGGCTCGGGCAAGAGCACGCTGATCATCGAGACCCTGTACAAGGCGCTGGCCCGGCGCCTCAACGGCGCGCGCGAACATCCCGGCGAGCACAGCGGGCTGGAGGGCATCGGACACCTCGACAAGATCGTCGACATTGACCAGTCGCCGATCGGCCGCACGCCGCGCTCCAATCCGGCGACCTATACCGGCGCCTTCTCGCCGATTCGCGACTGGTTCTCGCAGCTGCCGGAATCGACCGAACGCGGCTACAAGCCGGGACGCTTCTCCTTCAACGTCAAGGGCGGCCGCTGCGAGGCCTGCCAGGGCGATGGCGTCATCAAGATCGAGATGCACTTTTTGCCCGACGTCTACGTCCAGTGCGACGTCTGCAAGGGCAAGCGCTACAACCGCGAGACTTTGGAGATCCACTTCCGCGGCAAGTCGATCGCCGACGTGCTGGAGATGACGGTCGACGAAGGCGTGGAGTTCTTCAAGGCCGTGCCGGTCATCCGCGACAAGCTCCTGACCCTGCAACAGGTCGGCCTGGGTTACATCCATATCGGCCAGCAGGCGACGACCTTGTCGGGCGGCGAGGCGCAGCGCGTGAAGCTCGCCAAGGAGCTCTCCCGCCGGGCGACCGGCCGCACGCTTTACATCCTCGACGAGCCGACCACCGGGCTCCATTTCGAGGACGTGCGCAAGCTCCTCGAGGTGCTGCATCGCCTGGTCGAGGGCGGCAACACGGTGGTGGTGATCGAGCACAATCTCGAGGTCATCAAGACCGCTGACTGGGTCCTCGACCTGGGCCCCGACGGCGGCACCGGCGGTGGCCGCATGGTCGCCGAGGGCCCGCCCGAGGAGATCGTAAAGGTGCGCGAGAGTTACACCGGCCAGTATCTGGCCCGCCACCTGCCGCGCAGCGCGGCGGCGAAGAAGCGGGCCTAACTGTCGTCTCATGACGGAAAGCGCTTCCAGGTAATCTCGCCCAGCTCGTAGCCGAACTGCCGCTCCACGACGGCCGGCGTGGCGTCGGAGGCGTCACCCTGGCGCGCCGCGACGCGGGCCTGGGCCACTTCCTTCGGGACATCGAGCCACAGGCCCTCGAACGGCACACCGACCTTGCCGGCCAAAGCCTCGGCGGCCGCGCGTTCGTCCTCGCGGGCGAAGACGGCATCCAGCACCACGCTGTGGCCGGCGCGTAGCACGCGCTCGGCGCGGGCCAGCATGGCGGCATAGGTGCGGGCCGAGGCTTCTGGCGTGTAGCTGCCGGCCGGCATGCGCTCCTCGAGCGCGAGGCCCGCCACGCGCTTGCGCTCGACGTCGCTACGCACCACGACGGCGCCCGGTGCGCGGCCGATGTCAGGCGCACGCTTGAGCGCCTGCGTGGTCTTGCCGCTGCCCGACAAGCCGCCGATCGCCATCAGCCTGGGCGGCGCAGGCTGCAGGAAGCCCACCGCGACGCGCTGGTAGATGCGCGCGCGCGCGTGGTGTCGGAGCCGTCGACCGCGGCGGTCGAGGCGTCGACGAAGGCGCGGATGGCGGCGCGGCGAGACAGGAACATGGGCAGGAGCGCCAGCGCCTCCTCGTGCGATGCGTCCGGCAACTCGGCGATGCGCCACAGCCATTCGTTCAGCAAGCGGTTGGCGAGCGGCCGGAACTCGCGCTCGCAGAGATCCATCAGGGCGAATGACAGGTCGTAGAGCACGTCGATGTTGGGGATGCGCTCGGAGAACTCGATGGCGTCGAACGGCACGGGCTTTCCCGCGATGAGAACGATGTTGCGCAGATGGAGATCGCCATGGCAGCGGCGGATGGCGCCGGCCGTGACGCGACGCGCCACCAGCTCCATGTGCGGCTCCAGCGCCGCCGGCATGGCCTCGGCCAACGCCTCGCTGGTTGCGGGATCGAGCCGCTCGCCCTGCTCGCGCATCTGGCGGATGTCGGCGGCGATCGAATGGCGGTAGTCGTCGGGCCGGCCGAAGCCGTTGCGAATCGGCGTTAGCCCGTCGTGGAAGCGCGCGATGCGTGCCCCCAGCGCCGCCATCAGCTCGGGCGTCAGCGCGCGGCGGTCGGCCAGGCGATCGAAGAGTCCGTCCTCGTCGAAGCGGCGCATGACGACCAGCCAGTCGGCAATGCGCGACCCGATGCGCACCGGCTCGACGCCGACATATATCTCCGGCGCCAGGCGGCGGTTGGTCTCGATCTCGGCTTCGCACATGGCACGGCGCCGCTCGACCGTGGAGAAGTCCATGTAGGGGAATTTGACGGCGCGCTTCAGCTTGTAGGCGCGATCGCCGGCAAGGAAGACGACGGCGCCGTGGGTGTCGATGCGCCGGTCCGGCCGCAGTTGTGCCTGGAGATGATCGATGACCTCCGATTGGTCCTCGACGACGAAGGCTGGACGCGCCATCAGGCCGTCGCGCCGCCCGGCTTGCTGTCGTCCAGTGGATCGATGTGCAGGATCACCTCGGCCTGCGGATACGCCTCCTCGATCGCCGCCTGGATCGTGTCGCCCATGACATGCGCGCGCCCCAGCGACATGGTGGGATGCAGCACGACGTGGAGCTGGATGAACTGGGTCAGCCCGGAGGAGCGCGTGCGCAGGTCGTGCACGCTGCGCACGCCGGGATGGCGGTGCACGATATCGAGGATGCGCCGGCGGTCCTCCTCCGGCAGCTCGCGGTCCATCAACACGTCGATCGAGGTCCGGCCGATCGTCCAGGCGCCGGTGACGAGGTAGATCGCCACGCCGAGCGCCACGGCGAGGTCGATCAACGGCTCGCCCAGGCGCGTGGAGGCGACGATGCCGGCACCGACGGCGATGTTGGTGACGAAATCGGTCGTGTAGTGCGCCTTGTCGGCGGTGATCGCCAGCGACTTGGTGCGCCGCACGACGTAGGTCTGGAACGTCATCAGGGCCAAGGTCAGCACGATCGCCAACGCGCTCACCACGACACCGGTGAACTCGCCCTGCAAGGCGCGCGGATGCAGGAAGCGGTCGATGACCGTCAGCACCAGGCCGCCCGCCGAAGCGGCGATGAAGCCGGCCTGCGCCACGCCGGCCAGCGCCTCGGCCTTGCCATGGCCGAAGCGGTGATCCTCGTCAGCCGGGATCAGCGCCTGGCGGATCGCGAGGAAAGTGATCAGCGAGCTCACCAGATCGAGGGCGCTATCGATCAGCGACGACAGCATGCCCACCGAGTTGGTGACCAGCCAGGCCGCGCCCTTGGCCACCACCAGCACGATGGCGACCGACATTGAGGCCAGGCTGGCGCGCCGCATCAGGCGGCCGATCTGCTTGGCGTCGAGCGCTACGGGTAGAGCGTGCGTGTCGACCATGGCGCACCCACCGAGGGACGGCGATATTCCAGCCGATCATGCAGGCGGAACGGCGCATCCTGCCAGAACTCGATCAGCAGCGGCCGCAGCCGGAAGCCCGACCAGTGAGGCGGCCGCGGCACGGTGCCGATGACGTGCCTGGCGGTATATTCCGCCACGCGCTTCTCGAGCGCAAAGCGGCTCTCGAGCGGCCGAGACTGGTCCGAGGCCCAGGCGCCGATCTGGCTGCCGCGCGGCCGGGTCGCGAAGTAGTCGTCGGCCTCCTTCGGAGTAGTCTTCTCGACCGGGCCTTCGAGGCGAACCTGCCGACGCAGCGACTTCCAGTGGAACAGCATCGCGGCCTTGGGATGGGCCACCAGATCCACGCCCTTGCGGCTCTCATGGTTGGTGTAGAAGACGAAGCCCGAGGCATCGAAGCCCTTCAGCAGCACCATGCGCACCGACGGCGTGCCGTCTGGCCCCACCGTCGCCAGGGTCATGGCGGTGGGATCGTTGGGTTCGCTCTTCTCGGCCTCGGCGTACCAGTCGGCAAACAGCTCTAGCGGATCGGCTTTCTCGCGGATCATGAGCCACAATATGCAGGGGGAAGAAAGCCGTCCACCACCGGCATCTTGTCCCTGCCACCAAGCCCCGGTAGAACGAGGCATGATTGCAGCCGCACAGTTGATGGCCGGAAAAAAGGGCCTGGTTATGGGCGTGGCCAACGAACGCTCGATCGCCTGGGCCATCTCCAAGGCCTGCCACCAGCAGGGCGCCAAGCTCGCCTTCACCTTCCAGGGCGAGGCGCTGGAAAAGCGTGTCCGGCCGCTGGCCAAGTCGATCGGCTGCGAGAAGATGGTCTATCCCTGCGACGTGACCGATGCCGCCAGCATCGACGCCGCTTTCGCCGCGGTCGAGAAGGAATGGGGCGACCTCGATTTCCTGGTCCATGCCATCGCCTTCTCCAACAAGGACCAGCTCAAGGGCCGCTACCTCGACACCACGGCTGACAACTTCGCGCTGACGATGAACGTGAGCTGCTACTCCCTCACCGCCGCGGCGCAGCGCGCCGTGCCGCTGATGAAGAACGGCGGCAGCATTGTCACGCTCACCTACTACGGCGCCGAGCGCGTGATCCCGCACTACAACGTCATGGGCGTGGCCAAGGCTGCCCTCGAAGCCAGCGTCCGCTACCTCGCCGCCGACCTCGGCGAACTGAAGATCCGGGTCAACGCGATCTCGGCCGGCCCGATCAAGACGCTCGCCTTCTCCGGCATCGGTGACGCCCGCTACATATTGAAATGGAACGAACTCAACTCGCCGCTCAAGCGCAACGTGCTTCCCGAGGAAGTCGGCAATGCCGGCCTCTACCTGTTGTCGGACCTCGGGACCGCGGTGACCGGTGAAGTGATGCACGTCGATGCCGGCTACCACGTCGTCGGCATGGTCAAGACCTCGTCGGCCAAGCAGATCGCCGAACTGCTCGCCGGGTTCGAGGGCGAGTAAGGCGGAGGCTGGCGGCCATGGCCGGCAGCAGCTTCGGCACCCTCTTCAAGTTCACCAGCTGGGGCGAAAGCCACGGGCCGGCGATCGGCTGCGTGGTCGACGGCACGCCGCCGCGCCTTCCCCTGAGTGAGGCCGACATCCAGGTCTGGCTGGACAAGCGCCGACCTGGCCAGTCGCGCTTCGTGACGCAGCGCCAGGAGCCGGACACGGTGAAGATCCTGTCGGGCGTGTTCGAGGGCGTCACCACCGGCACGCCGATTGCGCTCCATATCGACAATGTCGACCAGCGCAGCCGCGACTATTCCGAGATCAAGGACAAGTTCCGGCCGGCCCACGCCGACTACACCTACTTCAAGAAATACGGCGTGCGCGACTATCGCGGCGGCGGCCGCCAGTCGGCCCGCGAGACGGCAGTGCGAGTCGCCGCCGGCGCCATCGCGCGGAAGATCCTGGGCGACAGCGTGAAAGTGCGCGGCGCCGTGGTCCAGCTCGGCACGCAAAAGATCGACCGCAGCAAATGGGATTGGGACGCCACCGGCGATAATCCCTTCTGGTGTCCCGACCGGCAGGCCGGGCAGGCCTGGGAGGGCTATCTCGACGATGTGCGCAAGCGGGGTTCGTCCTGCGGCGCCATCATCGAAGTCGTGGCGTCGGGCATTCCGGTCGGTCTCGGCGATCCGGTCTACGACAAGCTCGATGCCGACCTCGCCAAAGGCCTGATGAGCATCAATGCCGTGAAGGGGGTCGAGATCGGCGACGGCTTCGCGGTCGCCGCCATGAGCGGCGAGCAGGATGCCGACGAGATGCGCATGAAGGACGGCCAGCCGGTTTTCCTCAGCAACCATGCCGGCGGCATTCTGGGCGGCATCTCGAGCGGCCAGGACATCGTCTGCCGGCTTGTGGTGAAGCCCACCAGTTCGATTCTCCATCCCGTGCGCAGCATCGACCGCTTCGGCAACGAAGTGGAGTTGCGCACCACGGGCCGCCACGATCCTTGCGTCGGCATCCGCGCCACGCCGGTCGCCGAGGCGATGGTGGCTGTGGTGCTGGCCGACCACCTGCTGCGCCATCGCGCCCAGAACGGCTGAACGCAGCGACATGGCCGTCGCCCAGCCCATCGAGGCGCGCTACGGCTCGCTGCACAACATCAGCATGGCGGTCGTGGCGGTCGGCATGGTCGGTGCAGCCATCCTGCATTTCGCCACCAACTCGGCCAACGCTCCGACCCTGTCGCTGAACGACCCGCGCTTCGTGCTGTTCACCTTGCTGGCGATCGCCTTGGGCTTCTACGGTTGGCTGGGAGTGACGCGCTTCCTCAATCGTGAGCCGCAGGTCGTGATCGACCGCGACGGCATTGCGCTGGGCTTCGGGCGCAACCGCCGCTTCGCCTGGGACGAGATGCAGTGGGTGCGCCTGCGCCGCCTCGCCTTCCGCCCGCAATTGCAGATCGGGCTGGTGCCCGAGGTCTTCGTCGCCGCCGATCTCAGGTTGTCGATGTGGAACCTCGACGACGGGCTGCGGCCGATCCGCGGCGTGCCGGCCGCCTTGCTGGTGCGCGACAACGGGCTCGACACCTCGGCAGCCACCATGCTTGACGCGGTGCGGGCCTTTCGGCCCAATCTGGTGCAAGCCTAGACGGGAGATCACATGCGGCGGTTCATCGTTGGCCTGTTGGCCACCGTCGGTTTCTTCACCTTGCTCTCGATCGTCGGTGCGATCGCCTTCGCCATCTACGGTCCGCTGGCTTCCAAGCCGCTGCCGAGCTCGATGGTGCTGTCGCTCGACCTGCGCACGCTGCCGCCCGAGACGTCGTCGGCCGACCTCCTGAGCGGCGGCCTGTGGCGCAGCTCGCGCGACGTCACCGAGACGGTCGAGCTGTTGTGGCAGGCAGCCGACGATCCGCGCGTGGCCGGCCTCTATGTCGAGATCGGCGACGAGGATGCCGGCCTCGCCCGCGTGCAGGAGCTGCGCCAGGCGATCGCCCGGTTCCGCGGCAAGGGCAAGTTCGCCATCGGCTTCGCCGAAGAGCTGGGCGACAGCGGCGCCCACATCTCCGACTATTACCTCGCCTCGGCGCTCGACCAGATCTGGCTGCAGCCGAGCGGCGGTTTTGGCGTGATGGGCCTGTCGGTCGAGACGCCGTTCCTCAGGGGTGGGCTCGATCGGCTGGGCGTCCACGTCGAAGGCGGCAAGCGCTACGAATACAAGAGCGCGCCCGACACCTTCACCGAGACCGGCTTCACCCCGCCGGCCCGCGAGAACCTGCAGCAGCTGATCGACAGCCTCTATGCCCAGTTCATCGATGACGTGTCGCGCGAGCGGCGCCTCAGCGCGGCCAAGCTGCGCGAGCTGATCGACGCCGCCCCCTTCAATTCGGAGCGCGCCAAGCAGGAAGGCCTGGTCGACAAGATCGGCTATCGCGCCGACGCCATCGACGAGGTCTGGCAGCGGGCCGGCTCGACGCGCGAGCTGGTGGCTTTCGCCGACTACGCCAACGACGACCGCCGGCCGAAACCTACCGGTGACGTGGTGGCGCTGGTGCGGGTGAGCGGCACCATCGGCTCGAGCCAGGGCGGCGGCGGGCTGCTCGACGACGATGTTGTGGCGACCGCCGACGACGTGGTCGACGCACTCGATTCGGCGGCGCGCGCCAAGGAAGTGAAAGCGATCGTGCTGCGCATCGATTCGCCCGGCGGCACCTATCCGGCGGCCGATGCCATGGCCGACGGCGTGGCGCGCGCCCGCGCCACCGGCAAGCCGGTCATCGTGTCGATGGGTGACGTCGCGGCGTCCGGCGGCTATCTCGCCGCGGTACGAGCCGACGTGATCGTCGCCGAGCCCGCAAGCGTCACCGGCTCGATCGGCGTGTTCGGGGTGTGGCCGGTGGCGGCCGACCTGCTCAACACGCTCGGCGTCAAGGTCGAGCGGCTGGGCGTGGGCGCCAATGCCGGCATGTACTCGACCTTCCAGGCGCCGACGGTGGCCCAGCGCGTGATCCTCGGGCGCGAGCTCGACGCGGTCTACATCGACTTCACGCGCCAGGTCGGCGAGGCGCGCAAGCTCGAGCCCGGCCCTCTCGACGCTGCGGCACGCGGCCGCGTCTTCACCGGCCTCGACGCCAAGCGCGCCGGCCTGATCGACGAGCTGGGCGGCCTGCATCTCGCCGTCAGCATCGCCAAGGCCAAGGCCGGCATCGACGAGGGGCGCTCGGTCCAGGTGCGTCGCTTCCCGCCCGAGAGCGAGCGCTGGCAGAAGATCGCCGATCGCCTGATGCGGCTGGCCGGCCTCGACGCCAAGGCGCCGACGATCCGCGCCCCGCGCGAGGTGCGCGAGGCGTTTGCCCGCTTCGGTATCGCCGGCCGCCCCGGCAATGTCCGCCTGCCGCCGCTGCCGCCGCTCTGGCGGTAGTCTCTGCGCTACGCGCCTTGGTGTGTATGAGAATGCGACGCACTCTCCATAGGAGGGGGCGCGCGAAAGCTGGGAAGAATCACCCAAAAGCCTTATGCCATCGGCATCGGAGGCTTCCCAGCAGGTTGGGAAACTCTGGGAAGAATGAGGGTGATTCAGCGCCGCTCCTGAAGGAGCGCCAGGATCGCCCGCCACATGGTCCAGGCGTTGGCGGCGGTGACGGCGTTGAAGTCGACGTGGCCGAGATCGTCGATCAGGAACAGCGAGACGTGCGCGTTCGAGGCAGCGGCGGCGAGCGCCTGGCTTTCGCTGTAGGGCACCAGCGGATCGCCGCGGCCGTGCACCAGGATCAGATCGCCCTTGAGCTTCGAGAGGTCGTAGAGCGCGAGGTTGAGGCCATCGATCTCGCGCCGCACGCTTTCGGGCAGCGCACTGACCAGCCGCGTCACGGCGTCGGGATCGCGGTTCTCGACCAGGGCCAGTACGGCTTGCCCCTGCGGTCCAAGCTTGGCCGCCAGCGGCGCGACATCGGCGCCCGGATCGCGGAAGCGCGCCTGGGCGATCGCCTGCAGCAGCGCGCGATCGTCTCGGTCGTCGAGGCGGCCGGCATTGGCCCGCAGGAAGGCCCAGCGGCCGTAGTTGTTGGGCGTCACCCGGAATTCTCGCGCTTCGCCCATCGGGCGAAAGCTGCCGGTGGTGACGAAGCGGATCGCCGCTTCAGCGTCGCGATAGCCACCGACACCGACCACGAAATCCACCTTGCCCGCGAGGCGATCCTGCAGGACGGCGATCATCGCAGGCGCCACAGCATAGGATACCGCGGCCACGCCCAGCGGCTGCGAAAGCCGCCACTCGTACATTTGCTCCAGCGCCGAGGCGATCCGGTCGGCATCGGCCCGCGACAGCGCCAGCCGGCGGACTTCCGGCAGCTCTGGCACCAACACCACGAAACCTGCCCGCGCGAAAGTGCGAGCCAGCGCCTTGAGCCGCGGCTCGTCGCGCCCGAGCACCGCGGCGCCGGGCACCAACACGAGCGCCGCGGCGCTCGCGCCGGCGGGTTCGTAGACGTCACCCTCGCCGCCCTGCCAATGCATGACGTATTCGCTGGGGGGGTCCGTCAGGTCCTGCCACAGCGTGCGTTTTCCACCGCCGGCGACGTCCCACATGATCAGCGCCGCCTGCCCCCAGGCGATGGGATCGCCCAACACGAAGGCCAGCAGCACCGCGAGCGCCAGCAGGCTGCCGAGCCAGCGCCAGATCCTCATGCCGAGAGGCGGACGCTGGCGAGCGTGGCCAGCGCCTCGCCGTCGCGCCGCAGCAACGCCAGCTCTTCGACCCGGCCATGCATCGGCAGGTGCTGGCGCTCGACGATGCGCGCCACCTGCTCCGCCTCGGCGGCGCGCTCGAACATACCGAGCGTGATATGCGGCTCGAACGGCCCATGTCCGGATGCGGGCCCGGGCGTCCGGCTGAGCGCATCGTAGAGCTCGGTCAGCTCCGCGCTGCCGTCGGCCGGCACGGCGTAGAGGTAGCGGTCGACGCGCGTGATGCGGTCGATGACGAACCAGAACGGCCGACGCTCGACCAGCGCTTCGAAGGCGGCGTGCAGGCGCGTTTCCTGATCGAGCGGCGCACCGAACACCAGGGTGAAATGCGGGCCGATCAGGCCCGCCTCGCGCGGATGGTATTGCGCGCGGAGGCGCCGCAGCGCGGTGTCGTCAGCCTCGCTCAAGAGCGGCCAGGCGACGACGTAGAGCACTGTCAGCCGTAGCTCTTGGCCATGCCGAAGGACGGGTCCATGGCCGCGCCGTAGGGCGGGAACGGGTAGCGCAGGCCGTTCTTGCCGAGATGGCCCATGCCCTCGATGGCGCGCAGGAACTCGTCGGGCGGGCAGGCCATCAACAGCTCGTCGTCGGCGACGCCGCCATAGCGCCGCTCGGCATAGCAGGGCAACGACAGCGAGGTCTGCCGCGTCGCCAGCGCCCTGCCCCAGGAGTTGGCGCAGGCGCTCTCGCCGGTGCACGTGAAGTCGTAGCGGCGGTAGCGATGGAACTGCAGCCCGTTGATGAAATAGATCATTTGCCCGGGCGTGCCGTAGAACAGGCAGATGTCGGGCGGATCGAGCCGGCCCGAGCGTAGCGGCGCGACCACGAGGCCGTTGTACTTGCCGTCGGGCACGCGCGGCATCTGCGCCTGGTGCGCGGCCGAGGCCTCCTTGTTGCCGAACCACACGCCGTTCATGTGATCGCCCGACAGGAAGCCCTCGCCCGGATGATTGAGGCCGACCACGCCGCCGCAATTGCCGCCGCGCGTATTGTCGACGGTGATGCCCAAGGTGAACCCGTACCAGCGCGACTGGGTCACCATCTGGCACATCGTGAACTTCATGCCGTCGGTCGGCTTGCGCACGCCCTGGATCTTGTCCATGTCGGCCGGGTTCTCGAACAGCTTCATGCCGATCGGCTGTGTGCGGATGCGCAAGAGCTCGATCAGCTTGCCGCTGGCCTCCGCCAGCATCTTGCCGTCGATCTTCTCGGGCGGCGTCCAGGGCGCGGTCTTGTAGCCGGGCGGCAAGGTCTGCACGTTCATGGTTTCCTCCGTCTGTTGGCTCAGGTGAGGTTCAGCCCACCGTCGGCGATCAGGATCTCTCCGGTAACGTAATCGTTGGCGCAGAGCGCGGCCACCAGATCGGCGATGTCCTCGGGCCTGGCCGCCCGACGCATCGGCGCCTTGGTGTTCCAGAGCTCGGTGGCCTCGGGCCAGCCTGCCCCCATCGGCGTCTCGACCAGGCCGGGCGCCACGGCATTCACACGAATGGCCGGCCCCAGCGCGAGCGCCAGCAGGCGCGTGGCGTGATGCAGGCCCGCCTTGGCGGTGGCGTAGGGGATCGAGGCGCCCTTGGGCCGCACGCCGGAATGGGTGCCGATATTCACGACCGAGGCCGGCCGCCCGCTCTCGGCGGATTTGCGCAGCGCCGGCTCGGCCTCGGTCATCAGCACGAAGGGCGCGATCAGGTTGATGTCGAGCATGCGCCGCCACACCGCGGGTGTCGCGGCCTTGAGGTCGGCATGCGGGATGCGGATCGATTCGCCGGCATTGTTGACCAGCACGTCGAGCCGGCCGTGATGCTTCACGACGGCGGCCACCAGGCCGCGCGTCGCCGCCTCGTCGCCGAGGTCGGCCTGGTGATAGCTGGCGCCCTTGAGCTCGGCGGCCATCGTCTTCCCAACGTCGGCCGAACGGCGCGAATGCAGGGCCACCGCGTAGCCGTCACGTGCCAGCCGGCGCGCGGTCGCCGCACCGATGCCCGAGGTCGAGCCGGTGATCAGGGCCACGCGCTCAGACATAGGGTTTTAGCGCCTCGAGGGTTTCGTCGGGCCGCTCGACCATCATGAAGTGCCCGCAGTTCGCGATCACGACGGTCTTCGCGCCGGCGATGGCGGCCGCGAGCGGTTTGGCCTTGGCCGTCGGGGTCATGAGATCGCCGTCGCCCAGCACCAAGACCGTTGGGCACTTCACCGCGGCGGCGCGTGCGCTCGCGTCCTTGTAGGCGTTGCAGGCTGCGAGATCGCTATGGATCACGTCGGGCTTGTTGCCGGCCAGCACGGCGAGCGATTCGCGGCGCAGCCAAAGGCCGGGCGAAACCATGCCGCCCTTGTGCAGCGCATTGCCCATGCCCCAGAAGGTCATCAGCTCCTGCACCTTGAGCGTGTTGGCCTTCGCGGACTCGAGCATTTCGGGATGGACGGGCATCTCGACCGCCACGCCGCACAGCGCCAAGGCGCGCACCTTGTCGGCATGGCGTGCGGCGCAATCGAGTGCGACCAGCGCGCCCATCGAATGGCCGACCAGGGCCGCGCTCTTGAGGCCCGCCGCGGCGATCAGCTGCGCTGTCCAGTCGGCCATGGCGGCGACGTTGGTCAGCATCGGCCCCGCCGACCAGCCATGCGCCGGGAAATCGACGGCCAGCACGCTTCGTCCGTGATGGGCGAACCAGCGCGTCTGCAGGCGCCAGACCGTGCGGTCGAAGCCCGCGCCATGCAGGAAGATGACCGCGGGCTTGGCCGCATCGAATTCGGTGCCGCCCGTGGTCGCGAAGACCTCGCGACCGTCGACCTTGAGCTTCATGGTCAGGCCTTCTGCGAGGCGCGCAGCGCCTGTCCGAGATCGTCGAGGATATCCTCGGGATCCTCGAGGCCGACCGATAGCCGGATCATGCCTTCGCCGATGCCGGCGGCCTTGAGCGCTGCGGTGTCGAGCTGGGCATGGGTGGTCGAGGCGGGATGGATCACCAGCGACTTGGCGTCGCCGACATTGGCGAGATGCGAGAACAGCTTCAGCCGCTCGATGAAGCGCCGGCCGGCCTCGCGGCCACCCTTGATGTCGAAGCTGAAGATCGAGCCTGCGCCCTTGGGCAGCAGCTTCTTGGCCAGCGCATGATCGGGATGGTCGGCCAGCTCGGGCGAGGCGATGCTCTCGACCGCCGGATTGCCCTTCAGGAAGGCGATGACCTTGCGCGCATTCTCGCCGTGCCGCGCCACGCGCAGCGGCAGGGTCTCCAGGCCCTGCAGGAGATAGAAGGCCGTCTGCGGCGCCATGCAGGAGCCGAAGTCGCGCACGCCCTCGGTGCGGGCGCGCATGATGAAGGCGTGCGGGCCGAACTCCTCGGCGAAGTCGATGCCGTGATAGCCGGCGTAAGGCTCGGTGAGGGTCGGGAACTTGCCCGAGGCCTCCCAGTCGAAGCGGCCGCTTTCCACGATCACGCCACCGATCGCCACGCCATGGCCGCCGATGAACTTGGTCGCCGAATGGAACACGATGTCGGCGCCGAGCGTCAGCGGCCGGCACAGCACCGGCGAGGCGAAGGTGTTGTCGATCATCAGCGGGATCTTGGCGGCATGGGCGATCCCGGCGATCGCCGGGATGTCCAGAACCTCGCCGCCGGGATTGCCGATCGTTTCGCCCAGCACCAGCCGCGTCTCGGGCTTGATGGCTTTGGCGAACCCGTCATGGTCGCGCGGATTGACGAAGGTCGTCTCGATGCCGAAGCGCGGCAGGGTCAGCCCCAGCATGTTGCGCGTACCGCCATAGAGCGAGGTCGAGGCGACGATGTGGCCGCCCGCACCCATCAGGGTGGCGATGGCGATATGCAGCGCCGACTGGCCGCTCGCCACGCCCAGCGCGCCCGAGCCCTCCTCGAGGGCGGCGACGCGCTCTTCGAATACCGCCACCGTGGGATTGGAGATGCGGCTGTAGATGTGGCCGCCAACCTCGAGGTTGAACAGGCTGGCGGCATGGTCGACGTCGCGGAAGACGAAGGACGTCGTCTGGTAGATCGGCACCGCCCGCGCGCCGGTGACCGGATCGGGATGCTGGCCCGCATGCAGGGCCAGCGTGTCGGGTTTCAGGAATTTGGCGTCGGCCACGCGGTCTCCTTATTGGGCGACCCAGCCACCGTCGGAGACGAGCTGCGTGCCCTGCATGTTCGAGGCGGTATCCGAAGCCAAGAACAGCGCGAGTCCGCCAATCTGCTCGGGCTTGGTGAACTGGTGCTGCGGCTGCTTCTCGGCCAGCAGGTCAAAGTTTGCCTTCTCGACGGTGATGCCTTCGGCCTTGGCGCGATCCTCGATCTGCTTCTGCACCAGGGGCGTCAGCACCCAGCCGGGGCAGATCGCGTTGCAGGTGACGCCGGTGTCGGAGCATTCGAGACCGACCACCTTGGTAAGGCCGAGAATGCCGTGCTTGGCCGCGACGTAGGCCACCTTGTGCTCGGACGCGACCAGGCCGTGTGTGCTGGCAATATTGATGATGCGGCCCCACTTCTTGGCCTTCATCAGCGGCAAGGCGGCGTGGATGGCGTGAAAGGTGGCGCTGAGATTGATGGCGATGATGGCGTCCCACTTCTCGGGCGGGAACTTCTCGATCGGCGCGGTGAACTGGATGCCGGCATTGTTGACCAGGATGTCGACGCTGCCGAAGGCGGTGTTGGTCTTGGCCACGAGATCTGCGATCTGGGCGGGCTTGCTCATGTCGGCGCCGTGATAGGCGACGTTGACGCCACATCTCTTGGCCATGTCGGCGCGCAGCTTTTCGATTGCGGCGGCATCGCCGAAGCCGTTCAGCATGACGTTACAGCCTTCGGCGGCGAAGGCCTCGGCGATGGCCTGGCCGATCCCGCTGGTCGAGCCGGTGACGATGGCGGATTTACCTCTTGAGCGACATGACTCACCTCTTGAAGATCGACGCGGCAACCGAAGCGTGGCTCTGCTTGGCCTTCATCTTGGCCTCGACCCTCTCGATCTCGGCCTTCAAGACAGCGACATACTCCTTGAGGTCCTCGATGTTCATGTCGTCGAGGTTCAGGGGCTTGGGCTTCTTCTGGCGGGGATCGAGATCGTCGAGTTCGAAGGCCATGGCGCGGCTCCACGGAAGCGGTTAAGTGAGACCTAGCATCGCTCCCATCCCTCCGAAAGGCCAAGCATGAGCGCACTTCCCGCCACGATGACGTGTGTCGAAATCAAGACTCCCGGCGGGCCGGAGGCGCTGGTGCCGGCGACGCGGCCGGTGCCGCAGCCCAAGCCTGGCGAATTGCTCATCAAGGTGGCGGCAACGGGTGTGAACCGCCCCGATCTCGCGCAACGCGCCGGCCACTATCCGCCGCCGCCGGGCGCGTCGGACCTGCCGGGCCTCGAGGCGGCCGGCACGGTGGCGGCGCTCGGCAGCGGCGTCAGCGGCTGGAAGGAAGGCGATGCGGTGTGCGCGCTGACACCCGGCGGATCCTATGCCGAGTATTGCACCGTGCCGGCGCCGCAATGCCTGCCGCCGCCCAAAGGCTTCGACATGCTGCGCGCGGCGGCGCTGCCGGAGAACTACTTCACCGTCTGGCACAATCTCTTCGAACGCGGGCGCCTCAGCTCAGGCGAAGCCGCGTTGATCCATGGCGGGGCGAGCGGCATCGGCACGACGGCGATACAACTTGCCAAGGCATTCGGTGCCATGGTGTTCACCACCGTGCGCACTGCCGAAAAGGCTGCCGCCGTCGCCAAGCTCGGCGCCGACCATGCCGTGCTCTACAAGGACAACGACTGGGCGGCGGAGGTGAAGAAGCTCTCGGGCGGCGTCGACGTCGTGCTCGACATGGTGGCCGGCGATTATCTGCCCAAGAACCTGCAGCTTCTGAAGCAGGATGGCCGCTGCGTCGTCATCGCGCTGCTGGGCGGCGCCACGGCCAACATCAATGCCGGCCTGATGATGATGAACCGCCTCACCCTCACCGGCTCGACGCTGCGGCCGCAGAGCGTCGAGAACAAGGGCCGCATGGCGCGTGGCCTGAAGGAGAAGGTCTGGCCGCTGCTCGAGAGCGGCACAGTGAAGCCGATCATCTACAAGACCTTCCCGCTGCGCGAAGCAGCGGCGGCGCACGCCGAGCTCGAGCGCGCCGACCACGTCGGCAAAGTGATGCTGACGGTCTAGCGACCTAGCTGTGGGGCTCGCCGGCGTCGTTGCGCGCGACGTCCGGCTGGTCGGCCTCGGCAGGATCGACCTCGGGCGTGGCCTCGGCCGCGACTTCGGGCTCGGGCTCGCCGGCCTGCAGCTTGGCCTTCTTGCGCGCGGCATCCTCGCGCGCGGCCTTGCGCCGGGCGCGGTCGACGGCGTCGTTGAGGTCCTTGAGGGAGCACAGGCCGAGCGTCACCGGATCGCGCGGGCGCACGTTCTGCATGTTCCAGTGGCTGCGGTCCTTGACCGACTGCACGGTGCTCTTGGTCGAACCAACCAGCTTGGCAACCTGGCTGTCCTGCAGCTCGGGATGGACCTTGAGCAGCCAGGCGATGGCATCCGGCCGATCGGAGCGCTTGGCCACCGGCGTGTAGCGCGGGCCCTTGGAGCGGGCCACCGGCATCGGCACGTCGCGCGGGCTGAGCTTCAGGTGGGCCTTGGCGTCGCCCTCGGCGCGCTTGATCTCCTCCTTGGTGAGCTGGCCATTGGTCGTCGGGTCGAGCCCGGTCATGCCGCCCGCAACCTCGCCGTCGGCGATCGCCTGGACCTCAAGCGGATGCAGGCCGGTGAAGGCCGAGATCTGGTCGAAGGTCAGGGTCGTGTTCTCGACGAGCCAAACGGCGGTCGCCTTGGGCATCAACACTTGCGACATGAATATTCTCCTCGCCCGGATATAGAGACCGGCCCCGGCCGCGCCAACCTTAAAAGCGGCCTCTGGCGATAAAGTCTTGAATTAAAAAAGAAAACGGCCGGGGTGAGCCCGGCCGTCCCGTGAAGCTTGAGCTTCGGATCCGTGTTATTGCAGCACGATCTCGACGCGGCGGTTCTGCGGCTCGCGCACGCCGTCCGGCGTCGGGACCAGCAGGCCCTGCTCGCCGCGGCCGACGACCGCGATCGCCGTGGCCGGCACGCCGTTACGCACCAGCGCGTCCTTGACCGCATTGGCACGACGCAGCGACAGCGCCATGTTGTAGTTCTCCGGGCCCGACGTATCGGTATGGCCGGTCGCCGTGATCCGGGCGCTGCCCTTGGTCTTGAAGGCCTGGGCGGCCTGCCCGATCGTGGCCAGCGCCTGCTGGCTGAGGTTCGAGCGATCCCAGTCGAAGAACACCATGAACGAGGTCGCCTGAGGCGCCGGCGTCACCGGCGGCGGAGCCGGCTCGGCCGGCGCGAACTTGACGATCAGGCCCAGCATGACGGTGAAGTTGTTGTTGCTCCAGGTCGAGCCGTTGACGCTCGGATTCGACGTACCGTAGTAGCGGCCATCGAGGTTGACGCGGAAATTGGTGTCAACGTTCCAGCCGAGGCCGACGATGCCCTGGTAGGCGAACTGTGTGCTGTTCAGCGAGCTGCTGCCATCGACGAACGCGATACCGGCGCCCGCACCGACATAGGGGGTGATCGTCGAGGACGGCGCGAAGTCATACAGCAGGTTGGCCATCACGCTGACCTGGCCGATCTGGTTGTTGATCGCCGTGCCCGGGAAGCCCGTGTAGGTCTGGTTGTTGCGGTACATGCCCTCGAGTTCGACGCGGGGGCCGACGAAGTCGTAGCCGACGACGCCGCCAGCGGCAAAACCGGTCTGTGGGGTAACCGTCTGGCCAAGGATCGTTGTGTTCAGCAGCCAGTTCAGGCCGCCTTCCGCGCCGATATAGAAGCCCGGCGCGGCAGTCTGCGCCTGAGCCATTACCGGCAGCGCAACGAGCGCCGCGGCGGCCAGCAAAGCCTTCTTCATGAGTTCTTCCCCTCGTTTATAGAAAGCAGACGAGCGTTTGGCGGGGCTGGTGTGTGCCAACTCCGCGCCGAATATACACACCACAACTGGTGAGGGGCAATAAGCCGGGCCTTTTCGGGGCAGACCTGTGGCTGCCTAGCAACAGTACGGTGTTTAGGCCGCTTTCAGGGCCTAATCCCCGGTCGGAATGCCGGCACTAGATCTTGTGTGCCGTTCCGAAGCGCCGCGGTCGGCCGGAATGGGGATTTTCAGCCCGAAGACGCCGCCGCCATCTTCGGGGCGGCCGAAAATGGTCGGATGGTCGCGCGGGCCGTCGGACGATGGCCGCGCCGCCAGATTGCCCTGCGGCAGCGGTACATCCGGGTCCGACGGCGGATTGGACAGCAATTTGCCCACAATTTCCGCCCCGGTCGCGGTAGGGGCAACCGGCGAAGCCTGCGGCCCCGCTTTGGCCCCTTTCGGAGGAGCAGCCGGCGCCACAACGAATGGAGTGGGTGACTTGAGGGTTTGGTTGAGGTCCGCAGCGTAACTGCACACGGCCGGAAGCGCCGAAATCGCTGCCGCAAGCAGGCAGATTCGGCACGCGATACGAGCATAATCCAATTGTTCTTCACCACGCATGACAGGGCTTTTCCGGCTTTCCGTTCTCCCACCCTCTATTCACTACGTGATCAGGGCATTTTGGTGCCCTTTGAGGGCGGCATTTTGTATCGCCCCGCCCCGCGGGCTGCGGTAAACCGCCGTTCATAACGGAGCAGGAGGGAAGCCATGGGACAGTACAGCAAGGTCGAGACTGACGGCCGCCTGATGATCGTCACGATCAATCGCCCGGAGGTCTACAATGCCTGCCATCCCATGGCGAACGAGGAGCTGGTCGCAGCGTTCGACGAGTTCAGCACCAATCCCGAGCTGTGGGTGGCCATCATTACCGGCGCCGGCGACAAGGCCTTCTGCGCCGGCAACGACCTCAAGTACCACGCCGAGATCCAGAAGAAGACCGGCAAGCGCCCGCAGCATCCGGCCAAGGGCTTCGGCGGCCTTGCCAACCGCTTCGACATGGAGAAGCCGGTGATTGCGGCGGTGAACGGCGTCGCCATGGGCGGCGGATTCGAGATCGCGCTCGCCTGTGACATCATCGTGGCCTCCGACAAGGCGACCTTCGCCCTGCCCGAGCCCAAGGTCGGCCTGGCGGCTGGCGCCGGCGGCATGCAGCGGCTGAGCCGCATGATCCCGCTCAAGAAGGCGATGGGCATGATGCTGACCGGCCGGCACGTGTCCGCCAAGGAAGGCTTCGAGCTCGGCTTCGTCACCGAAATCGTGCCTCACGCCGAACTCATGACAGCGGCCAAGCGGTGGGCCAACGACATCCTCGCCTGTTCGCCGATGTCGGTACGCGCCACCAAGCAGACCGTCATGCGCTCGCTCGATGTGCCCTCGCTCGAGATCGCGATGCACAACCTGCACTACCCGGCGTTCGTCGCCATGACGCGCAGCGAGGACACCGTCGAGGGCCCGCGCGCCTTTGCCGAGAAGCGCAAGCCCAACTGGAAGGGCCGCTAAGGCTAAAGAACTCTTGCGCCAGTGGACGAAGCCCACTCTCCCCAATCGACCTAGTCCGGAAAGGGTGGTCGTCGGCGTCGGCGCGTAAGGCCTGTATCCCTCGGCGATCAGATTGCGCATCGACGCCGCGCCATCGGCATCGGTGTAGGTGACGGCGGCGGTCAGCCCTTGCGCGCGCATCCTGGTCTCGCGCAGGCGCAGCATCTGGCGCTGCAGTCCGTGGCCGCGATACTCCGCAAGCACGCCGCCGCGATAGTGAAAGCCGACCGACACCCCGTCATGCTCGACCGTCTTCCAGGCGCAATACGCCGCCGGCCGAGAGCCGTCCCAGCCAATGTACCACTCGGCACCGGCGATGGTGGGCGGCGCGTCGAGCGGAAAGCAGACGGCGTCCATCTGCAATATCTGCCGCCCGTTTTCCGATGAGGTGGCGAGACGAAAGTCGAGCGCCATCAACGCCCGCGTTTGTTGTCGTGGTCCCAGTCGAGCGCGAAGCGCTCGCCCTTGGCCGTCACGTAGGCGGCATGCGGCGGCGCGAAGTGCGCCGGCATCAGCAAGGCCCCCTGCTCGACGCAATCGCCAAGCAGCGTGTTGCGCGTCTTGCGTGCCTGATCGCGGTCGTCGCAGAAGCAGCTGTTCCACTTCCACAGCGGGACCTGCACCGGATTGTGCAGCGCGTCGCCGGGGAAGATGGCGCGCTTGCCGCGCGAATCGAGATCGATGCGGATCTGGCCCGGCGTGTGCCCCGGTGCGGGCTTGATCTTCAAGCAGCCGCACATCGCATGCTCGCCGCCGGCGACGAACTCGGCCATCTTCGCTTCGACGATCGGCAGGACGGAATTGTTGTAGGTGTTCACCTCATAGGGCACCGAATCGGGCCGCTTGGCCACCGCCGCCCAATGATCGTGGTCGGTGCGCGACATCACGTACTTGGCTTTTGGGAAAGTCGGCACCCACTTGCCGTTCCTGAGTTGCGTGTTCCAGCCGACATGATCGACATGCAGGTGGGTGCACATGACGAAGTCGATCTCTTCGGGCTCGACGCCCGCCTCGCGCAAGCGGTCGAGATACTTGGTGTTCAGCATGTCGAAGCGTGGCATGCCGGGCCGCGGCTTGTGGTTGCCGCTGCAGGAGTCGATCAGGATCGTGTACTTGCCCGTCCGCACCAGCCAGGAATGGATCGAGGTGATCAGCCGACCGCTCTCGGGCTGGTAATAGCCCGGCGCCAGCCAGTTCTGTTCGGCGGCGAAGGTCTCAGCCTCGAACTCGGGGAAGAAGTCCTTGGCCGGAAAGCCCGGCCCCATCTGCTCCTCGATGCGCGTGACACGAACGTCGCCGATCTGGCGGTCTTGCATTGTTTCCTCCGTCGCTACACATGACATCGTAGCATTCATCGCCCAAAGGAGCTTGCCATGACGGCCTATGTGATTGCCGCGGAGACAGTGAAGGACGAGGCGATGTTCGACGAGTACCGCAAGCAGGTGCCGGCGACGCTGGCGCCATTCGGCGGAAAATTCATCGTGCGCGGCGGCAAGGTGACCGTTCACGAAGGCGCGTGGCCGCATCCGCGCACCGTGGTCATCGAATTCCCATC
This sequence comes from uncultured Alphaproteobacteria bacterium, assembly GCA_963755595.1. Lineage (GTDB taxonomy): Bacteria > Pseudomonadota > Alphaproteobacteria > Reyranellales > Reyranellaceae > Reyranella. The sequence goes on along the minus strand of CAVWKP010000032.1, from coordinate 127,682 downwards.
CCGCGCCCAGGCGGAGGGCTGGTACAAGTCAGCCGAGTATCAGAAGATCATCCAGCTCCGGCACAAGAGTTCGGTCGGCACCTTGATCATCGCGGACGGGCCGGCGTAAGCAGCGACTCATAACCCGGTGGCGGCGAGACCGACCACGATCGTCATGGCAACCCAGCCGAAATGACGTCCCCGCGTCGCCCAGGCATTACCAACGGCGGCGGCGCCGAACGCGACGATGCTCATGGCGATGATCCATTCCCGTGCCGCTTCGGAGCCCATGCCGGGCGCGGCAATGAGGAGGATCGCCAGGCATATCCATGCGACCGTGCTCGCTTGCCAGACGAGCCGTATCAGCCGTCGGGCCCACTCCGGCTCGATGCGCACGCGCGGGAAGACCTTGGTCTCGCTCAGCACCCCGTGCACGACGGAAACCGCCAGAGCCAGCATTCCGGCCAGCTGGACGAGGAGATTGCGCATCGACCCTCCATACAGTAGTGTATGGACTGGCTATCAGCTCGGTCCGCGGCCGTCAATACAGCAGTGTATGGAACATGATCGATAACCGACTGGGACCGGCAGAATGGGTGAAGGCGGGGCTGAAGGCGCTGACAAAATCCGGGTTCTCCGCCCTCAAGGCTGACACGCTCGCCCATCGCCTCGGTGTCTCCCGTGGCAGCTTCTACTGGCACTTCGCGGACGTACCGGCCTTCCACGCCGCCCTCCTGCGGCGCTGGCGCGAGATCGCCCTGGAGAACATCATCGAGGAAATCGAAAGCGCCCCCGACGATCCGCTGGAAGCGCTGCTCTACCGGGCATTTGCGGGCGGGTCGGGCGTTGAGCGCGCCGTACGCGCCTGGGCGACCGCCGACTCGCGAGCACGCGCCGCGGTCGAGGCGGTGGACTTGGAGCGGATAGGCTACTTGCGGAAGCTGCTGATCGACGCGGGCATTCCCCCCGGCGTCGCCGAGATGCGCGCGCGCATCATGAACTGGACCTATCTCGGGTTTGCGCTGTCGTCGAGCAAACTGGACCACGATGCCCTGAAAGAAGTCATCAGGGACCTGTCACAACTCGCACGCTTGGAGCCCGGCTCGGCCCTCAAACCGCAACAACGCTAGGTCTGCTGGATCGCCGACAAGATCCACTTGCCGCCGCGGCTGCGCAGGAAGGTCCAGACTTCCGTCGCCTCGGTCCGCACCTGGTCATTGCCGGCGACAATGCTGCCGTCGGCAATCCTGCGGGTCGCGTCGATCATGCTGAAGCGCATGGCGACGGTGGCGTATTCGAGATCCGTTTCGCTCCAGGCCTCCGACAAGTCGCCCTGCTCGAGCTTCACCGCCTCGACCTTGTTCTCGACGCCACGGCTGGCGTTGTTGGAAAGCTCTTCCGAGAAATAGCCGAGCATCTCGGGTGTCGCGAGGCTGCGCAGCTTGGCGAGGTCGCCGTTGCTGTAGGCCGCCTGGATTTCGCCCAGCATGGCCTCGAATGTATTGAAATCTTCCGCAGTGATGGCGAGCGCCGCCGAACTGCCCAGCAAGGCGGGGCCGCTGCCGCCGCCTGTAACGGGGCGCGCAACCGCCTCGTTCATCCGTTGCGCCGCAGCAGCGTAGGCATAAGCCGGACCTGCCGATTGCGTCCGTGCCGCCGACCAGCTGCGGAACAACCGGACGGCAAGATAGGCCAGCCCGCCGATCAGCATGACCTGCAGGAGCAATCCAAGCATGCCCGCCGCGCCGCCGAGACCGCCGGAGAAGCCGCCGCCGAACATCATGCCGAACAGGCCAGCGCCGAGCATGCCGCCCATCAAGCCGGACAAGAACGGGTTGCGCGCCATGAAGCCGCCGCCCTGCGGCGTGGCCGACGCTGGCGTGACAGTCGCAGGTTTCGGCGCCGGTTGTTGGGGCGTCGCGCTCCGCTCTATGGGTGCTGCAGTTGGCGCCGTTCGAGTTGGCGCAGGCGCCTGGCCGGTGTTGCTGCCGCGACTGCCGGAACTCGTGCCGCCGCCAGCGCGGCGCCTCGGCCAATGACGGTGCGACGATGATCACTGCGGCGATCACCGCAAGCCAGCGACTGTTTTTCACGATGCGCCACCCCTGTTGGACAAGGCCAACGGCCATGATGTGAGGCTGATACGGTCCCCAAACAAGGGGTGCCAGCGGCAACAATATGAGACCTAAAACGCCTCCGCCGGCAGCGCCATCAGCGTCGCCGCACCCGCCTTGATCTGGTGATTGAGCGAGGTCGTCTGGGGCAGCACGCGGGCCATGTAGAAGCGCGCGGTCGCGAGCTTGGCCTCGTAGAAGGCGTTGTCCTTGCCGACGGCCAGGCCCTTTTGCGCCGCAACCGCGATCCGGTTCCACATGAAGGCCATCGCGGTAAGCGCCATCAGGCGCAAGAGGTCGCTCGCCGCCGCGCCCGCCTCGTCGGGGTTCTTCATGGCGTTCTGCATCAGGAAGAGTGCCGCGTCCTGCACGCGCCCCAGCGCCTTCTCGAGCGGCTCGACGAACTCCTTCATCTTGTCGTTCGTCTTGTTGGCAGCAATGAAGGAGCCGATCTCGCCCAGCAGGCGCTGCGCCGCCGCGCCGCCCTTCATCGGCAGCTTGCGGCCGACCAGGTCGAGCGCCTGGATGCCGTTGGTGCCCTCGTAGAGCTGGGTGATGCGCGCGTCGCGCACGAACTGCTCGACGCCGTTCTCGCGGATGAAGCCGTGGCCGCCGTAGGTCTGCACGGCGAGGTTGGCGCATTCGCGAGCCCATGTCGGTGAAGTGCGCCTTGATGATCGGCGTCAGCATCTGCACCAGGTCGTCCGCGGCCTCGCGCTTGGCCTTGTCGGGATGGCTGTGCGCTTCGTCGATCAGCATGCCGACCCAGAGGGCGAGCGCGCGGGCGGCCTCGGTGAAGGATTTCTGCGTCAGCAGCATGCGGCGCACGTCGGGATGGACGATGATCGGATCGGCCGGCCCGCCGGCGTTCTTCGGGCCGGTGAGCGAGCGGCCCTGCAGGCGATCGCGCGCATAGGCGACGGCGCTCTGGTACGACGTCTCGGCGATGCCCAGGCCCTGCATGCCGACGCCGAGGCGCGCGGCGTTCATCATCACGAACATCGCCGGCATGCCCTTGTTCAGCTCGCCGACCAGGAAGCCCTTGGCGCCGTCGAGATTCATCACGCAGGTCGCGTTGGCCTTGATGCCCATCTTGTGCTCGATGGCGCCGCAGCGGATGCCGTTGCGCTCGCCCACGCTGCCGTCCGTCTTGGGCAGGAACTTCGGCACCAGGAACAGCGAGATGCCCTTGGTGCCGCCCGGCGCATCCGGCAGGCGCGCCAGCACGAGGTGCAAGATGTTTTCGGTGAGGTCGTGCTCGCCGGCGGAGATGAAAATCTTGGTGCCGGTGATCGAGTAGCTGCCGTCGGCCTGCAGTTCGGCCCTGGTGCGGATCAGCCCGAGATCGGTGCCGCACTGGGGCTCGGTGAGGCACATCGTGCCCGACCAGGTGCCGTCGGTGAGCTTGGGCAGGTAGCGCTTCTTGAGGTCGTCACTGCCATGACGCGACAGCGCCTCGTAGGCGCCGTGGCTCAGCCCCGGATACATCGAGAAGGCCTGGTTCGACGCGGTGAACATCTCCTGCAGTGCAAAGCCCACCGTCGCCGGCAAGCCCTGGCCACCATACTCGGGATCGCAGGTGACCGCGGTCCAGCCGCCTTCGCGGAACGTGTCGTAGGCCTGCTTGAACCCCTTGGGCGTGCGCACCACGCCGTTCTCGTAGGTGCAACCTTCCTCGTCGCCGCTGCGATTGATCGGGAACAGCACGTTCTCGCAGATCTTGGCGGCTTCCTCGAGGATCGCCGCGATCGTGTCGGGCGTGGCGTCCTCGTAGCCCGGCAGCTTGGAGAGGCTCGAGACGTCGAGCACCTCGTTCAGCACGAACTGGATGTCCTTCACCGGCGCCTTGTAGACGGCCATTGGCTTGCTCCCCTTGCGGGACTAGTCGCTTTCCGGGTCGATGCCGCGATGCTTGAGCTCGGCGGCAACCTGGATTTCGACGTCCCTGAATTCTCCGATATGCGCGTCGAGATCGCGACGCTTTCGTTCCAGATCGGCGATGTGCCGGCGGCTGCGCCGTAGCAGCTCGCGCAGTTGCTGCACGCCGGTGCGATCGACCTGGTAAAGATCGAGCAGCTCCTTGATCTCGGCCAGCGAGAACCCGAGCCGCTTGCCGCGCAGGATCCAGCTCAGCCGCGTGCGGTCGTGCGCACTGTAGAGCCGTGTCAGCCCCTGGCGCTTGGGCTTGATCAGCCCCTCGTCCTCGTAGAAGCGGATGGTGCGCGCGGTGATGGCGAACTCGCGGGCGAGCTCCGCGATGCTGTAGATGCGCTGCGGGTCGCGCGGGGCAGTGGTCTTGGCCGGGGTGGCGACGGGCATGATGCAGCCCTCTTACGGCCACCTTACGTTAACGTCAATCGCAAGTTACGTAAACGGAAGGACCGTTTCCGCACCACCGAGATCGCGGTCCTCAGATCACCTTGGCGTGCCGCATGTCCTTGACCTCGTCGGGCGAGCAGCCGAGCCACTCGCCGTAGATCGCCTCGCAATCCGCGCCGAGAACCGGCGCGGATTTCAGCGCGACCTTGGTGTCGGACATCCTGAGCGGCCAGCCCGCCACGATGACCTTCCCACGCACCGGATGATCGATCTCCTGCATCATCCCGCGCGCGTGCAAATCAGGGTCGTGCATCAGCTCGAGCGTGGTCATGACGGCGCCGCAGGGGACGCCGGCGCCGGCGATGACCCGGGTCACCTCCTGCTTGGTGCGCTTCGACGTCCACTCGGTGATGATGCCATCCACGAACTCCCGATTCTGGGCGCGGGTGGGGCCGTCGACCATGCGCGGATCGTCGAGCAGGTCCTCGCGGCCGATCGCCTTCATCAGGCGGAGCCAATGCTCCCCGTTACCGCGCGAGGCGAAGATGTAGGCCCAGTCGTTGAGTCCGCCCGGCGCGCATTTGTAGAGTCCGCCCGGCGCGGTCCCCGGCACCGTGTTGCCGCCACGCGGCAGCTGCTCTTTCATGGCGGCCTGGCGGCTCATCGGCGTGCGGCAGTAGTTCAGCATCGCGTCGCGCATGGCGATCTGGATGTGCTGGCCGCGGCCGGTCGTCATGCGCTGGTAGAGCGCGGTGATGATGCCGATGCAGCACAGCATGCCGGTGCCGGTGTCGCCGATGGTCGGGCCCGGCCGCACCGGCGGCTGGTCGGGATGACCGTTCACCCCCATCGTGCCGCCCATCGCCTGGGCGATCATGTCGAACGACAGATAATTCGCGTGCGGGCTTTCCGGCGCGAAGCCCTTGACCTGGGCGAAGATCAATCGCGGATTGATCGCGCTCAGCCGCGGATAGTCGAAGCCCAGGCGCGCGAAGGTGCCCGGCGCCATGTTCTCGATCACGACATCGGCCTTGGCGATCATCCGCCTCAGCAGCGCCTTGCCCTCCTCGCTCTTGAGGTTGCAGGTAACGCTGCGCTTGTTGAGGTTGTAGTAGATGAAGTAGGTCGAATCGGCGTCGGGGCGATCGGTCATTCCCCAGCGACCCGGCTCGCCGCGATGGGGCTCCTCCACCTTGACGACGTCGGCGCCGAGCCAGGCCAGCACCTCGGTACAGGACGGTCCCGCCTCGAACTGCGTGAGGTCGAGCACCTTGATGCCCTTGAGCGCCGGCTGGGTCGCCGTGGCGATCTCCGGCTGCCTTACCTGATCCTGCATGACGACGACTCCTCTAAGGGTGCCACTCAATCAGCTATGCCAGGCGAACTGCTGCGCCTTGCGGGTGGAGCTCTGCGAGATGACGACGTTCACCAGGGTGGGGCCAGGGTGCTTCATCGACTCGTCGAGCGCGCCGCGGATCTTCTTCGGATCCTCGACAAAGTAACCCTTGCCGCCGAACGCCTCCATCATCTTGTCGTAGCGGGCGCCGTAGATCAGCGCATTGGGCTTGAGGTTCATCATCGGGTTTTCCGGGATTTCCGGCATGCCGGGGCCGATGCCGCCGTTGTTCAGGACGACGATCTTCACCGGGAAGCCGTAGCGGACCAGCGTTTCCATCTCCATGCCTGAAAAGCCGATCGCCGAGTTGCCCGAGAGGTGGATGACCGGCCGGCCGGGTTGCGCGACGCAGGCGGCGATCGCCTGGCCGAGGCCGACCCCCATCGTGCCGTAGGTGCCGGCGTTGAGGCACGAGCGGGCGTCGGCGACCGGCAACTGGGTGAGGCCGATATCCATCGTGCCGGCGCCCTCGGCGCTCAGGATGGCATTCTTCGGCATCCAGGCGGCGACATCGCGCAGGGCCCGATAGTAGTTGGCCGGCCCGGTATCGTCGTCGATCTGCGGCTTGATCGTCGCGGCGTTCTCGGCGGTCTTCTTGGAGAGCGCCTTGCGCCACGCCGAGTCCGTCGGATGGAACCACTGGCGGGAGCCGAGCGCCTTGTTGAGCTGCCCGACGATAGCCTTGCCGTCACCGACCAGCGCCACTTCCGTCGCCTTGTTGTGCCCGATTTCCTCCGGCGCGATGTCGAGCTGGATGACCTTGACGTTCTTGTCGAAACGCGGCGACGCCCCGAAATGAAAGATCCAGTTGAACCGCGCACCCATCAGGAAGACGACGTCAGCCTGCTGCAGCGCCAGCGTGCGCGCCGCCGAGACCGCCAGCGGATGGTCGTCCGGCATCACGCCCTTACCCATCGGCGAACGCACGAACGGGATCTGGGTGCGCTCGATGAAGGCGCGGACCTCGCCTTCGGCGCGTGACCACGCCATGCCCTTGCCAACGAGGACCAGCGGCCGCTGGGCGCGTTCGAGCAGATCCAGCGCCGCCTCGACATTCTCCCCGGGAGCCACCATGCGTGGCGGCTCGGGCACACGCTGGACCTGGGCGATTTTGTCGAGCTCGCATTTGCCCTTGATGATGTCGTCCGGCATGTCGAGATAGGCGGCACCCGGCCGACCATAGGTCGCGTGCCGGGTTGCCATCTCGACATAGTAGGGAATGCGCGCCACGCTCTCGATGCCGTGCGCGAATTTGCAGAATGGCGTGGCGATCAGTACCTGGCGCTCTTCCTGGAAAGCGCCCATGCCGCCGCGATAGGTCTCCGACGCGCCGCCGATCAGGATCATGGGCCAGCAGTTCTGCTGGGCATTGGCGAGGCCGGCGAGACCGTGCACCACGCCGGGGCCGGTCACGGTGAGGCAGGCGCCGGGGCGACCGGTCATATAGCCGTACGCCTGGGCCGCGTAGGACGCGGCCTGTTCGTTGCGCATGCCGATGTAGTTGATGCCTTCCTGCTGCGCGGCTGTGGCGATCGGGCCGACCGGAAACCCGACGACCCCGAACAGGTGGTCGATGCCCTGTTGTTTGAGGCTCCGCGCGATCAGGGTAGCGCCATCGACTTCGCTCATGTTTTTTCCTCCCGGTGAGTGAATTATGCGCACTGACCGCAGGGCCGCGAAAGGGGCCGTGCTTTCCGACGTGCCGATGTGCGATACAGCCGATCCAGCGGCCATACGTTCGGGCGTTGCCGGCGCGTAGCTCATGTAATGGAAGGGAATAAGATGGCGATCTACCAGCTCGGCGACAAAAAGCCGGTGATTCCAGCGTCCTGCTTCGTGGCGGAGAACGCGACGATCATTGGCGATGTGACGCTCGGCGAGCGGGTCAGCATCCTGTTCGGCGCCGTACTGCGCGGCGACAACGAGCCGATCACCATCGGCGATGGCAGCAACGTGCAGGACAACTGCGTGCTGCACAACGATCCGGGCGCCCCCCTCATCATCGGCAAGGACGTCACCATCGGCCACTGCGCCATGCTGCACGGCTGCACGATCGGCGACGGCGCGCTGATCGGCATCCAGGCCGTGGTGCTGAACCTCGCCGTGATCGGCAAGAACTGCCTGGTCGGCGCCGGCGCCATCGTCACCGAGCGCAAGAGCTTTCCCGACCGCTCGCTGATCCTCGGTGCGCCGGCCAAAGTCATCCGCGAGGTAAGCGCGGACAACATCGACCGCATGCGCATGGACACGTTGGCCTACGTTCATCGCGGCGCAATGTTCAAAGAGCAGCTGAAACGAATTGGCTGATCTGGTGATCGACGCGCTCGACCATCTCACCCTGCGCGCCTCGTTCCGGGCGGGCGCGGTCGGCGCCTACGAGACGTTGCTCGGCCGCCGCGCCGAGGACGGCAAGCTGCGGCGTCGGCAATGTCGGGCTGGCGATCGAGGACGACGCGTCGACGGCGCGGCTCGACCTCGATGGTGTTCTCCACGCAATCACTCGAGAAGGCCGAGCGCCTGCTGGAGCGGCGCGCGCTGTCGGCCGAACGCAAGGGCGAGCGGCTCATGCTGTCGACGCCGGGCACCCATGGCGTGCCGATCGCCTTGATCGAGGTCAAGGACAAGGCCCCGCCTTCGCCGCTCAAAGACAGCAGTGAAGCCGCGTCCGTCACCGCCCTCGATCACGTCGTGATCCGCACGCCCAACCCCGAGCGTGCGATCGCGCTCTATGCCGGGCGGCTCGGCCTCGACCTCAGGCTCGACCGCAGCAATCCCGACTGGGGATCGCGGCTGCTGTTCTTCCGCTGCGGCGATCTCGTGGTCGAGATGGCGCACGACTTGAAGAAGGGCGTGTCGGACGCGCCCGACGAACTGTGGGGTCTGTCCTGGCGCACCCCTGACATCGCGCGCTGCAACGAGCGCCTGAAGAAAGCCGGCGTCGATGTGTCGGCGCCACGCGATGGGCGCCGTCCGGGCACGCAGGTCTTCACCGTGCAGAGCCACACCGCCAACGTGCCGACCATCGTGATCGGCGGCCTCGGCCGCTGGTGACCATGCGCCGGTTGGTTGCCTTGCTTCTGCTGTCGTCGGTCGCCGCCTGCGCAACCGCGCCGCCACCCAAGAGTGCCGCGTCCCTCAAGCCGCTCGGCCCCTGCCCCGCCTCGTCGTGGAAGCCCGAGGCGCCGCCGCCAACGGCGAGCGCCAAGACTTCGATGGTGCTGCTGGCGGTGCAGGAATGGGCGCGCTACGGCCGCCAAACCCTCATCTTCCCCAAGTCCGGCCCGCCGCGCACCGAGCAGCTCGGCGTGCAGGAGCGCGACGCGCCGGAACGCATCAACGACTACTGGAAGAGCGTCGATCGTCCCAACCTCAGCGGGCTCGATACCGAAGTGCCGTGGTCGGCCGCCTTCATCTCGTGGGACATCGAGAGTGCGGGCGTGCCACGCGACCTCTTCTGCCCCGATGCCCGCCACACCATCTATGTCGAGCGCATGGTGCTGCGCGCCCGGGAGCCGGGCGCCGCCTTCGTGCCACACCCTGTGAACGACTACGCGCCGCAAGTCGGCGACCTGATCTGCGCCTCGCGCGAGGGCGGCGGCACCACCCTGGAAAACCTGAATCGCGGGCCCGGACATTGCGACATCGTGGTCGAGGTGCGGCCCGGCGAAGTGCACGCCATCGGCGGCAATGTGCGCGACTCGGTCAGCCGCAGCGTCTTTCCACTGGACGGCAACGGGTTTTTGTCGCCCATATCCGGCCGAACCTTCTTCACCGTGATCGAGAATAGACTGCCCTAGGAAGAAAAATGTCCTGGCCCTACGACTACATCATCATCGGTGCCGGCTCGGCCGGCTGCGCCATCGCCAACCGTCTCGCCGAGGATTTTGTCCTCAACATCCTGATCCTCGAGGCCGGGCCGCCCGACGATTCGTTCATGCTCAAGATGCCGGCGGGCTTCGCCAGCCTGGGCGACAAGACGCCTTACAACTGGCGCTACGAGACCGTGCCGCAGAAACATTGCAACGACCGGCGCATGTACTGGCCGCGCGGCAAGACGCTGGGCGGTTCCTCGTCGATCAACGCCATGCTCTACGTGCGCGGCAACGCCTGGGACTACGATCACTGGCGCCAGCTCGGCAACGAGGGCTGGAGCTACAACGACGTGCTGCCGTTCTTCAAGAAGGCGGAGAACAACGAGCGCGGCGGCGACGAATTCCACGGCGCCGGCGGTCCGCTCAACGTCGCCGACCAGGTCGATCCGTCGAAGATAAACGATGGCTTCCTGAAGGCCTGCGAGCAGGCCGGCCACAAGCGGGTCAAGGACTTCAACGGCGCCAGCCAGGAAGGCGTCGGCTACTACCAGGTCACGCAGAAGGACAAGCAGCGCTGGAGCACGGCGAGCGCCTATCTGCGGCCGGCCGTCGAGCGCAACAAGAACAACGTCAAGGTGATCTCGAACGCATTGGTCGAACGCATCATCCTCGACGGCAAGCGCGCCATGGGCGTGCGCTACGTCGTCAACGGCCGCGACGAGGTGGCCCGCTGCAGCCGCGAGATCATCCTCTCGGGCGGCGCGGTGAACTCGCCGCAGCTCCTGATGCTGTCAGGGATCGGCCCGGCCGATCACCTGCAGTCGGTCGGCGTGCGCTGCCTGCACGACCTGCCGGGCGTCGGCGGCAACCTGCAGGACCATCTCGATGCCGCGCTGCTGCAGTTCTGCAAGACGCGCGACACCTACGACACGGCCAACAAGCTGTGGTCGCTCTACCAGTACTGGCGGAACAAGAAGGGCCCCGGCACCTCGCCGATCGCCGAGACCGGCGGGTTCCTGAGCACGCAGAGCGGGCTGTCGGCGCCCGATATCCAGCTGCACTTCCTGCCGGTACTGGTGGTCGATCACGGCCGCACCAAGATGAAGAAGAACGGCTACAGCCTGCATGTCTGCACGCTGCGACCTGAGAGCACTGGGACGATCCGGCTGAAGAGCAAGGATCCCAAGGAGCATCCGCTGATCGACGCGAACTATCTGGCCGAGCGCAAGGACCTCGACACGCTTGATCAAGGGCGTGAAGATCGGCCGCGAGATCTTCGCCCAGTCAGGTCTCGATCCCTACCGCGCCGACGAGTTCGAACCCGGCGCTGCGGTCAAGACCGACGCCGAGATCGAGCAATGGGTGCGCGCGCAAGTGCGAGACGATCTATCACCCGGTCGGCACCTGCAAGATGGGCGCCGACAACGACACCATGGCGGTGGTCGACAACGCAGTGCCGCGTGCGCGGGCTCGAAGGCCTGCGCGTGGTCGACGCCTCGGTGATGCCGACGCTGGTCGGCGGCAACACCAACGCGCCCACCATCATGATCGCCGAGCGCGTGGCCTCCTTCATGCAGGACAAGGGCTGAAGGCCGTGCCGGCGCCGGCACAAGTCGATCCCGCCACCCAGGCAAAGAGCTTCAAGGTGCTCACGGCCAGCCTGGTCTTCGCGGGCTTGGTCGTCGGCATCGGCATCCCCGTGCTCTTCCTCGAGCAAGGCATCGAAGCCTACATGACGCCCTGGGGTTTTGACGTTGTTTGGCTCATTGGACTGTTCATGATGGTGGTCGACTTCGTGCTGGCCCGGCTCTTCTGGCGCCGCGCAAGTGCGCTCGATCGCATCGCCCAAGGCTTGCCACCGCGGCCCTGATCAGTTCACCCGGTTCTCGACCACCATCATCCAGATCTTGCCGGGCGTGCTGGCGAGATGGCCGCTTCTGTCGACCGGATAGAGGCTCATGGTGACGCTGTTCTTCACGTTGCCGCCGACGGCATGGATAAAGCCGCCGCGCACGTCGGTCACGACGTCGCAATGGCTCGCCGTATTGTCGATGCGCCGATGCGCCGTGCGTGAGTTAGCGTAGCGCCAGGTCGGTCCGGCCGTGCCGGTGCACACCAGGTCGCCTGGCTTGGGCGCATATTCGTTGGGCGCGTGCAGCGCAAAGGCCGGACTGCGCGAGCTGCGCTGATGGTCGTAGAGCGCGGCGAGATACTGGCCGTGCCGCCCGGCTGGCGGAAAGGCGGAGTGGCTCACGCCCGACTGCGTCATCACCCACGACACGAACGCGCCGGACCACGGCCGGCCCGAAGTCCGGCCGTTCCACTCGGGATGGCCGCAGCTTGCCCAATAGTTGCCGACCCGGCTGGTCAGCGGCTCGCTGCGCTCGTCGACACCGTTACGGTTGGTGTAGCCGTTGGCGTGGCCGCCATAGACCACGGTCGAGCGGCCGAAGCGGGTCCATTCCTGCCAGGCGACCAAGGCGGTACGATTGCTGGGCGGACGGTCGGCGTAGCCGAAGCTGCTGCTGCTCGAGCTACCGCAGCCTGTGAGGTGGAATGCTACCAGCGCGAGCAGAAGGAATGCCGGCAGCCGTGATCCGATCGTGTGGGAGGAACAACGAAGGGGCGGCTGCCAGCGAACACGAACGTCGACGGAGGGGGTGTCGATCCTGTTCATGCATAACTTGCAGTTCGTAAATTAACTGTCTGTTATTATTGACTCTATTTCTAGCACGCATTGTAACGAATGTCACTGGTGGAAATCCGCGAACTGGAGCAGAGGGCATTCCAGGCTTGGCCTGCCCTGGAAACCCGGGCCGATTTCGGCTGGGTGCAGCGCTTTGCCGGCGGTTACACCAAAAGAGCCAATTCAATCAACGCGATAGAGGACGGGGCTCAATTCACCCCCGCTGTCATGGCCGAACTCGAACGGCCCTATCGCGAGCGCGGCCAGGTACCCGTATGGCGGCTGACGCCCCTGGCACCCGTCGAGGCGGACACCGTCCTGGCCAACCGCGGCTACCGGCGGATTGACCAAAGTCTGGTGCAGCGGGCCACACTCGACGAGCGATTCTCGCCCGATCCCATGGTGCGGATCGCAGCGTCACCGCGCGCCCGAATGGCTTGGCGGGCTTCGCTGGCCTAAGCCCGGTGGCACCGCACCATCGCGAGACCATGACGCAAATGCTGCGCTCGATCACAGCGCCGGTCGGCTTCGCTTCGGTCGAAGAGGACGGCGAGCCACTCGCCTTCGCGCTGGGCGTGGTCGACGGCGATCACGTCGGGCTGTTCGATGTCCTGGTCGCGCCGGCCGCGCGCCGCCGCGGCCTGGCGCGGCGACTGACGCAAAGCATCGGTGCCTGGGGACGCGCGCACGGCGCGCGCTTTGCCTATCTGCAGGTGGTGGCAACCAACATCGCGGCGCTGCCGCTCTACGCTGATCTCGGGTTCGAGACCGTCTACAGCTACGCCTATCGTGTGCCATAGTCGCGTTCGGGAGGAACAAAAATGGCGCACTATCCGTGGGAGAAGAGCTACCCGCCGGGCGTGAAGTGGGAGCTCGAGGTCCCGAAGAAGACGATCCACCAGATTTTCGAGGAAAGCTGCGCGCAATACGCCGACCGGCCCTTCACCGACTTCCTCGACAAGGTGATGACTTTCGCCGACTACAAGCGAGCGTCCGACCATGCTGCCGCGGGATTTCAGAAGTTGGGCGTTGGACCCGGCGTCAATGTCGGGCTCTATCTTCCCAACACGCCGCATTACCTGATCGCCTTCTTCGGTATCCTGAAGGCGGGCGGCCGGGTGGTGAACTACAGCCCGCTCGACGCCGCGCGCGAGCTCGAATTCAAGATCGGCGACAGCGAGACCGACATCCTGGTGATGCTCGACGTCAAAGCGCTCTATCCCAAGATGGCGGCGATGCGCGACAAGACGCGGCTCAAGAAGCTGATCGTGGGCTCGATCGCCGACTACCTGCCATGGCCCAAGAACTGGCTCTATCCCCTCGCCAAGAAGAAGGAGATCTCGACCTGGCCGCGCGACGACTGGCACCTGTCGTTCAAGGATCTGCTGGCCAACGACGGCAAGTACAAGAGCCATCCCGCGCCGCCCGATCTCTGGGACGAGGTGGCGCTGCTGCAATATACCGGCGGCACGACCGGCCTGCCCAAGGCCGCGATGCTGACGCATGGCTGCGTGGTTTCGGCGATGGCGCAGGGCCAGGCCTGGACCACGCCCTACACCACGCCCGGCACCGAGAAGGTGGTGTGCGTGCTGCCGCTGTTCCACATCTATGCGCTCTCCGGAATCATGCTGGGTGCGGTGCGCAACGGCAATCAACTGCTGCTCTATCCGCGGCCCGACATCGACATGATCGTGAAGGATCTGGCGACCAAGCGGCCAACCTTCCTGCCCGGTGTGCCGACGCTCTACACGGCGATCAACAAGCATCCCAAGGCACAGGGGCTCGACCTCAAGTCGCTCAAAATCTGCATGTCGGGCGGCGCGCCCTTGCCGGTCGAAGTGCAGCAGGCCTTCGAGAAGTTGACCGGCGCCACCCTGATCGAAGGCTATGGCCTCACAGAAACCTCGCCCACCGGCTCGATCTGCCCGGTCGACAAGAAGGCCCGCCGCCTGGGCTCGTGTGGCGTGCCGATCGTCGGCACCGTCATCGAGATCCGCGACATGGAACATCCCGACAAGACCTTGCCCGCCGGCAAGGAGCATGTCGGCGAGGTCTGCATCATCGGCCCGCAGGTCATGAAGGGCTATTGGAAGAAGCCCGACGAGACCGACAAGGTGCTGTTCAGCCATCCGGCGTCGAACTGGAAGGGCCTGCGCACCGGCGACATTGGCTACATGGACGATGACGGCTGGCTCTATCTCGTCGATCGCTCCAAGGACCTGATCCTCTCGTCGGGCTACAACGTCTATCCGCGCATGATCGAGGAGGCGGTGTACGAGCATCCCGCGGTCGACGAATGCATCGTGATCGGCATCCCCGATCCCTACCGCCAGGAAGCGCCCAAGGTGTTCGTGAAGCTCAAGCCCGGCGCCCATCTCACCTTCGAGGAGCTGAAGAAGCATCTCGAGGGCAAGATCGGCAAACACGAGATGCCGGTGGCGTTCGAGATCCGGCCCGAGCTGCCCAAGACTCCCGTCGGCAAGCTCTCCAAGAAGGAACTGAAGGAAGAGGAGCGCGCCAAGGCCCAGGCCAAGGCGGCGTGAGCGCATGGCGGGGCGTCGTGCGTTCCTGGTCGGCGGCGCGGGTCTCGCTCTCGGCGGCTGCTGGGACACGCCCTGCTACGAGCGCAACGCCCAGCAGAAGGCGTTCGTCGACGGCCTGCAGGCACTGGCCAAGCCTGCGCTCGCGTCGAACAATCCGCTGCGCATCGAGGAAGCGGCCAAGCAAAGCGTCGCACTCGCCGACAAGGTCGGCGCCTTCGCCGACTGGTGCGGCACACTGACAACCATCGAAGGCAACGCCGAGACCGTCGCCGTCACTATCGAGGTGGGCCCGCAAATTTCGCTCTACGCGTTCAACGACTGGAAGCTCGCGATGACGGGCAGCGCGGCCAGCATGCTGGCTGACCTGTTCTCCACACGATCCCGCGAGGCGCCGCCGCCGGGCCTTTCCGACGCAGCCATTGCAGCGCTAAAAACCTTCCGGCTCGGCGCGCGCGTGAAGCTCGGCGGGCGCATGGGCGAGATCGCGGGCTCAGGCCTGTTCGATCTCTCCCGAGTATTCGGCAAGGGCGAGGCGGAGAACCGCCAGTTCCTGCAGTCGCCGCGCTTCGTGGCTCGCATCGAGTCGCTGGCGGCGTCGACTTAATGAATGAAAGGATTTGGGGTGCCGTCTTTCTCCTACGATTTTCCCTACAGCGCCAAGAAGCTGCCGATCTTCGCCTCCAACGTTGTCGCCTCCTCACAGCACCTCGCCGCCACCGCAGGCCTGCGCATGCTGGCCAAGGGCGGCAACGCGGTCGATGCCGCGGTGGCGAGCGCCATCGCCATCACCGTGGTCGAGCCGACCAACAACGGCATCGGCGCCGACGCCTTCTGCATCCTGTGGGACGGCACCAAGCTCGTGGGCCTCAACGCCTCGGGCCATTCGCCGGCACTGATGACGCCCGACCAGTACAAGGGCCAGGACAAGATGCCGAGCACCGGCTGGGGCAGCGTCAGCGTGCCGGGCGCGGTGTCGCTGTGGATCGCCCTGCACAGCCGCTACGGCAAGCTGCCGTTCGCCGACCTGTTCGAACCCGCCATCAAGTATGCCAGCGACGGCTATCGCGTCTCCTACATGGTGTCGCGTCAGTGGGACCGAGCCATCGACCGGCTGCGCGGCCAGCAGGACTGGGTGAAGTATTTCCTGCCGAACGGCCGCGCGCCGAAGGCGGGCGAAGCTCTGGAAGTTTCCTGACCAAGCCAAGACCCTCGCCAAGATTGCCGAGACTAAGGGCGAGGCCTTCTATCGCGGCGAGCTCGCCGACGCGATGGACAGCCATGCCAAGGAGACCGGCGGCGCCTTGCGCCGCAACGATCTCGAAGAGCACAAGGCCGACTGGGTCGATCCGATCGGCCTCACCTATCGCGGCACGACGCTGCATGAGCTCCCGCCGTCGGGCCAGGGCATCGCCGCCTGCATGGCGCTCGGCATCCTCGAGAACTTCGACATCGCCGGGCACGACTGTGACGGGCCGGAAGTCGCGCATCTCCGGATCGAGGCGATGAAACTCGCCTTCGCCGACATCTGGCGCTACGTCGCCGATCCACGATTCATGGACGTGACGCCGAAGCAGATGCTCGACAAGGCGTACCTGAAGAGCCGCGCCAAGCTGATCGATCCCAAGAAGGCCCAGGATTTCGGCCCGGGCGTGCCGAAGGACGGCGGCACGATCTATCTCGGCACGGCCGACGCCTCGGGCATGATGGTGTCGCTGATCCAGTCGAACTACACCGGCTTCGGCTCGGGCATCGTCGTGCCGGGCACGGGCATTGCGCTGCAGAACCGCGCCACGGGGTTCGTCACGACCAAGGGCCATCCCAACGAGGTCGGCCCCAGGAAGCGGCCGTTCCACACCATCATCCCGGCCTTCATCACCAAGGACGGCAAGCCGGTCGCGACCTTCGGCCTGATGGGCGGCGCCATGCAGCCGCAGGGCCACATGCAAGTCTTCTCGCGCATCGTCGATCACGGCCAGAACCCGCAGGCCGCCATCGACGGCCCACGCTGGCGCGTGCACGAGCTCGACAAGACGGTCTGGCTCGAGGAGCACATGCCGGCCGACACCGCACAACGGGCTCGAGGCGCGCGGGCACAAGCTCACCAAGACCAAATGGCCGAGCTTCGATTTCGGCTCCAGCCAGATCATCTGGAGGTTCCCCGAAGGCGGGCCCTATCTCGGCGCGTCCGAGAGCCGGCGCGACGGCGCGGCGGTCGGGTTCTAGGAAGTGGCCACCGTCGTCTCCATCGCGAACGGCGGCTTCCTGATCAACGGCACGCCGACCTATCCCGGCCGCAGCTGGAAAGGCCATCGCATCGAGGGCCGGCTGTTCAACAGCCGCATGGCCAATGCCATCGCCGACGACGAGAACCCGGCGACACGCGGCGCCTGGGCCTATGCCGACGGCGACTGGGACGCCGAGCGCAGCACCCGCGAGTTCATCGCCGCCCTGCCCGCCTATCGCGCGCACGGCCTGCTCGCGGTCTGCCTCAACCTCTCCGGCGGCAGCCCGCAGGGCTACTCCTGGAACCAGCCGTGGAAGATCTGCGGCTTCACGCCGACGGCACGATCAAGCCTGCCTGGGCGGCGCGCCTCGACAGCGTGATCAAGGCCTGCGACCGGCACGGCATGGTCGTGGTGCTGGGCCTGTTCTACGGCAAGCAGAGCGGCACCCTTCAAAGACGAGGCGGCGGTCAAGGCCGCCGTCACCAACACAGTCGACTGGCTGATCGAGAAGAAGGCGACAAACGTGCTGATCGAGATCGGCAACGAAGTCGATCTCGAGAACGTGTGGACCCATCCCATCATCGCCGCCGAACGCTGCCACGAACTGATCGAGTTGGCGCAGAAGCGCAGCGCCGGCAAGCTCCTGGTCAGCACCAGCCTGATCGGCATCGATGCCCCGCCGGCCGCGACGCTTGCGGCGGCCGACTTCCTGCTGCCGCACGGCAACCGCGTCTATGGACCCGACGGCCATTTCCAGCCGAGCCCGCACGGCATCCGCCTGCAGGTCGCACGCTGGCGCGGCGGCACCGGGCTATCGCGGCCAGCCGATCGTCTACAACGAGGACGACCATTTCGAGTTCGACAAGCCCGACAACCACTTCGTCGCCGCCGTCGAATCCGGCGCGAGCTGGGGCTATTTCGACTACCGCATGAGCCGCGAGCGCTTCGAGGACGGCTTCCAGTCGCTGCCGGTCGACTGGACCATCTCCTCCAAGCGCAAGCGCGCCTTCTTCGGGCTGTTGAAGGAGATCACCGGAGCCTGAGACGCGCGGCCTCGCCGTTTTCTCGATTTTCGCCAGTGGGCTGCCCGAGTAACTGCCGTCTGGCGCAGGAGGTAGCGAGGTAGCGCTAATTGCGGAGTTTCCTCGCTGCGCGAAACCGAACGATCTGCCGAGGGGTAGCGGGGTAGCGCTAACTGCGCCAACTCCCCCGGACCTCCGACGGACCGGCGGAAATGCCGGAAAGTCGCTCGACGATGGACGGACGACGCTCGGCATACGCTACGCTCCCAAGTCGGACCGAGTCTGCCGGTTCAGTTGCACTGTAGTCCCGAGCCGTCTCAACCACCTATTTTGGTCATTAGAAGTTCAGCCGAAGCGAGGGACCTCTCGCAAGGTCCCTCTGCTTCGGTCGCTTCGCGTTACTTCCCGCAGTATGCCTCGATGCGATAGCCGTCGGGATCGATGACGAAGGCGGCGTAGTATTTCGGGCTGTAGTCCGCCCGCACGCCCGGCTTGCCGTTGTCCTTGCCGCCGTCCTTCAGCGCCGCGGCATGGAAGGCGTCGACCGCCGCGCGGCTCTTGGCCTGGAAGCAGAAATGCAGGCCGGACTCCATGTCGGCCTTCACCGGCTTCTTGACCGGCAGGATCCACAGCCCCGCCGCCTTCTCGCCATAGCCCAGCGCGCCCTCGCCGTCGCTGAGGCGCGTGACGTCCAGCGGCTTCAGCACCGCGTCGTAGAACCGGCCGGCGCGCTTCAGGTCGCTGACGCCGATCGAAACGTGGTCAAACATGTCTTCTCTCCTGTATAACTAGTTAACCGGTTATATGAGTTATTGAAGGAAGCAACCCTTGTCAACCGCTCAACCGGTTATCATTTGAGGATCATGAGCCGCCTCGACCTCTGCCTGGATTTCGCCAACACCCGCTACTATCGCGGCCAGGCGACGCCGACGGAGACGCTGAACGCGCCGGCCGATCTCGCGGCCTGGACGAAAGCAACGAAGCCCCCGTCGGCTCGCGAGTTCGAGACCGCGCTGGCGCTGCGCGAGGCGATCTACCGGCTGTTCGACGCCCAGGCCGAGGGCAAGGCCGCCGCGCCGCGCGACCTCGAGACCCTGAACCAGGCGCTGGCACGGGCCCCGGCGCGGACCACCCTGAGGCGCGGCCGCGACGGCTACAGCTGGGACGTCGACGCCAGGTCCGGCACGGCGCTCGCGCTGCTGGCGCCGGTTCTGTGGTCGGCGGGCGACCTTCTGGCCGGACCGCGGCTCGACAGGGTGCGCCGCTGCGCCAATCCGGAATGCGGCTGGCTGTTCCTCGACGACAGCCGCGCCGGCAAGCGCCGCTGGTGCTCGATGTCGGCCTGCGGCAACCGCGCCAAGGCCCGGCGGCATTATCACAAGAGCAAGGAGGAAGACGCCTGACCGCGGAAAGCCTTCATCGGGCTCGTGGCCCTCTTCGTCGTCATGGCGGCGCTGATGTTCGGCGGCGCCGGCACCTTCGACTGGTGGCAGGCCTGGCTGTATCTCGCCGTCTATTTCGGCGCGTCGCTCGCGATCACGCTCTATCTTGTGCGCAAGGATCCCGCTCTTCTCGCGCGGCGCATGCGCGGCGGGCCGTGGGCCGAGAAGCAACCCGCCCAGCAGGTGATCATGGTCTTCGCTTCTGTAGCCTTCATCGGCCTGACCCGTGCTGCCCGCGCTCGACAAGCGGTTCGGCTGGTCGCACACTGCCGGCCGCGGTCGCGATCGCGGGCGACGTGCTGGTGACCTTGGGCTGGCTCGGGATCTACCGCGTCTTTCGCGAGAACAGCTTCACCTCGGCCACCATCGAGCTGGCGCCCGATCAACGCGTGATCTCGACCGGACCTTATGCGCTGGTCCGCCATCCCGATGTATTCGACGGCGCTGGTGATGCTGCTGGGCGCGCCGATCGCGCTCGGCTCGTGGTGGGGCTTGCTTGCGCTCGCGGTGATTACACCGGCGCTGATCTGGCGGATCTTCGACGAGGAGAAGTTCCTGGCGGCCAACCTGCCCGGCTATGCCTCGTACAAAGAGAAAGTGCGGTATCGCCTGATACCGCACGTCTGGTGAGCCGAGCTCTGCTCTGTGCGCGGAGCCTTCCGCGAGCGCGAACGCCACCGCGCATTGCGCAGCTTAGCGCAAAATGCTTTGAAGTTTCATGGCGACGCCCATGTCGCCTTCGATCTTGAGCTTGCCGGTCATGAACGCGGTCATGCCGTCGAGCTTGCCGTTGATCATGTCGTCGAAATCGCTGAACGCCATGTTGAGCGTGCAATCGGCCGCCTTGTCGTCGTTGCTGACGGCCGGCGGGTTGGCGTTGCCGTCGATATAGACGACGCCCTGATCGGTGGTGAATTTCACGGTGTTGCCGAAGGACGACTTCTTGGCCGCGCCTTCCTTCATTTTCGCGGTGATTTCCTGCAAGGTCATGGCGCCTGCCCTCCGGTCGCTGTTGATGCCGGGGGGCTTACTTGACCCTTACGTCAACGTCAATTACAGCCCGATAAACGGCCGTTCATATGGGAGGAAACATGCCGTATCGCTCGGTCTTCAAACCGGGACTGTTTGAAGGCCAGACCATGATCGTGACCGGCGGCGGCAGCGGCATCGGCCGCTGCACGGCGCACGAGATCGCGGCCCTGGGCGCGCATGTCGTGATCACTGGCCGCAAGGCCGACAAGCTCGCCACCGTGAAGGGCGAGATCGAAGCGGCCGGCGGCTCGTGCGAGACGCATGCCTTCGACATCCGCGAGGAAGCGCAGGTGAAGGAGGCGATCGCTGCCGTCGTGGCGAAGAACGGCCGTATCCACGGGCTGTTCAACAATGCCGGCGGCCAGTTCCCTTCGCCCGCCGCCGACATGAGCGCCAAGGGCTTCGACGTCGTGGTGCGCAACAACCTCACCGGCGGGTTCATCGTCAGCCGCGAAGTGTTCAACCAGTCGATGTCCAGGCACGGCGGCTCGATCGTCAATATGGCCGCCGACATGCGCAACGGCTTTCCCACCATGGCGCATACCGGTGCGGCACGCGCCGGCATGGTCAACCTCACCATGACGCTGGCCTTCGAATGGGCTCATGCCGGCGTGCGCGTGAATGCCGTGTCGCCGGGCTGGGTCGCCTCTTCCGGCATGGACACCTATCAGGGCGAATTCAAGGAGCGCATTCCCAAGCTCAAGGGCTACTGCCCGCTCGGGCGCCTGGGCACCGAGAGCGAGGTCTCGGCCACCGTCTGCTTCCTGCTGAGCGACGCGTCGGCCTACATCACCGGCACCGAGATCCGCATCGACGGCGGCGTGCCGCTCGGCAACCGCTCGATGGAAATTCCCGCGACCGACCGGTCGAAACCGTACAACGGCTTCCATCTCGCAAAGACGCCCAAAGTGCTGGGCGGCTGAGCCATGCCGATCATCGAGACCCAGGTCGACAGGAACGGCGACGAGTACAAGCGCAATCGCGACAAGATGCTGGCCGCCATCGCCGAGTTCCGCGCCGCCGAGGCGAGCGTGCAGGCGACCTCCGAGAAGTCTCGCGAGCGCTTCAAGAAACGCAAGCAGCTCATGCCGCGCGAGCGCATCGCCCTTCTCCTCGACAGAGGCGCGCCCTTCCTCGAGCTGATGCCGCTCGCGGGCTACCGCATGCATGACGACAAGGATGGTTCGAGCGCCGGCGGCGGCTCGGTCGCCGGCATCGGCTATGTCGAGGGCGTGCGCTGCGTCGTGTCGGCGTCCAATTCGGCCATCAAGGGCGGCACGGTCGCCCCATCCGGCCAGCGCAAGGGCCAGCGCGTGCAGCAGGTCGTGCTCGAGAACAAGCTGCCCCTGGTGCATCTCGTGGAATTGGGCGGCGCCAACCTGCTCTATCAGGCCGAGATCTTCGTGCCGGGCGGCCGCGGCTTCGCCAACCAGGCGCGCATGTCGGCGCAGGGCATCCCGCAGGTCTGCGTCGTGCATGGCTCGTCGACCGCCGGCGGCGCCTATCTGCCCGGCCTCTCCGACTACGTCATCATGGTGCGCAACCAGGCCAAGGTGTTCCTGGCCGGCCCGCCCCTTCTCAAGGCAGCGACCGGCGAGATCGCGACCGACGAGGATCTGGGCGGAGCCGAGATGCACGCGACCGTGTCGGGCGTCGCCGAATGGATGGCCGAGGACGACGCCGACGGCATCCGCATGGCGCGCGAGGTGATCGCCACGTGGCACTGGAACGACAAGCTGCCGCCCAGGACGGCCAGGCCGTTCAAGGAGCCGCTCTACGAGATCGACGAGCTCTGCGGCGTCGTTCCGCCGTCGTACAAGGACCCCTACGACGTGCGCGAGGTGATCGCGCGGCTGGTCGACGGCTCGGACTTCCTCGAGTTCAAGGGCCTCTACGACCAGCAGACGATCTGCGGCTGGGCCGAGATCGAAGGCGAGCCGGTCGGCCTTCATCGGCAACAACGGACCGATCACCACCAAGGGCTCGGTGAAGGCCGCGCAGTTCATCCAGCTCTGCTGCCAGCAGGGCACGCCGATCGTCTACCTGCAGAACACCACCGGCTACATGGTCGGCACCGAGGCCGAGCGCGGCGGCATCGTCAAGCACGGCTCCAAGATGATCCAGGCGGTGGCCAACGCCACCGTGCCGCAGATCACCATCGTGATCGGCGGCAGCTTCGGCGCCGGCAATTACGGCATGTGCGGCCGCGCCTACGACCCGCGCTTCATCTTCGCCTGGCCCAACAGCCGCACCGCCGTGATGGGCGGCGAGCAGGCCGCCGGCGTGATGAAGACCGTCACCGAGCAGAAGTTCCTGCGCGAGGGCAAGGAGCCGCCGAAAGAGCAGATCGACAAGATGTTCAAGTCGATCGTCGACCAGTTCGACCGCGAATCGACGGCGCTCTACGGCACCGCGCATCTGTGGGACGACGGCATCATCGATCCGCGCGACACGCGGCGCATCCTCGCCTTCACGCTCTCGATCGCCCGCGAATTGCTGGTGCGGCCGCTCAACCCGATCACCTTTGGCGTCGCAAGGATGTAGGCATGAAATTCACCCCCGAGCACGAGGCGCTGCGCCAGACCTGGAAGACGCTGATCGATCGCGAGATCAATCCGCATGTCGACGAGTGGGAGAAGGAAGGCCAGTTCCCCGCCCACGAGCTGTTCAAGAAGATGGGCGATGCCGGCCTGCTGGGCGTCGACAAGCCGGTGCAGTTCGGCGGCTCGGGCCTCGATTTCTCCTACGCCATGGTGTGCTCCGAATCGCTGGGCCTGGTGAACGGCGGCTCGATCCCGATGGCGACCGGCGTGCAGATCTCGATGGCGACGCCGGCGCTGGCCCGCTACGGCAGCGACGAGCTGCGCCAGGAGTTCCTGGCGCCCTCGATCAGCGGCGACTACGTGGCCTGCCTCGGCGTCTCCGAGACCGGCGCGGGTTCCGACGTCGCCTCGATCAAGACCGACGCACGCCGCGTCGGCGGCGACTGGGTGATCAACGGCGGCAAGATGTGGACGACCAACGGCGCGCAGGCCGACTGGATGTGCCTGCTCGCCAACACGGGCGAAGGCCAGGTCCACAAGAACAAGTCGCTGATCGTGGTGCCGATGAAGACCAAGGGCATCTCGATCGCCAAGAAGCTGAACAAGCTCGGCATGCGGGCGTCGGACACCGTGCAGACCTTCTTTGACGAGGTGAAGGTGCCGGTGCGCTACACGATCGGCCAGCCGGGCCAGGGCTTCATCTACCAGATGCAGCAGTTCCAGGAGGAGCGGCTGTGGGCCGGCGCCGGCACGCTGATGGGCTGCGACCGCATCATCAACGCCACCATCGACTACACCCGCGAGCGCCAGGTGTTCGGCAAGCCGCTGCTTGGACAACCAGGTCGTCCATTTCCGCCTGGCCGAGCTCAAGAGCGAGGTCGAGGCGCTGCGCTCGCTGGTCTATCGCGCTTGCGAGGACTACCTCGCGGGCCAGGACGTCACCATGCTGGCCTCGATGGCCAAGCTGAAAGCCGGCCGGCTGCGCCGCGAAGTCTCGGACGCCTGCCTGCAGTACTGGGGCGGTGCCGGCTACCTATGGGACAGTCCGGTGGCGCGCAGCTATCGCGACGGCCGCCTGGGCTCGATCGGCGGCGGCGCCGACGAGGTGATGCTGCAGATCATTGCCAAGCTGATGGGCACCATGCCCCGATTGGGGAATCGGTAAGATGCAATTCACCCAGGAACACGCCGAGATCCGCCGCACGCTGCGCGCCATCATCGACAAGGACATCAATCCGCATGTCGATCAGTGGGAGGAGGACGGCATCTTCCCCGCGCACGTGGTGTTCAAGAAGTTGGGCGATGCTGGCCTGCTCGGCATCAACAAGCCGGTCGAGTTCGGCGGCATGGGGCTCGACTATTCCTACGCCATGGTGATGGCCGAGGAGCTGGGCAACATCCATTGCGGCTCGGTGCCAATGGCGATCGGCGTGCAGACCGATATGGCGACGCCGGCGCTGGCCCGTTACGGCAATGATGAGCTGCGCAAGGAGTTCCTCTCGCCATCGATCAGCGGCGACTACGTCGCCTGCCTCGGCGTCTCCGAAGTGGGCGCGGGCTCCGACGTCGCCTCGCTCAAGACCACGGCCAAGCGTGTCGGCGGCGACTACGTCATCAACGGCGGCAAGATGTGGACAACCAACGGCACCCAGGCCGACTGGATGTGCCTCTTGGCCAACACCGGCGAAGGGCCGGTGCACAAGAACAAGTCGCTGATCTGCCTGCCGATGAAGACCAAGGGCGTGCAGGTCGTGAAGAAGCTCGACAAGCTCGGCATGAGGAGCTCCGACACCGCGCAGATCTTCTTCGACGAGGTGAAGGTGCCCGTGCGAAACCTGATCGGCCAGGAAGGCATGGGCTTCATCTATCAGATGCAGCAGTTCCAGGAGGAGCGGCTGTGGGGCGCCATCTCGGCCGTGGTCGGCATGGAGCGCCTGATCGACGAGACGGTCGAGTACACGCGCGAGCGCAAGGTGTTCGGCAAGCCGTTGCTCGACAACCAGGTTATCCATTTCAAGCTGGCCGAGCTGCGCACCGAGATCGAGCTGGTCCGCTCGCTCTGCTACCGCGCCTGCGAGGAATATCTCGACGGCAAAGACGTGACCATGCTGGCCTCGATGGCCAAGCTGAAGGCCGGCCGGATGATGCGCGTCGTGACCGACGGCTGCCTTCAATATTGGGGCGGCGCCGGCTACCTCTGGGAATCGCCGACCGCGCGTGCCTTCCGCGATTCGCGCCTGGCCTCGATCGGCGGCGGCGCCGACGAGGTCATGCTGCAGATCATCTCCAAGCTGATGGGCACTCTGCCCCGGCTGGAGAATCGCTGATGGGGGATGCCATGGCCGAATTCGCCTCCCGCTACGAAACCCTGCTCCTCCGCCGCGAACGCTCGCGGCTTCACGTCACCCTCAACCGACCGCAGGTGAAGAACGCGCTCAATCCCGTGCTGATCGGCGAGCTGCGCACGGTGTTCCAGAACCTGCGCGACAGGCGTGACGTGAAGGCCGTCATCCTGCGCGGCGCCGGCGGCACCTTCTGCGCTGGCGCCGACCTCAAGAACATGGAGCAGAGCTTTACCGACAAGCCGAGGCCCGGCGAGAAGGACCCGATCGCTATCAACAACCGCGAATACGGCACCTTCCTCGAAATGGTGAACACTACCCCGCAGGTCGTGGTCGCGGCGGTCGAGGGTTACGCCATCGCTGGCGGCTTCGGCCTGCTCTGTGTCTCCGACGTCGCCATCGCCACCGAAGACGCAGGCTTTGCGATGAGCGAGACCGCGATCGGTATCGTGCCGGCCCAGATTGCACCCTTTGTCGCCACCCGCATCGGCGTGCCGCAGACACGCCATCTCGCCCTGACCGCGGCGCGATTCAAAGGGCCCGAGGCATTGCGCCTCGGGATCGTACATCACCTTGTGAAGGACTCCGCGGCGCTCGATGCCAAGCTCGAGGAGGTGCTGAAGCAGATCGATCGCTGCGCGCCGTTCGCCAATGCAGCGACCAAGGCGATCGTCCAGAAGGTCGGTAGCGAACCGCTCGCGTCCGTTCTCGACTTTGCCGCCGACAAGTTCGCCGAGGCGCGGCGCAGCCCCGAGGCCGCCGAGGGTCTGCGCGCCTTCGCCGAGAAGCGTCCGCCGAAATGGGCTGCGGAGTGACCATGCCGACCACCAAGACTGCCCTGCACACCAGCGACGTCGAGAAGCGTACCGGGTCGGGCTATCCGGCGCCGCACGACGTACCCTGCCGGCAACGCAGCCGCCGCCGGCTGAGCGATGCCTTCGGGCTCTCGCAGTTCGGTGTCAACCTGCTCGAGCTGCCGCCCGGCGCCTGGTCGTCGCAACGGCACTGGCACGAGCGCCAGGATGAGTTCGTCTATGTCCTGGAGGGCGAAGTGACGCTGGTGACCGACGAGGGCGAGACGGTGCTCACCGCCGGCATGGTCGCGGGCTTTCGCGCCGGCGAACCGAACGGCCATCACCTGACCAACCGCTCGAAGTCAGTGGCGCGCGTGCTCGAGATGGGCACGCGCACCGCGGTGGAGACCGCGCACTATCCCGACATCTCAATGATGTACCGCGAGGGCGAAGGCTATCTGACCCCCGACGGACGGCCGCTGAAGTGAGCTTTTCCAAGATCCTGGTCGCCAATCGCGGCGAGATCGCCTGGCGCGTCATGCGCACCGCTAAGGCCATGGGCTATCGCACCGTCGCGGTCTATTCAGACGCGGACAAGGACGCCCCGCACGTCGCTTTCGCCGACGAAGCCGTGCGCATCGGCCCGCCGCCGGTGGCGAGAGCTATCTCAGCATCGACCGCATCCTCGAGGCGGCGCACAAGTCCGGCGCCGATGCCGTCCATCCGGGTTACGGGTTTCTGTCGGAGAATGAGGCATTCGCCGCGGCGTGTGGCAAGGCGGGGCTGGTCTTCATCGGCCCGCCGCCGGCTGCCATCGCCGCCATGGGCAACAAGGCTGCCGCCAAGCGCCGCATGATCGATGCCGGCGTGCCGTGCGTGCCGGGCTATCAGGGCGCCGATCAGAGCGACGCCGGCCTCGAGAAAGAGGCGCGCAAGATCGGCTTGCCGGTGATGGTGAAGGCGGCGGCCGGCGGCGGCGGACGGGGCATGCGGCTGGTCGAGCGCGACGGCGATCTTGGCGAGGCGATCCGCACGGCGCGCGCCGAGGCCGAGAGCGCCTTCGGTTCGGGCGAGCTGATCCTGGAAAAAGCCGTGGTCGATGCGCGCCACGTCGAGATTCAGGTGTTCGCCGACAATCACGGCAACGTCATCCATCTCGGCGAGCGCGATTGTTCGGTGCAGCGCCGCCACCAGAAGGTGATCGAGGAAGCCCCCTCGCCCGCGGTCAACGCCGATTTGCGCCACCACATGGGCGCGGCCGCAGTCGCCGCCGCCAAGGCGATCAGTTATCGCGGCGCAGGCACGGTCGAATTCCTGCTGGGCGGTGACGGCGCCTTCTACTTCCTCGAGATGAACACGCGCCTGCAGGTCGAGCATCCCGTGACCGAGGCCATCACCGGCCTCGACCTGGTCGAATGGCAGCTGCGGGTGGCGCGCGGCGAGAGGCTGCCGCTCAGCCAGGAGCAGGTGAAGCTCTCGGGCCATGCCATCGAGGCCCGCCTCTACGCCGAGGACGCCTATGCCGGCTTCCTGCCGCAGACCGGGCGGGTCGATGTCTGGCGGCCCGCGGCGGCGCCGGGCGTGCGCGTCGATCACGGCATCAAGGAAGGGCTTGCGATCTCACCGTTCTACGATCCCATGATCGCCAAGGTGATCGCCCATGGCGCCACGCGCGAGGAAGCGCGCACCCGGCTCGTGCAAGCGCTGCGCGACACGGTCGTGCTCGGCCCGACCACGAACCGACATTTCCTGATCCGCCTGCTGGAACATCCCGAGTTCGCCGCCGGCAAGGCGACCACCGCTTTCATCGGCAAGCATGCCTTCCCCTCCCCCGCCGTGAGCGACCATCATTGGCTGCTCGCGGCGTCGCTGCTGTGGCGCCAGTCGGCCGAGAGGTATCCCGCAAACCTGCGCGGCTGGCGCAACTCCAACCCCGAGCCGACGCCGATCAAGCTCGCCGTGGGAAAGACCGAGCGCACGATCCCGCTGACCCCCGCAGATGTCAGCTCCGAGACGCCGCCCTTTTGCATCGACGGCAACGACATCATTGTCGATCTGGACGCACATACCGTGCGTTTCCAGGATCGCACCTACCTGCCGCCCGCTTCGGCCGCCGAAGGCAGCGACGGCAAGCTGCGCGCGCCGATGGACGGGCGGATCGTGGCCATCAATGTCGCGGCCGGCGACAAAGTCACGCGCGGCCAGACTCTGGTTGTGCTGGAGGCGATGAAGATCCAGCATCAATTGAAGGCAGCGCTCGACGCCGAGGTGGAGTCGGTGGCGGTGCGGGAAGGCCAGCAGGTGTCCAATCGGACGGTGCTGGTCACGATGGGGTCTGAAGTGAGAGGGACGAAGATAGATGTTGCGCAGAACCGTGCTGGCCTCGCTGGCCGCGGGCGGGGCCACCGTGGCGGCGCGCTCGACCATGGCTCAGGCGTATCCGAGCAAGCCGATCAATCTGATCGTGCCCTTTGCCGCCGGTGGGCCGACCGACCTGTTGGCCCGCATCTTCGGCGAGCACATGGGCCGCGAACTCGGCCAGCAATTCATCATCGACAACGTGACGGGCGCGGCAGGCTCGATCGCTGTCGGCAAGGCGGCGCGCGCCGCGCCCGATGGTTACACCATCCAGATCGGCCATGTCGGCACGAACGTGGCCAACGGCATCATCTACAAGAACCTGACCTACAACCTGCTGACCGACCTGGTGCCGATTGCGCGCCTGCCGCAGAATCCCATGCTGGTGGTGAGCTCCAGCCAGGTCGCGGCCAAGGACCTCAAGGAGCTCGTCGCCTGGCTCAAGGCCAACCCGGACAAAATTCCCGGTGGCACCGCCGGCATTGGCTCGGCATCACATCTCGGCGCGCTGGCCTTCTTTGCCGCAACCGGCACCAGCTACCGGCTGATCCCCTATCGCGGCACGGGGCCTGCCATGCAGGACCTCGTTGCCAACCAGATCCAGATCATGGTCGACCAGTCGTCGAATTCCCTGCCGCAGGTGCGGGCCGGCAAGATCAAGGCCTATGGCGTGACCGCCAAGGCGCGCAGCCCGGCCGCACCGGAGATCCCGACGACCGCCGAAGCGGGCTTCCCCATGGACGTGTCGATCTGGCACGGCCTGTGGGCGCCCAAGGGCACGCCGGCCGAGGTGATCGCCAAGCTCAATGCGGCAGCGGTGGCGACCATGCAGGATCCCGCGATCCGCACACGCCTGGAGGATCTCGGCCAGGACCTTCCGACACTGGCCGAGATGGCGCCGGCGGCCTTCGCCGCCTTCCAAACGGCGGAGTACGCGCGGTGGAAGGCGATCCTCGACGCAGCCAACGTGAAGATCGAGTAGCTAAGCGTAGTTCGGCGGCACCGGACAAGGCGGCAGGAGTTTCTCGAGCACCTTCGCCACGGCGAGGAGCTTCGCCTCGCCCCAGCGCTTGCCGGTGAGCTGCAGGCCGATCGGCAGTCCGTCCTTCGAGAAGCCGCAGGGCAGCACGATCGAGGGCTGTCCGGTGAGGTTGGCGAGGAAGTTGTACGACGTGCCGGCAAAAAAATAGGGATGCGGCACGCCGTCGATGACCAGAGGCTCGCTCTGTTTCTGGCGGACGAAGGTGGCGTCCGGCATCACCGGCATCAGCCAGGCGTCGTAGTCTTCGAGGAACGACCTCGCAGTGCTTTGTCGTCCGGTCGCGACGATCGAGTACGGCGAAGAACTGCGCCATGTCGAGCCGCGCTGCGCGCCCCGCGGAACGCGCCGACGGATCATCCGAATCAATCGCGGCAAAGAAGCGCTCGCGCTCCGCGAGTGGATGCAACGCGCGATTCATGTAGTTCCAGAGATCGCACCAATCGTCCCAGCCCTGCTGCCAATCGAGCCCTTCGGGCTCGGCGCGCGTCACCTTGGCGCCGGCCTTCGACAGGAGCTTTGCCGTTGCCTGAACAACCTTGGCGGTGTCGGCCGAGACCCTGACCAGCGGGTTGCTCTCCAGCACGGCGATGCGCAGGCCCTTTGCCTTGAGGTTGGGAGTCGGACCGAGCGGCACGGGAGCCGCCTCCATCTCGCCGCCGTCGGGACCGGCGATAATGCGGAGCGCCGTCTCGAGATCCTCCACGGAGCGCGCCAGTGGCCCGAACACGCCCATATAGCGCACGGTGCGGGTGACGCCCGGCAGGTCGGGCACATGGCCATGGCCGGGCACGCGCCATTCCGTAGGCTTCAGCGAGAAGATGCCGTTGTAGTGCGCGGGATTGCGCACCGAACCACCGATGTCGCTGCCGAGCTCCAGCGGCGAGAGGCGTGCCGCCACAGCGGCAGCGCCGCCGCCGGTCGAGCCGCCGGCCGAACGCCGTGCGTCCCAGGGGTTCTTGGTCGTACCGAACAGCGGACTGTCGGTCTGAAAGTCGGCGCACAGTTCGGGGACATTGGTCTTGCCGAGGATGATCGCACCCGCCGCGCGCAATCTCGCGACCAGGCTGGCGTCGCTCTTGGCCATGTTGTCCTTGAGCGGCGGGTGGCTGGATGTCGTGTGCAGGCCCGCGACGTCGAAGGCTTCCTTGATGGTGATCGGCACGCCATGCAATGGCCCGAGCTTGCCACCTTTCTTCGCCCGCGCCCGGTCGGCGGCGCGCGCGGCCTTCATCGCTCGTTCGTGATCTACCACCACCAGGGCATTGATCGGCCCGTTCAGCCGCGCGATGCGTTCCAGGTGCGCCTCAGTCGCCTCGACCGAGCTCAGCCTGCCGTTTCGTATGGCGCGAGCAAGCCGCGTGGCGGTCTCGAAACACGGATCCATGCATGCCTCCCCTGCAGCGCGCCGAGACTAGCCGCGTGAGCAACAGACGGCTATAGAGCCGGGGTCAATGTGGGGGTGGCATGGGCCTGGCTAACAAGACGCTGTTCGTGACTGGCGCCAGCCGCGGCATCGGCCTTGCCATCGCGCTCCGCGCCGCGCGCGACGGCGCCAATGTCGCCATCGCCGCCAAGACCGTGAAGCCCGATCCGCGCCTGCCCGGCACCATCTTCACCGCCGCCGAGGAGATCGAGAAAGCCGGCGGCAAGGCATTGCCCCTGCCGTGCGACATCCGTGACGAGCAGGGTGTCAACAAGGCCGTCGCCGAGACCGTGGCGAAGTTCGGCGGCATCGACATCCTGGTGAACAATGCCAGCGCCATCAGCCTGACCGGCACGCTGGCGACGCCGATGAAGCGCTACGACCTGATGCACCAGATCAACGGGCGCGGCACTTACCTGGTGTCCCAGAAGTGCATCCCGCATCTGCTGAAGGCCGCCAACCCGCACGTGCTCAACCTCTCGCCGCCGCTCGATTTCGACGTCAAGTGGTTCGCGAACCATCCTGCCTATACGCTCGCCAAGTACTCGATGTCGGTCTACGCCTGGGCGATGGCGGCCGAGTTCAAGGACAAGATCGCCTTCAATTGCCTGTGGCCGCGCACCGCCATCGCCACCTCGGCGATCAAGAACGTGCTGGGCGGCGACGAGGCGATGAAAGCCTGCCGCAAGCCCGAGATCATGGCCGACGCGGCCTACGCGATCTTCAATCGCCCGGCCAAGACCTGCACCGGCAACTTCTTCATCGACGACGAGGTGCTGGCGGCCGAGGGTGTCACCAACTTCGACCAATACGCCGTCTCGCCGGGCACAAAGTTGATGCCCGACTTTTTCGTGCCCGCGGCCGGCGCGCGCACCGTCGTCGGCCGGGGCTGATCGCGGCATGGCGACGTTCGTGCTGGTCCATGGCGCATGCCACGGCGGCTGGTGCTGGGAAAAGGTCGTGCCGATCCTGACCGCCCATGACCACAAGGCGCACGCGCCCGACCTTCCAGGCCTGGGCAAGGACCACACGCCGCCGGCCCTCGTGACGCTTGCCGACAACGTCGAGAAGATCTCGCGGCTCCTGGACAAGACCGAGGAACCGGTGGTGCTGGTCGGCCACGCGCTGGGCGGCGTGACCATCAGCCAAGTCGCCGAAGCACGGCGGCGCAAGCTCAAGGCGCTGGTCTATGTCTGCGGGCTGATGCCGCCACCCGGAACGTCCAGCCGCGAGCTGACCGCGGGCGATCCCGACATGCTGTTTCGCCGCTCGCGCGAAGTCAGTCCCGATGGTCTGACCTACAGCTTCGCGCGCGCCACGTTGCCGGCGATGTTCTACGAGGATGTCTCAGCGGAAGACCGCTACCGCGCCATGGAGCGGCTGCGCCCGCAGCCGATCGCGATCTCGACCACGCCGGTCACCCTGACCGAGGAGCGCTTCGGCTCGGTGCCGCGCTGGTACATCGAATGCCTGCACGACAATGCCGTGCGCATCGCCCGCCAGCGCGCCATGGTGAAGGCGATGCCGTGCAAGGTGATCACCATGGAATGCGGCCACACGCCGTTCTACAGCCAGCCCGAGGAGTTGGCCGAGCACCTGGAGACGATTGCACGGTCTTGAGGATCTTCCGCGCCGCTTGCCTCACATCGTCTCGAAACTGTAGGAATAGTATCAATATGTGATATGCACGCAATGCGTGTATCATCGCCAAGTCGTCGGACGCGCCGGCGACAAGGAGGGTTCATGACAAAGGCCAAAGAACGACGCGCATACGAGCAGAAGATCCGCGTCGATGCCGCGACCGTCGCCATCCATGGCAAGATCGCCAATCTCAAGGAGGGGCAGTTCTATCCCGCGCACGACAAGCGCACCAAGTCTCCCGAATACAAGAAGGTCCACAAGGACCTGGTCGTGACAAACGACCTTCCCTGCCTGGTCTGCGGCGTGCGCAATTCGACCCTGAAGAACAAGAGCAAGAATCCGCACGGCGCCAAGCAGCTTGAAACCCATCACCACATTATCGAATGGGCGCTCGCCAACGCGATCGATCCCGGCAAGTTCAACAACGCCATCCGACCAAATCTCGCCCACAAGCACGCGGACAACGCGCTCTATGCCCATGACATGACCGCCAAGCAGATCCACGATTGGGTCGATCACAGCGCCGACAATCTCTGGGTCCTGTGCGACATCCACCATCGCCATGGATATGTCGGCATCCACGCCGTCACCTATCCGAACTGGTGCCCGCAGGATCTATTGAGCGAAGCCTTCCTGAAGGCGGTCAGCGACGAGATTGCGAAAGCGCCCGCGGCGAAGAGGGCGAAGGCGACGAAAAAGAAAAAAGCCTGAACCAGCTCAGTCGAAGAAGGCGAAGGCGCGAACTTCGATGCTTTGGCGCGGCCTGGCGTCGGCCGGCGAGGTCGGATCGTCGAACGCAGAGTGCAGCGAGAAGCGCGCGCGGCCGTCTTTCATCGAATCGTAGCACTTGATCAGGATCGCTTCCTCGCGAGTCATCGCGGGGAAGTAGTGCCATTGGTGGTCGGCGTTGTAGACACCCTGATAGATCTCGCCGGTGCGGTCGGAATAAACGAGGTCGCAGACGGCGAGATCGCGCGGCGCGATGCTCTGGGCGTCGACGAAGCCCAGCGGCGTCATCTCGATCGGCCCGTGGGCGATGTTGCGCCAGACATTGTACTCGGCGAAGCGCTTCTTCAGCCGTGCCTCGGCTTCGTCCGAAGGCAGCAAGTCGCGCACGCGCTGCGGACCCGATTTCTCGGTGTAGTCGTTGTGCACGCTGCGCACCGGCGTGCGCAGTCCACGCTCGACGGCGCGGTCGGCGGTACGCACGGTGTGGTCAAACACCACGACCTTGGCCGCGCCGGTCTCGCGCTTGATGAGTTCTTCCACTTCCTTGTAGTAGGCCGTCTTGAGTTCCTGCTCGTCGTAGAAGTCACGTACCTGCGTGTCGTGCTTTGTCAGGATGAAGGCCTGGCGGTCGAGCGACAGGTCCCCCGCATAGGCCCGCGCATTGTGCACGCGCACCACGAAGTTCTGGTAGTTGCCCTCGCGCCGCGGCACACCGGTGCCGGGCGGCGGATTGTAGGTGACGGGCTTGACGCTGAGATCGGCGAGGTAGTTCACCGGCGCATCGACGTAGGTCAGGCCCACGCGGCCGACCAGGGACAGCTCAGGAAGTCGGACATCAGGCATGACGGCACCCGTTCTGAAGGGCTAACGCTTCTCCGCCCTAGATCGGATGGCAGCATACGCGGCCCAAGGGGCACTCCCCACGAGAAGAATTCATGGGGTCATTTGGGCTTCAAGCCGCCAGTTCGAGGATCTCCATCACCTCGGCCGGGCCCTTGATCGGCCGGGGATTGTTCAGGACGGCGCGGTCATGCATCGATTTCTCGGCGATCTCGCGGAAGCGATCCTTGCCGACGCCAACGTCCCGCAGCCGCTGCGGCAGGCCGAGCGAGGCGACCAGGCTCGCCACAAGGTCGGCCGCCGCGGTCTCTGGCTTGCCGAAGGCCTCGCTCACCCGCTTCTGCCGCTCGCCATTCGCCGGCAGGTTCCAGCGCAGCACCGAGGGCAGCATTACGCACGACGTATGGCCGTGCGGCACATGGCAGGCGGCACCCAGCACATGGCCGATGCCGTGGCTGGCGCCGACGCCGACACCCGACGTGCCGGCGCCGATCGACAGCCACATGCCGAACTGCAGATCCATGCGTGTCTCGAGGTCGTCGGGCTTGGCCTTGTGCGCGGGCAGAGCGCGCGCCAGCAGCTTGAGTGCTTCGGTGGATGTGCCGATGGCGAAGGGATTGGCCTGCTGCGAGCACAGCCGCTCGACGGCGTGGTCGACGGCCTTCAGGCCCGTCGACAGCATGAGGTCCATCGGCGTCGCAAGCGTCGCCGCCGGATCGAGCACGATCACCCGCGGCACGACCAGGCGATGGCCGAAGCTTTCCTTGATCCCCTTGCGCGGGTCGCTGACGCCGGCGAAGGCGTTGAACTCCGCGGCCGAAAGCGTCGTCGGCACCGCGATCATGCGCACCGGGTTGGCCGGCGGCTTGATCGCTTCCGAGGGCGGTGCCGCGCCTTCCTTGGGCCGGCCGGCGCGGTAGAGGTCGAGATCGTCGATCGTGCTCGCCCCCTGCCACAGCGCGATCAGCATTACCTTGGTGGCATCGATCACCGAGCCGCCACCCACCGCCACGATCAGATCGGCCTTGGCGTCG
Organism: uncultured Alphaproteobacteria bacterium; assembly: GCA_963755595.1. Classification (GTDB taxonomy): domain Bacteria; phylum Pseudomonadota; class Alphaproteobacteria; order Reyranellales; family Reyranellaceae; genus Reyranella. Next base: position 92,366 of record CAVWKP010000032.1, on the reverse strand, counting down.
CGCGCCAGGGCCGCGCCCTCGATGACGCAGGGCCGCGGCGAGTGCGCCGTGATGCCGGCATAGACGCCGGCGTAGCGGTCGCCAAGCTCGCGGATGAGCTCGGCCAGGAGCGCGCTCTGCGCCACCGATTTCGAGGTCGTCACGAACACGCGATGCGCGCCCAGTCGTTCGGCTTCGGCCCTGAGCGCCGGTCCCGCCGGCTTGCCGTAGACGACGCGCTCGATGTCCTGATGGCCGTGGATGCCGCTCAGCATGGCTCAGTCCTCCCAGCATGGTCTATAACCGACGCCCACCAGGAGTGAAGCGAAATGCCGGGCGCTTTGGAAGGGCTGAAAGTCATCGACCTGTCGCGCGTGCTGGGCGGGCCCTACTGCGCCCAGATGCTGGCCGACCACGGCGCCGATGTGGTGAAGATCGAGCCGCCGCAGGGCGATGAGACCCGCCTGTGGGGTCCGCCGTTCGACGCCGACGGAATCTCCGCCTATTTCGCCGGCATCAACCGCAACAAGCGAACCATGGCGCTCGACCTCTCGAAGCCTGCCGGGCGCGACGTGTTGCTGAAGCTGCTCGAGGACGCCGACGTGCTGATCGAGAACTTCAAGACCGGCACCATGGAGAAATGGGGCATCGGTTATGCCGACACGCTGGCCGGCAAATTCCCGCGCCTCGTCCATGCGCGCGTCTCGGGCTTCGGCGCCGACGGCCCGTTGGGCGGCTTCCCCGGCTACGACGCCATGATCCAGGCCTCGGCCGGACTGGTCTCGGTGAACGGCGCGCCCGACAGCGGGCCGGTGCGTATCGGCGTGCCGGTGGTCGATCTCTCGACCGGCATGAACGCCTGCATTGGCATCCTGATGGCGCTCTATGAGCGCAACAAGTCGGGCAAGGGCCAGTTCATCGACGCCACGCTCTATGACAGCGCCATCGCCTTGCACCAACCCCATGCGCCCAACTACTTCATGGCCGGCCAAAAGCCCAAGCTGTTCGGCAACAGTCACGGCAATCTGGCGCCCTATGCCAACTTCCCGACCAAGGGCCGCAACATCGTGGTCGGCGCCGGCAATGACGGGCAGTTCCGCAAGCTCTGCCAGATGCTGGGCAAGCCCGAGCTCGCCGACGATCCGCGCTTCAAGACCAACAAGGATCGCCTGGCGCACAAGCCCGAGCTCGAAGCCGAACTGCGCGCGCTCACCAAGGATCGCGACGGCGAGTCCTTCGCCAATGAATTGATGCAGGCAGGCGTGCCGTCGGGCGCCGTGCAGGAGGTGCCGGACGTCATGGAGCACCCCCACACCAGGCATCGCAACATGGTGTGGGAGAAGGACGGCTACCGCAATGTCGGCAACCCGATCAAGCTCTCGCGCACGCCGCCTTCGGTGCGCAGCAAGCCCCGGAAGTTCGGGATCGACACGCGCGCGGTGCTGGCCGAGCGCGGCTTCTCGGCGGCCGAGATCGACAAGCTGATCGCCTCGGGCGTGGCCTTGACCGAGATCAAGAAATAGCTTTGCTAAGGTCGACCTAGCCGGGAGGATGCGAACACCATGGCGGACTACGACTACATCATCGTTGGTGCGGGCTCGGCCGGCGGCGCGCTGGCAGCACGACTGACGGAGAAGCCCTCGACCAAGGTCCTGCTGCTCGAGGCCGGCGCCGCCAGCCATCCCTATTCGCGCATGCCACTATCGTTCGGTCTGCTGATCGACAATCCGGCGGCCAATTGGTGCTACCAGTCCGAGCCCGAGCCCGGGACGGCCAATCGCACCATCCCGGTGCCTCGCGGTAAACTGCTGGGCGGCTCGAGCTCGATCAACGGCCTGGTGTGGGTACGCGGCCAGCCGCTCGACTTCGACACCTGGGCGCAGATGGGCTGCCGCGGCTGGAGCTGGCGCGACGTGGCGCCGGTGTTCACTCGCATCGAGAATTTCGTCGATGGCGACGGCGCCAGCGGCCGCGGCACCGAGGGCCCGCTCAAGGTGTCGACGGTGCCCGACCAGAACCCGCTCTACGACGCGCTGTTCAAGGCCGCCGTCGCGGCCGGCTACAAGCTCAACCCGGACTACAACAGCGAGGACCAGGAAGGCGTCGTCAAGACGCAGACCTCGATCTACAAGGGCCGGCGCATGAGCGTCGCCCATTGCTACATCGAGCCGGCGATGAGGCGCTCGCCCAACCTGAATGTCGTGACCAACGCCCACACGCTGCGCGTGCTGCTCGACGGCAAACGCTGCGTCGGTGTCGAGTACGAGAAGGACGGCAAGGTCGTCCAGGCCAAGGCGCGCGAGACCATCCTGTCGGCGGGCGGAGTCGCGAGCCCTCAGATCCTCGAACTGTCAGGCATCGGCCGGCCGGAGCTCCTGAAGCAGCACGGCATCGAGGTGAAACATGAACTGCGCGCGGTCGGCGAGAATTTCCGCGACCACATCAACGCCCGCATCATCTGGAAGGTGAAGGACCCGCGCGTCTCCTACAACCACATGGCGCGCGGGCTGGGGGCGGCGACGCAGTTCCTGAAGTACGTCACGACCGGTGGCGGCTTCATGAGCCTGCCGTCCGCGCCCCTGCTCGCTTTCCTGCGCACGCGGCCCGAGCTCGCCACGCCGGACGTGCAGATGCACCTCGTGCCCTACTCCATCAAGGATCCCAAGACGCGCAAGCTCCAGGACTTCCCGTCGATGACCATCGCCTGCTACCAGTTGCGCCCCGAGAGCCTGGGCTCGATCCACATCCGCTCGAAGGATCCCAAGGCGCAGCCGGCGATCCGCTTCAACTTCCTGGCCGATCCGATCGACCAGCGCGCCATGGTCGCGGGCTTCCGCATGATGCGGAAGATCGTCGACGCCACGCCGATGGACGCCTATCGCGACAGCGAATATTCGCCAGGGGCGGAGGTCAAGAGCGACGCGGAGATCCTTACCTGGATCCGCAACAACTCGCAGACCGCCTATCACCCGATCGGCACCTGCCGCATGGGGCCGCCAGGACCGAGCACCGTGGTCGACGACAAGCTCAAGGTTCATGGCCTCGACGGCCTGCGCGTGGCCGATGCCTCGATCTTCCCGACCATGCCCTCCGGCAACACCAATGCGCCCTCGATCATGGTGGGCGAAAAGATGGCGGACATATTGAAGGCCGCCGCTTGATCACCGTCTGATCACCGGCGGCACGGCTTGGTCGTGCCTATCATGGGTTGTCCGTAGCAACGACGAGGACAGCCATGGTTGACGTCGCCGGTTCCTACTCTGAAGCGCGGCATGCGTTGCGTTCGCTCTGCCCGCAACCTCTGCTGAACTGGCGCGAGGCGCGGTTTTACGGGCGCTACGGCGAAGTCGAGCTGCACTTGCTCGAATTCCTCTGCCGGCGCGACGCCGACGCGATCGATGTCGGCGCCAACGACGGCAGCTACGTGCACTATATGCGCCGCTACGCGCGCCACGTGTTCGCCTATGAGCCGATGCCGAGCCTGGCCCAGGCGTTGCGCGAGAAATTCCAGCGGCGGGTCACCGTCGAGGCCATGGCGCTCTCCGACAGCTCGGGCACGGTCGAGCTGCGTAGCCCGGTGGTCGACGGCGTCGTGGTCACCGGCTGCTCGACCATTTCGGACGAGGCGGCGGCCACCTATCCCGGCCATCGCGGCGTCGAAGTCCCGATGGACCTGCTCGATCACGTCTATCGCGGCAATGCCGGCTTCATAAAGATCGACGTCGAAGGCCACGAGCAGTCCGTCCTCGACGGCGCGATCGAAACCATCCGACGCTGCCGGCCGCGCATGTTGGTCGAGATCGACGATCGGCTGTCACCCGGGGGGCTGGAGCGCGCGCGCAGCTACTTCACCCATCTCGGCTATCGCGGCTTCTTCGTGCACGACGGCCACATCAAGCCGATCGAGCGATTCTCGATAGACCGCATGCAGCATCCGGCCAACCTGCCCGATCTCACCGCACCGCTGCAGGCGCGCCAGCGCTTCGGCCGCTATATCTACAACTTCATCTTCCTGCCGGCGCAGGAGCCGGAAATGACGGTGTGGAAGATGAGCGAACGTCTCCACAAGCTGGCGGCACACTAACTCGCCGCCGCCTCGACCGCGCTTGCGGCGGCATCGGTCGTGGCCATGCGACGGCGCTCGACCCTGCCGATGTGCACCAGCAGATGTTCGCCGATGCGGTTCCAGTCGAACCGGCTGGCGCAAGCCTCGAAGGCAGCCGCCTGGCGCCGGTTGAGCGCCGCGAAGTCGTCGATCAGCGAGACCACACCCTCGGCCAGCGCCTGATGGCTGTCGAACAGGCCAATGCTGCGGCCGTCCTCCAGCGGCATGCCGGGCAGCGCCACCCGCATCGCCAGGATGGGAGCGCGATTGAAGACGTAATCCAGACCCTTGAGCTTGAAGCCACCCAGTAGGTCGGGCACCAGCGCGATGCGCGCCGCCGCCATGTAGGGGCGTACATCGTCGACAAGCCCGACGAAAGACACAGAGGGATGCCGCTCGCGTACCGCTGTGAGATAGGCCGGCTCGACGGCCCCGACGATCTGCAGCTCGATGCCGGCCGTCGCTAGGACCGGCGCGGCGACGGCCAGGAAGCTTTCCATGGCCATGCGCTTGGGCGGCCAGTCGAAGCTGCCGACCACGACCACCCGGCGGGGCGTGTCGGGTCCGATGGTCCGCGAGGCCACGTGCGTGCCGCCGTAGCCCGGCGGCAGAAAGGCCACCGGCGTGCCGTCGGCGTCGGCGGCAAACTTCCGGCAATCGTCCGGCGTGTTGGAGGTCACCAGATCGGCTTCCGCGACAAGGCGCCGCTCCAGCCGTGCGACCTTGAAGGCGTCGACCTCCCTCACGATGCGGCGCAGGCCGCGGCTGGCGCTGGCGATGCGCCGCGCCACCGTCACCTCATGGTTGTGTGCGAGGTAGACCAGCTTCGGTGGACGCGGGCTGCGCGAGCGATGCTGCACCACGGCATCGAGCGCCCAGCCGGCGCAAATGCTGTCAAAGACCACCGCGTCCCAACCACGCTCGGCGAGGGATCGCGCGAGCACTCGAAGAGCTTCCTGTGAATAACTGCGCAGCGCGATTTCCGGCTTGTCCGACAGCAGCCGATCACGGCGCGATCTCTTTCTGATCGCCGTAAGCCGCCAGACGAGACCGCTTTGGTCGCGACGGGGCGCGGATTCCTGCGGCCGTGAAAGCCCGATGATGCAAAGGCTTGCGCCGGCGCGATGCGCCAATTCGATGAGACCCCTGGAATAGATGAGCTGGCCGTTGATGGCCGGTTCGGGATCGGCGAGCGTGAGCCAAAGGCAATCCATTGCAACTCCGGCAGGGGCGGGGGCCCGAGAGCGGCCGACGATGCGGTTGGGTTTCGTGGCTGACCAGTGACCAAGAAAGGGCCGCAACCTGTCGGCGAAACCTTGGATTGCTGCAGCCACAAAGTGGCCACTGGATTGAAGCGGCGTTCGATCGTCAGATGATCGTCCGTCGTCCGTGTAGGGGTGCGCGGTCGGCTCGGAGGCTTCGCAAGGAGGACTCTATGTCTTTGTCCATACCGGTGGCGCCCAAGCTTGGGGACTGGGCGCAGACCGGAGATGACGAATACGTCTGCTACACCTCGGAGACCCTATTTGCCGCCATTGAGAAGTGCCTGGACAACGGTCTGGGCACCTGCCTCGTCGTCGAGGACCAGGACCAATTCGTCGGGCGCATCTCGCTCGACGACATCGGCAAGGCCGTGCTCGACGGCGCCCTGCTCAATCCGTCGCTCGATCAGCATGTCGAGATGTTCGCGCACCGGCTGGCGAACGATCCCTCGTCGGACAGCCAGGTGCTGCAGCCGGTGCTCGATGCAACGGGCAGGCTGGTGGGCATCACCATCGACCGCTCCTCCCAGCACATCCAGGTCGCCCGGCCCGATATGACTCATGACGAATTCCGGTCGGTACTGGATGCCTTCCTCTCGTCGTGGATCTCAAGCAAGGGACCATATGTCGGGAAGTTCGAGCAGGACTTCTGCGCCTTCATCGGCGCCCGGCATGGCATTGCCGTTTCCAACGGCACCGTGGCGCTGCACCTCGCCCTGGTCGCCTTGAATGTCGGGCCGGGCGACGAGGTGATCGTGCCCGATCTCACCTTCGCTGCCACCATCAACGCCGTGCTCTATTGCGGCGCGACGCCGGTGATCGTCGATGTCGATCGGCGGACCTGGTGCGTGTCGCTGGCCACCGTCGAACAGGCCTGCACGCCGCGCACCAAGGCGATCATTCCCGTGCATCTCTACGGCCGGCCGGCCGAGATCGGGCCAATCGCCGAGTTCGCGGCCAAGCGCGGCATCGCCGTGGTCGAGGACTGCGCCGAGGCGCACGGCGCACGCTACGACGGCCGCCCGGTCGGCCAGTTCGGCGACATCAATTGCTTCTCGTTCTACGCCAACAAGATCGTGACCACGGGCGAAGGCGGCATGTGCCTCACCAACTCGGCCCCCTTGGCTGAACAGCTGCGCGTGCTGCGCGATCATGGCATCACGCCCAATCGCTCCTACTGGCACGAGAGGGTCGGCTTCAACTACCGCATCACCAACCTGCAGGCGGCGATCGGCCATTCGCAGCTTTGGCGCATCGACGAAACGCTGACCCGCAACAAGGGCGTCGCCGATCTCTACCGAAATGCACTGAAGGCCATCCCCGGCGTGCGCTTCCCACCGCCGATGGATCGCATCTACGAGCCCGTCGTGTGGCTTGCCTGCGTGCAGGTGCCGGCCAGCAAGCGCGACGCCATCCTGGCGGCAGCCGTCGAGGCCAAGATCGAGATGCGGCCGTTCTTCCATTCGCTGTCCTCGCTGCCGCCCTACGAGAAGTACGCCCGCCCCTGTCCGAACAGCGCAGAACTGGCCGCCACCGGCATAAACCTGCCGACATCGCGCGCGGTCGACCTGCAGGTGGTGCATCGGATCGTGAAGGTATTTCGCGATGTCCTCGGCTGAACCGGTGATAGACGAAAGCCCGTTTGCGTCCGTCGTCGTTGGCGGCGGACCCGGAGGAATGGGGCCGCTTTTGTGGGCCGCCCAATACGGCCTGCTCGACGCCTGGCTCGACCAAGGTGTGGCCCTGGTCGAACGGTCGGGCCGGCTTGGCGGCACGCTCGGCCGCTATGGCATCTGTTCCAACTCGCTCGGCGGCTCCTACCTCGAATGCCTCGAAGCCGAGGCACTGGCGCCCTCCTTCCATCCCTTGCGCGAGCAGCCGACGACGATCGAGATGCAGCGCTATCGCCAGAACTTCCCGCCGCTGCCGCTGGTCGATCGCTACATGGGCGACATCGGCCAGGCGATGGCGGCGACGATCATCAGTCATCCCGCCTCGGCGCTGCATCTGCAGACGACGGTCCAGTCGGTTCATCTGCGCGGCGACGGCACTGTCGCTGTCTTTGCCCGCGGGCACGATGCCCAGCCCAGCACCCTGGTCGCCCGTTCGGCGATCGTCGCGCTCGGTGGCCGCCAGCCCTGGCAGGAAAAGGCGCCCGAGTCGGGCCTGCGCTTCCCCGACAGCGCCGAGCGACGCGTGCTGTCGTCGAATGTGCTGCTGAGCCACGACGGGCTGGCAATCGCCAACGACATCATCGCGGCCGCCGGCAGCCGCCGCATCATCATCCTGGGCGGCTCGCACAGCGCCTATGCCGTGGCCTGGGCTTTGCTGCAGCTCCCGGCAGCCCGGACGCTCGGCGAGGGGCAGATCGCCATCGTGCAGCGCCGGCCGCCGCGGATCTTCTACCCCGATCGCGCCGCCGCCGTTGCCGATCTCTACCACGTGGCGCCGGGCGACATCTGCGCCCGCACCCATCGGGTCAACCGCATGGGCGGCCTGCGCGGCCATGGTCGCGACATGTGGCGGCAGATCGCCTGCCGGCCGGGCACCACGCCCGAGCCGCGGGTGACCGTGCTCGCCGAGCAGGACTTCGCCCGGACCGAGCTGCAGGCAATGCTCGACGAGGCGGCGCTGGTGGCGCCCTGCCTTGGTTACCGGTCGGCGACCTTGCCGGTCTTCGGTGCCGATGGCCGCCGCCTGGCCTTGAACGCCGACAGCAACGGCGATGCGGTCGGCGACGATTGCCGGGTGCTGCTCGCCGATGGCACCAAGCTGCCCAATGTGTTCGGGATCGGCCTCGGCACCGGCTTCCGTCCCTCAGAGGCGATGGGCTGCGAGCCGAACTTCAACGGCCAGGCCAACAGCCTGTGGCTCTACCAGAACGACATGGGCGCCCTGATCTATCACGCCATCCAGGCGATGCTGGCCGGCACGGCAACCGCGGTCGCCGCCTAGGCGGCAGCGCGTCCCCACAGGCGCCGCGTGGCGATGTCGGCGCCTTCGCGGCAGGCCTTGAGCTTGGCCCAGACGACATCCGATGCGACCAATTCGTAGCCCGCGAAGGTGCCGAAGCCGCAATCGCTCGAGGCGATGACCCGGCTGCGGTCACCCACGGCGTCGACCGCCTCGCAGATGCGGTTGGCAACGACCTCGGGGTGCTCGACGAAGTTGGTCGTGGTGTCGATCACGCCGGGAATCAGGATGAACTCGGGCGGCAGCTTCGCCTTCTTGAGCGCGGCGTATTCGTGCTGGTGGCGCGGATTGGCGAACTCGATCGAGAGCGCGCCGACGCGCGCCTGGCAGAGCACGGGCAGGACGTCGGCGAGCGGAATGTCGTGCGTATGCGGGCCTTCGTTGTTGCCCCAGCAGCAGTGCAGCCGCACGCGGTCGCGCGGGATGCCGGCCAGCGCCTCGTTCAGCGCCGCGACATGCATCTCGGCAATGGCGATGAACTCGGGGATGGTCTTGTCCTGAAACAGAACGGTGCGCTCCAGCGCGAGGTCGGGCGCGTCGATCTGCAGGATGAACTCGCGGGCGATCAGTTCGTATTCCTTGCGCATCTGGCGGGCGAGCGCGAAGACGTAGGCCTCGTGCGTGTCGTAATGCGCGTTGAGCATGGTGGTGGCGATGATGCCGGGCGCCGCCGCGGTCATGAACGTCTCGGTCGGCGGTGCAGGCAGATCCTTGAGCGCCGACTTGAACAGACGGATCTCTTCGCTGGCTGGACCCAGGTCCTCATAGACCACGTCGGCGATCGCCTGCGGTGCGTTCGTTACCTTGCTGCGCCTCGGAATGCGCTTGATCATGAAGTCGGCGAAGATCGGAAAGTCCGTGAAGTCGCGGGACCGCGGCCGCCTGGATTCGCCGCCAAAACCCTTCATCCGCTGGGCTACGTAGGTCTGGAAGCCGACCCTCGGTTGCTCGCCGTCGTTGACGATATCGACGCCGCAGGCGCCCTGCTGCCGCACGACATGGTGAACCGCCTTCTCGCCCAGCCGCGCCAGCTCCGCTCGATCGATTTTTTCGCCCAGTTCGTCGCGGATCAACAAGTCCGAAAGGACAGGATCGCGCGGCAGGCTGCCGACATGGGTCGTCAGGATCCTCTCGTCGCTCTTGCGCATGTCATCCCCCTAGCCGGCGTTTCACGTCTTCGGGAATTGCGATCGCCTTCAGCGATCGCGCATTTCCGTCCTTCTTCGCCCAGATGCGTGTCTCAGTGCCCTCGGCCGCGACCTCGCCCGACGAGTCGCGAAAGACGTGGCGGATGACGAAGGAGCTACGACCAAACTTTTCGATTTGGCTCTCGATCGTGAGCTTCTCGCCGTGCTGCGAGGCGCGCCGGAACGAGCATTGGGCGGCGACCAGCGGCGTCCCCTCTTTCCACTGCCCGCTGCTCACATCGTCGCGCTTGAGCCCCGCGGCGAGAAACAGGCGGTAGGTCGCCTCGTCGAGCCAGCGGAAATAGGACGGGTAATAGACGATGCCGGCCGGATCGCAGTCGCCCCACTCGACGGTGACCTCGTGACGGCTACTCAGCGGCATGACGCAGCGTTGTGGCACTCGCAATCGAAGCCAGGGTCCGGGAAAGCGATTCGCCGTCCGGATCGGCCAGCGCCGCGACCCGGGCGCTTGCCACCGCGTCGGCCGCGGCCTGCGGCGTCATGCGCCCGGCCAGCGCCGGCGCGATCACTTCCGCGGCGATCCGGTGATAGTTGCCCAGCCCGCGTTTGAAGGTGTCGCCGTAACCCTTGATCAGCCTCGCCGACTCGGCGATCTCGCGCGCGAAATCGAGGCTGAGCGCCTGAGCGGAGCGGATCTCGCCCAGCCAGCGCTCGATCTCCGCCTGCTCCTCGGCATAGCGCCAGGTCTTCGGCCGCCACCAGCGCAGGCTTGCGAGAAAGCGCAGGCGCGCGAAGCCCCAGATCGTGGTGCTGCGCACATGCATGGAGATGTGGAACTTGGCCCGGGCGAGCAGCCACCGCGCCGCCCAGGGCGGCAGGATGGCCGCGATCTCTTCGTTACCGGGCTTGAAGTGCTCGGTGATCTCCAGCGGCTCGTGGGCCTTGGCCCGGACCTCGGTGCGCACACGCGTGAAGCGCTCGCGTGAGGTCTTGGCCTGCGCCACGCGAATCACGTCCTCGAAGGACATGCGCACCGCGAGCTGCCGCGCGACCTCGCGCACCAGCTCGGGGTCCAGTCCCTCCAGGCGATCGAGGAAGAGCGCGGCATAGCCACGATCCTGGTAAGCCACCAGGCGGCGGATACCCTCCTCGACGATGTCGAGCGCCTTGGCCGGAAAACTCTTGCGCGCGCGCTCGATCAGGTCTTCGACACCCTGCACCGCCGCCTGGCGCTTGCGATGCTCACGCACCGCCTGCTCCAGTTCACCGCGCGCATGGCCGCGGCCGAAGGCGAAGGCCGCGAGGTTGGTGTCAACGGCCTTGCCGCCCTCGCGGATCGCTGTCTCGAAAGCACTGTCAGGGATCGGCAGCTTGCCGGAGCCCGCCAGCGCACCGAGCAGCACGGCGTTGATCACGCCGCCGCTCTCCTCGGCGGCCTGGTCCATGTCGAACAGGATCTGGGCCTTGCTGCGCTCCTTCACCGCGCGCAGCAGCCGGCCAACGTCGAAGCCGCCATCGCCCATCGCCGAGCGCTCGCTGATCGCCAGCACCCGGTGCGTCGAGGCGATCAGGGTCGTGCGGTCGGGCGTGACGAAGCCGTTGAAGATCATGCGGCCGGCTTCCAGGAGCTCGGTGGCGAGCGCGATATCGACCTCGCCGATCGCCGGGTTGAGCGCCAGCACGGCGGGCTGCGGCCCGCGCGCCGGCATCATCTCGAGATAATAGGTCGTAGCGCCGGTGCGCTGCGCCACGCCCGGGATCTGCGTCGCCTGCACGCCGAGCCCCTGGCTGTGCGCCGCGGCGATGATCCAGTCGCACAGCACGCCGCCGCCGTCGCCGCCCAGCGCGCCGATCAGGATGTTGATCGATTTAGGCACTGGCCATCGCCCCGATCACCGCCGAACGTAGCTTCCACACCAGGCGATCCCACCAAGTGGCGTTCTGCACGATGTCGGCCTTGTAGAAGGAGGGGCAGAGCACGGCCGCATCGGCAACCTCGCCGCACAGGCCGCAGCCGACGCAGCCATTGTTGACATGCGCCACCGGATCAGAGCGCAGCGGATCGGGGCTGGGCTTCACCACCAGCGACGGGCAACCCGAGAGGCGGATGCAGGAATGGTCGCCGGTGCAAACTTCGTCATCGACGCCATAGCGCGTGCGCACCACGCGCTCGCCGCGCTTGAGCTGGGCCGCAATCTGCGGCCGGATGCGGCGCTGGCGTGCCAGCTGGCATTCGCCGTCGGCCACGATCACCTTCAGCCCCTTATCGTCGGTACTCATCGCCTCGCGCAGGGTCTTGAGCATGGTGCCGACATTGTAGGTGCGGATGGTGCGCAGCCACTTCACGCCCATGGCCTTGAGTGTCGCGGCGATGTCCGACGTCATCTCGCCGTCGCGCCGGTTGCCCGAGGTGTTGGGAATGAACTGCGCGCCGGTGGCCGAGGTGTAGCCGTTCTGCATGATGACCAGCACGCGGTCGCCGCGGTTGAACATCGAGGAGGCAACGCCGGACAAGAGGCCGTTGTGCCAGAAGCCGCCGTCGCCCATGACGGAGATCGTGCGCTTTTGCATCACCGGCGCGACGGCGCCCGCGGCGGCGAGCGACATGCCGAAGCCCAGGATCGAGTTGCCGAGATTGAATGGCGCCAAGGTCGCGAAGGAATGGCAGCCGATGTCGCTCGAGATGTGAACTTTTCCGACCTCGCGCTCGAGCAACTTGATCGCCGAGAAAACCGGCCGCTCGGGGCAGCCGACGCAGAAGCCCGGCGGGCGCAGCGGCAGCGGGCCGCCCAGCAGGCGCTGCGCCTCGGCGCGACCGGCGCGCGCTGCCTCGAAGCGCTCGCGTGGGCGAGAGAGATCGATGTCGTTGGCGGCGCGGGCGAAGAACTTCAGCAGGCCCTCGGTCACCACCTCGGCGGTGTACTCGCCCGCCATGGGCAGCACGTCCTTGCCGAGGATCTTCGTGTCGATGTCGCGCTTGCGCAGCAGGGCGTGCACCGCCTGCTCGATATAGTCCGGCCCGCCCTCCTCGACGATCAGCACCGCGCGCTTGCCCTTGCAGAAGTCGGCGATCTGGTCAGGCACCAGCGGATGGGTGACGTTCAGCACCAGGGTCGGAACCTTGCCCTCGACCTCGAGGCGATCGAGGCCGCGCATCAGCACGTTGGTGATGCCGCCCTGCACGATGATGCCGAGGTCGGCACGCTCGCCGGGGAAGAGCTCGTTCAAGCCCTGCTCGACGATGAAGCGCTGGGCGGCGGGTTGCCGCACCTCGACCTTCAGCTTCTCATGCGCGTAGGTCGAGGGCGGATGCGAGATGCGGGCGTAATCGTGCGCCGCCGGCTCCGCCAGCCGGTTGTTGCGCGAGATCGCGGGCGGCTGGTTGTCCTTCGCGGCGAATTCGCCGGTGACATGGCAAGCGCGGATGCGCAGCTCCATCATGACCGGCGTGTTCGACGCCTCGGAAAGCTCGAAGGCCTTCTCCGTGCAATGCACGATGGTGGCGAGGTTGGGCCTGGGGTCCATCAACCAGAGCGAGGACTTCAGCGCATAGGCATGCGCGCGCTCCTGGATGATCGAGGCGCCCTCGCCGTAGTCCTCGCCGATCACGATCAGCGCACCGCCGATCACGCCGGGCGACGCAAGGTTGCTGAGCGCGTCGGCCGCTACGTTGGTGCCGACAATCGACTTCCAGGTGACGCAGCCGCGGATCGGGTAGTTGATCGAGGCGCCCAAGAGCGCCGCCGCCGAGGCCTCGTTGGTGCAGGTCTCGAGATGCACGCCCAGTTCGTCGAGCAGGTCCTGGCTCTCGACCAGCACATCGACCAGATGCGAGACCGGCGCGCCCTGGTAGCCGCCGACATAGGCCACGCCTGACTGCAGGATCGCCTTGGTGACGGCGAGGATGCCCTCGCCACGGAAGGTCTGGCCGTTGCCGAGCCGCAGTGAACGCACTTCCTCCGAGAAAGAGCGCTCCGGATTGGTTCGTTGGGCGAGTGGAGCCTGCGGCTGGTCGAGCATGACGGGAATATAACGACTAACGCCTGACCCGACGATCCCGTTTGCTAAGGCGCTTTTGGCCGCTTGCGTCCAAAGCCTATCGCGAATCCCGCGGTTCGGGCCTTGGCGAGAAGCGCGCGGAATGGCGCCAAGAGCTTCTCCCGCACCGCGGCATCGCCTTCCACTACCGATAATGCGAGCGCCACGGCCTCGAGGGTCGAGACAGCGTCCGGCCGCGCCTCCTTGCGGAGGTCGCCGTAGAGCGACGGCCCGTCGGGCACCACCACGAAGCGGCGCAGCTTGGTCAGCCAGGCATTGCGCCACCACAGCGCCTTGGCCTGGGACCAGTTGCCATCCAGCACCACGATCCCCTTGAGTCCGGCGCGCGCGCCCGACTGGTCGGGCAGCGGCTCGCCCTTGCGGTCGAGCGCGACCAGCGGACCCTTACCCTTGGCACGCGCCGAGCCGAGATAAAGCGCCCCCCAGTCCTTGGCGTCGGCCGGCTGCCTGAGCGCATGGCCGAGATTGCGCCACGACAGGCCGACGGTGAGCGTGGCCTGGGACAGGCTCTCGCACAGCAGCTTGGCGGTGCCCAGCACGCGGTCCTGCTCCTGCGGATGTTGCAGGATGAGGATGGCGACCTTGTTGTCCACTGTGGGAGCGTTCACGCGGGCGATATAGACTGCCAGGCGATGGCCGTCACGGTTCTCGTCTTCGACAGCGTTGTAAAGCTTCCGCCGGAGGCCAACGGCGCGGTCGTGATCGGCGTGCTGGGGCTTGACCTGCTGGAGAAAGAAGGCAGCCCTCTCGGCGCGCATCGGCGATGGCCGCTCGACTTTGCAGGACGGAACGATCTCCGCGGCCAATCAGCCCGCCCGTCAGCTGGGTGCGGGCGCGGGCGGCTCGGCGCTTGCCTTGGCGCGCGCCGTGGCCGACAAAGCCTAGGCAATCCCGGGAGACAGATCAGGACATGGCCGTCGTCAACGTGAAGTCGGAAATCGCCGGCAATGTCTGGAAGATCCAGCTCAAGCCCGGCGACAAGGTCGAGGCCGAAGGCGAGATCATGATCCTGGAATCGATGAAGATGGAGATCCCCGTGCTGTCACCCAGGGCCGGGACCGTCAGGGAAATCAAGGTCAGCGAAGGCGAGATGATCGGCGAGGGTCAGCTGGTGGCCGTGCTCGATGCCTAGCAACAGCATCGCCGTCGACATCGTCCGCCTGTGGGCTCCCGACAATCTCCGCAAAGTCGCTGCAGGCACCGGCCTGTGCGCGGTCATTGCGGCGGCGGCCTTCATCGCGGACCTGCGCGGTTGGACTCATTTCGGCAATGCCTTCGTGCCGCCGCTGATCCTGACCCTGATCGTCGGCATGGCGCTGCAGCCTCTGTCGAACAATGTCGTCCTGAGGCCGGGCATCGAATTCTCCGGCCGCACCATGCTGCGGGTCGGCGTGGCGCTCCTAGGCGCGCGGCTGACTCTCGGACAGCTGGTCGACGGCGGCGCGTTACCTGTCGTGATCGCGCTCGCGGCCGTGGCCTGCACCATCGCCTTCGGCGCCTGGGTGTCGCGGTTTTTTGGCCTCAGCCGCGACTTCGGCGTGCTGACCGGCTGCGCGACGGGAGTGTGCGGCGCCGCAGCCGCCATGGCGGCGTCGGCCGTGCTGCCCAAGCACGAGCACCACGACCGAGACCTCGCCTTCACGGTAATGGGCGTGAACTTCATCAGCACGGTCGTGATGGTGATCTATCCGACGCTGCACCAGGCCCTGGGCTATTCGCTGTTTGAAATGGGCGTCTTCCTGGGCGGCGCGATCCATGACGTGGCGCAGGTCGCGGGCGCCGGCCAGACGCTCGGCCCGCAGGTGCTGAGCGACGCCATCATCACCAAGCTCCTGCGGGTTGCGTTCCTGCTGCCGGCGGTGACGGGCATCGCCTGGTGGGTGGCCCGTCGAGGCGAGATGGCGGGCGACGCGCGGCCGTCGCCGCCTATCTTCCTGTTCGGATTTCTTGCCCTCGCGGCGCTCAACTCGATGGGCATCGTGCCGGCCGGCGTGAAGGCCGCCGTCACGCAGGTCTCCTCCTATCTAATTATCCTGGCAATCGCTGCGCTCGGCATGAAAACGTCGCTGATGGCCATGGCCCGCATCGGCATGGCGCCGGTCATGCTGCTGGTCGTCGAGACGATCTTCATCGGCCTCTTGGTCGTCGGCCTGATCTACGGGCTGCGCAGCTTCGGGATGTAGCTTAGGCCCGCGCCGTCGGCCGCTTGCTCACGGCGCCCCACCAGCGCGTCAGGTTCTTGTGATCCTCCGGGATTGGCAGGCCGCAGGCGCCGCGCGCGGTGAGCAGCGCCACCTGGGCGGTGATGTCGGCGATGTTGTAGCGGTCGATGCCGATGAACGGGCGGTCCTTCAATTCATCGTCGAGCCAGCGCATGCGCTCGACCAGATGGGCGCGCTGGCGCTCGCCCCAAGTCGGCATCTGCGCGCGCTTGCCGGCCCAGAACGGATGGGTGTGGACGAACACGTCGATGGTCGGCAGCAGGAGCTCGATCTCCATGCGCCGGTTCCACATCTCGACCTGGGCGCGCTCGATCGTCGAGCGTCCGAACAGCGGCGGTTCGGGCACGGTTTCCTCGAAATAACGGCAAATCGCGACGGATTCGGTCAGCGTCGTGCCATCGTCGAGCTCCAGTACGGGAAGTTGCGCGAGCGAATTCTTGGCATGGAACTCCGGCTTCCGATGCAGGCCGGTCTCGACGTCCTCGATTTCCTCGATCGGGATCGACACGCGCTTCTCGGCCAGGAAAATGCGCACGCGGCGCGGGTTGGGTGCGTTCTTGAGACTGTAGAGTTTCATGTACGGAAGCTAGCATAGCGCGTAGCCATCAGCGTCTCACACTCGACACAATCGGCGGCAAAATGTCGGCCTTAGGGAGTTGGTTCGGTGAGCGATCGCTACTACGAGGACTTCAAAGTCGGCGAGCGCTTCGTCAGCGGCGGCATGACCATGACCGAAGCGGGCATGATCGAGTTCGCCCGCCAGTGGGATCCGCAGCCCTTCCATATCGACGTCGAGTTCGCCAGGAAGTGGACCTTCGGCGGCTTGATCGCCTCCGGCCTCCACACGATGTGCGTGACCCTGAAGCTGTGGCTCGAGCTCGGCGTGTTGAAGAACTGCAGCCTGGGCTCCCCGGGCCTCGGCGAGACTCAGTTCCCGCGGCCAGTGCGGCCGGGCGACACGCTGCGCGTGGTGACCGATATCGTCGAGCTCAGGCTCTCCACCTCCAAGCCCGACCGCGGCATCTGCCGCCTGCGCCAGGTCACCATCAACCAGCGCGGTGAGCATGTGATGGAGCAGGAGACCACGGTCTTCCTCAAGCGCCGCCCCCTGGCGATGGCGAGCGCCCGAAACTAGCGCCAGGCGAAGACCGGCTGTTCGAAGTGATCGACGCGGGTGTCGCGGCCGGCCAACGCCACTTCCTTGAATTGGTAGAGCACGGCGGCCGTGGGGGCGTTCACCGTCGCCACGGGGAGCGGCAGGCGGATGATCGGGCGGTCGGACTCGGGGATCGGCACGATTTCGGGCAAGTCGGGGCGGAAGAGCTCGGCGCAGCGGATGCGGTAGGCGGCCGCCACCTCGGTGGGATTGGGCGTCACCTGCACTTTCGCCGGCAGCCACACGACCACCGGCGCGATGAGAAAGCCCGAACGCGTTGGATAGTCGTCGAGCGCGCCCAGCACGTCGTCGGTAGATGCAAGAACACCAAGCTCTTCGTGCATTTCCCGCAGCGCCGTCTGCTCGATGGTCTCGCCAGCATCGACGCGGCCGCCGGGCAGCGCCCATTGCCCGCCATGGGCGCGTAGGCGCGGCGTGCGCTTGGTCAGCAGGAACGCCGCCTCGCCGCCCGCGTCGGCCTCGACCACGGCAATCGCGACGGCGGCGTGCTTGAGGCTGCCGGGATCTGGCCGGCGGCGGACCTCGAAGCGGCTGAGGCGGCCCGCGATCGATGTCCTCAGCGCCTCGTCGAAACGGAACCTGGTCACGCCGCCGCTGGCCTCGTGAAGGTCCAGACCACGGCTGGCGGCACGTTCCGCCAGATGCGCCGGCCGCTCGCGGCCTGCAGGCGCAGCCGCTCGCGCAAGGCGCGCGGCACCGGCGTCGATGGGCCGTAGGTGAACTGCACCAGTGCAGCGCCGCGCGGCAGCGCCTCGAACACACCGTGCACGATGCCGTTCACCACCTCGGTCGGCAGCGACAGCAGTGGCAGGCTGGAGACCACCGCGGCGACACGCTCGATGCCATGTGCGGCCAGCAGGCGCGTCAAGCGCGCGGCATCGCCTTCGACGATCTGCGGCCCGCGAAAGTGGCGGCGCAGAAAGGCCGCCAGCTCGTGATCGCGCTCGACCAGCGCCAGCCGCGCGGCCGGAATGCCGGCGGCCAGCAGCGCCTTGGTGACCTTGCCGGTCCCCGCGCCCAGCTCGACGACATGGCCGTCGCGGCCCGCCATGACCGAAAGCGTCGTGCGCGCCATCGCCTCGGCGAGCAGGCGCCCGCTCGGAACGACGGCGCCCATCGCGAAGGGCCGGCGCAACCAGCGCTTCAGGAAAAGGGCGGTGCCGGCAGGCTCAACAGTGGGCATGCCGACAAACGCTAACAGACGACGGCCGCCAGTCGACAGCAAAATAGGCGGGCGGCCGCTAGTAGAAACTCTTCAGCGCCTGCCACGTGCTCGACGGCCTCCTTGAACGAGGGTCTCCAAGCTCCGGCTTCAGTGTCGTGATGTCCTCGCGGATCGGCTGGTTGGGCACTTTGCCCGCGATCCAGAGCTTGGTGTAGCGGATGATCTTGTCGACCAGGTCCTGGTCGATGGCATCGACAGGGAGGTTCTTCATGTCGATGAACTCCTGACGTGTCGAGCCGCACCCGGCGGGCCCCACGCCCCCGGGCCGCCGACAGGGCTGATCTTGGGGTTCATGCGCACGATGCGACTTTCGGTCGACCCGGCGCTTTGATGTCTTCGCGGCCGCCCGTCATGACATGGGCCAGGAACGTCGCCACATCGGGCGGATCGTCCATGATCGAAGTCGCGAGCCGATGGACGTCGGCGACGAGGCCCGACTTGGCGGGCGGCTGGACGAACGGCGAGTTCGGCGGGTCCTTCGGATCGCGCGGGCAGCGACACGGTTCCCGTGCCGATGCTCAATGCCACGATCTCCTTGGCGGGCTGCTTGCGGCCGATCGCCTCCGTCACGCCGGCGAGGACCGGATTGTTGCAACCGGTGATCGCGCCATCCCAGTAACGCCCTCCGCTCGGCAGCACCGCCGGGCCGTCGAAATAGTTCACCGGCGCGTTGGTCGAGCCGTGGATTGCCTCGGCAAGAGTTGCCGTGGCCTGATCGCCTGGCCCCAGCCCGGACCCGAGGTCGGCGACGAGCGGAAGAAAGCCGCGCGATTGGCGTCGTAGTCGAAGCCGATGATCATCAGGTGGATGTCGGTGCCCTTGGCGGCGCCGCGGCCGAGGCCCTTGGCGGCCTGGGCGAGCGTCAGGCCGCCGGTCTTCGGCAGATGCTTCTGCAGCTCCACGAGCTTGTGCTCGGCGCTGTACAAGGGCCCGATGCCGACCAGACGATTCAGCAGGCGGAAGTACCACTTGGGCGTCGGGAAGAAGAGGCTGCGGCGCATGGCGTCGCTCTGGTAGTAGGCGAGCAGGTCCTTGAGCGTGAGGTCCTCGACCAGCCCGGCCAGCACCTCGCTGCCGCCGGAATTGCCGACGACCATGTCGAAGTCAGCCAGCACCTCGTGCCCGGTCGTGGACTCGGCTATAGAGCTCGATCAGCGCGCGCACCTCGATCAGCGCCCACGAGCCGCCGCCATCCATCGACAGAATCCGATAGCCCATCGCCGCCCCCGTTCATTGGCCGCCCCGTATATAGAGGACGCAACCGCGGGTTGGCCAGTGCGGCGAAATGCTACTGCGCCGGCTGCATCACCGGCCCCGAGGGCGCCGGCGCCGGTGCGGTGTCGAACACGGCCCGGGCGTGGCGCATCTGCTCCAGCGCATTGACCACCGAGACCAGCACCGCAGCGGCGAAGGGCAGCGACTGGACGACCATGAAGACCGCCCATAGCCTCGCCTCGGGATTGATGGCGCCGGTGCCGTTCCACAGCACGAGGGCGGCGAGCCACAGCAGTACCGTCAGGACCGCCTCGCCGCGCGCCATGCCGAGCGCCATGCCGAGCGTGGCGCGCTCGTCCATCTTGGGAGTGCGCATGAAGGGCAGCCGGCTGGTGGCGAGGCCATAGAGCACGGCGCGGCCCACTGTATAGGTGAGTGCCAACCCGGCCAGCGACGCGCCGATGCTTTGGCGGAAGCTGCATCTCACCCGGTCGGCATAGAGGCCGAAGGAATAGGCGAGCTTGAAGACGAAGATGCCGATGGTCGGGAGGATGAATTCGGCCGGCGGCAGCCCGACCGGCTTGATGCCGAAGTAAGGCGGCACGACCACGGCCAGCGCCCAGGCGAGCCCCGCCCAGGTGAAGATCAGGTTCAGCGCATCGGCGAACCACGGCGTCCAGCCGGCGACGAAGTGATATTTCTGCCAGAAGGTCAGCCGGGTCGAGTTGCCCAGCATCTTGCCGGCATGCGCTTTCATGATCTGCATGGCGCCGTAGGCCCAGCGGATAGCGCTGCTTCTTGTAGCCGGCGAAATGATCGGGCGTCAGGCCGTGGCCGAAGCGCTCGCGGCTGTACATGGCGCCGTAGCCCTTCTCCATCAGGCGAAGCCCAAGCTCGGTATCCTCGGTGATGCACCAGGTCGCCCAGCCGCCCAGCCTCCTCCATCAGGTTGCGGCGCACCAGGGTCATGGTGCCGTGCTGGATGATGGCGTCGTATTCGTTGCGCAGGCACATGCCGATGTCGAAGAAGCCGGCGATATTCCCAGTTGAGCATTTCCTTGAAGCGATCGCCGGTCCAGTCGCGATGGTCCTGCGGCGCCTGCACGTAGCTGATCTTGGCGTCGTCGAAATACGGCACCACGGCCTTGCAGCCAATCCGGCCGCACCATGTAGTCGCTGTCGATGACGCGCGATCACTTGGGCGTCGGGCTCGGTCTGCGTCAGCACGTAGTTCAGCGCACCCGCCTTGAAGCCCTTCATGACGTCGAAATGGAAGAACTGGAAGCGCTCGCCCAGCCCGCGCAATGATCCTGACCGGCCGCCACACCGCGGGATCCTTGGTGTTGTTGTCGATGACGATGACCTCGAAGTTCTGGTAGTCGAGCGCGCGCCAGCGAATTCAGCGTCTGGATCACCATGGCCGGCGGCTCGTTGCAAATCGCGACATGCAGCGAGACCTTGGGCCAAAAGCGATCGGCCGGCTGGCGCGCCAGCATCTCGGCTGCCGGCAGGGCCTCGCGCAGCCAGCCTCGCCGCCACACCGTCTCGACCAGCTCGAGCGCCTGCACCAGCGCCATGACGAGGCTCATCGCCAGGAAGAAGGCGAGCATGCTCCAGCCGACCATCTCGGCGGTGATCATGTAGGTGCCGGCGGCTACCGAGGCGCCGTAGGCGACGGCGCTGGTCGCGAGACACGCGAGGCCACAGAAGGTGAGCTGCCCCACCGGGCCGACGCCGCGCCAGCGCCACAGAAAGAAGGCCATCAGCGGCAGGGCGCCCGCGATCGACCAGGCGGCATAGAGCCACCAGTCGGGGAACGTTTCGATCGGACCAGTCCACTCGAACTTCTGCTGGCGGTCGGCGTCCCATAGGCCCCAGTAGCCTCCCGCCTTGCCTTCGAGATCGTAGGCCTTCCACGGCTGATCGATCGCTTCGACCACGAAGTAGTCGATGTTCTGCGACTTCAGCCAGGCGACCATGTCGCGGATGTTCTTGGCCTGCTCGGCCGGCGACGCATGTTTGACCACCCCGGTGGGAAGACGCCGCGCCGCGCCGTTGGACGGCCAGCCAACTTCGGTGACGATGATGTTCTTGTTGGGATAGGTCTTCTTGAGCTTAGCAAGCTGCGTCTTGATGTACTCCAGTGGGTTCTCGCCCGTATTCTCATCCCAGTAGGGCAGGATGTGCACGGCGATGAAGTCGGCCTCGCGCGCGAGTTCCGGGTAGTCCAACCACGTGCTCGGCGGCTCGGAGGTACTGACCGGCACTTTGACGTTGCGCTTGACGTACCTGATTTGGCTGATGAGTTGAGCGGGGCTGGTCGCGTTGAGCTCTCGATCGGCCGACTTCTCCGCCTTGTCCCAGCGCAGGATGTTCTCGTTGCCCACCAGCACGCGCTCGATATTGGGGTTCTGGTTGGCCATGCGGACCAGCGCCCTCGTCTCTTCGGCATTGATCTCGGCGGCGTCGCGGCCGAACTGTTGCCTGGCTTCATTGGGTGCGTAGATCCAGGCGCCGGGCACGAGCTTCAACCCCACGCGAGCGGCCAGCTCCGGCATGTACTCGCCGCCGTCGGAGGTCCGGTAGGTCCTCACGTATTGCACCTTGCCCGCGAGCATCGCGAAGTCGCGCTCGACCTGCTCCTTGCGCGGCTTGACAGGCGGCGGCAGCTCCTCGGTGATGGCGGTGCGCAGGAAAGGGAAGACACCGCTTGCCTTGGACTCGAGCGGGTCCTGGTCCTTGGCCCACGGCGCGTAGGTGACGCCGTGCAACGGGCCGTCGACGTTGGCCGCCGCGACCTGCCGGTCGAGCAGCCGCCATCCTGCGGTCGTGGCCACCGCCGCTACAATCAGAACCAGCGCAAGTCGGAACATAGATTAGGCGATCGCTCCGGCAAGCCGCCGGCGGTCAACGCACGCTGATAGGGATCGCGGTCGCATGTCTCCTGCGGACGATGATCGTCGACGCAAGGACCGTGCCGGATTCGACCCACCCAACGAGCCGACAACCACGCAGTGCGGCAGACCTCTTCGAGGCTTCCTTGCGCCAGATTTCCTCGTCTGCGACCCTTCGCAGGCGATGAGGCGACCGCCACAGTCTATAGCTTGCGGCCCCGGATACGGTAAAGAGTCCCCGCGCAATATGGCCAAAATGTCAAAATCCACGCCAACATGACCGATCGCGATCCGCGGGCGGCACCGACCGCCGTGCCGGGCGAAGTTGCCGCAACCTATCGCCCGGCCGACCGCTACGGCTTTCTCGACCGCGACCGGGCCCACCTGCGCTATGCCTGCTGGAACGCCAACGGAACTCCGGGGACCACCCCGCGCGGCACCATCCTGCTGCTGACCGGACGCGGGGAATTCATCGAGAAATACGCCTCCGAGGTGGTGGGCGAGCTGCTCGACCGTGGCTTTGCCGTAATCGCCCTGGACTGGCGTGGCCAGGGCCTCAGCTACCGGCCCCTGGCCGACCGCGAAAAAGGCCACATCGACAGTTTCGACACTTACCTCGCCGACCTGAAGCTGTTCCTGCAGTCGGTCGTGGCGCCTGAGGCTCCCCGGCCGATCCTCGTCCTCTGCCATTCCATGGGCGGCCACATCCTGCTGCGGCATCTTGCCGAGACTGGCGCCGGGCCGCTCTCGGCCGGCCTCATCGTGTCGCCGATGACCGCGCTGCAGCGCGAGGCCTTCCTGCGCTCGGTCCTGATGCTGATGCCCGAGATGGCGGTGGTCGATCACCGCTACCTGTTCGGCACCGGCCCCTTCGTCTTCCTGGCCCGCGAATTCGCCTCCAATCATGTCACCCACGACGAGCGGCGCTATCGCTTCACCGAAGCCTGGTTCAAGGCCGACCCGCGCCTTTCGCTCGGCGGCCCGACCATCGGCTGGGCGCGCCAGGCGGTGCGATCGATGTCGGCCTCGCTGGCGCCGGGCTATCTCGAGCGCATCGAGCTGCCCCTGTTGTTGATGACCGCCGGCCAGGACCAGCTCATCGACATCGCAAGTCACGCACCGGTCGCGGCGCGGCTCAGGAATGCCGAACACGTCACGGTGGCCGGCGCCAAGCACGAGATCATGATGGAGACCGACCCGCTGCGCGCGCAATTCTGGCAAGCGTTCGACCAGCTTGCGGCGCGCCTCAAGCGCTAACTACAGTCCCTCCGTAATGGATCTGGTGCAGATGCTGGTGATCGCTGGCGCCTTCATTGTCGCCGGCATCGCCAAGGGCGCGATCGGCATGGGCATGCCGCCAATCGCCATCGGGCTCATGAGCTTCGCCCTGCCGCTGGAAAGCGCCATCGCCATCATGGTGATGCCAACCATGGTCACCAACATCTGGCAGGCGATCTATGGCGGCGGCTTTCGTCCGCTGATGCGGCGCTTCGGCACGATGGCGACCACGGCGATGATCGGCATCCTGGGTGTCGGCCTGCTGTTCAGCAATCTCGGTTCGCCCAGCACGACCGGCTGGGTCGGCGTCCTCCTGGTGCTCTATTCGCTGCTGGCGCTGACGCCGTGGCGGCCCAAGGTGCCGCGCGGCGCCGAGCGCTGGGCCAATCCCCTGATCGGGCTGGCGAGCGGCGCGGTCGCGGGCACCACCGGAGTCGCGGCGGTGCCATTCCTGCCCTACATGCAGTCGCTCGACATGGACCGGCACGAGCTCGTACAGGCGCTCGGCATCATGTACGTGTTCATCACCGGCATGCTCGCCGTGTCGCTCGCCCTGCATGGCGCCTATCACCTCACCAACATCGCGGGCGGCATCGGCGCGGTGGCGCCGACCATGCTGGGCGTGTGGCTCGGCCAAAAGGCGCGCCGCCGGCTGTCACCGGAGACGTTCCGCCGGATTTTCATCTTTGGCATGCTGGGCGTGGGCGTGCGCTTGGCCACGAGCTTGCTGTAGAAGACGTCATGCCCCTGCCCACCCATCGCATCACGATTTGCGGCATCCCCGAGCTGCCGCAGCATGCCGCCGCCGGCGTGAGCCATATCCTGTCGATCATCGACACCCACGAGCCCAGGCCGCCGGCGCTCGATGACTATTTCGAGGTGGATCATGAGCTGGTGCGCTTCGACGACGTGGTGGCGGAATATCCCGGCTTCGGGGCCTGCACGATGCAGCACATCGCCAAAGTCCTCGAATTCGGCGAGCGCGCACAGAAGAAGCCCGACGGCCATATCCTGGTCCATTGCCACGCCGGCGTGTCGCGCTCCCAGGCCGCCGCCGCCATCCTGATGGCCCAGCACGCGCCGGGCCAGGAGGAAGCGGCGTTCCTGCGCCTGCTCGAGCTGCGCAAGCACGGCTGGCCCAACACCCGCATGGTCGAGTTCGCCGACCAGCTGCTGAAGCGCGACGGCGCGCTGCTTAATGGGCTGCTCGCCTATCGCCGCGCGCTGATCAAGGCCAAACCGCACCTGAGCGAGGTCATCCGCAACATCGGCCGCGGCCACGAACTGCCGGTCTAGGCTGCTTTCAGCCGGCGGTGGAATTCGGCCAGCAGGCTGCCGTCGTCCTGAGGCATAGCGCCGGCCACGCGATCGGCCTGCAGTCGCTCGCAGACATGCTTGATGGTACCGGTCGCCTGCTTGTGCTCGTCGGCGGAGCCGCCGAACACATGGGTCAGAAAGCCGCGTGCGCAAAAAGGTCTGCGGCACGATCTGCTCGACGATGGCGAGCGAACCCGCGCGGCGCAGCGCCAAGAGCGGCCAGTGCCAGGAGAAATCGGGCGAACCCTCGCGCTTCTCGCCCAAGAGGTGCTCGACGGCAACTTTCCAGTTGCAGGCGATGTCGGTCGAGAGCGTGCCACCATAGGCCGGCAGCGCGCCGAGCTTAGGCGAAGCGGCGGGCGTGCCCATGCTGAAGAACAAGAGGCCCGCCTCGCTCGCCGTGCCAAGCGACTGCAGGCCGAGGTCGGCCGTTGGATGAGGCGGCGCCACCGGCGGCGGCGCGCTCACGAACTTGCCGGCGAGATCGTAGGTCCAGCCATGAAAGCGGCAACGAAAGCTCTCGCAATTGCCTGAAGGCGTGCCGACCACGGGCATGTTCTGGTGCCGGCAAGCGTTGCGCAGGACCCTCACCACCCCCGCCTTGTCGCGTACTGCCACCACGCCCCAGCCGGCTACCGTCGCCGACAAAAAGTCGCCCGGCTTGGCGACCTGGGCTTCGGCGCAGAGCGGCAGCCATTCGCTCGAGAAAATCGCACGCCTTTCGGCCTGGAACGCGTCGCCTTGATTGTAGTCCTCGGCTTTCATGTCACTTTGTATACAATAGGCCCGTTGCTGTCGCCATATTTGACCCACGGCGTAACAATTGTATACAATGTACACGCAACATGAGAGGAGGCTGCCATGGCCAAAAGTGCATTCCGTCAGGCTCTCGAAGAAGCCATCGAGCAGCGCCATTCGGCGGTGCATCCGTGGAGCGAGGCCTGGACCTCGGGCAAGCTCGACCGCCGCCTGCTCGGCGAATGGGTCAAGCAGCACTATCACTATGTCAGCCACTTCGCGGAGTGGGTCGCGGCGGTCTACGCCAACTGCCCGCATCCCGACGTGCAGCACTTCCTGCTGGAGAACGTCACCGAGGAAGAAGGCTTCGTCGGCATGCATGGCGCGGCACCAGTGCGCCATTCCGACCTGCTGCTGGAGTTCGGCGAAGTCTGCGGCATGAAGCGCGACGAGGTGCTGAACGCTCAGATCAAGGGCGAGCTGCTGTCGGAGACGCTCGGCCTGCAAAGCTGGTGCACGGTGCAGTCGCGCAAGCCGTTCGTCGAGGCGCTGTCCGGCTTGCTGATCGGGCTCGAGAGCCAGGTGCCGCGCATCTACAGCAAGACCACGCCGCCCTTGCTGGAGAAGTACGGCTTCACCGAGGACGAGGTGACCTTCTTCACCATCCATATCGCGGCCGACATCGAGCACGGCGAGAAAGGCTTCGAGATCGTCGAGAAATACGCCACCACCGACGCCGAGCGTGCGACCTGCGTGCGCATCGTCCGCGAGGCCACGATGATGCGTCGCCTCTATCTCGACGGCGTCTATCGCACCTTCATCGAGAAGGGGCAGGCGGCCAAGAAGCTCGCCGCCTAGCGTGCATACCTACAAGACCCTGACGCTCGCTGAGGCGCACCTGATCCTCGACGCGGCGCAAAAGAAGGCGGAGGAACTCGGCATCCCCGAGGTCCTCTGCGTCGCCGACAATGCCGGCTATCCGATCGCGCTGCGCCGGCTCGACGGCGGCAAGGTGACCAGCGTGCAGATCGCCCTCAACAAGGCCTTTACTGCCGCGGGCCATCGCAAGCGCACCGACAATTACAAGAACGCCTATCCCGGCGAGGAGGCCTTCGGCATCTTCACCCAGCACGAGGGCCGCTTCACGGTGTTCGTCGGCGGCTTCCCGATCTTCGTCGACGGCCAGTGCGTCGGCTCGGTGGCGGCGTCGGGCGGCAACGGCGAGCAGGACATCGCCTGCTGCGAGGCCGGGATCGCGGCCTTCATGGCGACGGTGAAGAAATGAGCGAGCGCGCGCCCCGCAGCCAGCAGGTGAGCGAGCAGATCCGCAGCATGATCCTGGGCGGCCGGCTCCGCCCGGGCGAGCGCTTGATCGAGGACAAGCTCTCGGCCGAGCTCGGTGTCTCGCGTGTGCCGGTGCGCGAAGCCTTGCTCGCGCTGTCGGCCCAGGGCCTGGTGCGTATCGAGCCGCGGCGCGGGGCCACGGTGGCCGAGATCACCCCCAAGATCGTGGCCGAGCTGGTCGAGGTGCGGGCGCTGCTGGAAGGGCTGAACGCCAAGTTGGCGGCGCAG
Source organism: uncultured Alphaproteobacteria bacterium (assembly GCA_963755595.1). Lineage (GTDB taxonomy): Bacteria > Pseudomonadota > Alphaproteobacteria > Reyranellales > Reyranellaceae > Reyranella. Next base: position 65,202 of record CAVWKP010000032.1, on the reverse strand, counting down.
CGCCACGATCCCGAGATCGTCGCCCAGTTGCGCGACACGCTGGAGCGCGGCAACGCGGCGGCGAAGTCGGGCACGCGCGAGGAGCTCGCGCGCCTCAATGCCGAATTCCACGACCGCCTGGGTGAGGCCAGCCGCAACTCCGTCCTGTCCGACGTGATGCGCGGCCTGCGCGAGCGCACCAGTCTCGCCTTTGCGATCAACGGCCGCGCCCGCGCGCGCGCGGACTGGCAGGAACATGCTGGCGTGCTGGCCGCCGTGATCGCGGGCGACAGCGAGCTAGCGGCCCTGCTCGCCAACCGCCACGTCCACAACGCCGCCGCGGCCTTCGCCGCGGCCATGAACGACCAAGCTGCGGACTAACGCCCCTTCATCGGCAGGCCGCCGAGATGGGTGCCGGCGTCGACGATCAGAAATTCGCCGGTGATGTTGCTGGCGCTGGTGAGGAAGAAGATCACCGCCTCGGCCATCTGCTCGGGCGTGCCGGCCTGGCGCAAGGGCGTGGTCTGCTCCTGCGCGTCGCGCAGCTTCTCATAGTTCTCCTGGCCGAGAGCGCCCAAAAGCCAGCGCGTCTGGATGAAGCCTGGGCACACCGTGTTGACCCGCACCGCCGGCCCGAACCAGCGCGCCAGTGACAGCGTCAGCGTGTTGAGCGCGCCCTTGGACGCGGCATAGGGGATCGAGGTGCCCACGCCCATCACGCCCGCGATGCTACGAGATATTGACGATCGAGCCGCGCTCCTGCTTCTCGTCCCACTGCTTCTTCATCGCCGGCCACACCGCGCGGCTCATCATGTAGGGGCCGGTGACGTTGACCCGCAGAATGCGGTCGAAATCCTCGGCGCTCACGCCGTCGAGGTCGCCCTGGTTCTGGAACTTGGTGGTGCCGGCGTTGTTGACCAGCCCGTCCACCCTGCCCCACTTCTTCAGCGTCTCGGCGGCGAGCTTCCTGCAATCGGCGTCCTGGCCCATGTCGGCCTGCACGAGGATCGCATCGACGCCCTTGGCTTTCACCTTGGCGAAAGTCTCGTCGGCTTCCTTCTTGCTCTTGGTGTAGTTGATCGCGACGTTCCAGCCGCGCCCCGCCAGGTCGACGGCACAGGCGGCGCCCAATCCCGTCGCCGAGCCCGTCACGATTGCCACTTTGTTCGCCATGTCGCTTTCTCCCTCGTGCTGGACATCCTAGCATCGGCAGAAGGTTGGGCTGCAACACATGAAAACGTTCCGCTGCATTGTCATCACCGGCGCCTCGAGCGGCATCGGCGAAGCCCTCGCGCTCGACTATGCAGCCCCCGGCATCGCGCTTGGCCTCAGCGGGCGCGACAGCGCGCGCCTGGGCAGGATCGCCGAGGCTTGTCGCGCGCGGGGCGCAACGGTGCGCGCCGACGCAGTCGATGCGACCGATCGCGCTGCCATGGCCAACTGGCTGACCGCTTTCGACGAGACGCAACCGGTCGATCTCCTGATTGCAAATGCCGGCGTTTCGCTCAGCCAGAACGATCCGGCGCTCGAGGCGTTCGACACCGTGCGCCGCACCATGGCGATCAATTTTGGCGGCGTGCTCAACACCGTCGAGCCGCTGGTCGGTCGAATGGCGGCGCGCCGGCTGGGACAGATCGGCCTGATGTCCTCGCTGGCCGGCTTCTTCGGGCGGCCCTCGTCCGCCTCGTACAACGCCAGCAAGGCGGCGGTACGGGTGTGGGGCGAGAGCATTCGCTTTCCGCTGGCAAAGGACAATGTCGGGGTGAGCGTGATCTGTCCGGGCTACGTCACCAGCCGCATGTCCGACGGACTTGCCGGCGCCAAGCCGTTCCTCATGAATGCCGGCCGGGCCTCGCAAATCATCCGGCGGGGGCTCGCCCACAACCGCGCGCGCATCGCCTTCCCGCTGCCGCTCACGGCTGCCGTCTGGCTCGCCAACTTGCTGCCGCGGCGATAGGGCTATTTCATTGTCACGCGACCGGGGCTGAGCGTTTTCCAGGATGCCGAGCACTGGCCACCGCCGAGTGCCGATCGCGGGCGCGCCGTCGGTGGGCGAGCTCAACACGCGCCTCTTCCTTGCCGGCGCGCGCGCCCTGCCGGCGGCTCTCGAGCGCCTGGCCGTAGATTGCACCGCAGGCGAGCCGCAGAACCTTTCCGAGGGCCAGTATCTCGGGTATCCGACGGCGGGCGAGATGGCGGGCTTCGGCGCGCAGGCCTTCGTCTCTCCGCGTAAGCCACGCCGTTCGCTTGATCGGCGCCGCGCTCGGCGTCGCCCCCTGGAGGCTGTAACATGGTCGATCTCTTTTCGCTGAAGAACCGCATCGTGCTTCTTGACCGGCGCCTCGCGGGGGCTGGGCCGCGACATGGCCTATTGCCTCGCCGAGGCAGGCGCGCTGGTGCTGTGCGCCGGCCGCACGGTCAGTGACAGAGAGGCCGCCCGCGAGAGCGATCAAGAGGCGCAAGGGCAAGGCCGAGGTGGTGCCACTCGATATCACCGACGAGGAAGGCGCGCGGGCCCAGGTGCGCGCCATGATCCGCAAGCACCGCCGCATCGACGTGCTGGTCAACAACGCCGGCGTCATCCACCGCGACAACGTCGTCGATACGGCGACCGCCGACTACCGCAAGGTGATCGAGACCGACCTGATCGGCCAGTTCGTGCTGGCGCGCGAGGTCGGCCGCCACATGCTGGCGCGCGAATACGGCCGCATCGTCAACATCGCCTCGATCATGGGCATCATCGGCCGCGGCTCGGTGGCGGGCTATGTCTCGGCCAAGCACGGCCTAATCGGGCTCACCAAGACGCTGGCCGCGGAACTGGGGCCGCACGTCACCACCAACGCCATCGCCCCAGGCTACATCCGCACCGAGCTCAACGTGCCCCCTGCAGCAGAACAAGACGTTCTGCGCCATCCCTCGAGCAGCGCACCGCCACCCACCGCTGGGGCCAGCGCTCAGGCCTGCGCGGCGCCCCTGCTCCTGCTTGCTTCCGACGCCGGCGCCTACATCACCGGCCACACGCTGGTGGTCGACGGCGGGATGACGACGATCCTGGCCTAGGGCTCGCCGGCTTCGCTGGCCTCGAGCCGGCTGTTAGCTTGCTACTTTTCCTTGGCGACCGGCAGCTTCTTCTGCTGACGCACCTTCGGCGTGATCTGATCCTGCTGGTTCTGCGCCGTCATGTGCTCGGCGATCAGCTCGGCCTGGAAGCAGCCCACGGAAACGAGCATAGGTGGAGGATGGTCTGGGTGTTGTTCTGCGCCTTGTAGCCCGGCCCGCCGGAGTGTCCCGTGACGACGAAGGTGCCCTCGCCGCTTGCCGACCAATTGACTGATCCCCCCCCCGCCGGCGCGAGCACGTGCTCGATGTCGTCATGGCGACGCGGCAGCCGGGTGACTACGAGCCGCAGGATGGCGCGCGCTTCGAGATCCACTTCGAGAAAGCGCGCGGCCTCTTCAGCAACGACGCGGAACCGATCGAGGCACGCATGACGCTGGACGGAGTTCGGCGTGATGCGCTGGGACCGGCGGCAGGCCCATCTCGGCCAGTTCGACCGCATCGTGGCGCTGCTCAGGGACGGCCTCAACCCGTCGCAGGCGGCGAAGGAGCTCGGCTTGTGCAAGGCGAAGAGCTATCGGCTGCGCAAGCGCGCGATGGAGATGGGATTGCTGACAGTCGCCGAAGGCTAGACGGTCGAAGGCGTGCCGGGCGGCGCGGCGGCAAGGCCGGCGAGAACGAATGTGGTCGGAACGACCATGGCCAGGATCCTCCCTCGGCGATAGGCCTGCGACGATCCGAACCCCAGGAATGAAGTGACGCCAGATTGGCCGACGGTGCGGGAGCGTCCAAGGGTGGATCGGTGATCAGCGTGCCGCCGTGGCCGTCGTCTGGCCTGGTGTTGAAGTTCGCCGAGCGTGTAGTTGCCGATCATGTTGAGCAGCGCGGTGATGGACGCCGTCGCTCGCCGACAGCACGCCGCTCAGAGTGTTGCCCGAGTAGCCCAGGGTCAACGTGGCGAAGTCGATGTCCACCAGGTCGACGTTTTGCACACCGCTCGTCGCCAGGCCCGCGATCGTCCCGCTGAAGGTCTGCCGAGTCGTCGAGGATCAGCGTGCCGGACGAGATCGTGATCGTGCTCGAGCCCGCCGTGCCGCCGCTCTGGATCTCGACCTGGCCGCCGGCGATCGTAGCGCCGACGAGCTGCCGCCCGACGAGACCACTTCGGCGCCGCCCGACGAGACCGTCGTATTCGACGCCACACCGCCGGCCGAGACGTTGATCGAGCCACCTCGACTCGACCACGGCGTTGCTGGCGAAGCCGCCGCTGTTGACGACCTGGAAGGCATTGGCGCCCGACACCGGCGTGCTGTTGGCCTGACCGCTGCCCTGCACGAACTGGATGCCGCCCGGGCCCGCCGAGGTGCCGTCGGCCGTGCCGCTGACGAACTCCACGCCGCCGGACACCACCCTGGTGTTGGTCGCGTGGCGCCCTGCCGGACTTGGCACCCAGCGGAGTCCGGCAGCGATGAGGAGCTGCTCTTGAACTTGACGCTGCGCGGCGGTCGTCACGTCAGCCAGCGCGGCCGTGAGGTGACGCTCCATGCCGGGCAAGCAGTGTTGGCCAGCATCGACGCGGCCGTCACGACGATGAAGGCGTCGCACTTCCTGAGCTTCCGGCTGCGACGCGCCGAGCTTGGCCCGCGGACCGCCGATCTCGACGGCTGCCTGCTGCGGCCAATTCCATCCAACTTTGCCCTGCAACTACTGCCCGCCTATGTCGGCGCGCTCGAGGAAGCCGCCGCGGGAACAGCCGAGATGCGCGAGACCGTCGTCGCGCACGTCTACGATCTCGTTGCACTGGCACTCGGCGCCGATCGCGATGCCGCCGAGGTCGCGGCCGGCCGCGGCGTGCGCGCCGCGCGCCTACGCCATCAAGGATGACATTGTCGCCAATCTCGGCGACGCGACGCTATCCACCGCGGCCGTCGCCGCCCGCCGGGCGTCAGCCCGCGCTACGTCGCCATGCTGTTCGACGGCACGGGAACGAGCTTCTCGAGCTTCGTGCTCGCACAGCGGCTCGCGCGGGCATGGCGCATGCTGGCCGGATCGCGCCATGCCGAGCAGACGATCAGTGCCATCGCCTACGCCTGCGGCTTCGGTGACCTCTCCTACTTCAATAGAGCTTTTCGCCGGGCCTTCGGCGCCACGCCTTCCGATATTCGCGCAGCGAGAGGCGACAGCGACGGCGCCCCGTAGCAAGTTCGCACCCAAACTCGCAAACCACCCGGCACGGTGCGATTATTGCATGTTTCCCAACGGGACTTCAGGCAAGGCGGTTCAACGGCAAGCATGGCTGGCAAGAGCAAACCGGTGGTTGGCGTGATCGGCAACGCCCATGTCGTCAACGACCGGCACAACGTCCAGCTGGTGGGCCAGCGCAACATGCGCGCGGTGGCGGAGGTGGCGGGCGCCCTGCCGCTGATGTTTGCCGGCACGCCGGACATCACCGACGTCGATGCCTTGCTGGGCGCGGTCGACGGCATCCTGCTGACCGGCGGGCGCGCCAACGTCCATCCGACGCATTTCGGCATAGAGCCCGACCCGCGGCACGAGCCCTACGACCAGGAGCGCGACGCCATGGCGCTGGCGCTGATCGAGGCCTGCGTCGCGCGCGGCATGCCGCTGTTCGGCATCTGCCGCGGGCTTGCAGGAGATGAACGTCGCGTTCGGCGGCTCGCTGCATCCCGAGATCCGCGAGCTGCCGGGACGCATGAACCATCGCATGCCGCGGCTGGCCAACGGCGAGATCCATCCCGACCCGAACGTCGTGTTCGCCGACCGCCACGAGGTTCGGCTGGCGCCCGGCGGCGCGTTCGCCAAGCTCCTGGGCTGCGATGCCATCCGCGTGAACTCGCTGCACGGCCAGGGCATCCTCGAGCCCGGCGGGCGCATCGTCGTCGAGGGCGTGGCCGAGGACGGCACGATCGAGGCGATCCGTATCGCCGACGCGCCCGCCTTCGCGCTCGGCGTCCAGTGGCACGCCGAATACGACCCGCAGACCAACCCGATCAACCGCACTCTGTTCGAGGCGTTCGGCGAGGCGTTGCGGAAGCCCGTGCGCTAAGCCCGCTTCGCCAGCTCGCGCACGATCGTCGCCACGATTGCGGCCGGGCTCGCCGCGACATCGACCACGATCGGGCGCTCGTCGGGGCCGGGCTCCTCGAGGATCCTGAACTGGCTCTCGAGCAGGGCGACCGGCATGAAGTGCTCATGGCGCGCCGCCATGCGCGCGTGGATCAGTTCCTGCGACCCTTTGAGATAGACCAGCGTCGCTTCGGGCCGGTCGCCAACGATGATCCGGCGATAGGCGCGCTTCAGCGCCGAGCAGGTGACCACACCGCCCTCGCCCGCCGCCCGCCATTCGTCGATGCGCTGCGCGATCGCCGCCAGCCACGGCCAGCGGTCCTCGTCGGTGAGCGGCGTGCCGCCGCGCATCTTCTGGACGTTGGCGGGCGGATGCAGGTCGTCGCCCTCGAGGAAGTGCGCGTCCAGGCGGCCGGCCAGCATGGCGGCGACCGTGGTCTTGCCGCTGCCCGAGACGCCCATCACGACGACGATCGTTGCCCTTGGGCTTTTCATTATGATGACCTTATCAACGCCCACCGGATGGGCAACAATGGCGGTGGCGCCGCGTTGTCTAGGATGGCCGGCGGCGGCGCCCGGAGGTTCAGCATGCGCAAGATGATCCATATCGCGACGGCCAGCCGCGATGCGCTCGAGCGGCTGGCGACCGACAGCGGCAAGAGCTTCCAGGACCTGATCGACGAAGCGATTGCCGATCTGCTGAAGAAACATAAGCGCCCGGTGACTCTGACGGAAATGTTGCGCGGCAGCCTGGCCGACGGCGACAAGCGCAAGACGGCCAACCGTCGTCCGACTTGATAGGTCGAGCAATTCGGGGCAATTAAGAACCTCCACGGATTGTGGGGGAGACGCGGTGCAGTCCATTTGGCAGAGCGGCGTTCTCGATCCGCAGGGGCCGATCGGCGCAGCGGAGCGGACTGATCCTGTTCGAACGCCACCGTGATCATGCTGGCGATCGTCGTGCCGGTGATCGTGCTGACGCTCGGCTTTGCCTGGTGGTTCCGCGCCGGCAATACGCGGGCGCGCTATCTGCCCGAACTGGGAATATTCCGGCCCGATCGAGCTGGTCGTCTGGTCGATCCCGGCGCTGGTCGTCATGTTCCTCGGCGGCATCGCCTGGATCGGCTCGCACGATCTCGATCCGCCCGAGCCGATCGCCTCGCAGCTGCCAAGCCGATCGAGATCCAGGTCGTGTCGCTCGATTGGAAGTGGCTGTTCATCTACCCCGACCAGGGCGTCGCCAGCGTCAACCAGCTGGTCGTGCCGGCCGGCGACGCCGCTCAGCTTCCGCATCACCTCGGCGACGGTGATGAACAGCTTCTTCGTGCCGCAGCTCGGCAGCCAGATCTACGCCATGGCCGGGCATGGCGACGCAGCTCAATCTGCAGGCCGACCAGCCCGGCACCTATCCCGGGCTCTCAGCGCGCAATTCAGCGGCGCCGGCTTCTCCGACATGCGCTTCGAGGTCGTGGCGCTGCCGGCCGGCGGCTTCGCAGGCAATGGGTCGCCGACGACCAAGCCGGGCGGCGGCACGCTCGACCCGGCGGCGCTACGCGCCGGCTCGCGCCGGCCGCGGCACGTGTCGACAAGCCCCGGACCTATCGGCACGGTGGCGCCGCGACCTGTTCGACGCGGCCGATCCAGCAGGCGGTGAAGCTGAATGCTCGGCAAGCTCACCTGGGACGCCATCCCGTTCGACCAGCCGATCCCGCTGGCGGCCGTCGCTCATGGTGGTCGTCGTCATCCTGGCGGTGCTCGCGCTCATCACCTTGCGAAGGGCTGGTGGCCCTATCTGTGGCGCGAGTGGATCACCAGCGTCGACCACAAGCGGATCGGCGTCATGTACGCGCTGCTCGCGCTGGTCATGCTGCTGCGCGGCTTCACCGACGCGCATCATGATGCGCACCCAGCTGGCCATCGCCGCCGGCGGCGCCAGGGCTACCTGCCGCCCGAGCACTACGACCAGATCTTCTCGGCGCACGGCACGATCATGATCTTCTTCGTCGCCATGCCGTTCGTGATCGGGCTGATGAACTTCGTCGTGCCGCTGCAGCTCGGCGTGCGCGACGTCGCCTTCCCGGTGCTGAACTCGGTGAGCTTCTGGCTGACCGCCTCGGGCGCGCTGCTGGTCAACATGTCGCTGTTCGATCGGCGCGTTCGCCCGCACCGGCTGGCTGGCCTATCCGCCGCTCTCGGAGCTCGCCTATCTCGCCCGACGTCGGCGTCGACTACTACCTGTGGGCGCTGCAGATCTCGGGCGTCGGCACGCTGCTGACCGGCATCAACTTCGTCACCACGATCCTGAAGCTGCGCGCGCCGGGCATGGGCTACATGCGCATGCCGATCTTCTGCTGGACCGCGCTGGCCTCGAACCTGCTGATCGTCGCGGCCTTCCCGATCCTGACCGCGACGCTTCGCGATGCTGCTGCTCGACCGCTATCTCGGCTTCCACTTCTTCACCAACGACGGCGGCGGCAACGCCATGATGTACGTCAACCTGATCTGGGCGTGGGGCCATCCCGAGGTCTACATCCTGATCCTGCCGGCGTTCGGCGTCTTCTCCGAGGTGATCGCGACCTTCTCGGGCAAGCCGCTGTTCGGCTACCGCTCGATGGTGGCCGCGACGCTGGGGATCTGCGTGCTCTCCTTCATGGTCTGGCTGCACCACTTCTTCACCATGGGCGCCGGCGCCGACGTCAACGCCTTCTTCGGCATCATGACGATGATCATCGCGGTGCCGACCGGCGTGAAGGTCTTCAACTGGCTGTTCACGCTCTATGGCGGGCGCGTGCGCTTCACCTCGCCGCTGCTGTGGGCGCTGGGCTTCATCGTGCACCTTCGTGATCGGCGGCATGACCGGCGTGCTGCTGGCCATCCCGCCGGCCGACTTCGTGCTGCACAACAGCCTGTTCCTGGTCGCGCACTTCCACAACGTGATCATCGGCGGCGTGCTGTTCGGCGCCTTCGCCGGCTACACCTACTGGTTCCCCAAGGCGTTCGGCTTCCCGCTCGACGAGCGGCTGGGCAAGGCCTCGTTCTGGTGCTGGCTGGTCGGCTTCTACCTCGCCTTCATGCCGCTCTACGCGCTCGGCCTGATGGGCGCGACGCGGCGCATGCAGCACTATGACGACGCCGAGTGGCAGCCGCTGATGCTGGTCGCCATGCTGGGCGCGCTGGTGATCCTGGCCGGCATCGTGCTGATCATCGTCCAGCTCGTCGTCAGCATCCGCGACCGCGCGCGCGCTCGCCGACCGCACCGGCGACCCCTGGAACGGCCGCACGCTCGAATGGTCGACCGCCTCGCCGCCGCCGCCCTGGAACTTCGCCGTGCTGCCGCAGGTCGCAGGGCACCGATGCCTACTGGGCCATGAAGCAGGCCGGCCGCGCGACCACGCAGCGCCGCGGCCCGGCCCAGGTACGAGCCGATCGAGGTGCCGCGCAACAGCACCGGTCGGCGTCATCCTGGCTTTCTTCGCGGTGATCCGGCGGCTTCGCGCTGATCTGGCACATCTGGTGGCTGGCGATCGTCGGCCTGATCGGCATGGCGGGAGCGGGCCTCAGCCATGCCTGGAGCATGGAACGCGAAATGGTGATCCCGGCCGATGAGGTCGCCGCCTTCGAGCGAGCGCGGGCCCCACGACAGACAGCGGGGAGGCCGCTCATGAGCCTCGCCGACAGCCTCACCAGCCCGGCCGGCGAAGCGGCGCGGCATCCCCTATTCCGAGCGCGGCCCGGCCTCGATCGAGACCGTCGCCAGCTTCGGCTTCTGGCTGTTCCTGCTGAGCGACGTCGTCATGTTCTCGGCCCTGTTCGCGGCCTATGCCGTGCTGCAGGACCATGTCGCGGGCGGACCGGACGGGCTGAAGCTCTTCAATCGCGGCTACGTGCTCGACCGAGACCATGTGCCTGCTGATCTCGAGCTTCACCTGCGGGCTCTGCGCGCTGGCCATCGAGCGGCGCCACACCGGGGCCTTCTACCTGTGGGGCATCGTCACCTTCGCGCTGGGCGCGGCCTTCATCGGACTCGAGATCTCGGAGTTCCTGCGCATGATCGGCGAGGGCGCGGCGCCCACCCGCAGCGCCTTCCTGTCGGCGTTCTTCACCCTGGTCGGCTGTCACGGCCTGCACGTCACGCTGGGGCTGCCTGGCTCGCCACCATGATGGCGCAGGTCGGCGACGCTCGGCTTCCGGCCGGCCATCGTGCGCCGGCTGCTCTGTTTCACGCTGTTCTGGCACGCCCTCGACATCGTGTGGATCGGCGTGTTCACCATCGTCTACCTGGGAGCCCGCTGGTGAGCGACATTAGCGACCAACCGACCAACGAACCGCAGGGCCGCCCGCCCGGCGTCGAGCGCGGCGGCCATGGCAGCGTGCTCACCTACCTGACGGGGCTGGGCTTCGCCGATCGTGCTGACCCTCGCCTCGTTCTGGGCGGCCGGCACGCACTCGGTGTGGGGACCCGCCGTGCCGGTGCTGCTGGCGGCGCTCGCCGTCGGCCAGATGGGCGTGCACATCGTGTTCTTCTTCCACATCGGCAGCGGCCCCGACAGCACCAACAACTTCCTGGCGCTGGCCTTCGGCGTGTTCGTGGTCGGGCTGGTCGTGTTCGGCTCGCTGCTGATCATGGCCAATCTCGACGCCAACATGATGCCGTCGATGGACCAGCTGATGAAGATGCAGCGCTGACTACAGGAACGACATGCCGCCGCTCAGCGCCACGGTCTGGCCGGTCATGTAGGCATTGCCGATCAGCATCATCACCACCTGCGCGCATTCCTCCGAGGTGCCGAAGCGGCCGAGCGGGATACGCGACGGCGAGGACGCCAGCCCCGACCGCACCATGTCGGTCTCGATCAGCGACGGCGCCACGGCGTTCACGGTGATGCCCTCCTTGACCAGCCGCGCCGCATAGCCCCGCGTCAGCCCCTCCATGCCGGCCTTCGAGGCGTTGTAGTGCGGCCCCACGCCGCCCGCGCCGCGCGCCGCGCCGGAGGAGATATTGACGATGCGGCCCCACTTCTTGGCGCGCATGCCTGGCAGCACGGCCTGGGTACAGAGGAAGGCCGACTTGAGATTGACCGCAATGGTCAGGTCGAAGTCGGCCTCCGTGAGATCGTCGACGCCGCGCACCAGTCCGACGCCGGCGTTGTTCACCAGCACGTCGATCGAGCCGAGCTCGCGCGCCACCGCGCCGACCATGTCGGCGACCGCTTTCGATTGCGACACATCGGCGCCGACAGCCATCGCCCGCCCACCCGCCTTGCGAACGGACTCGACAACAGCCGCCGCCTCCACTGCCTTCTCGCGGTAATTCACCGCCACGGCGGCGCCTGCTTCGGCCAGCGAAACGGCGATGGCGCGCCCGATTCCGCGCGATCCACCCGTCACCAGCGCCACTTTGCCCGTCAGCACAGCCATGCGTCCTTCTCCCAGGTCGACCCCATCGCCCCGCCATGTTAGGCCATTTTCAACACCAGGAGGTTCTTATGGCGCGTCTCGGTTTTGGCGCATTCCTCGCTCCGCATCATCCGATCGGTGAAAATCCGATGCTGCAGTTCCGGCGCGACATCAAGTTCGTGCAGCATCTCGACGAGCTCGGCTACGACGAGTTCTGGTGCGGCGAGCATCACTCGTCCGGCTGGGAGATGATCGCCTCGCCCGAGATGTTCCTGGCGGCGGCCGGCGAGCACACCAAGCGCATCAAGCTCGCGACCGGCGTGGTCTCGCTGCCCTACCATAATCCGTTCAACGTCGCCCAGCGCATGGTCCAGCTCGACTGGATGACCGGCGGCCGCGCGATCTTCGGCTCGGGCCCCGGCGCGCTGCCGTCCGACGCCTACACGCTCGCCATCGATCCGATGACCCAGCGCGACCGCCAGGACGAGGCGATCGGCATCATCCGCCGCCTGTTCAAGGGCGAGCGGGTCACCGCCAAGAGCGAATGGTTCAACCTGCAGGACGCCGCACTCCAGCTGCTGCCGCTGCAGGAGGACATGCCGTTCGCCGTCGCCTCGCAGATCAGCCCGTCGGGCATGACGCTGGCCGGCAAGTACGGCATCGGCATCATCTCGCTGGGCTCGATGTCGACCGAGGGCCTGACCGCGCTGCCGACGCAGTGGGGCTTTGCCGAGTTCGGCGGCGAAGAAGCACGGCACCACCGTCGACCGCAAGAACTGGCGCGTGCTGCTCAACTGGCACATCGCCGAGACGCGCGAGAAGGCGCGCGAGGAGGCCAGGCACGGCCTGATGCGCTGGCACAACGAATACGTCCACGGCACCCTGCAGCGGCCGGGCTCGGTCGCCTACAAGTCGCCCGACGAGGCGGTGGAACAGATCTCGGGCGAAGGTTCGGCCGCCGTCATCGGCACGCCCGACGATCTCGTGAAGATGATCAAGAGCGTGCTCGCCCAGAGCGGCGGCTTCGGCACCTGCGTGGGCTTCGTGCACGACTGGGCCAATCCGGAGAACACGTTCCGCAGCTGGGACATGGTGGCGCGCTACGTCATCCCCGAGATCAACGGTTACGTGACCAAGCTCCGCGAAGTCGGAGAAATATCTCCAGGAAAACCGGGCCGTCTTCGACCGTGCCGGCCAGGCCATCATGGCCAAGATCATGGAGAACAAGGACGCCGCCGAAGCACTCAAGGTCACCAACAACCCGCGCGTCACCGCCGCGGGCGCGCAGGTGCCGAAGGGCCTGGGCAAGCAGGCCGCGGAATAGAGCTCAGGTCTTTACGATCAGCTCGACCCGGCAGCCGTCCGGGTCGGCGACGAACAGCGAAACGCCGTCGCTCCGCTTCACCGGCTGCTTGGCGACGGCGATGCCGGCCCGCGCGAGCGCCGCCACCAGCTCGTCGATCGAGGCGCTCTCGACCTCGAGGCAGAAATGGTCGAGCCCGGGCGGGTCGTCGTCCGTCGGGCTCGCGGCAAAATCCGGATTGGAGAACAGGTTCATCTCCTGGGTGCCTACCGCCAGCACGGCCGAGGCGACGCCCGGCCCCGTGTCCTTGCGACGCAACAGTTTCAACCCCAGGCCGTCGCAATAGAAGCGCAGGCTGCGGTCCATGTCGGTGACCTTGAGCCCGACGTGATCGAGTGCTCTGGGCTTCAGCATCGCTTCAGTACAGCTTGAAGATCCCGCTCTGCTGGCAGAGCGCCTCGACGGTAGCGCGCTGCTTGCCGACGGACCCGATCTCGACCACGACGAAGGTCGGCGCCTTGGGTTGGCCCATCAGCGCGCCGATGAAGGGCGACTTGGTAACAAGGATGCCGGCCGAATTGCGGCCATTGACGTCGCCGCACACCACGACCACGCCGCGCCGGCTCTTGACGCCGTTGATGTCGGCAAACGACACCGACGCGGGGTCTTTCATCCACTTCATGACGCCGTCGATCACCGCTTCGAGCTGCCGCTGGTCCAGCTTCACCGGCATGCCGGGCTCGATCGCGGCACCGGGCGGCGGGGCGGGCAGGTCGCTATAGGGCGGCACCAGACTGACGGGCATGTTGGGGGGATCGGGCGGCGCTGCACACGCCACCACGGTCGCACTCAAGCAGATCGCGAGCAACGAACGCCCCCGCATCATCTTTCCTGCCCCGGTAGTAACGGCGAAACGCTACACCACTCGTCGGATGCGATCCACCTCGGCCGTCGCCAACTGTCTTCACAACGACGTAAAGATTCCGCCGATCATCGGGCCGAATGGCGCCGGCGGAACGCGGTCGTCAGGTCACCCGCCCGCGCTTGGCCGGAATCGCGGCTATGATGGCGGCCTTCACCTTGGTAGCCGCGGGCTCCGGGACCTGCCTGATGCGGATCACGCGCTCGATGAAGTTGTTCTCCTCGCCCTGGATCTCGAGGTCGAGGAAGCGCGTGGTGCCGGGCGTGTAGGTGCGCCGCGTCGGCTGGACCGCCGCGTCGGTCTTCTTGGCGAGCTTCGCCTGGATGGTACGCACGGTGCGCACGCCGACATGTTGGACCGGCCCGTTGTCGACCTGCACTTCGTAGGCGCCGTCCGGATCGACACCCTCGACGCAAAGCGGCTGCTTGCGGCAGACGCTGACCCTGATGCGGGTTTCGCTGGTGCGCGGGTCGCGGCGGGCGTCGAGGACCACCAGGCCCTTGTTGCTGGGATGACGCAGCAGCAGTTCGTCGCATTCCTTGGGTTCGAAGCGCAACGTCGCCTTCGCCCCCGGCTCCAGTGGCGGGATAGTGACGAAGCCCCCCTTTGCCACGTGGATCAACTCTTCCTCGCCGTGCCAGACGCTGCCGAACGGCAGGCGCTGCTCGATCACCATGGCGGTGATGCGACGGTCGGTCGGATTGCCGATCGTCACCTCGCGGCCGCCGTTTCGCTGCTCGAAGGTGAGACCTTCGTAGTCTGCCATGCGCTGATAGAGCTCCGCCTGCGTGGCGATCCAGTAGTTCTTGCGCTCGGCGAGGTTGATGCAATAGCGCACGTAATCGAGCGTACCCTTGCCGTTGTTGAGCGACGGATCACGTGCCAGCTCGGGGTGGTACTGGAAGCTGTAGACGCCGTTCTCCAGCCGGTCGTCGACGCCGCGCCGGCGGGCGCCGTGGCCGCCGAACACCGTCTCTACAAGCTCGTAGTCGGTGTCGTACTCATGCGTGCGGTCCCAGCCGCGCAGCGGCCGCCATTCCTTGTCGGTGGTGATCACGGGATGGAACGGAAACCAGACACCGGGCGTGGCGATCGTGCGCCGCACGTCGGTAACGTAGGTGAGCTGCCTGTCGCCGTCGCCGGTAGAAGCCAGGATGTCGGGGTTGCGCACGCCATATTCGATCATGTGATAGAAGCAGAAGGTGCACATGCCCAGCACCTGGGTGTCGTGGGCGTAGAGATAGTCCATCGCATCGAGCGTCTCGGGATGCATGTGGCCGCCCGAATGCCGGCCGCAGGTGCAGATGGTGATCCCCAGCGTCTTCTTGGCGCCGGATACGAGGTTGAACAGCCCCTTGCCGAAGATCGCCGTGGGCGGATCGCCGATCGAACTGTCGTTGTGCAACGCCGGCTCGATGAAGCTGTGCTGGGTCGTGCGCTTGACCCAGTCGCGCGCCATCGAATAGTCGATGTTGGTCGAGAACGTCGGATCCTCGATGTCGTAGCTGGCGGGGATCAGGTTCTGGATCTGGTAGTCGAGGAAGGTGTAGTCGCGCATGCCGTGGACGTCGTGCCGGAACGACAGCACGCCGTCATAGGCGCCGAAGGAACGCAGCCGCGTGTTCCAAAGATCTCCCAGCCCGAGATCCAGCATCAGCCGCCGCAGGAAGAACAGCAGCGTGTCGCCCCAATGCACTGCATTGGTGAAATGCCGCACCGGCTCGACATTGAGGTGGGCCTGCATCATGCCGCCGATCATTTCGAAGACCTGGTTGGCGACGAACACCGTCTTGTCGGTGGCGACGATGGCCGGGCCGCGTTCGGTCGACGGTGGCCGTCGAGGCGTTCTCCAGATCGCCGGTCAGCTCGACGAGGTTCGCCAGCACGCGGCTGCCCGCGACCGGCTCGACCTTCTGGATGGTGAAGCCGCGGAAGCTGCTGACATAGAGCTTCTCCCAGTCGTCGTTGGCAAACGGCGAGCCCGGCAGCCAGCGCCAGCCGGTGAAGCCCTCGACGGCTGCCGGCGTGCACGACTTGAGGCCCAGCAGTTTCGGCGGCAGGTTGGTCTTGCCGGTCACGATCAGGCGGCGATCGCCGCTCGCCAGCCAGCTCTCGATGCGCGCGATGGTCGTTCGGCGCGAGATGCGCCGCATTGGGGATCAGCAGCGCCCGCAGGCCGGCCAGCTTCTGCTCGGTAAGCGCTGCCTCCTCGATCAGGTCGTGCTTGAGATTGCAGCGCGACAGCAGCAGGCGCGCGGCGTTGGGAGCGAGATAGGCGTACTCGTTCTTGACCCAGGTGCGCGGCATGCCCCAGGCATCGGTGAAGGTGTAGGTCTCCTTGCGCGCATGCGCCTCGGCGGCATAGGCGGCGCGGCTGTTCTCGCTGAACAGAACGGCAATCATCGACTTAGACTTCGCTGACGCCGTACGCCTGCCGCATCGCCTTCACGCCCTCCTGGTGCGGCGTCCACTGGCGGCCGCCCACCACGCCGCCATCGACCACGAGGTCGTGGCCGTTGATGAAGGTCGAATCGTCGGAGGCGAGGAAGACTGCGGCCTTGGCGATGTCGTCGGTGAGGCCAGCGCGCGGGATGGGCTGCAGGCTCGCCATCATCTTCTTGGCCGCCTCGGCATAGCCGTCGGCCTTGTCGGGCTGAACGCCCAGCGCCTTGGCGAAGATGCCGGTGGCGATGCCGCCCGGCGAGATCGAGTTGCAGCGCACGTTCTTCTCGCCGAGCTGCATGGCGGCACAGACGGTCAGGTGGTTCACCGCGGCCTTGGCCGCGCCGTAGATCATCGACGTCGAGTAGCCGGCGCGGCGGCCGGCGATCGAGCCGTTGTTGATGATGCTGCCAAAGCCCTGCTTCATCATGATCGGCGCGGCGTGCTTCATGCCCAGCATCACCGAGCGCACCAGCGTCGCCATCGCCGCATCGAAGCCCTCGACCGGGATGGTCTCGATGCCCCCTACCGGCGCAGGCCCGCCGGCATTGTTGAACAGGCAGTCGAGCCGGCCCCACTTGCCGAGGCAGGCCTCGAACATCGCCTTCACCTCGGCCTCCCTGGTGGCGTCGGTCTTGAGGAAAATGCACTTGTCCTTGCCCAGCGCGGCCTCGAGCGAGCGGCCGAGCTCCTCGCGGCGGCCGGTCGCCACGACCTTGGCGCCCTCGGCCACGAAGATCTCGACGGTGCGCCGGCCGATGCCGCTGGTCGCGCCTGTCACGATGGTGATCTTTCCGTCGAGCTTGCCCATGATCTCTCCCTTTTTCCGGACGGCGATGATACACCAACGCCGGCAAGGAGCAGCGAATGACGGTTCTGGGGATCATCGGCGGCAGCGGCATTTATCACGTGGCCGGGCTCAAGAACGAGCAGTGGCGGCGCGTTGCCTCGCCCTTCGGCGAAACCTCGGACGAGTTCCTGTTCGGCGAGCTGGACGGGCTCGAGGTGGTGTTCGTGCCGCGCCACGGCCGCGGCCACTTCCATTCGCCCTCTTCGATCAACTATCGCGCCAACATCGACGCGCTGAAGCGCATCGGCGTCACCGACATCCTTTCCCTGTCGGCCTGCGGCTCGCTGCGCGAGGACCTGCCGCCCGGCCATTTCGTCGTGGTCGACCAGTTCATCGATCGCACCTTCGCGCGCGAGAAGAGCTTCTTCGGCGAAGGGCTCGTCGCCCACGTCTCGATGGCGCATCCGACCTGCGGCCGGCTGGCCGAGGCCGTGCATGCCTGCGCGACGGAAGCGAAGTTTCCGGTCAAGCTCGGCGGCACCTACCTGGTGATGGAAGGCCCGCAATTCTCGAGCCTCGCCGAGTCGAACCTCTATCGGAGCTGGGGCTGCGACGTGATCGGCATGACCAACATGCCCGAGGCCAAGCTCGCCCGCGAAGCGGAGATTTGCTACGTCACCGTCGCCATGGTCACCGATTTCGACTGCTGGCATCCCGACCATGACCACGTCCAGGTCGCCGACATCGTGCGCGTGCTGACCGACAACGCCGAGCGCGCCAAGCAGCTCGTCACCATGATGGCGCCGCGCCTCAGGAAGAGCCGGCCCGGCGCCCTGCCCGAAGGGCTGCGACCACGCGCTGGAATTCGCGCTGATCACCGCGCCCGAGAAGCGCTCGGCGGCGATGAAGAAGAAGCTGGAGGCCGTCGCCGGCCGGATGCTCAAATGACCGGCGCCAGCCGGTGCGCCACCAGCGAGGCATAGCGCGCGGCGATCGGCAGGAACGCGCGGAAATCGAGATGGCTGCTGCGACCGGCGAGGTCGCTCAGGCAGCGCACATTGACGAACGGGATGTCGCCGCCCCAGCGCCGCGCCACCTGGGCCACGGCGCCGCCTTCCATCTCGACCGCCTTGGCCGCGAACTCGCCATGCAGGCGCTGGCGCAGCTCCTCGGCGTTGATGAAGCTGTCGCCGGTCAGGATGGTGCCGAAATGAACCGCGGGCGTGCGCGGCCCGACGCCGATTTCGGCCGGCAGCGGCTCGAGTTCAAGGCCGGCGACCGCCTCGCGCAGACGCGCGACGAAGCGGCTCGGCCTCCGGATAGCCCGGATGCCAGTCGGTGCCGCCGCGCGAGGGCCGGCTGCCGGGCTGGATGGTGAGGAAGTAGCCTTCGCGGTGCGTGCCGTAGTCGTGCTGGATGTGGCTGGTGCCGATCACCACGTCGCCGACGCCCAGCGCCGGATCGAGGCCGCCGGCGACGCCGCACAGCATCAGGGCGCGGCATTCGAAACGGTCGAGCAGCAGCGAGGTGGCCACGCCGGCATTGACCTTGCCCGCGCCCAATTCGACGAACACCGCCTCGCGGCCGGCGATCTGGCCGCGCCAGAAGCCCAGGCCGCCGATCTCGTGCGCCGGACCGGAGCGGTCGGACAGATGCGCGAACTCTTCGGGCAGGGCCGATATGACCCCCAAAAGCCTGTTTGCCATGGATGAATGGGCTATAAGGTCGCCGCTCGAATGTCCACGACCCTCCCCGATCGCGCGACCCTGCGCGGCGCCTGCACCGATTTCGCCCGCGAGGCCGCGCGGGAAATCATGCGCATCTATGCCGGCGACCTGGGCGAGCGGGCCAAGGCCGACAAGAGCCCCGTCACCGATGCCGACCACGCCGCCGAAGCGATTATCGTGGCGGGCCTGCGCAAGCTGACACCGGACCGGCCGGTGGTGGCCGAGGAGGAGATGGCGGCCGGCCGCGTGCCCACCCTGGATGGAGGGCCGTTCTGGCTGGTCGATCCGCTCGACGGCACCAAGGAATTCATCAAGAGGAACGGCGAGTTCACGGTGAATATCGCGCTGATCGAGAACGGCCGGCCGACGTTTGGCATCGTGCTGGCGCCCGCGACCGACACGGTGTGGCGCGGCGATCGCGAACTCGGCGCCGACAAGAGCGAGGGCGGCGGTGCCTTTGCGTCGATCAGCACGCGCACGCCGCCGCCGGGCGGGCTGGTCGCGTGCGCGAGCCGCAGCCACGCGATCTACAGCGACCTCGACATCTGGTTCCGCAACAACGGGCTTACCGTTGCCGAGCGCGTCCAGGCGGGCTCGTCGCTGAAATTCTGCCTGATCGCCGAGGGCAAGGCCGACATCTATCCGCGCTTCGGCCCGACCAACGAATGGGACACCGCCGCGGGCCAGGGCGTGCTCGAGGCGGCAGGCGGCGAGGTCGTGACGACCGACGGCCGCGCCCTGCTCTACGGCAAGCCCGGCTTCGGCAATCCGCACTTCATCGCCCGCAGCAAAGGCGCAAAATGATCGTCGAGCCGACGGCGGCGACGATCGCCGAGGCGGCGAATTTGCTGCGCGAGGGCGGCCTGGTCGCCTTCCCCACCGAGACGGTCTATGGGCTGGGCGGCGACGCCACCAACGAGCGTGCGGTCGCAGCGATCTTCGAGGCCAAGGGGCGCCCGCAGTTCAATCCGCTGATCAGCCACGTGCTCGATGCCGACGAAGCCAAACGTTACGTGCAGTGGAGCGAGACCGCCGACAAGCTTGCCCGCCGCTTCTGGCCGGGACCGCTGACGCTGGTGCTGCCGCGTGCACCGAACTCGGCCATCGCCCTGCTCGCGACGGCAGGCCTCGACACGGTGGCGATCCGCGCGCCGTCGCACTCGGTGGCACAGGGACTGATCCGCGCCGCCGGCCGGCCGATCGCCGGCACCCTCGGCCAATCGCAGCGGCGCCGTCAGCCCGACGACGGCCGAGCACGTGGCAATGTCGCTCGGCGATCGGGTGAAGCTGATCCTCGACGGCGGACCCTGCGTCGTCGGCCTCGAATTCGACGGTGCTCGACCTCACGACTGGACAGGCCCACCCTGCTGCGTCCCGGCGGCGCGACGCGCGAGGCGATCGAGGCGGTGATCGGCCCGATCGCGCTGAGCGACGCGTTGCCCACGGGCGATGCGGCGCCGAAATCACCGGGCCAGCTCAGGAGCCACTACGCGCCCAACCGGCCGGTGCGCCTCAATGCCACAAGCGTTGGCGCCGACGAGGGCCTGCTGGCGTTCGGCCCCAATCCGCCGACAGGCGCCATGCTGACCTGCAATCTCAGCCCGACGGGCGACCTCGGCGAGGCGGCCGCCAACCTCTTCGCACAGCTGCGTGCCCTCGACCGGCCCGGCATTGGCCGCATTGCGGTCATGCCCATTCCGGAACGCGGCTTGGGGCTGGCAATCAACGACCGCCTGCGCCGGGCGGCCGCGGATGACGGGGCTGGCAGCGGCGGCTAATCTTCCGGGCAAGCGAGGAAATATGCCCGACAACGTCATTCAGCCGCCGATCCCGACCACGCCCGTCACGCCCGCCGTGATGGACGCATTGCGCGCCATCGTGGGCGACAAGGGGCTGATCGCCGACGAGCAGGACAAGCAGCCTTTCGTCACCGACTGGCGGGGCTCGCGCATCGGCACGGCATCGGTCGTCGTACGGCCGGCCAATGTCGAGGAGACTTCCAAGGTCGTGAAGCTCTGCTCCGACCACGGCATCGCCATCGTGCCGCAGGCCGGCAATACCGGCCTGATGGGCGGCGCCACGCCCTGGCCGACCCACCAGGGCATCCTGCTGTCGGTCGGCCGCATGAACAAGGTCCTGGAGGTCGACCCGGTCGGCTATTCGATGACCGTCGAATCCGGCTGCATCCTGCAGACCCTGCAGGAGACGGCGGCGGCGCATGATCGCTTCTTCCCGCTCAGCCTCGGCGCCCAGGGCTCGTGCCAGATCGGCGGCAATCTCTCGACCAATGCCGGCGGCGTGCAGGTGCTGCGCTACGGCAACGCGCGCAACCTGGTGCTCGGTCTCGAGGTCGTGCTGCCCAACGGCGATATCTGGAACGGCCTGCGCGCGCTCAAGAAGGACAATACCGGCTACGACCTGAAGCACCTGTTCATGGGCGCCGAAGGCACGCTCGGCATCATCACCAAGGCTGTCCTGAAGCTGTGGCCCGCGCCCAAGGACGTCGCCACCGCCTGGCTCGCCGTGCGCGACCCGCAGGCCGCCATCGAGATCCTGTCGGAGGCGCATTCGGCCTCCGAGGACAATGTCGAATCGTGCGAGCTGATGTGCCGCGAAGTGACCGAGATGGTGTTGCGCCACATCCCGGGCGTACAAGACCCGCTCAAGTCCGACACGCCCTGGTACCTCCTGATGCAATGGTCCTCCTCGCGACCCAAGGCCGAGGGCGCCGAGGGCATGTCCGAGAAGATGGAGCAGTTCCTCGCCGAGCAGATCGAGACGGGCCGCGTGCTCGACGCGGTGATCGCCCAGAGCGAGGCGCAGACGCGCAACATGTGGAAGATCCGCGAGGGCGTTGCCGAAGCCGACCGCGCCGACGGCCCGGGACTGAGCTACGACATCTCCGTCTCGATCTCCAAGATCCCCGAATTCATCGACAAAGGCATCAAGGGGGCGCTCGAGATCCTGCCCAGCCTGCGACCACATCCGCTGGGCCACATCGGCGACGGCAACGTGCATTTTGGCTTCGGCGCGCCCAAGGGCATGGATCGCGCGACCCTGCAGCAATACGCGCCGGCGATCACGCGCGCGGTCAACGACCTCATCACCTCGATGGCGGGCTCGATTTCGGCCGAGCACGGCATCGGCATCGATAAGCTCGATGAGCTGGCCCACTACCGCTCAAAGATCGAGCTCGACACGATGCGCACCATCAAGCGCTCGCTCGATCCGAAGAACATCATGAACCCGGGCAAAGTCCTGCGGCTGTGAGCGGTTTCGTCGACAAGCTCCGCGACATCGTCGGCGACAAGGGGCTGATCACCGACGAGCCGACCAAGCACTCCTATCTGACGGACTGGCGCGAGAACTATCTCGGCTCGGCGCTGGCGGTGGTACGGCCGGCGACGACCGAGGAAGTGGCCGCCGTCGTGAAGCTTTGCGCGGCCGAGAAGGTCGCCATCGTGCCCCAGGGCGGCAACACCGGCATGTCGGGTGGCGGCACGCCGCACGAGGCCGGCCGAGAGATCGTGCTGTCGCTCACCCGCATGAACCGCATCCTCGATGTGGACCTGATCGGCTATTCGATGACCGTCGAGGCCGGCGTGGTGCTGAAGACCATCCAGGAGGCCGCAGCAGCGCACGACCGTCTGTTTCCCCTCAGCCTTGCCGCCGAGGGAAGCTGCACCATTGGCGGCAACCTCTCGACCAACGCCGGCGGCGTGCAGGTGCTGCATTACGGCAATGCCCGCAACCTCGTGCTGGGGCTCGAGGTTGTGACGCCTGCGGGTGAGATTTGGAACGGGCTGCGCGCGCTCAAGAAGGACAATACCGGCTACGACCTGCGCGACCTCTATCTCGGCGCCGAGGGCACGCTTGGCATCATCACCAAGGCCGTGCTGACGCTCTGGCCCCGGCCCAAGGACCACGCGACCTCGTGGTCGGCCGTGCCCTCGCCCGACGCCGCCGTCGCGCTCCTGAGCGGCGCCTATGCTGCCTCGGAGGACAACGTCACTTCATGCGAGCTGATGGCCCGCCAGGGCATCGATCTGGTGCTGAAGCACATTCCCGGCGCGGCAGACCCACTGGCCGACAGGCACGACTGGTACGTCCTGATGGAATGGTCTTCTACCCGCGCGCGGCGCGAAGGGGCGAACGCCGGGGGCTTGCGCGAAAAAATGGAAGCCTATCTCGGCGAGGCGATGGAAAAAGGACTGGTGCTCGACGCGGTCATCGCCCAGACCGAAGCGCAGTCGCACAGTCTGTGGGCGCTGCGCGAAAACCACTCCGAATCGCAGAAGCGCGAGGGGCCATCGATCAAGCACGACATCTCCGTCGCGGTGAGCAAGATCCCGGCTTTCATGAAGGAGGGGCTGGTCGCCATGAAGAAAGCGCTGCCGGAGTGCCGGCCGGTGCCGTTCGGCCATGTCGGCGACGGCAACCTTCACTTCAACTGTCAGGCGCCCGCCGGGTGGGACAAGGCGCGGTTCGCGCCGCATATCGAGAAGATCAGCGGCGCGATCTACGATCTCGTGGTGGGTTATGGCGGCTCGATCTCGGCCGAGCACGGCATCGGCCGCATCAAGGTCGACGAGCTGGCGCACTACCGCAGCAAGATCGAGCTCGACACCATGCGCACCCTGAAACGAGCACTCGACCCGCAGAACATCATGAATCCCGGCAAGGTGATCCAGGTCTGAGCGGGTGCTAGGCTTCTCCCGTTTCTCGGGGGAGAACCACATGACAACAGCTTCGATTGGAGTACCGGCGTCGGCTCAGAGTCGCAGGGCAGTGACGGCCGCCGTCATCGGCAATGTGCTCGAATGGTACGACTTCGCCGTCTACGGCTACGTCGCCGCCATCATCGGCAAGAATTTCTTTCCAGGGACGGACGAGACCACCGAGCTGCTAAAAGCCTTCCTGACCTTCGGCCTGGGCTTTGTCGCCCGCCCGATCGGCGGCATCGTGATCGGCCGCATGGGCGACACGCACGGCCGCAAGGCGGCGCTCCTGCTCACCATCTTCCTGATGGCCGCCGGCACGGTGCTGATCGGCATCCTGCCGACCTACGCCAGCATCGGCTTCGCCGCCCCGGCCCTGCTGCTGGTGTGCCGCCTGATGCAGGGCTTCTCCACGGGCGGCGAATGGGGCGGCTCGACCTCGTTCATCGTCGAATGGGCGCCAAAGGGAAGGCGCGGCCTGTTCGGCAGCTTCCAGCAGATGAGCGTGGTGGCAGGCCTGCTGCTGGGCTCGGCCTTCGCCGCCCTGCTCAACACCGTCTTGACGCCCGCGCAGATGGGCGACTGGGGATGGCGCATTCTGTTCCTGGTCGGCGGCCTCTTGGGCCCGATCGGCATCTACATGCGCCGCACCATCGACGAGACGCCGGCCTACGCCAAGGTGCTCTCCGTCTCGACGGCACCGGAGACCGGGCCGAGCGGCCTTGCGCTCGCCGCCCGCGCCTTCGGTTTCACCATCGTATGGACGGTGTGCTTCTACGTCCTGCTGACCTACATGCCGAGCTGGACGGCGAAGTACATGAATCTCAGTTCGGCCGCGGCGCTGTGGTCGAACACCATCGGGCTGATCGCGCTGATCATCGGCATTCCGATCTTCGGCCATCTGTCGGACCGCTACGGCCGGCGGCCGCTGCTGCTCACCTGCTGCGTCGCCTTCGTCGTCCTGCCCTGGCCGTTGTTCGTCTATCTCTCCTCGGGCAACGTTCCCTACGTGGTGCTGGTGCTGATCCAGATCGCGATCGCGATCCTGATCTCGCTCTACTCCGGCGCGGGGCCGGCGGCGATCGCCGAGATCTTCCCGACGCGCCGCCGCTCGACCTGGATGACGACGGGCTATGCGCTCTCGGTCGCGATCTTCGGCGGCTCGGCGCCCTACCTCTCGATCTGGATGATCCAGAAGTTCGGCACGCCGATCGCGCCGGTCTACTACCTGATCGCCGCCGCCGTCATATCGACGGCCGTCATCTGGACCCTGAAGGAAACCGCCTTCGAGGACCTGGCCTGATGCTGATCCGCTTCGACGGCAAGGTCGTCGTCGTGGCGGGCGCCGCGCGCGGCATCGGCCGCGCGATCGTGCGCGCCTTCGCCGCCGATGGCGCGCAACGTCTTTGCCTGCGATCGGCTGGTAAGCGAGATCGAGGCCAAGCGAACGGGTCAAGGCGCCCGGCCGTCGACGTCACCGATGCCACGCAGCATCGAGGGCGTCGTGGCAGCGGCCGGCGGCAAGGTCGATGTGCTGGTCTATGTCGCCGGCGGCATCCTCGGCCAGCGGCCCAAGCCGCTGGAAGAAGTGCTGCCCGAGGAGTTCTCGGGCATCGTGGATGCCAACCTGAAAGGCTGTTTCCTGTTCGCCCGCGCCGTGGCGCCCGGCATGAAGAAGGCTGGCACCGGGCGCATTGTCACCATCTCCAGCCGCGCCGGGCTCGCCACCAGCCTGACCGGCATCCAGGCCTATGCCTCGGCCAAGCACGGCCAGGTTGGCCTGGTGAAGCAGCTCGCCCAGGAGCTGGGGCCGTTCGGCATCACGGTCAATTCCGTGGCGCCGGGCTTCATGGCCACCAGCCCCGACTATCAGCGCCAGTGGGACTCCTATTCGGAGGAGTTCCGCCGCACCTTCCCCGAACGCATTGCGCTCCGCCGCATGGGCAAGCCCGAGGACATCGCCGATGCGGTAGTCTTCCTCGCGTCCGACCATGCATCGTGGATCACCGGCCAGATCCTGCCGGTGACCGGCTCGCCCCTCGCCTAGCATTCACAGGAGGTCATCATGCCCGACACCCATGCCCGCGCAACTCGAACCCTGGCAGTGGAGCGAGGCGCATTGGCGCAAGCTGGTCGACCAGGTGCGCGCCGGCCGCGCTACCGGCCCAAGGCGTGGAAGGACGGCGCGCGCTGCGCCGTCGCGCTTTCCTTCGATTCGGACCACGAGACCAACGAGCTGCGCGACGGCGGCAAGTCGATCGGCCGCATGGCCTGGGGCCAGTCCGGCAACCGCGTCGGCGTGCCGCGCATCCGCAAGCTGCTCGAGAAGCACGACGTGAAGGCGACGTTCTACGTCCCCGCCGTGACGGCGCTGCTCTATCCCGACGAGCAGCGCGCGCTGGTGGCCGAGGGCCACGAGATCGGCATCCATGGCTGGATCCACGAGCTGAATTCGGTGCTGCCGCTCGAGGCCGAGCGCGACCTGATGATGCGCTCGGCCGACACGCTGGAGAAAGTCACCGGCAAGCGCTGCGTCGGCATGCGCACGCCGTCGTGGGATTTCAGCCCCAATACGCTGGCGCTCGAGAAGGAGCTCGGCCTGTTCTACGACTCCTCGCTGATGGCCGACGAGGATTGCTACGAGCTGCTGCTGCACGGCGAGCCGAGACCGGCGTCGATCGAATTGCCGGTCGAGTGGGTGCGCGACGACGCGGTCTATTTCGCCATGAACCGCTTCTCGTCGCTGCGGCCCTACACGCCGCCGACCGACGTGCTCGACATCTTCCGCCGCGAGCTCGACGCGGCCTGGGAGGATGGCGGCATCTTCCAGCTCACCATGCACCCGCACCACATCGGCTACCGCTCGCGCATCTGGATCGTCGATGAGCTGATCCGCCACGCCAAGTCCAAGGGCAGCGTGTGGTTTGCCACGCACGAGGAAGTCGCCCGCTACGCCAAGGCGCATGCGGCATGAGCAAGACCGCCATCGTCACCGGTGGAGCGCGCGGCATCGGCCGCGGCTGCGCGCTGGAGCTCGCCGCGCGCGGTTACGACATCGCGCTGGTCGATCTGCTCGAGACCGAGATGGCGCGCACCAAGGGCGAGATCGAGGCCAAGGGCCGCAAGGCGCTGACCTACAAGGCCGACGTCGCCGAGTTCAAGCGCGCGCGCACGAGGTGGTCGAGGATGTGGCTCGCCAATGGGGCCGCCATCGACTTCCTGCTGAATGACGCCGGGGCGTCGAACGCCAAGGGCATCCTCGAGATCAAGGAGGAGGAGTTCGACCGCACCATCGCGGTCAACCTAAAAAGCTGCTTCAACTATATCCACGCCACGGCACCGATCATGCTGAAGCAGGAGGACGGCGGCCGCATCGCGTCGATGTCGTCGCTGAATGCCCTATCGGGTGGCGTCACCTCGGCGGTCAGCAAGCATTCCTATGCCGCGGCCAAGGCCGGCATCCTGGGGCTCACCCGCTCGCTCGCCAAGGAGCTCGGGCCCAAGATCATGATCAACGCCATCTGCCCCGGCGTGATCGAGACCGAGCTTGGCAACAGCCTGACCCGCTCGCGCGGCGAGGAGATGAAGAAGGGCATCATGCTCAATCGCCTGGGCAAGCCCGCCGACGTCGCCCAGCTCGTGGCCTTCCTGGCCACGGCCGAGCCCTGCTTCATCACCGGCCAGCACTTCGTGATCGACGGTTTCCAGTGGTCGTGCTGAGGCCCTAGCGGCGCTCGTCGTCCTTCTTCTCGACGATCTCGTACTTGACGTCGATCACCCGCGCCCTGCGTGCGGGCCGGCGGCTCGGCCGGGCGACTTGCCGGCGAACAGGTCGCGCAGCCAGGCCTTGGCCTTGAAGCCCAGGATCAGGAACAGCACCACGGCCGCCACGCCCGCGATCACGGCAAAGCCCAGCACCGCCAGCACCACGAAGCCGATCAGGCCGAGCGCCGCCTGCAGCCAGACCCGCGCCGGCAGGCGCGCCAGGACCTCGAGGAATTGCTTGAAGTTCACGGGGCTATCACTGGGCCCAGCGCTTCTCGAATTCCCACACCTCCGGGGAAGCCCATCAGCTCGTGCATGCCGCGATATTGCGGCACGTTCATGCCGGTGCTGGTGCCCTGCAGCTTGAGATGCTCCCAGGCCTGCCGCATCGCCTCGGCGGCGACGCTGAAGCCCAGCCCGGGGTAGATCGCGAGATCGAAGCCCCATTGCTTCAACTTGCCGGCCTCGACCCGCGGCGTCTTGCCGAACTCGACCATGTTGGCGAGCAAGGGCTTCTCGACCTCGCGGCCGATGCGCTCGAGCTCGGCTTCGCTTTCCGGCGATTCGACGAAGATCACGTCGGCGCCGGCCTGCTCGTAGAGCTTGGCGCGGCGCAGCGCCTCGTCCAGCCCATGTCCGGTGCGGGCATCGGTGCGGGCCACGATCATCGTCGCGGGATCGCGGCGCGCCTCGGCCGCGACCTTGATCTTGAGCACCATGTCCTCGGCCGGCACGACGCGGCGGCCGGGCGTGTGGCCGCACTTCTTGGGCATCTCCTGGTCCTCGATCTGGATGGCGGCGACACCTGCGGCCTCGTAGCCGCGCACCGTGCGCTGCACGTTCAAGAGCCCGCCGTAGCCGGTGTCGGCGTCGGCGATCAGCGGCGTGTCGATCACCGAGCAGATCATCTCGGCGCGGCCCACCATGTCGGAATAGGTCGCGAGGCCGGCGTCGGGCAGCCCGAGCATCGAGGCGGTGGCGCCGTAGCCCGTCATGTAGAGCGCCGGAAATCCCATCTTGTCGGCGACCCGCGCCGAGATGCCGTCATAGATGCCAGGCGCGAGGATGAACTCGCCCTTGGCCAGCCGTTCGCGCAGCGCGCGCGCCTTCACATTGTCGGTCATGTCTGTCCTCTAGCGCGTCAGGATGATCGTGCAGGTCCGGCCGCCGCTGTTCTGCTCGGGCGCCGTCCCGGTGATGGTACCGTTTTCGTAACGCGCAATCATCGTGCCCGTGGCGAAAATGCCGGCCTGGCGGCCAGGCGTGTGAACACGCGACACGGCCACTTGCGAACCGTCGATCTTGATGGAGAGCGACTGGTTGCCCGTCGTGCCGGGTCCGGAGCCCGGCCGCACCCAGGTCCCCATTCCGCCGGACACGTTCATCTGAACATGCATCGTGAAATCCCCGCCGGCGCGCGCGGCCGTGCAGTGATAGGTGCCGCGCCACTGGCCATCGACGCCTGTCGCCGGGCCGGACGAGGCAGGCGGCGCGACGGTGGCCTGCTGCGACGGCTGGGCCGCTTTCCTCTGGTCGTCGTCATACTTCGCGAGCGCCGGTGCCGCCTCGCGCAGCAGCGACTGCTGCTGGATACCGGTCAGGAAGCCGGTCGCCGGGTAGCTCTTGCCGCGCTGCCAGCTCGCGATCATTTCGCGCGTGCGCGGATTGAAGACGCCGTCGGCGCCGCCGGTGTCGAAGCCCAGCGCCGTGAGGGCGACCTGGACACGCTGGCGTTCGGCCGGCAACAGGCGCAACGCCGCCTCGGCTGCTTCAGCCGCTCTGCGGGCGTCATCGTCAGCCTGGCGCTTGGCGGCTGCCTCGGCCTCGAGCTTCTTGCGCGTGTCCTCCTCGGCCTGGCGCCGCAGCGCTGCCTCCTGCTCAGCCTTCTCGCGGGCCGCCGTGTCGGCGCGCAGCCTGGCCAGCTCCTGGCGCTCCTGTTCGGCGGCCTTCTGCTCGGCGGCCTTATGGTCGGGATCGGCCGTGACGGTTGGCGTCGCGGGCTTACTGGCAAATCAGGTAATAGCCGCCGCCCGCGAGCAGCAGCAGGACCACCGCAATCCCAATCCACAGGCCCTGTCCTGCCCTTGGCCGGTGCCACGGCAGGACCTTCGCTCGTGGGCGCCGCCGGCCGCTGCGCGACGGTAGCACCTGTCGCGGCAGGGCGGCCGAGCTCCAGGGTCGCCTGTGTGTCCGGGGCCCCGGCCTGGCCCAGGATCGGGCGCCAGCCGGCGATCGATTGCGGCCGGTCGGTGGCGCGCACGGCGAGGCCGGCGTCGATGCCGATCAGCAGCCCCGGCGGGAAACCTGCCGGCAGCAACTTGCCCAACGGCTCGTAGGCATCCTCGAGCATGCGGTCGAACGAGCTGGGCGGCGGCGCGCCCGTGATGGCGTGATAGAGCGTGGCCGAGACGCCGTAGATATCGGTCCATGGCCCCTGCTTGGCCGAGGTCATCTGCTCGGCCGCGGCATAGCCCGGCGTGAAGATCGCCGTCATCGCCGCCGTGCGGCCGGCCATCGCGGCCCGCGAGGCGCCGAAATCGATCAGGGTCGGATTGCCGTCGGCGTCGAGCAGGATATTCGCCGGCTTGATGTCGCGATGCAGGAAACCGGCATTGTGGACCTGCTCCAGCCCCTCGAGCAGCGGCCACAGGATGCGATCGACGTCGGCCGGTCCGAGCTTGCCGGCGCTCTTCAGCCGGTTTTCGAGCGTCTCGCCCGGCACCAGCTCCATGATGATGTAGGCGGTGCCGTTGGCTTCGAGGAAATCGAACACCCGCACGATCG
Source organism: uncultured Alphaproteobacteria bacterium (assembly GCA_963755595.1). Lineage (GTDB taxonomy): Bacteria > Pseudomonadota > Alphaproteobacteria > Reyranellales > Reyranellaceae > Reyranella. Next base: position 35,231 of record CAVWKP010000032.1, on the reverse strand, counting down.
CCGGTGCGCGCTGCAGCGTGGCCAGCGTCCGGCCCTCCTCGACGAAGCGCTGGCGGCCCCAGGTGAAGTCATCGGCGAGCTTGGTCGTGCGCGGCAGCACCGTGACGCCGCCCTGGCGCACCGCCAGCGCCGACGGCAGGTATTCCTTGATCGCGACCTCGCGATCGAGCTGGGCGTCGCGCGCACGATAAGTGATGCCGAACCCGCCCTGGCCCAGAATAGCCACGATCTCATAGCGGCCGATCGTCTGCCCCGGCTGGAGCGCGACGAAGTCGACCTCAGGGACTTGGCCTTGGCTGGTGACGTTGGTCGTCATGCGGGTCGTTGAGACCCGCAAGCGTGCCACGCGGCCGGCAGGCCGGCAATGATCAGACGGAGACCGGCTTCAGTTCGGTTGAACCTGCAGACTGACAGAAAGTCGTGGTCTGCGTGTTGGTCTGGCCGTTCTTGGTGGCCGTGAGCTCGATCGGCCGGCAGGTGCTGCCGTCGGGCTTGGCCGTGGCCGCTCCGACCGGCTTGGCCGACACGACGGTGGGCTGGGCCGAACCGGTCGTGGCATTGGTGGCCGTAGTGCTGCCCGAGGCGGTTCCGGCGGGCGGGGTCGGATCGACCGTATAGGTGGTCGGCTGGTTGGTCGGCGCGGTGAAGGCTTGCTGCGTCGCCTGAGCGAGCCGCGCGCGCTCTTGGTTGTCGAGGGCGCGGCCGACAAGATTGCCAGCGATCGCGCCAACCAGGGCGCCGCCCACGACACCGCCGACCGAACCGAAGGCAAGGCCGCCGACGGCGCCGCCGAGCAGGCCCCCCACCACGGTGCCGGTCGTTTGGTTCGACGGCTGGTTCCTGTCATCGACGCAGCCTGCGCCCAAGGTGAGAGCGGCCATCGCCGCTGCGATCGTCACGGCCTTCATCGCGTGCCGCGCGCCGCGCGACGTATTGGCAGCAATCACAGAACTCATCTGGAGCACCTCCGTTTGTATTCGTCGACCTTAACTCTACCCCACAACGACTGCCCGCGACCACGGGCTTCGTCCTCCGCATCGGCATAAGCCCGTGGTGCGTCGCATGAGGCCAACACCAAACCATTACGCACCAGTGCCAGCGCCAGGTCGATCCGATCGCCGTCGGGAATCGGATCGAGCGGCGGCTTGGCGTTGAGCTGGGTGATCAGGCAGCGATAGAGCGGCGTGCCGTCGGTCAGGCGGTCGGTCTGCCGGCAATGCAGATGGCGCGGCTGGCTGGCCAGCGCGTTGACGGCCAGCTGACGCACGGCGGGGTCGTCGACGATATCCACGCCCTGCAGGCGGATCTCGTCGGACCGGCCGGCGAGGCCGATCAGCAACAATGTTCTGCCGAAGTGATCAAAGTTTCCGGCCACGAACTCGATCGCCTTGCGCTTCGCCTCCGCCTCTTCGTCGGCTTTGCGCCTGGCCTCCTCGTCGGCGCGCTTCTTGTCGGCCTCGGCCTTCTGACGGTCGGCCTCGGCCGCCGCCTGCTTCTGGCGCTCCGCCGCTTCCTGCTCGGCCTTGGCGCGCTGCTCGCGCTCGGCTCGCAGTGCCGCGGCCTCCTGCTCGGCCTTCAGACGCGCCGCCTCGGCTGCGTCGGCGGCAGCCCGCGCCTTCATCATCTCCGGATCCGGCCCGCGCATCGCCGTCAGGTAATACCCGCCACCGCCGAGAAGGGCGATCAGCACGGCCGCCGCCGCGATCCACAGGCCGAGAGGGCGCTTCGGCCTCGGCGCCGGCGTTGTTGCCGCTGCGGGTGCGCCCGCAGCGCCCCTGCCCATTACGACAGTGGCGTTGGCGGCCGGCGCCGAGGTCATACCGAGGATCGGACGCCAGCCCGCGATGGACTGCGGGCGGGAGATCGCCACGACCGTCAGGCCGGCGTCGATGCCGGCGCACAGGCCGCGTGAAAATCCTGGCGGCGCAAGGCGCGCCAGAGGCTCGTACTTGTCATCCAGCATCCGGTCGAAGGCGCTGGGCGGCACATGGCCGGTGATCGCGTGATAGAGCGTGGCCGAGAGACCGTAGATGTCGGTCCACGGCCCCTGCCTGGCCGATGTCATCTGCTCGGCGGCGGCGTAGCCCGGCGTGAAGATCGCCGTCAGCGCCGTCGTGCGTCCCACCATGGCCGCGCGCGAGGCGCCGAAATCGATCAGCGTCGGCTTGCCGTCGCGGTTGAGCAGGATGTTGGCGGGTTTGATGTCGCGATGCAGGAAGCCCGCCTTGTGGACCTGCTCCAGCCCGTCGAGCAGCGGCCACAGGATCTTGTCGACGGCCTCGGCGTCGAGCTTGCCGTCGCGCTTCAGCCGATCCTCGAGCGTCTCGCCGCTCAGCAGCTCCATGACGATATAGGCCGTTCCGTTGGCCTCGAGAAAGTCGAAGACATGCACGATCGCCGGCGCGCCATGCAGGCTGGCGAGCGTCTGGCCCTCGGAAACGAAGCGATCGCGGCCCCAGGTGAAGTCCTCCGCCGTCTTGGTCGAGCGCGGCAGGACGGTCACGCCGTCCTGGCGAACCGCCAGCGCCGACGGCAGGTATTCCTTGAGCGCGACCTCGCGGCCCAACTGGGTGTCACGAGCGCGGTAGGTGATGCCGAAGCCGCCTTGGCCCAGGATCGAGATGATCTCGTAGCGGCCGATCGTCTGCCCGGTCTTCAGGGCGACGAAATCGACGTCGGTTAGGCCTGTCGGAGGGCTCGCGGTTTCGGCCATGTCCGTCCCTAGAGCTGGCGAACCGCGAGTTCGACGTCGCCGAGGCGGAGCTTGGCGCCGACCTGCAACGCCACCGGCGTGCCGCTGCGCAGGGCCGTGCCGTTCACGGAGGTGCCGTTGGTCGAGCCGAGATCCTCGACCTGCAGCGTCTCGCCGGCGAGGCTGAGCCGGGCGTGGCGGCGCGAGATCGTGGCATGCGCGACCACGAGCTCGCACTGCTCGGCGGCGCGGCCGATCACCATGCCCTGGGAGGCGGCCATCAGCTTGTCGAGGGCCACGTCGAAGCCGTATTTCTGGCCGGCCGAATCGGCACCCTCCAGGCGCAGGACGACCAGCGGCACGACCCGGGTCGTGGTCTTGGCCGCCCCGCCCGACATGGTCCGGATATGGAAGACATGGACCGGCCGGCTGACATTCTTGAAGGCATGCTCCCCGCCATCGACGAAAGCATAGTCGATCCTGAGCTCGGTGACGTCCTTGACCGCGCGTGACACAGCAATGCCACCGGGCTCGGCGATCGCCTGGATGCGGGCGGCGAGGTTGACGCCGTCGCCGAAGATGTTCTGGTCTTCCTGGTCGACGATGACCTCGCCGAGATGGACGCCGACGCGGAACATCATGCGCTGGCTCTCGTCCAGCGCCTCGTTGAAGCGCGCCATGCGCTCCTGGATGTCGATGGCGGCACTGACCGCCCCCACGGCCGAGGCGAACTCGGCCAGCATGGCATCGCCCGCGGTGCCGACCATCCGGCCGCCGCCGGCAACGATGGCCGGCCGCCAGACGTCGATCTGGGCCGACTTCAGGTGCCGGAAGGTCCGCGTCTCGGCGCCCTCCATCATGCGGGTGAAGCCCGCGAGATCGGCATGGACGATAGCGGCGAGACGACGCTGCATGGCCCTAGTTTAGCGGCCAAATCTCGATTTCGCGCGCGTCGCGGAGATATTTGGCGGTGACGTTTCCCACCTTGCCGATCGACGCCATGACCGGGCCGGCCGCCTCGAGAGCGACATACTGGCGGCCGCCGGAGCGCACGGTAAATTCACCTTCCAGGGCCGGAAGATCGACCGCCAGGATGGCATGGCCGGGCATGGTCACCATCACAAGCTTGCGAAAGCGAGTGAAGTTCTTGAGCACGGCGGCCAGAGCCACGGCCTTGCTGTCGCAGTCGCCGCGGTTCTGCGCCAGCAAGGCGGGGCCGGGCAGGAAGTCGCCGCCGCGGCGTTGCTTGTCCTCCAGCACGGCATAGGGGATCTCCTGGAAAAAGCCCAACGCCAGCGCGATCTTGGGCCGATCGTCGCCGCCGATGTCGGGCACATCGCCCAGCGCCCGGGCCACCGCCCGCAGGGGACTTTGCATGGCGGTCGCCGCCGCGGCGAAATCGACCATGACGCGGTGTTCGCCGACCATGTGCCGCAAGTAGGTCTTCAGATAAGCCTGCTGGGACTTCTCAAGACGCTCGGTAACCTTTTGCGCCAACAGAGCGGCGGACTTCTGGTCGCGTGTGTCAAGCTTCCAGGTCAGGCCGTCGATGTTGCGCCTGAGATCGATGCGCGCGCCGTTGCCGAACTTCTCGACCTCGTCGCGCAGCTCGCCCTCCAGCGTGCGCCACATCGCCTCCATGCTGAATTCGCGGAACGAGGCCTCGGCCTCCTTGATCGCGTCGCGCGTCAGGGTGAAGGCCGCGGCATGGTCGTGCCGCTCGGCGTCCTTCCAGCGATAGCTCAGAAGCTCGTCGCCGCTGCGCGAGATGCGCTTGAAGTCGACCTGCTGGGCCTCGGCGGCGCTGCAGAAGGCGATCAGCGCGGCCAGGACCGCGCCCCCAAGCTTCACGTCAGCGCCCCTTGAAGGCGGGCGCGCGCTTCTCGCGCAGCGCGCTCAGGCCCTCGCGCAGGTCCTCCGACGTCTGGCACTCGCGGATGCCCTCGCGGATCTTCGGTATGTCGGGCTCGGCCTGGGCGAACTGCTCGATGGCGCGTTTCATGTTGGACATGGAAAGCGGCGCGAGGCCCGCGAGCTTGGCCGCGGTCTGGTCGACACGGGCCTTGAACTCGGCGCGGTCGACCAGCCAGTCGAGGTAGCCGACGCGCAGCAGGTCCTCGTCGGTGAAATCCTCCGACAACAGGAAGGCGCGCTTGGCGAAGCTGGGGCTCACTTTCTGGGTGTAGCGGCGGAGCCCGCTCGGATAGTAGTGCAGGCCAAAGCGCGCCGCCGGCATGAAGAACCGCATGCCCTTCACACCGAGGCGAAAATCGCAGGCCAGCGCCATGTCGGTGGCGCCGCCATAGACGCCGCCGTTGAGCGCGCACAGGGTCGGCATGCGCATGGCCTCGAGGCGGTCCATGACGGTCTCGAAGCTGTCCTTGTGGGTTTCCGACGAGGGCCGCGCGTTCTTGCCGGACGGAATTGAGCCGAGGTCGTAGCCCGAGCAAAAGGTCTTGTCGCCCGCGCCGGTGAGCACGGTCACCCGGACGTTGGGGTCGGCGTCGGCCTCTTCGATGGCTGCGCGCAGCTTGCCGAGCCCCTCGGTGTTGAGCCGGTTGTGCTTGGCGGGATCGTTGAGGGTGATGGTGGCGCGCGGGCCGTCGATCGTCAGCAGAACTGTATCGGTCATGGTCGGGCACATTACTCCAGCGGGTGGCCGAGCGCGACCGGGCGCGGCATAGTGCAGCCTGGAGGAAAACACATGGCCTACACCGCCCCGCTCGCCGACATGCGTTTCGCCTTGCGCGAAGTGGCGGGCCTGGAGCGCATCGCGGCCTTGCCGGGCTACGAGCACGCCACCGACGACACAGTCGATGCAGTGCTCGAGGAAGCCGCCAAGCTCGCCGGCAATGGCCTGGCGCCGCTCAACCGCGATGGCGACAAGGTCGGCGCCAAGCTCGAGAACGGCGTGGTGCGCACGGCGCCGGGCTTCACCGGCATCTACAAGGAGTTCGTCGACGGCGGCTGGAACTCGCTGCCCTTCGATCCCGAGTTCGGCGGCCAGGGCATGCCGTGGCTGATCGCGACCACCGTGCAGGAGATGTGGCAGGCGGCCAACATGGGCTTCGGCCTGGTGCTGCTGCTGAACCAGGGCGCGATCGACGCCATCCACCATCACGGCTCGCCGGAGCAGAAGGCGGCCTATCTGCCCAAGATGATCTCGGGGGAATGGACCGGCACGATGAACCTCACCGAGCCGCAGGCCGGCTCGGACTTGGGCCAGCTCAAGAGCCGGGCGGTCAAGAGCGGCGACCATTACCTGATCACCGGCCAGAAGATCTTCATCACCTACGGCGAGCACGACCTCACCGAGAACATCGTGCACCTGGTGCTGGCACGCACGCCCGACGCGCCAGTGGGCGTGCGCGGCATTTCGCTGTTCATCGTGCCGAAGTTCCTGCCCGGCCCCGACGGCAAGCCCGGCAAGCGCAACGACCTGCGCTGCGTGTCGCTGGAGCACAAGCTCGGCATCCATGCCAGCCCGACCTGCGTGATGAGCTTCGGCGACGATGGCGGCGCGGTGGGCTACCTGGTGGGCGAGGAAGGCCGTGGCCTGTCCTACATGTTCACCATGATGAACAACGCCCGGCTGTCGGTCGGCATCCAGGGCCTGGCGATCGCCGAGCGCGCCTACCAGCAGGCGGCCGAGTTCGCCCGCACGCGCGTTCAATCCAAGGACGACGGCAGCCCGAAGCCCGAGCCGGTCTCCATCATCCACCACCCCGATGTGCGGCGCATGTTGATGACCATGCGCGCCCAGATCGAGGCGATGCGCGCGCTGGGCTACTACACCGCGGCCGGCATCGACGGCGCGCTGAAGCACCCCGACAAGGAGACGGCGCGCAAGACGCAGGACCGGGTCGATCTCCTGATCCCGATCGTCAAGGCCTGGTTCACCGATCTCGGCAACGAGATCGCCTCGGTGGGCGTGCAGATCCACGGCGGCATGGGCTTCATCGAGGAGACCGGCGCCGCCCAACACCTGCGCGATGCGCGCATCCTGCCGATCTACGAGGGCACCAACGGCATCCAGGCGCGTGACCTCGTCGGGCGCAAGATCACCAAGGATGGCGGCGAGACCATGCTCGGCCTGGTGGCCGAGATGCGCGCCCTGGTGGGCGAGCTCAAGAAGGCGCCAGGCGATGACCTGGCGGCGATCGCTGGCGGCGTCGCGGCCGCCGCCGATGCGCTGGAGGACGCCACCAAATGGGTGGCGCAGTCGGCCAAGGCGGACCTGGTCAACGCGCTGGCAGGCTCCGTGCCCTTCCTGCGGCTGGCCGGCACGGCGCTGGGCGGCTGGCTGCTGGCCAGGAGCGCCCTGGTGGCCCAGGGCAAGCTCGCGACCCGCGACGGCGATCCGGCCTTCCTCGAAGCCAAGATGATCACCGCGCGCTTCTATGCCGAGGTCATCCTGCCGCCGGCGCTGGCCCAGCTCGGCCCGCTCAAGGCCGCCGGCCGCACCGTGTTCGCGCTCAAGGAGGAGCAATTCTGAGCACGGGTCTACTTGAGCTGCCCGACGACGAGGCCCGCGCCTTCGCCGACAGCTTCGACCTTGCCCGGCTCGACCGCTCCTTCCTCGACGATCCCTTCCCGCGCTACCACGCGCTGCGCCGCTTCGCGCCGCTGAAACGCCTGCCCGACGGCAGCGTGTTCCTGTCACGCTACGCCGACGTCGCGGTCTGCTATCGCGACACCCGCATGAGCTCCGACAAGAAGGCCGAGTTCGGCCCCAAGTTCGGGGTCGGCACGCCGCTCTACCGCCATCACACGACCAGCCTGGTGTTCAACGACCCGCCCCTGCACACGCGGGTGCGCAAGCTGCTCGCCGCCGCCTTCACGCCGCGCGCGCTGGCGACGCTGCAGCCGCGCATCGAGGCGGTGGTCGATGGGCTGCTCGACCGCCACGCCGGCGAGGGCCGCATGGACCTGGTCGAGGACTTCGCCTTTCGCCTGCCCGTCGAGGTGATCTGCGACATGCTGGGCGTGCCGGCGGGCGAGCGCGCGCCGTTCCGCCGCTATTCGCTCGCCATCCTGGGCGCGCTCGAGCCGGTCGCCGGTCCCGAGCGGCAGGCCGCCGGCAATGCGGCGGTGGCGGAGTTCTCGGCCTATCTCGACCAGCTGATCGCCGAACGCGCCAAGCGGCCCGCCGACGAGCACGACATCCTGGGCACGCTGATCCATGGCGTGGTCGACGGCGAGCGGCTGAGCCACGACGAGCTGGTGCAGAACTGCATCTTCCTGCTGAACGCCGGCCACGAGACCACGACCAACCTGATCGGCAACACCGTTGATGCCCTGCTGCGCTTCCCGAGCGAACTGGCACGGCTCAAGGCCGAGCCCGGCCTGATCAAGACCTGCATCGAGGAAGGGCTGCGCTTCGAGAGCTCCAACCAGCTCGGCAACCGCCGGCTCGCCGCCGACATGGAACTGGGCGGCGAGCGGCTGGCGGCAGGCACCTACATCCATATTGGTATCGGCGCGGCCAACCGCGATCCGGCGCAGTTTGCGGAGCCCGACCGCTTCGACGCTGCCCGCGAGCCCAACCGCCATGTCGCCTTCGGCTCGGGCATGCACATGTGCCTGGGCGCCGTCCTGGCCCGCCTGGAGGGCACCATCGCCATCAGCCGGCTGGTGGCGCCGCTTCGACGGTCTGCATCGCGCAGGGCCCTACGAGCGCGGTGGCAGGGCCCGCTTCCGGGGCTTCAACCGCTACCCGATCGCCTGGAAACCCCGCTGATTTTCCCACTTGCCGGTACACTCTCGATGCCGATGCCATGGGGCTTTTTTCGATCTTTCCCGCTTTGCCTCCCACCCCCTGGGGGATTTTTACCCGGGTAAAATTGACCCGCACTTTGGGTCACGCTAAGGGGGCGGCGCATGACCACCATCCGCAGGCGCTACACGGCTTTCATCGGCACCCGCATGCTGGCCTCCGGCTCGCCGCAAGAGGTGGCTTTGGCCATCAAGCGGCGTACTGCCCGCGGCCGCGGTGCGCCAGCCGCTGGTCTTCGACAATGCCAGCGGCCGGCAGATCGACCTCGACCTCCGGGGCAGCGAGGACGAGATCCTGGAGCGGTACGAGGAACGGTCGACCCAGACGATGGCGCCGCGGGGCCGGCCGCGGCTGGGCGTGGTCGCACGAGAGGTCACCTTGCTGCCCCGGCACTGGGACTGGCTCGACGCCCAGCCCGGCGGCGCCTCCGTGGTGCTGCGCCGGCTGGTCGACCAAGCACGCCACGCCGCGCCCGAAGCCGATCACCTGCGCCAGGCGCGCGAGGCGACCTATCGCTTCCTCACGGCCGTTGCCGGAAACCTGCCCGCCTATGAGGAAGCGCTGCGGGCGCTGTTCGCCGGAGACCGCATCCGCTTCGACGCCCTGATCCGCGACTGGCCGTCCGACGTCAACTTCTTCGCCATGATCCTGTCGCAGGACGCCTTCGAGGGACGCGCTTAGGGCAAAGTCCATCACCTCATCCTGAGGAGGCGCGGAGCGCCGTCTCGAAGGATGGGCAACAAAGAAGGTGCCCGCTCCCACCCTTCGAGACGCGGCCCTGCGGGCCGCTCCTCAGGGTGAGGTCATTTGGTTTAACTTGAAGGCACCGTGCTTCAACCACTCAGGCGCTTGGCCATCCGGACGCGCATGTGGCTGTCCTTGCCGTGCGACGGCAGACCGCGGCCCACGATCTCGAAGCCATTCCGGCGATAGAGGCGCAGGAGGTGGTCCATCATCTCGGCGGTCTCCAGCGATATGCCGGCAGCCCGCCGGAGGAAACGGCCGGCTCAGGCCACCGATGGGGAGAGCGCAATAGCGCAGACCCCTGACGCAGAAACGCCCGGTCGCGGGACCGGGCGTTTCGTACTCCGTTGCGGGAAGAGGCTTACGCCGCCTCCTGCTGCTCCTGCGGCTCGCCCGAGGGGCCGCTGTCCAGGCCCTTGGCGGCGGTGTCGCGCTCGATGAACTCGATCACCGCCATCGGGGCGGCGTCGCCGAAGCGGAAGCCGGCCTTCAGCACGCGCAGGTAGCCGCCGTTGCGCTTGGCATAGCGCGGCCCAAGCGTGGTGAAGAGCTTGTCGGCGACATAGGGATCGCGCAGGAAGCCGATCGCCTGGCGGCGGGCGTGCAGGCCGCCCTTCTTGCCGAGCGTCACCAGCTTCTCGACGATCGGACGCAGGTCCTTCGCCTTGTGCAGCGTGGTCGTGATCTGCTCGTGCTTGATGAGCGCGCCGGCGAGATTCATGAACATCGCCTTGCGATGCTCCGCCGTGCGGTGGAATTTCCGACCGCGATTTCCGTGACGCATGACCGTTACCCCTAAATCGACCTAGTACGGCTCTTCCAGCCGCTTGGCCATTTCCTCGATATTGTCCGGCGGCCAGCCGGGGATCTCCATGCCGAGATGCAGGCCCATGCCGGCCAGCACTTCCTTGATCTCGTTCAGCGACTTGCGGCCGAAGTTCGGCGTGCGCAGCATCTCGGCCTCGGTCTTCTGCACCAGGTCGCCGATATAGATGATGTTGTCGTTCTTCAGGCAGTTGGCCGAGCGCACCGAGAGCTCGAGCTCGTCGACCTTGCGCAGGAGGTTGCGGTTGAACGGGAAGTCGTCCTGCTGCTCTTCCTTGCGGACCTCGCGCGGCTCCTCGAAGTTGATGAAGAGCTGCAGCTGGTCCTGCAGGATGCGGGCGGCGAGCGCCACGGCGTCGGCCGGGGCGGTCGTGCCGTTGGTCTCGACCGTCATCGACAGCTTGTCGTAGTCGGTGACCTGGCCGACGCGGCTGTTCTCGATCCTGTAGGAGACGCGCTTGACCGGGCTGAACACCGAGTCGACCGGGATCAGGCCGATCGGCGCGTCCTCGGGCCGGTTGACCTGGGCCGGAACGTAGCCCTTGCCGGTGGCAACCATCAGCTCCATCGAGATCGAGGCGCCGTCGTCGAGCGTGCAGATCAGGTGCTTGGCATCCATGATCTGGACGTCGCCCGGCAGCTCGATCATGCCGGCGGTGACCTCGCCGGGGCCGACCGCACGGAGATAAAGACGCTGCGGGCGATCGCCCTGCATCTTCACGGCCATCGCCTTGATGTTGAGCACGATGTCGACCACGTCCTCGCGGACGCCGGGGATCGAGGAGAACTCGTGCAGCACGTTGTCGATCTTGATCGACGTCACGGCCGCTCCCTGCAGCGACGACAGCAGCACGCGCCTGAGCGCATTGCCGAGCGTCAGTCCGAAGCCGCGCTCGAGCGGCTCGGCGACGATCGTCGCGGTGCGGCTGGCATCGACGCCAGCTTCGGTGACGAGCTTCTCCGGCTTGATCAGATCTTGCCAGTTCTTCTGGAGCACGGGGGCAACCTCTCTAGACCGGTGGTTTGTGCAGGCCCGCCCAAATCATGACGGGGAGCCCACAGCTCAATACGAAAGCCGGCGGCGTCGGCGACGCCGCGGCGGCAAACTCAGACGCGACGACGCTTGGGCGGGCGGCAGCCGTTGTGCGGGATCGGCGTCACGTCGCGGATCGAGGTGACGGCGAGGCCGACGGCCTGCAGCGCGCGCAGCGCCGACTCGCGGCCCGAACCGGGACCGCGCACCATGATCTCGATCGTGCGCATGCCGTGCTCCATCGCCTTGCGACCGGCATTCTCGGCCGCCATCTGGGCGGCGAACGGAGTGCTCTTGCGCGAGCCCTTGAAACCCTGCTGGCCCGACGACGACCAGGCGATGGTGTTGCCCTGCGCGTCGGTGACGGTGACGATGGTGTTGTTGAACGACGCGTTCACGTGCGCCACGCCCGCAATGATGTTCTTGCGTTCCTTGCGACGGGGACGCGCGGCGGGAGTAGCGGCGGCGCCGCTCGTGGCAGCGGCGGCTGCAGGCTTGGCCATAATCCGAATCCCCTCGAGTTACTTCGTGACTTTCTTCTTGCCGGCGATCGGCTTGGCGGGGCCCTTGCGGGTGCGCGCATTGGTATGCGTGCGCTGGCCGCGCACCGGGAGCCCACGGCGATGCCTGAGCCCGCGGTAACAGGCGAGGTCCATCAATCGCTTGATGTTCATCGCCGTCTCACGCCGCAGGTCGCCCTCGACCGTATAGTCGTGGTCGATGGTCTCGCGGATGCGGATGACTTCGTCGTCGTTCAGCGTGTTGACGCGACGCAACTCATCTATCCCCACTTTCCCCAGGATCTCCCTGGCCTTTGCGTGGCCGATCCCGTGGATGTACTGCAGCCCAACCACCACGCGCTTGGCGGTGGGAATGTTCACGCCGGCTATACGAGCCAAAGTCCCTTCTCCTTCAAACACTTACGGCGCGCTGACGCGCGCCCGTGTGACGTTCCGCTGGCCCCGGAAAAGCGCGCGATTATAGGGATCGCTGCCCTTGAGTCAACGGACCTTCCGATTGTCAAGCCCCTGCCAAAACAGCACGGATTTGACGGTAAACCTCGTCCATCGCGGCCATGCCATCGACCTTCTTCAGGACCCCGCGCGCCCGGTAATAGGGCAGCAGGGGCTCGGTCTGGGCGCGATAGGCGGCCATCCGGGTCTTCATGGTCTCTGCAGTATCGTCCTTGCGGCGGGTGAACTCCTTCGAGCCGCAGACGTCGCAGACCCCCTCGACCTTGGGCCGCTTGAACTTGTCGTGGTAGCCGGTGCCGCATTTGGCACAGGTAAAGCGGCCGACAATGCGCTCGGTCAGCGCCTTTTCGTCGACCTCCATCTCGATCACCCGGTCGAGCTTCTTGCCCGCCGCGGTCAGCATGGTGTCCAGCGCCTTGGCCTGGGCCTCGGTGCGCGGGAAGCCATCGAGGATGAAGCCCTTGGCGGCATCCGGCTGGGCGATGCGGTCCTTGATCAGGCCGACCATCAGCTCGTCAGGCACCAGCTTGCCCGCCTCCATGATTCCCTTGGCCTGCTTGCCCACCTCACTGCCCGAGGCCACTGCCGCGCGCAGCATGTCGCCGGTCGAGAGCTGGACCATGCCGAGATCATGCTGCAGGCGCTGCGCCTGGGTGCCCTTTCCGGCGCCCGGCGGCCCAAGGAGAATGACGTTCATCGCGCCCGGCCCCGCAGGCGGGCTTTCTTGATCAGCCCCTCATACTGGTGGGCCAGCAGATGCGCCTGGATCTGGGTCACCGTGTCGAGCGTGACCGACACCACGATCAGGAGGCTGGTGCCGCCGAAATAGAACGGCACGCCGCCGCGGGCGATCAGCAGCTCGGGCAGGATGCAGACCGCCGAGAGGTAGAGCGCGCCGATCACGGTCAGGCGATTGAGGATGTATTCGAGATACTCGGCGGTGTTCTTGCCGGGGCGGATGCCGGGCACGAAGCCGCCGTTCTTCTTCAGGTTCTCTGCCGTGTCGGCCGGGTTGAACACCACGGTCGTGTAGAAGAAGCAGAAGAAGACGATCAGGCCGATATAGGACAGCAGGTAGAGCGGCGTGCCATGCGCCAGGTAGGTCTGCAGAAAGCTCGCAATGCCGGGCTCACCGCCCTGGCCCTGGAACGAGGCGATGGTCGCCGGGAACAGCAGCAGCGAGGAGGCAAAGATCGGCGGGATCACGCCCGAGGTGTTGATCTTGAGCGGCAGGTGCGAGGCCTCGCCGCCATACATCTTGTTGCCGACCTGGCGCTTGGGATACTGGACGATGATTCGCCGCTGGGCGGTCTCGACGAACACCACGACCGCGACCACGATCATCACGCCGGCGGCCAGCGCGATGATGAACAGCGCCGACAGCGCGCCGGTGCGGCCGAGCTCGAGGGTCTGGACCAGGGCGTTGGGCAGTGCCGCCACGATGCCGGAGAAGATGATCAGCGACACGCCGTTGCCGACGCCGCGCGCGGTGATCTGCTCGCCGAGCCACATCAGGAGAAGCGTCCCGCCGACCAGGGTGACCATGGTGACGAAGCGGAAGAACAGGCCCGGGTCGTGCACCACGTTGGGCTGGCTCTCGAGGCCGACGGCGATGCCGTAGGCCTGGAAGGCCGCCAGCACCACCGTGCCATAGCGCGTGTACTGGTTGATCTTCTTGCGTCCGGCCTCGCCTTCCTTCTTCAGCGCCTCGAGCGACGGCACCACCGTCGTCAGGATCTGCATGATGATGGAGGCCGAGATGTACGGCATGATCGAGAGCGCCAGGATCGACATGCGGCCGATCGAGCCGCCCGAGAAGACGTCCAGCATGCCGGCGAGGCCGCCGGAGTTGCGGTGAAACATCTCGGCCAGGGCCACCGGATCGACGCCGGGAACCGGGATATAGGCGCCGATGCGGAAGACAAGCAGCGCGCCGATGGTGAACCACAGGCGCCTCTTCAGCTCGGTCGCCTTACCGATCGCGCCCCAGTTCAGGTTGGATGCGAGTTGCTCGGCGGCGGATGCCATGGACGACCCTCACGCGTGAATAGTTAGGCGGCCTCTGCGACAGGCTTGGGAGGCAGCTCGACCTTGCCGCCGGCCTTCTCGACCGCGGCGATCGCCGACGCCGAGGCGCCCGCGACCTTCACTTCAATCTTGGTCTTGATCTCGCCCTTGCCAAGGAGGCGCACGCCATCTGACGCGTTCTTGAACAGGCCGGCCGCCTGCATGGCGGCGGCGTCGATCGTTTGGCCCGCGTCGAGCTTCTTGTCGTCGATCGCCTTCTGCAGCGAGCCGAGATTGACGACCTGCCAGGTCTTCTGGTGCGGCGGCAGGAAGCCGCGCTTGGGCAGGCGGCGATGCAGCGGCATCTGGCCGCCCTCGAAGCCCTTGATGGCAACGCCCGTGCGCGACTTCTGGCCCTTGACGCCGCGCCCGGCGGTCTTGCCCTTGCCCGAGCCGATGCCACGGCCCACGCGCATGCGGCGCTTGCGGGCGCCGGCATTGTCGGCGATTGCGTTGAGTTTCATCGTACGATCCTTAAGCGGCTTCCTCGGTGCGCACGAGGTGACGCACCTTGTTGATCATGCCGCGCACCGCCGGCGTGTCCTCGAGGACGCGGCTGCGGTGGCGCTTGTTCAGGCCCAGGCCCTTCAGCGTGGCAAGCTGATCGTCCGTGCGGCCGATCGGGCTGCCGGTCTGGGTGACCTTGATCTTCTTGTCCTCGGCCATGGTCGTGCTCCTTAGGCCGCGGCTTCGGCCTGGTCGCCGTCGCGACGGCCGAGCAGGTCGCCGACCTTCTTGCCCCGGCGGGTGGCGACCATGCGCGGCGAGTTGAGTTTCTGCAGGGCCTCGAAGGTGGCCTTGATCATGTTGTGCGGATTGGACGTGCCGACCGACTTGGCGACGATGTCCTTGATGCCGAGCGTCTCGAACACGGCGCGCATCGGGCCGCCGGCGATGATGCCGGTGCCGGCCGGCGCGGCGCGCAAGGTCACCTTGCCGGCGCCGAAGCGGCCCTTGACGTCGTGATGCAGCGTGCGGCCGTCGCGCAGCGGCACGCGGATCAGCGCGCGCTTGGCGGCTTCGGTGGCCTTGCGGATCGCCTCGGGCACCTCACGCGCCTTGCCGGCGCCGTGGCCGACGCGGCCGCGCTGGTCGCCCACGACCACGATCGCGGCGAAGGCGAACCGCCGGCCGCCCTTCACCACCTTCGCCACGCGATTGATGGTGACCAGCTTGTCCTTCAGTTCGTTTTCCTCGTCGCGGTCGCGGCCGCGATCACGATCGCGCGGGCCACGGCCGGAACCGCCGGGTGAACGTGCCATGTGCTAACTCCCGATCAGAACGACAGGCCGCCCTCACGGGCGGCGTTGGCGAGGGCCGCGATGCGGCCGTGATAGATGTAGCCGCCGCGGTCGAAGATGACTTCCTTGACGCCGGCCTTGATCGCGCGCTCGGCGATCAGCTTGCCGACTTCGGTGGCGGCGTCCTTGTTGGCGCCGGTCTTGACCTTGCCCTTCAGCCCCTCGTCGAGCGAGGAGGCGGCGGCCAGGGTCGCGCCCTTCACGTCGTCGATGACCTGGGCATAGATGTGCTTGCCCGAGCGGAACACGCTGAGACGCGGACGGCCGGCGCCGGCTTGGCGCAGCGCGTAGCGCGTGCGCCGCTGACGGCGGGCGAATAGAGCTTTGGTATTGGCCATGATGGATCGCCCTTACTTCTTCTTGCCTTCCTTGCGCCGGATCGTCTCGGTCGAGTACTTGATGCCCTTGCCCTTGTAGGGCTCGGGCGGACGCAGGCTGCGGATCTCGGCCGCGAGCTGGCCGACCTTCTGACGGTCGGCGCCGGTGATCTCGATCTCGGTCGGCTTGATCGCCTTGATCTGGATGCCGGCCGGAATGGGAACCTCGACGTCGTGGCTGAAGCCAAGCTGCAGCTTCAGGTTCTTGGCATCCGCCTGGGCGCGGTAGCCGACGCCGTTGATCTCGAGGTTGACGGTGAAGCCATCCGACACGCCGCGCACCATGTTGTGTGCGAGGTTGCGCGCCGTGCCCCACTGGGTACGGGCGCGGCGGCTGTCGGAACGCGGCGCGAAGACGAGCTTGTCGCCGTCCTTGGCGACGGAGACGTCGTCATGGACCACGAGCGCGAGCTCGCCCCGCTTGCCCTTGACCTTGAGGGCCTGGCCCTTGAGGTCGACGGTGACGCCCGACGGGACGACGACCGGATTCTTGCCGACGCGCGACATGGCTAAAACACCTTGCAGATGACTTCGCCGCCGACATTGGCGGCGCGCGCCTCGGCGTCGGACATGACGCCGCGCGGCGTGCTGAGGATCGAAATGCCGAGCCCGTTGAAGTGGCTCGGCAGCTCGCGGATCTTGGAATAGACGCGGCGGCCCGGGGTCGAGACACGCTTGATTTCCTTGATCACGGGGCGGCCGTTGTCGTACTTGAGCTCGATACGGAGCTCCTTGACGCCCGGCCGCAGCTCTTCCTCGAACCAGCCACGGATATAGCCCTCGCGCTGGAGCACATCGAGAACGTTGGACCGCATGCGCGAAGCAGGTGCAGTCACGCTGTCGAGGCGCGCCGCCTGGCCGTTGCGGATACGTGTCAGCAAATCGCCGACGGGATCTGTCATCGCCATGGTCTACGGACTCCCGTTACCAGCTCGACTTCACGACGCCAGGCAGAGCGCCCGACGACGCAAGCTCACGCAGCGCAAGGCGCGAGAGCTTGAACTTGCGATACACCGCGCGCGGCCGGCCCGTGATCGAGCATCGGTTGCGAATGCGCGTCGGCGAGGAATTGCGCGGCAGCTCCGCCAGCTTGAGCCGGGCGCCGAAGCGATCTTCCGGCGACAGCTTGTTGTCCACCGCCATCGCCTTCAGCTCGGCGCGCTTGGTGGCGTACTGCTTCGCCATCCGGGCGCGCCGGTTGTTCTTCTCGATAGAACTCTTCTTGGCCATTTGGTTCTCCGGCCTCAGTTCACGAACGGGAAGTCGAAGCCGCGGAGAAGCGCCTTGGCTTCCGCGTCCGTCTTCGCCGTCGTGCAGATGATGATGTCCATGCCACGCACCATGTCGACCTTGTCGTAGTCGATCTCTGGGAACACGATCTGTTCCTTCAGGCCCATGGCGAAGTTGCCCCGGCCGTCGAACGACTTGCCGTTCAGGCCGCGGAAGTCGCGGACGCGCGGCAGGGCGATGTTCACCAGTCGGTCGACGAACTCGTACATGCGGTCGCGGCGCAGCGTGACCTTGGCGCCGATCGCCATGTTCTCGCGCAGCTTGAAGGTCGCGATCGATACGCGCGACTTGGTGACGACCGGCTTCTGGCCGGTGATCGCCGTCAGGTCGGCCACGGCGCCGTCGACGGCCTTGCGGTCGTTGACCGCCTCGCCGACGCCCATGTTGATCACAACCTTGTCCAGCTTCGGCACCTCGAAGGCGTTCTTGTAGGAGAACTCCTTCGTCAGCGCCTCGCGGACGGTCTTGATGTAGTGCTCTTGCAGTCGCGCGGGCATGGCCCGTTCTCCTACCGGTCTATTGTTTCGCCGGAGGCGCGCGCGAAGCGCACTTTCCGGCCGTCTTCGAGGAACTTGAAGCCGACCTTGGTCGGCTTGTCGGATTTCGGATCGAGCAGGGCCACGTTGGAGACGTGGATCGCGGCCTCGCGCTCGATGATGCCGCCTGAGTCGGTGCGGCCGGGCTTGGTGTGGCGCTTGATGACGTTCACGCCCTGGACCACCACGCGCTGCTCGGTCGGCAGCACGCGCAGCACGTCGCCCACCTTGCCCTTGCTGCGGCCGGCGATGACCTTGACGCGGTCGCCCTTCTTGATCTTGAGTTTGTGAGCCATGGGGCTACAGCACCTCCGGCGCGAGCGAGATGATCTTCATGAACTTCTTGCCGCGCAGCTCGCGCGTCACCGGTCCGAAGATGCGGGTGCCGATCGGCTCGTCCTGCTTGGAAATCAGCACGGCGGCGTTGCGGTCGAAGCGGATGGCGCTGCCGTCGACCCGGCGCAGCGGGAAGGAGGTGCGCACGACGACGGCGCGATGCACTTCGCCCTTCTTCACGCGGCCGCGCGGGATCGCCTCCTTGATGGAGACGACGATGACATCGCCGACGCTGGCATACTTGCGGCGCGAGCCGCCCAGCACCTTGATGCACTGGACTCGACGGGCGCCGGAATTGTCGGCGACCTCGAGGTTGGTTCGCATCTGGATCATGTTTGCCTGCCCTGCGCCTTAAGCCTTCGCGCCTTCGACCAGAACTTCCCAGCTCTTGGTCTTGGACAGCGGCCGGCACTCGCGGATCTTCACGTTCTCGCCGACCTTGCCCTTGTAGGCATTGGTCTCGTCGTGCGCGTGATACTTCTTCGAGCGGCGGATGAACTTCTTGTAGATCGGGTGCTGAACGCGCCGCTCGACCTTGACGACGATGGTCTTGTCCATCTTGTCGCTGACGACGACGCCTTCGAGGATTCGTTTCGGCATCTATTGCTCCTTAACCGGCGGCCTTCTCGCCCAGCACCGTCTTGATGCGGGCGATGTCGCGGCGCACCTGGCGCACGCGGCCTGTCTTGCCGAGCTGTCCGCCGGCCTTCTGGAAACGCAGGTTGAAAGCTTCCTTGCGGAGGCTACCCAGCTCTTCCTTGAGCTGGTCGTTGGTCTTGGGGCGCAGATCGCTGGCCTTCATGGCTTCCTCCCTCAACCCTCGGCGCCGACGCGGGCGACGAAACGCGTCTTGATCGGCAGCTTGGCGGCGGCGAGCGCCAGCGCTTCCTTGGCCACCGTCACCGGCACGCCATCCAGCTCGAACAGCACGCGGCCGGGCTTCACGCGGGCCGCCCAGAACTCGGGCGCGCCCTTGCCGGAGCCCATGCGGACCTCGGCCGGCTTGCGCGACACCGGCACGTCCGGGAACACCCGGATCCAGACGCGGCCGGCGCGCTTCATGTGGCGCGTGATGGCGCGGCGGGCGGCCTCGATCTGGCGCGCGGTCAGGCGGTCGGGCTCCATCGCCTTCAGGCCGAAGGCGCCGAAATCGAGGTTGAAGCCGCCCTTGGCGGCGCCGCTGATGCGGCCCTTGAAGGCCTTGCGGTACTTGGTGCGCTTGGGTTGCAGCATGACGTCTTACGAGTCCCTTTGCTCGGTGCGCTCGACGCGCGCCGGCGTGCGTTGCGGTGCCGCCTCTTCGGCGCGCTTGTCGTGCGCCATCGGGTCGTGCGCCATGATCTCGCCCTTGAATACCCACACCTTGACGCCGCAGGTGCCGAAGGTGGTGAAGGCCGTCGCGACGCCGTAGTCGATGTCGGCGCGCAGGGTGTGCAGCGGCACGCGGCCCTCGCGGTACCACTCCATGCGGGCGATTTCGGCGCCGCCCAGGCGGCCGGAGCAGTTGATGCGGATGCCTTGGGCGCCCAGGCGCATGGCCGACTGCACCGCGCGCTTCATGGCGCGACGGAAGGCAACGCGGCGCTCGAGCTGCTGGCAGATGTTCTCGGCGATCAACGTGGCATCGATCTCGGGCTTGCGGATCTCGACGATGTTCAGCGCCACCTCGCCCTTGGTCATCTTGGCGAG
The DNA here is from genome assembly GCA_963755595.1 of uncultured Alphaproteobacteria bacterium. Lineage (GTDB taxonomy): Bacteria > Pseudomonadota > Alphaproteobacteria > Reyranellales > Reyranellaceae > Reyranella. Next base: position 15,591 of record CAVWKP010000032.1, on the reverse strand, counting down.
GTCGCCGCGCAGCTTCTCGATGTCGGCGCCCTTCTTGCCGATCACCACGCCCGGACGGGCAGTGTGGATGGTGACGCGGGCGCGCTTGGCCGGACGCTCGATGACGATCTTGGCCACACCCGCCTGGGCGAGCCGCTTGCGCAGCACCTTGCGGATGTGGATGTCCTCATGGAGCATCGTGGAGTATTCGGCCCCCTCGGCGTACCAACGCGAGTCCCAGGTCCGGTTGATGCCGAGACGCAGGCCGATCGGATTGACCTTCTGACCCATGTTACTTTTCCTCCGCCTCGGGGCGCTCGCGCACCACGATGGTGAGATGGCTGAACGGCTTGATGATGCCGGCCGCACGGCCGCGGCCGCGGGTCTGGAAGCGCTTCATGACGAGGCCCTTGCCGACCGAGGCCTCGGCCACGATCAGGCGGTCGACGTCGAGATTGTGGTTGTTCTCGGCGTTGGCGATGGCCGAGTTGAGCGCCTTCTTGACGTCCTGCGCGATGCGCTTCTTCGAGAAGGTAAGCTCGTTGACGGCCGATGAAGCCTTCTTGCCGCGAATGGTGGCGGCCACGAGGTCGAGCTTGCGCGGGCTGACACGCACGGTGCGCAGCACGGCCTTGGCCTCGTTGTCCGCCTCGCGGCGGGGGGCTGAGGGCTTGCTCATGAGGCCTCCTTCGACACTTTCTTGTCGCCCGAGTGGGACGAGAAGGTGCGGGTCGGCGCAAACTCGCCGAGCTTGTGTCCGACCATTTCCTCGGTGACGTTCACCGGGATGAACTTCCTGCCGTTGTAGACGCCGAACGTCAGGCCGACGAACTGCGGCAGGATCGTGGAGCGGCGCGACCAGGTCTTGATCACTTCGCTGCGCACGGTCTGACGCGCCTTCTCGGCCTTCTTGATCAGGCTGCCTTCTACGAACGGACCTTTCCAAACGGAACGTGCCACTTGCTATCTCCTAGCGCGTCGCTTGACGGCGACGGATGATGTACTTGTCCGTCGCCTTGTTCTTGCGGGTCTTCTTGCCCTTGGTCGGCTTGCCCCACGGCGTGACCGGATGGCGGCCGCCCGAGGTCTTGCCCTCGCCGCCGCCATGCGGGTGATCGACCGGGTTCATGGCGACGCCACGAACCACCGGGCGATGACCGAGCCAGCGCGTGCGGCCGGCCTTGCCGATGACGATGTTCTGCTGATCCGGGTTGCTGACCGCGCCGACGGTCGCCAGGCACTCGGCCGGCACCAGGCGCAGTTCGCCGGAATTGAGCTTGATCTGGGCGTAGCCGGCGTCCTTGCCGACCAGCTGGGCATAGGTGCCGGCGGAACGCGCCAGCTGCCCGCCGCGGCCCTTCTTCAGCTCGACGTTATGCACGATCGTGCCGACCGGCATGTTGGCCAACGGCATGGCGTTGCCCGGCTTGATGTCGACGCGCTCGCCGGACACGACCTGGTCGCCCGCCTTCAGGCGCTGCGGCGCCAGGATATAGGCGAGCTCGCCGTCGGTGTATTTGATCAGGGCGATGAAGGCCGAGCGGTTGGGATCGTACTCCAGCCGCTCGACCGTCGCGGCGACGTCGAACTTGCGGCGCTTGAAATCGACCAGGCGCAGGCGGCGCTTGTGACCGCCGCCGCGATGATGGGCGGTGATGTGGCCATGGTTGTTGCGGCCGCCGCTCTCGGACTTGCCGCGGGTCAGCGCCTTCACCGGCTTGCCCTTCCACAGGCCGGACCGGTCGACGATGACCAGTTGCCGGAGCGAGGGCGTGATCGCCTTGTAACTCTTCAGAGCCATTTGTCGTTCCTCAGTCCTACAGGCCGGTGGTCACGTCGATCTTGTGACCCTCGACCAGCGAGACGATCGCTTTCTTCCAGTCGCTGCGGACGCCGGGCCGCCCCTTGAACAGCTTGGCCTTGCCCTTCACGGTGACGGTGTTGACCGCCTTGACCTTGACCTTGAACAGACCTTCGACGGCCTGCTTGATCTCGGGCTTGGTGGCGTCCATCGACACGCGGAAGGTGACCTGGCTGTGCTCGGAGCCGTTGGTGGTCTTCTCGGTGATGAGCGGCGAGCGGATCACTTCGTACATGCGCGCGCGGCTCACGGTAGCTACGGTCTTGGCGCTCATTGCAGGCGCTCCTCGAGATGCTTCACGGCATCCTTGGTCAGCACCAGCGTGTCGCGGCGCAGGATGTCGTAGACGTTCGCGCCCTGCTGCGGCAGTACATCGACATGGGCGATGTTGGCTGCGGCGCGGGCCAGGTTGGCGTCGACCTCGGCGCCGGCGATGACGAGCACACTCGAGATGCCGAGCTTGCCGAGGTGGCCCTTGAGCTGGGCGGTCTTGGGCTCGGCGAGCGTGGCGCTGTCGAGCACGATCAGCTTGCCCTCGGCCGCCTTGGCCGACAGAGCCGCGCGAAGTGCCAGCTTGCGCACCTTCTTCGGCAGGTCGCTGGCGTGGCTGCGCACGACCGGGCCGAACGCCTTGCCGCCGCCGCGGAACTGCGGCGCCGCCTCGTTGCCGTGGCGGGCGCGGCCGGTGCCCTTCTGGGCGTACATCTTCTTGGCCGTCGCCGTGATTTCGGAGCGGCCCTTGGTCTTGTGGGTGCCCTGCTGGCGGCGCGACAGCTGCCACACCACGCAGCGCTGCAGGATGTCCTGGCGGACGGGGGCGCCGAACACCGCATCGGCGAGATCGATCTCGCCGGCGCTGCCGCCCTCGATGGTTTTCACCGCGATCTTCATGATCTGATCCTCAAGCCTGCGGAGCGGCATCGGCCGCCGGGGCTTCTGGGGCCTTCGCCTCGGCAGCGGCCTTGCGCAGGCCGGCCGGGTACGGGGCGTCCTTGGGGCGGGCGCGCTTGGAGGCGTCCTTGACGATGATGTAGCCGCCGCGCGGCCCCGGCACGGCGCCGGAGACCAGCAGCAGGCCCTTCTCGTCGTCGGCGGCGACGACCTTGAGGTTCTGCGTGGTCACGCGCTCGTGGCCGTAGTGGCCGGCCATCTTCTTGCCGGGGAAGGTGCGGCCGGGATCCTGGCGGTTGCCGGTCGAACCATGCGACCGGTGCGACACCGACACGCCGTGGCTGGCCTCGAGGCCATGGAAGTTCCAGCGCACCATCGAGCCGGTGAAGCCGCGGCCGATCGTGGTGCCGATGACGTCGACGAACTGGCCGGCCACGAAGTGGCTGGGCACCAGCTCGGCGCCGACTTCCAGCACCGCGTCCTTGGCGACGCGAAACTCGACGAGCTTCTTCTTCGGCTCGACCTTGGCCTTGGCGAAGTGACCGCGCATCGGCTGGGTCACGTTCTTCACCTTGGCTTTGCCGTAGCCGAGCTGCACTGCGGTGTACTTGTCCTTCTCTTCCGAGCGGACGGCGACAACCTGCAGCTGATCCACCTTCAGGACGGTGACGGGCACGTGCTCTCCCGCGTCGTTGAAGACGCGGGTCATGCCGACTTTCTGGGCGACGAGACCGCAACGCATGGTCTGTTCCTCTTCCCCTGTGCCTTTACGCGCCGAGCTTGATCTCGACATCGACGCCGGAGGCGAGGTCGAGCTTCATCAGCGCGTCCACGGTCTGCGGCGTCGGATCGATGATATCGAGCATGCGCTTGTGCGTGCGGATCTCGAACTGCTCGCGCGACTTCTTGTCGATGTGCGGCGAACGATTGACCGTGAACTTCTCGATGCCGGTCGGCAGCGGAATGGGTCCGCGCACCTGCGCGCCCGTCCGCTTGGCCGTACTGACGATCTCGCTGGTCGATGAATTGAGCACGCGATGATCGAAGGCCTTGAGCCGGATCCGGATATTGGTGTTGTCCATGGCCATTGTCTGTACTCGCCTATCGCCGGTTGCTTTACTTGACGATCTTTGTGACGACGCCGGCGCCGACGGTTCGGCCGCCCTCGCGGATGGCAAAGCGCAGCCCCTCGTCCATCGCGATCGGCTGGATCAGCTCCACCGTCATGCGCGCATTGTCCCCCGGCATCACCATCTCCGTGCCGTCCGGCAGCGTCACCACGCCCGTCACGTCGGTCGTCCGGAAGTAAAACTGCGGACGGTAGTTGGTGAAGAACGGCGTGTGACGGCCACCCTCCTCCTTGGTCAGGATGTAGGCCTCGGCCTCGAAGTTGGTGTGCGGCGTGATCGACCCCGGCTTGGCCAACACCTGGCCCCGCTCCACGTCCTCGCGCCCTACGCCGCGCAGCAGCGCCCCGATATTGTCGCCCGCCTCGCCCTGGTCCAACAGCTTGCGGAACATCTCCACACCCGTCACCACCGTCTTGGTCGTGGCCTTAAGCCCCACGATCTCGATCTCCTCGCCCACCTTCACGATCCCCCGCTCAACCCGGCCCGTCACCACCGTGCCGCGGCCCGAGATCGAGAACACGTCCTCGATCGGCATCAAAAACGGCTTGTCCTTGTCGCGCACAGGCTGCGGGATGTAGCGGTCGACCTCCGCCATCAGCTTCAGAACCGCCTGCTCGCCCTGCTCCGGGTTCTTGTCCTCCAGCGCCATCAGCGCCGAACCCCGCACCACCGGGATGTCGTCGCCCGGGAACTGGTAGCTCTTCAGCAGTTCCCGCACCTCGAGCTCCACCAGGTCCAACAGCTCGGGGTCGTCGACCATGTCGACCTTGTTCATGAACACCACCAGCGCGGGCACGCCCACCTGCCGCGCCAAGAGGATATGCTCGCGCGTCTGCGGCATCGGACCGTCGGCGGCACTCACCACCAGGATCGCGCCATCCATCTGCGCCGCCCCCGTGATCATGTTCTTCACGTAGTCGGCATGGCCCGGGCAGTCGACGTGCGCGTAGTGCCGGTTCGTCGTCTCGTACTCGACATGCGCCGTCGAGATCGTGATCCCCCGCTCGCGCTCCTCCGGCGCCTTGTCGATCTGGTCGTACGCCGTGTACGTCGCCCCACCGGTCTTCGCCAGGATCTTGGTGATCGCCGCCGTCAGCGACGTCTTGCCATGATCCACGTGCCCGATCGTCCCGATGTTGCAGTGCGGCTTCGTCCGCTCGAATTTCGCCTTCGTCATGTTCGTCTTCCTTGCTTATCGATCTCTGTTCAATCTCAGCCAGCGAGCTTGGCGACGACCTCGTCCGCCACGGCCTGCGGTACAGGCGCGTAGTGGTCGAAGGTCATGGTGTAGGCCGCGCGTCCCTGCGTCATGGAACGCAGCGTGTTCACATAGCCGAACATGTTGGCCAACGGCACCATGGCATCGATGACCTGCGCGTTGCCGCGGGCCTCCATGCCGAGGATCTGGCCGCGGCGGCTATTCAGGTCGCCGATGCAGTCGCCCATGTAGTCGTCGGGCGTCACCACCTCGACCTTCATGATCGGCTCGAGCAGCTTGCACTGCGCCTTGGCAAGACCCTCGCGGAACGCCGCGCGGGCGGCGATTTCGAAGGCGAGAACGCTCGAATCGACGTCGTGATAATTGCCGTCGACCAGGGTCGCCTTGAAGTCGATCACCGGGAAGCCGGCGAGAACGCCGGTCTCGCGCGAGGCCGCCAGGCCCTTCTCGACGCCGGGAATGAATTCCTTCGGCACCGAGCCACCGACAACCTTGCTCTCGAAGCTGTAGCCCGAGCCCGGCACACCCGGCTCGAACACCACCTTGATGCGGGCGAACTGGCCCGAACCACCCGACTGCTTCTTGTGGGTGTAGTCGATCTCGGCCTTGCGGCCGAGCGTCTCGCGATAGGCGACCTGCGGGGCGCCGACATTGGCGTCGACCTTGTAGGTGCGCTTCAGGATATCGACCTTGATCTCGAGATGGAGCTCGCCCATGCCCTTGATGACGGTCTGGCCCGTCTCCTGGTCGGTCGAGACGCGGAAGGTCGGATCCTCCTGGACGAGACGGCCCAGCGCCTGGCCGAGCTTCTCCTGGTCGGCCTTCGACTTCGGCTCGATGGCGAGCTCGATGACCGGATCGGGGAAGTCCATCTTCTCGAGGATCACCGGATGGTCCGGATCGCACAGCGTGTCGCCGGTGGTGACGCTCTTGAGGCCGGCCAGGGCGATGATGTCACCGGCCCGCGCTTCCTTCACGTCCTCGCGGTTGTTTGCATGCATCAGCAGCATGCGGCCGATGCGTTCCTTGCGGTCCTTGGTGCTGTTCAAGACGCCGCTCGCCGACTTGAGCACGCCCGAGTAGACGCGCGCGAAGGTAAGCGAACCGACGAACGGATCGGTCATGATCTTGAAGGCCAGGGCGCTCATCGGCGCGTCGTCGCTCGACGGCAGCGTGATGGGCTCATCGGTACCCATCTTGACGCCCTTGACGTCGGCCACGTCGCTCGGCGCCGGCAGGTAGTTCACGACGGCGTCGAGCATGGGCTGCACGCCCTTGTTCTTGAACGCCGAGCCGCACAGCACCGGAACGAAGGCGTAGGAGATCGTGCCCTTGCGGATGCACTTGATCAGCGTGTCGTAGTCGGGTTCCTCGCCGGCCAGGTACTTCTCGAGCGCGACATCGTCCTGCTCGACGGCCATTTCGAGCATCTTGTGGCGCCACTCGACGGCCTGTTCCTTGAGATCGGCCGGGATCTCGACGGTCTCGTATTTGGCGCCGAGCGTCTCTTCCAGCCAGATGATCGCCTTGTTCGACACCAGGTCGATCAAGCCCTTGTAGTCGGACTCGATGCCGATCGGGATCTGCGTGACCAGCGGCTTGCTGCCGAGGCGATCCTTGATCATCTCGACGGTGCGCCAGAAGTTGGCACCGGTGCGGTCCATCTTGTTGACGAAGCAGATGCGCGGCACGCCGTACTTGTCAGCCTGACGCCACACCGTCTCGGACTGCGGCTCGACGCCGGCCACCGAGTTGAACACGCAGACCGCGCCGTCGAGCACGCGCAGCGAACGCTCGACTTCGATGGTGAAGTCGACGTGGCCCGGCGTGTCGATGATGTTGATGCGGAAGCTCGGACCGGCGTACGGGCCAGCCTCGGTCTTCCAGAAGGCCGTCGTTGCAGCCGACGTGATGGTGATGCCGCGCTCCTGCTCCTGCTCCATCCAGTCCATGGTCGCGGCGCCGTCGTGGACTTCGCCGATCTTATGCGACTTGCCGGTATAGTAGAGGATGCGCTCCGTCGTCGTGGTCTTGCCGGCATCGATGTGCGCCATGATGCCGATGTTGCGGTACTGCGCGATGGGAGTGGTGCGAGCCATAGTTAGGGCTTTCTGCGTGGAGGGGGTTCGGCGCGCTTACCAGCGGTAATGGGCGAACGCCTTGTTGGCGTCGGCCATCTTGTGGGTGTCTTCGCGCTTCTTCACGGCGTTGCCGCGGCGATTGAAGGCATCCATCAGCTCGGCGGAGAGCTTCTCGGTCATGCTGTGGCCCGAGCGGTCGCGCGCGGCCTGGATGATCCAGCGAATGGCGAGCGCTTGGCGGCGCTCCGGACGGACCTCGACCGGCACCTGGTAGGTGGCGCCGCCGACGCGGCGTGAGCGGACTTCGACGGCCGGCTTCACGTTCTCCAGCGCCTCGTGGAAGGCGGGAATCGGATCCTGCTTGAGCTTGCTCTGGACCTCGTCGAGCGCGCCATAAACGACACGCTCGGCAACCGACTTCTTGCCACGCTCCATGAGCGTGTTCATGAACTTCGAAAGGACGATGTCGCCGAACTTGGCATCCGGCAGGACTTCGCGTTTTTCGGCAGCGCGACGGCGAGACATTCTTTCCTCCCCGCCTTACTTCGGACGCTTGGCGCCGTACTTCGAACGGCGCTGTTTGCGGTCCTTGACGCCCTGGGTATCGAGGGTGCCGCGAATGATGTGGTAACGCACGCCGGGCAGGTCCTTCACGCGACCGCCGCGGATCATCACCACCGAATGCTCCTGCAGATTGTGGCCTTCGCCGGGGATGTAGCTCACCACCTCGTAGGCGTTGGTCAGGCGCACCTTGGCGACCTTGCGCAGCGCCGAGTTCGGCTTCTTCGGCGTCACGGTATAGACGCGGGTGCACACGCCGCGCTTCTGCGGGCAATGCTGCAGCGCCGGCACCTTGTTGCGCGCGATGAGTGGGCGGCGGCCTTTGGCAATCAACTGGTTAATAGTTGGCATCGACTTGCTGTTTCCTAATCGCCGTGTCGGGTCCGCCCGAGCGAGGCATCGGCGCAAAGCGAATGCGCGGGCATAGCGGCAAGAGCGCAGCCCCGCGCGAGAGACAACTTTGCGGCCAGGAGGCCTTACTTGTAGCGGTCCTCGCCGTCAGGCTGCGTCTAGGCTCACGCCTACTACCAGCCCTCCTCCGAGGTGGCGCGCTTATATGGCCGCATTTTCGCAGCGTCAAGCGCGCTGACGGGCTTTTCTCTTTGATATCGTTGGCTATTCCCGCGGTCCGGCGCCGACTCGTTCGTGACCCTCGCTGACCAGACCACGCAAGAATTTACCAACCATATCTGGGGGGGATTTCGACCGACCCCACAAGACACCGCCCTGGGAAAAGCGGGGCATCCGAGTGAGACATGGATGAGACACCTGCAACACATTCGGCAATGGGCGCAGGCGCCAACGTTTACTTCGCCGATCGCCTCGGGTAACGGACAAGTCATGCTGTGCCGCAATCCGCGCATGATCTCGGTCGCCAAAGGTAGCTTTGGGGCGGGAACAGTCGTGCGCGCGATTTGCTGATTTAAGGCCGACTGCAACCCCGACCCCGCCGCGACGGACGGGGTCAAGCACAGCGGGTCCCGCCCTCCGGCAACGGAAGCGAGACCGAGATGGAACTGTACAGAATGCCGCCGACGCCGGTGCTCAAGACGCCGCGCCTCATCCTGCGTCCGGTGCGCACCAAAGACGCCCCCGTCATTCAGCGGCGCTTCCCGAAGTGGGAGATCGTGCGCTGGCTCGACGCCAAGGTCCCCTGGCCCTACCCGGCCGACGGGGCGGCGACGTTCGTTGCCGCCTGTCTCGAGGAAATGGCGCGCGGGGAGAAATCCCATTGGGCGATCATTCCGCGCTCGGGCCCAGCCGATCTGATCGGCCTCATCAACCTCTGGCCCGATGACGGCACGAATGGCGGCCAACGTGGTTTCTGGCTCGATCCCGACTTCCAGGGACGAGGCTTGATGACCGAAGCGGCCGACCGGGTGACGGATTATGCCTTCCGCGTCCTCGGCTGGCCGACCCTTTGCCTGACCAATGCCCAGGGGAACCATGGATCGCGCCGCATCAAGGAAAAACAAGGTGCGCGGCTGATCGATTTGCGAATTGCCCACTGCGTCAGTGGCCAGGTTACGCAGATGGTCTGGCAGCTCCTGCGCGAGGACTGGCTGGCCCGGCAGCCCGTGCAGACCAAGAACCCGTCTCGCGCGGAGGCGGGGCTGTCGAAGTGATTGTGACCAACGTCACACAGGCGCAGCGCTCGATCGACTAGGATTGCGGCTTCGAGGGAGGCCGTCGATGATCAAGGGGAGCTGCGCCTGTGGCGGCATTCGTTTCGAGATCGAGGCGGTGCGCTCGATGACCCACTGCCATTGCGCGATCTGCCGCAAGCTCACGGGTGCGAGCTTCGCCACCTACGCCCATGTCGAGAAATCCAAGTTCCGCTGGCTGGGCGGCGACAAGACGATCCGGCGCTACGAGTTCCGCACCCGGCAGTTTCCGCTCGTTCTGCCCGACCTGCGGTTCGCTGGTCCCCGGGCAGGCGTCGTACCTCGCCACGGTGAGCGTACCGGCGGGCCTGCTCGACGCCGACCCGGGCGTGCGCCCGCGACTGCACGTCTTCACCTCGTCCAAGGCGCCGTGGTGGGAGATCAATGACGACCTGCCGCAGCACGAGAAATGGGTGCCCGGCTACGCCCCCAAAGGCAGCAACGACTGAAAAAGAAGAAGGCCGTCATCCTGCGATGACGGCCTTCGTTTTTGAGGCGGCAGACGCCTAATCGTCGGCTGCGTGTTCCTCTTCCAGGGTCGGGACCGGCTGGTCCTCGCCGTCGGCGCCGGCGGCCAGGATCGCCCGGTCGCGCTGGGCGGCGATCGCCTTCAGGCGGTTCACGACTCCGCCGGTGCCCGCCGGGATCAGGCGGCCGACGATGACGTTCTCCTTCAGGCCCTGCAGCGTATCGACACGACCGCTGACGGCTGCCTCGGTCAGCACGCGGGTGGTCTCCTGGAACGAGGCCGCAGAGATGAACGACTTGGTCTGCAAGGACGCCTTGGTGATGCCGAGCAGCACCGGGTCGGCCTTGGCGGGCTTCAGCTTCTCGGAGATCAGCTTGGCGTTCTCCTGCTCATACTCCTGCTTGTCGATCTGCTCGCCGATCAGGAAGGTCGAATTGCCGGCATCGGTGATTTCGACCTTCTGCAGCATCTGACGCGCGATCGTCTCGATGTGCTTGTCGTTGATCTTCACGCCCTGCAGGCGATAGACCTCCTGGATCTCGTTGACCAGGTACTCGGCCAGCTTCTCGATGCCCAGCACGCGCAGGATGTCGTGCGGCACCGGGTTGCCGTCGATCAGGAGATCGCCGCGCTCCACGAAGTCGCCTTCCTGGACGGCGATGCGCTTGGTCTTCGGGATCAGGTACTCGACCGGCTCCGCGCCCTCGCCTTCCGGCACGATCAGGACGCGGCGCTTGTTCTTGTAGTCCTTGCCGAACTCGATGCGGCCAGGGATATCGCAGATGATCGCGAAGTCCTTGGGCTTGCGCGCCTCGAACAGCTCGGCCACGCGCGGCAGGCCGCCCGTGATGTCGCGGTTCTTGCCGCCCTCGCGCGGGATACGCGCGAGGATGTCGCCGGCATGGACTTCCTGGCCGTTCTCGACCGACAGCACCGAGTTGAGCGACAGCAGGTAGCGGGCCTCCTGGCCGTTGGCCAGCAGCAGCGGGTTGCCGTCGTCGCCGTGGATGACGATGCGCGGCCGCAGGTCGCCGCCGCGCGGCTGGCCCTTCCAGTCGACGACGACGCGGTTGGAGATGCCGGTCGAATTGTCGATCACCTCGCGCATCGACACGCCTTCCACGAGGTCGACATAGACCGACTTGCCCGCCTTCTCGGTGATGATCGGCAGGGTGTAGGGGTCCCATTCCGCGAGCTTCTGGCCCTTGGAGACGGCGGTGTCGTTGTCGACCAGCAGCCGCGCGCCATAGGGCACGCGGTGCTTGGCCCGTTCGCGCTGGGCACCGTCGATCAGCACCAGCTCGGTATTGCGGCCCATCACCACCGGCACGCCCGCGCTGTTCACCACGACGTTGCGGTTGCGCACCTGGATGCGGCCGTCATGGCTCGCCTCGATGCTCGACTGCTCGGCGCCACGCTGGGCGGCACCGCCGATGTGGAAGGTGCGCATGGTGAGCTGCGTGCCCGGCTCGCCGATCGACTGGGCGGCAATGACGCCGACCGCCTCGCCGATATTGACCGGCGTGCCACGCGCCAGGTCGCGGCCATAGCACTTGCCGCACACACCGGTCTTGGTGTCGCAGGTCAGCACCGAGCGGATGCGTAGCTCCTCGATGCCGGCCTTGTCGATCTGCTCGACCTTGACCTCGTCGATCAGCTCGCCGGCCTTGACGATCACCGAACCGTTCAGCGGATCGACGACATCGTCGAGCGCGCTGCGGCCAAGCACGCGCTCGCTGAGCGGCTCGATCACGTCGCCGCCGTCGACCACCGCACGCATCGTGAGGCCGCGGGTGGTGCCGCAATCCTCCTCGAAGATGATGCAGTCCTGCGCCACGTCGACCAGGCGGCGGGTCAGGTAACCCGAGTTCGCCGTCTTGAGCGCGGTGTCGGCCAGGCCCTTGCGCGCGCCGTGGGTGGAGTTGAAGTACTCCAGCACGCTCAGGCCTTCCTTGAAGTTCGAGATGATCGGCGTCTCGATGATCTCGCCCGAGGGCTTGGTCATCAGGCCGCGCATGCCGGCGAGCTGCTTCATCTGCGTGGTCGATCCGCGCGCACCGGAGTGCGCCATCATCCACACCGAGTTCACGGGCTTGCCGGGAAGGGGCGTCGAAATGCCCTTCATCATCTCCTCGGCCACGCGATCCGAGCAGCGCGACCAGGCGTCGACCACCTTGTTGTACTTCTCACCCGAGGTGATCAGGCCATCCTGGTACTGCTGTTCGAACTCCTTCACTTCCTTCGTCGTCGAGGCAACCAGTTTGAGCTTGGTCGCCGGGATGACGAGGTCATCCTTGCCGAAGGAAATGCCGGCGCGGCAGGCGTGATAGAAGCCGAGGCCCATCAGGCGATCGGCGAAGAGCACCGTCTCCTTCTGGCCGCAGTGGCGGTAGACACTGTCGATTACATTCTGCAGGTCCTTCTTCGTCAGAAGACGGTTGATCAGCGAGAACGGCAGGTTGGGATGCTTGGGCAGGATCTGCGCCAGCAGGATACGGCCCGGCGTCGTCTCGACGACCCTGGTCACCGGCAGAATTGTCTCGTTGGCAGCAGGTTTGTCGGAAGTCGCCCTCTCCTCATAGATTTCCAGGCGCGCCTTGATCTTGGCGTGCATGGAGAGCGAGCGGTTGTGCAGGGCGTGCTCGAGCTCGCCGATCTCGGAGAACAGCGAGCCCTCGCCCGCCTCGCCCTCGCGCTCGAGCGTGATGTAGTAGATGCCGAGCACGATGTCCTGGCTCGGCACGATGATCGGCTTGCCGCTGGCGGGCGACAGGATGTTGTTGGTCGACATCATCAGCACGCGCGCCTCGAGCTGGGCTTCCAGCGACAAGGGCACGTGCACCGCCATCTGGTCGCCGTCGAAGTCGGCGTTGAAGGCGGTGCAGACCAGCGGATGGAGCTGGATCGCCTTGCCCTCGATCAGCACCGGTTCGAAGGCCTGGATGCCGAGACGATGCAGCGTCGGGGCGCGGTTCAGCAGCACCGGATGCTCGCGGATCACCTCTTCGAGGATGTCCCACACTTCCGGCCGCTCCTTCTCGACCATGCGCTTGGCGGCCTTGATGGTGTTGGCCATGCCGTAGGCCTGCAGGCGCGAGTAGATGAACGGCTTGAACAGCTCGAGCGCCATCTTCTTGGGCAGGCCGCACTGCTGGAGCTTGAGCTCCGGGCCGACCACGATGACCGAACGGCCGGAATAGTCGACGCGCTTGCCGAGCAGGTTCTGGCGGAACCGGCCCTGCTTGCCCTTCAGCATGTCGCTAAGCGACTTCAGCGGGCGCTTGTTGGCGCCGGTGATGACGCGGCCGCGACGGCCGTTGTCGAACAGGGCGTCGACCGACTCCTGCAGCATGCGCTTCTCGTTGCGCACGATGATGTCGGGCGCGCGCAGCTCGATCAGCCGCTTGAGACGGTTGTTGCGGTTGATGACGCGGCGATAGAGGTCGTTGAGGTCCGACGTGGCGAAGCGTCCGCCGTCGAGCGGCACCAGCGGGCGCAGCTCGGGCGGGATCACCGGCACCAGCTCGAAAATCATCCATTCCGGACGGGCGCCGGACTCGATGAAGCTCTCGACCAGCTTCAGGCGCTTCACCAGCTTCTTGCGCTTGGCCTCGGAGGTCGTCTCACGCAGCTCTTCGCGCAGGCGCGGGCGCTCCTCGTTGAGGTCGATGACCTGCAACATGGCGCGGATCGCCTCGGCGCCGATGTCGGCGCGGAAGGAATCGTCGCCGTACTCGTCGAGCGCGTTGAGATACTGATCTTCGTTCAGGAGCTCGCGGTACTTGAGCGGCGTCAGGCCGGGCTCGGTGACCACGTAGTTCTCGAAGTACAGGATCTTCTCGAGGTCACGCAGGGTCATGTCGAGCAGCAGGCCGATGCGGCTCGGCAACGACTTCAGGAACCAGATGTGCGCCACCGGCGAGGCGAGCTCGATATGACCCATGCGCTCGCGCCGCACCTTGGTGAGCGTCACCTCGACGCCGCACTTCTCGCAGGTGATGCCGCGGAACTTCATGCGCTTGTACTTGCCGCACAGGCACTCGTAGTCCTTGATCGGTCCGAAGATGCGGGCGCAGAACAGGCCGTCCCGCTCCGGCTTGAAGGTGCGGTAGTTGATGGTCTCCGGCTTCTTGATCTCGCCGTGGCTCCAGGCGCGGATGCGCTCGGGGCTGGCGATCGAGATGCGGATCTCGTCGAAGGTCGGAGTGCCCTGGGGCTGGCCCAGTACGTTGATCAGATCGGTCATTTCTGTGGTCCTACGGGTTCGTTGGACTTAAATCGCGAAAGGATAGAGAGGCGTCGGCCGAGCTCACTCGGCCGACTGGTTGAGTTCGACGTTGAGGCCGAGCGAGCGCAGCTCCTTGACCAGCACGTTGAAGGATTTGGGGATACCCGCTTCGAACGTGTCGTCGCCGCGGACGATTGCCTCGTAGACCTTGGTGCGGCCGGCCACGTCGTCCGACTTCACGGTCAGGATCTCCTGCAGCGTGTAGGCGGCGCCGTAGGCCTCGAGGGCCCACACCTCCATCTCGCCGAAGCGCTGGCCGCCGAACTGCGCCTTGCCGCCCAGCGGCTGCTGGGTGACGAGGCTGTAGGGGCCGATCGAGCGCGCGTGGATCTTGTCGTCCACGAGATGATGCAGCTTCAGCATGTAGATGTAGCCCACCGTCACCTTGCGATCGAACGGCTCGCCGGTGCGGCCGTCGACCAGGGTGACCTGGCCCGACTTGTCGAGACCGGCCATCTCCAGCATCTCGACAATGTCGGCCTCGTGCGCGCCGTCGAACACCGGCGAGGCGAAGGGCACGCCCTTGCTGAGGTTGCGGGCGAGCTCGATCGTCTGGTCTTCGTCGAGGTCGGCGATCTCGGCCTTGTAGGCCTTCTCGCCGTAAATCTCGCGCAGCTGCTTCTTGACCTGCGTCGCCGTCGCCTCGCGGGCACCCGCCAGCATGTCGCCGATCTTCTTGCCGAGACCCGCCGCGGCCCAGCCGAGATGGGTTTCGAGGATCTGCCCGACGTTCATGCGGCTCGGCACGCCGAGCGGGTTGAGCACGATATCGACCGGGCCGCCCTCCTCGAGGTACGGCATGTCTTCGAGCGGCATGATGCGCGAGATCACGCCCTTGTTGCCGTGGCGGCCAGCCATCTTGTCGCCCGGCTGCAGCTTGCGCTTGGTCGCGACGAAGACCTTGACCATCTTCATCACGCCCGGCGGCAGTTCGTCGCCGCGCTGCAGCTTGTCGACCTTGCTGTCGAAGCGGTCCTGCAGGCGCTTCATCGATTCGTCGAACTGCTTGTTCGATGCCTCGAGTTCGCCCTGGCGCTTGTCCGTTTTCACGGTGATCTGGCGCCATTGACCGGGCGTGTACTCGCCCAGCACCTTGTCGGTGATGCGCGTACCCGGCTTCAGGCCCTTGAGGCCACCGGCGCACGGTCTGGTTGAGCAGCATCTCCTGGATCTGGCTGTAGAAGCTGCGCTCCAGGATCGCCTTTTCGTCGTCGCGGTCCTTGGCCAGACGCTCGATCTCGTCGCGCTCGATGGCGAGCGCGCGCTCGTCCTTGTCGACGCCGCGGCGGTTGAACACGCGGACCTCGACCACAGGACCCTCGACGCCCGGCGGCACCTTGAGCGAGGTGTCGCGCACGTCGGCCGCCTTCTCGCCGAAGATGGCGCGCAGCAGCTTCTCTTCCGGTGTCATCGGGCTCTCGCCCTTGGGCGTCACCTTGCCGACCAGG
>CAVWKP010000031.1:0-16377 GCA_963755595.1 uncultured Alphaproteobacteria bacterium | reverse complement strand
GATCCCGAAACGCAGAGTTACGTCACGAAAACGACCTCGCCAATCGCCGTCGAGATCGCCCAAAGCACCGCTCCTGCGCCCGCCGCAGTCCAGCCTGCGCCCGCTGCTGCTGGCAACGCTCCGAGGACCAGCCCCGACGGACTTGCCGCCGATGAGGTCGTTCCGGCCCGCGCCACTTCGAGCCTGCGCCCGCTGGTGCTATCGCCGCTATTCCTCGCCGTGAATGCCGCGATGCTCGCCGCTCTGGCCATCGGCGCCGTCGTCCGTGCCGTCCGCAAGCGCCGCTCCGATGATCCTCAGCGCTTGCAGCGCGAGGTCGCTGAGAAAGCGGTGGTCGAATCCCTCGCCGTGATGGATGCCGCGTTGCAGGCCGAAGATGCCCCGCGTTTTTTCGACGCCGCCCGGCATGCCTTGCAGGAACGCCTCGCCGCAAAGTGGCATGTGCCCGCCAGCAAGGTCACGATCCCTGAAATCCGCTCACGCCTGAACGGCCAGGGCGCGGAGGTGCGCGCCGTCTTCCAAGCCGCCGACGAAATCGCCTACTGCGGCATACGCTTCACCGCGCCCGACCTCCGGCTATGGCGCGACCTCGTCAAAAAACAACTCCAACAACTCGCCCAGCTATGAAAAGGCGAAAGGCACACCAACCAACTCCCGATTATGAAATACCTGTCTCCCGATGAACAAAGAGTTCTCCTCATGGCGCAGCGGCGCCGCGTCGAATACTGGCGTCGACTGAAGCGCGTGAAAGCGTTCGGCAGGGCGGCAAAACACGGGCTGCTCATCGTCGCTTGCGCCGGTGGATTGCTCGCCGCCGGCACGCTGAATGCCGCCGCAGCGCCTTCCGCTGTCTCCGCGCCCGCGCTTTTCAATGAAGCCAACGCCGCCCAGCGCGCCGGCCGCGTCGGCCCCGCGATCCTCGGTTACGAACGCGCCCGTTTCCTCGCGCCGCGCGATGGGGCCATCACTCAAAACCTCCGCGTCGCACGGAAAAAGCTGGCGTCGCTGCGCCGACGGTTCCCGTCTGGCAGCGCCCGGCACATTGGCTGAGTTTCGATGCCCTGGCCGGACTGGCGAGCATCTCCTTGCTCCTCTTCAGTCTGCTCTTTTTCGGCACGCGTCTCCTCCCGACGACACTCCGGGGCTTCGCGCGCATCGCGGGAACGTCCCTCAGCGGGATCGGGTTGCTGGCCGCCGCGGCGATTGTTTTGCGCTGGCCGGAGCTGGATCGCGCTGTCATCGTCGGCAGGCGCGCGGACATTGGGCGTGGCGACGGGCCCAATCAGTGGTAATTCGCACAGTGTGAGAATGAGTTGCCGGAGACGGGGAGCGGATTGATGCAAGCGCGGCCATCCTCGAACCTGCGCGTGATCGCCTTGTTCGAAGAACTGAACGACAGCGAACTCGCGCGCATCGCCGAGAGCTGCTCGACGCGCACCTACGAGAAGAACGCGCAGATCCTGGGTGACCAGCAGATCCACCAGCGACGTCTTCTTCATCCTGGGTGGCACGGTGCGCGCCAACAGCATCAGCCCCAAGGGGCGCGAGGTCATCTCTTCCGAGCTCAAGACCGGCGACATTTTCGGCGAATTCTCGGCAATCGACGGCCGGCCGCGCTCATCGGCGTGTTCGGCGCTCACCGACTGCATCGTGGCGCGCATGCCGTCCAAGGCCTTCTTCGAGCTGTTGCGCGGCAACGGCATCGTGGCGACCAAGCTGATCGAGCTGATGGTCGCCAAGATGCGCAGCATGTCGGAACGGGTGTTCGAGGTGAGCGCGCTCTCGGTCAGCGAACGGCTGCGCCGCGAGCTCCTGCGTCTGGCTACCACCGGCGAACGCCAGGGCAAGATCATCGTCATCAAGCCCTCGCCGACGCACTACGACATCGCCGCCCGCATCGGCTCGCATCGTGAAGCCGTGACCCGCGAATTCAACCGCCTGGAGGCGGAGAAACTGCTAGAAGTGAGCCGACGCCAGATCACCATCCTCGACCTCGCGCGCCTGGAGCAGGGCGGCGACGAGGACTGATCCGCGGGTGCGCGGCACGATGCTTGCGAGGAGCCGACCGGCCGACGCATCATCGGCCGCCCCATCATCGGCGCTTGAGGGGAGGCTCCGCGTGTCCCACCGCTTTCCAGTTGTTGCCTTGCTCAGCGTTGCCTTTGCCCTTCTGGCGGGACCTGCCCTTGCGCGCTGCTCGAAGAACCTAGTCGAGAGGCTCGGGCCGGGAACGCAGCTCGCCTCGCTCGACGGCGTGGAGCTGGCGGCCGATCCGTCGACCAGCCAATCGGGCAGCCGCGCCGTCATCACCTTCCTCGGCCATGCCAGCTACCAGATCGACACGCCGCAGGGCGTGCGCGCCATCACCGACTACAACGGCGTCAACGGCTTCGGCCGTCATCCCGACATCGTCACCATGAACAACGCGCACTCCACGCACTTCACCGACGAGCCGGAGGACGGCATCACCTACGTGCTGCGCGGCTGGCCGAGCCAGCCCGGCGAGACCGAGGCCAAGGTCGACGTCACGCTGAAGGACATGCGGGTGTGGAACGTGCCGACCAACGCGCGCGCCTGGTACGGCGGCGAGACCCGCATCAACGGCAACTCGATCTTCATCTTTGCCGTCGGCGACCTCTGCATCGCCCATCTCGGCCACCTGCACCATCGCCTCACGCCCGAGCATCTCGAGGAGCTCGGCCGCATCGACGTGCTGATGGTGCCGATCGACGGCTCCTTCACCATGGGCCAGCCGCTGATGGTCGATGTGGTCAGGCAGATCGAGCCCAAGATCGTGCTGCCGATGCACTACTGGGGCCGCAGCCAGCTCGACCGCTTCATGGGCCTTCTGGCGCCGCTCGAGCCGGAATTCATCTGGCCGGAGAGGCCGGTGGTCGAGGTCGCCAAGCAGAGCCTGCCGGACAAGCTCACGGTGATCGCGGTCGGCGGCGAGGGCGGGGGGTGAACCCAACAAAACCGTGACATTTTGCAGACAGCGCGCACAACCATCGTTACTCGTTTGGCGGTGAAACGCCGCGCCTCATTAGAATTGCGCGGTATGGTTGAAGCATGAAATACGGGGTGGGTTACCGCCAGCTATGATCACTGTTTCTGGCGGTCAGCTCTACACCGTCTCGTCGGGACAGATCGACAATGGCGACGTCGTTCTGAGCGGCGGGCAACGGTGGTCAGCTCTGGCGGGCTTGCAGGGGCACGACTGTAAGCAGCGGCGGCATGCTCGAACTCTTGCCCGGCGCCGGCTTGGGCGGGACGACATCGGTAGGCCCATCCGGCATCCTGGCAATTGGCTCCGGATACGTTCTCAACATAACGCCAACGCAGAGCAGCATAATTCCAACGCTGAGCGGCCTGAACTTCGACTACTGGGCCGAGCTCGGTTTCGTTGGTAGCGGCGGAACCTTGCGCATCTCGGAGTCCAATCAGTTCGGCTCATCCGGGAACTTCTATTTTTACACTCAGATCCACGATTTTTTCCTCGGCGATGTCATCGATCTTGCCGACTTCACTTAGTCGCCGGCGGCACTTACCAACTCGTCGATTTCTCTGAACCGGTCCTGACCATAGCCAGGGAGGGCATAGCGGCACCTACGTGTCGGGCGCCGGCGCCACGCAGGCGGTGCTGTCCGGCGGCGTCGCCAGCAACACCAGCGTGGGATCGGGCGGGACCGTCGTCGTGTCGGGCGGTGCCATTGGGGGCGTCACCACGCTGAGCGGTGGCACGCTGGAGGTGAAGAGTGGTGGCCCCCTCGGCTCGAGCACGATCCACTTCGCGGGCAATGGCCACCTGGTGCTCGACAACGCGCAGGCGTTTCCGGGCAGTGCCACGATCTCGGGCTTCGGCGTGCCGGGCGACATCGACCTGATGGACATCACCTACAACTCGGCGACCACGACCCTCCTCTTCGTGGAAGCCGGCAGCAACTTGAGCGGCACGTTGACCGTGAACGACGGCACCCACGTTGCCGCCCTGACCCTGCTCGGCCAGTACGTCACCGGGCAATTCCACATGGCCGACGACGGCCATGGCGGCACGCTGGTGACCGATCCGCCGGTCTCAAGCGGCGGGGACGCGCGCCGCCCCGCTAGAGCCCCCAGTGAGACGCTGCCGCCGTTAGACCCGGAGGTTGGTCCGCGCCAGGTCGATCAGCTGGGCGGCGCGCCCGTCCATCACTGCCTTCAGCGTGAACAGGCCGAAGCTCGTGGCCTGCTCCAGCGTTGCCTTGGGCGGCATCACCAGCTCCTGGCGGGCGCTCACCACATCGAGCAGCGCCGGCCCCTTGTGCGCCAGCACCTCGCGTACCGCCGCGTCGAGCTTCTGCGGATCCTCCACGCGGATCGCCTTGATGCCCATCGCCTCGGCCATGCTGGCGAAGTTGGGGTTCTTGAGCGAGACCGCGGTGTCGAGAAAGCCGCTCGCCTTCATCTCGAGCTCGACGAAGCCCAGGGTGCCGTTGTTGAGCACGATCACCTTCACCGGAAGGCCCATTTGCGTGAGCGTGATGAAGTCGCCCAGCATCATGGCGAAGCCGCCGTCGCCCGACATCGAGATCACCTGGCGGCCCTTGTATGCGGCCTGGGCGCCGATCGCCTGCGGCATGGCGTTGGCCATCGAGGCGTGGTTGAACGAGCCGATCAGCCGGCGCTTGCCGTTCATCTTGATGTAGCGCGCCGCCCAGACGCTGGCCGTGCCGACGTCGCAGGTGAAGACCGCATCGTCGTCGGCATGCTCGCTTACCAGGCGCGACAGATACTGCGGATGGATCTTGCCGCTCCCGGGCCGCCCTCGGCCAGCTTGTCGAGATCGGCGCGCGCCTTCTTGTAGTGCTCGCGGGCGCGCTGCAGGAACGCCCAGTCGCCCTTGGGCTTGAGCTTCGGCAGCAGCGCCGTCGACCGTCGCCTTGACGTCGCCCAGCAACGCCGAGTTCGAGGCGGCAGCGGTTGCCGAGGCTCTCGGGCCGGATGTCGACCTGCACGACCTTGGCGTTGCTCGGGATAGAACTGCCGGTAGGGAAAGTCGGTGCCCATCAGCAGCAGCGTGTCGCATTCCTTCATCGCGGCGTAGCCCGAGGCGAAGCCGATCAGGCCGGTCATGCCGACATCGAACTCGTTGTCGTATTCGAGATATTCCTTGCCGCGCAGAGAATGCACCATCGGCGCGCCGAGCGTGCGCGCAAGCTCGATCAACTCCGCGTGCGCCCCGCCGCAGCCGCCACCGCACATCATCGCGACACGCTTGCCGGCGTTGAGCAGCGCCGCGAGCTTGTCGAGCTCGCCGTCGCTCGGCCGCACGACCGGCGGCCTGGGGGCGACCCAGCGCCGGCGCCTTCGCCTCGGTGCGGCTTCGAGCGCGATGTCGCCCGGGATCACCACGACCGCCACGCCGCGCTCGGCGACCGCGATGCGGATCGCCTTCTCGAGGATGCGCGGCAGGTGCTCGATGTTGGAGACCAGCTCTACATAGTGCGAGCATTCGGCGAACAGGTTTTCCGGATGGGTCGCCTGGAAATAATGGCTGCCGATCTCCTCGCTCGGGATGTGCGCGGCGATCGCCAGCACCGGCACGCGGCTGCGATAGCAGTCGAACAGGCCGTTGATCAGGTGCAGGTTGCCCGGCCCGCAGCTGCCGGCGCAGACCGCGAGCTCGCCGGTGAGGTGCGCCTCGGCGCCGGCGGCAAAGGCGCCGGCTTCCTCGTGGCGCATGTGCACCCATTCGATCGTCTTGTCCCGGCGCAGCGAATCGGTGATGCCGTTCAGCGAATCTCCCGCCACGCCATAGATGCGCTTGACGCCGGCGGCGTGCAGGGTCTCGACGATCAGATCGGCTCCGGTTCGCGCCATGACGCACCTCCTGTTGGGGTTCGAACTTTACTTCCGGCCTTCCTCGAAGCCAGCCAGAAACTGCACCAGGTTGCGGCCGAGATCGTCGCTGAGATAGCCGCCTTCCTGCACCAGCACCGTCGGCAGGTCGAGGCCTGCGATCTTGCGGGCCATGGCGTGGAAGCCCGCGCCGGTGACCTTCAGGCCCTGCAGCGGATCGCTCTCGCTGGCATCGAGGCCCAGCGCGACCACGAGCGCCGTGGGTGCGAACTCGCCGATGCGAGCCAGCGCCTGATCGCCTGCGGCAAGCCACGGCACGTCCGGCGAGCCGAGCGGCTGAGGCAGGTTGAGGTTGAAGCCCTTACCCGCGCCCTCGCCGGTCTCGTGCGCGTGGCCCCAGAAGTAGGGATAGTAGTTGGCCGGGATCGGCATGGATGGAAATCGGTGAGCACGTCGGCGCGCTCGTAGAAGATGCCTTGCGTGCCGTTGCCGTGATGCACGTCGACATCGAGCACGGCCACTCGCGCATGCGCGGCCCGTAACCGCTGGGCGGCGATGGCGGTGTTGTTCAGGAAGCAGAAGCCGCCCGCCATGTCGGCATAGGCGTGATGTCCCGGCGGACGGCAGAGGGCATACGCGCACCGCTCCCCCGCCAGCACCATGTCGGCTGCGGTGGCTGCGACCTCGCTTGAGGCGAGCGCGGCGTCCCACGTACCGGGCCCGATCGGGCAGGCGAGGTCGACCTGGTGCCAGCCGGCGCGGCCGGCCAGTGCCGTGGGATAGGTCGCCGGATAGCGCGCCGGATGAACATTGGGCACGACCTCGGCGGAGGCGTTCGGCAGCTTCGCCCAATCGCGGGCGATGGTCTGCAAGAAGTCGAGATATTGCGGGCGTGTGAACCGAGGCCGCCGGCGCGGTGCCGTAGGCTTTCGGCGCATGGACCTGATGGCCGGCAGACTTGGCGGCAGCGAGGAGTCGCGTGGCCCGCTCGGGCCGCTCGGCGCTCCTCTGCTTGGTGC
Organism: uncultured Alphaproteobacteria bacterium; assembly: GCA_963755595.1. Lineage (GTDB taxonomy): Bacteria > Pseudomonadota > Alphaproteobacteria > Reyranellales > Reyranellaceae > Reyranella. The sequence continues at coordinate 9,520 of CAVWKP010000031.1, read as the reverse complement.
CGCGCACGAAAAAGGTCTGCGGATCGTGGCTCGCGTGCTTGTCGGAATAAACGATCTTCATGGCGTGCCGCCCCTCACGGCAAGCCAATCGCTTTGGCATCACGCAGCGCCGCGATCTCGGCATCGCTGTAGCCCACCTCGCGCATGATTTCGACGGTGTGCTCGCCGATGCCGGGCGACTTGCGGCGCACCTCGACGGGAGCGTCGGAGAGCTTGATCGGGTTGGCCGCCGACTTGACCGGGCCGATGCCGGGATAGTCGACCTCGATCACCGATCCGCGCGCCTTGGTGTGTGGATTCGCCATCACGTCGCTCACCTTGAACGCCCCCGCACAGGCCATGCCGGCCGGGATCAGCTTGTCCAAGAGCTCCTGCGCCGTGTGCTTCAGGAAGAATGCCTCGATCATCGGCTCCAGGATGGACCGATACTCGACGCGGCCCTCGTTGGTGGCGAAGCGCTTGTCCTCGAGCCAGTCCTTGCGGTCGAGCGCGGTGCACATGGTGCGCCAGAAGGCGTCGTTGGTGCAGGCGATGAACACGCCTTGCGTCTTCGTGGGGAAGACGCGCAGGGGAAAGATGAAGGAGTTGCCGGTGCCCATGCGCACGGGATCTTCACGCTTGAGCCCATAGTTGGTGATCCAGTGGCCCATCAGGTGCATGCCGACATCGAACAGCGAGAGATCGAGCCGCTGGCCCTTGCCGGTCTTGTGGCGCGCGAGCAGCGCGAAGGCGATGCCGCCGGCGCAGGCCAGCCCGGTCGAATAGTCGATCGGCGCGGTGCCGACGCGGCACATCTCGCCGCCCATCGGGCCGGTCGCCTCGATCATGCCGACCTCGGCCTGGATGCAGGGATCGTAGCCGGCGCGGGCGGCATAAGGGCCGGTCTGGCCGTAGCCCGAGATCGAGGCGTAGACCAGCCGCGGGTTCGCCTTCGACACGACGTCCCAACCGAAGCCGAGCTTGTCGATCACACCTGGCGTGAAAGCCTCCATGAACACGTCGGCCTTGGCGACCAGGCGCATCAGCACCTCGCGCCCGCCCGGTGTCCTGAGGTCGAGGGCGAGGCCACGCTTGTTGCGGTTCATCGAGGGCACCCAGGCGCCGCCGAATTGCGGGCGGAAATGTTCGCCCTGCAGAGGCTCGACCTTGATCACGTCGGCGCCCATGTCGCCCAGGATCTGGCCGGCGGTGGGGCCGGCGATGACTTGCGTGAGGTCGAGGACGAGGGTGTCGGAGAGGGGCAGCATTTTCGAGCAGTACCGTCTTTGCCCAAAACGCGCTACTGGAGCGGCATGCTACGTTTCGCATCCCGTTGAGCAAGGAGTTGCCATGGCTACCGCCGCCCCTTCCGATCTGAGGCCCAATCTCCGCATCGATCCCGACCGCTTGTGGTCGAGCCTGATGGAGCTGGCGCAGATCGGCGGCACGGAGAAGGGCGGCGTCTGCCGCATCGCCCTCACCGACCTCGACCGCCAGGGCCGCGACCTCTTCGTGCGCTGGGCCAAGGCCGCGGGCTGCACCATCAAGGTCGACAAGCTCGGCAATGTCTTCGCCCGCCGCGAGGGCCGCGACCCCAACAAGCCGCCGGTCATGACCGGCAGCCATCTCGACACCCAGCCGACCGGCGGCAAGTTCGACGGCGCCTATGGCGTCATGGCCGGCCTCGAAGTGCTGCGCGTGCTGCACGATTCGAACTACGTCACCGAGGCGCCGATCGAGGTCGCGGTGTGGACCAACGAGGAAGGCTGCCGCTTCGCGCCGGCCATGGTCGCCTCGGGCGTGTTCGGCGGCGCCTTCGATCTCGACTTCGCCCTTGGCATCAAGGACCGCGAGGGCGTGACCTTCGGCGATGCGCTGAAGAAGATCGGCTATGACGGCAAGGAACAGGTGGGCGGACGCAAGGTCGGCGCCTTCTTCGAAGCCCATATCGAGCAGGGCCCGATCCTCGAGCGCGAGAAGAAGACCATCGGCGTCGTCACCGGCGCGCAAGGCCAGCGCTGGTACGAGGTCAGTTGGACCGGCATGGAGAGCCACGCCGGCACCACGCCCATGGAAGGACGGCGCGACGCGCTGGTCGGCGCGGCCGAGCTGATCGTCGCGGCGCGCAAGATCGGCAACCGGCCGAACGGGCGCTCGACGGTCGGCGTGCTGGAAAGCAAGCCGCAGTCGCGCAACACCATTCCCGGCCAGGTGTTCATGACCATCGATTTCCGCCATCCCGACGATGCCGAGCTCACCAAGATGGACGCCGAGATGCGCGCGGCCGCCGCCGACATCGCCAAGCGCCACCGGCTCGAGGCGAAGATCGAGCAGATCTGGTACTTCCCGCCGTCGCCCTTCGCCAAGGAGCTGGTCGAGGCCGTGCGCCGCGGCGCCGAGCAGGCGGGCTATCCGCACATGGACATCGTGAGCGGCGCGGGCCACGACGCCTGCTATGTGTCGCGCGTGGCGCCGACCGCCATGGTGTTCGTGCCGTGCAAGGACGGCATCAGCCACAACGAGATCGAGGACGCGACCAAGAGCGATATCGGCGCGGGCTGCCAGATCCTCCTGCAGGCGATGGTGGAACGAGCGAATACCTGAGAGTTGGCGCGTGAAGTCCGGGCTGATCTCGACAGCCTCCGCCGCCCTGGTGGCTACGGTGGCGGGGGTGGGCGGCACCTTGCCGATCGTGCTGGCCGCTGCCCAGTCGGTGGGCGCGACGCCCGCCGAGGCGAGCTCGTGGGTTTCCGGCCTCGGCATCGCGACGGCGCTCAGCGCGCTGATCCTGAGCGTGCGCTACCGCATGCCGATCATCACCGCCTGGTCGACGCCGGGCGCCGCGTTGATCGCCTCGACCTCGGGCGTGCCGGGCATGCGCGCCGCGGTCGGCGCCTTCGTGCTGGCGGCGGTGCTGATCCTGCTGACCGCCGCGATCCGGCCGCTTGGCCGGCTGATCGAGAGGATCCCGCCCGGCATCGCCGCCGCCATGCTGGCCGGCATCCTGCTGCGGCTGGTCGTGGCGATGATCGAGCAGGTGCCGCATGCGCCCCTGTTGGTGCTGCCGCTGATCGCGCTGTTCCTGGTGGCGCGCGGATTGGTGCCGACGCTGGCGTCGTTGGTCGTGCTGGCGGCGGGGGCAGCGCTCGCCTGGTCGCTCGGCCTGGTGAAGCCGATCCCGGCCCTTGGCCTCTCGACTCTCGTGGTCGAAATGCCGACCTGGGATCTCGCCACGCTGATCGGGCTTGGCGTGCCGCTGTATCTCGTCACCATGGCGTCGCAGAACCTGCCGGGTTTCGCGGTCCTGCGTGCCTCGGGCTACCAGCCGCCGACCCAGCCGATCCTTGCCGTCACAGGCGCGGTGTCGCTCGGCACGGCGTTCCTCGGCGCCCACACCTCCAATCTTGCGGCGATATCGGCGGCCCTCTGCACCGGTCCGGACGCCCATCCCGATCCCGCCAAGCGCTGGATGGCCGGCGCCTTCTATGCGCTGTGGTGGGCGCTGATCGGGCTGTTCGGCGCCTCGCTGGTCGGCCTGTTTGACGCCTTGCCGCCGGCGCTGCTCGCCACCGTCGCCGGCACGGCCCTGCTGGGTTCGATGGCGAGCGCCATGGGCAGCGCGCTGGGCGCCGACCAGGATCGCCTGGCCGCCGCCGGAACGCTCGCGGTGACGGCGTCCGGCGTTACGCTGATCGGCATCGGCTCGGCCTTCTGGGGGCTGGTGTTCGGGCTGCTGATCCTGGGCCTCGACCGGCTGTTCAAGCGCTAGGGAAGCGTGCGCCGTAGCTCTCGAGCGGCAGTTCGAGTCCGCGGCAGAGGAAGCTGATCGTGTGATAGAAGCCGGTGATGGCGATGGCCTCGACGAGCTGAGCTTCGTCGAAGTGCTTCGACGCGGTCTGCCAGGTGGCGTCGCGGATCGTGCGGTGATCGACCAGATCGTCGACCAGTGCGATCAGCGCCTGCTCGTCGAGAGCCCAGCAGGGAGCATCGGCCGGGCCGTGCACCAGGGCAGCGACCTCGACCTCGCCGAAGTCCACACGCTCACCGAACAGGGCGATGTGGACGCCCCATTCGTACTCGCAGCCCAGCCGCGCCGTCGTGCGATCGATCACGATCTCGCGCTGGCGCAGGCTGAACGGTCCTTTGTCGAGGTAGCCGCCGGCGAAGATCTTGGCGAAGACGCGGGGGCTGCGCGCCAGGGTGCGGAACAGCAGCAGCGGCTCGACGCCGGGCGGCATGATGCGCTGCAGCTCGGCGGCGATGGCGGGTTCGTAGGGCTGGGAGGCGGGAGCGATGCGGGTCATGCTACAGATTATGTAGCGCCGATCCTTTGCTGCGCTACAGAAAATGTAGTAACATTCCGAAATAGATGGTGAAGCGTGTCCGCGGCTCCCGCACCGGCCGGCCGATCATGGTGCTGCTCGACCTGTTGGGCCGGCGCTGGACCTTGCGCATCGTCTGGGAACTGCGCGAGGAGCCGCGCCGCTTCCGCGACCTGCAGGACGCGATCGGCGCCAGCCCGACCATCATCAACACCCGGCTCGGCGAGCTGCGCGAGGCGAAGCTCGTCGAGCTCGACGAGACCGCCGGCTATCGCCTGACGGCACTGGGCCAGGAGCTGCTGAAGCTCTTCCTGCCGCTCCATCTCTGGTCGGAGAAGTGGTCGAAGGTGACGCTTGCCAAGTGAACGGGTGCCGAACGGTGCGAGCGGGTCTGCCTTCTGGCTCACCGTCATCCTCGCTGGCGCGACGGTGTGGATCGTGCCGCGCTTGCCGCTCGCCGACCTGCCCCAGCATGCCGGGCAGATCGCGCTGTGGCACGACCTGATGCAGGGCACGTCGAAATGGCAGTCGCTGGTTCAGGTGAACTATTTCACGCCCTATCTGGTCGGCTGCAGTCTCGCGCTGCTGCTGTCCTTCATCATGCCGGTGTCGGCGGCGCTGAAGCTCCTGCTGGCCTTGTCCTATTACGGCTTCGTCCTGGGCTGCATGGCGCTGCGGCGGCGCATGGGGGCAGACAGGCGGCTGGACTGGCTGTTCGTCACCGGGTTCTTCGGGCTCGCGTATCTCTATGGCTTTTTCCCCTTCCTGATTGCCTTGCCGATCGGGCTGGCCTTCATGGCCCTCGCCCATCGCCATGCCGAACGCCCCACGGCTGCGTCGGGCGCGTTGCTCGCCGTCACCGGCTTGGTGCTCTTCTTCTCGCACGGCCTGGTCTTCGCCTTCGCCACTGTGGTCGGCGTGGCGTTCCTGCTGTTGCAGACGCGCTCGCTGAGGTCGCTGCTGTTTGGCGCGATCCCCTACGCGATGCTTGGCCTGCTGTGCCTCGCCTATGTCCTCGGCCGTCTGCCCGAGGGCGGCAACGTCGCGACAAAGCCGGATTGGCCCGGCCTGTTCAACGGCGTGAACCACCTGCTGTTCTTTCCCATGGGCATGCCTGGCGCGGACTGGCTTCTGGCACCGCTGGTGCCGCTGCTGCTCGGCGTTCCCTGGCTGCTCGGCTGCCGGATCAATTGGCCGAACAAGTCGGCGTTCGTGCCGCTGATCGTCCTGCTGCTGTGGGTCGTGATCGTGCCCGAAACCGTCATGGAAACCTTCTTCGTCGTCTCACGCTTCGCCGTATTCCTTCTGCCCTTCTATTCTCTCGTGTTCCTGCCGCCGGCTTCGCCGCGGGTTCGGCCGTCATGGGTCATGGCCGGGGTCGCGGCGGTTTCCTGGCTCTTTCTCGCCATTCAGGTCGAGCGCCTGACGGCCTTTGCGCGGGAAAGCGCGTCGTTCGACGAGGTGCTGGCGCAAGCCGCTCCCGGCCATCGCGCGCTGCAGCTGGTGCTGGATGTCGGCAGCGAGGCGGCCCGCACGCCGATGGCCTACACCAACTTTCCGCTGTGGTATCAGGCCGAGAAGCAGGGCCTGGTCGACTTCAATTTCGCCCAATACGCCGCGCAGGTCGTGCGCTATCGCGATCCCCAGGCCGCGCGTGCGGTGCCGACCAATGGCTACCGGTATTTCTTCGTGCGCAGCATCAAGCCATTGCCGACGCCGTTCTTCCCGGCGGGAACCTGCCAGCCAGTCCCGCGGAAGAGTTCGGGGCCGTGGACGCTGTTCGAAGCCGTGAACTGCTGAGCGTCAGTAAGTCGCCGTCAGGTACTCGACGATCTTGGGCACGTCCTTCTCGTCGATCGGCGCGCCGTAGACCTTGATCATCTTGGTGACCTCGGCCTCCCAGAAGTCCTTCTTGTATTTCGGCCCTTGCGGCTGGGTCAGCACATAGTCGGACGAATGGCAGGCGCCGCAATTGCCCTGCACCACCTCGAGGTTGGGGCCGGGCCTGAAGGCGGACTTGTCCTCGGGGACCGCGTAGGTGAAGGGCTTGGCATTGACCGCCACGAGGGCGGCGCTGGTCGCGAGGGCAGCGGCGACGGCGAAGAGGATCGAACGGTTCATGGTCAGCCTCCTCACGCCACGGCCGTGACGCGCGTCGTCTCGACGACGTTGCGCAGGTAACCGGCCGGATTCCACAGCGGCTTCATCGGCTGGGTCTTGCCGCCGTTGCTGGTGGCGCGAACCATCAGCTCATGCGGGCCGGCCGCGAGCGTCACCGGCAGCGTCCATTCGCGGAACGAGTACTTGCCGAGGTCCTGGCCGAGCTTGGCGTCGCTCCAGCTCTTGCCGCCGTCGGTCGAGACCGCGACGCTCTTGATGCCGGTGCCGCCGTCGAAGGCGATGCCGCGCAGCACCGTCTGCTGGCCGGCCTTGACCGTGGCGCCATCGAGCACGCTGGTGATGAAGGAGCGCACCGTGAAGCGGCCGATCGGGATGGTGCTCTTGGGCGGCGTGCCGGGCTCGGTGCAGTTGCAGTCGTTGTCGGGGATGCGGTAGGCGGTCTTCATCCAGAAGCCGTCGAAGACGCTGTCGATGACGTTGATCTCGGCGAGATGCTTCATCCAGTAGGTGCCGTAGTAGCCCGGCACGACCAGCCGCACCGGGTAGCCGTTGAGGAAGGGCAGGTCCTGGCCGTTCATCGAATAGGCGATCATCACTTCGCCGTTGCGCGCGACGTCGATGTCGAGCGCCTTGACGAAATCGGGCGTCTTGTCGACGACCGGCCCGTCGAGCCCGTTGAAGGTGACCTGCTTGGCGTCCTTCTGCACGCCGGCGAGGTCGAGCACGGCCTTGAGCGACGCGCCGCGCCAGCGCGCATTGCCCATGGCGCCGTTGCCGGATTGGCCGCCCGCGACGCGTGGCTCGAAGAAGCCGCGGCTGTTGCCCGAGCACTGGTTGACCGCGACGATCTCGATCGACGGCAGGCGCTTGATGTCGGCCAGCGACAGCTTCAGGGGCTTGTCGACCTTGCCCTTGACCTCGACCGTGTAGGTGTCGGGATCGATCTCGGTCGGGATGCCGGCGAGATGGTAGCGGACGAAGAAGGCGTTGTTGGGCGTGATCACGCCGTCGTTGAACACCGAGAACGGCGTCTCGAGTTGCGGCGGTCGGCTGGTCAGGCCGATCATCGGCCGTTTCTGCGGATAGGTGACCAGCGGGCGCTCGCCGTTGCCGAATGGCATGGTCACGGTCTGGGCCAGCGCACCCAGCGGCGCGAGCGCCGAGGTCGAGCCCAGCGCAGCAAGCAGTCTTCTTCTGTCGATCACTTCTAGCCTCCCGGGCGTTGTTCCATTTTTAGACAACGCTCACGATAGCCTAAGCCCGCCGCCGCGTCAGCCAGCCCGACAGGATCAAGGCGCTGGCCGCGACCGCCACCACGATGGTGGCCAGCACGTTGATCTGCGGGTCGACGCCCAGCCGCACGCTGGAATAGACCCGCATCGGCAGGGTCTGCGACTCCGCCCCTGCGACAAACTGGGTCATGATCAAATCATCGAGACTGAGGGTGAAGGCGAGCAGCCAACCCGAGGCGAGGGCGGGCGCGATCAGCGGCAAGGTGATCGTGGTGAAGGTGGTCCAAGGTGTGGCGCCGAGATCCATCGCCGCCTCCTCGAGCGAGCGGTCGAAGTCGGCGAGCCGCGCCTGCACGACGATGGCGACGAAGGCGAGCGAAAACGTCGTGTGCGAGATCACGATGGTGAGAAAGCCGCGCTCCGGCCCGCCCAGCAGGCGCTCGGAGCCGACGAACAGCAGCAGCATGGAGATGCCCATCACGACTTCGGGCATCACCATGGGGGCGATCACTAGGCTGGCGAACAGGGTGCGGCCGAAGAAGCGCGGCACGCGCGCCAGCACGTAGCCGGCGGCGAGCCCCAGGATCGCCGACAGGCAGGCGCTGGTGAAGGCGATGCGCAGCGACAGCCAGGCCGCCGACAGCATGGCCTCGTTCCGGCGAGCGCATGCCACCAGCGGAACGAGAAGCCTGCCCACACGGTGACCAGACGAGAATTGTTGAAGGAGTAGATGATCACCAGCGCGATCGGCAGATAGAGGAAGGCGTAGCCGAACGCCAGCAGCGTGAGGGCAAAGCGGGCCCGCCCGATCATGTGCGGCGCTCCAGGCTTTTAGCCTGCTGGCGCTGGAAGATAGCGATCGGTCCGACCAGCAGGATCAAGAGCAGGATCGCCACCGCCGAGGCGAGCGGCCAGTCGGCGTTGGTGAAGAACTCGTCCCACAGGACCTTGCCGATCATCAGCGTGTTGGTGCCGCCCAGCAGGTCAGGAATCACGAATTCGCCGACCGCGGGGATGAAGACCAGCAGGCAGCCCGCCATGACGCCGGGCATCGACAGCGGCAGCGTCACGGTGAAAAACGCTGCGATAGGCTTGGCGCCGAGGTCCGCCGCCGCCTCGATCAGGCTCCAGTCGAGCTTCTCCAGGGTGGCGTAAGCGGCAGCACCATGAAGGGCAGGTAGGCATAGACGATGCCGAGATGGATGGCCCACTCGGTGCCGAGGATCGTGCCGGGATGCGGGATCAGGCCGGTCCAGCGCAGGAACTGGTTCAGAATGCCGTTCTCGGCCAGCAGGCCCATCCAGGCATAGACGCGGATCAGAAACGACGTCCAGAACGGCAGCACGACCAGCATCAGCAGCACGGCCGGCGCCGGCGCTGCCCGGGCGATGGCGTAGGCCATGGGATAGCCCAGCAGCAGGGCGCCCAGGGTCGATGTGGCCGCGATGCGCAGCGAGGAGATCCAGGCAGCGAGGTAGAGATCGTCGGTGAACAGCAGCCGGAAGCTCTCGAAGTTGACGCCGAGCTCCACCGGCGGCGCCGAGTCGGGGCGTTGGTGCCGAACGCGATCACCAGCACCAGCACGAACGGCAGCAGGAAGAAGACGATCAGCCAGGTGAAGGGCAGGGCGATGACGGCGCGCATGGCTACTCGTCGAGCGGCTGGCCGGCATCGGCGGCCCAGCTCAGCCACACATCCTGCCCGCGGCGGAACGGGCCCTCCTGCGTGCGCACGACATTGGCGCTGGAGACGATCATGATGCGGCCCTCGTCGACCGCGACGCGATAGAGCGAGCGGCCGCCTTCATAGGCGATGTCGACGATGCGGCCGGCCATGGCGTGGGCCGCGTTGGGCCGCTCCGCATTG
>CAVWKP010000030.1:0-61643 GCA_963755595.1 uncultured Alphaproteobacteria bacterium | reverse complement strand
GTATTGGCGCCACTGTGATAAGCGCTTTCACGAATGGCCTTGTCGAATTGTCGCCACCGATTGACCAGCCCATTCGAGGATTGCGTCATGCCAATGTAAGAGACATCCGTCCACTCGACTGGAAGATGGTGTAAATCTTTCGCGGTGACCGCAATGACGTATACGCCGGGAAAGCCCGAGTTACCAATTGATCGTCGATCGTCCCATGCGTGCCAGCTGCTCAATTCGAGCTTGGGCATCTCGATCATGCGCAACGGTCGGCTTGGTTTTGCGATGCTGCTCTCTTGCAAATCACGCGCCTCTTAATCAGCAGCTAGGGAAGCCAGCACTACAAGTACCGGGAAGTAACCTTAGCTAATCGCTCTCGGCCATTCTGAGAGGTCATTCTGTGGGAAGATAGAGGAACACCCCTTGCCCTTCTCTCGGATGGAGAAGCGGGACTTGCTGGGATGGTTCGCGAAGCAGCAGACCATAGCGGGATAGAAGGCGGGGAAATACCTGGTTGAACAGGAAGTGAGCAACCTGGAGCGCAAAGCGCGACTGCTCTTCGTCAGCCTGTTCGCCATGATGAATGATCTTATCGCGCGTCTCGGCTACCTGGGATGCCTCCTTGAGAATATTGGGCCCACCTATTTGGCGTGAGACCGTGTCGAGATCCAGAAACGCCATCTTGAGCAGGGCCTTAAGGGACTGATCCATCTGATTACGAGGGACGCGCGCTGTAGCGTAGACCACGACGTTTACCGCGTAGTCGCTGTGCACGAGCCCCGCCACTACGGGTGCAAAGAGCAGCTTGCGCAGAGTAATCTCGCAGGCAGTAGCCGCGAAGAGATACGCGGCAGTAGGACTAACTGGCCGCACAGTTTTACCTTCGTCAAGGATGCGACGTACCCGGGTGACTTCCGGATGGGTGTGCAGAAGCGAGCGCTGCGCAAGCTCCTCTTTGAACTCCTCGCGGTCCGCGTGGATCATCTCCTCGAAAGCTTCTTGCTCTCGATACTCAGCGTAGTCGTCATCGCTCACCGCCATCGCATCCTCCCGGTCTAGGCCTTCTTCCTCGCATCAACGACGCGCAGGAGATGATTTGCGAGCATGATGATCTCGATCGCTTCCTCTGGATTGTCGAGGTTCACGTCTCTATGTGACTGCGGGTTCTTGTACGAGCCGATGGCGCCGGGAAGAGTCCCATCCGCGCGACTTGCTCGCCTGCCTCGGCGCTCATATCCGTGAGCTTCCCCTTGCCCAGCGCAAATGCCTCCCGCATGAGCTTCACGCCAATGGCGCTGTCGGGCAGTCCGGCGGCCTCCCGCACCGACACCTCCACGGCCTTCATTGCGTGAAGGACGGCACTGTCGAACTCACCCCGGAGAAATGCCATCCACACTGTTTGCGACAGCCGCGCATGCAGCATCCCGCGCGGCAAGCGCCTGCCGACTTCATACCGGACGAATTGCTCCGTGTTCTCAAACTTCTTTGCCCGGCGACTGAGTACCCGGAAGCCGGAGATGCCGTTGGTACCTGACGCTCGGATGAGAAGTCCCTGCACCTCCAGCCAATTCCATGCTTCCGTCAAGGCAAGCTCGACCTCCGGCTGCTTTGCGCCCGGATACACGACAGTAGGATTGTGATGGTTCTGAAAGAGTTGCGAAGAATACACTTGTTGCAGATGCAGTAGCTTGCCTGGCTCTCGCTCCAGTTCTTTGCGGAGCAGAAAAAGCAACTTCCCACCTAGCTCTTCCGGCTCAAGCGCGAGCAGGGCGTCAACGTCTGGGATCGCTTGGACAAGGGCCTGCATTATCTCCCCACCATCCCCATTTGAGGTGGCCCGGATGATATACTGAATGCGTCCGGCTCTCATGCTGCAACGGGAGGCCTGAATGCCCAAGTCGCAAAGGCGCGCTACCCCCAACCAAGCAGGTCTAAGACCGGGATCGAAGAGCTCGCTTCGATGAAGTTCCTGCTTGAGCGTCTGTTTGGCAAACCAGTTTGGTATCGCCTCAAGGAAACAGGTGACATCCGGACTTGGCGGCAGGAAACGACGCGGCTACTTCGTGCGGTCGATCTTTCGATAAGGAGCACGTCCAGATCGTTGATGACCAATGGCGGGCAGACGTCCCACAGTCATCGCAGAGGGCATTGAGGATATCGAGCGCGCCCAATACATCGACACTCTTCTTTCGGATCTTGCCGCCACACTCGCTCAGATCGTGTTTGCTCAGCTTGGCAACGTGCCGCTCCCGCTACAGTCACAAGATCATTCCACTCACCGCTCGCTACTGGACGCTAGACGGGTTCAGAAGCGTTCAGTATGTCCAAACCACGGCGCAACGTGCAGCCGTGGCCCGCCAGCAGAGGCGTCTAGCAGAGAACGCGAAGCGTGCGGGGGAGTTGGGAGAAAGAGCAATGACGGCTCACCCCCGCATCGTCTCCGAGGGGTTAGAACGAGTTCCAATGGCGAGCTTGAGCGCAAATCGCGTAAACCTTCGCCAGTTTGTGAGGCATCGGTTTTGCAAGCACGTGCAAAGTTCGACCGGCTAATGGTGGGACACGTCGTTCAGAAAGCTATGTTAAGGTATGGAAAGTTTAGGTGTCCCACTGTCTTCTAAGCCCCTGATTGCTACGACTTAGGAGGCTCCGTCTCGGGGCACCACTAACCTACTTCTTGGTCACCAGCGGGCAGTCGCCTTGGTCGAGCGGCCGGAAGGCCTCGCTGCCCGGCACGGTGGCGACCATCTTCACCAGGTCCCATTCGCCCTTCGACTCCTCCGGCGCCTTGGCCTGCATCAGGTACATGTCGCGGATGACGCGTCCGTCGGCGCGCACGCTGCCGTTCTTGGTCATGAAGTCGTTGATCGGAATCTTCTTCATTGCGGCCAGGACGGCCTTGGCCTCGTCGGTGCCGGCGGCCTTCACCGCCTTGAGGTAATGCAGCACGGCGCCATAGGTGCCGGCCTGGATGAAGGAGGGCGGCCGGCCGATCTCCTTGGCGAAGCGGTCCGAAAAGGCGCGCGCTTCCGGAGTCATGTCGTAATAGAACGGGCTCGAGATCAGCAGGCCTTGGGCGATCTTGAGGCCGACGCCGTGCACGTCGGGGAACTGGGCCAGCGGCGCGCTGATGCGCATGCCTTTCTTCGCCAGGCCGAACTCCGCTGCCTGCTTCACGCCGTTGACGATGTCGCCGCCACCATTGGCGAACATCAGCCCCTTGGCCTTCGAGGCCTCCGCTTGCACGACGTAGGAGGAGAAGTCCTGGGTGTTCAGCGGATGGCGCACCGAGCCCAGCACCTTGCCGCCCCCCGCCTTGATGAACTGCGTGGCGTCGGCCTCCACCGCGAGGCCGAAGGCGTAGTCGACGGTGATGAAGAACCAGGTGTCGCCGCCCTGCTTGGCGAGTGCGTTCACGATGGTCTTGGTCTGACCGTAGGTGTCGTAGATGAAGTGGATGCTGTTGGGGCCGCACGACTTGCCGGTCAGCGCCGAAGTCGCCGCCGCCGTCGGCATCAGGATGCGGTTCTTCTCCTCGGCCACCTTCACCAGCGCGAGCGCGATCGCCGAGTTGGGGATGCCGATGATCAGGTCGACGTCTTCGTTGTCGTACCAGCGCTTGGCGATGCCGACGCCGACATCGACCTTGCTCTGGAAGTCCGCACTCACCAGCTCGATCGGCTTGCCGAGCACCGAACCGCCGAAATCGGCAATGGCGAACTTGGCCGAGGCGACATCGCCCGGGCCGGTGTTCTCGGCATAGGGGCCGGACATGTCATCCAGCACGCCGATCTTCACGGCCTTGTTCTGGGCCTGCGCCGCGCCGCCGAGCAGGCAGCAGGCCAGCACCGCCGCGAGCGCGGCTTTCGTGTATCGCATTATTTCCTCCCGATCGTATTTGTTGTGGCAATACTAGCACGGCGCGCGCCGACCACCATTGCCGCGCCGGCGTGCCCGGCCGGAAACCCCGTAAGGGCCTACGCGGCGGGTCGCACGGCGCTGGCGAAGGCCTCGATCGACCAGCCACCCAGCACTGCGATACGCGGCAGGCGCAGCGGATCATTGCCGAGCCAGGCAGTGCCCGGGTCGACGGTGAAGCCCACCTTGTAGCCGCAGTCCTGGGCGATGCGCACGAAGCGGTCGGAACCCTCGCCGTAGGGCGCTGCGATGGAAAGGCAGGGCTCGCCCAGCACACGTTCGATGAGCTCGCGCGAGCGCGCGGCTTCGATGGCGATCTCACGGCTCGACAGCTCGGCCATGTGGCTGTGCGATGCCATGTGGCTGCCGAAGCGGTTACCGGCCAAGGCCAACGCCTGAATCTCCGGCCAGTTCATCAGAGGCGATGGAGGGCCGTGCTCGGCGTCCCAGTCGGCCGTACCGCCCACTCGATCGGTCACCACCATCACCTCGGCGCGGAAGTCATGGGCGCGCAGGATTGGCCAGGCGACCTCGTGGAAATCGCGATAGCAGTCGTCGAAGCTGATCAGTACCGGCCGCCCGCGGAATGGCCGGCTGGCGGCCAGATGTTCCACGATGTCGACCGAGGTCACGCCGTGATAGCCGTGCCGGCGCAGCCAACGCATCTGCTCGGCGAAGGCAGCGGGCGTGGTGCGATAGCGCGCGAGAGGCCCTGGTCGGTCCGGCGCTATGCTGTGATACATCAGGATCGGCAAACGCTCGGTCGTTTCGCTCGGCTGTGCCTCGGCACGCCGTATCTCGGCGCCGCCCCAGACGATTGTGTCGGCATAACCCGGTCCCGGCAGCGCGCCGAGCTCGATGGTTTCCACATTGGGAGCAGGCGGCGTCTCGCCTTCGGCCAGGCGTCGCCACAGGTCGATGCGATAAATCTCGGTCTGCAGCGAGCGCTCGAGCGCGAGACCCGGCGTCGCCGCGAACGCTTCGGCGATCACCTTGGCGCCGAACGAGCTCTCCCAGTCGAAGCCGGTGCGTGAGCGATCGTCCTTCAGGAGATAGCAGTGCGCGGTGAGCAGATGACCGCCGGGGGCCAGCGCTGCGGCAAGCCGCTCCGCTACACGCGCGAGCTGGTCACGATCGGCCAGGTGATACAGCACCTCCGTGCAGACCAGAAGGTCGAGGCCTTGTGGCAGCGCTTGGTCGAAGAAATCGAGTTGCCGGAACGCGACGTTGGCGAGATCGCGGCAGCGCGCCTTGGCGCGCTTCAGCGCCGTCGGCGATATATCAGAGGCGACGAGGTGTTCGACCCGCGGCGCCAGCATTGCGCTGAACCGGCCTTCCGAGCAGGCGACCTCGAGCGCACGTTTGATCGCTCCCGCCGGCAACAGCGAAAGCGTGCGCTGATACTTGAGCTGCTCATACGGCGAGCCGTAGTCCCAAGGGTCGGACGTGCGATAGACCGCTTCCCAGTAGACGGGGCGATCGCGTGACGCTGGCGCACCGCCTCCCAGCAATCTGCGGTTGGGACGAGCCAGCGGGGCGGGCAGGGACACAGCCATCGCCTGCGCACGGCCCTCTTCGATCAGCTGCGCGAGGGCGCGCCGGCTGGTGTCGCTGGCGGCTCGGCCGGCCATCGCCAGCGCCGCGCCGACCAGGACTTTGCGGGCAAGCGCGCGCGGCCTGAAGATCGAGGTTGGCCCTCGTCGGGGACGCGCATCGCTGAGGCCAATCGGCAGTCGCGCCAGCTCGGTTGCCGCGTGCAGCCAGAAGCTGGCGCAACTCAACACTTTGCTCTCCCGGAGAAACACCGAAGGGCTCATGGCCTCGATGGCAATCGCGGTAAGTTCGCGCCGCGACAACGCGCCGAGCAACGGCGCCTCGGCGCGAGCGAGGAACTGCCCGTCCTTGCGGAATTCGATGTGCAGCGTGTCGACATCGTCCGGCGCATCGATGGCTGTAAGCTCCCGGATGTCCTGGCGCACGAACAGGGAGCGCCCGGCCAGCAGGCGCTCGGTCAGGTGCTTGGGGCGAAAGACCTCGGGTTCGAGCACGAACTCCAGAAGGCGCGCGAGGCCCGGCCGCGCCGCCGCGCGCTCGACCTCAGCCAGCAGGCCGCGCACTCTGGTGAAGAACTCGGCGCCGTCGCCGATCGGATCGCCAGGCAAGGCATGCGCGCCGTCCCGCAAGCCGCTCAGGATGTTGAGCTCACAAGCATCGAGCAGGCTGCCCCAGCGGTCGGGGAGCGGCGGAAGAGGTTCCCAGTCCTGTCCCCCAGCGCCGATTTCGATCGCCGCCACGCAGAGCGCGAAGTGCCCGAACGCCATCTCCTTGGTGCCGCCCATGCCGGGATCGGCGCCGCCGGCATGCAGGACGGCTGGCCGAGGCACGCGCGCATCGGGCGAAAAGCCGCGTTCGACTACGGTCCGGGCATCGGCCAGCATCGCCCGGGCCTGGCTCGACAAGGAGCCGCGGCGATGGCGATAGGGCGACAGGCCCGCGGGCACTGGCAGGAAGGCGACACCGGTGCGCGCCACGCGTTGCCAGAAATCCCAGTCCTCGCAGGTGCGCAGGCCTTCATCGAAGCCGCCCAGGTCGACCACCAGGGCGCGATCGAGCACGAAGCCGTGGATCGTCACCGGGCAGCGCCGCGCAAACACCTCGAACGGCATGCGCGCCACGTCACTGCTCATCCATAGCGGACCCTGCCGACCGTCCGGCGTGACGCGCCTGCAGCCGCAATAGGCGACCTTGGCGCCGGCCGTGGCCTCGAGCCTGCCGACCATCTTCTCGACAAAGGGCGGCTCGAGCCAATCGTCGGCATCGAGGAAGGCGAGCCAGCGGCCGTCGGCGGCCGCAATGCCGCGGTTGCGTGCCGCCGAGGCGCCCTGGCGCGGCCGACCATCGCTCAGCAAGCGAAAGCGCTTGTCGCGCGCGACGTAGGTTTCGGCGAGTTGGCGCGTGCCATCGGTCGAGCCGTCATCGACGACGATCGCCGTCCAGTCGCCGCGCGTCTGGGCGAGCAGGCTGTCGAGCGCGTCGGCAAGCGTTTCGGCCGCGTTGTAGGCCGGAATAACGACGCCGAGCGTCACCAGATCGTGCCGGTATAGAGCGGCATCGGCTGCTGCATCACGTGCAGGCGGCGGAACAGCCGGCCTCTCAGCATCTCCAGCACCATGCCGGAGAAGCGCAGCGGCGCCACCAGCGGCCGCGTCGCCGTGCATTGACCGATCAGCGCGGCGGCATCGCTCCATTGCCCGGCGCGCAATGCCCCCCAGGCGAACCAGATGCGGAAGTCCTGCAGATGGGCGTCGATGTCGTCGGCGAAGTCGGGAAAGCGCCTGCGGTATTCGCCAAGCGCAATCTCGGTCGAGCGGAACATCGTCATCGAGTTGGTCGACATGCTGCCCGGCACCTGTCGGTAGCCGACGAGATAGCGCGGCACGACGCGGAACTCGGCATGCTCGGCGATGCGCAGGCAGATCAGGAAATCCTCGGCACCTTGGGCGCCGCGCGCCCTGAGAGTGGTGTCGTAGCCGCCCGCCAGCTCGAACGCCGAACGGCGGACCAGCAGGGTCGAGCCGTTGCCGATCAGATTGTGAGCGCAAAGCCGTTGCAGCACCCAGCCTTCGTCGAGCGGCTGCGGGCCGAAGGTACGAACGTTGTCTTGCCCGTCGATCGAGGCGTACCAGCAATAGACCAGCCCCACGCTCGGCCCGTCGACCTGCAGCGCCTTGAGCTGGTATTCGATCTTGGTCGGCGCCCACAGGTCGTCGGCATCGACGAAAGCGAGGAATCCGGCGTCGGTCGAGGCCGCCCCCTTGTTGCGCGCGGCGGCGACGCCGGCATTGAGCTGGCGCACCAGGCGCACGCGCGGATCGCGCGCCTGCCAAACCGCGGCCACTGCGGCCGAACCGTCGGTCGAACCGTCATCGACCACGACGATGTCGAGCCGGCGGTGTGTTTGCCCGCAAATGCTTTTCAGGGTGGCCGAGATCGTCCGTTCCGAATTGAACATCGGGACGACGACACCAACCATGTCTTCGTCATCTTGCACAACGAGCGCAACTTAGCCGCGGGACGGCCGGTTGTCAGCCTCGGAGGCATTACTTGAATTCGCCCCAATCGCTGGTCATATGCGGCGCATGCGCATCCTGCTCGCCGCCATCCTGTCGCTCCTCATGCTCGCCAGCACCGCCCACGCCCAAGTGGGCGTGCCGGAGGTCGAGCGCTACGTCAACTCGATCCGCACCGTGCAGGCGCGCTTCGTGCAGAGCAATCCCAACGGATCGGTGGTGCAGGGCACGCTCTATATACGGCGCCCCGGCCGCATGCGCTTCGAGTACGATGCGCCCTCCAAGCTCAAGATCGTGGCCGACGGTACGCAGGTCACGCTGTGGGATCCGGCCACGCGCGATTTCGGCCAGTGGCCGATCGGCTGGACGGCGGCCTCGTTCCTGGTCCGCGAGCCGTTCAAGCTGTCGGGCGACCTTACCGTCGAATCCACGCAGCGCACGGGCGATGGACTGCAACTCACCATCGTGCAGACGCGCAAACCGCAGGAGGGCAAGATCATCGTTCGGCTGGCGGAAAACCCGCTGGCGCTGCGCGGCTGGTCGATCATCGACAATCGCGGCAATAAGGTCGATGTGTCGCTGACCGATCTCAAGACCGGCGTGCAGCTGGCCGATTCGCTCTTCAAGTATGACGGCCCGGACGCCGGCCAGATTTCTGCACGGCGGCAACAACCGCAACTGAGCTATAACTGCCCGCATGAGCGGGCTGATTGTGCGGGCATCGACTGAAGTGGACGTTGCGCGCTGCGCTGAAATTTATGGCCACCACGTGCTGCACGGCACGGCCTCATTCGAGGTCGATCCACCCGATCTTGGCGAGATGAAAAAGCGGCGCGCCGCGGTGCTCGATCTCGGCCTGCCCCATCTGGTGGCCGAGCGCGCCGGGCGCGTGTTGGGCTACGCCTATGCCGGCAACTGGCGGCCGCGGCCGGCCTACGAGTTCTCGGTCGAGGATTCGATCTATATCGACAAGGACGCGGTGGGGCAGGGCGTCGGCAGGGCGCTGCTGCCGGTGCTGATCGAGCAATGCACGGCGCTCGGCAAGCGCCAGATGGTGGCGGTGATCGGCAATTCGGCACAGACGCCGTCGATCCGCCTGCACGCCTCCTGCGGCTTCGAGATGGTGGGCACGATCAAGAGCATCGGCTTCAAGTTCGGTCGCTGGCTCGACAGCGTGCTGATGCAGCGGGCGCTGGGGCTTGGCGACACCACACCGCCCGCCGCGGCCCACGGGGCCGACCGCGAGCGGAAGATCTAGTGCGCGCCTGGCTCCGGCGCTTGCCGCCCAACGTGCAGGGCGCGCTGTGGCTGGTCTCGGGCGGCTTCATCTTCACTACCAACGGCATGATGATCCGGCTGCTCTCGGCCGAGGTCGAAAGCGTGCAAACCGCGTTCTTTCGCGCCTTCTTCTCGGTGCTGATGCTGCTGCCGCTGATGCTGAGCGGCCGCGTCAAGCCGTGGCACAGCCAGCGCAAAGTCGGTCATTTCTGGCGCACCGTGATGGGCACCGTGTCGATGGTGCTGGGCTTCTATGCCGTCTCCATGCTGCCGCTGGCCGATGCCACGGCGCTCGCTTTCTCCCAGCCGCTGTTCTCGGTCGTCGTGGCCGCACTGATCATCGGCGAAAAAGTCCGCTGGCGGCGCTGGGGTGCTACCCTTGTCGGCTTCGTAGGCGTGCTGGTGATGGTGCGGCCGGGCGCCGGCAGCCTGCAGCCCGGCGCCATCGTGGCGCTCACCAACGCCATGACGGTGGCGCTCTCGATCCTGCTCGTGAAGCGGCTTTCCGATTCGGAAGCGCCGCTGATGATTCTGACCCAGTTCGCCATCTTCTCGACCTTGCTGCTCGTGGTGCCGGCGATCTGGGTGTGGCGCTGGCCGTCGCCCTGGGGCTGGGCGCTGGCGGTTGGCGTGTCGGCCTCGGCGACGGTCGGCCAGTATTTCTGGGTGCAGGCCTTCAAGTCGGGTGAGATGTCGGCGGTGGCGCCGTTCGAATATCTCCGCCTGCCGTTCGCCGTGTTCGTGGGCTGGCTGGTGTGGGGCGAGATGCCGGTGATCTGGACCTATGTCGGTGCCGCCATCGTCATTGGCTCGGCGCTCTACATCGCCCATCGCGAGCATCAGCTGGCCAGGGAGCGGCGCGCCGCGGCGTTGGCAGGCGCGCCTGCGACGCGCTAAAAGCCCCCCAACCAAGGAGAGCAAGAATGAACGTCAAGGGTCAGGCCGCCATCGTCACCGGCGGCGCATCGGGTCTCGGCGGCGCCACGGCGTCGGCGCTGGCGGCGAAGGGCGCCAAGGTCGCGATCTTCGATCTGCAGGACGAGCTCGGGAATGCGAAAGCCAAGGAGATCGGCGGCCTCTATGTGAAGACCAATGTCTCCGACGCCGCCAACACCGAAGCCTCGGTCAAGACGGTGGTCGAGAAGCTCGGGGCCCCGCGCGTGGTGGTGAATTGCGCCGGCATCGGCCGTGCCGCCCGCACGATCTCGAAGTCCGGCCCCCATGATCTCGCGATGTTCTCCCAGGTGATCCAGGTCAACCTGATCGGCACCTTCAACGTCATTCGCCTCGCCTCGCTGGGCGATGAGCCAGGCCGAGCCGATGGACGACGGCGAGCGCGGCGTCATCATCAACACCGCCTCGGTGGCGGCGTTCGACGGCCAGATCGGCCAGGCGGCCTACTCGGCCTCCAAGGGCGGCGTGGTCGGCATGACCTTGCCGATCGCGCGCGATCTCTCGAGCATGGGCATCCGCGTCTGCACCATCGCGCCCGGCCTGTTCCTGACGCCGATGATGATGGGCCTGTCGGCCGAGGCGCAGAAGAGCCTGGGAGCCCAGGTGCCGTTCCCGCCGCGGCTGGGCGATCCCAAGGAATATGCCCAGCTCGCCATGAGCATCGTCGAGAACCACATGCTGAACGGCGAGACCATCCGGCTCGATGGCGCGATCAGAATGGCGCCACGTTAGACTCACCCTTGCCCGTCGTCGGGACGACGTGAAAGCACAAATGTTCCCAGAACTTCCCACCGGCGTGGGAAACATATAATGCACGCCCACTTGGTTTTTAGGCAATTCTTCCCAGATTCTGCGCCACCCCTCCCAGCTAAGTCATTGATATCGCTCGATTTCAGATGCGGTATTAGGATACCGCACCGCAAGACATTGATGCACAAGGATTTTCTGAGCGCCATCATGCTTTAGCCGAGCAGCCTGACCTTCCCACCGATCGCCTTCCAGGCGTAGTGGCCGCCGGCCATGTAGCGGGCGTCGAAGCCCGCCTTGCGAAGCGTGATGGCGGTCTGGCAGCCGACATGGAAGCCGTAGACGCAGTAGGTGACGACAGGCTTCTCCTTGGAGAGCTCGCCGATCCAGTCGTCGAGGCGCTCCGGATCGCGCCACACCGCGCCCTCCATGATCTCGTGCGACTTGGTGGTGTAGTGGCGCGGCCGCGCGTCGATGACTTGCACCTCCTCGCCCGCGTCGAGCATGGCGCGCACTTCCTCGGGCGTGACGGCGGGCACCTCGGCGAACTCCTTCTGCTCGAGCGGCCGGGGCGGTGCCACCTTGATCGCATCCTCGAAGCGGCCGAGCACGGCGTTCCACTCGATGTTGCGCATGAAGGTTGCGACATAGGCCTGGGCGTTGGTGCCGAAGTCGAGGTGATAGGCGTGCTCGTACATGTCGATCGCCAGGATCGGCATGCCGCCCGCCATGTTTGGTGTGGTCGGCGCCGATCTGGTTCAGCAGCCGCCGTCGCGCGGCACCCAGGTCAGGAGCACCCAGCCCGAACCGCCGGCCAGCCCGTTGGCCAGCGCCATGAACTCCTTGCGCCAGCGGTCGACCGAGCCGAAGTCGCGGCTGAGCGCCGTCGCCAGCGGCTCGGGCACGCTGCGCCCGTCGCCGCCCAGGCAGGCGAAGTAAAGCTCGTGCAACAGCGTCGAGTTGAGCGCGATCGCCTCGTCGCGCTTCAGCCGGTTGATGGCGCCGGCCGGCGCGGTGTCGGGATCGAGCGCCTCGAGTTCGCGGGTGATGGTGTTCAGGCGGCGTAGCGCGCTGCCATAGTTACCCTCGTAGTGGCTTTCGATCAGCCGCGGCGTCATGCCGTTCAGGGTCCAGGGGCGGCAATGAAGGGGAGCAAGTCTGTACTGCATGTCGATCTCCTATGGGGTCTGGATGCGAAGGTCGTCGAAGTAGGTGACGCTGTCGGCCTTGGTCCAAAGGGCGACCTTGCCGGCGGCGGTGAAGGTGATGTCGGTGGCGCTGTAGAGGCTCTTGCCGTGAGGGAGACCTCGAAGCGGCTGCCGCGCGCTGTCATCGCAACTCCTGCCAGGCGCCGGTCGGCACCTTGACGTTGGCGCCGGCGAACTGGCGGCGCTGGCCCGCGGCCACCTTGTAGAGGCGGACATTGTCCTCGGCGGCGTTGGCGCGCACGACGTAGTAGTTGTTGGCGTCGGTCTATCGCACGGCGAGGCCCGCCGCGCGGTCGACCTCGCCCGACACCGGCTTGAAGCGCACGGCGACATCGATGTCGGCGGCGACCGGCTGGTCGAAGATCGCCAGCGGAAAGCGATAGTCGGTCGTGTCCTTGCTGGTCTCGGCCAGCACCTTGCGGCCGCCGTCCTCGAGCAGCGCCCGACCGGGCCGCGGGCCGGAGCCGGTCAGGCCGACCGTGCGGGCGGCGCGTTCGAAGTCGATACGGACAGCGCCCTGCGCAGACATCGAGCCCCGCCAGGCCAGTTGCGCCTCCAATGGCCAGAAGCGGCGTCGATCAGAGTCATCACAAGCCTCCTCAGTTGATAATAATATCGGCCGCGCCTCGTTCCATTGCGCGGCGGTAGATGGCGGCGGCGGCGGCCACGTCCTGCAGACCCATGCCGGTGCTGTCGAACAAGGTGAGCGCGCTGGAGCGGCACGGCCTGCTTGGCGCCGCTAGGATCTCGCCCAACGTGGCGCGTGCAACAGTTCGCGACGGCGCGGGCCTCGAGAGCGCGACGCAGGTCGCCGATCTCGGACGCCTGCTCCAGCTAATCAACGACCGCGGCTTCGCGCGTAGAGCCGCGGTTGTCGATCTCCGCTTTGTCTCGAGTTGTCGGCGCCCACCGCGGCGATGAAGGTGCCGGGCCGGCGCCGTCTCAGGGTGCAGGTAGGGCCGTGCCTGGCCGAGTCGCGGTGACGACGATGTCGCTGTCGCGTCACCGCGAGATCGGCGCTCGGCTTCACGTCGAGCTTCAGCGCCGCCGTCATCTCGCGCGCCAGCGCTCGGCTGCATCCGGCTTTGTATCCCAGACATGCACGGGTCGTGTTTCAGTCGCCGGCGGCGATGGCTGTGGCTTGGAGCGTCCTCGGACGCCTGCGCCGCAGATCGTCGCTACCCGCACGTCCGGTCGGGCGAGGTGCCGTGCGCGAGCGTCGTCGCGGCGCCGGTGCGGTTCGATGGTGATCTCGATCGAGTTCATCAGCGCCAATCGGCCGGCCGTTGTCGCATCGGCGAGGTAGATCACGCCCTGCACCGTAGGCAAGCCGTTGGCGACAGGATTGCCGGGATAGTTGCCGTTGAGCTTGATCGCCATCATCGGCAGATCGCCCGCCAGTAGTGCCGCTGCCTTGGCGTGATACGAGCCGCCCGGCACGTTGAAGGCACGCGGGCGGGGCCAGCGCCTTGCCGGTGGCGGCCGCCCGAAAGCTGGCTTCGACTGCGTCGACGTAGTCGGTGAAGTCCATCAGCCGGGCGACGTCGGCGCGCGACAGGATCAGCATCACGCCTCCATCCGATAGAGCGCCGCGCGATGGCTGGCCGGCAGGGAGGCGATCAGCAACTCCCCGAGGGCGGAAAGGCGGTGGTATGGGCGCCCTGCTCGGTGACGACCCGGCCGAGGCTGCGCATCGCGGTCGTGTCGAAGACGTCGATCACGCCGGGATCGCCGACGGCGACATGAGCTGGCGCCGCTTCGGATTGAACCAGACGACGTCGGGCATGCTGCTGAGCTTGCTCTCGTTCAGCACCTTCCCCGAGCCCGCGTCGAGCGTGACCAGCACGCCGCTATCGCAGGCGCAGAACAGACGGCGCGTCGCGGATCGAAGTCGAGGCCGTGCGCGCCGTCGGCGGGCACTGGCATCGTGCGGGCTATGCGGTCGGGGTTGCGCGCATCGACGACGACGATCTGCGAAGGGATGCATGATGTTGACGTAGAAGGCCTCGGCCTCGGGATCGAACACCGTCCAGCGGTGCGGCCGGCACCTCGATCGACGAGCGCATCTTGCTCGCATCGAGATCGACCATCGACAGTGTGTAGGAGCGCGGCACCGCCGGATCACCGACATTGGCGGCCAGCACCAGCCGCCGCCTGGCGTCGTAGGCCAGCCCGTTAGGCCGCACGCCGACGTCGATCTTGGCCACCTTCGGATCGGGGCCGGGCGCGAACACGCCGATCGTGTTCTCGCCGCGGTTGGAGCTGAAGACGAGCTGGCTCTCGTCGCTCACCAGCGCGCCAGCCGCCGCGGTCAGGTTCGGCACCGAGAAAAGATATTTCCCCGCGGCGGATCGAAGACATCGACCGCGTCGTTCGCCGTGTGAGCGACGTAGACGTGGCCGCTCGCGGCATGGACCGCGGCATGATCAAAGCCGCCCTCGGCCTTGTGCTCGGGCAATGTGACATAGCCGGTGAGATGTAGGGTCATGACATCACCTCAGCCGGGCGTAGAAGCGGAAGGCCACCGCCAGCACGACGCCCCACATTGCGAGTTCAAGGGCGGTGACCACGCCCAGTCCCATGAGACCCGCGTGAAGGACCTCGATGGCAATCCAGCCGCCCAGCAGGACGATCAGCAACCGGCAAGTCATAGCGGCCAGTGGCCATTCCGGCTGGCGCGTCGCCTGGAAGGCCGACATCAGCGTGTTGACCGCGACGAAGGGATAGGCGAGGCCCACGATCGCGAGATAGCTGGCGGCCGCGGCAAGGATCGCCGGATCGTAGCTGAACAGGTCCATCCAGAGGTCAGGTGCACCGATCGCCACCACGCTCACCGAAGCCATGACGCAGGCCGAAATCCCGACCGCGATCCAGGCGATGCGCGCAGCGCGTGCGAACTGCCGTGCACCGATATTGCTGCCGACCATGGCGAGCACCGCCGCTCCCAGGCCGAAATTCAGCGGATAGAGCAGGTATTCCAGTCGCACTGCCGCGCCGAAGGCGGCGAGCGACGTGGCGCCGAGCAGGCCGGCGTAGGACGTGATCGTGGCCAGTGCGAAGTTGTTCAGCACCGGCATCAGCGACATCGGCGCACCCACGCGCAGGATCTCGCCGAACAGGCGGCGTTCGAGGCGAACGCCACGGAGCGACAGGACGACCGACGTCCGGCCCGAGGCGAGGTACCAGGCGAGCGACGTCGCTGAGGCGACGAAGGAGATCACGGTGGCAAGACCGGCGCCGGTGATGCCGAGAGCGGGAATCGGGCCGAGACCAAAGACGAATGTCGGCACGAGGGCGATGTGCAAGAGCTCGGCGCCAACATAGACGTAGGCCAGGATGGCGACCTGTCCGGTTGCCCGCACGACGCTGGTGAGTGCGCCGAGCAGCCAGTAGGCGAGCGCGCCGGCGAAGATCATGTTGGAGTATTCCAGTGCCGCCGCAAGCATCGCGCCGTGGCCACCGAGCACGCTGTAAATGCTGGGGCCCGCGAGCAGGAACACGGCGCTGAACAGGACCGCGATGCCTGCGGCGATCACCAGCGCATGGATGACCAGTGACCCTGCATCCTCGCGCCGCCCGGCGCCGATCGCCCGCGCTATGGAAGCCGCGATGGCGCCGCCCATCGCCATGTTGGCCACCTGCTGCATCAGCATCGTCAGCGGAAACACCAGGGCCAGCCCGGCCAGAGCCTCGAGCCCGAACCGGCCGACGAAGTGCGCGTCGACGCTGGTCGTCACCGCGATCAGCACAACGTTGACCACGAGGTTGGGCACTGCAAGTCGAAGCAAGGTGGGAACGATCGGACCTTGCAGCATCAGGCGGGTGCGCGCTGCGGCCGGTGTGACCGGCGTCACTGTTGTGTCGGTCATGTGCGCTTCAGCTCATTTTCGGGGGCCAGTTGTGCGTCTCGCCCGTCAGGCTGCGGCACCACGCATAAAGCGCGTCGTACAGCACCATGCCGTGCTTCAGCATCTCGTGGTCGTCGGCATAGACGTGGCTGAGGCCGAGCGAGATGGCGAACAGGCCGGCTGATTGCGGCGTGAGCTCGAGCCGGGAGGTGTCGGCGCCGCGCACGATGTCGGCGAGCCGGTCGAGGCCGGGTGCATCCAACTTGTACTCGGCGATGAAGGCATCGAAGCTGCACTTCTCGCCGACGTGGCTGAACTTCACGCCGGGGATGTCGTAGGGGATCGCGCCGGTTTCTTTGGCGGTTGAAAGCACCTTGTCCGGGGACACGTAGAGGAATTCCGGCTGCTTCTCGATGAAGCGCTGGATCAGCCACGGGCAGGCGATGCGGTCGATCTTGGGACGTTCGCGGGTCACCCATTTCATCTTTTCTCCTTCGTTGAATGGTTCGGTAGGCAGGCCATCGGCCCGCCACGCGCCAATGCCGCCGGCGACAGCGACGGCGTCGATGCCGCGCTGGCGGAACTTTTCCGGCACAATCGCCGCCGATCTCGAAGCCCCAGGCGCAATAGACCAGGGCCTTGGCGCCCTTCGGGACTGAGGCGGCGATCTCGTCGACCTTTTCGGGCGGCGCGCGGCGGGCGCCGCGCAGGCGGAAGGGCACGTGGGTGGCGTCGTCTGCTAGGCGCGCGTCGATTACCACCAGGCCGGGATCGGCATCGAGCATCGCCTTGGCCGCTGGCGTGTCGATCAGGTGGGGATTGGAAGGCGCGGGTCTCGCCGGCGAAGCGCCGGGCGATGCGTGGCCAGTGGAGGTTCTCCATGAAGGCATCGACGTAGGCTGCCGACGTTGGCTGCCGAAATCGATGTGATAGGAGTGCTCATACATATCGAGCGCCAGCATCGGCGTGCCGCCGGCCAGGCCGTGCGTGTGGTCGGCCGCCCAGACATTTGACAAGCGTTCCGTCGCGCGCCGAGCGCGTCAGCACCACCCAGCCCGAGCCGCCGCCCAGCGCCTTGCCCATTGCCACGAACTCGGCGCGCCACTTGGCGAGCGATCCGAAGTCGCGCGCGATCACCTCGGCCAGCGCGCCCTCCGGTTGCCCGCCGCCGCCTTCGCTGGGCCAGCGATGCCGTCGAAATAGACCTCGTGCAGCAGCATCGAGTTGTTGGCGATCAGCTCCTCGCGCTTCAGCCCGTTCAACCGGAAACCGGGCGTTGTCGCCGGATCGAGCGCCGAGCTCGCCCCGGATCGCGTTCAGCCGGCCGATCGCGCCGCCATAATTGTTCACGTAGTGGCTCCCGATCAGCTCGCGGGACAGGCCCTTCAATCGGGCTGGCTTGAAGGCGATAGGTCGGGCGAGTGACACTTCATTATTTCCTCGTGATACACTCGTTTCATTGCAATCTAGGCTTGTTTTCTCTGAACGCAAGGACTAAATGATACGCGTGTTGCTTTTACTACAGAATAGTGTGATACGGCTGAACCATGTCAACTGATACGACTGCCCGCTGGCTGCTGCTGATCCATCAGCTCCCCGCCAAGCCCGCCTATGCGCGGGTGAAGGTGTGGCGGCGCCTGCAGGCGCTGGGCGCGGTCACGGTGAAGGGGTCGGTCTATGCGCTGCCGGCCAATGCCGACACGCAGGAGGACTTCGCCTGGCTGGCCAAGGAGATCGTCGAAAGCGGCGGCGAAGCGATGATCTGCGAAGCGGCCTTGGTCGAGGGCCTCAACGACCACGAGATGCAGGCGTTGTTCGATGGCGCGCGCGACGAGGACTATGCGCGCATCGCGGCGGAGGCGCGCGAGATCGCCGCGCGCCAGAGCGAAGAGGCGACGGACCGCGAGCTCAGCGAGATCGCAGCACAAGTGGGACGGCTGCGCAGGCAACTCGACGCCGTCGTTGCCATCGATTTCTTCGGCGCCAACGGGCGGCTCGCAGCGCAGGGCCTGGTGTCAGGCCTCGAGGTCGCCTTGCAAGGGGAGGAAGCCATGCCATCACCCGAACCGGTGCCGGCGCCTGGGCCGCTCGCCAACCGCACCTGGGTCACGCGCAAAGGCGTGCAGATTGACCGCATCGCGTCGGCCTGGCTGATCCGGCGTTTCATCGACAAGGGCGCGCGCTTCAAGTTCGTGCCCTCGAGCGGCTACCAACCGGAGCCGGGCGAGCTGCGCTTCGACATGTTCGAGGGCGAGTTCACCCACAAGGGCGATCGCTGCACCTTCGAGGTGCTGATTGCCCATGCCGGCCTCGCCGATGCCGCGCTGAGCGCGATCGGCGAGATCGTCCATGACATCGATCTGAAGGACGACAAGTACGGCCGGGCAGAGACGGCGGGCGTGAAGAGCCTGATTACCGGCATCGCCACGCCGGGCACCGACGACGAGCAGCGCCTGGCGCGCGGCTCTGTGCTGCTCGACGGGCTGTACGATTCCTTCGCCATCAAGCAGGGCAGCAAATGAAAGACCACGGCGTTCCCTTCGGCGAGGCGATGCGCGTGTGGGCGCGCGTCGCTGCTCTCTCCTTCGGCGGCCCGGCCGGCCAGATCGCGGTGATGCATCGCATCATCGTCGAGGAGAAGAAGTGGATCGGCGAGAACCGCTTCCTGCAGGCGCTGAACTACTGCACCTTGCTGCCCGGCCCCGAGGCGCAGCAGCTCGCCGTCTATATCGGCTGGCTGATGCACAAGACCAAGGGCGGCCTGGTCGCCGGCACGCTGTTCGTGCTGCCGGGCCTTGTCGCCATCATGGCGCTCAGCTGGATCTACGTGCTGCTCGGCAAGCTGACGGTGATACAGGGGCTGTTCTTCGGGCTGAAGGCCGCCGTGCTGGTGATCGTGGTCGAGGCCGTGCTGCGGGTCGGCCGGCGCGCGCTCAGGAACAACGTCATGCGCGGCATCGCCGCCGCCGCCTTCGTCGCCATCTTTTTCTACAACGTCGATTTTCCCATCATCGTCGTGGCGGCGGGCCTGATCGGCTGGCTGGGCGGACGGCTCGGCTGGGCGCCGTTCCTGGCCGGCGGCGGCCATGGCAAGGTCGGCAACAAGCAGGTGGCCGACGCCGATTCGCTGCTCGGCGAGGAGACGCCGCTGCACGCGCGCCCCAACCTGCGCTGGTCGCTCAGCATCAGCTCGCTGTTCCTGGCGCTGTGGCTGGTGCCGGTGGCCGTGCTCTACCTCGGGCTGGGCGGCGACAACGTCTTCACTCAGATCGCGCTGTTCTTCAGCAAGATGGCGGTGGTGACCTTCGGCGGCGCCTATGCCGTGCTGGCCTATGTCGCCCAGGAAGCGGTCGGCACCTATCACTGGGTGACGCCCGGCGAGATGCTGGACGGCCTCGGCATGGCCGAGACCACGCCGGGCCCGCTGATCATGGTGACGCAGTTCGTGGGCTTCCTCGGGGCCTGGCGATCGCCGGGACCGCTCAATCCAATTCTGGCGGGCACGCTGGGCGGCCTGCTCACCACCTGGGTCACCTTCACGCCCTGTTTCCTCTGGATCTTCTTCGGCGCGCCCTTCGTCGAGATGCTGCGTGCCAACAAGGCGCTCGCCGCCGCGCTCGGCGCCGTCACTGCTGCGGTGGTGGGCGTGATCCTCAACCTCGCCGTCTGGTTCGGCCTGCAGGTACTGTTCGCAACCTTGCGGCCGTTCCATTGGCTGGGCGCCACCGTCGACGTGCCGGTGCTGGCGTCGGCCAACATCCCGTCGATCGCGCTGGCCGCCGCCGCGGCGGTCGCGGTGTTCCGCTTCAAGTTCGGCATGGTGTCGGTGCTGCTGGCCAGCTCGCTGACCGGCGTCCTTTATTTTCTTGTCATTGGGGGAGTCTAGTCCTGTCTTCAACCGAAGGAGGTCGTCATGACTGCCGTGCAGAACCGTCGTGATTTCATCGCCATCGCCGCTGGCGCCACTCTCGCCGTCACCGCCGCCGATGCGCTCGCCCAGAGCGCTCCCAAGACCGAGTACGCGATCAAGAAGCTGCCGTTCGATCCCTCCAAGATCAAAGGCCTGTCGGAGAAGCTGCTCACCAGCCACTATGAGAACAACTACTCGGGCGCGGTGAAGCGGCTCAATGCCATCACCAACCAGCTCGCCGGCCTCGACATGGCGACCGCGCCGGTGTTCGTCGTCAATGGACTGAAGCGCGAGGAGCTGATCGCCACCAACTCCATGATCATCCACGAGCTCTACTTCGATGGCCTGGGTGGCGAAGGAGATCCAAAGGGCGCGCTGGCCGAGCAGCTCGCCAAGGATTTCGGCAGCGTGGCGCGCT
Source organism: uncultured Alphaproteobacteria bacterium (assembly GCA_963755595.1). Taxonomy (GTDB): domain Bacteria; phylum Pseudomonadota; class Alphaproteobacteria; order Reyranellales; family Reyranellaceae; genus Reyranella. The sequence goes on along the minus strand of CAVWKP010000030.1, from coordinate 41,307 downwards.
GGAAGACCGAGTTCGCCGCGGTCGGCAAGGCGCTGGGCGGCGGCTCGGGCTGGGTAATGCTGGCTTGGTCGCCGCACGACAAGAGGCTGGTCAACACCTGGGCGGCCGACCACACCATGACGCTCGCCGGCGGCCGGCCGATCCTGGCGCTCGACATGTTCGAGCACGCCTACGCCATGGACTACGGCGCCAAGGCCGCATCCTATGTCGATGCCTTCATGCAGGGCATCCGCTGGGACAATGCTGCCGGCCTCTACGAGCGCTACAGCAAGCAGGCATAGCGATGCGGCTTGCACGGCTTGGCGCGTGCGCACTCGCGGCGGCCGCGGCTGGCCTGCTGGCTGCGGCCGCCGCCGGGGCGGTCGAGCCCGGGCTCGAGCTCGAGGGAAAAATCGCGCTCGGCAATGTGAGCGGACGGATCGATCACCTGGCGGTCGATCTCGATCACCAGCGGCTGTTCGTCGCCGAGCTGGGCAATGACACGGTGGGCGTGGTCGATCTCAAGGCCATGGCCACCCTGCGCACGCTCACCGGATTTCGCGAACCGCAAGGCGTCGGCTACGTGCCGTCGACCGGCGAGCTCTATGTCGCCAACGCCGGCGACGGGTCCGTTCGCATCCTGCGGGGTGGCGATTTCTCGCCCAATGGACGGATCGATCTGGGCGATGATGCCGACAACGTCCGCGTCGATGCACCGGGCAACCGGGTGTTCGTCGGATACGGCAAGGGTGCGCTTGCCGTGATCGACGCGAACAGCCGCGCCAAGGTCGCCGATCTTGCGCTCAAGGCCCATCCCGAATTGTTCCAGCTCGACGCCGCGAGGGGCCGGGCCTTCGTCAATGTGCCGGATGCCGGGCACGTTGCGGTGATGGACATTGGTTCGGGTCGGCAGGCCGCCGCCTGGCAGGTCCCGGGCCTGCACGGCAACTTCGCGATGGCGGTCGATGCTCAGGACGGCGAGGTATTCGTTGCCTTCCGCCGGCCGGCGAGGCTGGCGGTGTTCGCGGGCCGCGACGGCGCGGTCTTGAGCAATCTCGACCTCTGCGACGACGCGGACGATGTGTTCTTCGATTCCCGGCGGCATCGCCTTTACGTCAGTTGCGGTGCCGGCATGGTCGATGTCTTCCAGCGAAGCGCCCAGGGTTGGGCACGGGGCGGCCGCATCCAAACGGCCTCGGGCGCGCGGACCTCGTTGTTCGTTCCGGAGCTTGACCGGCTGTTCGTCGCCGTGCGTGGCGGATGGCGAGAATCGGCAGCGCTGTGGGTCTTCCGCCCGGCACCCTGAGGACGTACATAGGCGGGCATGTCCGATGTTTCCTTGCCCGACCGTCTGTCGACCAACCCCAAGAGCCCGCACTATGACGAGGCCCTGCTGACGAAGGGCGTCGGCATCAAGTTCGACGGCCAGGAGAAGACCAACGTCGAGGAATATTGCGTGAGCGAGGGCTGGATCCGCGTCGCGGTCGGCAAGACCCTCGATCGCAAGGGCAACCCGCTCACCATCAAGCTCACCGGCAAGGTCGAGCCCTACCTGCAGCAGAAATAGGAGTTTGCCCGTGCACAGCCACACGCTCGCCGACTGGCGCCACGATCACGTTTTCCTGGGTGCCGGTCACGACCGCAACGAGCGGCGCACCTGGGCCGTGGTCGGGCTGACCGCCGCCATGATGGTGGCCGAGATCGCCGGCGGCACGATCTTCGGCTCGATGGCGCTGCTGGCCGACGGCTGGCACATGTCGACCCATGCCGGCGCGCTTGCCATTGCAGCCTTCGCCTATCGCTATGCGCGCAATCACGCCCGCGATCCGCGCTTTGCCTTTGGCACCGGCAAGCTGGGCGATCTCGCGGGCTTCACCAGCGCCATCGTGCTGGCCATGATTTCGCTTGCCATCGGCTACGAATTGATCGCCCGCCTGTTCCAGCCGGTGACCATCCACTACGCGGAAGCGACGGCGATTGCGGTGGTCGGCCTTGGCGTCAATCTCGTGAGCGCCTGGCTGCTCGGCGCCGGCGATCATCATCACGGTCACGATCACGATGACCGCGATCACGATGACCACGACGACGATGATCACGACCATGACCATCATCACCATCATCACGACCACAATCTGCGCGCGGCCTACTGGCATGTGCTGGCCGACGCATTGACCTCGGTGCTGGCGATCGCAGGCCTCTCAGCGGCCTGGATCTATGGCTGGACCTGGCTCGATCCGGCGATCGGCATCGTCGGCGCCGTCGTGATCGCGCACTGGTCGTGGGGCCTGATCCGCGACGCCGGCGCCGTGCTGCTCGATGCCGCGCCCAACCGCGCCCTGGTCGAGGCGATCCGCAGCCGTCTGGAAGTCGGCCACGACCGCATCGCCGACCTGCATGTCTGGCGCCTGGGGCCCGGTCATCATGGCGCCATCGTCTCGCTGGTGTCCGACGAGCCCGAGCCGGTCGAGCACTACCGCGCCAAGCTCGACGGCATGCGCGAGCTCAGCCACCTCACGATAGAAGTCCATCGCTGCGCCGGAGACCACTAGTGCCATGCCGCTGTCGCGACGTGCCGTCATGCTGGCGGCAATGGTCATGAGCGCGCCTGCGCACGCGCAAACGGTGAAGATCAGGCTCGGTACCGCCACGCCGGGCGGCGGCTTTCCGGTCTATGGCGAGGCCTTCATCGCCGCGATCAGGGCGCAGGATCCGGCGCTCGAGATCGAAGCGGTCAATACCAAGGGCAGCACCGAGAACGTGCCGCAGGCTCGAAGCGGGCACGCTCGACATCGCGCTGGTGCAGGGCGAGGTGGTGCACGAGGTGCTTTCAGGCGTCGGCCGACCGCCGGCCCATCTCAAGATCCTGACGGCGATGTATGCCGACGGCGGGAATGTTCGTGGTGCGCCGCGACAGTCCCGATCGCCGTATCGCCGACCTCAAGGGCAAGCCGGTCGCCTGGGGCGCGGCGGGCTCGGGCCTGGTGATCCTCGGCCGCTATGTCATGGATGGCCTCGGCCTCGACGCCGCCAAGGATTTCCAGCCGGTCTATCTCGAGAAGGCGGGCGATGGGCCGGCGATGGTGCTCGATGGCCGGGTCGCGGCGCTGTGGGGCGGCGGCGCGGGCTGGCCGGGTTTCAAGACGGTGATGGCGAGCCAGGATGGCGGCCGCTTCGTGGCGCCCGATGCCGACGAGATCCAGCGCATCCTCGCCAGGCACACGTTCCTGAAGCCGATCAGCCAGCCGGCCGGCAGCTATCCCGGCCAGAGTGCGGCCATTCCCTCGGTCGGTTCCTGGAGCTTCGTGATGGCGCGGCCGGGTCTCGATGCGGCGATCGCGGCACGGCTTGCCAAGGCATTGCATCAGGCGGAGCGCACGCCTTCCGCGCAGCTCGCCGAGACGACGGCGAAGAATACGCTTGCCGCTGTGACCGATCCGTCGGTGCTGCATCCCGGCGTGTTGGCCTACTACCGGCAGGCGGGTCTCAGCCGGTAACTCCGGTGCCGCTCATGCGTTCTATCCCTCGATGGATAAAACCCAGGAGGCGGACATGCAGGATACAAGCAAGAAGAAGGCCCCGAAGGATGGCATCGAGGGCGAGGGCAGCTACAGCGGCACCCGCGACTACAACGAGCGCACCGCCCGGTTCATCAAGGAGGGCAAGGTCGACAAGGCCGCCAGGGAAGCCGAGCACGCGCTTGAGTCGGATGAGGCGGCCGAACTCAAGAAGGCGGAAGCCCAGGGCAAGGCCGGCGACATCCGCGGCAAGCGCAAATCGAAGTGAGCAAAGGCCAAGTGAGCAAAGAAAACGCCCCCGGGTTTCGGGGGCGTTTTTCGTTCAGCAGCTGCTGGCCGCGGGTGTGGTCATCAGCATGGCGCGGGTGAGCTGGCAGGCAACGTCGGGATGCATGCGGATGCCGACGATCTCGCCCGAATCGCCGATCAGCGCGCCTTCGATGTAGTCGTCGTCGCGGCTCAGCTGGAACTCGGCGAAGGTGACGTTCATGGCGCCGCTCGGCATCGGCTCCTCGTCGCCCAGCGCATTGCGCCGGCGGGCCATCTCGGCGGCGGCGCGATTGAGGTTCGCGATGAAGGCGTTGAACTGGGCGAAATCGGCGGTGCAGCGGATGGCGCGCTGATCTTCGTCGAGGAAGACCATCAGGCAGCTGCGGCCGTCGGCGCTGACGCCGAGATGGAACTTGTCGAGTGTGCCGTTGCCGTTATCGGGGATCATGGCAGCCTCCATCGTGACCGTTACAACGGGGTGCTGCCAACAATGTTCCCTGTCGATCAGGACGCGACGGAATCGATGAATTTCGCCAATTCCACGTCTTTTGCACTCAATCCACCGGCGTCATGCGTCGACAACACAATCTCCACCCGGTTGTAGACGTTCGACCACTCGGGGTGGTGGTCGGCCTTGTCGGCGGCCAGCGCCACCCGGGTCATGAATCCCCAGGCCTGGTTGAAATCGGCGAACTGGAACTTCTTGTGAATGGCGTCGCGGCCGGCGACCTCCGCCCAGCCCTTGAGTGTCGCGAGCGCATCGCTGCGCGCCTTGCCGGTCAGTTTCGCCGTCATGGGGCTCCTCCTCTTGTGGCACCAAGCTTGCCTCATTGTAGGGGCCGAGCCTACGTTTGCACGAACTCCAGGAGGCTTTCGTGAAAATCACCCGCCGTTCCGCCATCGTCGCCGCCACGTCGCTGGCTGTCGCGCCGTCCGCCCGCGCCGAGAAAGCCACCGACACGCTGCGCATCCAGTTCGTCGACGCCGTGCCCAACCTCGACATGTATTTCAACAGCCAGCGCACCGGGTTGATCCTGGCGCACCAGGCCTGGGACATGCTGGTGCATCGCGATCCCTCGACCTTCGAGATCAAGCCCTCGCTCGCCACCGAATGGCACTTCGCCGAGGACAATTCCCTCGATCTCAAGATCCGCCAGGGCGTGAAGTTCCACGACGGCAGCCCGCTCACCGCCGACGACGTGGTCTACACCATCAACATGGCGTGCCAATCCCGAGAGCAAGGTGGCGACGCCCTCGAACTACTCCTGGATCGACAAGGCCGAGAAGACCGGCGATTTCTCGGTCACCATCAAGATGAAGCGGCCGACGCCCGCGGCGCTGGAATATCTCGCCATGGTGACGCCGATCCATCCCAAGGCGTATCGCGAGAAGGTCGGGCCGGAGGGATTCGCCAAGAAGCCGATCGGTGCCGGCCCCTACAAGATCATCAAGAACGTACAGGGCACAGGAGGTCGTGTTCGAACGCTTCGAGGATTATTGGCAGGGCTCGCCGAAGGGCAAGCCGGCGATCAAGACCTTGCATGTGCGCTTCGTGCCCGACCTTGCCACCGAGGTCACCAACCTGCTCGCCAAGCAGACCGACTGGATCTGGAACATCAACCCCGACCAGATGGCGCAGATCAACAAGCTGCCGCACCTGCAGGCGGTGCAGCAGGAATCGATGCGCATCGGCTATCTCTCGATCGATGCCGCCGGTCGTACTGGCGCCGGTAATCCGCTGACCAACGTCAAGGTGCGGCAGGCGATCTGGCACGCGATCAACCGCCAGGAAATGGCCGACAAGCTGGTGCAGGGCGGCAGCCGCGTGCCGCCGGCGCCGTGCTTCCCCAGCCAGTTCGGCTGCGATGCCGATGCGGCGGTGAAGTACGACTACGATCCGGCCAAGGCCAAGGCGCTGCTCGCCGAGGCGGGCTTTCCCAACGGCTTCGACATCGAGCTCCTCACCTACGTCGCAGTGACGCAGTGGACGGCGGCGATCCAGAACTACCTGGCGGCCGTCGGCATCCGCGCCAAGATCAACCAGATGCAGGTGGCGCCCGCCATCCAGAAGGCACAGAAGGGCGAGGCGCCGCTCTATCACGGCAGCTGGGGCAGCTACTCGATCAACGACGTCTCGGCGATCTTCCCGGTGATGTTCGGCGCGGGCGCGCTCGACAACTATTCGAAGGATCCCGAGCTCGAGAAGCTGGTGGCCGAGGGCGGCGCTGCCAACGGACGCGGCGGCGCGCAAGAAGCCTATTCGGCCGCCATCAAGATCATGACCGAGAAGGCCTACTGGTTGCCGCTGTTACACCTACGTGAACGCCTACGCCTTCGCCAAGGACCTCGACTTCAAGACCTACCCCGACGAACTGCCGCGCTTCTACTTTGCGAAGTGGAAGTGAGGGGGGTGGGGTGGTAAGTGGTAAAAAGTGCCCAAAACCCTTATGCCATCGGCATCGGATGTTTACCAACGGGCGGTAAAGAGGCGGTAAAGCCGGTAAACGCGCGAAAGACTATTGCGCACTAGGGCACCAGCAGACACTCCACGCCGCCGGCCGGCCGCGGCTTGAATGGCGGCGTCTCCACCGCGCAACGCGGCTCGGCGATCGGGCAGCGCGGATGGAAGCGGCAGCCCGGCGGGATGTTGGCCGGGTCGGGCAGGGTGTCGCCCAGCCCGACATCGGGCACGCCGAGGCCGGGCTCGGGCGTCAGCACCGAGGCGAGCAGCGCCTTGGTGTAGGGATGCTCCGGCCGGCCGAACAGCCGCTCGGTCGGCGCGCACTCGACGAAGCGGCCGAGATACATCACCGCCACCTCGCTCGCGACGTGTTCGACGACCGCGAGATTGTGGCTGATGAAGAGATAGGTGAGGCCGAGGTCGCGCCTGAGCTCGCTGAGCAGGTTCAGGATCTGCGCCTGCACCGAGACATCGAGCGCCGAGGTCGGCTCGTCGCACACCACGATGCGGGGCCTGAGCACCAGGGCGCGGGCGATGGCGACCCTCTGGCGCTGGCCGCCGGAGAGTTCCGCGGGCAGGCGGCGGCCCATCTCGGCAGTGAGCCCGACCCGCGCCAGCATCTCGTCGGCGCGCCTCGCCATCTCGGCGCGACCGAAGGTCCCTTGGGCGATCAGCGGCATGGCGACGATGTCCCTCACCCTGGCCAGAGGATTGAGCGAGGCGAAAGGGTCCTGGAACACCGGCTGGATCAGCCGGGCGCGCGCCTTGCGGTCCATGGCCAGGATGCGCTGGCCTTCGACGGCGATGTCGCCGGAGGTCGGCGCCAGCAGGCCGAGGATCAGGCGCGCGAGGGTTGACTTGCCGCAGCCCGATTCGCCCACCACGCCCAGCACGCCGCCGGCCGGCACGGCGAAGGACACGTCATCGACGGCAACCACGTGCCGGTCGGCCCGCCACAGACCGCCCTTTACGCGGAAGGTCTTTCGCGCGGCGCGGACTTCGATGGCCGGCGCGCTCATGGCAGGCGGCACAGGAAGTCGTGGGCGGGCCCGGCGTTGTGACGCGGGATGGTGTGACGGCAGCTCGCGTCGGCGAAGTCGCAGCGCTCGCGGAAGGCGCAGCCTTCGAAGCCCGGCGCGATGCGCGGCACGGTGCCGGGGATCGAGCCCAGCGGCTCCTCGCGCCCGATCTTGCCCGGCACCGGCACGCAGCGCAGCAGGCCCTGGGTGTAGGGGTGCTTGGGGTTGGCGAACAGCTCGGCAGTTGCGGCGCTCTCCACCACTTCGCCCGCATACATCACCGAGACCTTGGTGGCGACGCGCGCCACGATGCCGAGATCGTGGGTGATCAGCAGCAGGCCAAGCCCGAGATCGCGCTGCAGGCTGGCGAGCAGGCGCAGGATCTGGGCCTGCACCGTGACGTCGAGCGCGGTGGTCGGCTCGTCGGCGATCAGGAGCTGCGGATCGCACATCAGCGCCATGGCGATCATCACCCGCTGGCGCAGGCCGCCCGAGAGCTGGTGCGGGAACTGGCCGAGCCGAAGGCCCGGTGCGGTGATGCCGACACGGGCCAACAGGTCGGCGGCGCGGTCGGTGGCGGCGCGTTGGCGGGCGCCCTTGTGGCGGCGCAGCACCTCGGTCATCTGTGAGCCGATCGTGTAGGCCGGATTGAGCGAGGTCATCGGCTCCTGGAAGATCATGGCCATGGCATTGCCGCGCAGCTCGGCCATGCCGGAGTCGGAGAGCCCGAGCAGATCGTCGCCCTGGAAGGCGAGGCGCCTGGCGCGCCGGCGGCCGCCGCGCGCCAGGAGGTTCATGACCGCCAGCGCCGTCACCGACTTGCCGCAGCCCGACTCGCCTACCAGGCAATGGGTTTCGCCGCGTTCGACGGTGAGCGAGGCGCCACGCACCGCGGCTGTAGATGAGCCAGAGGGGCGGCCGGCGAAGTCGACTTCGAGCTTTTCCACCTCGAGCAGAGTCACGGGGCGGATCTCGCGCCGAACAAGTCACGCAGGCCGTCACCTAACAGGTTGATGCCCATCACGAGCACGAACAGCGCGACGCCCGGGATCATGATCACCCAGGGGCTGAAGAACATGTAGTCCTTGGCCTCGGCGATCATCAGGCCCCACGACGGCAGCGGCGGCGGTACGCCCAGCCCGAGGAAGGAAAGCGCGGCCTCAAGAAGAATGGCGAGCGCGATTTCCAGCGTCGCCACCACCACGAGATGGCTGGCGATGTTGGGCAAGACCTCGCGGGTGAGAATACGAAAGCGCGAACAGCCGGCGCACCAGGCGGCGGCGACGAAATCGAGGTTGCGCACCTGCATCGTGGTCGAGCGCGCCACCACCGCGAAGCGGTCCCACAGGAGCAGGCCGAGCGTGATCACCAGCAAGGTCATGGAGCTGCCGAGCAGGCCGACCACGGCCAGCGCCACCAGCACCACGGGGATCGACAGCCGGGTGGTGATGGCGAACAGCACGGCGTCGTCGACCCGGCCGCCCAAAAAGCCACCCAACACGCCGAGGTGATGCCGATCAGGCCCGACACGATCGAGACCGTGACGCCGATCAGCATGGAGATGCGGCAGCCCCAGATCAGGCGCGAGAGATAGTCGCGGCCGAGCTGGTCGGTGCCCAGGATGTGCTGGGGGTCGGAGCCCGCCATCCAGAACGGCACCAGCAGGCGCTTGCCGAGGTCCTGGGCAAACGGATCATGCGGAACGAGCAACGGCGCGAAGAGGGCACAGAACGCCGCCACACCCACGATCGCCGCGCCCAGCCAGGTGCCGAGGCTCTTCCAGCCGCGCTTGGGGCCGGCCGTGACCTCCGCGACGCTCATGCGCTGCGCAGCCTGGGATCGAGCACGGCGTTCATCAGGTCGGCCAGCATGGTGAGGGCGACATAGATCACCGCCAGGACGAGGACCACGGACTGCACGACGGGAAAGTCGTTCTTCTGGATGCTTTCCCAGGCAAGGAAGCCGACGCCATGCAGGGCAAAGACCTGCTCGATCACGATCGAGCCGCCCAGCATGAAGCCCAGCTGCACGGCGGCGATCGCCACCACCGGGATGGCGGCATTGCGCAACGCATGCTTCAGCAGGATCGAGGCGCGCGACAGGCCCTTGGCGCGGGCCGTGCGGATATAGTCGCTGCCCATCGCCTGGATCATCCCGGCGCGGGTCAGCCGGGTCAGGGCGGGGATCGCCGAAAAGGCCAGCACGACACCGGGCATGATGTAGCTGTCCCAGGAATCGGTGCCCGAGATCGGCAGCCAGCCGAGCTCCAGGCCGAATACGATCATCAGGATGAGGCCGAGCCAGAAGGACGGCATCGCCTGGCCGAGCAGCGCCACCAGCTGGACCGCGCGATCGAGGCCGGTGTTCTCGCGCACCGCCCCCAGGATGCCGAGCGGCAGGGAGACAAGGAGCGCGATCACCAGCCCGGTGAGGCCAAGCGTCAGCGTCACCGGCATGCGCTCGCCGATCAGGTCCGCGACACGCGCCTTGAAGAAATAGCTTTCGCCGAGATCGCCGGTGACGGCGCGGCCGACCCAGTCGAAGAACTGGGTGACCAGCGGCCGGTCGAGGCCGTAGGCCTTGCGGATCGCCTCGATGTCGGCGGCGGTCGCATTCGACCCCGCGATCGATGTCGCGAGGTCGCCTGACAGGCGCGTCAGGATGAAGGCCAGGGTCATCACGGTCGCCGCGACGAGCAGCGCCACGATCAGACGGCGGACAAGAAAGCGGAGCATGGGTGCGCGCCGAGCTTAGAGCGGTTCGTTCCGGAACGCGACCATGCGAATCCTGCGCCAACCGCGACCCAGCCTGCGAAAGTTTGGTGAACAATCTCACATGCGAAGAGCTTGGCGAGCGCGCTTGGCTCCTATATGGGGGAAGTATGCCGGTCTTCACCAACCCGCGGCGCACGCCCTGCTTCGGCATCGCGCCCTCCTTGGAAGACATCGAGGCGATCGCCGCCGAAGCGCTGGCGACGATCCCGGAGGAATTCCGTCGCCATGTCGGCAACGTGCGCATCCAGGTCGACGACTTCCCGTCCGACGAGGTCGAGAAGGCGATGGAGCTCGATACGCCGTTCGACCTGCTCGGGCTTTACCAGGGCGTGTCGATGATGGAGCGTGGCGCGGGCCACGTCGCCAACGACATCGACCGCATCTTCCTCTACCGCCGCCCGATCCTCGACTATTGGTGCGAATCGGAAGAGGACCTGCCGCACATCGTGCGGCACGTGCTGATCCACGAGATCGGCCATCACTTCGGCATGAGCGACGACGACATGGAAGCGATCGAAGCCCGTGCCGAGGAAGAATCGCGCCGCGCCCAGCCGGGCGCCTAGATCAGACCCGCATCGCCTCGCGATAGAGGCGCTCGGCATTGGGCCATTTCACGATCTTGAGGAAGGCGTCGACATAGGCGCCGGCGTTGGCGCCATAGTCCATGGCATAAGCGTGCTCGTACATGTCGAGTGCCAGCAGCGGGGTCGAGCCGGCGGGGGCCATCGAATGGTCGGCGGCCCAGTGATTGTAAAGCCGCTTGTCGCGGGCTGAGTAGGCCAGGATCACCCAGCCCGAGCCGCCGCCCAGCGCTTTGGCCGTCGCGCCGAACTCTCCCTGCCAGCGATCGAGGCTGCCGAAATCACGCGACAGGGCCTCGGCGAACAGGCCCGACGGGCGGGTCGGCATCTCGCCGAGGCTCGCGAAATAGAGTTCGTGCAGGATCGAGGAGTTGTAGGCGATGTGCTCCTCGCGCTTCAGTCCGTTCAACTGGAAGGGCGATGTATTGGCGAAGTCGAGCCTCACCAGCTCAGCCTCGATGGCGTTGAGCCGCTTTACTGCGCCGCCATAGTTGTTGTCGTGGTGACTTGTGAGCAACTTGGCCGACAGGCCGGGGATTTTCTCCGGATTGAAGGTCAGCGGTTGGACGCTGAGGCTGGGCGTGTTGGCGCTCGCGATCTGCTGGTCGTCCTTTTGTTGAGCCTGGGTTCGCAACGCCATGGCGCCGACCAGCAAGCCGGCGCCCGCAGCGAGTGATCGCCGGGGAATGTCGGTCATGTTGAGCTCCTGATTGTCCCTGAAGGCTAACGCCTTGTCAGGGCGAGGAGTTGCGTCGCAACGGCGGCAAGCGATAGCGGCCGTCGAGCAGCGCCTCCTGCGGCTCATAGGCGCGCAGCAGCAGCCGGATCGGCCCTGCCGGGGGCGCGGGCAGCCAGTTGGGCTCCTTGTCGGCCGCCGGCCGTTCATGCTGCACGTAAATTTCGAGCGCACCATCCGGGCTCATGCGCAGTCCCTTGGTGCGATCGCCGATGGCATAGCGACTTATTGGATTGTCGGTGAAGAAGGCGCGGCCCTCGGGCGTCACCTCGTACATGGTCAGCGACCAGAAGGCCTTGGCAGGGGGCAGCTGGCCCGGCTCGAAACGCAGCACGTAGCGACCACTGCCATCGAGCGGCCTGCCGGTCTCGTCGCTTGTGCAGCTGAGGTACGTCGCCTCGGCGGTCTCAAGCGCCGCAAGCGCGGTCAACGCGATGGTAGCGCGGTAGAGATAGTCATCGCCGAAATTGCCGAGGTTGCGCGCGGGATAATTCCAGCCGTTCACCGTCTGGCCGTAGCGCCTGCCGGCGGCGCGGATTTCGGCCTCAGCCTCGGCGATGCCGGCCTGGATTGCCGTGCGCTCGCCTTCGGAGAAGGCGCGGGCATCGAATTTTCGGCCGGGCCTGAGCTTGAGATCCGCGAAGGACTCCATCACCGCGCGGTCGCGCTCGCCGAGCGGGCTCTCGCCCAGCGCCCGCAGGCCGACCGCGAACAGGTCGAAGGGATCGGCACGGTTGGGGGCCGGCCAGTCGGCGACCGCCTGGGGTGGCAGCGTGGAGCGCTGGCGCATCAGCTCCTCGGTCTCGAGGATGCGGCGCTCGTTGCGCATGTCCGGCGTCTCGAGCAGGGTCTTGCCCTGCAGCGCGCGCACCGCCGGCAGATCGTCTGGCCCGTCGACCAGGATGCGACCGAGGAGCCACACGCCGTTGGTCGGCGCGCGCACCAGCTTGACGCCGTTCGGTGCCACGCCCTGCCAGGAGGGACCGACGATCATGCGCGGCGCCGGCCGGCCGCCATCCAGGCGGCGGCAGACATAGGCGAAGTTGTCGGTGAACAGGCTCATGAAGGCGAAGCTGTAGTAGCGCTCGCCCATGGCGGGCACGGTAAGGAACAACGGCTCGAGCGAGAGATCGAGCCAGGCGCTCGAATAAAGGGTGTCCGTGTTGGGCGTGGTGACGGCGCGGCTCTTGTGGGTGGCGAGCACCGGGACGTGCAGGAAGCGGTTCAGCTTGCCGCGCACCGGATTGGCCTCGTTGACCGTGGCGTTCCAGCGCGTGCGGTACATCTCGTAGACCGGGAAGAGGTAGATCGCGGCGCGGCGCGCCAGGTCGTGCAGCATGGTTTGTCTCTCCTGGGCGCGGGCAAGTGCCGGCGCCAGCAACGCCGCGGCGAGCGTGGCGCGACGCGTGATGGGCGCGCGACCCCGGTCGCGCGTGTTCATGCCGCGCGCTCGCGCAACCGCCGCCGTTCCATGACGAAGGCCGCTGCGGCGCGCCACGGCTCGATTGTCCAGAACGAGCGCGCACGGCCCGACGGCGAGGCGAGCACGAACACCACGGCGCCTTCCAGCAGCTCGCGCTGGCGGCCGTAGGCCGGCGCCTTGACGCCGAGGCCAAGCGACGCGGCATTCTTGCTGGTGAAGGCGACCGCCGCCGGCCGGTACCTGGCCAGCTTGCCATGCAGCGACTTGGCATCCATTGCGTGCGCGCTCAGCTCATGGTCGGAGCCGTACTCGGTCTTGTTCAAGTCGGTGAGCCCGATCCGCCAGGCCAGCAACTCGGGATAGCGTTGCGGCGTCAGCCGCTCGGGTGTGAGGCCGACGGCATGCAAGGTCGCCCAGAAGGCATTGCCGGGGTTGGCGTAGTAGGCGCGCGCCTTGAAGGAGGCGGGGCTGGGCGCAGTGCCGCAGAACACCAGGTCGAGGCCGGGTGCCAGCAGATCGGGCACCAGGTGCTTGTTGCGCGCCATCGTCTCCCTTCGTCCTGCGACACCCTAACATTGACTCAGGTGCGACGGCTTTTCACTTTGTTGCCAAGGCATCCGGGAGGGGAAAATGCACAAGATCGACGCGGCGGATGAGGCGCAGCTTTTCGCCACTATCGACCGCTGGGTCGAGCGCGAGGTGGCGCCGCGGGTCAAGGAATTCGACCATGCCGACAAATGGCCGGCCGAGCTCGTCGAGCAGATGAAGGAGCTCGGCCTGTTCGGCGCCACCGTCTCGCCCGAGTATGGCGGGCTGGGGCTGCCGGCCACCACCTACGCCGAGATCGTGATGAAGATCTCCTCGGTGTGGATGGCGATCACCGGCATCTTCAACTCGCATTTGATGCTGGCGCTGGCGGTCGAGAAGTTCGGCACCGAGCCGCAGAAGCGCCAGTGGCTGCCCAAGTTCGCCTCGGGCGAGATCCGCGGCGGGCTGGCGCTCACCGAGCCCGATGCCGGCACCGACCTGCAGGCGATCCGCATGACCGCGCGGCGTGAGCGCGACCACTACGTCATCAACGGCACCAAGACCTGGATCTCCAACGGCATCGAGGGTTCGTGCTTCGCGCTGCTGGTCAAGACCAACCCCGAGGCAAGCCCGCGCTATTCCGGCATGAGTCTCTTCATCGCGCCCAAGGGGCCGGGCTTCAAGGTCGGCCGCAAGCTCGAGAAGCTCGGCTACAAGTCGATCGATTCGGGCGAGCTGATCTTCGAGGACTACCGCATCCCGGCCGACCACCTGATCGGCGAGGTCGAAGGCCGCGGCTTCACCCAGGTGGCGGGCGGCCTCGAACTCGGCCGCATCAACGTGGCGGCGCGCGGCGTCGGCATCGCCGAGGGCGCGCTGCGGCTTGCCACCAGCTACGCGCAACTGCGCAAGACCTTCGGCAAGCCGATCATCGAGCACCAGGCGATTGCGCTCAAGATCGGCGAGATGGCGACGCGGGCCCGCGCCGCGCGCCTGCTGACGCTCGATGCCGCCGCAAGCCTTCGATCGCGGCGAGCGTTGCGACATGGAGGCCGGCATGGCGAAGTTCTTCGCCTCGGAAGCGGCGCTCGAGAACAGCACCGAATCCATGCGCATCCATGGCGCCTACGGCTATTCCAAGGAATACGACATCGAACGGCTCTATCGCGATGCGCCGCTCACTTGCATCGGCGAGGGCACCAACGAGATGCAGCGCCTGATCATCGCCCGCCAATGGGCGCGCCGGAACGCCGCCGCATGAACAAGCCGCTCGCTGGCATCCGCGTGCTGACGCTGGAGCAGTTCGGCGCCGGGCCGTACGGCACCATGTTCCTGGCCGAACTGGGGGCGGAGGTGATCAAGGTCGAGTCGCCGCACGGCGATCCCTCGCGTCACGTCGGACCCCACAGGCTGGGCGACGCCGACAGTGAATATTTCCAGGCCTGGAACCTCGGCAAGAAGAGCGTGACCCTCGACCTCAAGTCGAAAGAAGGCCGCGCCAAGTTCGAGGCGCTGGTGAGAAGCGCCGATTGCGTGGTCAACAACCTGCGCGGCACGCAGCCCAGGAAGCTCGGCATCGACTACGCGAGCCTCAGGCACCTGAAGCCCGTCGATCGTCTGCCTGCATATCTCGGCCTACGGCCGTGCCGGCGAACGCGCGGATTGGCCGGGCTACGATTTCCTGATGCAGGCGGAGGCGGGCCTGATGGAGCTGACCGGCGAGCCGGACGGGCCGCCGACGCGCGTCGGCGTGTCGCTGATCGACAGCATGAGCGGCCTGACCGGGGTCGTGGGCCTGCTCGCCTGTCTTTTGCGCGCCAAGACGACAGGACAGGGTGGCGATGTCGAGACCTGCCTCTATGACGTCGCCATGCACCAGCTCACTTATCCCGGGGCATGGTATCTCAACGAAGGCGACGTCTCGCCCCGTGTGCCGCGCAGCGCGCATCTGTCGCTGGCGCCGGTCCAGACCTTTCCGACCAGGGACGGCTGGATCTTCATCATGTGCATGACGCAGAAATTCTGGCTGTCGCTGTGCGAGGCGATGGGCCGGGCGGATCTGGTGAACGATTCGCGCTTCCCCGATCCCAACACGCGGGCGAAGAACCGCGCCGAGCTGACCGACGAACTCGATGTCACGTTCCGCACCCGCACGACGGCCGATTGGCTGGCGACGTTCAACGGCCTCCTGCCCGCCGCGCCGGTCTATCGTCTCGACCAGGCGCTCGACAGCGACTTTGCTCGCGCAACCGCCATGGTGTCGGCGGTGCCGCATCCGGTGAAGGGCAGCCTGCGGGTGATCGCCAATCCGATCCGCATCGATGGCGAACGGCTGGCGCAGGCCGCCTGTTCGCCGCTCGGCGCCGACAACAACGAACTGCTAGGCAAAGCATCATGAAGCTCGAAGGCATCAAGGTCGTCGATCTCTCCTGGTTCCTGCCGGGCCCCTATCTCACCACCGCGCTGGCCGATCATGGCGCGGAAGTGATCAAGGTCGAGCCGCCGGGCGAGGGCGATCCTGGCCGGCACATCCGGCCACCGGACGAACGCACCTCGGTGTTCTTCCGCAACATGGCGCGCGGCAAGAAGAGCGTGGTGCTCGACCTCAAGAGCGAAGACGGTCGCGCGGATCTCTTTCGACTGGTCAGCGAAGCCGACGTGCTGGTCGAATTGTTCCGTCCCGGCGTGGTCCAGCGCTTCGGCATCGGCTACGAGGCGGTGAAGACCAAGAACCCCGGCATCGTCTATTGCTCGATCACGGCCTTCGGCCAGGACGGCGCCTATCCCGGCCGCGCCGCGCACGATTTGGCGCTCGAAGCCATGACCGGGGTGCTCAGTCTCACCTTGGGCGATGACGGTCGGCCGGCGATTCCCGGCATTCCGGTCGCGGACCTGGTGAGCGGTCTATATGGACTGTCCGGCGTGCTGATGGCGCTGTTGCGCCGGCAAAGCACGGGCAAGGGCGACTATATCGACGTCTCCATGCACGAGGCGCTGATGGCCTCGTGCGCGAATGTGGTCGGCACTGCCTTCACCGAGAACAAGCAGCCCGACGTCAAGAACCAGCGCACGACGGGTGGCTCGGCCTTCTACCGCATCTACGACACGTCCGACGGCCGCCAGCTCGTGCTGGCCGGCCAGGAGATGAAGTTCGTGAAGAACCTCTTAGGCGCTCTCGGCCGGCCCGATTTCGCCGCGCTCTGCGAATGGCCGGGCGCGCACCAGAAGCCGGTGATGGAATTCCTCGAGGCGACCTTCCGCGCCAAGCCGCTCGCGCACTGGATGGAGTATCTCGCGAAGCTCGACATCTGCTACGGCCCGGTCAACACGCTGCCCGAGGCAATTGCCGAGCCGAACCTCCTGAAGCGCGGTGCCGTGCGGACCGAGCCTGATGGCCGCAAGCATTTCGCGCCCGTCGTGCGCTTCAAGGACGAACCGTCCAAGCCGCTCTTTCGCGAGCCGCTGCTCGGCGAGCACAGCGCCGAAATCCTGGGTGGCGGCGCCGAATAAGACAGTCAGATCACGTAATTCTCCGCACGGGCTCGTCGGCATCGGCCGATGGCGCCGATTCCTCACTAGGCCTCGGTGTGTTGGCCGCTCTATCCTGTGAGCAACGGGAGAGCGATTGGGGAGATGGTCATGACGAATTCGGGCGCGGCGGCCGTCGACGGCGTCGGCAATAGCAACCGATGGTTACAGCTTCTGCTGGGCGTGATCGCCATGATGGCGATCTCCAGCCCGCAATATGTCTGGACGCTGTTTACCGGGCCCCTGAACCAGCGTCTCGGCACGACGCTGCCGCAGATCCAGGTGACATTCTCGCTCCTGATTGTCCTGCAGACTTTCTTTTCGCCGTTCCAGGCGTACCTGGTCGACCGCTTCGGACCGCGTCTGCTGATTTCGCTCGGCGCCATCATGGCCGGCGGCAGCTGGGTGCTGGCTTCCCTCGTCGGCAGCCTGTGGGGGCTCTACATCACCTACGGCATCATCGGCGGCTTCGGCACAGGCATCATCTATGTCGGTATCATCGGTTTGATGGTGCGCTGGTTTCCCGATCGGCGCGGCCTGGCGACCGGATTGGCCGCGGCGGGCTACGGCTTCGGCGCCTTCTTCACCAGCTTCCCCATCGATTCCATGATCAAGTCGTCGGGCTACGCCCACACCTTGCTGATCTGGGGCATCATCCAGGCCGCGATCGGCGTGGTCGCCGCGCTCGGGATGAAGGTCCCGAGCGAGGGCTATCTGCCCGCCGGCTTCAATCCGGCGATCGCCCAGCAGGAACTGCAATCCAAGCGCAGCTACACACCGAGGGAGATGCTGCGCAATCCGATCTTCTATCTGCTGTTTGTCATGATGGCGATGATGTCGACGAGCGGCCTGATGGTGGTGTCCAACGTCGGCCCGTTCGCCAACGAGTACAAGGTCGCACAGGTGCTCGTGTTCGGCATGGCGGCGCTGCCCTTGTCGCTCACCCTGTCGCGGGTCACCAATGGCCTGACTCGGCCGTTCTTCGGCTGGGTGTCCGATCACATCGGCCGCGAGCAGACCATGGCGCTGGCTTTCGCGCTCGAAGCGGTCGCCATCCTGGTGCTGCTGGCCGTGCTCGGCAATCCCGTGCTGTTCGTCGTCCTCACCGGGCTGGTGTTCTTCGGCTGGGGCGAGATCTTCTCGCTCTTCCCGTCGACGCTGACCGACACGTTCGGCCCGAAATACGCCGCTACCAACTATGGTTTTCTCTACATTGCGCAAGGTGTGGGCTCGATCCTCGGTGGACCGGCGGCGGCGGTCCTGAAGCAGGCAACCGGCGGCTGGACGACGGTGTTCGTCCTGGTGGCGTGTCTAGACCTGTTGACGGCATTGCTCGCGATCACTGTCTTGCGCCGCATGCGACAACGCCACGTGCTCGCTTCCTGAGCAGGCCAGATCGTCGAAGGTTAGGACAAGAGTGCCGCGGCGGGTCGTGCGCTTCAAGGACCAGCCGTCGAAGCGACTGTATCGCGAGTCGCTGCTCGATGAGCATACGGCAGAGGTGCTGAGTAGGCGTGCTTAAGCCAAGGGAGGGGACAATGGCCGGCAAGGTGGGTTTCATCGGACTTGGGCGCCATGGGCGGCCCCATGGCACGCAATCTCATCAAGGCTGACGTTCCACTGGTGGTGCACGACATCGACGCCAGCAAGACGGCCAAGCTCAACGCCGAGGTCGCCGCATCGGCGAAGGAGGTGGCAGCGAAAGGCGAGCGCACCATCCTCATCGTCGAGACCACCGAACAGGCGCAATCCGTGATCGCGGGCAGCGATGGCATCGTTCACGGCGCCAAACCGGGACACATCGTGATCTGCATGTCGACGATCGATCCGTTCGCCGCGCGTGCCCTGGCCGACGGACTGGCAGCCAAGGGCATCGCCATGATCGACGCGCCCGTGAGCGGCGGCACCGGCCGTGCACAGTCGGGCGAGCTGTCGGTGATCGTGGGCGGCGATGCCGCGGTCGTCGCCAAGTGCCAGGACCTCTTCAAGATCATGGGCAGCCGCACCTTCCATGTCGGCCCGCTGGGCAGCGGGCTTGCCATGAAGCTGGTCAACAACATGCTGGTGCAGGTCAACACCGTGGCGGTGGCCGAAGCGATGGTGCTGGGCGTCAAGGCGGGGCTTGATCCCAAGACGATCTTCGAAGTGGTGCGCGTCTCGACCGGGGCCAGTGTCGCGTGGGAGCAGCGCGTGCCGCGCATCCTCGAGGGCGATTTCGTGCCGGGCGGCACGATCGACATTTCCTACAAGGACCAGGAGCTCGAGACCGCCTTTGCCAAGCGCCTGGGCGTGCCGCTGCTGCTCGCCAATGTGACGCAGCAGGTCTACCAGATGGCCCGG
Source organism: uncultured Alphaproteobacteria bacterium (assembly GCA_963755595.1). Taxonomy (GTDB): domain Bacteria; phylum Pseudomonadota; class Alphaproteobacteria; order Reyranellales; family Reyranellaceae; genus Reyranella. The sequence continues at coordinate 22,153 of CAVWKP010000030.1, read as the reverse complement.
GCGCAGGGGCTGAACAAGCAGGATGGTGCGGCGATCGTGAAGGTCTTCGAGCAAATGGCCGGCGTCACGGTGCGGGGAGCGATGAAATGAGCACGTTCGTGTTGCTGCACGGCGCCTACCAGGGCGGCTGGATTTTTAACCCGGTCGCCGAACGCCTGCGGGCCGAGGGGCATCTGGTGTTTGCGCCGACGCTCGACGGCTGCGCCGAGCGCAAGCACCAGGTGCGCGCCGGGATCACCACCGAGAGCCATGCCGACGAGGTCGCCGCGCTTTTGTTCTATCAGGACCTGCGCGACGTGGTGCTGGTCGGCACCAGCACCGGCGGCATGGTGATGGCGCGCACGGCCGAACTGGCTCGCGAGCGGGTGGCCCGCCTGGTGTTCGCCGATGCCCTGGCGCTGCTCGACGGCGAGGCGGTGCCCGACATCGTCAAGCGCCCGACAGCGGTCAATACCGAGCTGACCACCGGCCCCTCGCAGCACGATTTCGAGACGCGCCTGTTCGCCGATCTCGAGCCGGCGATGCGCCGCTGGGCGCTGGAGCGTTGCACGCCCCATCCGATCGCCCCCTTGCGCGCGCCGGTGAAACTTGCGCGGTTCTGGGGCGAACCGTGGAACGCCTCGGTGATCTGGTGCCGTAAGAGCACCAACCCGCCGCTGGCGCATCAGCGCCGCGCGGCCGACCGGCTGAAAGGCCGCTGGCACGAACTCGACACCGGCCATTATCCGATGCTGAGCGAACCTGAGGCCTTGGCGCGCCTGATCGTCGAGGGCTAGGACAGCAGCGCCGTCGCCTTCGCAAGCAGGACCGGTGCGTCCTGCAGCAAGAGGTCCATCGCTTCCTGTTCCCACGGCGATTCGCTGAGCGACAATGGATCCTGCGGGGCGAGCCGGTGCTCGATCACCAGGCGTGACAGCAGCAGACGTCGGGCATCGCCGCCCTTGGCGCCGAGCGTGGCACCCTCCCAGGCCATGAGCGCGGCGCTGGCAGCGTGGTAGAGCGCGCCGGCGGCGAGGCGGGCGCGCTTCTCGTGTTTGGGATCGGCGGCGACGGCTTCGGCGAAGCGCTCGACGCGATCGAGGGTGGCGCCGAGCAGGCCCTTGTATTGGCCGGGCAGGCTGGCGCTCGGCTCATACCTCGCCTTCAGCGCGGCGGAGAGCGTCTTGTGCCCGCCCGACTTGCCGACGGCGCGCTGCACGACATCGAGCGCGTTGATGTTCGAGGTGCCCTCCCACAGCGTGCCGATCTGCGCATCGCGCACGAGGCGCGCCGTCACCCATTCCTCGATGTAGCCGATGCCACCTCTCACTTCGAGCGCGTGGCTCGCCACAGGGATGTTGTCGCGGCAGGCGCGGAACTTGTAGACCGGAGTCAGGATGCGCAGCAGGTTGGCCGCGTCCTTGTCGCCCCCCTTTCCGTCGTAGCCTTCGGCGCGGCCCATGGCATCGGCCGAGAAGGCGTACATCGAGAGCGCCTGCTCCGTCGGCAGCATGATCTTCATCAGTTGGCGGCGCAGCAGCGGATACTCCGCGATCGCCCGCCCGAAAGCGCGTCGGCCGCGCGCCGCGGCCAGCGCCTCATTGAGGCAGCGCCGCATCATGGCGGCCGCGCGCACGCCATGGCTCAACCGCGACAGGTTCACCTGCTCCATCATCTGCTTGAAGCCGCGCTCGGCGTCGCCCACGAGATAGGCTGTCGCGCCATCGAGGATGATCTCGCCCGACGCCATCGAGCGCGTGCCGAGCTTGTCCTTCAGCCGCACGATCCGGTAGCTGTTGCGCGAGCCGTCTTCAAGCCGCCGCGGCATGGCGAACATGCCGAGCCCCTGGGTGCCTGGTGCGGCGCCGCGCGGTCGCGCCAGCAGGACCACGACGTCGGCATCGGCGTGGCTGCAGAACCATTTTTGACCGTGAAGCTTCCAGCGCTCGATGCCATCGGCGCCGACGCCCACCCGCTCGGCTTCGGTCTCGATCGCGCCGACATCGGAGCCACCAGCTTTCTCGGTCATGAACTGCGTACCCTTCAGCATTGCCGCCGGGTCCTGGCTCAAGAGCCGGTCGAGCAGCAGCTTCTTCAGGGGCTCCGAGCCGTAGCGCTTGATGATGAAGTTCGACGTGTCCGACACCGAGACCGGGCACATCAGCCCGAATTCGGCCTGCACGAAAAGATAGGTGATGCCGTACTTGATCAGCGGATGCGCGGGTTGGCCGAGCCCCAGCACGCCGGCGCGATGGCTCATGGCGTGCATGCCGTACTCCTCGAACGCCACCTTCTCCATCTCGCGATAGGCGGGATGGTAGTCGATCCAGTCCTCGTCACGGCCGAAACGGTCGCGCGGCTGCAGCACCGGCGGATGCTTGTCGGCGATCTGGGCCAGCTCATCGAGCCGACTGCCGGCGAGTGCGCCCAGCCGCTCGAAGTGCGGCGTCATGTGGGCGCCGAGGCCGGGCTCCAGATAGAGCGACAGCAGGTCCTGGAACTGCCGGTCAATGGTATAGAAATTCTGGCCGTGGATGTCAGGCGCGATGTGCTGCGGGCCGTGCGCTGGCTTGGTCATGCTGGGCGGCATGTCGGGCATGATCTTCTCCTTACAATTCGACGCCGTGTGCCAGGACGCGCTCGACATAGGGCGGCACGATCTGGGTGGCGGGGCCGTAGATATGTTCCTTGAACAAGGGCTGATTGCCGCTGGGCTCGAGGTTGAGCTCGACGGTGCGCGCGCGCGGCCGGTGGCGGCGGACATGCAGCACGAAGCCGGCAGCGGGGTAGACCTCGCCCGAGGTACCGATCGCCACGAACAGGCCGCAGCGCTCCAGCACCTCGTAGATCTCGTCCATGTGCATGGGCATCTCGCCGAACCACACGATGTTCGGCCGCAACTCACCCACGGCATGGCAGTGCGGACACACCGAGGCCGGCGTCAGATCCTCGTCGGACTGGCTGACGGTACCGCAGTTCATGCAGCGGATCTCGCCGTCGCGGCCATGCATGTGGATGACCCGCTTGGAGCCAGCCATCTCGTGTAGCGGATCGATGTTCTGGGTCACCACCGTCACCTCGCCATCATATTTCTGCTCGAGGTGGGCGAGCGCCTTGTGCGCGGCGTTGGGCAGGATATGCGCGCCGCGGAAGCTCCGCCGCGTGTCATTGTAGAAATCGAGTACCTTCTTCTTGTCGCGATGCCAAGCCTCGATCGTCGCGACCTCTTCCAAATTGACGCGGTTCCATAGCCCGTCCTTGTCGCGAAAGGTATCGATGCCACTTTCCTTGGAGATGCCCGCACCGGTCAGCACGACGATACCGGGCGGCAGGAAGTCCTGATGCATGCGTAGAACATATTCTGTTCGGCTGGAATCAGCCGAACGGAATATGCCCTTTGGTCGAGGTGCCTGGAACAACGCGTTTCCGGTCAGAGGGAACCGCGGACGGTTCCCTCTGACCGGAAATCGCGCTAGCAATCTAGCGCCGTGCTAGGGTGAGCGGCCATGACCATCGGCGTCCTTTTCGTCTGCACCGGCAATATCTGCCGCTCGCCCATGGCCAAGGGTGTGTTCAGGGAGCTGGTCCGCAGAGCGGGCCTGAGCCGATGCTTTCACCATCGATTCGGCCGGCACCTACGAAGGCCATGTCGGCAAGCCCGCATCGCTGCTCGCCATCGAGGCCGCACGCCGGCGCGGCTACGACATCGCCGACCACAAGGCACGGCTGCTCACCAACGAGGATCTCGAGCGCTTCGACCATCCGATGGCCATGGACCGCACGCACCTTGCCGCCATGCGCTGGATGGCGCCGCGCAAGCTGCAGGACCGCCCGCAGATGCTGATGCGATCCGCGCCCGAGCTCGGCGTGACCGACATTCCCGATCCTTACGGCGGTCCGGCGAGCGGCTATGAGAGGGCGCTCGACCTGATCGAGGCGGGTTGCAAAGGCCTGTTGGCGCGGCTCACGGCCGAGGTCAAAACGGCCACTTGAGATTGAGCTCGCCGAAGCGGTTGATCACGTTGAAGGTGAGCCGCGAGACGTCGTTGTCGAACTTGTTGGTCGGCAGGCTGCCGCAATAGGTGATCGAGCCGACCGAGAATACAGCGCCACCCTTCGGTTTCTCGATGTAGGTCATGTCGGCGCGGATCAGCTGCTCCAGCGTCTGGCCGGGAATGGTGGTGTCGAGGCCAAGCCGCTCCTCGTGCACGACCACGAAATCCTTGCGGTCATGGCCCTCGGAGGAGGCGAGCACGACGGCGTTGAGTGGGCTACCCAGGCGATGGTCGAGCCGATCGAGCTCGAAGCCGGCCGCGCCGCCGCCCGAGAAGCCGTAGCCGCCGAACAACTCATCCTTCACGCCCTCGAAGACCCAGGCGTGGTGGTTGTCGCGCGCCGCCGGCGTCTGGCGATAGGCGTTGCCGACGAAGCGGCCCTGGCTCGAGAACCCGATACCGCAGAGCTGGTTGGGCGCCCGGTCGGAACGGCGCCACAGCCCGCCATAGGCGCCGTCGAAGGCGTGATAGTACTCGCCGGGCTCGGCCGCCCAGGTGCGGATGCCGCCCTCGGTGCGCCGGATTTCGATCGCGCCCGGCACCTTGTCTGACAGCGCGACGCGCCAATAGAACCCGTTGCCGCCGAGATACATCAGCCGCCCGCCGGTCTCGGTGTAGGTCTGCAACGCATCGAGCGTGCGCTCGGTGTGGTACTCCGGATGCGAGCCGGTCAGCACGACCTTGTAGGAGGAGAGGATCTCCGCGCCCTTGTCATGCAGGTCATGGTCGGTGACGACGTCGTAGGCGATGCCCATGCGATCGAGCCAGCCGGTGAGATGCGTATCGGCCGCCAGATGCCGCAGGCCCGAGCCCGCCGGGTCATTGAAGGACAGGCAATCCGGCCGCCAGGTCAGTAACGGGCGCAGGTGCGAGGAATAGGCCACGCCCGAGCCGTCGCGATGATAGTTGTAGGTCGCGAGCCCGTAATCCTTGTGCTCGTCGGGATTGTTGGCCGCCGCCTTCCAGTCGGCGACGCGCTGGCGGAACGGCTCGTCGTAAACGCCGCGCGAGAAGTTCGTGTAGACCTGATAGGTGAAGGTGGCGGCGAGGTAGCAGACCTTGGCCTGCGGCTTGGCGACCTGCGGACGCACGAAGAACGGAATGATATCGCGATGCGGACCGCAACGCAGCTGCATGCCCCACACGCCGCTCTTCATGTCCTTGGGGACGGCGAAGCTGAAATCGTCGGTCCAGCCGCAATCGTGCAGATCGTCGTCGTGGAAATGGATGGCGGCGTATTCGTGAGGTGCCGCTTGCCAGTTGCGCTCCTTGCCGGTCCACGAGGCGCCCTTCATGGCGCGCGTCGGCAGGTTGATCAGCCTGCCGTGCAGGCCGTTGGGCCCGCTATCCTCGACCTCCAGTCCGTCCATGCGGCGCGCGAAGTCCCAGGCCGCGACGCCTGCGATGCTGGGCGCCTCGATCTTGCCGTTGAAGCAGTGCCTGGCCGGACGATCGAGGGCGGCCTCGGCGCCGATCATGGCCGGCTGCGGCACGTCGAGCGCGAGAGACGCGCCGGTCTTGCTGGCCTCGCCCTCGTCGTCGATCGCGAACGCGCGCCTGAGCGGCTGCTGGCCGACGCGCAGCATGCCGGTCGCCGGGTCGGCGCTGGCCCACACGCGATACCAGGCGCGCGAGCGCAGCTTCTTGCCGGTGACCACGCGCGCCGTGCCGCTCTCCAGCGCCATGCCGTCGGCGGTCAGCACCAGCGCGAAGCCTGCGCCGGTCGCGGCATCGCGGCGCGAGATCACGGTTTGCGGCCCGTCCTCGGGCAGGGTCGGCCAGATCAGCGCCTCGACAGCAAGCGCGCCGGGCAGTGTGATATCTTTGGCACCCTCGATCAGCGCGTAGGAGCCGGGCCAGGCCCTCTGCTCGCGCGAGGCGAAGCGGCCGTCGAAGAGTTCGGATTCGTCCTCGATCTTGGCCGGTGGGCCGGCGGGATTGGGGTCGCCGCGCACGATGCGCACCAGCATGGCGTGGTAGGGGCCAGGTCCGACGCTCGAGACCTTGAAGGCGATCTTCTCGCCGGCGCGGACCGAGATGCGGTCGGCGTAGCCTGTCAGCGGTGCAGTCACGTTTGTCTCCCCCTCGTCGGCCGTTATAGTCGCCCGAATGTCGACGACACGCCAAGAACTTGTGGGCAAGATCCAGACCGTCCTCGGGCCGATTGCGCCGCGGCAGCTCGGCCGCACCCTGATGCACGAGCACGTGCTGTGCGACATCCGCGCACCCCAGTCGCGCGCCGACAACGATCTCGGGCCCGAGATCACGCTGGAGAATGTCTGGCAACTCAACTACGGCCGCGGCATCAAGCGCGCCGGCCGCAAGTACATGCTCGATCTCGAGGATATCGCCACGCGAGAGGTCCGCATGATGAAGCACGATGGCGGTGATGCCATCGTCGAGCTGACCTGCGGCGGGCTATCGCCCGATCCTGCCGGGCTCAGGCGCATTGCCGCGGGCACGGGTGTGCATCTGGTCATGGGCTGTGGCCACTACGTCAACGAATACCAGGATCCCAGGAACCACCAGCGCACGGTCGAGGATTTCGCCGGCGAGATGATCGGCCAGATCCTGCATGGCGCCTGGGACACCGAGGTGCGCGCCGGCATGATCGGCGAGATCGGCTGCAGCGCGCCGTGGACCGCGACCGAGAAGCGCGTCATGCAGGCCGCTCTGATCGCCGCGGCCGAAACAGGCGCCGCGATCAACGTCCATCCCGGCCGCGATCCCGACCAGCCGCAGGAAGTCGCCGACTTCGTCAAGACGGCCGGGCATCCGACCGAGCGGATCGTCATCAGCCACATCGACCGCACCATCTTCGACGAGAGCCGGCTGCTGAAGCTCGCCGATTCGGGAGTGACGATCGAGTTCGACCTGTTCGGGCAAGAGTTCGAGCTACTACGGCCTCAGCGACATCGACATGCCCAATGACGCCACGCGGCTGCGGTTGATTCGCGCCCTGATCGAGCGCGGCCATCTCGACCGCGTCGTGATCAGCCACGACATCTGCTACCGCACGCGGCTGGCGAGCTTCGGCGGCCACGGCTACGGCCACATCTTCCGCAACGTCGTGCCGATGATGGGCAAGCGCGGCTACAGCGAGGACGAGATCGACGCCATCCTGGTGGGCAACCCGCGGCGCTTGCTGACGTTCGTCTAGAACATCGTCAGGGAGCAGCCGACATGATCCGCAAATTATCGTCCGGCCAGTACCGGCTCTATTCGCGCAAGATCAATCCCAAGACCGGCAAGCGCCGCAACCTCGGCACCTTCCCGAGCAAGGCCGCCGCCGAAAAGCACGAGCGCGCAGTTCAGTATTTCAAGCGGCACTGAATAAGCGGCGGGGGGCGGATATCGGCCGCCCCGCTCAGGCGCTAGTGACCTGCCATGGAGGTGAACCATGGCGAGAGCCTATTACAGCATCGTGCTCGATCATTCGGCCGACGAGGTGTGGAGAGTGATCCGGCCATTCGATCACTACGCCTGGGCCGGCGTCGACGGCGAGACGATCATCGAGGACGGCAAGGCCGGCGATCAGGTGGGCGCCGTCCGCCGCGTCACGCTGCCCGACCGGGTCATCCGGCAGAAGCTCCTCACCCATTCCGACATCGAGCGCTTCTACACCTATCTCTTCTGCGAGCCTGCACCGGTGCGCAACTACGTCGCCACGATCCACGTCGCGCCCGTCGTCGCCAGCCGCCAGGCCTTCGTCGAATGGCAGGCAAGCTTCGACTGCGCCGAAGACGAGCGCGCGCGCTGGGTGCGCCAGTTCGAACAGGAAGGCTTCGCCATATGGCTGGGTGGGCTTCGCAAATTCATGGCCCAGGGGCTAGTCGAGGTGGACGATTCCCCTCAGATTCCCCATTATTCTGGGTAAGTCATTGATTTGAAACGATTTCGGTTGCGGTATTATCCAACGACTTAGAAGGCGAGATCGTAGGCGGCTTCCTCGCTGTAGATCGAGCCGTTGCGGCTGGGGCGACTGGAATAGAGCGAGAAATGCTGCGCGAGCCACGGCCCGGCCCGGAAGGTCGAGTGGCTGGCCATGAACTGGGCGATGTGGTGGCCGGTCTCCGCGCCGTTACCGAAGCGCGCCAGTGTGATGTGTGGGCGGAACTTGCGACGCTCGATCCCGATGCCGCAGTGGCGCGCCACGGTCGAGACTTTCTGCTGCAGCCAGTCGAGCCGGTCGCTCTTCTCGACCAGCGCGACCAGTGCCTTGGGCTGCTTGCCGCTCGAAAACTGCTCGACGCCGGCGATGGCGACGGGGAAGGGCGGTCCGGCGATGTCCGACAGTTCCTCCTCGAGATCGCGCATCACCGCGCCCTGCACCTGATCGCAGAAGCAGAGCGTCACATGGAGATTCTCCACCGGCACCCAGCGCGCGTCGGGCACGCCCGATTGCAGCGGGACGAGCTCGCCGGCGATGTCGTCAGGGACGGGGAGCGCGATGAACAGTCTGGGCATAGGCGTCGAGGTTCTTGATGACGAACGGCAGCAGGCGGTCGGCGATGATCTGGGCGCCTCGTACGTTGGGATGCAGTCCGTCGGCCTGGTTGAGCGCGGGATCCTGCGCCACGCCATCCAGGATGAAAGGATAGAGCGGCACCTGGTACTTGTCCGACAGGCGCTTGTAGAGACCGTCGAACGCCGCGACATATTCCGGGCCGAAGTTGCGCGGCGCTGCCATGCCGGCGAGCCAGACCGTGACGCCGGCTGCCTTCAGCTTCTCGATGGTCGTCGAGAGATTGCGTTCCGCCACAGCGGGGTCGGTGCCACGCAAGGCATCGTTGGCGCCCAGCTCGATCATCACGATGTCCGGCTTGTCGCCCAGCAGCCAGTCGACGCGGTCGAGTCCGCCAGCCGTGGTGTCGCCCGACACACCCTGATTGACGATCGCGACATTGCGGCCTTGTGCCTTGAGGGCGACCTCGAGCCGCGCCGGAAAGGACTGCTCGGGCTTGACGCCCAGCCCTGCCGCCAAACTGTCACCGAGAACCACGATCTTGATGGCCGGGCCGGCGGGCGCGGTTTGTGCCCCTGCTTGTGAAATCAGTGCCGGGGCCACGCACAGTACGAGCAGCATCAGCAGCGAATTGACCGGCGCCGCAAAACCACCATATCCCGTGTTAAGACTCATGGCCTCTTTTCCGGAGCCCGTTTGACCGCCCCGCACCCCAGCGTCCGCCCGCCCATTGTCCGATTGGCGGACGTCCATCTCGACATGGCAAGCGATGCCGGCACGGTCAATATCCTGCGCGGCATCACCCTCGATATAGCGGCGGGCGAGATCGCCGCCGTGGTCGGTCCCTCGGGCGCCGGCAAGTCGAGCCTGATGATGGTGGCGGGCGGCCTGGAGCGCGCCACATCGGGTCGCGTCGAGGTCGCCGGCACGTGACCTGGGCCCGCTCGATGACGATGCCCGCGCCCGCCTGCGCCGCGACCATATCGGCATCGTGTTCCAGGGCTTTCATCTCATACCGACCATGACGGCGCTCGAGAACGTGGCGCTGCCGCTGGAATTCGCCGGCCGCTCCGACGCCTTCGAGACTGCCGAGACGGCGCTCGAGCGCGTCGGGCTCGGCCATCGACTCGGCCACTATCCGGCCCAGCTGTCCGGCGGCGAGCAGCAGCGCGTCGCCGTCGCACGCGCCTTCGTCGGCCGGCCCACGCTTCTGCTGGCCGACGAGCCGACCGGCAATCTCGACGGCGCCACCGGCAAGCAGGTGATGGACCTGTTGTTCGAGCTGGCGCGCGCCGACGGGGCCACGCTGATCCTGATCACTCATGACATGACCTTGGCCGGCCGCTGCGATCGCATCCTGCGCATCGCCGATGGGCTGGTGGTCGGCGACGAGCGCACGCCGCACGCGCTGGCGGCCCAATGAAGCTCGCCTTCAGGCTGGCGCGTCGCGAGATGCGCAGCGGCCTTGGCGGCTTTCGCCTGTTCATCGCCTGTCTGGCGCTGGGCGTGGGCGCCATCGCCGCCATCCTCTCGTTCAGCCGAGCCATCGAAGAGGGCTTGCGCGCCGATGCCCGCGAGATCCTGGGCGGCGACGTTGCGGTCTCGCTGCTCTATCGCGAGGCCTCGCCGGAGCAGACCGACTTCCTGCGCCAGAAGGGCGAACTGGTGCGCTGGATCGACAGCCGCGCCATGGCGCGCCCGGTGAAGCCCGACGGCCATGCCGCCCTCGTCCAGCTCAAGGCGGTCGAGCCGGGCTATCCGCTTTACGGCAAGCTCGAGCTGCAGGGCGGCGGCTCGCTCGCCGATGCCTTCGCCAAGCGCGACGGCGTATGGGGCGCCGTGGTCGAGGAGGCGGCGCTGCGGCGCATGAACGTGGCGCTGGGTGAGCGCGTGAAGGTGGGCGAGGCGACCGTCGAGCTGCGCGGCGTGATCCAGCGCGAGCCCGATCGCGGGCTGAACGCCTTTGCGAGCCTGGGGCCGCGGCTGTTGATGCCTTTCGCGGCGCTCGCCGAGTTGGGGATCGTCCAGCCCGGCAGCCTGCTCACCTGGGAATACCGCCTGCACCTGCCGCCCGGCGTGTCCGATCGCGACATGGTCGAGGCGATCAAGGATCGCTATCCCGACGCCGGCTGGCGGGTGCGGGGTCTGGCCGAAGCCGGCGGCGGCCTCCGCTTCTGGCTCGATCGGCTGACCGAGTTCATCGGCCTGATCGGCCTCGCCGCCCTGCTGGTGGGCGGCGTCGGCGTCGGCAACGCGATTTCGAGCTTCCTCACCACGCGCCTTCATACCATCGCGATCCTGAAGTGCCTGGGCGCGCCCGAACGCCTGGTCTTCACGACCTATTTCCTGCAGCTCACCGCCCTGGCGCTGGTCGGCATCGGCGTCGGTGTGGCCGTCGGCGCGGTCGTGCCGTTCCTGGCGCAGTCGCTGATCGCCGATCTCCTGCCCGTCCGCGCGCGCGTGGCGCTCTATGCTCAGCCGCTCGCGACGGCAGCCGCCTTCGGCCTTTTGGTCTCCCTGCTGTTTGCGCTGCTGCCGCTGATCCGGGCGCGCGCCGTGCCTGCCGCGACGCTGATGCGCGGCGCGGCCGTCGATCGCGGACGACTGGCCTGGCGCGACCTCGCGATGATCGCCGCTGCGGCGCTCTTGCTGGCGGCCTTCACCGTCTTCACCGCCGACAGCCGGCGCATCGCCGCCTATTTCGTGCTGGGTGCGATCGGCGCGTTCATTGCCTTCCCGTTGCTGGCCCGCGGCGTGATGGCCGTGGCTGCCCGTATGGGCAAGCCCAAGTATGCGTCGCTGAGGCTTGCGCTGGCCAATCTCTACCGTCCCGGCGCGCCGACGCCGATCGTCATGCTGTCGCTGGGGCTCGGCCTTACTGTTCTGGTGGCGACGGCGCTGATCGAGGGCAATCTGCGCGAGCAGATCACGCGGCGCATCCCCAAGGACGCGCCGGCCTTCTTCTTCGTCGATATCCAGTCGAGCCAGATCGCGGCCTTCGAGCAGGCCATCGCCGCCGTGCCGGGTGCTGGCCCGCTCGACAAGGTGCCTTCGCTGCGCGGCCGCATCACCAGGATCGGCGGCAAGCCGGTCAGCGAAGTAAAGGTGCCGCCGGAGGCGCGCTGGGCGGTCGATGGCGACCGCGGCGTGACCTACTCGGCAACGCCCCCCGAGGGCTCGCGCATCGTCGCGGGCGAATGGTGGGCGGCCGACTATCGCGGCCCGCAGCTGATTTCCTTTGATGCCGAGCTCGCCCGCGCGTTCGGCCTTGGGCTGGGCGATTCCATCACGGTCAACGTGCTCGGCCGCGACATCGACGCGAAGATAGCGTCGCTGCGGCGCATCGAGTGGCAGACGCTGTCGATCAATTTCGTGTTCGTGTTCTCGCCCGGCACGCTCGACAAGGCGCCGCATACCTTCCTCGCCACCGTGAAGGCAACGCCTGAGGCCGAGGACGCGATCTTCAAAGTCGTCACCGACCGGTTCCCGAACGTCACCGTCATCCGCATCCGCGACGCCATCGAGACGGCGTCCGACGTGCTGGGCAATATCGGATTGGCGACGCGTCTGATCGGGCTCTTGAGCATCGTGGCGGGCATCCTGGTGCTGGCCGGCGCCATGCTCGCCACCCAGCGGCGGCGCATCCATGAGGCGGTGGTCATGAAAGTCCTCGGCGCGACGCGGGCGCGCATCGCCGGCATTTTCGCCTGGGAGTTCGCGGCCCTCGGATTGGCGACGGCGCTCGCCGCCCTCGCTGTGGGTACTTTGGGCGCCTGGCTGGTGGTCAGCCGCCTGATGGGGCTCGACTGGATTTTCCTGCCCATCGTCGCCGTGGCGGTGGCGCTGGGCGCCATGGCGCTGACTTTGGCGTTCGGCCTGGCGGGGACTTTGGCGGCCTTGCGCCAGCGCCCGCTGGCCTTGTTACGCAACGAATGAAGCCAATTTCACGTCTTGGACGTAATAATACGGTATCCGAACGCTATTGATTCACTTGGGCTGCTTGCCCACATTGGCAAGCGAAACGGGCACAACAAGGCCCCCCTCGGAGGCTTAAGACATGGCGAACCAGAATTTCAACACCTTCGGGCGCGGTGGCGTGATCGCCGACCAGGCAACATTCGATGCCGGTCTGCGCGCCCACATGATCCGCGTCTACAACTACATGGCATCGGGCTTGGCGCTGTCGGGCATCGTGGCGTTCGCCCTGTTCAGCTCAAGCGACCTTGCCGGCCTGTTCTTCCAGGTGGCGCCGGGCAACCGGGTCATCGGCCTGAACATCCTCGGCTGGGTGGCGATCTTCGCGCCGTTCGGCCTGCTGTTGCTGATGGGCTTCCGTGCGGCGCAGATGAGCGTCGGCGGCATCCAGGCGATCTACTGGGCGGTCACCGCGCTGATGGGCATCAGCCTGTCATTGCTGTTGTTCCGCTACACCGGCGCTTCGGTCGCGCGCACCTTCTTCGTGACGGCGGCCTCGTTCGGCGCGCTCAGCCTCTACGGCTACACGACCAAGAAAGATCTCAGCGCCTTCGGCAAGTTCCTGTTCATGGGACTGATCGGCCTGATCCTGGCCGGTCTGGTCAACATGTTCTTCCCGTCGGGCACGATGAGCTTCATCATCTCCGCCGCCGGCGTGCTGATCTTCTCGGGCCTGATCGCCTACGACACCCAGAAGATCAAGGAACAGTATGCCGACGCCTGGGGTAGCCAGACGGCCGAGAAGGTCGCCATCTTCGGCGCGCTCAGCCTCTATCTCGACTTCGTCAACCTGTTCCAGTTCCTCATGGCCTTCATGGGACAGAGCCGCGACTAGTCGCTGTCTGACAGCGACCGGTCGGCACCCACCGATCGACGCAAACGCCCGGGTCGCAAGACCCGGGCGTTTTGCTATGAAGGGTCCGGCATGAAACGTCTGGCGGCATTGCTGCAAAGCGAGGCGGGGAGCGCGCTGCCGCTGCTGGCGGGGGCCGTGCTCGCCCTGCTGCTCGCCAACTCGCCCTTCGACTGGGCGCTCGACCAGCTGCTCGGCACCAAGCTCACGGTGGCTTTCGGCGCGCTCGACCTCAGCAAGCCGTTGCTGCTGTGGATCAACGACGGGCTGATGGCGGTCTTCTTCCTGCTGGTCGGGCTCGAGATCAAGCGCGAGGTGGTCGAGGGCGAGCTGTCGCGGCCGGCGCAGGTGGCGCTGCCGATCGCCGGCGCGCTGGGCGGCATCGCCGTGCCGGCGGCGATCTATGCCGCCTTCGCCTGGAAGGACCCGGTGGCGTTGTCCGGCTGGGCCATCCCGTCGGCGACCGACATCGCCTTCGCCGTCGCCATCCTCGCGGCGCTCGGCAAGCGCGTGCCCAGCGGCCTGAAGCTCTTCCTGCTCACGCTGGCCATTGTCGATGACCTTGCGGCCATCGTGATCATCGCGATTTTCTATACCAGCGACCTCTCGACCCTGTCGCTGATGTTGGCGGGGCTTTGCATCCTGGCGTTGCTGGCGCTCAATTTCGCCGGCGTCCGGCGCTCCGGGCCGTACCTGCTGATCGGCGTCGCCCTTTGGGTCTGTGTGCTGAAGTCGGGCGTGCATGCCACGCTGGCGGGCGTCGTGCTGGCCTTCTGCCTGCCGCTCGCCTACCGCACGACGGCGCCCGAGGAGCGCCCGTACATCCGCCTCGAGCACGCGCTGAAGCCCTGGGTGTCGTTCTTCGTCTTGCCGGTTTTCGCTTTCGCCAATTCGGGCCTCAGCCTCGGTGGCATTACCGTGGCCATGGTGCACGATCCGGTGACGCTCGGGATCGTGGCGGGCCTCTTCCTCGGCAAGCAGCTCGGCATTTTCGCAGGTGCGGCGTCGCTGATCTCGCTCGGCATCGCGCGCCTGCCGTCGGGCGCGAGCTGGCGCCAGCTCTACGGCGTGGGCGTGTGCGGCGGCATCGGCTTCACCATGAGCCTGTTCATCGGCACGCTGGCTTTCCAAGACGGTCACCATCAGCCGCTGGTACAGCTGGGCGTGCTCGTCGGATCCCTGCTTTCGGCGGCATTGGGATATGCGTTGCTGCACTTTTCAAAGACCGCGCCGCATCCCTGATCGATTTGCGCTCCGAGAGGGCGGGCCTATACTTTGGCCATGCGGCGCACATCCTACGAGCAGATGAACTGTTCGATTGCCTCGGCGCTCGATGTCGTTGGCGAGCCGTGGACACTGTTGATCGTGCGCGACGCCTTCTACGGCGTGCGGCGCTTCGACGATTTCCAGGAAAATCTCGGCATCGCGCGCAACGTTTTGACGGCGCGGCTGAAGAAACTCGTCGAGGCCGGGGTCTTCCGCAAGACCGCCTATCGCCAACGTCCGCTGCGTCATGAATATCGCCTGACCGACAAGGGCGCGGCGCTGTTCACCGTCATCGTCGGGCTGAAGCAGTGGGGCGACCGTTTCGGCGCCGCCTCGCGCAACGGCAAGCCGATGGAGCTGGTCGACCGCAGCGACAGCAGTCCGCTCGATCCGGTGCTGATCGATGCCCTGAGCGGCCGCCGGCTCGAGCTCACCAATGTGCGCGCCGTGGCCGGACCCGGCGCCGACCAGGCGACGCGCGATTTCTTCGATCGCCTGGCGATGAACCGGCCGACGCAGCGCTAGGTCCTCAGCGGGCCTTTTCATTGGAATCGCGCAACGAGCGTGACTTCTAATGACCAAATTCGTCGATCCGCCCTGTTGCGGAGTAGACTCCGAGACTTAGAGGATTGGAGTCGCGTGTGTTGAGTATCGCTGAAGAAGGTCGGCGTGATTTTTGGAGGGGGGAGTCCGGATTCGCGGACGGATAGGGCAGAAAAGCCCATTTCGTCGGCGTCGGACCCGTCCACCGGGAGTGGACGTTTGTGGACGGGTGGAGCGGCGGAGTTTGCGCGCTACCCCGCTGCCGCTCTCGGCGAACGGCCCCCGTGTTTTCCCGTTATTTTAACGGGGATGGTCTCGCGGCGGGACTAGTGCTTCTCGGAGCGCTCGTCCGGCTCATCCACCAGCAGCTTGTCGTCGAGCGCGCGGCGGCTGCGCGTCGCGGCGTCGTCATCGGCGCTCTTCTGCGCCTTGGTGCGGCCGAAGCGCTGGCGGTTCGCCGCCGCTTCGCGTTCATGCTCGCGCCGCGCCTTGTCCTTGCGCGCGCGCTTCAGGTTGACGACGTCGGCCATGTGACAATCCTCAATTTCTCTATGCCGCGCTGGCAGGCGATGCGCTAGTGTTTTGCCGCCAGATCCAAGGGGGAAATCCATGAGCCCTTCGACGCGCAAGAAAGTCCTGATCGGCGCGGGCGGTGTGATCGGTGTGCTGATCGTGGCGCTGCTCATTGCGCCCGCCTTCTTCGACCTCAACCAGTACAAGCCGCAGATCGTCTCCGAAGTGAAGAAGGCGACGGGCCGCGACCTCGTGATCGATGGACCGGTGTCTTTGTCGCTGCTGCCGCTGCCCGAGGTCAGCGTGACCGGCGTGAAGTTCTTCAACGTGGCCGGCGCCAAGAACCCCAACATGGTCGATGTCAAGTCGGTCACGGTGCGGCCGTCGCTGTTCGCCCTGCTGGGTGGCGGACTGGAAGTGAGCGAGGTCGTGCTGGTCGAGCCCAAGATCGTGCTCGAGATCAACGCCGAGGGTAAGCCGAATTGGGAATTCACGCCGTCGGTCGCCGAGGCCAAGGCCGCCGCGCCCAAGCCCGCGTCGCCCAAGCCGATCTCGCTTGGCCGGCTCACCATCGAGAACGGCACGCTGATCTTCAGCGACTCCAAGGCGGGGATTTCCGTGGTGGCGGACAAGGCCAACTTGTCCGCTTCCGTCGGCTCGCTCGATGGCCCCTATGCGCTGGAGGGTGGCGCCACGGTCAATGGCGCGCCGCTCAAGATCGACCTCAGCGTCGGCGCTAAGGCGAGCAGCGGCCTTGCCACCAGCGTTGCGCTCGAGGCCGGCGGCGGCAAGCTCGGCTTCAAGGGCACGCTGAGCGAGCTCGGCCCCAACGCGAGCCTCGCCGGCATGGCGACCATCTCGGCCGATTCACTGACAGGCTTCATCGCCACCCTGTTCAGCCTCGCCGGTCAGCCGGCGCCCGCGCTGCCGCCGCTGCTGGCCAGCAAGTTCAGTTTCGACGGCGGCATCGAGATGTCGCAGACCAAAGTCGCCGCCAAGGACTTCAAGCTCACGCTGGCGGGCGACAGCGGTTCGGGCTCGCTGTCGGTGACCCTGAAGCCTGCGCTCATCGTCGATGGCAAGGTGGTGCTGCCCAGGATCGACCTCGACCGCGCGCTGGCCGGGCTTCAGCAGCCGGCAACGCCGGCCGCCGGCGGTGCGAAGCCCGCTGCGCCGGCGGCAACGCCTGCCGCATCGAGCGGCGACAGTCTGCTGACCAGTCTCACCGCCAAGCTGTCGATCGAGGCCAACGAGATAATCTACAACAAGGAAGCGATCCGCAGTGTGGCGCTCGACCTCGACGCCAAGGGCGGCGCCGTGGCGGTGCCGCGACTGACCGCGACGCTGCCCGGCGACATGGTCCTGCAGGCCAAGTCGACGATGTCGGGCGATCCCAACCGGCCGACGGTCAGCGGCGAGTTCAGCCTGGTCGGTCCGAAGCTACGCGACACCTTGAAGTGGCTGGCCGTCGATGTCTCCGAGCTGCCGGCCAACAAGCTGACCAGGCTCAGCCTCAAGGGCCGCATGGCCTCGGCCGGCGGCAATGTGCAGGTGACGGACGCCGCCTTCGAGCTCGACGACGTGAAGGGCGCCGGCGGCGTCGTGGTGACCTTCAGCGCGCCGCTCTCGGTCGTGACGCGTCTGGAGTTCGACACGCTCGATCTCGATCCCTTCCTGGTCAAGCCGGCCGGTGGACCGAAACCCGCGTCGTCGACGACGGCAGCTGCGCCGGCCGGGCAGGCGGTAGCGGGCCCGACGTTCGGGCTCAAGGCCAAGGTGGCCAAGCTGATCTACAACAAGGAGACGATCGGCGGCGTCGAGGTCGACATCGCCCTGCAAGGCAGCACGCTCAAACTGAACGACATCGCGGTCGCCAACCTGGGCGGCGCGCGGCTCGCTGTGCGCGGCAGCGTCGCCAACTACGCCTCGGCCTTGCCGCATCCCGACATCGCCTTCAATTTCGAGGCGCCCGACATGGGTCGGGTCCTGAAGATCGTGGGCGGCACGGCGCCGCCCGACCTCGGCATGGTGAAGGCGAGCGGCGGCATCGAGGGCACGGTCGAGGCGATCACCTTCAAGCAGCTGAATGTCAGCGCCCAAGGGCAGACCGCGCAGGTCAACGGTACCTTGACCATGCCGGGCGCCGCGAAAGGCCCGCCGGCGACGATCGGCTACAAGGGCAGTGTGACGGCCAACGGCCAGACCATCGAGGGCACGGTCGACGCCAAGGTAGCGGACAGGCCCAACATCACGGCCGACCTCAAGACCTCGATGCTCGATCTCGACAAGTTCGGCGGCAGTCCGCCGCCCGCCGCCGCGGCGCGCGGGCGGCCGGCTGCGGCACCGGCCAACGCGCCGATCGACACCACGGCGTTTCGCGCCTTCGATGCTTCGGTCAAACTGGTGGCCGGCACCTTGGTGAGTTCGCCGCTGCGCATCTCCAATGCCGACCTTGCCCTGACCCTGAAGGATGGCGTGCTCACCCTCTCGCACTTCAAGGGCGGGCTCTATGGCGGCAGCCTCGACCTCTCGGGCACGGTCAACGGCAGCCAGCAGGGACACCTCGCCATCGACTTCAGGGGCGATGCATCGAACATTGGTCTCGGCGAGATGCTGCGCAACATGTCGGGCACCAACCAGTTCGGCGGCGCGGTCAAAGTCACCGTCGACGGTGCGCTGAACGCCTCGGGCATCACGATCAAGGGTGAGGGCTCGACGTCGCAGCAGATCAAGAGCTCGATGGCGGGGGGAGCGCAGCTTGGCGGCCACGTCTTCGTCGGTGCCGACAAGGCGCTGACGGCGATCGGCGGGGCCGCCGCCGGTGCCGTGGGCGGCGTCATCGACAATACACTGGGCAGCGCGCTCGGCATCGTCGGCCAGCGCGGCGGCGTGGGCGTCAGTAATCTCCTCAATGCCGCGTCGCTGGTGTTGAACCGCTTCGTCAACCGCGACAACCCGATCTCGGGCCATGTCGACATCGCCGGCGGTGTGTTGAGTGACCGCAGCCTCTTGGTACAGGGCGACCGTGCGACAGCCAACATCGCCACGCGCACCAACCTCGCCGCCTCGACCACCGACACCACGGTCAACATCATGATCGCCGAGGACGGCTCGGCGCCCTACCTGATCGCGACGGTGCGCGGGCCGTTGTCGAGCCCGAGCTACAACGTGGTGCGCGGCACGGCCAAGGATCCGCCGGGCTTCGTCAACACCCTGACCAGCGTCCCGAGCCAGGTGATATCGCCGGTACAAAAGATCCTCCCGAACGTGCCGGTCCCCTCTATTCCCAACCCCATTCCTGGCCTGTTCGGCCGCTAGTAAGGAGTTGTCTTGCTCGATCGATTGCTGACGGCGCTCAAGGCGCGGTTCGGAGCCGCGCCTGCTCTCACCGAGGCGCCGCAAGGCGTCGATGTCCTGGCCGGCATGGCCAACCGCCGGGTGATCCGGCGTTATACCGATAGGCCGGTCGATGCGGCCCTGCTCGAGACGCTCTGCGCGGTGGCTTTGTCGGCGCCGTCCAAGAGCGACCTCCAGCAGGCCGACATCGTGATCGTGTCCGACAAGGCCCAGCGCGAGAAGCTGGAGGTCCTGCTGCCCGACAATCCGTGGGTGAAGGCCGCACCCGTGTTCCTGGTGTTCTGCGCCAACAACCGGCGCCATCGCCTGCTGTTCCAGTGGCGCGGCCGGCCGTTCGTGAACGACTATCTCGACCCGTTCTTCAACGCCTCGGTCGATGCCGGCATCGTGCTCGCGACCTTCGTCGCTGCGGCGGACCGCGTGGGCCTCGGCAGCTGTCCGATCAGCGCCATCCGCAATCACGCCCAGGCCGTGTCAGATATCCTCGGCCTGCCGGATCATGTCTTTCCGGTGGCGGCGCTGGGCGTCGGCTGGCCGTCCTTCGAAGGCGTGATGAGCCCGCGGCTCGGCCTCGACGTCACGGTCCACCGCGACCGCTACGATGAGAGTGGGCTGAAGGAGAAGGTCACGGCCTACGACAAGCGGCGCGAGGCGGTGCAGCCTTACAAGACGCAGCGCTACACCGACAGATTTGGCCAGAGCGAGACCTACGGCTGGTCGGAGGACAAGGCCAGGCAATATTCGGTGCCGGAGCGCGCCGATTTCGGCGCTTTCGTGCGCAGGAAGGGTTTCAAGCTCGACTGATCTTCCGCTTGAGCGCTTCGAGCACATGCAGGCGCAGCGCGCTCGAGAGATTGCCGGGCCCGCCGCGCGCCTTGTCGATCTCGGCCACCAGGGCACTCAGCGACAATTTGCGGGCATTCGCGAGCGCCGACAGCTCGTCCCAGAAGGCATCCTCCAGCGTGATGCTGGTCTGGTGGCCGCGGATGGTGATCGAGCGTTTACGCATTCCACAACTGTGACAGCGGCAAGACGCCCGCTCAACCCGCCTTGCCGACGGCATGGCGCATGCGTATATACCGCGGCCAACAACCCCTCCGGACGATAAATGGATATCCGCAACGTCGCGATCATCGCGCACGTCGATCATGGCAAGACGACGCTGGTGGACTGCCTGCTGAAGCAGAGCGGCACCTTTCGCGACAACCAGCAGGTCGCCGAACGCGCCATGGACTCCAACGACCTCGAGCGCGAGCGCGGGATCACTATCCTCGCCAAGGCGACCTCGGTCGTGTGGAAGGGTACGCGCGTCAACATCGTCGACACGCCGGGCCACGCCGATTTCGGCGGCGAGGTCGAGCGCATCCTCTCGATGGTCGACGGCGTGGTGTTGCTGGTCGATGCCGCCGAAGGGCCGCTGCCGCAGACCAAGTTCGTGCTCGGCAAGGCGCTGCGGCTTGGCCTCAGGCCGATCGTGCTGATCAACAAAGTCGACCGCTCCGATGCGCGGCCCCATCAGGTCCACGACGAGGTGTTCGACCTGTTCTCCGCGATGGAGGCCAACGACGAGCAGCTCGACTTTCCGACCCTGTTCGCTTCGGCGCGCCAGGGCTGGGCCGCGACCTCGCTCGAGGCCGAGCACAAGGACATGGAGCCGCTGTTCGACCTCATCTTGCGCCACGTGCCGGCGCCCAAGATCGAAGACGACCCGGCCTTCCGCATGCTGGTGACGACGCTCGAATCGGACGCCTTCCTCGGCCGCATCCTGACCGGTCGCATCCTGTCCGGCACGGTCAAGCCCAACACGACCATCAAGGCGCTGGGCCGCAACGGTCAGGAACTGGAGCAGACGCGCATCACCAAGGTGCTCGCCTTCCGCGGGCTGGAGCGCATGTCGCTCGACCAGGCCGAGGCCGGCGACATCGTGGCCGTGGCCGGTCTCAAGATCGCGACGGTGGCCGACACGATCGGCGATCCCACGATCAGCGAGCCGATCCCCTCGCAGCCGGTCGATCCGCCGACGCTCGCCATGACCTTCTCGGTCAACGACTTGCCGCTTGCCGGCACCGAAGGCGACAAGGTGACGACCCGCATGATCCGCGCCCGGCTGATGCGCGAGGGCGAGGGCAATGTCGCGATCCGCGTGCGCGACACCGAGAACGCCGACTCCTACGAGGTCGCCGGCCGCGGTGAGCTGCAGTTGGGCGTGCTGATCGAGACCATGCGCCGCGAGGGCTTCGAGCTTGCCGTCGGCCGCCCGCGCGTCCTGTTCCAGACCGACCCGGCGACCGGCCAGCGGCTGGAGCCGATCGAAGAGGTCGTGGTCGACGTCGACGACGCCTATACCGGCGTCGTGGTCGAGCAGATCTCGCTGCGCAAGGGCGAGCTGCAGGACATGCGGCCCTCGGGCGCCGGCAAGACACGGCTGGTGTTCTACGCACCCTCGCGCGGCCTGATCGGCTATCACGGCGAGTTCCTGACCGACACGCGCGGCACCGGCGTGATGAACCGCATCTTCCATGAATACGGCCCCTATCGCGGGCCGATCGCCGGCCGGCGTAATGGCGCGCTGATCGCCAACGCCGAGGGCACCTCTGTCGCCTATGCGATGTGGAACCTCGAGGAGCGCGGGCCGATCATGTGGAACCCCGCTCCTGATCCCGGCCGTGGTCGTCGCAGCGCCGCCGCCGCATGGGTCGATCAACGTGTTGCTGGCGGCGCGTCGCCGCCCGCCGCGCCGCGCACGGGCGGGGTGTGCGCTGACGCGGCGGCGAAGTGAAGTCGGGCCGCCGATCTCGCGGTGGCCATGGCGCTGGTGCTGGACGGCTCGCCTTCGTGCCGTGCGTTGTCCTGGACCGTGCGCTCGATCGACGATGGATCGTCGGCGCAGCCCGACGATGGGGCCGGGCGCCCGCGCCTGCGTGCGCGTGCTGCGTGCGCCGTGTGTCCGTTCGCCGAATCGCGCGGGGAACGGGTTTTGGGCCCTGTGAGTGTGAAGCCGAGCTTTGCCTGAAGCGTCGTCTATAAAACTGAGGTGTGTGAATGGGCCGCCGCCCGGCTCGCCGTCGCCGTCGGGCGGCCTTGCCGCGCTGATGGACACCGGCGGATCGCGGGAACACCACACTGCGAGGGATTCTCACCCGTGAT
>CAVWKP010000029.1:0-81137 GCA_963755595.1 uncultured Alphaproteobacteria bacterium | reverse complement strand
TACAATGGCATTGTAGAGGTCGACGGTTCGATCCCGTCTGGCTCCACCAATCTAACTCAGGGGTCTAGCCTTCACCGGCTAGGCCCCTGTTCCGTTCTTCGGGCTCGGGGGTCGCGTATACAGTGCCTGCAGCTCGGGCACGACGCGCCAGTTGATGCCGCAGAACTTCGACCATGTCCTGAACGCCGCGGCCTGCTCGGAGGTCTTGAAGCCATAGGTCCACAGGCGATCGGAGCCGGGCCCTTCGAACCATTGGACCAGCGGGCCAGGCATGACCTCGCGCGCCTTGTGGGCGCAGAGACGGTCACGCCATCCGCCGCCGTTGGCGAGCTTCACCTGGTGCGGATAGTCGCGTCGCTGGTCGGCAACGATGTGGCGATAGGTCTGCGTCATGCTGACGACGTGGGCATTGACCGATCAGCGTACAAGACCAACGCTTAAGCTCAACATGAGTAAAGGGGTCAGCTCGCAAGGGCTGGCCTCTTCGCTCGTTTCACCGTGTCAGGTCTGCCAGCCGCCGATAGTCGGCCGGGTGCACGCCGTCGCGCCGCACCGAGGGGATGGTCACCACCTTGTCGCCGAAGTGCGCGGCCAGCTTCCTCACGGGTGGCTGCTGGTAACGGCGCGCCGGCAGGATCCAGATGACTCGGCCGTTGATGTGCTCGCGCAGATACCAGAGCGCGTCCGAGGAGTTGGTCTTGTCGTTGCTGCCCAGGCTCACGATCACGCGCGTCGCACCCGGCGGACCGCGATAGGAAAAGGCGAAGTCCTCCGACGTGATGCCGACCTCGGCAACGGTCATGCACTCGGGCCGGGCCTCGCCAACGCCGACGGCGATGGAATTGCCCAGGATCAGACAGTCGAGCATCTCCCGACATATAGCGCGATCGGGGCGTTGGGTGAGCCCCTTTTTGTTCACGCGCTAGGGATACGTTTCGGGCCCTGGGTGATAGGTGCCGCCGTAGTTGCGGTAGTAATCCCACTTCGAGGTGTAGCCGTCGTACCGCGCGGCCGGAGTTCCATTGGAATATTGCGGCGCGTAGGCGTAGTTCGGGCTGTAGCCCGGCGCCGGCGCGTAGGCATAGCTCGGGCCGGTCTCGTAGGTACGACTGTAATACGAGCCGCATCCGGACACGGCCCCGGCCAGCATCACGGCCAGGACACAAGGTGCCATTCTCATGACGATCTCCATCGGGTTCACATGATTTAACCCGCTTGCCGCCGCACGGTTCCTGTCGCGCGGACATTTCGCCATCGCGCTCGTCGTTAGCCGCCGCCAAACAGCCCCGACGCGAGGAAGACCGTCAGCACGGCGAGATTCATCAGGTCGACGAAGAATGCGCCCACGATCGGCACCAGGACCGTAGACTCGGGCGCCGGACCCCAACGGCGGGCCAGCGCCTGCATGTTGGCGATCGCCGTGGCTGTGGCGCCCATGGCAAAGCCACAGAAGGCGCCGGCCGTCACCGCCGCCTCGTAGTCCCGTCCGACCAGAGCGGAACACGACCCAGCTCGCCCAGGCGGCGACCAGCACGGCCTGCGCCGCCAGAATGACCAGCAACGGCCCGGCGAGTGTGGCGACGCTTCCGAGATCGAGCGTCATCATCGTCCACACCAGGAAAAGCGACAGGCAGGAGGAGCCCAGCAGCTCGCAGGCCGGGGCCGGGATGCGTACACCCAGAGCCGCGCCGCCATTGCGCAGGATGAGGCCCGCTAGCAGGCACCACAGGAAGCTCGGCACCGTCACGGCCGAACCCTCGAGCAGGCCGGCGACCCACTCTCCCGATATGGCGGCGATCAAGGCCGCCGAGAGTGCGACCATCAGGCTGAAGGTGGTCACGGGCGTCGTCGCGGGCCCGAGCGCAATGCCGCCGTCGGCGACCGCCGGCGCCTCGCGGATCTTCAACCGGCGGATCAGCCGGCCGGCGACCGGCCCGCCGATCACGCCGCCCAGCACGAGGCCGATCGTCGCCGAGGTCATGGTGAGGCCCATCACGCCCAAAAGGTCGTAGTCCTGCGCGAAGCGCTCGGCATAGGCGGCGCCGGTGCCGTGGCCGCCGACCAGCGTGACCGATCCCGCCACCAGGCCCAGCACGGGATGCAGGCCGAGCAGCTTGGCGAGCAGCACTCCCAGCGCATTCTGGACGACCAGGAAAGGAAAGAGCACCGCGAGGAAGCGCAGCAGGCGCGGCCCGCCCCGCCGCAGCAAGCCGATGTCCGCGGTGAGCCCGATCGAGGCGAAGAACAGCAGCAGAAGCGACGACCTGGCCGAAGTGTCGAGCGTCAGCGAGACGCCGCCCAGCTGCCGCACGAGCAGCGTCAGCGCCGCGAACAGCAGGCCACCGACGATCGGCGCCGGGATGCTGAAGCGCGCCAGCAGCGACACGCGCTCGGTCAGGACGAATCCCGCGGTGAGAACGAGGCATCCCGCCAGCAGCGACGCCAATGCCGACAAGACGATGCCCGACCCCATCAATCCATTCTGGCCAATGGCCGCTGTGCCGGCCAGTCCATCCGTACAAACAAAAGGGGCTGCGGTGAGCAGCCCCTCTGCCTTCTTGCGATGAGACCGAAATGCCGCTCAGCTCCGCGGCTGCAGCTCGACCTTGGCCCCACAATTCACCGTTGCAGCAGCTCCGTGGCGTGGGAGCGCACCAGGTCGCGGTTGAGGCGCTCGCCGGCCTCGCTGAAGGCCTGGGCGAAGGCCGCGCGGCGGCGGACGAAGGCCTGGGCGTAGTCGCCCCAGCTCTCCTGGCCTTGCACCAGCTTGGCGTACTCGGCGTCGGCGTCGGCGTAGTTGCGGGCGGCGACCTCGGCAAAGGCCGGGTTGATCGTGCCGAGCCGCTCGATCACCAGCTTGCGGCAGGGCGCGATGTAGCCGCTATGCAGCTCGACCAGCAGCGCCGCCTCCGCTTCGGTCGGCCGCGAGCGGTCGGCGAGCAGCGCGGCCGACGGGGAGCTGCCGTCGACCGGCGGCAGCTTGGCGCGCAATTTTCGGAAGGGCTCCGAGGCTTCGGCGCGCGCCGAGCACTGGGCCATCTCGCCGAGCGCCACGGTGGTCGCCCGGTTCATGCGTGCCACCTCGCGCTCGGCCGCGGTGGTGCAGGCGGCGAGGCCGAACAGCAGCGCAATTCCCGCTATGGCGCGCATCGATCCTTCCCGGCTCCAAGCGCAGCGTGGCAATAGGTCCCGGCCGTTGCATGGAGAAAACACGATGACGATGGCAAACTCATCGCATGAACGACCCTGAAGAGAGCGCCGGCGGCATCGACGGCGGCGAAGCGGGCATGCTGAAGCCCGACGAGCTGGACGCAGTCCCGGTGGTGCGCTGGCAGTTTCATGCCGAGATCTCCGCCGACGGCGTCAATGGCTGGCAGATCGCGAGCGACACCGTCGAGATGATCGACGGCAAGCTCGCCCTCGATATCGGCCACGACCACATGGCCGCCCTGTCCGACGGCAATGCCTATCTCCGCATCGTGACGGTGTGCATGAAGTAGCGCGCGGCCGGCGCTACACGACCTCGGCCGGGGCGAGCGCGCAGGGATGCGCGGGATCGCCCGACTCGACCTGCAACGTCGCATGGCCGATGCCGAAACGGTGTGCGAGCTCGCGGCAGGCCTGCACCAGCAATTGATCGTCGAGCCCGGCGCCGGGACGGACCAGGTGCGCAGTCATGGCGACTTCAGTCGTGCTCATGGCCCAGATGTGAAGGTCGTGCACCTCGGCGACGCCGGGCAGCCCGAGCAGGTAGGTCTGGATCGCCGCGCGGTCGATGTTGGCCGGCACGGCATCGAGGGCGAGGTTGATCGAGTCCCTGAGCAGCGACCAGGTGCCGACGACGATCACCAGGGCGATGGTGACGCTGACCGCAGGATCGACCCACAGCCAGTCGGTGGCGAGCACGACCAGGCCGCTCACCACCACGCCCAGCGACACCAGCGCATCGGTCATCATGTGCAGGAAGGCGCCGCGGATGTTGAGGTCGCTCTTGCGGCCCGCCATGAAGCCCAGCGCCGTCGCCCCGTTGACGACGATGCCGACCAGCGCCACCCAGATCACCGTGGTCTCGGCCACCGGCTGCGGCGCGTCGAGCCGCCGGACCGCCTCGAGGATGATGGCGCCGCTCGCCACCAGCAGCAGCATGGCATTGGCCAGCGATGCCAGGATCGAGGTGCGTTTGAGGCCATAGGTGTAGCGCGCGCTGGGCTGGCGCTTGACCAGCGAGGCGGCGGCCCAGGCCAGGACCAGGCCCAGCACGTCGCTGAGGTTGTGGCCGGCGTCGGCCAGCAGGGCGAGCGAATTGGCGAAGAAGCCGTAGGCCGCCTCGGCGGCGACGAAGCCGCTGTTGAGCACGATGCCGACCAGGAACGCACGGCCAAAGGAGGCGGGTCCATGAGAGTGACGGTGCTGGCCGTGGCTGTGGTCGTGATCTGGATGATGATCGTGGTGCATGGCCCGAAGCTTTCGCAGCCCTTACACACCGTAATTTGACCGGCCGCGCAAGCGACCTGCGGCGCGAGCTGTGGCAGGCTGATGCAGGGGGAAGCCGCCATGCGCTGGCTCACATCGCTCATCGTCTTGCTTGGCCTTGCTGTGACGGGCCCGGCAGTCGCCGTGCCGCAGCCCGATGCCGAGGCGGCCTATGCGCGTGGCGACTATGCGACGGCCTTCAAGCTCTGGCTGCCGCTCGCCGAGCAGGGCTCGGCTCGGGCGCAGCTCAACATCGCGCGCATGTACGAGCGCGGCGAGTGGGTGGCCCAGGACCAGGCGATGGCGGATGAATGGTATCGCCGGGCCGCCGAGCAAAACGCGCGCGATGCCGCGATGCCCGCGCCCCAGATCGATCGCACGGCGACTGCGGTCCAGGCCGTACAGGGGCCACCGACGCAACAGGTCAGCCCGCCGATGCAGACGACCTACACGCCGCCCGCCACGCCGCCACCCGTGGCAGCCAGTGCCTATGGTGTGCCGGTGTCGTATCCCGTGGCCGTGCCCTATCGCCCGGCGCCGGTTCATCACCATCATCACGGGCATCGGCACTGACGCCGGCAGGTCTTACGCGCGCGGCGGCAAATTGACCCTGGCGTCCTTGAGGGCCCGCTCCAGCACCGGGATGCCGGCGGCCGGATTGCTGGCGCACTGGCTCTGCGCATCGCTGATCCGCACGTTGGCCGGCGAGTTGCCGCGGCCACCGGTCGGATTATTGACGTACTTCTCGTAGGTGGCGCTGAGCGCATTGCAATAGTTTGTGTCGGCTGATTGGGCCAAGGCGCCGGTCGGCATCGCGGCAATCAGCAGGAAAATCAACATGTTCGTCTTCATGTCTGCAGACTAGCACGCTTTCCCAACGCTCACCCGGTCCGCGCCCGCGGAACCCTGTCTTCGTGTCATCCAGGGCACTCGGGCAGCCCGGGCGACATCGCCGGCACGAGGATTTCGCCCTTCGTGAGACCGGCGCGCATGGTTTGGACGGTCGAGAGGATGAGATCATGTCCCTCGCGCCAACCATCGAGCGCCTTGTCGACGGAGATGGTGGCGATGTGGGCCAATCGAACGCGGCGCTCGCACAGCCACAGTTCCCACGCCTCGTCGATCGGCAGGACGCAGATCTTCAACGCCCGGTCACCGTGCACGACTTCGAATTGACGACCCATGTATCTCCATCTCCGGAGAGGAGAACGCTCGGGCCCATGAGGCCGTTCCGTGTTGCCACGTCCGGGGCGAAATCCATGTATTTATTCTGAGAGCGCGGTGGCCGGCACCTTCGCCGAGGTTGCCCTACCAATTCACGCCAGCGTCATCCCCTTGCAACGGGTCCACTCTTGCAACTGTGACAAGAGCGTGGCCGCTCTGGTTTTTCTCGACTCTCGATTGCCGCGGCGCTACCGATGCAACCCGATAACGATGTGGGGAGTGGATCAGACATGGCGCGTCGACGCTTCCTGGTCGAGCGGGTTGGGAGCCGCTGGAAAGTCCGGGTCGAGGACCAGGAGCACGGCCCTTATGCCACCCAATCCGAGGCGATCGTTGCGGCCATCGATGCCGCCCAGCAAGCCGGCCCCGCGCAGGCGGACGGCACGCAGGTGCTGGTGCAGCGGCTCGATCCGACCTACCGGATTCTCTGGACCTTCGGCGAGGATCCCTTCCCGCCGAGCGAAAAGGACATTGCCTTTCGACTGGCGCCGTCACCCCGCGGCACTGGCGGCGGCAGCCACGGTGCGCGGCACCTGCCTTCTCCGCTGCACCGTGGCGCCGCCGGTTAGTCGGGCCAAGGTGCGGGGCCACCGGTGCGCGCGAGAAACCTCGTTCGCTTTCCGGGCAGCGGCGGCGCCGAACAGGACGGCGAGAGAGAGCCGACCGGCCCGGTCCGCAGGCTGCTGAACGACTTTCCGCTGGATCGTGGGGCGTCGGACGAAGGCGTCTTCCTCGACCGGCAGCCGATCTGGCTCAAGCTGGCCGCCGGCGCGGCGTTGCTCTATGGCGCCTATCTCGTCGGCTGGTCGAGCGCCGAGCCGGCCCAGCGGGCGATCGAGCCACCCGCACCCAGCCGCGAGAGCGCGCTAACGGCGCCGACACCACCGACGCCTGCCGTGACGGTGGTGACACCGGCGATCGACCGGCCCGAGCCGCTGACCCGTCCGCCTCCGCCGCCGCCAGGCCCGCGCCGGCTCAGCAACGAGGAACTGCGCGAGGTCCAGACCAGGCTCCAGGCGCTCGGTTACGATCCGGGGCCCGTCGACGGCGTGCATGGGCCGCAAACCGTGTCGGCGGTGAAACGCTACGAACTGGCCACCGAAGGCGAGCCCACCGGCAATATCGACCTGCGCCTGCTCGAGCGGCTGCGCCGGGAACCTTGACGCGCCGCGGCGACATATCTGTGACCGGCGGCCTTCGCCGTGACTTCGCCGGGGCCGAGGTCATTGTGCGGTCATGCACACATCCGGTTTCGTGGCGCTGGCGCTGCTGGTGCTGATCATCGCGGTCGCCATCCTTGCTTACACCACGAGCGGTGCGCGACGCGACGTCGCCCATGGGTCGCCGCCTCAGGTCACCCTGGGACGCTGAGGGCGATGCCGAAAGGGTCTAAAGACGAAAAGCGGGCGGCCAGTTGCCCAGCCGCCCGCTTCTCCTCTCCCGAGCGCTCCCCCGAACGCCGCGGACTTGGGACTCTTAGGTCATCGCGTTGGCGACGTTGCTCAGCACGTTGCTGACCTTGCCGCCGACATGGCCCATCGCGGTGATCGCCGCGACCGAGATCAGCGAAGCGATCAGCACGTACTCGATGGCCGTGGCGCCCTCGTCGTTTCTCATCAATTTGCGAAAAATGGACAGCATCAGAATCTCCTGACTCAAATGGTTTCTTGGCGTTTCAATCGTCGACTACGCGTCGGGAGCCGCAATTCCCCCATAGCCGAACGATAGCGCCGAGACGCACGCTTTTCGCGCGCGAAGTTGTATTTCCTGTAGCGCGATGTAACGGATGTAGCGCGTCGGTCGACGCCCTCGCCTCACAGCGAGCCCTCTCCTCACGGCGGCAGGAACGAGAAGCGTGCGTCGATCAGGCAGCCCTGCAATTCGCGGCAGATCAGCAGGTCGTCGGCGCGCTGCTCGGGGTTGCGCCGCTTGCACGCCAGCCAATCGTCGCTGCCGCGTGCCATCTCCTTCTGCGACAGCGCCTTCTCTTTCGGGCCCTGCTCCTTGGAGGTGAAGATCTGGCTGGTGAGGTAGGCCCACAACCGCCGGTCCATCCGCTGGGCGCGCACCAGCTCATCGAGACCATCGCGACATTCCTTGCGGTCGGAGCCGGCGCACTTGTTCTTCAGAAATTCGTCGAGCTCGCGCATGCGCGCTTCGGAAACGCCGGCGCAATAGCTGGCCAGCCGCTCCTGCTCGGTCAGAAAGCCCACGCCCTGCGCCCAAGCCTGCCACGCCACGATCGCCAATCCCGCCATCGCGAGCACTTGCGTAACCGCGAGCACGCGCGTAACCGCGAGCGGGCGCTTTCGCCTTCTCATGCCCCAACCCCTCTCCAGATCACCCTCGGGCATTCTAGCGTAGATGCCGCTATCCGCGACCGGCGGCAGACGGCCAACCAAGCCGTCGCTGCAAAATCGTCGTCGCCGGCACGGTGGATGGGCCACCGTCTTCCGCCCGTTGATGCAGCACGGCCGCCGCGGCGGCGAGGAACAGCACGGCCCAGCATTTCGGACCGACATAGGCGCCCGAAGCCTGCCCCAGGATCGCCCATGCCAGCCAGCAGAAGGCGGGGCTCGGCGTGCCGATGACCACGAGCCAGACGGTCACCGCGGCCATCAGGATGAAGCCCCAGAACAGGCCAAGGTAGATCCAATGCAGCCAGAAGTAGTTGATCAGGAGCTCGGTTGCCGGCGTCACGACCTCCCAGCGCGCCGAATAGTCCGGCGAGCGCACGTAGATGTTGACGACTTCGCGCTCGATGAACGGCTCGCCGGTCAACCCCGCCCCGGCGAGCGGATAGGTGCGTGCCACGTCGAACGCCGCGAGGAACGGCCCCTGCACCCGATAGAAGAAGCTCGGGTCGTTGCCGGAAGTGGCCTCCTTCAGGCGCGCTGCGAACAGCGTCTGCCCGAGCACGACGAACGCGCCGAGAAAAAGCGCAGCGACGCAAAACACCCTGATCGCGCGAACATAGTCCAGCTTGCCGTTCTTGCGGCTGGCCAGGAACAGCATGTAGGGCAGTATGAGCAGCAGCATCAGCAGCAGGGTGGGGCCCGGCATGGCGAAAGTGCCGAGGCCAAACAGGGCGACGTAGATCGGGACCTTCCAGCGCCACGGACTCACCACCATCCAGATGAAGGTGAACACCGCGTAGCAGAAGGTTACGCTGGACGGTTCGGAAGCGAAGAACTTCGGCCGGATCCGATGGTAGAAGGCGATGTCGCGCAGGTCGTTCTCGTAGATGCCCTTGCTGTAGAGGACGTTGCGGACGGCGTCGCTCACCGGACGCAACCCGCCATAGTTCTCGAGCAGGCAGCCCACCAGGATAACGAGGGAAAAGGTCAGGAACAGGTTGGCGATCTGGCGGCGGCTCGCCTGGGTCACGGCGAGAAACAGGCCGTAGCCGACGGTCAGCGAATAGGTGAGCTGGATCAGCCCGTTGGTGCGGCGGGGCAGAAACGACAGGTCTGTCGCGCACAGGACCGAGATCACGTAGAGCAGCAGTACGCCGATGAAGCCGGCGAAGCTGGCGGTCGACACCCGGTCCCGCCAGCGCCACAGCAGCAGCAATCCCGCCACGCCCGCCGGCACCGAGGGGAACGGCACCTTGGCCGACAGCTGGATCGTGTAGTTGGTGTAGAGGCCGGCCATGAACAGGCAGATCAGTGCGATATCGATCCCGCCGAACGACGCGCTGCGGCGCAGCGGCGGCGCCTGCAGCCGCAAGGCGGAGATCGATCTCGAACTGCCGGACCCCGGCATGGCATGAAGCGACGCGGCCATTGCCGAGAGTCTGGCGGGCTTTGGTGGCGATGGCCTGTGGTCGATTCATGACCTCGCCGGCGGCGGCACAAGAAAACGGCCGGGCACTCGGCCCGGCCGCTCCTCAGACGTGCATGCAGCCGGCGGGGGTGAGCCTACTGCAACACGATTTCGACACGGCGGTTCTGCGGCTCGCGCACGCCGTCCGGCGTCGGAACCAGCAGGCCCTCCTCACCGCGGCCGACGACCGCGATCGCCGTGGCTGGCACGCCGTTCCGCACCAATGCGTCCTTGACCGCGTTCGCACGACGCAGCGACAGCGCCATGTTGTAGTCAGCCGGCCCTGAGGTATCGGTGTGGCCGGTTGCCGTGATCCGTGCGCTACCCTTCTGCTTGAAGGCCTGTGCCGCCTGCGAGATGGTCGCCAGCGCCTGCTGGCTCAGATCCGAGCGGTCCCAGTCGAAGAACACCATGAACGACGTCGCCTGCGGCGCCGGCGACGGCGGCGGCGGCGGGGCGGCTTCGGGGGCGCCGAACTTGTAGGTGAGGCCCAGCATCACGCCGATATTGTTGTTGGTGTAGGTGGTGCCGCCGTTGGTGGTGCCGTAGTAGCGGCCGTCCAGGCTGACGCGGAAGCTCTGGTCGATGTTCCAGGCGAGGCCCAGGATGCCCTGATAGGCGAACTGGGTGGAGCACATGGTGCAACCCGCCGACAGCGAGGGATCGATGAAGGCAATGCCGGCGCCGGCGCCGACATAGGGCGTGATGGTGGCGCCCGGCGCGAAGTCGTACAGCAGGTTGGCCAGCACCGAGACCTGGTTGATCTGGCCGTTCACGTTGGCGAAGCCCGCGCCGAATGGCACGATGCCGCTGCCCTGATTGTTGCGATAGATGCCTTCCAACTCGACGCGCGGGCCGACGAAGTCGTAGCCAACCTTGCCGCCGACCGCGTAGCCGGTGTTGTAGCTGTAGCTGTTGTTTTGCAGCAGCCAGTTCAGGCCACCTTCGCCGCCGATATAGAAGCCGGGATTGGCCTGGCCCGGCGTGAACAGCTGCGCATTGGCCGCAGCCATCGGCAGGGCAACAAGCGCCGCCGCGCTCAACAAGACTTTCTTCATGCTTTCCCTCGCAAAGGTGACGGACCCTCAACGGCGGTTCGGCGCGTCGCGTTGCGCGGTGGGAGGCCCGGCAGGGTTTTTGGCGCGCCCGCTGTGGCCTCGGCGCAACAGTCCGCCCGCTCCCGTGGCCGACCCGGCGGCTGAGCGGATAAAGTGTGAAATTTCGGCTACCGGCCATAAATATTGTGGCCGGACCGCCATGTTCGCGCTACCCTTGGCACGGTAGCTGAAGGAGGTGCTCATCCGTTCGAGGACCGCCAGGCGGCCTCTGGGCCGCATCTGCAACGCTACCGTTGATCGCCCTCGCAGCCGCTTGCGGGGGCTTTTTTGTTTTTCCCAGACTTCGGAGTACGCCAATGGCCAAACGCGC
This sequence comes from uncultured Alphaproteobacteria bacterium, assembly GCA_963755595.1. Taxonomy (GTDB): domain Bacteria; phylum Pseudomonadota; class Alphaproteobacteria; order Reyranellales; family Reyranellaceae; genus Reyranella. Next base: position 70,187 of record CAVWKP010000029.1, on the reverse strand, counting down.
CGCTCGCCGTGCCAAGCTTCACGCCATCGATAGCGCCCGCGTCCACAATATCTTCGACCACACCCCGGCCAACGACCGAGAGCAGAGCTACCTCCGAAAAATCCGGCCCCGCAGCGACAACCAGCGCGTCCTGATGGAGGCGATCGATTCGAAACCGCTGACCATCGCCGTGGGCCCTGCCGGTACCGGCAAGACCTATCTCGCCATTTCCGCCGCCGTCGAGGCCCTCGAGGCCGGCAGCGTCTCGCGGATCGTGCTTTCCCGGCCGGCCGTCGAGGCCGGCGAGAACCTGGGTTTCCTGCCCGGCGACATGCGCGAGAAGCTCGACCCCTACCTCCGCCCCCTGTGGGACGCGCTGAACGACCGCCTCGGCGCCAAGCGCCTGCGCCAGGCCCTCGATGACGGCACCATCGAGATCGCCCCGGTCGCCTTCATGCGCGGCCGCACGCTCAACAACAGCTTCGTGCTGATCGACGAGGCCCAGAACTGCACCTACGGCCAGCTCAAGATGCTGCTGACCCGGCTGGGCTGGCATTCGACCATGGTCATGACCGGCGATCCCGACCAGACCGACCTGTTGCCCGAGCTGTCGGGCTTGGGCTCGATTGCCCAGCGGCTGGAGGGCTTTGAAGACATCGCCGTCGTGCGGCTCTGCGACAAGGACGTGGTCCGCCATCCGCTGGTCGGCCGCATGCTGTCGGTGCTCTGAGGCGGTGCTCCGAAGCCGCCGATTTATCCACACATCGCAGTGTTCCAGACGATCGGACCAAAGCGGGAACGTATGGGTCCGCACGTAAAATATGCAAACTTCCTGCGTTCCGAATAATAAAGCGCGAACAAGGCGCTAGCCTCGGGGTGGCGGGCGACTGCCACCCTGCCTACATTGAGTCAATATCGTGACGTCGGTGCAACGCCGAGCGTCTCGTTGGCTTCTTCACAGATTTCCCCACACCCCGTGACCGACGAAATCGAGCAAGACCAGAAACCGAGCGAGGACTCGCTTGCGAGCGAAGGCTCGCTTGCCGACGGCATGCGGGTGATCGGCGAGTTCGTGCATACGCTGCCGCGCAAGCCCGGGGTCTATCGCATGATCGCGGCCGACGGCGAGGTGCTCTATGTCGGCAAGGCGCGCTCGCTGCGCAGCCGGGTGGCGGCCTACACCCAGCCGACCCGGCTCGAGAACCGGCTCATGCGTATGGTCTCGAACACCCGGAGCATGGAGTTCGTGGTCACCGACAGCGAGGCGGAGGCCCTGCTGCTCGAGAACAACCTGATCAAGCGCTTCCGGCCGCGCTTTAACGTGCTGCTGCGCGACGACAAGTCGTTCCCCTACATCGTGATCCGCCGCGACACCGAATGGCCGCAGCTCGCCAAGCACCGCGGCACGCGCCAGCCGGGCAACGAGTATTTCGGGCCGTTCGCCTCGGCGACCGCGGTCAATCGCACGCTCTACGCGCTCCAGCGCGCCTTCCCGCTGCGCTCCTGCTCGGACGGCGTGTTCTCGACCCGCACGCGGCCCTGCCTGCAGTACCAGATCAAGCGCTGCACGGCGCCCTGCGTGGGGCGCATCGACAAGCCCGAGTACGACACCATCGTCGGCGAAGTGCGCGACTTCCTGGGCGGGCGAAATCGCGAGGTGCAGCAGGCGCTCGGCGAGCGCATGGACAAGGCCTCGGCCGAGCTGCAGTTCGAGCAGGCCGCCGTGCTGCGCGACCGTATCCGCGCGCTGGCGCACATCCAGTCGCACCAGTCGATCAGCCTGCCGTCGATCGACGAGGCCGACATCTTCGCCGCCCATGCCGATGGTGGGCAGGTCTGCGTGCAGGTCTTCTTCCTGCGCGCCGGCCAGAATCTCGGCAACCGAGCCTATTTCCCGAGCCACGCCCGGGAGCTCGATCCGCCGGCGGTGCTGACCGCCTTCATCGGCCAGTTCTACGAAGCGCGCCCGGCCCCCAAGCTGATCCTGACCAGCCACGATATCGACGAGCACGAGCTGCTGGAAGCGGCACTCGCCATCCCGGCCGGCCACAAGGTCGAGATCCGCACACCCAAGCGCGGCGACCAGAAGGACGCGCTCGACCAGGCGGTAAGCAACGCGCGTGAGGCGCTGGCACGACGGCTGGCCGAGCGCGGCACGCAGCGCCAGCTGCTGGAGGGCGTGGCGCGCGTGTTCAACCTCGACGCGCCACCCGAGCGCATCGAGGTCTACGACAACAGCCACATCCAAGGCGCCGCACCGGTCGGCGCCATGATCGTCGCGGGCCCGGACGGCTTCATCAAGAACAGCTACCGCAAGTTCAACATCAAGACCGAGGGCGCCGCGGGCGACGACTTCGCCATGATGCGCGAGGTGCTGTCGCGCCGTTTCGGCCGCGCGCTCAAGGAAAATCCCGAACGCGACGAGGAGCACTGGCCTGACCTGGTGCTGATCGACGGCGGCCAGGGCCAGCTCGAGGTGGCGCGCCAGGTGCTGGTCGAGCTCGGCATCGAGGACCTCGCCATCGTCGGCATCGCCAAGGGGCCCGACCGCGATGCCGGACGCGAGCGCTTCTTCGTGCCCGGCAAGCCCCCCTTCTCGCTCGAGCCGCGCGATCCGGTGCTCTACTTCCTGCAACGCCTGCGCGACGAGGCCCATCGCTTCGCCATCGGCACGCACCGCGCGCGCCGCGCCGCCGACATCACGCGTTCGGCACTCGACGAGGTGCCGGGCATCGGCGCCAATCGCAAGCGCGCCCTGCTGCATCATTTCGGCAGCGCCCGTGCAGTAGCGGTGGCCACGCTCGAGGACATCAAGTCGGTTGCCCGGCATCTCCGACGCGCTTGCCCAGAAAATCCATGACCACTTCCGGGGCGGCCGCTAAGGTCGCTTCCACCGGTCATGCTCAACACCGCCAACATCCTGACACTGTCGCGCATCGTAGCGATTCCGCTGGTCGTCGCCTGCTTCTGGCTCGACCGCGGCTGGTCGCAGTGGCTGTCGATGATCCTGTTCGTGATCGCGGCGGTCACCGACTGGTTCGATGGCTACTTTGCGCGCCGCTATCACCAGATCTCGCGGCTCGGCCGCTTCCTCGATCCCATTGCCGACAAGCTCCTGGTCGCGGCGGCGCTTCTCATGCTGGTCGACAAGGGGCCGCTCAGCGGCATCCACGTGTTGGCGGCGCTCATCATCCTGGCGCGCGAGATCCTGGTGTCGGGCCTGCGCGAGTTCCTCGCCGAGCTGCGCGTCGGCCTGCCGGTCAGCCAGCTCGCCAAATGGAAGACCGGCGTGCAGATGGTGGCCATCGCCTTCCTGCTGGTCGGCGATGCGGCGGCGCCCGTGATAACAGATTTGGGCCTGTGGCTGATCTGGATCGCCGCCGGCCTGACCTTGATCACCGGCTATGACTATCTGCGCACCGGCCTGCGCCACATGGCCGAGGACGCACCCCCGGGAAGTGCCGAATGAAGGTGAAATATTTCGCCTGGATGAAGCGCACGGTGGGCGTCGCCGAAGAAGAGGTCGACGCCCCCCGCCGACGTCGGCGACGGTGGGCGATCTCGTCGCCTGGCTGCGCAATCGCAGCGCCGGCCATGCCGAGGCGTTGGCCGAGGGCGCTGCCTTCGGCGCCGCGGTCGACAAGCGCACGGCGACGATGGACGTCGTCATTGGCGGCGCCCGCGAAGTGGCGTTCTTCCCGCCTTTCACAGGGGGCTGAGCATGACCGTGCGCGTGCAGGAAGCCGACTTCGACACCGGTGCCGAGCTCGACGCTCTCACCAAGGGCAACAAGAAGATCGGCGGGCTGGCGGTGTTCGTCGGGCTGGTGCGCGAGCTGCATGTGCGCGAGGGTTATCATCGCGATCGTGTCGATGCGCTGACGCTCGAGCACTACCCGGGCATGACCGAGACGGCGCTCCAGGAGATCGAAGCGGAAGCCAACCGCCGCTGGCCGCTCGAGGCGACGTTGATCGTGCATCGTTACGGCCGGCTCGAGGCCGGCGATCGCATCGTGCTGGTGGCCGTGGGTTCGCCGCACCGCGAGGCCGCCTTTGAGGCCTGCGAGTTCCTGGTCGATTGGCTGAAGACCAAGGCGCCGTTCTGGAAGCTCGAGGAAACGCCCGCCGGCGAAAAGTGGGTGGGGTCGCATGAAGGCGACAACAAGGCGGCGCGGCGCTGGGACAAAAGCTGAACTGCCGCAATTCATCTCGAAGTCACACGGAACGCCTGAGGCCCCGATCAGTTGACTCCCCTGCGGGAAGTCACGGCGATGGAGGCCGTCATGCGATACTGTGTTCAGCCGGCTACGGCAGAAGACGTAGCGCTCCTGGCAATTGCAATGAATGGCGACGAAGCCACGCCCAGCGAACGCGGCGTCGAAGAATCGGGCGACCAGCTCGTGCACGCCTTCGTGTCCAGCACGCACGTCTGGGCCGCGCGCGACTGCGAGAACCAGCCCTGCGCCCTGTGGGGCGTCGGACCCGCGTCGCAGGACCAAGAGGTCGGTCGCTTCTGGCTGCTGACCAGCGAGGAGATCGGCACCCAGGCCTGCGATATGGTCGCGCTGTCGATCATGATCCTGCCCGAGATGCTATCGCACTATCAGCGGCTGGAGAGCGTCATCGACGCGCGCAACCAGCGCGCCGTCGAACTGGTCAAGCTGATCGGCTTCACGGTCGAGCCGGCGAGGATCCACGAGCTCACCGGCCGACTCTGCCATCGTGTCTGGGTCGACTCCGACGAGATCGCATTGCCCTCGATCGCAGGCCGCGGGCGGCTGCTCAACTGAACTCAGCCCTTGTAGTTCTCCACGACCTTGGCCGGGCGGACCTCGGCCTCGTCGGGATTGCGGCCAAATTCGCGCAAGCCCCGGCGCTGGCGCAGCAGATCCCAGCAGCGATCGAGCTCGACATTGATCTTGTCGAGGCGCGCCTTCTCGGCGTCCGACACCGCGCCCTTGGCGTAGAGCTTCTTTTCCTCGGCAACGAGCTGCTCGATATGGGCGAGGACGGTCTGGTCAGTCGTGTGCTCTGTCATGACGTCTCTCCTCAGGTGAGAACTAGCCCAAAGCCACCAGCGCAAGATTGCCAAGACCCCGCGCGCGAAGTCGCTCGGCGGCCATGAGCGAGCGCTGACCGCTGCGACAACACAGGACAATGCGCCGTGACGGCGGCGGTTGCGTGACAAGTTCCTCGACATGGTCGACATCGAGCCGGTGTGCTCCGGCGAACGGCGAGACCGGCGCCTCGTCGAGGCCGCGCAAGTCGACGATCAGGTCGTCGGCCGTGACCGCCGCCGGCGCGATGAACGGCACTACGGCGTCAGGCTCGGGGCTGCCCTCGAAGCCGAAGCCGCCGAAGGCCAGGCGCTTGGCGTCGAAAGTGACCACGCGGCCCAGCGCCGTAGGCTGCAGGTCGAGCAGCAGATGGAGCGCGAGGTGGGCCTGCAATCCGCCCAGCACGGCGACGGCGGTGCCCAGCACGCCGACCGTGGCGCAGGTTCCACCATCGATCGAGACCTCGGGAAACACTGCGCGATAGCTCGGCCCGCCGCCGCAGAAGGCGCCGGCATAGCCGGTGAGGCCGATCACCGAAGCCGAAACCAGCGGCTTGGCCGTCGCCTGACAGGCATCGCTCAGCATGTAGGTGACGGCAAAACTGTCGGCGGCATCGACGATCACGTCGGCCTTGGCGACCAGCTGCGCGGCATTCTGGGGCGTCAGGCGCTCGACGATGGCCTCGACGGCGATCTGCGGATTGAACCGCAGCAAAGCTGCGCGGGCCATCTTGGCCTTGGCCTTGCCGATGTCGTGCATGGCGTAAAGCGGCTGGCGATGAAGGTTGGTCTCCTCGACCGAGTCATGATCGACGATCACGATACGGCCCACGCCGGCGCCCGCAAGATACTGCAGGACGGGGCAGCCAAGCCCTCCCGCGCCGACCACCAGAGCCGACGACGCGGCCAGCCGCTGCTGGCCGGCGACGCCGACCTCACCGAGCACGGTCTGACGGGCGTAGCGGTCGGTCATGCGGCTTTTCGGGTGGCGGCGATCCAGCGCCTTGGCCTGGGCGATTGGATCGGCGTTGTTCACGATGTCGCCGACCACGGCGGCGAAATCGGCACCCGCCTTGAGGCAGAGCAGCGCGCGTTCAATGGTCAGCCCGCCGATGGCAACTAACGGCCGGGTCCCTATGAGCTTCTTCCATCCGCCGATGCGCTCAAGCCCTTGCGGGGCAAACGGCATCTTCTTGAGCAACGTTGGATAGATCGGTCCCAGCGCCACATAGTCGGGATCGGTGGCGAGCCCCTTGTCCAGCTCGGCATGATCATGCGTGCTGACGCCAAAGCGCAGGCCGGCGCGGCGGATCGCGGCAGTGTCAGCATCGATCAGATCCTCCTGGCCGAGATGCACCCAGGGGCATTTCTCGTCGATCGCGACCTTCCAGTAGTCGTTGACGATGAGCTGTGCACCGTGCCGATCGCACACCGCCTTGGCCTCGCGCACCTGCCGGCGCAGCTCGACGTCGGGCTGGTCCTTGATGCGCAGCTGCACAAAGCGCGCGCCGGCCGGCACCAGGCGGGCAACCCAGTCGGAGTTCGGTACCACGGGATAGAAGCGATCGATCATGCTCAGTCTCCGAGCGCGGCCTGGCCCAGGACCGGCGTCGACGGCACCGCCATGTCGCGCGGCTCGAGCGGCCGGGCGGCAAAGGCCAGGCGTCCGGCTTCGATGGCGAGCGCGAACGCCTTGGCCATGGCGACGGGATCACCCGCTTCGGCGACGGCAGTGTTGAGCAACACGGCGTCGTAGCCCAGCTCCATCGCCGCCGATGCGTGCGACGGCACACCGAGGCCGGCATCGACCACCAGCGGCACCTCAGGGAAATGCGCCCGCAGCGCCCGCAGCCCATAGAGGTTGTTCAGGCCGCGCGCCGAGCCGATTGGCGCGCCCCATGGCATCAGCACGCGGCATCCCGCCTCGATCAGACGGTCGGCAACGGCGAGATCTTCGGTCGTATAGGGGAAGACCTCGAAGCCATCGTCAGCCAGCACGCGTGCCGCCTCGACCAACCCGAAGACATCGGGCTGCAGGGTTTCGTCGTCGCGGATCACCTCGAGCTTGATCCAAGGCGTGTCGAACAGCTCGCGCGCCATGTGCGCCGTCGTCACCGCCTCGTTGACGGTGTGGCAGCCCGCGGTGTTGGGCAGCACGCGCACGCCAAGCCCACGGATGAACGACCAGAAGCTCTGGCCGCCGCGCTCCGCGCCCGCCTCGCGCCGCAGCGACACGGTGACGACCTCGGCCCCCGAGGTCTTGATCGCCTCGGCCAGGATCTTGGGCGAGGGATAGCGCGCCGTGCCGAGCAGCAGGCGCGAGGAAAGTTCGACGCCATAGAAGGACATCCCTCACCCTCCCTGCATGGGCGCCACGACCTCGACCCTGTCGCCGTCGGAAAGCGGGGTATCGGGGCGCTGCGCGGCCGCAACGAAGCGGCCGTTCACCGCGGTGGCGATCTTCTTGCCGCGATAGCCCAGCTCCTCCAGCGCCAGCGCCAGAGTCCGGGGCTTTACGTCATGCTGATCGCCGTTGACCAAGATCCGCATTGGCAGTCTCCATGAGTGAGTCGAGCACCGCCTCGGCCGCACGTTTGGCCATTGCCGGCGCCAGCAGGAAGCCGTGGCGGAACAGTCCGTTCACGTAGAACGTGCCGCCCTCGCGCCGCACGGCAGGCAGATTGTCGGGAAAGGCCGGACGCAGATCGGCGCCGATCTCCAGGATCTCGGCCTCGCCGAAGGCAGGATGGAGCGTATAGGCGGCGTTCAGGAGCTCGACCGTCGAGCGCACGCTGGCACCGCCCCGCTCCTCACTTTCGATCATGGTGGCGCCGATCATGAACACGCCGTCGCCGCGCGGCACAACGTAGAGCGGGATGCGCGGATGCAGCAGCCGGACCGGCCGCGACAGGCAAAGATCGCGCGAGCGCACCACCACCATTTCGCCACGCACGCCGCGCAGGTCGGGCAAGGCATCGCGCGCGGCGAGGCCGCGGCAATCGACGACCAAGTCCATCCTGCGGCGTGTCGACGGGCCAGAAATGGACTCGGAACGATCCCACCGCGCTGTTTCAGCAGCCATCGGCGAGCGCCGGCAAGCGCACGGCGCGGATCGAGATGCGCCTCTTCGCGGGAAGAACAGCGCGCGGCGGAAACGGCCGGCGAGATCGGGCTCGAGTTCGCGCGATCTGCGTCTCCGTCGAGCCAGTCGAAGCGCTCGGTGCGCTCGGCAAAGCGCACCAACTCGGTAGCTATCGCGCGGCGGGGCGACGACCAGGCTGCCCTTGCGCACCGTGCCGGCAAAGCGCCTCGCCCACCAATCGATCGAAGGTTCGCCCATCGTGAGGACGGCGGCATCTGTAGTAGCGCGCTCGCACCATGGCGCCAGCATGCCACCCGCCATCCACGAGCAGCTTCCCTCGCCCAGGCGTCGGCCGCGCTCGATCACCTCGACCTTCAGGCCGCGCTCCTTGAGCTCGAGCGCACAGGTAAGGCCCGCGACGCCTGCACCGACGACAATGATCCTGGATTGGCTCAACCGAAACTCCCGTTCCTTCGCCGGCATGACCCGGATCAGGTTCAAAGGGTTCAGCCAAACCGGCTGTCTCAGACCGGGCCCCTCGCGGAGACCGGACACCCCTCGGACGTGGTTGAAAGAGACTGCGAGCCGCCCCGCCTGTCAAGCGGCGGCAAAATGTGCTAATTCGCCAAAGCCTTCGCAGTCGGGCTGGCGCACCAACTTGGCATAGTCGTCGATGAGGATGCGCGTCATCGGTCCGACCTGGTAGCGCCGTTCGTCGATTGCGCCGACCGGCACGATCTCGGCGGCGGTGCCGCACAGGAACACCTCGTTGGCATCGGCCAGCTCCTCCGGCATCACCGCACGCTCATCGACCGACCAGCCGCGCTTTGCCGCCATGCCCATCACTGCCCGACGCGTGATGCCGTCGAGGAAGTTCTCCGGCTTGGGCGTGACCAGCTTGCCGCCCATCGCGAGGAAGATATTGGCGCCGGTCGATTCAGCCAGCCGGCCCCGCCAGTCGAGCATCAGCGCATCGTCGAAACCCGTCTTCAGCGCGCGGTCTTTCTCGATGCCGCAGATTATGTAGAGGCCGGCAACCTTGGCTTCGCCCGGCGCCACGTCGGGCGACGGCCGGCGATACTTCGCCATGGTCACATTGATGCCGCCGGGCTTGGCCTGCACCGACAGCCGGCCCTCCTGCGCCCACGGCGCGATGGCGAGATGCACGGTCGTGCCGATCGCCGACACGCCCATCACTTCCGAGCCGCGCCAGGCGATGGGCCGCACGTAACCCGAGCTTAGGTCGTTGGCCTTCACTACGGCGCGTGTCGCCTCGTCGATCTGCTCCCGCGTCCACGGCAGCTCGTAGTCGAGCAGGCGCGCGGAGTTCCTGAGGCGCGCGCTGTGTGCGGAAAGACGAAACACTCGGCCGTCATAGATGCGCTCGCCCTCGAAGACGGCCGAGCCGTAATGCAGTGCGTGGGTCAGCACATGGGTCTTCACCTCACGCCACGGCAGGATCTCGCCGTCGAACCAGATGAAGCCATCGCGATCGGCCATGGTTAAGGACATTGCTGATATCCTCCAGTAATGATTCCGAAACGACTGTGCTCGGCACTGTCGAGAGCAATCTTGCGTCTAAATAGGTCAATATTACTGACCTTGTCAATAGTATTGCCCAGAAAGGGTAAACGCGCCCGACCGGCCTTCGTTTTCGGCTCTGCGAGGGAAGAATGTCGCGGACTCGTTCCGCTGCTGCCGTCTGAGGATTCACCGCCGCGACGCGACCGCACTATAGTCACGGCAAATCCGCAAGAAGTCCGGCGCGGACCCCTCGATCGTCGTTGCCCTCATGGTTGAAACCAAGTCCCCCGCCAATCCCCTGTTCCTGCGCGACGAAGAATTGCGCCAGGGCATCGAACTCATGTTCTATGCCTATCGCGACTTCACCTTCGAGTCCGACCAGCAGCTCAAGCGCTATCACCTCGGACGGGCGCATCACCGCGCGCTCTATTTCATTGGTCGCCATCCCGGACAGACGGTGGGTCACCTGTTGTCGATCCTGAAGGTCACCAAGCAGTCGATCAGCCGCGTGCTGAAGGATCTGCTGGAGCAGCAATATGTCGAGCAGAAGAGCGGCCCGCGCGATCGCCGTGAACGACGCCTGTGGCTCACCGAACGCGGCATCAAGCTCGAGCGCGAACTGACCGATCGCCAGAGCCAGCGCTTTGCCCGCGCCTATCGCGAGACGGGTGCGGAGTCGGTCGAGGGCTTCCGCAAGGTATTGCTCGGCCTGCTCGATCCGGCCGAGCGGATCCAAGTCGACAAGCGGGTGCGAGGAGGCGGCCGCTGAGCTCAACTGAGGCCGCGGCTGACAAACCGCACATCCTGATCGTCGACGACGATACGCGCCTGCGCGAGCTCCTGAAGTCGTTCCTGTCGCGCGAAGGCTTCCGCGTCACCACGGCAGGGCGCACCAGCGAAGCGCGCCAGAGGCTCGAAGCGCTCGACTTCGACCTGATCGTGCTCGACGTAATGATGCCCGGCCAGACCGGCCTCGACTTCGCCGCCGAGCTGCGCAAGAGCAACGACGTGCCGATCCTGATGCTGACGGCAATGGGCGAGCCCAAGGATCGCATCGCCGGCCTCGAGAAGGGTGTCGACGATTACCTGGGTAAGCCGTTCGAGCCGCGCGAGCTGCTGCTGCGCATCCAGAGCGTGCTGCGCCGCGGCCGGCCTGTCGACGCCGGCGTTGCGCCCGAGCAGGTGAAGTTCGGACCTATGCAGTTCAACCTCGCCCTGGGCGAGCTCACGCAGAAGGGCAAGCGCGTGCCGCTCACCGACGCCGAGATCGGCCCTCTTGCGCGCCCTCACAACCAGGCTCGGCGAGGTGCTCGAGCCGCGAGGCCTTGTGCAAGAGCGTCGGCGGCGCCGTGAACGAACGCGCCATCGATGTGCAGGTCACGCGTCTGCGCCGCAAGATCGAGCCCGATCCCAGCTTTCCGCGCTACCTGCGCACCGTTCGCGGCCAGGGCTACCGGCTGGTGGACGCATGAACTGGCTGGCCGACCGGTTCGAGACGATCGCGCGCTGGGCCGACCGACACTCGCCGCAGACGCTGTTCGCGCGGGCGCTGATCATCCTCGTCGTTCCGATGCTGCTGCTGCAGGCGATGTCCGCGTGGTGGTTCTACAGCCAGCGCGGCGACAACGTGACGAACCGCCTGGCCTGGCTCCTGGTGCGCGACCTGCGCGTGCTGATCGCCATGCGCACCGACTTTCCCGACGACGAGCACAAGTCGTGGATCCTGCGCCACGCCCGCATCGGACATGCTGCTGTTCGTCACTTTCCGCAAGGGCATCGTGCGGCAGTTCCAGACGCCGGAATATTTCGACATCGTGGCGCGCGAGGTCCAGGGCGCGCTCGATGCCGACCTCAAGAAGCCCTACTACATCGACAACGCAGTGGGCGGCGAGCAGCTCTTGCTCGAGATCCAGCTCACGTCCGACGACGTCATGGACGTGCTGGTGCCCTATGTGCGGCTGACCTTCGGCTCGAGCTTCGCCTATGTGCTGGCCCAGCTCGGCCTCGCGCCTGGTGCTGTTCGGCCTCGCCATCTGGTTCATGCGCCGCGAGTTGGTGCCGATCGAGCATCTTGGCGTCGCCGCCGACGCGCTGGGCAAGGGCCGCGACGTGCCCGATTTCGCCTTCTCCGGCGGCACGCGCGAGGTGCGCAATGCCGCCACCGCCTTCCACACCATGCGCATTCGCCTGCGCCGCTCGATCCAGCAGCGCACCGAGATGCTGGCGGGCGTGAGCCACGATCTGCGCACGCCGCTCACGCGCATGAAGCTGTCGCTGGCGCTCTTGCCGAGTCGTCCGAGACCCGGGAACTTTCCGCCGACGTGGGCGACATGGAACGCATGATCGAGGGTTACCTCGCCTTCGCGCGCGGCGAGGGCGACGAGGAGCCGACGCCGACCGACCTGAGCGAGATCCTGCAGGACGTGGCCGCCGGGGCGCGGCGCGACCGTGCCGATGTCACCGTCGGCTGGCAGGGCGACATGAACGTGGAGTTGCGGCCGCTTGCCATCAAGCGCTGCCTGACCAACCTCCTGTCCAACGCCTTGCGCCACGGCAGCAAGGCCGAACTGCGGGCAAGTCGCGGCCGCACTTCGGTCGAGATCACCATCGATGACGATGGGCCCGGCATCCCGCCTGACAAGTACGAGGACGTGTTCCGGCCGTTTTATCGCCTCGACGAGTCGCGCAACGTCGATACCGGCGGCGTCGGGCTCGGCCTCACCATCGCGCGCGACGTAGCGCGCAGCCATGGCGGCGACGTGGCGCTTGCACCCTCGCCACTTGGCGGGCTGCGGGTGATCGTGCGAATTCCTATCTAGGAACAAGATGCTACAGTGGTGCGTCCAGTCGAGAGAGCCATGTCAGAAACTCAGTCCTTGAAATTCGTTCGCCATCCCCACCCCTCGCCCACGCCGGCCGACAAGCGTGCCGCCCTGCTGGCCAATCCCGGTTTTGGCCGGGTGTTCAGCGATCACATGGTCACCATCCGCTACAGCGAAGAGAAGGGCTGGCACGACGCGCGGATCGAGCCGCGCGCTCCAATCACACTGGATCCCGCCGCGGCCGTGCTGCACTACGCCCAGGAGATCTTTGAGGGGCTGAAGGCCTACAAGACGGGCAACGGCGCCACGCTGTTCCGGCCGCAGGAAAATGCCCAGCCGCTTTCAGCAGTCGGCGGAGCGGCTTGCCATGCCGGTGCTGCCCGAGAAGCTGTTCCTCGAGGCGGTCGACCAGCTCGTCCATATCGACCGGGACTGGATCCCCGACGGCGACGGTAGCCTCTATCTCCGGCCGTTCATGTTCGCCAACGAGATCTTCCTCGGCGTGAAGCCCTCGTCGAACTACCTCTTCGCAGTCATTGCCTCGTCGGTCGGCTCGTACTTCAAGTCGGGCGCCGACGCCGTCTCGGTCTGGGTCTCGCAGGAATACACGCGCGCCGCCCCTGGCGGCACCGGCGCCGCCAAGTGCGGCGGCAACTACGCCGCCAGCCTGCTCGCGCAGGCCGAGGCGACCCGTCATGGCTGCGACCAGGTCGTCTTCCTCGATGCCGTCGAGCGGAAATGGATCGAGGAACTGGGCGGCATGAACGTGTTCTTCGTCTTCAACGACGGCTCGCTCTGCACCCCGCCGCTCGGCGGTACCATCCTGCCGGGCGTGACCCGCTCTTCGCTGATCGTTCTGGCAAAGGACAAGGGCATCCCGGTGCGCGAGGAGCGATATTCCTACGACCAGTGGAAGGCCGACGCGCGCAGCGGCAAGCTGCGCGAGGCCTTTGCCTGTGGCACCGCCGCGGTCGTGACGCCGATCGGCACGGTGCGCGCGCCCGAAGGCGAGTTCGTCATCGGCAATGGCGGCTCTGGCGTGCGCACGGCAGAGCTCAAGAGCGCGCTGGTCGACATCCAGCGCTGCCGCGCACCCGACCCGCACAAGTGGATCCACCGCGTCTTCTAGAAGAGCTTGCCGCCGTCCGGCACCGGCTTGTCGGGCACGATCAGCACGACGGCGCCGGCACCGTCGGGAAAGCCGAGCGTCAGCACCTCCGACATGAACTTGCCGATCTGGCGCGGTGGGAAGTTGACCACCGCGGCGACCTGGCGGCCGACCAGGCTTTCAGCGGTGTAGTGCACCGTGAGCTGGGCGGAGGATTTCTTGACGCCGATCTCGGGCCCGAAATCGATCTCGAGCCGAAACGCCGGCTTGCGCGCGCCCTCCAACAGCTGGGCGGCGCGCACGGTGCCGACGCGGATGTCGACCTTGGCAAAGTCGTCGTAGGTGATGGTCATGCGACCAGCCTATAGACAGAAACCGCCGCCAAAGCAAAAGGGCCGCTCCCTTTCGGAAGCGGCCCCGCGCGGACAGCGCTGCTTACTGCTTGACGCTTACTTCTTGGCGATCGCGGCCTTGACCTCGTCGCTCAGCTCCGAGACGCGCTCGCTCAGCGTCGCGAGAGCCTCGGCGTGGCTCTTGCTGTAGAGTTCGGCGAGCTCCTTGGCATTGGCCATAGCGAGCTCATAGCTCTTCTTGGCGAAGTCGATCTGCTTGGCGGCCTTCTCCTCGACGGTGGCGGCGCCCAGCACGTCACTGCCGTGCTTGGAGAAATCCTCCATGGCGGCGCGGAACATGTCGCCCTGACGCTGGGCGATCGACTTGAACGACTCGACCGCGGCGGTCGAAGCGGTGGTCATAGCCGCGAAGTTCTTGCGGCCGGTTTCGACGAAGGCCTCGATCGGAACGACCGGGAACTTGAACTCACCGGCGAACTTGCTGAAGTCGAAATCGGCGAACGGATTCTTGAAGGCGCCATTGGCGTACATGGGAAATCTCCTGACGGTCACGGGATGAGGCTGAAACTCGGTGGCCCCGCTATGCTGCGGTGCACAACGAGCAATTTATGCATGCGCTGCAGCAAGTCAAGAGACAATATTGTGCACCGCACAAAATATTCAGGCGGCGCGCGAAACTACATATTTTTCAAAGAGTTGTGCCCACTTTTCGGCCATCTTCAGCCGCCCATCCAGAGCCGCCATGGTCTTGGAGAGGTCGCCCGTTTCATCCCGGTCGAACACCCGCGAGACGGCGTAGTGTATGGCCAGCAGGCCGTTCTGCCGCAACGCACCATTGACGCCATCGCTGGAAAGCGCAGCCAACTCAAGCATCGCCGCCATGGAGCGCCGGAGCGCAGGACCGAGCGCGATGGCCAGGAGTGGATCTCGGGTAGCGGCGCGGCGGATGGCGGCGAGCGCGGCGCGGTGCGGACGCAGTGCGTCGTAACGGCGCATCAGGGTGTCGAACAGCCGGTCGCGCGCTGTTTCCTCCGGATCGCTTTGCCGAGGCACCCCTGCCAGCACCTCGGCATCGATGCGCGCCATGAACGCCGCAGTGAGCGCCACCTTGTCGGGATAGAGGCGATAGAGTTCCGCCACGCCGAGACCCGCCGCTTCGGCGACCTCGCGCAGCGCGACATTGGCAAAGCCCTTCTCGGCGATCAGGCGGAGAAAGGCATCGAGCGCCCGATCGGATGCCTCGCTCATCCCGCCAGCTCCCTGGAGCGGCGCGACGCCGCCGCCAGTGCCTTGTCGAACACCGGCTGGATGCCATCGGCCGCCATCAGCACCTTCAGCGCCTCGGCGGTCGTGCCGCCGGGACTGGTGACGTTGACGCGCAGCTGCTGGGCGGGTTCGCTCGATTGCTTCAGGAGTTCACCGCTGCCCGCGACCGTGGCACGGGCAAGCTGCATGGCCATGTCCGCCGACAGCCCGAGCTTGGCGCCGGCCGCCGCCATCGCCTCGACCAGCAGGAAGACATAGGCCGGCCCGCTGCCCGACAAGGCGGTGACGGGATCCATCAGCGCCTCGTCCTCGACCCACAGCGCCTGGCCGACCGCTTCGAGCAATTGCTGGCAGCGCTTCTTCTCGGCCGCCGACACCCCCTTGGCCGCGCAAGCGACGGTAATGCCCTGGCGCACGGCTGCAGGCGTGTTAGGCATGGCGCGCACGACCTTGGCCGCGGCGCCGAGATGGCTCGCGAAGTACTTGAGCGTCTTGCCGGCAGCGATCGACAGGAACACCGAGCCTTCGTCGGCGAAGCGCCTGAGATCGGGCAGCACGGCTTCCATGGTCTGCGGCTTCACCGCCAGCACGACGATCTCCGGCCTCTCGCTGATCTCCGATGTCGAGCCGACGGCGCGCAGCCCGGCTTTCTTCGGCCGCAAGGCCTCGACCGGCTCGGCAACCAGGACGTCGGCGGCGGCCAGCCCGCGCGACAACCAGCCATCGAGCATGGCGCCGCCCATCTTGCCGCATCCGACCAGCAGCAGCTTGCCCATTTTTCTCTCCTAGCGCCCCCTGAACTTGGCCGGCCGCTTCTCGCGGAAGGCGGCGGCGCCTTCCTTGCGGTCCTCGCTGGTGGCGATCTTTTCGAGCTTGTAGCGCTCGGGCACGAAAATCTCGGCCGGTCCGCGCGGCAGGGTCTGGTTGGCGAAGTCACGCAGGGTGCGGATCACCAATGGCGCCGAGCCGGCGATCACCTTGGCCATTCGCCGCGCCTCCTTGCGCTCTTCGCCCAGCGGCACGACCTTGTTCACAAAGCCCACGTCATAGGCGCGTTTGGCGGAAATCTCTTCGCCCAGCAGCAGCAGCTCCATCGCGACCTTGTGCGGCATGCGTGAGACGATGCCCGGCATCAGCCCGCCGAACACGCCGACCTTTGCCTCCGGATACATGAACTTGGTGGTGTCGGCCGAGACCATGAGATCACAGGTCATGACCAGGCAAATGCCGCCGCCGATCACCCAGCCCTGGGTCGCCGCCACCACCGGCTTGGTGAGCTTGTAGGAAACGTCGGGCACCGCCTTCCACATGGCGGCCGGCGGATCCTTTAGATCGGCGCCGACGCAGAAGGCCGGACCCTCGGCCTGCAGGACGGCCACCTGATCGTCGCCCGTTTCGAAGGCGCGATAGGCTTCGTAGAGACCGTCGCAAAGCTCCTGCGTCAGCGCGTTCCGCTTCTCGGCGCGCGCCATCGTTATGGTGGTGATGCCTTCGCTCGATTCGACTTTGACCAGACCCACGACACGTCCTCCGGCGTTCTTGCTGGGATGCTACCAGCCGCCCATACTTGCCGCATCATAAGAGGGCCGCACCAGGAGTCCCATCATGCAGACCCGCAATCCCTTTATCGACGACCTCGCCAAGGTGGCCAACAGCGCCATGGGCGCGCTCTCGGGCGTGAAGGACGAAGCACAGGCGCGCTTTCGCGACCAGATCGCCAAGATCCTGGACGGCATGAACATTCCGCGCCGCGACGAGTTCGAGGCGGTTAAGGCCATGGCCGCCAAGGCGCGCGAGGAGAACGAGGAACTCAAGAAGCAGATCGCCGAACTGCAGGCGAAGCTCGCCGGGAAATAGGCGATGCGCGTCGGCGTCGAGGTCGGCGGCACCTTCACCGACCTCGTGGCGGTCGAAGGCGGCAAGGTGGTCGTCACCAAGGTGCCGAGCACGCCGCGCAGTCCTGACGTCGGCGCCTTCGAGGCGCTGACCGCGTCCGGCATCGACCTCAGCCGCATAGAAGATCTCGGCCACGGCTCGACGGTCGCCACCAACGCCGTGCTGGAGCGCAAAGGCGCCTTGGTCGCGTTCGTCGCCACCGCCGGCTTCCGCGACCTGCTGTTCATGCAGCGCCACGACCGGCGCAACATCTACGACCTCTTTTATGCCAAGCCTGCGCCGCCGGTGCGCCGCAAGGATTGCTTCGAGGTCACCGAGCGCCTGCGCGCCGATGGCTCGGTCGTGGCGGCGCTTGACGAGGACAAGGTGCGGATCGAGCTGATCGCGGCGCTCAAAGCCGGCGGCTACCGCGCCGTCGCCGTCTGCCTGCTCAACGCCTACGCCAATCCCGAGCACGAGCAGCGCCTGGCCGCGCTGATCACTGAAGCGCTGCCCGGCGTGCTGGTGACCTGCAGCCACCAAGTGGCGCGCGAGTTCCGTGAGTTCGAGCGCGCCTCGACGACGCTGCTCTCTGCTTATGTTCAGCCGGTGATCGACGGCTACCTGCATCGCTTCGAGAACAAGCTCGCCGACGCAGGCTTCAAAGGTCGCTTCACGGTGATGCAGAGCAACGGCGGTCGCTTGCCCGCCGAGGCGATGCGCACAAGTGCGATCACGGCGCTTTACTCGGGCCCTGCAGCCGGCGTGGTCGGCGCGACGCGACAAGCCGCGCGCTCGGGCTTCAAGGACCTGATCACCTTCGACATGGGCGGCACCTCGACGGACGTCTGCCTGGTGCAGGACGGCCGTCCCTCGCTCGCCTCGGAGAGCGAGATCGACGGCCTGCCGATCCGCACGCCGGTGCTCGACATCGTCTCGGTCGGCGCGGGCGGCGGCTCGATCGTCTGGGTCGACGATGGCGGCATGCTGCGGGTCGGCCCGCAGAGCGCAGGCGCCGATCCGGGCCCGGCCTGCTACGGCAAGGGCGGCACTGAGCCCGCCATCACCGACGCCCATATCGTGATCGGCACCATCCGGCCGGGCGCCTTCCTGGGCGGCGCGCATGAAGCTCGACGGCGAGGCCGCACGCAGAGTCTTCGCGCCGCTGGCCAAGCGTTTCGAGCTTGGCATCGAGCAGGCTGCCTCTTCGGCGCTCCAACTGGCCGACGCCAACATCGTGCGCGCCATCCAGCTCGTCTCGACCGAGCGCGGCCGCGATCCGCGCGACTATGCGCTGGTGCCGTTTGGCGGCGCCGGCCCCTTGCATGCCGCACGCATCGCCGAGGAGCTCGGCATCTCGACCATCGTGGTGCCGCCCAATGCCGGCGTGATCTCGGCTTACGGGCTGGTCGCCTCCGACTACACCAAGTTCGATGCTGTGACGCGCAAGATGAAACTCGACGAGGCGGCGGCGAAAGATACGGCCCGCACGTTCTCCGAGATGCGCGCCGGGCTCGCCGCGCAATTCGCCGACATGAAGTTGCCGGGCAAACTCGTCTATACGCACACACTCGACATGCGCTTCGTCGGCCAGGCCTTCGAGGTCGGGGTCGAGGTGCCCGCCGAGCGCCTGGGCGCGCTCGATGCGGCCTACCTCGCCGAGCTGTTCGCCGACGCCCATCACCGCACCTTCATGCATGGCGCCACGCTCGACCGGCCGGTCGAGATTGTCACCCTGCGCGTGGGCGCCACCTTGCCGGTCGGCACGCTGCCCAGGCTCGACCGCGAGATCCTGGCCGCCCGAGCGGCGGAGAAGACCAAGGTCTTCCATGGCAAGGGCTGGCTCGACTGCGCACGCTTCACCGCCGAGGCGCTCAGCGCCGGCCAGAAGATCGAGGGCCCGGCCGTGATCGAGGGATATACCGCCACGACCTGGATGCCGCCCGGCTGGACAGCCGCGCTCGATGCATCGGACAATCTGATCCTGCGGAGAGCCTCATGAGCACCAGTCTCAACCCCATCGACTACGCCGTGATCAGCCAGGCGCTGATCGCCTCGGCGCGCGAGATGGGCGTGAAGCTGATCCGCTCGGCTTACTCGACCATCCTGCGCGAGGCGCGCGACGGCTCGGCCGGGCTGATGGACCGCCACGGCAACACCGTGGCGCAGGCGGAGCTCATTCCGATGCAGCTGGGGCCGATCGGCGAAACCTTGCGCGCCTGCCTGAAACGCCATCCGGTCGACACGCTCGAGGAAGGCGACTTCCTGATCAACAACGACCCGTTCGAGGGCGGCCAGCACATCCCCGACGTCTTCATCTTCACGCCGATCTTTGTCGACGGACGCGTCGTCGGCTTCGGCGCCTCGGTGGCGCACCATCTCGATCTCGGCGGCGGCGCGCCCGGGCTCAACATCCATGCCTCGGACGTCTACCAGGAAGGCATCCGCTTCCCGCCCAGCAGGTACAGTTTTACGCACGACTGGAACGGCGGCTCGTTCGAACGCCTGGTCACCGCCAATGTGCGCGTGCCCGACCTCACCATCGGCGATTTCAATGCCCAGTTTGCGGCCAACGCGATCGGCGTGTTGCGCGTGAAGCAGCTGTGCGAGCGCTACGGCACGGACAAGGTCGAAGCGGCCATGGCCGAAATGCAGGACTACTCGGAGCGCCGCGTGCGCGCGGCCATCGCCCAGGCGCCCAAGGGCACCTTCTACGGCGAAGATGCGATCGACGACGATGGCCTCACTGACGATCCGCTGGTCATAAAGGCCAAGGTCACCATCGCCGACGATTCGGTCGAGATCGACTTCGAGGGCACCTGCCCGCAGGTCAAGCGCAACCTCAACTGCCCCTACTCGAGCACTCTGTCGGCGGCTCTCTCCTGCGTGAAGTCGGTGCTGACCAGCCCGGACATTCCCTACAACGAGGGCATGGCGCGGCCGATCCGCATAAAAGTGCCGTACGGCTCGCTGCTCAATCCGCGGCCGCCGGCGCCGGTGCGGGCGCGCATGATCCCGGCCTACCGCGTATTCAACGCCGTGATGAAGGCGATGGCGCAGGCGCTGCCCGACAAGGTGATCGCGACCGGCTTCGACTGCACGACGGCGTTCTGCCTGAGCCGCCTCGGAGAAAACGGCTACAGCGTCTATCTGGAAATCTTCGGCGGCGGTTACGGCGCGTCGAAGAATGCCGACGGCTGTGACGCCGTCGATTCGCCGCTCAGCAACTGCTCCAACGCGCCCGTCGAATCGCTCGACATCGACTACGACTTCTTCCGCATCGTCGGCTATGAGCTTGCGCCCGACTCGTTTGGCCTCGGCGCCCGGCGCGGCGGCGCAGGCTTCCTCCGCCGCTGCGAGATCCTGAAGGACGACGTGCAGCTCGCGATCTACTCCGACCGCTTTCGGCTCGCGCCCGAAGGCCTGCTGGGCGGCGAGCCCGGCCAGCGCGGCTATTGCCGCATCTTCCGCGCCAATGGCACGACCGAGGACCTCAAGAGCAAGGCCGCTGTCGACCTCGCCAAAGGCGACATCGTCGAGATGTTCGTGGGCGGCGGTGCGGGCTTTGGTCGGGTCGCCGAGCGGCCCGACGCCCTGATCGAGCGCGACCTCGCCGACGGGCTGCTGACGCGCGATCCCCGCCCCGCGCGGAAGCTCGCCGCGGAGTAGCACGCAATAATCTTACACGGTTTTTCCAGTCTTTTTCCAACGGCTGGAAAACGTTCGATGTCGATGGCATAAGGGTTTTAGGCCACTTTTTCCATTTTCCGCCCCACCCCCCTCGATTTTCTTCTTGACCCTGATTGCCGCCTTTTTAGAGGGCGCCGACCGATCTCAAATAAAGGTCGCTCGCCTCTTTGGCGACGTTGCCCGGCTTGCCGTCGCCGATCGTGCGGCCGTCCACCGAGGCAACTAGCCGTGGCTACCCACGACCTCGGTAAGAGAGGCTTCCGCGCGGCGCTTGAAGATGACAGCGCCCTGGCGCTCGGCAATGTCGCGAGCGATCGTGAAGGCGGCCAGCGCCTCATTCCTGTTGTCGCGATCTAGCGCCAGCAAGCACGCGCCGCGCAAGCGATAGATCTCGGGCAGATAAAATCCAATGCCGGGTTCGTCTATGCCGGCAATGGCACGATCGAGATGGGCGAGGCCGTCCGCCGGCCGGCCGGCGGCCAGCAGCACTTCGGCCGCCAGGCCAAGATAATATTGCGGAAGCGGACCGACCGTTGTTGCATTGCCGATCTCGGCATCGATCAGGCGCGCGGCATCGGCGATGCCAGAGCCAACCGCCGTCGCCCAACTGGAAAGCACCAGGCTGCTCGCGCGCCACGGCGCCAAACCAAACTTTTCCGCCAGTCCCACCGCGCGACGCGCCGCCGCAAGTGTAGCATCGTGATCGGCCCCAAGCTGATGACCGATGCCACAATTGTGCAATGCATGGGCAAGGCTGTTGGGATGGTCGAGCATTTCCGCGAGGGCGAGCGACTGCGCGTAGTGTTGGGCGGCCTTTTGCCCGTCGCCCGACAACTGAAAGGCGTTGCCGCCTTGCGAATGCGCGCAAACACCCGGATCGTGACCGCCGAATTCATGACTGAGGTGACGGTGGCGAGCCATGTCGTACATTTCGAGGCCGATGCGGGAACTGTCCAGCGCATCGAGGACGTCGCCCCGGAAAAATGCCGTCGACCACCGGCAATGGTACGCCTCGAGCAGCAGGTCGCCATCGCCGGAGCGTTGCGCGAGCGTCACGAGCTCGCTGGCTCGGTCGCGCGCGAGCGCGGTCTTGCGTCTGAGATTGGCGTTGATCCAAAGGCCCCATTTGGCCTGAAATGATTTGGCACGGTCCCCCAGCTTCTCGCCCATTTCGCTGGCCCGGGCGTAGGCATCCTCCACCTCTACGCTCTGCAGGCCATGTGCGACGACCGACGCCGCTCCGAGCTTGAGCAGAAAATCCAGCTGCTGGTGCATCCGATCCTGCGCCGGCAACGTCTCTGCAAGCTTAAGGCCGACCGAGAAATGCGCGATCGCCTCAGGATAAGCCGAACGGCCCAAGGCCTGATCGCCCGCACGCATGCGATAGTCGCAGGCGGGACCCGACAGGCCGGCCTCGCCAAAATGATGCGCGAGCAGATCCGGTTCGCGCGCCGTGATGTCGGTGAAATTCTTCTCCAGCGCCCGGGCGATGCGTTCGTGCCATTCGCGCCGGCGCGCCAAAAGCAGGCTCTCATAAGCAGCGTCGCGCACCAGCGCATGCTTGAAACTGAAGCTCCGCTCCAGGCTTCGCTCGTCGGGAAAGACGATTTCCCGCCGAGCCAAGCCTCGCTAGCATGGCCTCGAGTTCTCCGGCGCTGCGGGAGGCAACTGCCTCGAGCAGCGGGAAAGAGAATTGTCGGCCGATGACCGCAGCGATCTGGGCCACCTCGCGCGCCTGGCCGAGGCGGTCGAGGCGGGCCATCAGCGAATCCTTGAGGGTTGCCGGCACCGCGCTGTCTTCGCCAGCCGATTCGATGATGCTCTTGGTCAGCTCCTCGACGAACAGGGGAACGCCATCGGTCTTGGCGACGATCGCTGCAACGGTTTCCACCGACAAGCCATGCGCCGCAGAGACATCGGCGACCAATTGCGCGCACTCCTGGCGTCCCAGACGGCCAAGCGTCAACAGAGTTGCCTGCGGCCGCGTCGACCAGGGCGGCACGAAATCCGGCCGCGCAGTCACCACTACAAGCGCCGGGCGCTGGCCGATGCGATCGGTCAGGCGCACCATCATTTCGAGGGTGGTGGCGTCGATCCAATGCGCGTCCTCCAGGACGACGACCACAGGACCGCCTTTGCCCATGCGCAGGAACGTGTCGACGATGAGCGCCAAGGTCGATGCTTTCCGCTGCGCGGGCGTCAGCGACGACAGCTCCGCCGCGGCAAACGGGAGGGACAAAAGCTCGACCCACAAACGAAGCGCCGCGGCGTCCAAATCCGTTCCCTGGGCCAGCAGGGCGCGGAGTTTTCCGATCCTTGCGTCAGACGTATCCGTCGCGGCGAAGCCGGCGGCGCGACCGAGATACTGGATCACCGGATAGAGCGCGCTGTCGCTATGATAAGGCGAGCATTGCAGATTAATACGTACGTGCGGCTCATTGACTAGCGCTTCATGCAACGCCTCGACCGAGCGCGATTTTCCAATTCCCGCTTCGCCGATCACAGTGACGATCTGACCTTCGCCCTGCCGTGCCCGTTGCCAGCGGTCGAGCATCAGCCCCATCTCGTGCGCGCGGCCGATGAACGGCAAACTCCTTCCAGCGCGGATCGCTGCAAACCGGCTTTCGATCGACGCTTCGCCCTGCACGCGCCAAGCGGGCACTGGGCGGGCAAATCCTTTCAATTCGTGTTCTCTCGGTGCGTTCGAGCTCGAACAACCCACCCAGCAAATTCTGGGTCGCTTCGCTCACGAGAATGGTGTCTGGCCCGGCAAGCGCCTGCAGCCGCGCTGCGAGGTTGGGCGTTTCCCCGACGATGGTGCGCTCTTGCGCCGTACCGCTGCCGATGATTTCGCCCACAACGACGAGGCCGGTGGCGATTCCGATTCGCGCCTGCACTCGCGACTTATCCGGCAACTCGATGCCGCCGACTTCCGCTAGGATGGCGATCGCGGAGCGCACGGCGCGTTCCGCTGCATCCTCGAAAGCGAGCGGAAAGCCGAAATAGGCCAGAACGCCATCGCCCATGAACTTGGCGACGAAGCCGCCGTATCGACCAATCGCACCGGCGGTGGCATCCTGATAGCGCCGGATCAAATCGGAGAGGATTTCCGGATCCACCTTGCCCGATAGAGCCGTTGAACCGACCATGTCGGCAAACAACACCGTAACCTGACGGCGAGTGGCATCGCCCGCGCCGGTCCTATCGGGGTCGACGGGCTTCGATGCGACCGCTTCGGCAACGCGACCGGCAATCGCCTTCAGCAATCGACGTCGATTTCCCAGCGACAGGCCCAGTCGCTCAAGATCGTGCTCGTTCAGGTCAGGCAGGATGTCGAGGTCGATATCATTCGCCTCGAATACCTCGGCATATTGCTCGAGTTTGTGGCCGCGCAACCAGTCGCGAAGCTCGCTCATGTCGTCAGTTCACCACAGCTCGCGGATGCCGAGATTGGAACATTCAGACGATTGTAGCAGATTTGCCGATCGCGACTGTTCGGTGCGTGACGTCCCTAGAGCGCCCCCACCGACTTCAAATAAAGGTCGCTCGCCTCTTTGGCGACGTTGCCCGGCTTGCCGTCGCCGATCGTGCGGCCATCGACCTTGGTCACCGGCGTCATGCCGCCCAAGGTGCCGGTGACGAACGCCTCGTCGGCCGAATAGACCTGCGCCAGGGTGAAATCGCATTCCCGCGCCACGTTGCCTGCCGCCCGCCAGGCCGCGATCACGTTGGCCTGAGTGATGCCCTTGAAGCTGTAGAGGCCGGTCGAGGTCCAGATCTCGCGGCCGCGCACGATGAAGAAGTTCGTCGAGTTGCACGACGCCACGAAACCGCGCGGGTCGAGCATCAGCGCCTCGTCGGCGCCGGCCTTGATCGCCTGGATCAGCGCCTGGATCAGGTTAAGGCGGCTGTGCGAGTTGAGACGCAGGTCGAACTGGTCGGGGCCGGTGGTGCGGAAGGTCGAGGTGAAGAGCGCCATGCCGCGCGCCTTGGCCTCCGGGTTGGGCTTCTTGTACTCGGCCACGATCACGATCGTCGCGGGCCCGATCACGAAGCGCGGGTCCTGGTTGGGCGTCGACTTGAGACCGCGCGTGACCATCAGACGGAGATGCGCGCCGTCGGTCATGCCGTTGCGGTCGAGCGTGTCCTGCACCGCCTTCACGACGCCCTCGCGCGTCAGGCCGATGTCGAGGTCGATCGAGCGCGCACCCTCAAACAGCCGATCCATGTGGGCGTCGAGGCTGATCAGCCGGCCCTTCACCAGGCGCAGGCCTTCCCAGACGCCGTCGCCGAGCGCGAAGCCCGAGTCGAAGACCGAGACCACGGCCTCGTTGCGCGGCACGAAGGCGCCGTTCACGTAGACCAGCACCTTGTCGTTGCGGCCATCGGCCAGGTAGCCCTGCGCTGAACTTCTAGTCGTCGTCATCGCTTGTTCCTTAGAGACTGTATTGCTTGTGGCTGGCCAGGAACGCGCGCGTGCGCTCCCGCCGAGGATGTTTCAGGACCTCGTCCGGCGTGCCCTCCTCGTGGATCGTGCCGTCGGCGAGGAAGAGCACGCGCGTGGCGACGTGGTAGGCGAAGCCGAGCTCGTGCGTGACCAGCAGCATGGTGCGGCCTTCGTCGGCCAGGCTGCGGATGACGGCCAGCACCTCGCCCACCAGCTCGGGATCGAGCGCCGAGGTCGGCTCGTCGAACAGCAGCATCTCGGGATCCATGGCGAGCGCGCGGGCGATCGCGACGCGCTGCTTCTGGCCGCCCGACAGATGGGCGGGATAGGTGTCGGCCTTCTCGGCAAGCCCGACCCGGGCCAGCTCCCGTTCGGCCCGGGCGCGGGCCTCCGGCTTGGACTGCCGCCGCACCGTGCGCAGCCCTTCCATCACGTTGCCGATCGCCGTCATGTGCGGGAAGAGGTTGAACTGCTGGAATACCATGCCGATGCGCTGGCGCACCCCCGTGAGCTCGCTCTCGCGTTTGCCGATGACCTTGCCGTCGAGCGTCACCGTTCCGGCGTCCGGCATCTCCATGAAGTTGAGGCAGCGCAGCAATGTCGACTTGCCCGAGCCCGAAGCGCCCAGGATGGCGATGCGCTCGCCCTTGCCCACCTCGAGATCGATGCCGCGCAGCACCTCGTTGCTGCCGAAGCGCTTGCTGAGGCCGCTGACACTGAGGATGGTCATTCGTCCCTCTTCAGCCGCCGCTCCAGCCGATAGGTGAACTGCACCAGCGGCCAGAGGAAGACGAAGAAGATCACCGCGACCGCGCTATAGGCCTCGATGGGATTGAAGTTGAGCGAGGCGATCAGCTTGGCCTGCTGCAGCAGCTCGACATAGGCGACCGCCGAGGCGAGCGTCGACATCTTGAAGATCTCGATGGCGCGGTTGGTGAGCGCCGGCATCATGCGCTTGATGGCCTGCGGCAGGATGATGCGCCGCATGGCCTGGCCCCAGCCCATGCCGAGCGCGCGGGCGCCGTCCCACTGGCCGCGCTCGATCGACTGGATGCCGGCGCGATAGATCTCCGCCGAGAAGGCCGCCGAGTTGAGCGAGATGCCGAGCGCAGCCGCCGTCAGCGGCCCGATCGCGAACGGCACCAGCAGCGGCATGGCGAAATAAAACCACAGGATCTGCACCAGCACCGGCGTGTTGCGGAAGAATTCCACGAACGCCGTCGCCGGCAAGTAGAGCCACCTGGTGTGGGCGTAGCGGCCGAGCCCGACGACCAGGCCGAGGCTCAAGCCCAGCACCAGGCAGATGGCGAAGATGTGCACCGTGCCGACGGCGCCGGCCAGCAGGGCGTCGGTGTTGGCGAAGACCGAGGCGAAATCCCAGCGCATCAATGCACCGTCGACTCGCCGCTCACCGCCAGGCGCCGCTCGAACTGGCGCGCCAGCAGGCTGAAGGCGAAGATCACGACGAAGTAGATCAATGCCACGACCGTGAAGGTCTCGAGCGGCCTGAAGGTCTTCTGCGAGATCTCGTTGGCCTCGAACAGCAGGTCGGCATAGGAGATGGTGGCGACCAGTGTCGTGGTCTTCATGAGCTCGATCGCGCGCTCCAGGAAGGCCGGGATCATGCGCTTGACCGCCTGCGGCAGGACGATGCGGGCGAGCGCCTGTCGTCGCGACATGCCGATGGCCAGCGCTCCGTCCCATTGCCCGCGTTCGATCGAGACGATGCCGGCGCGGAATACCTCCGCGAAGAAGGCGGCGGACTGGATCGAGAAGGTGACGATGGCAGCCATGAACGGCGTCATCTCGATGCCGACGATCAGCGGCAGGGCGAAGAAGAACCAGAAGAGCTGGACCAGCGGCGGCGTGGTGCGGAAGACCTCGATGACGAAGCCCGCCGGCCACGACGCCAGGCGATGGCGCGACAGGCGAAGCAAGGCGAGGGCGAGGCCCAGCGCCAGCCCGCAGGCCAGGGAGACGCCGGTAACCTTGAGCGTGTTCACGAGGCCTTGCGCCAGCAAGGGAGCGTTGGCGACGACCGGCGTGAAGTCCCACTGATAGGCCAAGCGGCCGCCTGCTAAGCGATCGACCTCACCCTGAGGAGCGTCCCGCAGGAACGCGTCTCGAAGGGTGGGAACGCGCACTGCGCCTGTTGCCATCCTTCGAGACGCCGCGCCAAGCCCGCGTCAGACGCGGGTACGCGCGGCTCCTCAGGATGAGGTGGTCGGGTTCCGCCGGACGTTTCCACGTCCGGCTACTTCAGCATTTCCTTCATGATTGGCGGGGCGAGCTTGGGATCGAGGCCGAAATCGGCGAGCGCCTGCTCGTACCATTTCTCGGTCTGGCCGCTCTGGTAGTAGGCGGCCAGTTGCTTGTCGACCCAGGCCACGAATTCGGTGTCGCCCTTGCGCAGCGCCGTGCTCGAGGCTTGCGATTGCGCAGGCGTCGGCACCACGATCTTGCCCTTGCCGAGCTTCTGGCGCGCCGCGAGCAGCGGCGGATGGAACAGGCACACGGCATCGACGCGACCGGACTGGAAGGCCGCGATTGCCGCGGCATTGTCGGGAAAGCGCTGGATGTCCGCCTTGGGCGTGTGCTCCGTGAGGAAGCGGTCCATCGACGAGGCCTGGGGCACCGCGATGCGCACGCCGGGCTTGTTGAGATCGTCCCAGGTCTTCGCGGCGAGATCGTCGCGCGCCAGCACGGCGAGCGAATAGTAGAGCAGCGGCGAGGCGGGAAAATCGACCGCCTGCTTGCGTTCCGGCGTGGCGTCGATGGTGAACATGATGTCGATCTTGTCGCCCTGCAGCGCCGCGATCGAATTGCCCCAGCTCACCTCCACCGTCTCCATCTTGACGCCGAGCGTCTTGGCCATCGCCTGGCCCATCGAGATGCCGAGGCCGGACGACCATTCGCCGGTCTTGGGATCCTTGGAGAACCACGGCGGTGCTTGAGTAACGCCGACGCGGAACGTGCCGCGCTTCTTGACCTCCTCCAGCGTGCCCTCGGCGCGGGCGACGAACGGCAGCGCCAGCAGCGCCGCTGCCCGCCGTCAATACCGTCAGCAATGAACGTCGGCTGATTGTCATGTCACGTCTCCCTTTCCCCATCCCCAGACAAACCCGGTATCGAGCGCAGAAAGCGCTCGGTCGTTTCGGCGCCGCGGCGCATGTGATCGGCGACCTCCAGGCGCATCGCGTCGAGGTTGTCGCCCAGCGCCGCTTCGATGTAGCTGTCGTGGCTGTCGCGCCGCGGCCCGCGGCGGCCATGGGCGCGATGATGCGCCGCCCAATAGAGCTGCAGTCGGCCACGCAAGGCGCGCCAGGCGCGCTGCAGCAGCTTGTGGCCGCTCGCCTCGTAGACCAGACCGTGGAACTCGAGTTCCGCGCCGATGCTGGCGCGATCGTCGCCGGCATCGATGGTGGCGATCAGCGCCTCGTTGCGCTGCCTGAGCTCGCGGCGAAAGCGATCGTCGCGGCGCGGCCACACCACCTCGAAGGCGAAGGTCTCGAGCGCGGTGCGCAGCGAATAGATCTCGTGCACGTCCTCGACCGACAGCAAGGCCACGTGCGTGCCGGTATAGGGCACGGTGACCAGCAGCCCTTCCTCGATCAGTTGCCGCAGCGCCTCGCGCAGCGGGCCGCGGCTGACCTCGAAGCGCCGCGACAGCGCGGTCTCGACGAGCGGCGAGCCGGGCGCGATGTCGCCGGCCAGAATGGCGGCGCGCAGCTGCTCGGCGATATGCGCGCGCAGCGTGCTCTTGGGCACGCGCCCAAGGCGCGCCGCCGCATTGGTCGCGGAAACGTCGGAAACAGCCAAATCGCCCCCTCAATCCGGCTCATCGTCGATTGTCGACAATCTGACACGGAAGCGCCCGAGCGGCAATCGCCGGCGGGCAGTGGAAATCAGTAGGTCTTGTAGGCCAGGAACTTGCCCGACATGCCGATCTTCACGCGGTCGCCCTTCTGGTCGGGCTGGCGTTCCATGGTCATGTCGAAGTCGATGGCGCTCATGATGCCGTCGCCGAACTCCTCCTGGATCAGTTCCTTCCAGGTCGTGCCGTAGACCATCACCAGCTCGTAGAAGCGGTAGATCAGCGGATCGGTCGGCGGCTGCTCGGGCAACGAGCCGCGATAGGGCACCTCCTGCAGGAGCAGCGTCTCTTCCTTGCCGAGCCCGAACAGCTTGGCGGCCTTGCTCGCCTGCTCCTTGGTCATCTTCATCTGGCCCATGCAGGCTGCGGTGACGATGATCTTGGAGGCGCCGCCGATCTTCTTGGCGATCTCCTCCCAGGTGAGCTCCTTCAGGCGCTTGGCGCTCAGGATCTTCTCGGTGACGTCTGCTCGCTTCATGGCCCCCTCCGTCGTTTGCAGACCGGGACGCCGCAAGCCGCATGCCAGCAGAACGGCCCATTTCGCGCGCAAACAGCGCGATTCGGTAGGCGAAATCTTGTGACTCGAATCTGAGCGCTGGGGATTAAATTGATGGAATCGCTGA
This sequence comes from uncultured Alphaproteobacteria bacterium, assembly GCA_963755595.1. GTDB lineage: Bacteria > Pseudomonadota > Alphaproteobacteria > Reyranellales > Reyranellaceae > Reyranella. Next base: position 40,489 of record CAVWKP010000029.1, on the reverse strand, counting down.
CTCTTTTCCCATTTCAAGCCCGATTTCTTATTGCATGGGGAGTCACCCTTATGGCAGGCTAGAGCTTGTGGGTAGTTGGGTGCCCACCACGATATGTCGACCACCGGCCTAAGGATTGGCTCAATACGAGCCGCAAGGCGGAATGGTTGGGGAGTGGGTCGATGGCGTTGTCGCGACACGAGCGGACCAGACAAAAACCAGATCTCAACCCGCTCGAGTTGATCGAGAAGGTCGTCTCCGCCAACGACTGGCCCTTCGACCGGACCTCGGACCGGGAAATCGCCGTCGAGGTCGCCGGCCGCTGGTGCGACTACCGCATGTTCTTCTCCTGGCGCGACGACGTGGAGGCGCTCCACTTCACCTGCGCCTACGACGTGCGCATCCCCAACGAGCGCCATCCCGACATCCACGGCCTGCTCGCCCTGATCAACGAGAAGATGTGGCTCGGCCACTTCGATCTGTGGACCGAGGAAGGCCTGCCGATGTTCCGCCACGCCATCCCGCTCCGGGGCACCGAGGGCCTGCGCCCCGAGCAGCTGAACGACCTGGTCGAGGTCGCGATCACCGAAAGCGAGCGCTTCTATCCCGCCTTTCAGTATGTCGTGTGGGCCGGCAAGAGCCCCGCCGACGCGTTGACCGCCTCGATCCTCGAGACGGTCGGCGAAGCCTGAGCAATAAGGACGGTCCGACGCCCCCTCTCCTAAGAAGACGATAAAACCTCTCGAAGTTGGATTGTCCCCAGCGGCGCCGGTCTCCCAGACCGGCGCCGCGCCGATTAGAGCAGTAGCGTTCGGAACAACGGTTTCCGGTCGGGTGGAACCGCATACGGTTCCACCCGACCAGAACCCGCGCTAGGCGACCATTTTGGGGTCACGATTGCCTCGCTATAAGAGACGCCCCGCATGACCCTCCTTCTGCTCCCCTATCCCGAGATCAATCCCGTGCTGGTCCAGCTCGGGCCCTTCGCCATCCGCTGGTATGCGCTGGCCTATATCGCCGGCCTGGTGATCGGCTGGCAGATCATGCGCCGGGTCTGCCAGCAGCCGCCCAGGCTGCTGACGCCGGCCAAGATCGATGACTTCCTGTTGTGGGCCGCGCTCGGCGTCATCCTGGGCGGCCGGCTGGGCTATGTGCTGTTCTACAAGCCGAGCTTCTTCCTGCAGAGCCCGCTGCAGATCTTCACCCTCTGGGAGGGCGGCATGTCCTTCCATGGCGGGCTGCTGGGCGTGATCCTGGCCATCCTGATCTTTGCGCTGCGCAACGGAGTGTCACCCTTCATGCTGTCGGACCTGGTGGCGATCGTGGCGCCGATCGGCCTGTTCTTCGGCCGGCTTGCCAACTTCATCAACGGCGAGCTGTGGGGCCGCGTCAGCGACGTGCCGTGGGCCATGGTGTTCCCGCGCGGCGGGGCGCTGCCGCGCCATCCCAGCCAGCTCTACCAGGCATCGTTCGAGGGCATCCTGCTGTTCGCGCTGGTCTTCGCGGTATGGAAGCTCTGCGACGCACGACGGCGGCCGGGTCTGCTCACCGGCACCTTCTGCATGGGCTACGGCGCGGCGCGCATCGCCGGCGAATTCTTCCGCGAGCCCGATTCCTTCATGGGGTTCGTGCTGGGCACCGGCTGGCTCACCATGGGCATGGTGCTGTCGCTGCCCGTGCTGCTGTTCGGGCTGGCGCTGATCCTGCGCGCCAAGCGCGCGCCGGCCGTGACGGCTTGAACGAACTCGGCCAACTGATCGCCCGGCGCATCGCGCTCACCGGCCCCATCTCGGTCGCCGACTTCATGGCCGAGGCGCTCGGCCACCCCCGGCTGGGTTATTACCGCCGTGCCGCGCCCCTGGGCGCCGCCGGCGATTTCGTGACGGCGCCGGAGATCTCCCAGATGTTCGGCGAACTTTTAGGCGCCTGGCTCGCCGAGCGCTGGCAGGCGATGGGAAGCCCCGGCGTCGTGCGTCTGGTCGAGCTCGGGCCCGGCCGCGGCAGCCTGATGGCCGATGCGCTGCGTGCCACGCGCAGCGTCCCGGGCTTTCATACCGCGCTCGATCTCCACCTCGTCGAGATCAACGTCACGCTGCGCGCGGCTCAGCAGGCGGCGCTGGCCGGGTTCAGGCCAAGCTGGCACGAGCGCCTCAGCGAAGTGCCGGCCGGCCCGACTCTGCTGATCGCCAACGAATTCTTCGACGCCTTGCCGGTGCGCCAATTCGAGAAGACCAAGCGCGGCTGGGTCGAACGCATGGTCGGCCTGGCCACGGACGGCACGACGCTCGCCTTCGCGCTGGCCCCGGGTGTCACGCCTTTTTCTTCCTTTCTGCCCGACGCCGCCGAAGGCGCGCAGGCGGAGATCTGCGAGGCCGGGCGCGCCCTCGCCGCGGCGATCGGCGCGCGCGTGAAGCAGGACGGCGGCTGGGTGTTGATCATCGACTATGGCTACGACCAGGGTCACGGCGCCTCGCTGCAGGCGGTGCGCGGCCATCGCGGCGCCGGTATCCTCGACCATCCCGGCGAAACCGACCTCAGCGCCCATGTCGACTTTGCGGCGCTCGCGGAAGCGACGGGCGCTCGAACCTTCGGCCCAACGGGACAGGGCGATTTCCTCAGCCGACTGGGAATCGCGCGTCGTGCGGAAACCCTGAAGGCGCGTGCGACAACAGAGCAGCGCCTTGCCGTCGATACGGCGCTGCAGCGCTTGATCGCCGCCGACCAAATGGGCACCTTGTTCCGCGTACTGGCCGTGGGCGATGACAGAAGCGCCGCGCCGACCGGGTTTTCGGACGAAGTATGATCAGAGCCAACACGCTTGCCGACCTCTCCGGCGTGCAGCATCGCTTTTTCACTCGCCAGGGCGGCGTCAGTGCCGGCCTCTACTCGTCGCTGAACTGCGGCTACGGCTCGGGCGATGAGCCGGACAATGTGCGCGAGAACCGCCGCCGTGCCGCTGCCTGCTTCGACCGCGACGCGGACGAGCTCCTGACGCTGTATCAGATCCATTCGACCGATGTGCTCACGGTCGCCGAGGAACGTTGGAACTCGCCGGGAGCGCCCAAGGCCGACGCCCTGGTGACCGACCGGCCAGGCGTCGTGCTGGGCGTGCTGGCGGCCGATTGCGCGCCGGTGCTGCTGGCCGATCCCGCGGCGCGCGTGATCGGCGCCGCCCATGCCGGCTGGAAGGGAGCGCTGGCCGGCGTCGTCGAGGCGACGGTGGGCGCCATGGAGAAGCTGGGCGCCCGGCGCGAGCGCCTGCGCGCCGCAATCGGCCCTTGCATCGGCCGCGACTCCTACGAGGTCGGGCCGGAATTTCCCGCACCGTTCCTGAAGCGCGACGAGGACGCTGCCGCGTTCTTTCGCGCCGCCCCGCGCGCCGGCCATTTCCTGTTCGACCTCGCGGGCTATCTGGCGCGGCGCATCGGCAAGGCGGGCGTTGCCGTCGAGGCGACGGGACATGACACGCTGAGCGGCGAGGCGGATTTCTTCAGCTACCGCCGCAACACGCTGAAAGGCGTGCGCGACTATGGACGGGGCCTGTCGGCAATCGCGCTCGAGGGTTGACGTGCCCTATCTCGTGATCCTGATGTTCTGCTGCCTGCTCGGGGTGATCGCGACATGCGCCATGTTGTGACGCCGCTGGCGGCGTTCCTGCTGGCGGCCCTCCTGCTGGCGGGTTGCGGTCCGACGCCCAAGCCGTTCGAACACGAAGCCGCCGCCGACGTCGCCTTTCGTCCCAAGCAGGACAAGACCGAGGTGATCGTCGCCACGCCCGCCAACATGCCGGGCAAGCTCGCCGAGAAGATCGCGTCGGCGCTGGCGCTCGAGCTGCAATCCTACGACATCGTCGCCGCCGTCCAGCCGGCGCAGGCGCCGTTGAAGGTCGCGGGCGCCACCAGCACGCGCGACGCGGGCTTTGGCCTCGGCATCGAGATCCAGATCGAATGGTATCTGCTCGGCAACGGCGCCATCCAGGGCCCGGCCGTCAGCAAGACGGTGGCGCGACCCGAGGACATCGCCGACGGCAACGACCGGCTGGTGTCGCGCATCGCCCAGCAGGCCGCGCCGCGCATCGCCACCCTGATGGGCAAGCCGCCGACGGTCGAGGCGCGCGCGCCGGGCCAGGTCGCGGCCGGCGTCAATGTGCCCGACGTGCCGACCGACGATCCGGCGGCGCAACCCGCCGCGCGACCAGTCCGAAAGTGCCGACCATCAAGGTGATGGTGTCCCAGGTGGTGGGCGCGCCGTCGGACGGCAATCGCCAGCTCTTCTCGGGCATGCGCCGCGCCCTGGGTTCGAGCCGGATCGTGGTGATCGACACGGCGGGAGCCGACACCTTCACCGTCGGCGCCACGGTGAAGCTCACGCCGATCGACGATCAGAAGGTCCAACTCGATATCAGCTGGGTGCTGACCGATCCTACGGGCAAGGAAGTCGGCAAGGTCGACCAGTCCAATCCGGTGCCGATCGCGGCCACCAAGGGCTCGTGGGTCGGCTTCGGCGATATCGTCGCCGCGGCCGCCGTGGAGGGCGTGCTGGAGCTGATCGACAAGGCACTGAACAAGCCGCCGCGCTAGGGCTCCCTGCGTCCCGGAATCGGCTTGTCAGAGGGGGGTTCCGGGCTGCTACTGTGCCGTACGCGGCGCGATTCTTGCAACGACAGACCGCGACATCGGGAGGGGTGTGAGATGTTCGATCTTCAGGAGGCCGGCCATCGCCTTGATGGCAGCGGCGAGCGTGGTCGGTTTGGTCGGCGCGGTGCCGGCCGGAGCGCAGACGACCATCAAGGCGGTGATGCATTCGGATGTGAAGATCCTCGATCCGATCTGGACCACCGCCTACATCCAGCGAAATTTCGGCTACATGGTCTGGGACACGCTGTTCGCCATGGACGAAAAGTTCGAGGTGAAGCCCCAGATGGTCGACAAGTACGACGTGTCGGCCGACAAGCTCACCTGGACCTTCACCCTGCGCGACGGCCTGCAGTGGAGCAACGGCACGCCGGTCACCTCGGAAGACTGCATCTCGTCGATCAAGCGCTGGGCGCGCGCGCGATTCGATGGGCCAGAAGATGATGGGCTCGGTCGCGGGCTTCGAGGCGGTCGATGCCAAGACCTTCAAGATGAAGATGAAGGAACCCTACGGCCTGGTGCTGCAGTCGCTCGGCAAGCCGTCGTCGAACGTGCCGTTCATGATGCCGAAGAAGACGGCCGAGACCGACCCCATGCAGCAGATCAAGGTCGAGGACGTGATCGGCTCTGGGTCCGTTCGTGTTCGTCGCCAACGAATGGAAGCCGGGCGAGAAAGTCGTCTTCGTCAAGAATCCCGACCTACAAGCCGCGCGCGGAGCCGGCCTCCGGCCTGGCCGGCGGCAAGGTAGTCAAGGTCGATCGCGTCGAGTGGATCTGCCATGCCCGATGCGCAGACCCAGGTCGCCGCCACTTCAGAACGGCGAGATCGACATGATCGAGTCGCCCAGCCACGACCTGCTGCCGCTGCTGACGAAGGACAAGAACATCAAGCTGGTCAACTACAATCCGCCGGGCAACCAGTACGTCTTCCGCTTCAATCAGCTATTCAAGCCGTTCGACAACGCCAAGATCCGCCACGCCGCGATGGTGGCGTTCGGCCAGGAGGACTTCCTCAAGGCCACGATCGGCGATGCCGAAGTACTACAAGCTCTGCAAGCCGGTCTTCATCTGCGGCACGCCGCTGGCGAGCGAAGACGGCATGGAGGACGTGCTGAACCAGAACGCCGCCAAGGCCAAGGAGCTCCTGAAGGAGGCGGGCTATGACGGCACGCCGGTCGTGCTGATGCAGTCGACCGACCTTCAGTGCTGACCAACCTCGCGCCGGTCGCCAAGGCGCAGCTCGAGGCGGCGGGCTTCAAGGTCGACATGCAGTCGATGGATTGGCAGACCCTGGTCGGCCGGCGCGCCAAGAAGGACCCGCCGGACAAGGGCGGCTGGAACGCCTTCCTGACCTCGTGGGTCGCCGCCGACATCCTCAATCCGGTGATGGCCGGCTTCTTCAACGCGTCCTGCGACAAGGCGATGTTCGGCTGGCCGTGCGACGAGCAGATCGAGAAGTTGCGCGACGCCTTCGCCAAGGAATAGCGACCCGGCCAAGCAGAAGCAGATCGCCATCGACCTGCAGAAGTACTGGGTCGATCAACCCGACCCACGTCCATCTCGGCCAGTGGTATCAGCCGGCCGCCCTTCGCACCAATCTCGACGGCATGATGGTGGCGCCGGTGACGGTGTTCTGGAACATGACGAAGAAATAACAAGGCAAGGCGAGGAGGGACTTCAATGAAACCGACGATGATCAAGCGCCGCGACCTCGGCGTCCTGGCGGCCGGTGCGACACTGGCGGCGACCATGCGCCCGGCAGCGGCCCAGACGAAGGTCCTGCGTTACGTGCGAAACGGAAACCTCACCGATCCTCGATCCGATCTGGACGACGGCCTACGTCACGCGCGACCACGGCTACATGATCTACGATACGCTGTTCGCGCTCGACGAGAACAACGTCGTCAAGCCGCAGATGGTCGACAAGTACGACGTCTCGGCTGACAAGACCCTGTGGACCTTCACCCTGCGCGACGGACTGGAATGGCACGACGGCAAGCCCGTCACTGCCGCCGATTGCGTGCCCTCAGTCATCCGCTGGATGGGGCGCGACCCGATGGGCCAGAAGCTCAAGGACTTCGTCGCCGAGCTCAAGGCGGTCGACGACAAGACCTTCACCATGAAGCTCAAGGAGCCGTACGGGCTGGTGCTCAATTCGCTCGGCAAGCCCAGCTCGAACACGCCGTTCATGATGCCCAAGGCGGTCGCCGAGACCGACCCGTTCAAGCAGATCGACAGCACGGTCGGCTCCGGTCCGTTCATCTATGTCAACGCCGAGTCCAAGCCCGGCGAGAAGCACGTCTACATCAAGAATCCCAAGTACAAGCCGCGTTCGGAGCCGGCCTCGGGACTGGCCGGCGGCAAGATCGCCAAGGTCGACCGCATCGAGTGCCCCGAGATGCCCGATCCGCAGCAGCAGGTGAATGCCCTGATCGCCGGCGAGATCGACGTCATCGAGCAGTTGCCGCATGACCTGATCCCGCTCTTGAAAGCGGACAAGAACACCAAGCTCGTCGACTGGAACCCGCTCGGCCAGCAGTTCGTCATCCGCTTCAATCACCTGCAACCGCCGTTCAACAATCCCAAGATCCGCCAGGCCGCGCTGCTGTGCATGCGCCAGGAGGACTATCTCAAGGCGACGGTCGGCGACCCTGCCTACTACAAGGTCTGCAGCGCTGCCTTCATCTGCGGCACGCCCAACGCCGTGGACGCTCCCAACGGCCTGCTGGTCAAGCCCGACTTCGCGAAAGCCAAGGCGCTTCTCAAGGAAGCCGGCTACGACGGCACGCCGATCGTGCTGATGCAGTCGACCACACTGCCGGTGCTGACCAACATGGCGCCGGTGACCAAGGCGCTGCTCGAGCAGGGCGGCTTCAAGGTCGACATGCAGTCGATGGACTGGCAGACGCTGGTCACGCGACGCACCAAGAAGGATCCGCCGGACAAGGGCGGCTGGAACGCCTTCCACACCTATTCGGTGTCGGCCGACGCGCTGAACCCGATCTCCAACAACTACTTCCTGGCCAACGGCGACAAGGCCTGGTTCGGTTGGCCGAACGACCCCGAAATGGAGAAAATGCGCGACGCCTATGCCAAGGAGACCGATCCGGCCAAGGGCAAGGCGATCGCCGCCGCCATCCAGGCGCGCGCCATCGAGACGGCCCAGTACGGCTGGCTCGGCCAGTGGTACGGGCCTGGCGCCACGCGTTCCAATATCAGCGGCTGGCTCAAGGCGCCGGTTGCCGTGATGTGGAACGTGGTCAAGGCGTAACCTGAGAGGCCTATGCTCGACTTCATCGCCCGCCGTCTCATCGCCATCATCCCCGTGCTTGCGGTGGTGGCGGTATTCGTCTTCCTGATGCTGCGGCTGACGCCGGGCGATCCGGCGGCGGTGATTGCGGGCGATAACGCCACTTCCGACCAGATCGCGATGATCCGCGAGAAGCTCGGCCTCGAGCTGCCGATCTGGCAGCAGTTCGGCATCTGGATCGGCGACATCCTGCGCGGCAATTTCGGCGAGAGCTACTTCTTCAAGAAGACCGTCGCCGAGCTGATCGCCCAGAGGGTCGAGCCGACGCTGGCACTTGCGACCTGCACCATGATCATTGCGCTGTCGATCGCCCTGCCGCTCGGAGTGATCGCCGCCTACCGTCACGGCTCGCTGATCGACCGCTTCGTCATGGCCTTCTCGGTGATGGGCTTCTCGGTGCCGTCGTTCGTCATCGGCTATTGCCTGATCTATGTATTCGCCATCGAGTTCAGCTGGCTGCCGGTGCAGGGCTATACCCGGATCGGCGTGGATTTCTGGGGTTTCCTCGAGCACATGGTCCTGCCGTCGGTGACGCTCGGCGTGATCTTCATGGCGCTGATCGCCCGCATCACACGCGCCTCGGTGCTCGAAGTGCTGAACGAGGACTACATCCGCACCGCCCGCGCCAAGGGGCTCTCCAACCGGGTCGTGCTGATGCGCCATGCGCTGCGCAATGCCGCGGTGCCGATCCTGACCGTGATCGGCATCGGCGTGGCCCTGCTGATCGGCGGCTCGGTGGTGACCGAGAGCGTGTTCGGCCTGCCGGGGCTCGGCCGGCTCACCGTCGAGGCGGTGCTGAGCCGCGACTTCCCGACCATCCAGACCGTGATCCTGCTGTTCTCCGTCGTCTACGTGCTGATCAACCTGCTGATCGATATCAGCTACACCATCTTCGACCCGAGGATCCGCTATTGAGCGCGATAACTCCTGAAGAAGTCGTCGACTCCGCCGCCATTGCATCGGCGTCGAGCCAAGCGCCGCAGCCTGTGGGCGGCGGCCATCCGCAACTCCAGCGTGGTCTTCGGCGGCTCCATCCTGATGATCATGGTGGCGATCGCCGTGCTGGCGCCGTTGCTCGGCACGGTCGATCCGACACGGATCGATCCGGCGGCGCGCAACAAGAAGCCGGGCACGGAGATCACCTACCGGCTCGAAGACGGCGGCACGGCCAAGCGCGTTGTCTGGATGGGCACCGACAGCCTCGGCCGCGACGTCTACAGCCGCGTTATCTATGGCACGCGCGTGTCGCTGATCGTCGGCGTCTCGGTCGCCATCCTGGCGGTCTCGCTCGGTCTCGTGATCGGCCTGATATCGGGCTACATCCGCTGGCTCGACGGCATCATCATGCGCATCATGGACGGGCTGATGGCGATTCCCGGCATATTGCTCGCCATCGCCCTGGTGTCGATCTGGCGCGCCGGGCTGATCACCGTGGTCTTCGCCATCGTCGTGCCCGACGTGCCACGCGTCGTGCGCCTGGTGCGCTCGATCGTGCTGACGGTGCGCGAGGAGCCCTACGTCGAGGGCGCCATCTCGGTCGGTACGCCGACCTGGACGCTGATGTTCCGCCACATCCTGCCCAATACCATTGCGCCCTTGATCGTGCAGGCGACCTTCACCGCCGCCGCCGCCATCCTGACCGAAGCCATCCTGAGCTTCCTGGGCATCGGCATCCCGCCCGAGATCCCGACCTGGGGCAACATCATGGCCGAGGGCCGCACGCTGTTCCGCGTGTTCCCGCACAACATCCTCTATCCCGGCATGTTCCTTGCCTTGACGGTGCTGGCGGTGAACATCATGGGCGACGGCCTGCGCGACACGCTCGATCCGAAGATGAGCAAAAAAGTCTGATGCCGGAAAAGAAACCAGTCCTCGAAGTGCGCAACCTCAGTGTTGCGCTGCCGGGCGGCGCCGACCGTGTTCATGCCGTCGAGAAGGTGAGCTTCACCGTCAATCCTGGCGAGATTGTCTGCTTGGTGGGCGAATCGGGGTCGGGCAAGTCGGTGATCGCTTTCACCGTGATGGGCCTGCTCGCCAAGGCGCTGAAGCCGGTCTCCGGCGAGATCCTGCTCGAGGGCGAGAACGTCCTCGCGGCCGGCGAGGCGCGGCTGCGCGAACTGCGCTGCACCCGCATGTCGATGATCTTCCAGGAGCCGATGACCGCGCTCAATCCGGTCATGACCTGCGGCGACCAGATCGACGAGGTGCTGAGCACCCACACCAAGCTCGACGCAGCGGCGCGCAAGGCCAAGATCATCGCCATCCTGAAGCGCGTGAAACTGCCCGAGCCCGAGCGCATCTACGCCTCCTATCCGCACCAGCTCTCGGGCGGCCAGCGCCAGCGCATCATGATCGCCATGGCGCTGGTGCTCGATCCCGTCCTGCTGATCGCCGACGAGCCGACCACCGCGCTCGACGTCACGACGCAGGCCGAGATCCTGAAGCTGATTGCCGAATTGCAGGCGGGCCAGGGCACCGGCGTGCTGTTCATCACCCACGATTTCGGCGTGGTCGCCGAGATCGCCCATCGCGTCGCCGTCTTGCGCTGGGGCGAGCTGGTCGAGATGGGCCCGACCGAGCAGATCCTGTCGCGGCCGCAGCACAGCTACACCAAGATGCTGATCTCCTCGGTGCCGTCGATCCATCCGGTGCATCGCGGCGTGCGGCTGGACGGCGTCACGGTCCTGCGCACCGAGAAGCTCGGCAAGACTTATAGCGGCAAGGCGTTCTTCCAGAAGGCGCGCACCGTGAAAGCCGCGATCGATGTCGACCTCGACATCCGCCGCGGTGAGACGCTGGGTATCGTGGGCGAGTCAGGTTCGGGCAAGTCGACGGTGGCGCGCTGCATCGCCCGCCTGATCGACCCGTCTGAGGGCAAGGTGTTCCTGGGCGACACCGAAATCGCCACCATGTCGGCGGGCAAGCTGCGGCCGCATCGACGGCGCGTGCAGATCGTCTTCCAGGATCCCTACCGCTCGATGAACCCGCGCATCACGATCGGCGAATTGATCATCGAGGGGCCGATGAATTTCGGCCTGAGCAGGGGCGAAGCCCTGGCGCGGGCGAGAAAGTTGATGGAGACGGTGCGACTCGATCCCAACTCGCTCGACCGCTACCCGCACCAGTTCTCCGGCGGCCAGCGCCAGCGTATCTGTATAGCCCGTGCTCTCGCCATGGAGCCCGAGCTCCTGATCGCCGATGAGGCCGTGTCGGCCCTCGACGTCAGCGTGCAGAAGCAGGTGCTGGAGCTGCTCGACGAGATCCGCCAGCGGCTCAATCTTGCCGTGCTGTTCATCACCCACGACCTGCGCGTGGCCGCACAGATCTGCGATTTCGTCGCGGTGATGAGCAAGGGCCGGGTCGTCGAATACGGTTCCGCCGAGCAGGTGTTCGGCTCGCCCAAGGACGACTATACCAAGGCGCTGTTCGCTGCCGCGCCCGGGCGCAACTGGGAGTTCGGCAAGTTCGCGGCCGCGTGATAAAGTTCCGGCCGCTACCCCAAGGAAAAGGCGTTCGACGCCGAGCTTCCCTCTGACCCGGCGCCGTGTGAGGCAAACCCCTCTGCAGGGAGGCATCCATGGCCGAGAGCGTCTACAAAGTGGTCGAAGTGGTGGGTACCAGCACCGACTCCTGGGAGAAGGCGGCGAAGGCCGCCGTCGAGCGCGCCGCCAAGTCGCTGCGTGACCTGCGCGTCGCCGAGGTGGTCGAGCAGGACATCGTCATCGAGAAGGGCAAGGTCGCGTCCTACCGCACCAAGGTGAAGCTCAGCTTCAAGTACGAGGGCAAGTAACGAGCGTGCCGCGTCAGCTGTAGCGCTCGCGCACCCGCTTCTCGACCCAGCCCGCCAGCAGGAACGCCGTCGCCGAGATGATGGTGGCGACGGCGCTCGCGCCGAAGGCCTGCTCGGTCTGGAAGTCGGACTTGGTCTTGGCGAAGAGGTAGCCGAGCCCGGTCGTGCCCATCAGGAACTCCGCCACCATGGCAGCGAGGATGGCGTGCGCCGACGCGAGCTTGAAGGCGATGGCGAGGTTGGGCATGGCCGAGGGCAGCGCCAGCCGTGCCAGCGCGGAAAGCCGCGAGGCGCCCAGCACGCGGAACAGGTCCTCCGATCCCGGCGGCGGTGACCGAAGGCCCGACGAGGCGAAGACGAAGCTCGGGAAGAAGGTGATGATCACCACGATCGCCAGCACCGTCGAGGTGTCGTAGCCCAACAGCCGGGCGATCACCGGGATCAGGGCCACCACCGGGACCGAACTGAACAGCACGGTGAGCGGATTGAGCAGCCCCGCGGCGATGGCGGAGAACCACGCCGCGACCGCCAGCCCCGTGCCGACCAGCATGCCCACGACCAGGCCGAAGACGGCGACCAGCAGCGTGCTCCCGACATTGCGCAGATAAACTCCGGGGTATGTCGCGAGGTCGTTCAACACTGCCGTCGGCGTCGGCATGACGATGGGATTGAAGCGGTTGAGGACGACCCAGCTCTCCCAGGCGATCAGCAGCAGAAGTACGCCCCAGTAATCCTCGACCAGACGCAGGAGCAATGGTCGCCTGGCGGCCTCCATCAGCCGAACCTCGAATAGGCGGCGCGCTCGAGCAGCGTCAGCAGGCCATAGAAAAGGAGCGAGGTGCCGACCGCCAGCAGGACGGCGCACCACAAAAGCACGATCTGGAAGTTCTGCATGGCATTGATGATCAGGATGCCGATGCCGCGCGACGCGCCGAACCACTCGCCGATGATCGCGCCGATCAGGGCGGCCGGCCAGGCGAGCCTGAGGCCTGAGACCAGCGACGGCAGGGCGGCCGGCAATTCCAGTCGGCCGAAGCGACGCAGGCGATCGGCGCCCAGCACCGAGAACAGGTCGCGATGGGCGGGTGTCGCGCGCTGCAGGCCCGAGCTCACCGACACGAAGACGATGAAGAAGACATGGATCGACGAGACGGCGGCGGGCGTGCTCTCGCGCGTCAGCAAGACCAGAAAGATCGGCCCCAGTGCAATCGAGGGCACGGAGTTCAGCACGGCCGCCAGCCGGTCCGAGCCGCGCCGCAGGGCCGGCAGCAGATGGGCCACGGTCGCGAGCAGCAAGCCGGCGCCGGTGCCCCAGAGATAGCCCATCGCCGTCGAGTCCAGCGTGGCGCCGAGCGCGCGCAGGAACAGTGGCCGGCGGCTTTGATCACCCAGCATCTCCAGCACGTCGCTGAGCGGCGGCCAGGAAATGCCCAGAATCCCGGTGCGGCCGATCACCTCCCACAGGGCAAGGAACAGGCCGATGCCGAGTACACCGAGGAGCGTCTGCTTCATGTCTCGAGCGCCGCGGTAAGATCGTCGACCAGGTGATGGAACTCCTCGCTGCGCATCACCGAGGGATCGCGCGGGCGGGCGAACGGCACCGCGACCTCGCGCAGGATGCGGCCCGGCCGGCCGCTCATCACCACCACGCGGTCGGCCAGGAACAGCGCCTCGTCGACCGAATGGGTGATCAGCATGGTGGTGATCTGGCGCGCCGACCAGATGCGCTGCAATTCGACGTTCATCTGCCGGCGGGTCACGGCATCGAGCGCGCCGAACGGCTCGTCGAGCAACAGGACCTCTGGCTCCAGCACCAGCGCGCGGGCAATCGAGGCGCGCTGGCGCATGCCACCCGAAAGCTGGCGCGGCCGCGCGCTGCCGAAGCTTGCCAGCCCCACCAGCTCGATCAGGCGGGTGATCGCGGGTTCATCGACCCGGCGGCCCGCAATCTTGAACGGCAGAGCTATGTTGTCGTGCACGGTGAGCCAGGGCAGCAGCGCGTGGTCCTGGAAGGCCACGCCCAGCGCATGCTGGCCCGACACCAAGTTGGGCGCCGCGCCATTGACGCTGACCTTGCCCGCGCTCGGCTGCTCGAGCGAGGCGACCAGGCGCAGGAGCGTGCTCTTACCGCAGCCGCTGGGACCAAGGATCGCCACGAACTCGCCCGGAGCGATGTCGAGCGACAACTCCGACAGGGCCAACACGCCGTCCTTGTTGCCGGGCAGCGGGAAGCGCTTGCTGACCTTGTCGATGGCGATGGCGCCCGTCATGGCGGCGGCCTCATGCCGTCATCTTGTCGAAGCGTTCCATCAGCTTGGGCAGGCGCTCGGCCAGGCGCCGATCGATCTCCTCGCGGTCGACGGTGAGCAGCTCGCGGTCCTTCATCACCACGTTGCCGTCGATCACCACGGTTCGCACGTCGCGGCCGACCACGATGCTGGCGGCGATGAAGTAGATGTCCTGAATCGGCATCTGGTCGAGCTGGTTGCGCTCGACCAGCAGGATGTCGGCCTTCTTGCCGACCTCGAGGCTGCCGATCTCCTTCTCGAGCCCGAGCGCGCGCGCACCGCCATTGGTCGCGACCTTCAGGATCTCCTCGCTCGGCATGACATTGCGGAAGGCAAAGCCCGTGCCGTTGACGGCCTGCTGGCCGACGCGCGCCATATGCGCCACCTGGAAGATGTCGAGCGAGCCCCAGGACGCGGCGCCATCGGTGCCGAGCCCCACGTCGATACCGCGTCGCCACATCTGCAGCAGCCGGTGCGGGCCGATGTGATAGTTGTTGAAGGCGCAGTGACAGACCGACGGCTTGTGCTTGACGTAGAGGTCCATCTCGTTTTCCGAGAGCAGGACCGAATGGGCGCAATGCATGTGGCGGTCGAGCGCGCCCAGGCTCTGCAGATATTCGGCCGGCCGCTTGCCGAATTTGGCCAGCGAATAGTCGATCTCGTAGACGCCTTCGCAGAGATGGGTGTGGATCTTGACATCCAGGGCTCGCGCGGCGTCGCCCATCGCTTCGATGAGCGCGGGCGTGCAGGTCATGATCTGGCGCAATGACAGCCAGGCCTGCACCCGGTCGGTGCCGCCCTTCGTGCCCTTCCACCGCTTCACCAGCCCGACATTGCCGTCCAGGGCCTTCTTCGTGGTGGTGATCATGGTCTTGGGCCAGTGCTCGCCCTGATCAATCGTATTGAGCGAGACAAATCCCCGGATGCCGGTATCGATCGCGGCGCGGCCCATGGCGTCGGGATGCGGCCCGCCCGCCTCGGCGAAGCAGGTCGTGCCGACCGAGATCATGTTGGCGTAACAGAGCAGGCCCGAAAGGTAGACGTCGTCGTCGGTCAGCATGCTCTCGAACGGCACGTAGTAGTTCCACCACACCGGAATCTTGACCGGCCGGCGGCCGTCGATCTCGGCGATCTTGCCGCGCAACAAGGTCTGCGCCGTGTGTACATGCGCATCGATCAGGCCGGGCATGGCGATCTGGCCCGAACCGTCGATGACCGATTTCGCAGCGACGTTGCGCTTGGCGGCCGAGGCCTTGCCGATCCAGGCGATCTTGTTGCCCTTGATCGCGACGGCGCCGTCGCGAATCACCTGGTTCTTGCCGTCAATGGTGACGACGTCGCAGCCGCTCAGCAGCAGGTCGACTTTCTGCGGTGCTTTCACGGGTCAGCTCTTCTTCAGCGCTCGCGTGCACTTCCTGCATCACGGTGAAGTCGCAGAGCTTGTCGACCTCCGGCAGCTTGTCGCGGCCCGACGCCTTGGCCGCGGCATACATCGGCCCGGCGATGGCGTCGCGGTCGAGCGACAGCAGCGGCAGGTCGGGCTTCGTCGGGCTCTTCAGCATGGCGTATTGCAGCTCGTTCTGGCGCGTCTGCTGCTTGAGATCGAGGCCGAGATCGGCGCCGTACTTGGTGACGCAGAGCTTGGCGGCGACCGACGGATCCTTGAGATCCTCCATCCAGCCGCGCGTCAGCGCGCGCAGGAAGCCGACCACGATCGGCCGGTTGGCCGCGAGGTAGTCGCGCTTCACGAACACCAGGTTGGTGTAGAACTTGTAGCCCATCGAATTGAACGAGGTGAAGAAGAAGTCCTTGCCACGCACCATGTTCATCTTCACTTCGAGCGTCACCGCCTGGTTGGTGCCGTAGGCGGTGTAGCCGTCGCCCGCCTTGGCGAGCAGCGGCTCGGGCGAGAAGCCAGCCGGCACGAAGTCCCACTCCTTCGGCAGCTTGTTCAGCGCGAGCGTCGCGTCAATCGCCGTGCGCTCGTTGGGCCCCTGCGCCAGGATCTTCTTGCCGACGATGTCGGCCGCCTTGAGGATCGGCTTGGCCGGCAGCGAGATGATGCCGAGCGGCGAGACCGGGAAGGTTCCCGCGACCAGCACGAAATCGTTGCCGCGTCCAATGGCGTCGAGATAGGGCAGCCACACGCCGTAGCCGAACTCCGCCCCGCCCGAGGCCACTGTGACCGGCGGCGGCGGCGCGTTGGGGCCGCCTGGCAGCGTCTTCACCTCGAGGCCCTCTTCCTTGAAGTAGCCGTTCTCCAGCGCCATCCAGACGCCGGCATATTCGACGTTGTTGATCCAGCCCAGCGCCACCCGCACCGGCTTGGCCTGGGCCTGAACGGCCGCCGGACCCGCCACGGCGATCGCCGAAGCGGCCTGCAAGAAGTGCCTGCGGTGCATGTTCCCCTCCCTAGTTCCCCTCTTTGGACGGTACTCCCACCTGCAAGCCTTGGGCCAGTGGACTAAGATCGCCGCATGACCCAGGGCTTCCTCGAAGACGCCTCGTTCAACCAATCGCCGGCGTTCGGCGATATCGACCTGTTCAGCGCCGACAAGCCGCTTGCCGACGCCGCGGCGCGCTACGGGCTCGACCTCAAGGCGCTCTCGGAGTGCGGCAAGGATTACGGCTCGGCCGCGACGCTCGATCTCGGCCGCGTGGCGAACGAGAACCCGCCCAAGCTCAGGATCATGGACGGCAAGGGCAACCGCATCGATTTCGTCGAATTCCATCCCGCCTATCACGCGCTGATGGCCAAGAGCACCGGCTGGGGCATCCACAGTTCGGCGCATGACGGCAGCGAGCCGGCCGGCCCGATGGCGAGCCGCGCTGTGCGGCTCTATCTTGCGACTGAGGCCGAGAGCGGCCATCTCTGCCCGATCACCATGACCCATGCCTGCATCGGCGCGCTCAAGTCCGAGCCCGATGTCTTGAAGAAGTGGCAGGCCAAGATCCTCGCGCGCAAATACGATCCGCGGCCGCTGCCATGGTGGGAAAAGACCGGCGTGACCCTGGGAATGGGCATGACCGAGCGCCAGGGCGGCACCGACGTGCGCGCGAACATCACCCAGGCCGTGCCGCACGGCGACCATGTCGAGATCAGCGGCCACAAATGGTTCATGTCGGCGCCGATGTGCGACGCTTTCCTGGTGCTGGCCCAGGCGCCGGCGGGCCTCACCTGCTATCTGATGCCGCGCTACCGGCCGGACGGCAGCCAGAACGCCATCCGCTTCCAGCGCCTGAAGGACAAGCTCGGCAACAAGTCGAACGCCTCGTCGGAGGTCGAATTCCACGGCGCCTGGGCCGAACGCGTCGGTGCCGATGGCGCGGGCGTGCGCACCATCATCGAGATGGTAACCTCACGCGCCTCGACTGCGCCATCGCCTCGGCCGGCCAGATGCGCTTTGGCCTCAGCCAGGCGTTGAGCCACATCCGCAACCGCTCGGTGTTCCAGAAGCGCCTCGTCGACCAGCCGTCGATGCGCGCCGTCGTCGCCGATCTCGCGCTCGAGCTCGAGGCGCAAGTGGCGCTGGTGTTCCGGCTGGCGCACGCCGTCGACAAGGGCGAGACCGCTTACGCCCGCCTGCTGACGCCCGCGGTCAAATTCCTTATCTGCAAGAGCACGCCCGCCGTGGTGTACGAATTGCTCGAATGCCTGGGTGGCAACGGCTACACCGAGGATCTGCCGATGGCGCGGCTCTATCGCGAAGCGCCGCTCAACGCCATCTGGGAAGGCTCGGGCAACGTCATGGCACTCGATGTGCTGCGAGCCGCTGGTCGTCACCCTGAAGCGGCGATGGAAACCGTCGGCGCGCTGGCCCGTACGGCGGCGAAGGCCTTTGACGTGCGTCCGCTGGCGGCAGCGCTCGAAAAGACACTGAAGTCGCCCGACGCCGAGCGCCGCGCGCGCTTCCTATGCGAAGGCCTCGCTCGCATCGCGGCGCTCGCGGCCCTGGCCGAAGCCAATTCGCCCTTTGCCATGCTGTACGGCGATGCGCGCCTCAACAACGCTCATTTCGCGCAGTTTGGCACCGCCGATCTCGGTGCTGCCGAACAGCAACTGATGGACCGCGCGCTCGCTGCTTGAATGTCCAAATTGTACGACGTCGTTGTTGTCGGCGCCGGTCTCGGCGGCCTGACAGCGGCTGCGTTGCTGGCTCGCGCCGGCCGCAAGACGCTGGTCCTCGAGCGCAATGAATTGGTTGGTGGCGCAGCATCGACCTACAAGGTCGGCGATCTGGCAGTCGAAGCTTCCCTCCATGAGACCAGCGACCCTCACGATCCAATCGATCCCAAACATTCGATCCTCGCCCGCGTGGGCATTCTCGACTCCGTCGAATGGGTGCCGACCGGACCGATCTACGAGATTCGGGGAGGGCCGGTAGGACAACCATTCAGCCTGCCGGAGAGTTTCGCGGCGGCTCGGACTGCCTTGGCCGACCGGTTTCCGGCCGCCAAGCCCGGCATCGCCACAGTGCTGGGCGACATGGAACGCATCACGGTTGGTCTGGGAGTCCTGAGCCGGCGTCGAGAAGCCTTCGGCAATCCGCGAGAAGGTTTGGCCGCGCTCCTCAAGCTGGCGCCGATGGTTCGCGATTGGCGGCGTTCGGTCACGGAGGTATTCGACCGGGCTTTCGGCGGCAACGAGGCCGTCAAATGCGCTCTGGCCGCCAACCTGCCCTACTGGCACGACGATCCCGACTCCTTGTGGTGGACACTGTTCGCCGTCGCGCAAGGAGGATATCTCGCCTCCGGTGGCCGCTACATTCGCGGCGGTTCGGCGTGCCTCAGCAATGCCCTGGCCGATGCAACGAGGCGGGCCGGTGGCGAGATCCTCCTTGGCCGCCAAGTCACCGAGGTTTGCCTCGGCGCCGATGGTCGGCCTTCCGGAGTTGTCCATGTCGACCGCAAAGGCGGTGACCCGGCGGAGGCGCGAACGCCGATCATTGTCGCCAATGCCGCCCCCTTCGTCCTCGCCGGCATGTTGCCGGCAGCAGCGCGAGCGCACTTTTGGTCGGCCTATTCCGGCCACCCGCTCTCGATCTCGCTCTTCTCAGCGACGTTCGGTCTGTCGGTGCGCCCGAGGGCACTTGGCTTTTCCAACTATTCCACAATCCTGCTGCCGCCGTGGCTGAAGACACTGCGCGACCATCGTCGCAGCGCAAACCTTCTTGGCCGCGCGCCGGGGGACGAGCAGCCGCTGCTGACGGTCGTCGACTATTCCGCCATCGAATCGGGACTCGGAGGTCCACCGTATCCAGTGTCGGTGGTCGGCGTCGATCGGCTGGCAAACTGGTCGAGACTCGACAGAACAGCCCGCGACACGAAGCAGAACCTATGGCGCCAAGCGATCATCGCGGCGATCGACCGAGAATTTCCCGGCTTCGCAGCGCACGTCGTCGCCTCGGTTTTCAATACAGCGATGTCGATGCACGCCTACCTCAACGCGCCAGAGGGCGCGATCTATGGTTTCGCGCCGTTGCCGCCGTCCGGCCCGATCTGGCGCGGGACGGGTCGCTCGTCGAAGACGCCACTGCCCGGGCTCTATCTCGCCTCGTCATACGCGGGCAGCGGAGGCTTTACTGGAGCCATTCTCGCGGGCGGGAACGCAGCAGACCTGATCCTTCAACGCAAATGATCGATTGGCTTGCCCGCTCGGCGCCGATGGCGAAATCCAGCCGATGGACCGCGCGCTGGCGGCGTGATCTAAGCCGGCATGGTCTTCGCCACTCTCGACTGGGCATTGCGCGGCGGCACGTGTTGCCTGCTGCTTCTGCTGGCCGCCGTGCTGATGCGCGACCACGGCCGGCTGACGTCGGCCCGGCTGGGCGCGGCCTTCGCGCTGGGCACCGCCGCCTATGCGCTGACCTCGGCGGCGGGATATCCGGCCATCGCCGGCGCGTGGAGCGTGCCGCTGCTCGCTCTGTCGGCCGGCAACAATGTCGTGTTCTGGGCGTTCAGCGCCGCCCTGTTCGATGACGGCTTTCGGCTGCGCTGGTGGCACGCCGCGCTGTGGCTGCTGCTGGTCGTGGCGCGGCTTCGCGATGTGCCTTGCGCCGACGCCAACGCTCGGCCTTGTGCTGACGCTGAGTTCCCTGGTCTTTGGCGCGCTGGCCATGGTCCCGGCGATCTCCACCTGGCGCGTCGACCTGGTCGAGCGGCGGCGGCGGATCAGGCTTTTCGTCGTGGCGGCGTCATCGCTCTACATAGGCGTGACCGCGCTCGCCCAGCTCGCGGGCATGCAGCATACCGCTCCGGCAGAAGGAAGCCTTGCGGGCGCCATCGGGCTTCTCCTGATCTCGGCGGTGGTCGCGCTCTCTCTGGTGCATGTCGGCCACGACACGCTGTTCCCGATGCTGGCCGAGGCGCCCCAGCCGGCAGCGCCGGCCGTCTCGCCGGCACCGGATCCCGATCCCGACCAGGGCCTGCTCGCGGCGCTCGGCCGGCTGATGACGGCAGAGCGTGCTTACCGGCAGGACGGCCTCACCATCGGCACGCTCGCAGGCCAGCTCGGCCTGCCCGAATACCGGCTGCGGCGGCTGATCAACCAGGGGCTGGGCTACCGCAACTTCAACAGTTTCGTGAATTACTACCGCATCGCCGAGGCCAAGGCGGCGCTCGCCGATCCACGCCAGGCCGAGGTGCCGGTGCTCACCATTGCGCTCGACACAGGCTTCAGCTCGCTCGGGCCGTTCAACCGGGCCTTCAAGGCCGAAACCGGCCTCACGCCCAGTGAATATCGCCGGCAAGCCGGCGGAAAAGGCGCGGATTCCGGAATTGGCCAGCCGATTCTCGGAATTCGGCAAGCCGGATTTCGAACCCGGCGAGAGGAAATCTGGCGGCGCCCTAGGGTCGGCCCGGTGTCAACCGGGAGAACCGACCATGTACCGTTCGCTTTCCGCCGCCCTGCTCTGCTCCGTGTCCGCCGCCCTGTCGGGCTGCGACTCGCTTGACCGTGCCGCCCACGTCGCCACGGGTTTCGCCAGCCACCAGCTCTGCTCGGCGACCTTCGTTTCCAAGCTCGAGCCCGAGGCTTTCTACAACGAAGCGCTCCGGCCGACCGGCGGGCCGGTAAGCTTCCTGATGAGCCACGAGGTCGATCGCGCGAAGGGCGAGGTCAGGTCGCGGCTGGCCGGCCTCGCCGAGAGCCGCGCCGTCTATCGCGGGGAGTTGGGCTGCCTCGTCGTGCGCGGCGCACCGCCCGCCGACCCACCGGCCCAGTCCCGGGTCGCGGGGCCGAGCCTGCTGCCCGAGATCGCCGGCCCCGAGCCGGTCGAGCCGGTCGACCCCGCGATCAAGGCCTCGCTCGAGCGGGCCTTCACCGAGACGCCGGGCGCGCCTCACCGCGGCACCAAGGCGATCGTGATCGTGCATGACGGCAAGGTGATCGCCGAGCGCTACGCAGCCGGCTACGGCGTCGACACGCCGGTGATCGGCTGGTCGGCCACCAAGTCGGTGACCAACGCGCTGCTGGGGATCCTGGTGCGCCAGCGGCAAGCTTGCGATGGACGCCCCCGCGCCGATCGCCGCCTGGGCCGATCCGAACGATCCGCGGCATGCCATCACGCCCGACAATCTGCTGCGCATGAACAGCGGCATCGACATGGGCCAGTCGCTCACCGCGAGCGCGCGCGATGCCTTCGATCCCACGACGCAGATGGTGTTCGTCGAGCGCGACATGGCGGGCTATGCCGAGCGCTTTCCGCTCAAGTTCGCGCCGGGCAGCGACTGGAACTACACCAACGGCAACACGCTCCTGCTCTCGCGCATCATCCGCGACCAGACCGGCGGCACGGCGCAGTCGGTGCTCGACTTCGCCCATCGCGAGCTGTTCGACAAGCTCGGCATGAGCCACGTGACGCTCGAGTTCGACGCCACCGGCACGCCGATCGGCTCCAGCCACATGCTGGCGAGCCCGCGTGACTGGGCGAAGTTCGGCCTGCTCTATCTCAACGACGGCGTGGTGGGCGGCGAGCGTCTCCTGCCCGAGGGCTGGGTCGACTATTCCGCCCGGCTGACGCCGCACAGCGAGGAATACGGCTATGCCGCGGGCTTCTGGACCAATCGCGGCAATTCCGGCGGCGCGCGTTATCGCATCAAGGCTGGCATTCCCGCCGATGCCTTCATGGCGCGCGGCTCCTTTGGCCAGTACGTGATCGTCATCCCCTCGCAGCGGCTGGTCGTGGCGCGCTTTGGCTACGCTTTCGACATGCGCAACGACCTCGACATGCTGGCCCGCGTGATCGCCGACGTGATCGCTACGTTGCCGAAGTCGTGACGCTCCTCCAAGATCGGTGGATGAAGAAGATTTTCACCGCCTGTCTTGGCACCGAGACCAACACCTTCGCTTCCATCCCCACCGGACATCAGCTCTTCCAGGAGACCTGCCTTTACCGCAAGGCGAGCTACGGCGCGAAAGTGCCGATGTTCGGCGCGCCGCTCGCGGTGTGGCGCGGGCGCGCCGAGGCCAAGGGCTGGCAGGTGGTCGAAAGCCTCTGCGCCTTCGCCCAACCGGCCGGCAAGACGGTGAAGAAGGTCTACGAGGCCTTCCGCGACGAGATCGTGGCCGATCTGAAAGCCGCCATGCCGGTCGACGCGGTGCTGCTCTCCATGCATGGCGCCATGGTGGCCGAAGGCTACGACGATTGCGAAAGCGACGTGCTCGCCCATGTCCGCAAGGTCGTCGGCCCAAACGTGCCGGTCGGCGTCGAGCTCGACCTCCATTGCAACATCGGCGAGGGCACCCTGCGCGACGCCACGGCGCTGGTGCTGTTCAAGGAATACCCGCATATCGACGTGCCCGAGCGCGCCGACGATCTGTTCACCGTGATGGAGGGCGCCATCGAGGGCCGCACCAGGCCGGTGATGGCCGCCTTCGACTGCAAGATGATCGGCGTGTTCCACACCACGCGCCAGCCGATGCGCGGCTTCGTCGACAAGCTGTCGGCGATGGAGGGCAAGGACGGCGTCCTGTCGCTCTCCATCGCCCACGGCTTCCCGTGGTCCGACATCAAGGAGATGGGCAGCAAGATCATCGCCATCACCGACGGCGACCGGCCCAAGGCGGAGAAGCTGGCGCGCGAGCTCGGCCGCGAATTCTTCGCCATGCGCGCGGCCACGCAGCCGCCCTACGTCACGCTCGACGCCGCCATGGCGCGCGTCAGCTCGCACAACCTGCCCAAGCCCATGGTGCTGGCCGACGTGTCGGACAATGCCGGCGGCGGGGCCGCCTCGGATTCGACCTTCATGCTGAAGGCGCTGCTCGACAGGAAGGTGAAGGACGCCGCGGTCGGCATGATCTGGGATCCCGGTGCGGTGAAGCTCGCCTTCGAGGTCGGCGAAGGCGCCGAGCTCGACATTCGCCTGGGCGGCAAGCTCGGCCCCCAATCGGGCCCGCCGGTCGATGCGCGCGCCAAGGTGCTGCGGCTCGCCAAGGACGTCGTCATCGAGTTCGGCGGCGAGCGCAAGAGCGTCGGCTCGATCGGCGACGCTGCGGCGCTGCAGATCGACGGCGTGACGGTGATCGTGAACTCAAAGCGCACCCAGTGCCTCAGCCGCGACTGCTTCACCAAGCTCGGCGTCGATCCCTCGACCAAGAAGGTCGTGGTGGTGAAGTCCATGCAGCACTTCCACGCCGCCTACGCCCCGATCGCCAGCGAAGTGGTCTATGTCGCCGCGCCCGGCGCGCTGGTGCCCGACTGGTCGCTCTTGCCCTACACCAAGGTCGACAAGACGCAGTGGCCGTTCGTCGCCGACCCGCACGCCGCCTGACGGCTACTGCGGCGACATGCCGATCGGCGGCTGCTTGTTGGGCGGAGGGCGGTGCAGGAAGGTGAGCGAGACATAAGCGCCGATCCACGAGCCTGCGCCGGCGAAGGCGACATACACCCAGTTTTCGGTGTAGCTGATCACGGCGTAGGACGAGAGCAAGTACCACAGGCTGCTCCAGTTGGCCGCCCACAGCCGCTTGCGGGCCACCACCGCGGCGGTGAACTGCACGTAGATCGCGTCGGTCGCGGCCGTTGCCACCAGCACACCGACAGCGGTCAGGGGATCGACGGTCATCATCAGTCACCTCCAAGGGAGTCCGGAATGTTGTCGAGACTAGCTCTTTGTTGCGCGCTCGCCATGGCCTCGAGCGCTGCCGTCGCGCAATCGCCAAACGGCGTGCGCACGCTCAACCCAACCGGCGCCATCAAGGCCGAGGGCACCTGGAGCCTGGGCGCGCGGGCGGGCGACTTCATCTTCGTCGCCGGCATGCAGGGCGTCGATCCCGCCACCAACAAGCTGGTGGCCGATCCCGAAGGCCGCATCCGCCAGGCCTTCGCCAACCTCAGGCTGATCGCCCAGTCGGAGGGCGCCAGCCTGCAGGACTGCGCGCGCCTCACCATCTATGTCAGCGATCTCGCCAAGGTGGCGCCGCTGGTCGACAAGGTGCAGGCCGAGCTGTGGGGCAAGCCGCCCTACCCGCCGCGCACCATGTTCGAGGCCAAGCGCCTGTTCGACGACGACATCATCGAGATCGACAGCGTTTTCTACGCGCCGCGAAAGCAGTAGGCTTGGCTTCGATTCGGGGGAGACGTCGTCATGACTTGTTTCAGGTCTGCGATCGCGGCCGGAGCCTCTGTCGTCGTTGCTCTGGCACTGATCGGCTGCACGCCAAAGCCGGCCGCCACGCCGGCAAGCGCTCCCAGCAGCACCCCGGTAAGCGCCGCAGACGTCGCCTACTGCGACCAGCTTGCTTCGCTCTACGAAAGGTATGGCAGCGCGCAGGACCAGCGCGGCGAGGATTTCACCGCTTCGGTCGCCGAGGCGATCAACCAGTGCCACTCGGGCAATCCCGACGGCGGCATCGCCACGCTCTCGCGCCTGCTCAAGGAGCAGGACTTCACCCTGCCGCCCCGCCCGGGCAAGGTGTAGGCTGGGGCGCGAGGAGACGCTGATGGATCAGCCGCTGGACTGGCCCCTGGATTGGCGCAAGGCCGGCGCCGGGCGCGGCCTCAGGATCGAGGATCTCGCCCAGCATGTCGGCACGTCGATCGAGGGCGTCGATCTCGATGACGAGCACGATGCCGAAATGGTCGCCATCATCCGCGCCGCCTGCGTCGAGCGCACGCTGCTCCTGTTCCGCGGCCAGACCGAGCTTGCGCCCGCCGACTATCTCAAATTCGCCGGGCGCTTCGGCGGCCGGCCCGACCTGCATTCGCTGCGCCACTATTGCCTGCCCGAGCACCACGAGATCTTCGTGGTCGGCGACGTGCACGAGAAAGAAGCCAACGCCGGCTCACCGCCCACTGGATCGCCAAGGGTCGGCCTGAACTGGCACACCGACCACTATCACCTGCCCGAGCCCGGGCTGTTCACCTACCTGCATGCCATCCAGGTGCCGCCCGGCCAGGGCGACACGCGCTACGCCAACGGCATCGCGGCCTACGAGGCGCTGCCGCCCGAGATGCAGGCGGAGATCGAGGGCCTCAAGGTGCTGCACAGCCGGGCGCGGCTGTTCAAGAACCTCTTCCCCGAGGCGACCGAGGAAGAGATGGAAGCCGAGCGGCGCAAGATCCCCGACGTCGTCCATCCGCTGGTGCGCACGCATCCCGAGCTCAAGCGGCGCGGCCTCTATCTCGGCGGCGAATGGGGCTCGTGCATCGACGGCATGGAGCAAGACCGGGCACAGGGACTCTACGACACGCTCCTGCAGCACATGATCCAGGACCGCTTCTGCTACCGCCACCGCTGGCAGCCCGGCGACGTGTTGATGTCGGACAACCGCTGCAGCCTGCACCGCGCCAGCGAATGGGACGAGGCGAGCCACGTCCGGCGGCTGCACCGCATCATCATGATCGACGATCGGGCGCCGTACTGAGGGTCAGCGGGCAGCCTTCGCCGTTCATCCGTCCAGCAGCACGAGCGCGAGGTCGTATTCCTTCGCCGCAACATGGCACCTGGCCTCACTCTATGTGCGATTTGATACCAAGTCTCGCGTGTCTCGCGTTCTCGTTTAAGCCTTTGAAGCAACGTTCTTCTCCGGCACACTGAAACGTACTGCTTGGTTATTGGAGGGGGTGGTGGCTCGTATTTTCATTGTCCGTTGCCGAGGAGCCGACTTTGCGCGCGATGCACTTTGCGGTGCAATCGTCGTCGCGGGCTTTGTGCGCGGCAATTGGAGCTCCGGTGGCTCGAAATCGCAGCGATCGCCAGTCGGGGCAATGGGTCGTCGCGCTCGGTCGAGCGACGGCAACTCACAGGACCAATTGATGTCCCAGATCGTCAGCAGTGGCCAAATTTACGTGGTTCTTCGTCGGGCCAGACGGACACGGGTGACGTCGTCCTGAGCGGCGGCCATCTGATCGTTTCCTCCGGCGGCACCATAAGCGGGATCACGGTCAGCAGCTTCGCCACGGTCAGTTCATGGGCGGTGCCATCCGTGAACGGCCCGGTCACGCTCGACTTCTTTGCCTCTGCATTGATCGGTTCGGGCTATACGATCAACAACTACACCGTCAGCAGCAGCACGACTGTATGATGGTGCTGTCCGGAGGCGGCGCTTCCGGCACGACCGTGGCGTCCGGTGGTTTCCTGTTCGTGTCGTCTGGCGGCGTGGCCAACGGCACGGCGGACCACGGAGTCATGGATGTCGTTGGCGGCATAGCGAGCGGCACAATCGTCAGCAGCGGCGCGGTCGAGTACGCATTCCTCGGCGCCACGGTGATCAACACGATCGTTTCCAGCGGTGGCGCAGTGCTTCCGGGATCTGGTGGTGTCGCGATCGGCACGATCATCTCCAGCGGCGGCCACATAATCTTCGACCCTAGCGGCATTACGAGTGGCACGATCGTACTGAGCGGCGGCGAGGAAGATGTTACTTATCCAAATGGAAGTGCCATTGGGACTCACTGTCTTCACCGGCGGTCACCAGTTCGTCTTCTCGGGCGCGACCGCCAGCGGCACGACGGTCCGTGCCGGCGGCGCCGCGGTCGTATCGTCAGGTGGCGTCAGCAACGCAATCGTCAGCAGCGGCGGCTCGTTGACCGTGTCGTCGGCCGCCAGCGCGGCGGCGGTGACTGTTTTGAGCGGTGGCACGCTGGTCGTCGTCTCCGGGGCGAAGCCAACGGCACGGTCGTGTCGGGCGGCCTGGAGATCGTGTCGGGCAGCGCCGGCGGCACCGTCGTCGATGCCGGCGGCAGCGCCGTGGTGTCCTCCGGCGGCACGGCCAATGCGATGGTGCTGAACGGCGGCAGCGCGACGGTGATGTCGGGCGGCGCGATCTCGGGCGCCACGATCTCGGGCGGCACGCTGGAGATCGCAAGCGGCGGCGGCGTGATGTCGAGCACCATCAGCTTCGCCGGCGGCGGCACGCTGATGCTCGACGACACGAAGTTCAGGGGCAAGGTCGCGGGCTTGGACTCGCCGGCCGAGACCATCGACCTCGTCGCGATCGCGTACCACTCGGGCACGACGACGCTGGGCTACAGCGGCAACACCTTGAGCGGCACGCTGACCGTGACCGACGGCACGCACACCGCGAGGCTCGCGATATTGGGCGACCATGCGCTGGCCAACTTCACCCTGGCCGACGACGGCCATGGCGGCACGCTGGTCTCCGACCCGCCGGTCGACAGCAGCGGACACCTCGCGACGGCGCACTGAGCGCGCGCTTCATCGCCTGAACGCCGCGATGTTTCAGGCCGTTTACAGAGGCGAGACACATTGGTATGGTCCGCCGCGTCGCGGCCGGGAATGGCCGTTTTGTCGTCTTGAATCAACGACTTAACGGGACCCACCGCCCCGGCGCAGGGGTCGCGATATGAAGATACTCACCGGCAACAGCAATCGCCCGCTGGCGGAAGCCATTTCCGCCAAGCTGGCGCTGCCGCTCGTGCAAGCGCCAACATCCGCCGCTTCGCCGACAAGGAGATCTTCGTCGAGATCCAGGAGAACGTGCGCGGCGAGGACGTGTTCGTCATCCAGTCGACCTGCTTCCCGGCCAACGATCACCTGATGGAGCTGCTGATCACCATCGATGCGCTGCGCCGCGCCTCGGCGCGGCGCATCACCGCGGTGATCCCCTATTACGGCTACGCCCGCCAGGACCGCCGGACCGGCTCGCGCACGCCGATCTCGGCCAAGCTGGTCGCCAACCTGATCACCACTGCCGGCGCCAACCGCGTGCTGACGCTCGACCTGCATGCCGCGCAGATCCAGGGCTTCTTCGACATCCCGCTCGACAACCTCTTTGCCGGCCCGGTGTTCTCCAAGGACATCCAGGAGACGCTCTCCAACCGCAACCTGACCGTGGTGTCGCCCGACGTCGGCGGCGTGGTGCGCGCCCGCGGCGATCGCCAAGCGCATCAACGCCGACCTCGCCATCATCGACAAGCGGCGCGAGGCGGCGGGCGTCAGCGAGGTCATGAACGTGATCGGCGACGTCAAGAACGCCGACTGCATCCTGATCGACGACATCGTCGAATTCGGCGGGCACGCTGTGCAACGCCGCCGTCGCCCTGATGGACCAGGGCGCGAAGTCGGTGTCGGCCTATGTCACGCACGGCGTGCTGTCGGGCGGCGCGGTCGCCCGCGTCGCGGCCTCGCCGATCGAGAAGCTGGTGATCACCGATTCGATCCAGCCGACCGAAGCCGTGCGCGTGTCGCCCAATGTGCGGCCGCTCAGCATCGCCCCGCTGATGGCCGAGGCGATCAGGCGCATTTCCGAGGAGACCTCGGTCTCGAGCCTGTTCGATTAGGAGTATTGAATTCACGAGATCCGGCGCTGGGCACCCCTGGAGGCCACGCCGCGATGAAGCGAGAGCAACCTCGACCTTAGGACTTAGGAGAAGTTGAAATGGCAGAGACTCAAGGTCATCGCGAAGAAGCGGGACCGGGCCGGAAAGGGGGCGCCCGTTCCAGCCGTCGCGATGGACTGATTCCCGCCGTCATCTACGGCGACAAGCAAGCCCCCGATGATGATCTCGGTCGAACCGAAATCGGTCGAGCGCGAGATGCACAAGGAAGGCTTCTTCAATCACCAGCCTCAAGATCGAGGTCGACGGCCAGGGCTTCGATGTCCTGCCGCGCGACGTGCAGGTCGACCCGGTGACCGACAAGCCGCTGCATCTCGACTTCCTGCGCATCGGGCCCGATTCGATCATCACCGTGCAGGTGCCGGTGCACTTCAAGAACGAAGGCCAGGTCGCCGGGCATCAAGCGCGGCGGCGTGCTGAACGTGGTGCTGCACGAGATCACCGTGCGCACCAAGCCCGCCACCATCCCCGAGTTCTTCGAGGTCGACCTGACCGGCCTCGAGATCGGCCATTCCGTGCATCTCGTCGGCGCTCAAGGTGCCCGACGGCGTGCGCGTGGTGACCCGCGACAAGAACCCGACCGTGGCGTCGATCGCCGCGCCGACCGTGGTGCGCGACGAGCAGCGGCCGCCAAGGCGGCGGAAGCGGCGGCGGCCGCTGGCGGCTCCGGTCGTGGCCGAAGGCGCGGCGGCAGCTCCGGGTGCGCCGGGTGCGACTCCGGCAGCTCCAGGCGCGGCTCCGGCAGCGGGTGCTGCGGCGCCGGCTGCGGGCGCACCAGCGGCTCCCGCGGCGGGTGGCAAGGCGCCGGCGCCGGCGAAGAAGTAAGACCCGCGTCTTGCTTCTGCTGGTCGGGCTCGGCAATCCCGGGCCGCGCTATGCGGGGCACCGGCACAACGTGGGATTCATGGCGGTGGACGAGATCGTCCGCCGCCGTGTCTTCTCGCCGTGGCGCGCGCGCTTTGGCGGCGAGGTGGCCGAAGGCCATCTCGGCGGCGAGCGCACGATCGTGCTCAAGCCCCAGACCTTCATGAACGAATTGAGCAAGGCGGTCGGCGAGGCCGTGCGCTACCTCAAGGTGCCGCTCGAGCGCCTGGTGGTGTTCCACGACGAGCTCGACCTCGCGCCCGGGCGGGTGCGCATGAAAAAGGGCGGCGGCGCGGGCGGCCACAACGGGCTGCGCGATATCGATGCGCATGTCGGCAACGACTATCGGCGGGTGCGGATCGGCATCGGCCATCCCGGCCACAAGGACCTGGTGCTGCACTGGGTGCTGCGCGACTTCGAGCCCGACGAGCGCGACGCCAAGACCGGCTGGGTGCCCAAGGTGCTGCACGCGCTCGCCGAAGAGTCGGCGCTCCTGGCCGAGGGCGGCGCCAAGAACGACGAACGCTACATGAGCCGGGTGGCGCACCTCGCGCCGCCTCCCGACCTCCCGGCGCGACTGGACATCAAAGAGTAGATCATGGGTTTCAACTGCGGAATCGTCGGCCTGCCCAATGTCGGCAAGTCGACCCTGTTCAATGCGCTCACCGCCACGCAGGCGGCGCAGGCGGCCAACTACCCGTTCTGCACCATCGAGCCCAATATCGGCCGCGTCGCCGTGCCCGATCCCGCGGCTCGACAAGCTCGCGCGTCATCGCCGCCTCGGCCAAGATCGTGCCGACCCAGCTCGAGTTCGTCGACATCGCCGGGTCTGGTGAAGGGCGCCTCCAAGGGCGAGGGCCTGGGCAACCAGTTCCTCGCCAACATCCGCGAGGTCGATGCCATCGCCCACGTGCTGCGCTGCTTCGAGGACTCCGACGTCACGCACGTCTCGGGCAGCGTCGATCCGGTGCGCGACGCCGAGATCGTCGAGACCGAGCTGATGCTGGCCGACCTCGACAGCCTGGAAAAGCGCCTGCCCAACCTCGAGAAGCGCGCCAAGGGCGGCGACAAGGAGGCCGCGGTCGAGGCGCCGGTGGTCAAGAAGGCGCTCGACGCGCTGCGCGAAGGCAAGCCCGCCCGCGAGGCGGCCGCTCACCAACGAGGAGCGGCCGGTGTTCGCCCGCCTGCAGCTCATCACCGCCAAGCCCATGATGTACGTGCTGAATGTCGAGGAGGCCTCGGCCGCCACCGGCAACAAGCACAGCGCCGCCGCCGAAGCCTTCGCGAAGAAGCGCGGCATCCTGTCGGTGGTGATCTCGGCCGCCATCGAAGCGGAGGTGGCGCAGCTGCCGGCCGAGGACCAGGCCGAGTATCTCGGCCATCTCGGCCTCACCGAGACCGGCCTAACGCGGGTCGTGCGGGCGGGCTACCAGCTGCTCGATCTCGTGACCTTCTTCACCGTCGGCCCCAAGGAAGCGCGCGCCTGGACGGTGCGCCGCGAGGCCCGCGCGCCGGAGGCGGCCGGCGTCATCCACACCGACTTCGAGAAGGGTTTTATTCGCGCCGAGACCATCGCCTACGACGACTACGTCACGCTGAACGGCGAGGCGGGCGCGCGCGACGCGGGCAAGCTCCGGCTCGAGGGCAAGGACTACGCCGTCAAGGACGGCGACGTCTTCCACTTCCGGTTCAACGTCTAGCCAGCCGCCTCAGATCGTGCCGGCGTTGCGCAGCTTGGCGATCTCGGCCGCCGCGGCGTCTAGTCCGCCCGCCGCGTAGATCATCTGCAGGCGCTCGGCGCCGAGCCAGGCGAGCACGGGGTTGCGGAACTTCAGGTTGAACGCCGCCTTGTCCCCGGTATCGACGCCGAATTTCGGCGCCAGCAGCACGAGCAACGCGTCGACATCGACCACGGCGGGCCCCGAGAAGGTGTAGTCCGCGTCCGACAGATGATGGAGCACGTATTCGGCCAGAATGTAGCCCTGCGCCGGCAGCATCACCTCGCGGCCGAGCCGCTTCACCGGCGGCAGGCGGTCGTGGCCCGCCTCGTCCTTCACGAGGTAGCCTTTCGCCACCGGATCGATGCGGGCGATGATCGCGGCCGCCCGCAGCCAGTTCGCCACCAGCGCCTCGTTCTTGCCGTAGGGCGCCTCGTGCGCGGAGGCCTGGGCAATCACCAGGATCGGCGGCAGGCCGCGGCTCATCGTCTCGGCGATGCCCAGGATGTGATGCGCGCCGGTCTTGGACGTGCCGGCGGCGCCGAAGATGTCGGTCTTGCCGTTGCCGCCGAAATTGAGCTCCGGCAGCTCAGCACCCTGGTCGGTCCACTGGAACACGATGGTCTTGGCCCAGTCGTGCCACATCGGCGCGGCGAGGATGACGTCCTGGTCGATCGCCACGTCGGCCTTCGCCGGCAGCGGACTGGGCGCGCCCGGCGCCAGCACTTCCGGCATGCCGCTCGCGCCGCTGTGGCCGTAGTGACGGCGGTAGAGGTCGGCGAGATTGATGTCGCTTTCGAGATTGAGCGCCTCGTGAACGGCAAGCCCGCCGGGATAGGAATGATGCCCGCCGAACACGCTGCCGGGCGCGGAGTTGAAGGCCTGCGGCAGATGCGGACAGGCCGTGCCCTCGTCCTTCACCGGCGGGAAAACCCCCGCCAGCAGCCCGCCGGGGAATTTCGCCTCGTCATCGGGATCGACCAGGCCGGCGCCCTTGAGCTCGGCCAGGACCTTGGCCTTGCCGCCATCGTCGAGCCCGGCGCGATGGGTGACGCAGGTCGCGGGATTGCCGACGGCATCGGCGGTCGCCTGGCGGATCGCGCCATCGCCGATTTCTTCGATGCGCGCCACGATGTAGGCTTTCGAGCTCTTCACCAGCGGCGACGGCGAAGCGATCGCCAACGCCCGCTCGTTGGCCGGGAATGTCTGCGCCGATGCGGCGGTCGCCACCGTCATGAGTCCGGTCGCCAGAAATGCGCTCAGCCGCGTCATGCTCGCCTCCGCCTGATGGTCGACAAACGCTAGGCCAGATGGGTGACAGTCCGATGACTGCTTGAATTCGCCGGCAGGCGCACCAATTCGCGTCACCGCGACAGCGAGTGGTTTCGATCTGCTGCTGCAGACTGGAATTTTCAGCACCCTTCATCGGTATCGTCTTTGGAAGGAGGTGCCCAATGAAGCGCAACCTCTTTGCATCCGGCCTGTTTGCCATCCTGACCGGACTGGCCAGCGCTCCGGCAAGCCTGGCCCAGAACCCACCGCCGTCCTACTACGTCAATCCAGTCAGCCCGTCCGATGTGAGCGCGGCCGCAGCGGCCATCAAGTCCAAAATCGAGGCGTGGGGCTACGGCAACGTCGAAAATCTCTCGCGCGATCGCTCCGGTGTCTGGCACGCCCAGGTCATGAGGAACAAGGTCGAGATCGCCGTGTCGGTCGACAAAGGCGGCCGCATCACCGCACAGCCGGGCGACGGACAACTGGCCGCGCGCTGCGGCCAGCTGTTCGGCATCGCCAGCCGGTATGTCTCGGGACCCGGCGGCGAGGGCTCGCCGGGGCCCAACATGGGCGTGATAGGCGCCGGCCTCGATTGTCAGAAAGGCCGCTACGACGACGGCATCAAGGCATTGGAGAAAATCCTGAAGTCGTCAACGCATCTCGTACCCGCCGGGGTAATCGGGGGACTGGGGCAGCAGGCCCGAACCCGGCGACAGACGCGCTGCCGGGCCCGGCCGGGCGGTGGCTGATCGAGCGGTTGGTGACGCTGTCCGACGGGGCTAAAACGATGGGGCCGAGCAAACGCAGGAGCCCGCCATGACCGTCAAGCTGTTCACCCCGCCGACCCTGCCCAAGCGCGGCGGCTATAGCCAGGTCTGCGAAGTGACCAGCGGCAAGCTGATCCTGGTCGCGGGCCAGGTGCCGCACGATGTCAACGACAAGATGGTCGGCGAAGGCCGCTTCGAGGCCCAGGTCGAGCAGGTGTTCAGGAACCTCGACGCCGCGCTCAAGGCGGCGGGCGGCAGCATGAAGAACCTGGTGAAGATCGTGAACTACTGCGTGGCCTCGGTGTCGTACGAGGAACGCATGGTCTACCGCACGGTGCGCGACCGCTATGTCGACACGTCGAACCCGCCGGTCAGCACCTTCATCTATGTCGTGCGGCTCGCCCAGCCCAACTGGCTGTTCGAGATGGACGCGATGGCGGTGATCGACGGCTAGGGCGCCGCGGCCATGACCAAACCCGACTCCCTGCCGCGCTACCGTGCCAACCTCCAGGGCGAGGTCGACGGCGCGGCCATCTATTTGGCGCTGGCCGAAAGCGAGGCCGACCCGAAGCTGGCCGAGGTGTTCCGCCGGCTTGCCGCGGTCGAGCGGGCGCACGGCGACTTCTGGCGCAAGCGGATCGAGGCCGCGGGCGGCCGCTTCGCGCCGGTCCCCTCGGTTCGCGCCCGCGTCATGGCCTGGCTGGCGCGGCGCTTCGGTCCGGCGTTCGTGCTGCCGACGCTCGCCGCCGCCGAGACCCGCGACAGCGCCGCCTATGACAACCAGCCCGAGGCGCGCGCCGCCGGACTGCCGTCGGATGAGCGCTCGCATGCCGAGGTGATGCGGGCGATCGCCGGTGGCGGCGGTCTCGCCGGACCCACCCTGGCGATGCTGGAGGGCCGTCACCGCGGCGGCGGCAACACTCTGCGGGCCGCGGTGCTCGGCGCCAATGACGGTCTCGTCTCGAACCTCAGCCTGGTCATGGGCGTGGCCGGCGCGGCGGCGGCGCAAAGCACCATCGTGCTCACCGGCCTGGCCGGCCTCGTCGCCGGGGCCTGCTCGATGGCGATGGGAGAGTGGCTGTCGGTGACGAGTTCGCGCGAGCTCTATCAAAGCCAGATCGCAACGGAGGCGGAAGAGCTTCGCGAGGTGCCGGAAGAGGAGAAGGAAGAGCTCGTCCTGATCTATCAGGCCAAGGGAATCGAGGAAGCCCAGGCGCGCGCGCTGGCGGACCGGCTGCTGGGAGACAAGCGGTCGGCGCTCGACACGCTGGCCCGCGAGGAGCTCGGCATCGATCCCGACGAACTCGGTGGGTCGGCCTGGCAGGCGGCGGCCTGGTCGTTCTTCCTGTTTGCCGCGGGCGCGGTGGTGCCGCTCGTCCCCTTCCTGCTGCTGTCGGGCCGGCCGGCCCTGATGGCGAGCCTGTCGGCCAGCGGATTGGCACTGGCCCTGATCGGCGCCGGGACCAGCCTGTTCACCGGACGGGGCGCGCTTTTCTCCGCGATTCGCCAGCTTGCCATCGGCCTTGCCGCTGCCGCGGTGACCTACGGCGCAGGGGCCGTGGTCGGCGTCTCGCTGGGGTGACGACCGGTCAGGCCTCGCTCCGCCCCCGCCGCAGGATCAGCCATTCGAGCAAAAGGCTGCCCAGCACGGCGGTGACAGTGAAGGCCAGCACCTCGGGCCGGGTCGACCACAGGTGGATCACCTGCGCCACCAGCACCACCGCCATCAGTCCCGCGCCGAGCAGGATCAGGAACCGCGAGCCGCCGGCTTCCTTGTGCAGGCGCCAGTGGGCGGCGAACACCGCGAGATAGAGCACCAGAGCCGCTGCGCCGGCGATATGGCAGATGGCGCTGAGATCGATCAGGTTCACCAGCACCAGCACGAATGCGGCAGCCCACACCAGCCCGTGCGTGCCCTCGCGCCATGCCGCCTTGCCGAAGATCGCCGGCAGCTCGCCGCGCGCCGCCATCGCCTTGGAGATCTCCAGCCCGGAAAACAGGCTGGCATTGAGCGCCGAGGTGGTGGCGAGCAGCGCCGCGATCGACACCACGACGAAGCCCGGCGCGCCGAACACCTGGTGCGCGGCCTGGGCGACCGCGGTGTGCTTGTAGTGGTGCAGGTGATCGGCCGGGACGTGGCCCAGCACGATGACGGCGAGCCCGATATAGAGCGTGGCCACCACGCCGATGGCGATGAAGATGGCGCGCGGGATGGTGCGGGCGGGATCGGCGACGAAGCCCGAGGCGTTGGCCATGATGCCGTAGCCGGCATAGGCGAAGAAGGTGAGCCCGACGCTGGCGAACAGGGTGTCCGGTGGCACCTCGGGCTCGCCGGCCAGCATCGTTGGATCGAGCGCCCACAGCCCCGCCGACATCAGTCCGGCCAGGATGATGAGCTTGAAGCCGACCAGGAACTCCACGCTGTGGCTCACCATGCCGGAGCCCGCCATGTTGGCCAGCACCACGACGATGACCACGGCCGAGGCGAAGAGATCGACATGCAGCGGCGTCAGGGCGTCGCCCAGCGCCAGCCGGCCGGCATAGGCGCCGAAGGTCTTGGCGATCATGGTGAGGGCGATCAGCAGGCTGACCAGGAACAGGATCGACAGCCCGCCCGCCAGCACGCGCCACGGAAAGGCCCGGTCGAAATACTCCATGATGTCGCCCGGCCCCGGGAAGCGGCCGGCGAGGCGGGCGTAGGAATAGCCCGACAACAAGGCGATGGCGCCGCCGACGGCGAACGAGAGGTAGACGTCGCGCGCCGGTCATCAGCGCCGCCTCGCCCAGCAGCGTGAAGATGCCGCGCCCACCATCGAGCCAATGCCGAGCGCCGCCACGCCCCACACCGACATGGTGATCGCGCTGCCGGCGCTCCGCGCTGCCTCCGTCGCTCTCCGCACGCTACCCCCCGCCCCCGCCATTCGGCGGCGACGTTAGCAAGCGCGCTCAGGGAGAGCCATGGCGGTTGCCGCCGTCATGGACGGCATATCCGGCCGTCGGCGCCGGCATGTCCTTGCAGGCCGCGAGGGCGAGCGTGGCAAAGGCAACGAAGAGGGCGGCGATCACTTTCATTTTCATTCCCCTCGCCATAAGAATAGGGGGTATAGAGATCGCGCGGACTTGAACACTTTGACAACGCTCCGATTTTCGTCCGCTTTACCCTTGAAAGCGGACAAGCTTTCCGGACCCCGGGCACGTCGGCTTTGTGCCAATCGCGGCCGCTGCGGCGAGCATGTGGTATGGGGTGTAAGCTGGTGGCAGATAGACATACATGTCAAATTTTTACGTCCGGGGGGTACTAGCCAACCTGGTAACGCTCGCCATTTTGCTCGCGTGCCTGTTCATTCCTGCAGGTACGCTCAACTATTGGCAGGCGTGGGTCTTGTAGTCGTGTTTGAAGTGTCCGCGCAGGCGTTAGGCATCTATTTTCTCGTGCACGACCGAAAACTCGTTGAGCGCCGCATGCACATCGGACCTATAGCGGAGCAGCGACTGGCTCAGAAACTCATCGCGGCGCCTATCATCCTTGGGTTTGTTGGGTTCGTGGTGCTTCCTGCGTTTGACCGGCGCTTCGGTTGGTCGCCGGTTGTGCGGGTCGTGTCAGTTTTCGCAAACGCAATGATCGGACTATCTTTCTTGTTGTTCTTCTTGGTGATGAAATCGAACAGCTATGCCGCTTCTACCATTCAGGTAGAGGAGGAACAGCCCGTCGTGTCGACCGGCCCGTACGCGTACGTCCGGCACCCGATGTATTCGGGTTTATTGCTCCTGCTCGCAGCGATGCCGCTCGCGCTCGGTTCGTGGTGGAGCGTTTTCCTCGTCGTGCCGTTCTTCCCAGTACTCGTTTGGCGCATCCTTGATGAGGAGCTCTTTCTCCGCAAAAAGTTGCCGGGGTATGCCGAGTATATGCAGAGGGTGCGATATCGTCTTGTTCCTCGGGTGTGGTAAGGCGTTGGCGTTGGGGAAGCCTCCTTACGGTCGGCGTGTGGCTCTATCGACTCCGCCGACCATTGATTGTCATTCCCCAATCGACCGATGTCCGCTTTGGGTCATTAGCCGACATCGCAGTCTTCGGCGTCATGTCCGCTTTGCCCTCGGAAGCGGACGATGCTGCTCAGGCCACGGCATGTCCGCTTTAGTGCCCAGGAGCGATGGGGTGGACGCCCCCCGACGGCATCGAAGTGCCAAAGTGGAGGTGTTGAAACACCACTGAGGGAGGCGTCCATGGGTGAGGTTATCACGATCGGGCTGGATCTGGCGAAGTGGGTCTTCCAGGCGCACGGCGTGGATGCGTCGGGAGCCATTGTCTTTCGCCGGAAGCTGAGGCGTGGGCAGGTGCTGTCGTTCTTCGCCAGCCAGCCGCGTTGCGTGGTGGCGATGGAGGCCTGCGCGGGCGGTCATTACTGGGCGCGAGAGATCAGCGCGCTGGGTCATGAGACGCGGCTGATCGCGCCGGCCTACGTCAAGCCGTTCGTGAAGCGGCAGAAGAACGACGCGGCTGATGCGGAGGCGATCTGCGAGGCGGCGCAGCGGCCGGCCATGCGGTTCGTTATGGCGAAGAGCGCCGAGACGCAGGCGGCGGGGACGGTGTTTCGCGCGCGTGATCTCCTGGTGCGCCAGAGGACCCAGCTGATCAACGCCGTGCGCGGCCATCTGGCCGAGTACGGCATGGTCGTCCGCCAAGGCGCGGAGAACGCGCGCAAGCTGATCGCGTTGGTGGTTGATCCCACGTCTGACCTGCCCGAGGAGGCTCGGTCGACCCTGCAGGTGCTGACGCAGACATTGCAGGCTCTGCAGAACAAGATCGCCGTGCTGGACGTCGAGATCGCCCGACGGGCCAAGACCGACGCGCTCGCCAAGCGACTGATGACCATCCCCGGGGTCGGCGCCGTTGTCGCCACCGCGCTGGTCGCTCTCGCTCCGGCGCCGCAGACGTTCAGGCGCGGCCGCGACTTCGCCGCCTGGCTGGGGCTGACGCCGCTTCAACATTCCAGCGGCGGCAAGGAGCGGCTGGGCCGCACCTCGAAGAT
The DNA here is from genome assembly GCA_963755595.1 of uncultured Alphaproteobacteria bacterium. Classification (GTDB taxonomy): domain Bacteria; phylum Pseudomonadota; class Alphaproteobacteria; order Reyranellales; family Reyranellaceae; genus Reyranella. The sequence goes on along the minus strand of CAVWKP010000029.1, from coordinate 2,033 downwards.
GGGGGAGCGCACCTTGCGGCGTCTTCTGATCATCGGGGCCAGCTCTGCAGCCAAGGCGGCCGCCATCAAGGGAGCGCCGACCGACAGCTGGCTGGCTCGCATGCTCTCAAGGAAACCGCGCATGCTTGTGGTGGTCGCACTGGCCAACAAGATCGCGCGCATCGCCTGGGCGCTGATGGCGCATGGCGGGATCTACAGAGCTCCGGCATCGGCGGCGTAACGCTCGTCGAAGCCTGAGGCTGGCGCAGACGTAGGAAGGTCAACAGAGGGATATGGCGCAACGGTCGATGAGACGGGGTCAGGAAAACCAGCAATGTCCGAAGCGCCTCGAGCGCGCAAGAGCGACATGGACCGGGCCCGCGAACTCCATACAGGCCAGCGGCGTGCAAACAGCCGCATCAGTAGGCCGGACACACGGAAGCACCTCGACTACACGCACAATCCCTCTGCCAGATTCTTCTTGCTTCTATCGGGGCGTCCCAATCCCATTTCCGCCGTCTTGGGGAAACCGGCCGAGCATCCGGACAACGAAGCAGTCGTAAGGCTGAAGGAAATCGCGATAGCCAGCGCATGAAATTGCTCTTGCGGCGGGTGCATAAGAGCATCACCAGAAAGGTACACGCCAAAGCACATGGAGGTCAGCAGTGCAGCGCCGTCACGCCCGACTCTGCTCACCGACCAGTCGAACATCATGATGGTGATGATCACGGTGCTCAACGCCGAGAGTGGCGAGCCACAGCCGCTGAACCAGGCAATGTCCAGCGAGCACATGGCCAGAACTCCGTCGAAATAAGCTGAACACCGGCTTTCCCCCAATTTGACAAACAGTCAGCAGATCGACAGACGAGTTCCCGAGACACGTTCCTGGTGGCGAGGGAAAGGGTCTTCATCGATAGACGCCCAATGCATTCACCGGTCTTCATAAGTGCCAGAGAAGCGGACATGGTCCACGTGGCGAACAATCATCGCCTGCGGCGGCGCGGCGCCCGCCCCAATGCGCGGACTTTGCCCCTCGCAGCCCGCGAAGGTCCATGATCGACTGAACGATAATGTCGTCGCCTGGGTGCGTTCACTATCGAGAGCGCATCGAATGGGAACCCACCTAGCGGCGGTTCCGCTGGCCTAGCCGGCGGCCCCGGAGTAATGATTAGGGCCGGGATAGGTAGGTTGAGCGACAATCGCGGCCATCGCAGATCACCTTCGGCGAGCTGACTTCTGGAGTGGATCGCCGGCCTCGCTTATACGTGGTGGTGGACTTTCCGTCATAGGCCGGGCCGATGGCTGAGCCCGGAGCTTGTGAACTGGACTTGACAAGAGGCGGCGACCCCTGAATTAGCGGCTGGGCATCGAGCCATTCGGAGCGCTCGCAATTGTTTCGAAGATCTGTGCAGGCCGCCTCGCTCTGCCCAGGTTCAGGGAACCTGCGGGCTTGAAAACGGAACTTGTCATCAACGACAACGGCCACGGACCGAGGGGGTCGAAAGCGGCGTAGGCGCTGATGCGTGCCCCAACCATCATGGTGTCCGTGTCGCTCTAAGGCAAGGGACGGCTTCCAACGCATCAAGCAGTTTGCGGTAAGGCATCGCCTCCGAGACGACCACTTCGTCAAGATACCCTCGATGTCCTGAAGGACAATGGCCCCTTTCGCTTCGGCGACAACGAGCCGGCTGGGAATGGAAGATGGTGCAGCGAATCGGGCATGATTCCCCGACCTGGCTATTAGGGCTTCGGATTTTAGTCGTAGGGGTGATGCGCGCTTGCTTGCTGTTCTTTGTCTTCCTTCAGCAGTTGCAACAAGACACGACGCTGTTCGGCACCGATCTTCATCACCAAGAGCTTACGAAACTCTGCAATGTTTCGCTGACGGACCCACTGCTGCATTGCGCATCACCGGAGCACCAAGGCTCGATTCGGTTTTTCAACTGCTTCGGCGACTGTCGAGTAAGCCCAAAATTGAACACATGGACGGTTTCAGCGCAAAAGAATGGGGAGGCGATCGGTGGAGTGAGAGCGCCTGTGCGCCAAGACGTTCA
>CAVWKP010000028.1:0-233503 GCA_963755595.1 uncultured Alphaproteobacteria bacterium | reverse complement strand
TGGCGCCGCTGGTGATCTCCAGCGTGCCGCCCGCCAGCGTGGCGCCGCCCAGCGCGCCGCCCGACGACACCACCTCCGTGCCGCCGCTGCTGATCGTCGTGCCGCTCGCGCTGCCCGCCGACGACACCACCATCGTCACGCCGTTGGCGATCCCGAAGCCCGACTCGGTAAAGCCCGACCCCACCACCAGCGTGGCGCCGCTGCTGTACGTCGCCGCCGTGTTCGTCGCGCCGCCGAACACCTCCAACATGCCGCCGCTCGACACCACCGTGCCGCTCGCAATGCCTCCCGACGACACGATCTCCTGGCCGCCGCTCGACACGATGGTAGCCAACCCCACGCCGCCCGAAAGGACCTGCGCGATGCCGCCCGAAAGGGCCACGGCGCCGCTCACCGTCTCGCCCAACCCCACGATCAGGGTGCCGCCACCGATCAGATCCAGAAGTCCGCCCGCGGCGACCGTGGTCGTTCCCATGATCGTGCCGCCGGCCGCCTGCAGCTCGCCCCCGCTCAACACCACCGTGTCGCTCGCCACGGCGCCGCCCACCACCATCTCGAAGCCGCCGGACGAGATCACGGTGTTGGAGGCCGTGCCGAGGACGAGTTGGTTGGCGCCGTTCAACAACACGGTGCCGGAGGCCATGCCCCCGCCGTTCACCAGCTGGGTGCCGCCTGACACGACGGCGCCGGTCACCGTGCCATATATCGTCTGGACGGCGCCGTTCACGATTGTGCCGGTCGCCGTGCCGCTCACGTATTGCCGGGCGCTGCTGGACAGGATCGTGCCGACGTCGACCCCGCCGCTATCCACCACTTCGAGGCCGCCGCTCACCACCCGCGTTCCGGTGGCGCTGCCGAAGAGATAGAACGCGCCGCCATTGAGCAGCAGGTCGGCCACCGAGCCGAGGGCGTAGAGCGTGCTGCCGCTCGACACCACTGCGCTGGTCAAGGTGGCACCGTCGAGCACCTCCTCCATCGCGCCGCCGGCCAGCACCGTGTCAGTCTCCAGGCCGCCGCTCAGCAGGAATTCCACGCCGCCGGAGAAGGTGGTCGACGTCGCCGAGCCGAAGTTGAAGATCAGGCCTCCCGACACCTTGACGCCGCTCGCCGCGCCGCCGACCTCGATGCCCAGCGCACCGCCGCTGCCCAGTGTCGTCGACAACGCCACGCCATCCGACAGGACGTCCTGCAGGCCGCCGGAGCCGACGCTGGTGAGGAGGGCGACGGCATCGCTCTGGACATATTGGAACGAGCCGCTCGACAGCAGCGTGCCGATCGCCGTCCCGGAGTCCAGCTGGGTCCCGCCGACCAGCACCGTCGTACCGCTGGCCACGCCGCCGACCAGAACCTGCTCGGTGCCGCCGGACAGCACGAAGGCGCCCACGCCCACGCCGCCGCTCTCGATATCCTCCTGCCCGCCAAAGCTCACGGTCGCGCCGGTGGTGCTGCCGAAATTCTCCAGGAAGCCCGCCGCCGAGACCAGCGTGCCGCTGGCGACGCCGCCCAGGAACACCTCCTGGATGCCCTGATTGCCGACCGTGGTGCCGGACGCTTTGCCGCCGGACGACACGTACTGCCAGGCCCCACTGCCGTTCACGGTGGTTCCGCTCGCGACACCAAACACCGTTTCGATGCCCGAGCTCACCACGCCGTTCCGCGCGGTGCCGCCGGACGAGACGATCACCACGCCGCCGCTATGGATCGTGCCCGAGGCCACGCCGCCCGACAGCACGCTGATTACCGCGCCGCTCATCACGGTCTCGCCGATCGCCACGCCACCGGACGACACGATCTCGATGGCGGTAAAGCCCACGCCGCTGCCGACTAGCGTATCGCCCGTCGCCAGTGCCGCCGCCGGAGCTCATGCCGACGAATATCTTGCCGCCGGCATAGACGGTGGCGCCCAACTCCACGCCGCCCGAGCGGACATTAATAAGGCCGCCGCTGCTGGCGATGGCGCCGCTCGCCGAACCACCCGCCAAAACGAACAGTCCGCCGTTGCTGCCCGGACTGCCCACGTCCGTGCCCACGAGAATGGTGCCGACCGCCAGGCCACCCGACGAGACGGCGAGCTGGCCCGTATTGGATACGATCGTAGCCGAGGCCATGCCGCCCGACGATACGATCTCAACGGCACGGGCGCTTGCGCCGCTGCCAATCAGCGTGTCGCCAATTGTCGTGCCGCCGGAGTGGTCTGTACCGACGCCTATGAAGCCGCCGCCTTGGACGAGGCCGCCCATCTCGACGCCGCCGGCATAGATGTGCGCCAGGCCCCCACTATTCACCACGGTGCCACTAGCAAGCCCACCCGACGAGATGATGAGACCGCCGAAGCCCACCGAAGCAACAGAGGTCACGCTGTCGACGATCGTGCCTATAGCAAGGCCGCCAGATGACACGGCCAGCACGCCGGTGTTGGACACCACTGCTGCCGAAGCGATGCCGCCGCTGCTGACGATCTCCAGGCCAAAAGCGCTCGAGCCGCCGACCAGCATGTCACCGAGGGTCGTGCCACTGCCGGAAATGAAGCCGATATCGATTCTGCCGCCACCCTGGACCAGCGCGCCCAACTCCACGCCGCCCGAGCGCACGTCGAGGATGCCGCCGCTCATCACCGTGGCGCCGCTGGCCAGGCCGCCAGATGAGACGATGAGCGCACCATTGCTGCCGGAGCTGCCGACATCGGTAGCAGTAATGATCGTGCCGACGGCAAGGCCGCCCGACGACACGAGCAGCAGGCCGGTGTTGGAGATCAGCGTGCCGGACGCCACCGCGCCACTCGACACGGCCTCCCTGGCATAGACGCCCGCGCCGCTGCCGATCAGGATGTCGCCGATGGTGGTGCCGCTCGACGACAGCGTGCCGACGCCCACATAGCCGCCGCCATGGACCACGGCGCCGACCTCGAGCCCACCGACCCGTACATTCACCACGCCGCCACCACTGACGACGGTATTGCTGGTCACGCCAGACACCAGCACGTCCATGCCACCACTGCCGCTGGCGATAGTGGTGCTGATCGCGAGGCCTTCGACGTTGATCACGCCGCCGTTCGAGGTAACGGCACCCGAAGCGATGCCGCCTCTGCTCACGAATTCGAAGCCGAGGGCACCCGACACTCCTAGTATCGTGTCGCCAAACGTGTGGCCGCCGGACGATACGACGACATTGGCGCCACCTGAAACGGTAGTGCTCGAGGCAGCGCCGCCCGACAACACGTTGAGCAGGCCGCTGCTCAGTACCGTCCACGAGAGAGCTGCCTGGCCCGCCGACACCGCCGATGTCTGCCCGCTGCTGACGATCACGCCGCTCGCCAGCGCCGAGGTCGCCAGCAGGTCCGTCCCGCCGCTGCCGTCGGCCGTCAGATGGAAGGTGTTCAGGTTCATGCCCGCGCCGAACTGCAGGAAGTAGCTGCTGCCGTGCTCGGTGACCTGCAGCACGTTGCCCGACAGCGCCGTCGTGCTGCCGTTGCTGTCGAACGACACGCCGGCCAGATCGATCGTGTCGCCCACCACGAGCCCGCTGATCGTCGCCGACGGCATCACCGCGCCGTCGATCTTGAGGGTGCCGCCAGCGCCGCTGAACTGGATCGCGCCGCCGCCCGACGCGCCGACACCGAGCTCGAGCAGGCCGCCCGCGATCGCCCCTCCCGACACCAGGCCGCCCGAGCCCACGCTCAGCATGCCACCCGAGCTCGATGAGGCCTCCGACCGCCGAACCGCCGGCCAGATAGGGCCTGGCCGCCGCTGGAGATGATGGCATTGCTGACCACGCCGCCCGAAAAGACGAGGCCCAGACCGCCCGAGCTGATCGCGACGCTGTTCACGGTGCCGCCGGCACAGCACCTCGCCGGTCACGCCGCCGCTCAGCCGCACGCCGCTGGCCAGGGCGCCCGCGCCGACGTCGAGGATGGCGCCCGAGCTGGCGTTCAAGTTGCTGGCGATGGCGGACCCCCAGTATATCAGACTCCGCCGCTCATCACCGTCGTGCCGATGGCCGTGCCGTCGCCTGACACGACCTCGATACCGCCGCTGCTGACGATCGTGCCGCTGGCAATGCCGGACGATACGGTCTGGATGCCGCCGAACGAGATCACCGTTCCGATGTCCAGCCCGCCGCGCTCGATCAGCTCGCCGGCACTCCTGACGATGGCGCCGCTTTTTTTTTTTTTTTTTTTTTTTTTTTTTTTTAAAAAAAAAAAAAAAAAAAAAAAAAAAAAAAAAAAAAAAAAAAAAAAAAAAAAAAAAAAAAAAAAAAAAAAAAAAAAAAAAAAAAAAAAAAAAAAAAAAAAAAAAAAAAAAAAAAAAAAAAAAAAAAAGGCCGTGGCCCCGGACGAGATCACCAGTGCGATAGCCGCCGCCCTCGAGAACAGACGGTCTATCCTGAATTTGAGCCGCTGACCGCGCCGCCCGAGACACGATCTCGACGCCGGACACGAACAGGTCTGTCGCGGAGCCGCCGGCCCAGATGACAGCCGAGCCGCCCGTCGGGATGCCGGCCGAGACCAGGCCGCCGGTCACCCTGCCGCCCGAGAAAACATTGAGCACGCCGTCGTTGCGTACCGCACGCCGGCCGCACTGCCGCCGGCCGAGACGTTCAGCGCGCCGAGGCCGGAGACGATAGTGCCGAGGCGATACCGCCGCTCGACACCACCTCGGTGGCGATCAGGTTGGCGCCGCTGCCGGCGAGCATGTCGCCAAACGTCACGCCACCGGCCAGCACCTGCTCGAGGCCGAACGCGAAGACCGTCGTTGCGCTGGTGCTGCCGCCGGACGACACGGTGACGATGCCGCCACTGGAGACGGTCGTGCTGACCGCCGAACCGCCCGACAGGGTGAGCTGGCCGAGGCTCGCCACGATGGCGTGGGAGGCGACGCCCCCGAAGACCGTCATGAGGCCGCCGCCGCTGATGGTCGCGCTGCTCACCAGGCCCGCGAGTTCGCTGAGCGCGCCGCCTGACTGAATGGTCGCGCCGAAATCACTGCCGCCGACAACGGCGCTGCCGCCCAATGCGACGACATCGTTGAAGCTCGAGCCGCCGGCTTGGACGTTGACCTCGGCGCCGCTCAGAATGAGGGCGCTGCTGACCACGCCGCCCAGTCGACCAGGCCCAGCGCGCCGGAGCTGATCGTGACGGTGGTCACCAGGCCGCTGGCGAGCACTTCACCGACCACGCCGATGTCGAGATGAATGTTGCTGGCGACCGCCGCCGAGCCGACCTTGATGGTGGCGCCCGAACTGGCGTGCAGGCTGCTCACGTTGGTGCCGGCGCCCAGGGCCTCGAAGGTCCCGCCGCTCAGGATGATGGTGCCGAGCGCCGAGCCGCCGGCCGAGATGACTTCAAAGCCGCCGCTGGCGATGGTCGTGCCGCTCGCCGTCCCGCCGCTCGAGACATTCAGGACGCCGCCGCTGCTGACGACGGTCGCGCTCGCGATGCCGGTCGTGCCGCTTTGCGCCACGTTCAGGGTGCCGCCGCCCAGCACCACGCCGGACAGCGCCACGCCGGCCGACACGCCCTCCCTGCCGCCGGCGGATATCACCGTGCCGCTGTCGATGCCGCCGCGCTCGTTGGCGATGCCGCCGCTGCTGACGACGGTCGCGATTGCCGTGCCGCCGCACGACACGTTGAGCGAACCGTTGCTGCCGGGACTGCCGACGTCGGTGCTCAGCACCAGGGTGCTGATCGCGACGCCGCCCGCGAACACGTTGATGTTGGCGGTGTTGGACAGCGTCGCTCCCGACGCCGTGCCGCCCGACAGCATCTCCTGGGCGTGGGTGGCGGCGCCGCTGCCGATCAGCACGTCGCCGACCGTTATGCCACCCGACGACACGAACGCGCTGCCGCCGCCGTGGATCGTGGTGGCACTGCCGCGGCCGCCGGAGCTGACATTCATCAGGCCGCCGCTGTTGAGCGTCGCCCCGCTGGCGATGCCGCCCGAAAGACACGACGAGCGCACCGTTGCTGCCGGGACTGCCGACATTGGTGCTGTTGACGACGGTACTGAGCGCCAATCCACCCGACGAGACGAGCAGAACGCCGGTGTTGGACAGGACCGTGAGCGACGCAACGCCGCCGCTCGACACCGTCTCGATGGCGCGCGCGCCGGCGCCGCTGCCGATCAGCGTGTCGCCGACCGTCGTGCCGCCGGCGCCGCTGAACGTCAGATTGATCACGCCGCCGCCATGAACGTCGCGCCGAACTCCGGTGCCGCCGGCATTGACGTTCAGGATGCCGCCGCTGTTGACGGTCGTGCCGCTGGCAACGCCGCCCGAATTGACGATCAGCGCGCCGTTGCTGCCGGCGATGCCGATCATGGTGCTGTTGACGATCGTGCCGACGGCCAGGCCGCCCGAATTGACGATCAACAGGCCGGTGTTGCTCAGCGTCGTGCCGGAGGCCGACGCCGCTCGCCGCCACGATCTCGAAGGCGCTGCCGCCGGCGCCGCTTCCGACGAGCAGGCTTGCGTCGGTCGTGCCCCCGGAGGAGACGGTGACGCTGCCGCCATTGCTGACCGTGACGCCGCTGGCGAGGCCACCTGACGCGATGGTCACCCGTCCGCCAGACAGGACGGTGCCGCCGCTCTCGACGCCACCCGAGAGGACGGCGCTGCCGCCGGCGCCGATCGTATCGGCGAGGCCCGATCCGCCGGCGTAGGCGATGACCAGCCCGCCACTCGACACGAGGTTGCCGCTGGCGAGGCCGCCCGAGCTGACAATACCGACGGCGCCGCCGGCGATCAGGTTCGAGATGACTTCGCCGCCCGACAGCACCACGCCGCTGACGCCGGCGTTGATGTGTCCACCGCTGATGATCACGCCGGAGCCGATCTCGATGATCGCGCCGGGCAGAGGCATGACATCGACCCGCGAGGCGCCGGCGAAGTTCTCCAGCACGCCGCCGCTCGAGACCAGGATGTCGGCTGCCGAACCGCCCGCCGCCACAATCAGCGTGCCGCCGCCCAGGACCGTGGCGTTGTTCAGGATCTGGCCCGACGACACGGTGAGGGTCCGGCCGCTGCTCACGACCGTTGCGCTGGACACCACCAGCGTGACGACTGTGCCGCCGCTGCCATCCGCCGCGGCATGGGCGCCGAAGCCGTTGTAGCTGTGGCCGGGATCGAGCTGAATGTCGTAGCTGGTGCCGCTTTCCGTCACCTGCAGGGTATTGCCGCTGGAGATCAGCGCGTTGCCAGCGCTGTCGAAAGCAACGCCCGCTAGATCAATCGTGTCGCCTTGAACGAAACCGCTGACCGTCGTCGTCGGCACCGCTCCGCTATCGAGCTTGAGCGTGCCGCCGACGCCGGCCAAGGTGACGCCGCTGATCGTGTTGCCGCCGCTGGCGACCTCCAGCGTGCCGCCAACCGAGATCGTGGTGAAATAGGTATTGCCGCCGGCGCTCACGATCTCGAGGCCGCCGCTGGCGATCACGGTGGAGAACGCCCCGCCGCCGGACCCGAGGAGATTTCCTCGCCGCCGCTCAACACGGTGGCGTTGCTGGTGACACCGCCCGACAACAGCTGGACCTGGCCGCCCGAGGACACGATCGTGTTGCTGGCAATGCCACCCCGCATGGCCAGGACGCCGCCGCTGCTGACCGTCGTCGAGCGGGCGATGCCGTTGAAGAACACCGTCTCGCTGCCGCCCGCCACCAATACCGTGTTGCTGGCCGTGCCGTTCGACACGACCTGCTGGCCGCCGTTCGACACGGTCGTGCTGACGGCGAGGCCGGCCGAAATCAGCGTCTGTTGGCCGCCGGAAGAGATGACGGTGCCGCTGGCCGCACCGCCCGACAGGAGATTTTGCGCGCCGCCGTTCGAGATGACGGTGGCCTTGGCGATGCCGAACGACTGCACGGTCTGGGTGCCGCCGGACAACACCGTCGTCCCGCTCGCCAGGCCGCCGTTGCTGACATTTTCGAAACCGCCGGAGACGATCGTTCCGCTCGTCGCCCCGAAGTCGTTGACCACGCCGGTCGAGACGATCGTGGAGATCGCCAGGCCGCCCGACAGCACGATCTCCTGGCCGCCGGACAGCACCGTCACGCCATTGCTGCTCTGCCCCGAACTGATGGTCAGGGTCTGGCCGCTGCTGACCACGTTCTGGTTGATCACCGTGCCGCCGCTGTCCACCGACGTGCCGTTGGCCGTGCCGCCGCTCAGGATGATCAGGGTGCCGCCGCTCAAGACATGGGTGCCGGTCGCGAAGCCGCCCGGCCCCACCTCCAGCGTCTGGCCACTGCTCACGAAATAGCCGGCAATGTGGTAGCCCAAGGCGATCTCGAGAATGGATCCCGGGCTCCAGGGCCAGCAGGCCGTTGGTGATCGCGCCGGACACCAATTCAACCGTGCCACCGCTCAACACCGTGGCGTCACTGGCGACGCCACCACTGAAGATGATCGCCTCGCCGCCATTGCCGACGGTCACGTTGCTGGCAAGGCCGCCCGACAGGACGAGGCCCACGGCGCCGCTGGAGACAAAACTCGAGAGGATCTCGCCGCCGGCCAGGACGATACCGGAGACGCCCGCGGAATCGGGCTGTTGCTGATCACGACGCCCGAGCCGATCTCGGCGATGGCCCCGGGCAGCAGGGTGACATTGACCGCCGGCCCCGTCGCGAGATTCGCGAAGACGCCGCCGCTCGAAACAACGAGACCGCTCGCCGTGCCGCCCGACGACACGATGAAAGCGCCGCCGGCCAAGACGGTCGCGCCGAGATCCACGCCGCCCGACGAAACGATCAAAGCGCCGCCGCTCGAGACGGTCGCGCCGAGAATCGATGCCGCCCGACGAGACGAATTCGAAGCCGCCACTCAGGATCGTGCCGGTCGCCGTACCGCCGTTCAGGACGGTCGAGCGTGTCGCCCGCGTTGAGGACGATGCCCGAGCTCGTCTGGCCGCGTGTGACGGAATAGACGGTCATCCAGCGATCCCCACATCCCCGTCGGCAAGCATCAGCTCGACCATCCGGGTCGCGTGGCACGCCACGCCCCCCGCAATGCCATGAGCGGGTGCCATGTCGATCAGAGGCGCACTACCCCAAAAAACCCCAATAACTGCATTGAAATCTAGCAGTCGCCCCCGCGAGTTGCATCATCGCAATGGGTGAGATTCATCACGATCGTATCTAATGTTTCAGCCCCCCAAAAAAGCCAGTGAATACAAGCCCTTGGCGGCCCGTTGTGGGCGATGACGCAAAGTTGGATTGCGGCCCCGACCGAAAGCGCCATCGTGGCGGCATGAACAGGATGAAATCCCGCCGGTCCCTTCCGTGGATGGCGATCGCCGCCGTCCTGGCTTCGCTCGCCGCCGCCGGATGCAAGCTCGACACGTCGACGCCCAGCGGCTGGCAAACCCGCGGCCCGCGATCCTCGGCGAGCCTTCCGGATCCCGGGTCTTCCCCGTCGACGGCAGCGGCGTCCGTCGCGGAGGAGTGACCGCCGCACACCCGCCACTCGGCCCGAAAACGCGCAAGCCGCCGAAGTGACGTCCCATATCGTGCTACGCTCCGTCCATGGCTTCCGACCTCGACGCCCTCGCGAGACGCTTCTGCAAAGTTCTGGGAGACGACACGGCGCGCCTGCCAATGCAATGGCGGTCAACCCTGGTGATCGGCGGGCGGTGCCGCATCCGGGCGCCCAAGGAACTTGAGCGCATCGTCGCCCACGGCGTGAAAGCAGGCTGGCTCGAGAGGCGGAGCGGCAACAGCGTCGCGCTGACCGACGCCGGCCGGCAACTCTAGGAGCTCCCTCTCCTATACAAACTTTCAATGTTGCCGCCATCCTGACGTTACACCCCCTGCTGCATAAGGGACGGCCAGGCAATCCGACATTGCCGTCCTTCAAGCGCAGCGAGAGGCAATCGTGGAAGACGCCATCACCCAGGCCACCGCACGTCCGGCCCGCCGCCGGAGATCCGCCCTCAATCGGGTCGACCTGATGCTGATCGCTGCGACCACGGTCGCGTTCATCGCCGTCGCGGCCGCCAATCATCCCGCCGCGCGGGAGCGTAATCGGATCGCGCTGACAGCCCCCGCTGTCTCGGGACAGGTCGAGCGCGTCCAACCCGATGCAGGCCTCGCCAGGGCACGCATCGGCGTCGCCCGAATGACGAACGGCTAAGCGGCTACTCGAGCTTGCACCTGGCTATGAGGCGGGAAGCTGGGCGTGCAGCGGACCGGCGTGTCGGTCGCGGCCGGCGCCCTGCAGCGGGCCTGCCTCATCCGCTAAAGCCGCGGCATCGTCACGATGCTCGATCGTCGTGAGCCTGCAGCGTCGCGCCTGCGAGTGCTACGGCGTCTCCAAGAGGGAATTCGATCGTCTGCTGGGCCAGCGAGCCCTGCGCTAGCGGTCGTGGAACCGGCGTTGGCCGTCTCCTGCGGCCCCTTACAGTCGGCCGAGTTCTCGCCGCGCGATCCACAGGCCCGGCACCATCGGCAGCCAGAACGTGAAACCGCGCAGCAGGATGGTGGCCGACAGTGCCGCTTCGAGCGGCATGCCAAGCAGCACCAGCATGCCCGTGGTGCCGGCCTCGAAGGTGCCGAGGCCGAGCGGACTGGGGGCGATCATGGCGACGATCGAGCCGATGGTGAATCCGGCGAATGCCACCCAGGGCTCGACCGGCACTCCGATCGCCCGGCAGGCCAGCCACAGGGTCAGCGAATCGAGAAGGATGATGGCGAGCTGGCAGGCGAACGTGCCCGCGACCAGCCGGGGATCGCGAATCAGGTCGTCGGGCGCGTCGGCGACGGCGTCCACCAGATCCTCGACTCCTGGCAGGCGATCGACCCACGCCGGCACCTTGTCAACGTTGGCATGGCTCTTGGCCCACAGGACGGCGGTGGGAATCGCGACTTCGATCAGCACGAAGATGCTGACAAGCACCAGGATCGGGAAATCGGCATCGTGGTGCAGCCAGAGCAGGCCGAGGCAGGTGATGGCCGCGACGACATCGGCGCCGTAGTACGACGCCATGCTGACCAGAAGCGCTGCCATCGCGACCCGGCCGGGCACGCCGCGGCGGGTTAGCGCCTTCATCACCAGGACGCTGCCGCTGACGCCGCCGGTCGGGATCACCTGGTCGGTGTAGAGCTTGGCGACGCTCAGGCGAAACAGGGTACGGAAGGGCCGCGGCTGGCCGGCGCGGTTCAGGACCTGCCGCCACGACAATGCGGCGAAGCAATAGGTCGCGACCTGCGAGGCGAATGCCGGGATCAACCACTCGGGTCGGGCGTCGCGGGCAAGCTCGATGAATCTCGTCAGGCTGCCATAGTGGAGCACGGCAACAGCCAGTGCGGGCAGCGCAATCAGCGCGGGCAGCCATCGCAGCAGCCGACGCCAGCGCGACGGAGGGCGACCTGCGGGGCGGGAAGCAAGCCCGGCGCTAGCGGATGAGGCCGGCTTCACGGAAGTACTTCAGCGCTCGGCGCAATGCTAGATCCCGATCGGAGAGCGCACCTGTGCTCATCATGGCACTCATTTTGGTGCTGAAATCTTGTGCCACGCTTGATCGAGATCAATTCCTATCCGCACCAGGCAATTGATCATGTAAATTACGCCGATGCAGGTCGATGAACCATTGGGGTAAGCCAAGTGCGAAGAACAATGGCGATGATATTGGCGCTGCTGCCGCTCCCGGCGGCCGCGCAGGATCCCGCGACCGGCCGCCTGCTTGCCGAACATTGGTGCATGGCTTGCCACGTCATCGAACGCGAGCCGCCCGGCACGCCGGATGCCGTTGTTCCGAGTTTCCCGGCCATCGCCGCCACGCCGAGCACATCGGCGGAATCGCTCGACCGCTACCTTTCCTCAGGGCACACGCGCATGCCGGACTTCAAGCTCGGTCGCGACGAGCGCAACCGGCTGATCGCCTACATCCTCAGCCTGCGCTGACGCGCCCGCACGGCACACCATTTCACGGCGGCGTCATGTCCGCCTTCTCCCAGCCCTTGTCGGGTTGAAGAGCGTGATCGCCGCCGCGCGCTTGGCGGTGTCGGCACCGAGATCCTGTTCGTAGACGTCGCCGCGCTGGTTGACCGTGAAGGTCATCACGCCGGTCTCTCCCGTAGCCCACCGGCCAGGCAATCACCGCGAAGCCGGCGATCATGCGACCCTTGACCAGATAATCGTGGGCGCCGCCGTGCGCCGCCGGTCCTTGCCCGTACAGCAGGCGGAAATGGTAGCCGTAGTAGCCCTCGCCCGGCTCGCCCTTGGCCTGCAGCTGGGCCTGCGCCTTGGCTACTGCCGGTCCGAGCGGAGCTCTCCGGCTCGCCGGGCGCCTGTTCCCAGTAGAGGCCGTCCTTCTTGCCGGGCGAGCTCAGCAGACGGCGGGCATAGGCGGGAACGCCGAGCTTCATCGGATCGAGCGTGGCGTATTCGCGCTGCGCGTCGACGATCGCCAGCAGCGTCTGGACGACGGCCAGCTCGTTGCGGCCGATGCGGCGCGCCACGATCTCCTTGCGGCCGGCCTCGAGGTCGAAGCGCCACTCCGCACCGTCCTTGACGATCGGAATGGGCATCGTCCAGCCGGTCGTGCCGGCCTCGATGACCGCCTTTAAATCGTCGGTGACGACAACCTTGTGGTTGGCGTCCCATCCCGCCAGGTACCTGGCACGCGCGCGGTCTTCGTCTTCCTTGCTGGCGGGCACGAAGTCGCGCCAGCTTGGGCCAAGGATTCGCCGATATCGTCGGTGTCGTCGTCGCCGCGCAGCGCCTCGGTCAGGGCGTTCGCCGCGGCCTCGGCGGTGGCAAAGCCCTGCGGCCTGGCGTTCGCCGCTTGGTGGGCTGGCGGGCTGCTGGGCCACCGCTTCGACGGCAAGGCCGAGCAGGAAAGCGAAGGCCAGCAGGCCGCGTCGCAGGATCGACACGCTCATCGCCTTCCTCCTGCCGCTCCGCCGCCTGCAGCCGGACGTGCCGGGGGCAGCGGCCGGCGCGGCAGCCCTCGTCTGCTGGGCACGGCCGCGCGTGGCCTCGCGATTGACCTGTTGACCGCGCTCGACGCCAGTCAACGCAGGCGCGCGTTGTGCGGGTTGCGCGTTGCCGCGGGTCACCTGCGGCATCGGCTGCGCGGCGGGGCGCGGGACGGCACCCTGCTGCGGCAAGGTCGGGGCGCGCAGCCGGCTGCTGCGGCACGTTCGGACGCGTGTTGGCCTGCGGCACGTTGGACGCGCGGCCCTGCTGCGGCACATTCGGCCGCGCGTTGGGCGTCTGGGCCGGCTGGGTGCTCGCGATCCGTCCGCGATAGTCCTGGCGCTGATCGACGCCCGGCCGGGTCTGGCCGATTGTTGGCGCGTGGCAGGATCGCGGTAGGCGACGCCGCGGCGATGGTCGACATTGTGCTGCCACTGGCCGTTATTGACGTTCGCGGCGTTGAAGCTGCGGTCGATGCTGACGGCGCGGTTGACATTGACGTTCACGTAGCTGTGGCCGCGGTTGCAGTTCCAGCCGCCGAAGATCGCGCCGGCAGCGGCCAGCCCGATGCCGAACATGAAGCCGCTCACCAGCGGCGCGCCATAGCCGTAGATCGGCCCCGGCGGATAGTAGTAGGGCGGATAGCCGGCATAGGGCCAACTCCCATAGGCCCACACCGGATTGTAGTACGGAACGTAGATCAAGGACGGATTGGCCGGCTCGATCTCGATCATGCGATCGTCTCCCGATCCCAGGTAGGAGACCACTTGCTGGCTGTTGCTCGCGAGGTTTCCCGCGGCCGCCGCCTCGGCGCGCAGCCGCTGGATGGAGTCGGCCACGTCCTGCTGCTGGCCGAGCATGGCGTCGCCCAGCTTTTGCGTCCAGTCGAGCTGCCCGTCCATCTGCGCCAGCACCTGCGGGAAGGCGGCGAGCGACTTGACGCTGACGTCCCAATCCTGGTTCGCCACGGCCGCCACGGCGGCATCGCCCTTCAGCCCGGGATTGTGCCCGCGACCAGCGCGCGGCCGGACCACTTCCAGCGGGTAGGTCGCCGCCATCAGGATCTGTGACAGAAGCGCGTCGGGATAAAGCGCGATCGGCGCCAGCATCTGATCGAGCTCTTCGCGCGTGAACGGCCTGCGGCCGTCCTGCGCGCGCGCCCTATGCAGCCCGCCGAGAACAACGGCGGCAGCAACAGTGGCCATCAGAGTACGCCGTTGCATGATGTTCATTCCCTTAAGCCGTCATGTCCTGTCTGGCGGCAGGTGATGCTTGCCGATCGGAACGACCGTGCTCGCCTGCGGCCCCTTCTCGCCTTCGCCCGGGTAAGTCGCGAATCGAACCTCGTCTCCGACAGCCAGTCTCTCGAAGCTCTCATAGGCGACGGCATTTCGATGGAAGTAGATTTGCGCGCCATCGCTTGCATCGATGAAGCCATACTCCTTCTCGGCGACGAGCTTGGCAATCCTGCCGTGGCGCGGGGACTCGTGCGCCTTGACGTCTCCGCGCTGGCGGCGCGCATGATCCTCGAGCTGCCGGCGCACCGCATCGAAGCAATCGCGGACCGAGACATAGATGTCTTCATGGGCATGGTGCTCGGACGGATCGCGCTTCACGACGATCTCCTTGCCCGGAACCTTGAGATCGACGCGAATGTGGAAAAGGCCGCCCTCGCGATGGCGCCGGCTGGGGGCCTCGATGATGACGCGACAGCTAATGATGCGGTCATGGAACTTCTCGAGTTCCGCGAGACGCTCGCGGACCTTCGCCTCCACAGCCGGAGAAGGGTCTATATGGCGGAACGTGATCTGAAGCGGTGTTTGCATGACTAATTTTCCACCCGCCGCGGTGCGAACTACTTTGATCCAGATCAACGGCTCAAGGCAACCGACGCGACGCCCGCAACCAGGTGGCGATGTGTTCAATCTTGGACACTCGGTGCGCGAGACTGCGCCTAGCTTGAGCCAGATCAAAGCCGCCCGGCACGGCTCGTGACATCGTGGTTTTTATGCTTCGAAGTGCGTCTAGATGAACGAACAGCTCGTCGCCACACCAGTATTGCGGTCCGTTTCCTCGCCGGCCACGCCGTCGCTTGCGGCAAACGGCCGGCGCTGGATCAGCGGCCATCGGCGCTGGTTCGCCATCGCGGTTGGTGTCGTTCTCGTTCTTGCTACCGCTGCCGGTGCGGCGTGGTGGAAACTCGGCAGTGCCGCCGCCGTTCACTATGTCACGGCGCCAGTGACGCGCGGCGCTGTCGTGCGCACCGTGACCGCGACCGGCACGGTCAACCCCGAGCTCACGATCATCGTCGGAAGCTATGTGTCCGGTGTCATCCAGTCGCTTTCCTGCGACTACAACACCAAGGTCAAGGCTGGGCAGGTCTGCGCCGCCATCGATCCCCGCCCCTACCAGTCGGTGGTCGATCAGGCCACGGCCAACCTCAACGTGGCGAAGGCGCAGCTCGTCAAGGCCAAGGCGAACCTCGTCTACACCAAGATCAACTCCGAGCGTCGCGCGCTGCTGGTCACGCAAAATTCCGAATCCAAGGACGTGGCCGACATGGCCAAGAACATGTACGACCAGGCCGCGGCGGAGATCGGGCTCGACGAGGCCACCATCGAGCAGCAACAGGCGGCACTCGACGCGGCCACCATCAATCTCGGCTACACCAAGATCGTCTCGCCCGTGGACGGCACCGTGGTGTCCCGCAACGTCACCCAGGGACAGACGGTGGCCGCGAGCTTCCAGACCCCGACCCTGTTCCTGATCGCCACCGATCTCACGAAGATGCAGGTCGACACGAACGTGAGCGAAAGCGATATCGGCGGCATCAAGGAAGGCAACAAGGCCACCTTCACGGTCGATGCGTATCCCGCGCGGCTGTTCGAGGGCACGGTGACCCAGGTCCGGCAGTCGCCGCAGACGGTGCAGAACGTCGTGACCTACGACGCCGTGGTCAGCGTCGCCAATCTCGATTTGGCGCTGATGCCGGGGTTGACGGCGTCGACGCGGATCATCGTCGACCAGAAGAACGACGTGCTACGCGTGCCGAACCAGGCACTGCGTTACGCGCCGGGCGGCGTTGCCGGCGCAGGCACGCCGGAGGCCGCGCCATCGGGCGCCAGCCCCCTGGCGGCGGCCGCAAAGGTGGCCCACGTCTGGGTCCTGCGCAACGGCAAGCCGATGTCGCTGGTGGTCGTGCCCGGCCTCGACGACGACAATTTCACCGAGATCGTCTCGGGCGATCTGAAGGCGGGTGATCTGGTCATCGTCTCCAGCGGCACTGCCTCGGCCGGCGGCCCGTCGGCCGTGCCGCCGCCGCGCCTCTGAGACGCGGCCGAACGTCCGCGGAACCCGCCATGCCGCAACCGGTCATCAAGGTCGAGAACGTCACGCGGACCTTTGCCGTCGGCGATGTGACGGTGCGGGCGTTGCGCGGTGTCGATCTCACGATCGAGGAGGGCGAGTTCGTCGCCATCATGGGCTCGTCGGGCTCGGGCAAGTCCACGCTGATGTCGATCCTCGGCTGTCTCGACCGGCCGACGAGCGGGCATTATTTCTTCGAAGGCGTCGATGTGGCGGGATTGAGCGAGCCGGACCTTGCGCAAATTCGCAGCGAGCGCCTCGGTTTCGTGTTCCAGAGCTTCAACCTGCTCGCGCGCACGAGCGCCCTCGAGAATGTCGCCTTGCCGCTCTACTACGCGGCTTCCGGGCCGGTGAGCCGGGTGGAACGCTTCGAGCGGGCGCGCTCGTCGCTCAGGCTGCTGGGCCTCAGCGATCGCGAGCGCAACACCCCGGGCCAGCTCTCCGGCGGCCAGCAGCAAAGGGTCGCCATCGCGCGGGCCCTGATCAACGCGCCGAGGCTGCTTCTTGCCGACGAACCGACCGGCAATCTCGACACGCGGACGTCGCACGAGATCATGGACACGCTGGTCGCGCTCAACCGGGACAAGGGCGTCACCATCGTCGTGGTCACCCATGAAGCCGACGTCGCGGCCTACGCAAAGCGCATCGTGACAATGCGCGACGGTGAGATCGCATCGGATGTGCCGGTTGAACAGACGGTGATGTCGCCGCCCGCGCCGGCACTGGCGGCGACGACCGCTGTCGAGCCGCTCCGGCCCCCGCCCGCCGCACCATCACCGTCGGTGATCCCCGCCTCGGGCTTCTGGACTTTCGGCCTGATGATTCTCGCCGCCGCGGCGCAGGCCATCGGGCGCAACAAGATGCGCTCGGCGCTGACCATGCTGGGCGTCTTCATTGGCGTCGCCGCGCTCATCGTCATGGTCGCCGTGGGCGATGGCGCCAACGAGGCCGTTCGCAAACAGATCGAGAGTCTCGGCACCAACCTCGTCGTGATCCAGCCGGGCGCCGTCAGAACAGGCGGAGTTCGCTCGGGGGCCGGCAGTGCCAGCACGCTCACCGTTGAGGACGCCCGGGCAATCAGCCGCGAGGATCCAGCGGTGGCAGAAACGGGCTACCTGATACGGCAGCAGGGACAGGTTCAATACGGAAGCCAGAACTGGACAACCAACATCCAGGGCGTGAGCACCAATTATCCGCCCATCACCAACTGGCGCGTTGCCGCCGGACGAGCCATCACGGAGGAGGACGGCAGCGCGGCAACTCTCGTCGTCGTCATCGGGCAAACCGTCTATCACCAGCTTTTCGGGCCGGACGAGAGCCCGCTCGGTGCCTACGTTCAGGTCAGGAGTGTGCCGCTGCAGGTGATCGGCGTGCTCGAGGCCAAGGGCCAGTCGTCGTTCGGCCAGGACCAGGACGACGTGGTCATGATCCCGTTCTCGACCGCCGAGCGCAAGGTTCTGGGCGTCGCCGCGCCCAACGTGGGTCAAGCGCCCTTCAACTGGGCCTATCTGCCGCCCCCCAATCCCTACAATCTGCAGGCGCGACTGACCGGCTACGCGAACCAGATCTTTGTCCAGGCCGTGAGTTCCGGAGCTCGTTTCTACGGCGATACGCCAGGCCACCGAAACGCTGATGCGCCGCCATCGCATCAGGCCCGGCACCGTCAAGGACTTCGACCTGCGCAATCTCAGCCAGTACGCCGAGACGGCAGAGAGCAGCAGCCGCATCATGGCGATCCTGCTGGCCGCCGTCGCTTCGATCTCGCTGCTCGTGGGTGGCATCGGCATCATGAATATCCTGCTCGTCTCGGTGACCGAGAGAACACGTGAGATCGGCCTCAGGATGGCAATCGGCGCGCGGCGGCTGCACGTCCTGCTGCAATTTCTTACCGAGGCGATCTTCCTCAGCGTGACCGGCGGCGTTGCGGGGATCATCGTGGGCATTGTGCTCTCCAGCGGCATTTCCCTGGTCTTTGGCTGGCCCGCACCGTTCTCCCTGACCGCCGTCGCGGGAGGGTTCCTGTTCTCCGCGGCCGTCGGCATCTTCTTCGGCTACTACCCCGCACGGAAGGCCGCCCGTCTCGATCCCATCGAGGCGCTGCGCTACGAATGAAGTGATGCGTGCGATTCTTGACACTCCGGCGCAGTAAAATGAGTGTGTGAAGCAGTTCGCAGTCGGGCACGATGGATTGATCGCAGTGGGCCATCGCGGGGTGACGGGCTAGGGTTTCTTGGAATCGAGCTGGACGGGCAGCGCAACTCGGGAAACGCATCATTGCTCTCTGTGCATGGCGGGCGCGTCGAGGTGCGGGTCATTCATACCGATGAAGAACTCATGATCGCAAAATCCGTCATCTGCGCGCTCGCGCGCGGCTCAAATCGGGAGGCCTGAGCCATGGAAACGAGCACACTGACGCTGGACCTGATGAACAAGATGGATGCCTACTGGCGCGCCGCCAACTATCTGTCGGTCGGCCAAATCTACCTCTACGACAATCCGCTGTTGAAACGGCCGCTGGCGCTCGGCGATGTGAAGCACATGCTGCTCGGACACTGGGGGACGACGCCGGGGCAGAACTTCATCTATGTGCACTTGAATCGGGTCATCAAGAAATACGACCTGGATATGATCTACGTCTCCGGTCCGGGGCATGGCGGCCCGGCGGTCGTGGGCAACACCTATCTCGAGGGCACGTATAGCGAGATCTATCCCGATATCAGCCAAGACGAGGCGGGGCTGAAAAGGCTGTTTACGCAATTCTCGTTTCCCGGAGGAATCCCGAGCCACGCATCGCCGGAGTGCCCGGGCTCGATCCACGAGGGCGGAGAGCTGGGCTATTCGCTCAGCCATTCCTTCGGAGCGGTGTTCGACAACCCCGATCTCGTCGTCGCCTGCGTCATCGGCGATGGGGAGGCGGAGACGGGGCCGCTGGCCACCGCGTGGCATTCGAACAAGTTCCTCGATCCGGCGACCGACGGTGCGGTGCTGCCGATCCTGCATCTCAACGGCTACAAGATTTCCAATCCGACTGTTCTTGCGCGCATCACCCAAGAGGAGTTGGAGCAGTTGCTGCGGGGTTACGGGTGGACGCCCTACTTCGTCGAGGGTGACGATCCCGCGTTGATGCATGAGGCGATGGCCGCCACCCTCGACATAGCTGTGGAGCAGATCAAGAAGATCCAGTTGGGCGCCCGTGATCACGGCAACATTGCGCGCCCGCGCTGGCCGATGATCGTTCTCAAGTCGCCGAAGGGTTGGACTGGGCCGAAAATGGTCGACGGCCTGCAAATCGAGGGCACGTTCCGCGCCCACCAGGTGCCGCTCTCCGATCCGGCCACCCATCCGCAACATCTCAAATTGCTGGAAGACTGGTTGAGGAGCTACCGCCCGGAAGAACTCTTCGATGAACAGGGCCGCCTGAAAGCAGAACTTGCCGAACTTGCACCCAAAGGCGAGCGACGCATGGGCGCCAATCCCCACGCCAATGGCGGCATGCTTCTCCGCGACTTGCGGATGCCGGATTACCGCGACTATGCGGTCGACGTGCCCGCACCGGGGGCGCGCGGCATCGGCGACACACATGTGCTCGGGCGGTTTCTCCGCGATGTGGTGAAGCTGAACGGCGAGCGGCGGAATTTCCGGGTCTTCGGGCCCGACGAGACGCTCTCCAACGGTCTGGAAGCCCTCTTTGACGCAACCGAACGCCAATGGGACGCCACGACCGTGCCGAATGACGAATTCCTCGCGCCCGAGGGGCGCGTGATGGAAATGCTCAGCGAGCACCAATGCGAGGGCTGGCTTGAGGGCTATCTGCTCACAGGCCGGCACGGATTGTTCAATTGCTATGAGGCATTCATCCACATCGTCGATTCGATGTTCAACCAGCATGCCAAATGGCTCAAGGTCACGGCGCACCTGCCGTGGCGGCGGAAGATCGCCTCGTTAAACTATCTGCTGGCCTCCCACGTCTGGCGCCAGGACCACAATGGTTTCACCCACCAGGATCCTGGGTTCATCGATCACGTCGTGAACAAGAAGGCCGAGGTTGTGCGTGTCTACCTTGCGCCGGACGCCAACTGTCTGCTGTCGGTGATGGACCATTGCCTGCGCAGCCGTCACTACGTCAACGTTGTGATTGCGGGCAAGCACCCCTCGCCGCAGTGGCTGACGATGGACGCTGCGGTCAAGCACTGCACCGAGGGGATCGGCATTTGGCCATGGGCCAGCAACGACCAGAGCGTTGCGCCCGACGTGGTCATGGCCTGTTGTGGCGACGTCCCGACGTTGGAGACGCTCGCCGCCGTCACCATCCTGCGCGAGCGCCTACCGGACCTAAAAATCCGGGTGGTCAACGTCGTCGACCTCATGAAGCTGCAACCCCAAAGCGAGCACCCTCACGGGTTAAGCGATGTGGATTTCGACGAGATTTTCACCAAAGACAAGCCGGTCATCTTCGCCTTCCATGGCTACCCCTGGTTGATCCACCGGCTGACCTACCGCCGCACCAACCACGACAATATTCACGTCCGCGGCTACAAGGAAGAAGGCACCATCACCACGCCTTTCGACATGGCGGTGCTGAACGATCTGGATCGCTTTCATCTGGTGATGGACGTTGTCGATCGCCTGCCGCAGACCGGAGACAAGGGCATCTACCTGAAGCAGCAGCTCAAGTACAAGCTCATCGAGCACAAGCAGTACATCGACAAACACGGACAAGACCTGCCAGAGATCCGGAACTGGGAATGGCGCAACATCGATTGAAGGCGCGATGATTTGCCTGCTCGACGAGGATACGGCGGCTGGGTTGCGCGCAACGGCCAGACGCGATGCCGTAGCGAAACACCTGACCACAAGCGCGCGCCACCGCGCTCATCCACTAGCTTCGTCGGCTTTTGCGGCGTCTTGGCCTTGCGGATCAAAATGTCGGTCAGCATCTGGGGTAACTTCACCCAGATGCAAGGGGACGGCCGTAGACAGTCGAATCGCCGGAAGCCGGCATTTTACGCACATCCGTGGACGTTGTAGGATAGGAGTTGGCGGAAGGGAGTGGGAGTCGAACCCACTAAGAGCCGTCTGGCGACCCTCTCTGGCTTTGAAGGCCAGCCGCCCCACCGGGAACGCTTCCCCTCCGATATCGATAATTTCGTGTAACTTCCGCGCTGTCACCTACACCTTTGTCACGGGCCCGTACTGCTCGAGCTTGGCCGGCACGGTGCGGCGCAGATCGCCGCGGCGGATGGTGATGCCGTGGCGGTCGAAGAACTCCAGGATCAGGATCGCGACCTTGCGGCCGTTGTCGAGCTTGTCGCGGAACTGCGCGGCGGTGAAGTCGGCGCCGAAGCCGTGCGCGATGCCGATCATCTCCGCCACCACCGGCCGCAGGAAATACTGGTCGGGCGCCACCTCGATGACGCGGCCGAGCTGGGCCAGCCGGCGCATCAGGCGGCGCACGTCGGGCTCGGGCACGCCGTAGCTCTCGGCGAAGTCGCGCACGCGCGGCGGCTTGAAGCGGTCGCGCATCAGGTCGGCCGCGATCTTCTTCCACAGCGCCTCGTCGCGTGCGCCGAGCTTCAGCGAATGGCCGGGCAGGCGCAGGAAGGCGCCATCGACCACCACCGCCTTGGCCGCCACCTCCTGGTCGAGCAGCACGCGGAACACCGGCTGCGGCCAGCGCTTCTTCATCGTGAGCCGCAGGCGCTCGGGCTGCAGGCCGGGCGCGTCGGCATTGGTGCCGTGGTAGGCCTTGAGCGTGTCGATCAGGTCGGCGCTCGCCTCGGTCCTGCGTCTCGGCAAGCAGGCCGAAGCCTGCGAGCCTGGCGCCGCCCGCCGCGGCGAGCAGCCGCTCGACCTCGGCGGGCTTGAGATTGCGCGCCAGGCCAAAGCGCGCCAGGTCGACGAAGCCCACCTCCAGCCGCAGCAGCCTCGGCAGCACCGCGGCATCGCTGCTCGCTCAGCGCGGCGAGCTCGGCCAGCCGCCGCGGCGTGCGCCGGTTGCGCGGCGGGCCGAAGGGATCGACCGTCGACGGCGCCGGCCATGCGTGCGCGTGGCCGAGGGATCGCGCAGGATGATGCGGTCGCCGGCCAGGACGCCCACCTTTTCCTCGAGCACCAGCTGCGCCAGCGCCTCGGCGCCGGGCGCCAGCGCGTCGCCTTCCAGCAGCGCCACCCGGCCCATGACGTGGGCGGCACCGAGATGCACATGGACGGGCGACCAGTGCTTCAGCGGCTGGCCTTCCGAGCGCCAGCAGCTTCAGCCGCACGTCGAGCCGTTCGGTCGGCGCATGCAGCTCGGGGCTCACCACCCAGTCGCCGCGCCGCACCGACGTCCTTGCGAGAGCCGCGGACCGCTGAGATTGAGCGCGCAGCGCTCGCCGGCGCGGCCCACTTCGGCCGCGCGATTCTGCGCATGCAGCGAGCGCACGCGCGCCTCCAGGCCCGAGGGCGTCAGCAGCAGATGATCGTCGACCTTGATCTCGCCGGCATGGACGGTGCCGGTCACCACCACGCCCGCGCCCGGCAGCACGAAGCAGCGATCGACGGCAAGCCGCGCGAAGCCGGTGGCGCCGCTTGCCGCTTTCGCCCAGCGCCAGCAGGCTTGCCTTCAGTTCGTCGACGCCCTGCCCGGTGAGCGCCGAGACCGGCATGATCTCCGCTCCCTTGAGCGAAGTCGTCGGCGAGCAGCGTCTCGACCTCGGCCATGCGCTCCAGCATCTGGTCGTCGTTGGCGAGGTCGGCCTTGGTGAGCGCCACGATGCCGCGATCGAGGCCCAGCAGGTCGACGATCTGCAGATGCTCGACGGTCTGCGGCTTGATGCCTTCGGCCGCCGACACGACCAGCAGCGCGGCATCGATACCGGTGGCGCCGGCCAGCATGTTGTGCACGAAGCGCTCGTGGCCCGGCACGTCGACGAAGCCGAGCTGCCGGCCATCGCCCAGGTCGCTGTAGGCGTAGCCGAGATCGATGGTGATGCCGCGCGCCTTCTCTTCCTTCAGGCGATCGGCATCGACGCCGGTCAGCGCCTTCACCAGCGCGGTCTTGCCGTGGTCGATATGACCTGCGGTGCCGACGATCATGGCGTGAGCGGCGCCAGTTGGGCCGCGAACGCCGCCTCGTCGTCGAGCGTGCGCAGGTCGAGCAGCAGCGTGTCGTCCTCGATGCGGCCGATCACCGGGATCGGGCAGCCGACGGAAGGCGACGGCCAGCTTGTCGAGACCTTTGCCCCTCACCGAGAGCGCGAAGGACGGCAACAGATCGACCGGCAGCGCGCCCGAGCCGATCTGGCCGCGCACCGGCTTGATGCCGGCCTGCCAGTCCTTGCCCAGCGCGCGCCGCGAGCGACGGCAGCAGGCGCTCGGCCTGGGCGCGGATATCGCTTGCCGGACGAGCGAGCGACCGGATCGTCGGCAGGCGCTTCACCAGCTTCTCGGGATCGGCATAGAGGCGCAGCGTCGCCTCCAGCGCGGCCAGCCGCACCTTGTCCAGCCGCAGCGCGCGCTTCATGCGGGTTCCTGGCGATGCGCTCGATGAGCGTCTTGCGGCCGACCAGCAGGCCCGCCTGTGGGCCGCCCAGAAGCTTGTCGCCGGAGAAGGTGACGACATCGATGCCGGCTTCGATCGCTTCGCGCGCCGTGGGCTCGTGCGGCAGGCCCCAGGTCTCGAGATCGACCAGGGTGCCGCTGCCGAGATCCTCGATCACCGGCAGTCCCTTCGTCGCGCGCCAGCGGCACCAGTTCGGCGGCGGAGACGATCTTGGTGAAGCCCTGCACCGCGTAGTTCGAGGGATGGACCTTCATGATCGCCGCGGTGTCGGGGCCGATCGCGTCGGCATAGTCCTTGAGGTGCGTGCGGTTGGTCGTGCCGACCTCGACCAGGCGGCAGCCGGCGCGCGCCATGATGTCGGGAATGCGGAAGGCGCCGCCGATCTCGATCAGCTCGCCGCGCGAGACGATGACCTCGCGGCCTCTCCCCCTTGATCGCCGGCAAGCGCACTCAATGCCAGCAGCACCGCGCCGGCGTTGTTGTTGACGGCCGTCGCGGCTTCGGCGCCGGTCAGCCGGCAGAGCCAGGGCGCGATGTGATCGTCGCGCTCGCCGCGACCGCCGTCGGCGAGGTCGTATTCCAGCGTGGTCGGCGAGCGCATGGCGGCGACCGCAGCCTCGATCGCCTCCTCGGCCAGCAGGGCGCGGCCGAGATTGGTGTGCAGCACCGTGCCGGTGAGGTTGAAGACCCGCCGCTGCGAGGGCGTCGACCAGGCCGGCGAGCCGCGCTTCGCACCAGCGTGCGCAGGCCGCCGGGTCGGCGACCTCGGGCGAGCCGCGCCGGGCATCGGCCCAGGCGCGCAGCGCCTCGATCACCATCGGCCGGCCGGCGCGCTCGATCAGCGGCGCCAGGGCGGGCCAGGTGGCCATGCGGTCGATAGACGGTGGACGGTGGGTGGGTGCGCTTTCAGCGCGGTCGGCACGCGACACGGCAGGAATCCTCGACTGGGGCCGGACCAGACTCCGGCCCGCCAAGGATGGCCCGGCATGGCCGGGCTAGGCAAGTCTTAGTGCAGGCCGGCTGCGACCGCGGTGCCGACGCGAACCAGGACCAGCACGGTCGAGGCCGAGAGGCCGATCAGAAGGGCCAGACGCGTCGAGGAAGCCCCGACTTCGTCAGCAAGCAGCGAACGGCCGAACGCGAAAGCGCGATTGATGATCGTCATTGGAAGTCCCCAAGTTCAGAACCCGCCGGCCGAGGTCGAACCCCTCGTCCTCTTCGGCCAGCACCCTCGCCCGACCTCCCTAAAGGCCCGGCAAACCCACACTAAGTACGCTGCAACACCAGGACCCCTCCCGGCGCCGCGGCCGAGGGTATAGACGCTGGGCTTGTAACGTTGGTGTCTCGACCAGCCGAGATTTGTATCAATTGTTTTGGGCGCTAGGCGCTCACGGCTTGGCCTTCAGGCCCCAGGTCTCGGCGAGGAGCTGACCCATGCGGGCCGCCATCAGGCGGTAGCCCGGACTATCGCCGCTCTTGTCGCGGATGAAATGGATGTCGTCGGCGTAGATCGTGCCCTTCTGATCCTTCAAGAGATCGCCCAGGTCGTAGATCGCCAGACCCCGATCGCGCAGCGTCATCATGCCGGCGACGATCTTGCGATACATGTCGCCATAGCCGAGGTCGCCCGCGGTCTTCTTCTCCTCGTCGGTCAGGACCTTGCCGTAGGGCGGCACCGGCTGGAGGAAATAGGCACTCTTGACGCCATTGTCCCTGGCGATGACCTCGATGGCGCGCGTGTACTTCTGGTAGAGGCCGAGCTGGACGGCGAACTCTCCGTCGTGATCCTTCACGATCGCCTCGGGCATGGCGAACAGGCTGGCCAGGGTCGTCTTCTTGCTCGACTTGAAGACGTCCTTGCCCTTGGCCACCGCCTCGATGCCGCGAATGACCATGTAGGCGGCGTGCGAATGCCCCAGCACCGGATTGGCCGCCAGCGCGCCCGCCACCCGGCCGATCACCCAGCCGGTCGCGGCGTCGCCGAAATTCTCGTCGGCCACGAAGGGATTGACGTCGATGAAGTTGCTGAGCGGACGCTCCAGCCGCTCGGTCGTGCCCGGCCAGAAGAAATAGTGCTCGTTGTAGCCGTCGAGCGTCACCACGGCGTCGACCGACGTGGCATACAGCGAAAAGAGGATGAGCTGCTGCGGCTCCTTCCACGCCCCGTCACCGCCGTTCAGCACCAGCCACGGCTTGCCGTTGGGGCTGACGTAACGCCTGTTGAGCTCCTCCTCGAGGAAGCGCGGCGCCGGCGCCGGCCAGTTCTGCACCAGCTGCGAAGCCACCGATCCGCCGGTCACCAGCACGACGTAGCGATCGGTCGGCTTGACCGTCGGGTAGTCGGCGTTCAGCAGGCCGATGTTGTTGACGTTCGGCAGGCCGCAGGGCGGGTTGCCGTGATGGACGAAGGCGAGATAGGGGTGCGGGAAGAGCGTGTCGACGTAGCGGCACGCCGTGCCCTTGGTGAGGTCGCGCACATAGGTGTTCTGGGTGCGCTCGAACAGCTCCTCGGCCGAAGTGTAGTGGCCGTCCTCGACCATCAGCCAGACGATCGCCGTCGCCTCGACGATGGCGAGCGCCATGACGATGCCGATGAACGTGGTGATCCAGCCGAAGATCCGTTTCTTCATCAAAGCCCGCCCCGCAGGAGTCGGGGCGGACTATAACGGCGAGGTCGTATCGGACAAGCGGCGCGGCGGAATGTCCGCGCGGCGTCAAATCCCGGTGTTCAGTGCTTCAGGCTCGGCAGCTCAGGCAGGGTTACGACGCGGATGCCTGCCGCTTCGAGCCCTTCGCGCACCGCGCGCGACACCGTCACCGCCGTCGGCCCATCGCCGTGCACACAGATCGAATTGACCTGGCAGGGAATGCGCTTGCCCGAGGTCGAGTAGATCGCCTGCTCGTCGACCATGCGTCGGACATGCGCCACCGCCTTTGCCGGGTCCTTGATCATCGAGTTGGCTTCCTTGCGCGGCGTCAGGAAGCCCGTGTCGGTGTAGGTGCGGTCGGCGAACACCTCTTCGGCGGCGCGCAGGCCGACCTTGCGGGCGGCCTTGCCCTGCTCGGTGTTGGCCTGGGCGAGGAAGATGATGTCGCGGTCGATCGCCTTGGTGGCGCGCGCGATCGCCTCCGACATCTCGGCGCTCTCGGCCGACATGTTGCCCATCATGCCGTGCGGCTTGATGTGGGTGACTTTGGCGCCATGGAGCGCGGCGATCGCCTGCAAGGCGCCGAGCTGGTAGGCGATGTTGGCCTCGAGCTCCTTGACCGTGAGATTGATCACGCGGCGGCCGAAGCCCTGCAGGTCGGCGAAGCCGGGATGGGCGCCGATGCTGACGCCGTTGTCGACACAGAGCTTCACGGTGTCGACCATCACGGTGGGGTCGCTGGCATGGAAGCCGCAGGCAACATTGGCCGAGCGCACGATCTTCAGCACCTCGGCATCGTTGCCCATGACCCACGGGCCAAAGCTCTCGCCGAGATCGGAGTTGATGTTGACGTGCCCTGCGTTGGTGGCTGCGGCCATGGGAGACTCCCTTTGTCGAAGGCGTTATCCTAGCAGACGTGAGCGTACGTTACCTATCCTGCGGCGACACGGCCTTTACAGTCGAATTCGGCAACGAAATCTCGCCCCAGATCAACGGCCAGGTGATGGCGCTGCACGCGGCCATCGGCGCCGCCAAGGCGGCAGGCAGGCTCGAAGGGCTGGTCGAAACCGTGCCGAGCATGCGCTCGCTGATGGTCACCTATGACCCTCTTGCGACCTCCCGTACCGAGCTGCAGCCACAGATCGATCGGCTGATCGCGAGCGGCCTCAAGGCTGACATGAAAAGCCGGCGCGTCACGATCCCTTGTTGCTACGACGACCCGGAGTTCGCGCCTGACCTCGCGGAAGTGGCAGAGCGCACCAAGAAGACTCCCGAACAGGTCATCGCCGGCCACCTCGGCTCGCCGTTCAAGGTCTATGCGCTGGGCTTCATGCCGGGTTTCGCCTATAGCGCGGGCCTCGAGCCGAGCCTCTACCTGCCGCGCCGCAGCCAGCCGCGGGTGCGCGTGCCGCGCTCCTCGGTGGCGATCGCGATGAACATGACGATCATATATTCGTTCGAGAGCCCGGGCGGCTGGCACCTGATCGGCCGCACGCCGCTCTGGATGTTCGACCAGCGCCGCGAGCAGCCGGTGTTCCTGGCGCCCGGCGACTCCCTTGCCTTCCAGCGCATCGACCGCAAGACCTACGACAGGATCGCCCGCGAGGTCGAAGCGGGCACGCTCGACTGGTCCACGCTGGTGAAGGCATGAGCGGCGGCGCTCAAGGTCGTCCGCGCCGGCCTGTTCGACACCGTGCAGGACCTCGGCCGCATCGGCTTCATGGCGCTCGGCATGCCGACGGCGGGCGCCATGGACCGCGTCGCCCTCACCCTCGCCAATGCGCTGGTCGGCAACCCTGCCGGCACCGCGGGGCTCGAGATCGGCGTCATGGGGCCCGACATGCTGGTCGAGGCCGACAGCGTGCGTGTGGCTCTGGTCGGGCCGCTCTCGCCGGCACTGATCGACGAGCCCGACGCCCCGCCGAAGCCGCTCGAGTTCGGATCGCACGTATCTCCTGAAGCGCGGACAGGTCTTGCGGACGGGGATGGTCGAAGGATCGAGCACGGCCTATCTCGCGATCGCCGGCGGCCTGGCCCTGCCCCCTTTCATGGGCAGCCTCTCGACCTACACCCGCGCCGGCATCGGCGGCTTCGAGGGCCGCAAGCTCGCCGCAGGCGACGTCCTGCCGCTCAAGCGCGAGCAGGCACCGCCGGGCGACGAGCGTCGGCTCGGTGCACCGTTCGACTACGGCAGCGGGCCGATCCGCGTGGTGTGGGGACCGCAGGATGACTATTTCAGCGGCCGCGGGCCGCAAGACCTTCGTGGAGTCCGACTATCGCGTCTCCAAGGAAGCCGACCGCATGGGCATCCGCTTCGAGGGCCCGACCATCGAGCACTCGAAAGGCGCCGACATCATCTCCGACGGCATCGGGCCGGGCGCCATCCAGGTGCCGGGGGCGGGACTGCCGATCGTACTGCTGGGCGACCGCCAGACCGTGGGCGGCTATTCGAAGATCGCGACCGTGGCCTCGGTCGACCTGCCGCGACTGGGGCGCCTGCTGCCGGGCCAGACGGTGCGCTTCACGGCAGTCAGCGTCGAGGAAGCCGAGAAGCTGCGCCGCGACCAGGAGGCGCGGCTGGCGCGTGCCATCGCCGACCTGCCCGTTGCCCGGCCGCCCGGCGGCATCGATCTTGCGCGGCTCTACGAGGAGAACTTGATCGACGGCATCGTCTACGAAGCGTCGCGGTAGATCGTCATTTCGAATCCGGCAGCCAAGCCGGCAAGCTATTCGGTGCTGTCGCCCAGGCCGTCGAACGACATCCGGCCCGGGCCCGAGACATAGAGCGCGAGCAGGCCGCCGGCGATGGCGGCGTTCTTGAGGAAATGGAACATCTGCGCCTTGTCGGCGAAGTTGGCGTGGAACAGCAGCGCCGTGACCACGCAGAAGCCGGCCAGCGCCAGGCAGGTGAACCGCATGCGATAGCCCACGATCATCAGGATGGCGCCCGCGAGCTCGATGAAGACCGCGACCGGCAGCAGATTGCCGATCAGCCCGTGCCGGGTCATGAAGATCGCGGTTTCGTCGTAACCGGAGACCTGACCGATGCCGGACCACAGGAACAGGGCGGCGACCAGACAGCGCGCGACCAGCAGCACACTACTGTCAGCAGTTTCGTCCATCGGCCGGCTCCCCTGCCTTGCTTGCTTTCAGTGTAGCCGGTCCGCCTGTGCATTGGTACGAAACACCACGCATGGGACACGTTTGAAACAACCCACCGGGGAAATGCCGAGATGACCTGGCAACCTGAAATGGACGAGCTGCGCCGGCGTCAGGAGATGACCAAGCGCATGGGCGGCGCAGACAAGGTGAAGCGCCAGCACGACGGCGGCCGGCTCACCGTGCGCGAGCGCATCGACCGGCTGCTCGACAAGGGCTCCTTCCGCGAGCTCGGCACGATCGCCGGCAAGGCGGAGTACGACGGGCGCAACGACCTGGTCGAGCTGACGCCGGCCAATGCCGTGATGGGACGCGGCAAGATCGACGGCCGGCCGGTCGCCGTCACCGGCGATGACTTCACGGTGCGCGGCGGCTCGGCCGACGCCACGATCAAGGAGAAGTCCAACTTCATCGAACGCTTCGCCAACCAGTATCGCGTGCCGCTGGTCCGCATGATCGAGGGCTCGGGCGGCGGCGGCTCGGTGAAGACCATCGAGACGACGGGCCGCGCCAACGTGCCGGGCGTCAGCGGCTGGGAATGGGTGGTCCGCAACATGGGGACCGTGCCGACAGTCGGGCTGGGCCTCGGCTCGGTCGCGGGCCTGGGTGCGGCGCGACTGGCGGCCACGCACTATTCGGTGATGGTGAAGGAGATCTCGGCGATGTTCGTGGCCGGCCCGCCGGTCGTCAATCGCCTGAGCCCCAAGCAATACGACAAGCAGGAACTGGGCGGTTGGGAGATCCAGCTGCGCGCCGGCGCGATCGACGAGGCGGTCGACAGCGAAGACGAAGCCTTCGCCGCAGCCCGCCGCTTCCTCTCCTACCTGCCGTCCTCGATCGACGAGGCGCCGCCGCGCGGGCCGCGGACCGACGACCCGGCGCGGCGCGAGGAGTCGCTGTTCGACGCCATCCCGCGCGACCCGCGCAAGGTCTATCGCATCCGTCCGATCGTCGAGAAGTGCGTCGACCAGGGGTCGTTCTTCGAGATGGGCAAGCTTTACGGCCGCGCAGTCGCGACCGGCTTCGCCCGGATCGACGGCTGGCCGGTGGCAGTGATGGCGAGCGATCCGATGTTCTACGGCGGCGGCTGGACCGCCGACACCTGCCAGAAGGTGGCGCGCTTCCTCGACATGGCCGAAACCTTCCATATGCCGGTGGTCTATTTCTGCGACTGCCCCGGCTTCCTGATCGGGCTGGAGGCCGAGAAGAGCGGCGTCATCCGCCAAGGCGTGCGCGCCATGTCGGCGATGTTCCAGACCACGGTGCCATGGTGCACCTTCATCATCCGCAACGCCTTCGGCGTGGCGGGGGCCGCGCACCAGAACGGCGCCCGGGTCAACTGGCGCTATGCCTGGCCGTCGGGCCGCTGGGGCTCGCTGCCGCTCGAAGGCGGCATCGAGGCGGCCTATCGCGCCGATCTCGATGCAGCGCCCGATCGCAAGGCCAAGATGGACGAGATCGAGGACCGGCTGAACAAGCTGCGCTCACCGTTCCGCAGCGCCGAGACCTTCTGGATCGAGGAGATCATCGATCCGCGCGACACCCGCAAGATCCTCTGCGAGTTCGTCGAGATGGCCGCCCCGGTGCGCGGTGTCGGCCCGTCGCAGCACTGGATGCGGCCTTAGCGCGCGTAGCGCGCTGGCGGGCGGCAGCGCCTTCTGAGGCGCGGGAGCCCGCACGGTGCAGAAAAGACACCATCTTTATCGCCAGCGATAGCCGTCGAGCCGCGGCACGGTCCCGCAGCTCGGTTCGAATGGCGGGAAGCTGCGATAGTCCTTGGGTGCCACGATGACGCCCTGGCCGGGTGCGCTCCTGACGAGCGCGCTCAGCGCCGGATAGGTCCAATCCTGCGCGAACAGCCGGTAGGGCCATTGCCCCAGCGGCAGCTCGGATGATGACACGAGGCCGGCCTGGCTGGTCACCACGCCGCGGAAATAGCCGAGATAGCCGACCCACAGGCGGGTGAGCGCCAGGTCGGGAACCGTCGCCGCCAGCACCAGCACGAACATCGCCGTCACCAGCCGGCGCCCGACCAGTGGCTGGCGCAGGATGTCGAGCAGCCGCGGCGGCGCCGCGCGCCAGGCGACATGGACCCACATCGCCGCCAGGAACGCCACCAACATGCCGCCCGCCCCTGTCCGCGCCACGTAGTGTGCCGGCGGAAAGAGCATGGCCTCGGGATTGAGGATCTGGCGAAACCAGATGGTCGAAACCAGTACGGCAGCGACCACGCCAACCGCCACGAGCGGCGCCCGCCCCTTCAGCCACGACGGCCAGATGATGGAGACCACCGACAGCACGCCGAGGCCCGTCAGCGGCACGATGAACTGCAGGTCCTGCCAGAAATCCAAGGTGGCGTGGCGGACGCGGGTGAAATAGGCGTGGTCCCAGTATTCGATGACGGCGCCGGTGGCGACGACCGCGCCGGCCAGAAACGCCAACGCCGCCACCACACCAAGCAGCCGGGCGACGCCGTCGGTCGACTGCTCGGGCGGGTGGCGGCGGAGCATCGACCACACGGTCGCCGCCGCCAGGAACGGGCCGAGATAGATCATGGCCTCGTAGGAGGCGAGGCAGAGCGCGCCGAGCCCGCACAGGATCGCGCCATCGCGCCGGTTGAGGCCGTGGCCGGTGAGCAGGATCGCCATCGCCGCCGTCGCGGCGGCATAGGTCGTGTGATATTCGCCGATGATGAAGAACCAGGTCGGCAGATAGACCGCAGCCAGGATCGCCAGGGTCGTGCCCAGCAGCACGGCGTCGGCGCGAACGCGCCATAGCGCCAACTGATAGAGCGCGGTCGGCAGGGCGAACAGCGTCGCCGAATAGACCATCGACAGGATGCGTGTGTCGCTGACGCCGGCCTTGGCCAGCAGCAGCACCGGCGTCTGCGTGACCCAGGCGACGTGCGCGCGCGCAGGATAGAAGTCATTGAAGGTGTGGGTATCGAGGACGATGGCCAGAAACGACGCGCCGTCCCAGAAAAGTCCACGGCAGACCCAGCTGTTCAAGGCGACCAGTGCCCACAACAGCAGCGTGACCGCGCGATAAACCGACTCGGACGACATGACGGGATCGCCTAGTCGCGCCAGAAGAACAGGCCGATATTGGGCGGCTCCCGCGGCGGGAACGGCACCCATTCGGTGAAGTCCCTGGGCGGCGCCACGACGGCATCGCCGGACTTCGAGCGCAAGGCGAGGCTCTGGCTCGTCAGCACCCAATTCTCGACCAGCAGGATGTGCGGCCGTCTGGACAGCGGCGTGTCCTCGAACGCCACCACGCCGGCATTGTGGCGCACCGTGCCGATCAGCGCGTCGAGGTAGCGCGACCAGGTCGCGGTGAGGAAGAGATCGGACGGCACCACCGCCAGCAGCATGAGGCAGGCGAAGCCCAGCAGCCGGTGGCCCGCGTCCGGCGCTGCGAGTGCGGCGAGCGCGGGCAACTTGCGCTGCGGCTTGGCCTTGTAGGCCCAGATGATGACGACCATGAACGCGATCACCAGGCCGCTTGCCATGCGCGCGACGTATTGCGACTTGGCCAGCGGTCGCACCAGCGTGTCAGTCAGAGCCATCAGCGGCGACAGGGCGAGGATGATGAGCAAGATCAGCGCCCACCGATAGGGCCGCAGCGTGCCGAGATCGCCGGGGCGCAACAGCCCCCACACGACGATGACCAGCGCGGCGACGAACACGAAGTCGAATTGCATGTTCTGCCAGAAGAAGAACGCCTGATGCCAGGACTCCTCGAGATGCTCGGCGGAATGCGGAAAGACGACC
Source organism: uncultured Alphaproteobacteria bacterium (assembly GCA_963755595.1). Taxonomy (GTDB): domain Bacteria; phylum Pseudomonadota; class Alphaproteobacteria; order Reyranellales; family Reyranellaceae; genus Reyranella. Next base: position 200,108 of record CAVWKP010000028.1, on the reverse strand, counting down.
GAGTCGATGGCCACGAACATGGCAAAGATGAAGAAGCCCGCCGACACGAGGTGAAGCAGCGTCGGAATGACCGGCCGGGCGGGCGCTCGCCACACGCGCCACAGGATCATCAGCGACATCAGCGGGCCGAGATAGATCATGACCTCGTAGGTGCGGGTCGCCAGCGCTGCGGCCAGCACCAGGACGAGGCTGTCGGCGAAGGTCAGCCGCTCAGCCGTGGCCAGCCGGCACGGCGACCATCAATGAGATCGCATAGGCGGTGTTGTATTCGCCGACGATGAAGAACGACGTCGTCATGAAGACGATGGCGATGGCGGCAATGACGATCGCCATCAGCACCGGCTCATCCTTCACCCGGTGCAGCGCGAACGTGTAGAAGAGCGTCGGCAAGCCGAACAGGCCAAATGACAGCAGGCGGGCCAGCAGGTGAAGGTCCGTGACGCCCAGCGTCACCGCCGTCATGACGGGAATCTGGCCGGCCATCATGGCGTAGAGCCGCGGCGCGTAGAAATCGAAGAACCATTCGCGCCGCACGATCTGCACGAGGAACGCAGAGCCGTCGACGAACAGGCCGCGGCAGGTCCAGCTATGCCAGAGCGCCAGCGCCCATATCAGGCAGAGCGTTGCACGATAAGCGAAGGTGTTGAAGGGCATCGCAGGCGTCTCGCGGCTCTACAGCAGGGGGCCTGCAGAGGCAAGCCGGCAAAGCTTGCAGCGTCGATAAGGCGCTGTTAGCAAGGCGCCGCAAGGCGAGGAGCGAGAATGCTGAGCTGGGAGACGATCGACGCCATTCCGGGCTGGTTCATGTTCCAGTCCTACTGCGTCTGGCGCGCGCTGCTCGACCAGCAGACAGACACGGCCGGCGACCTGTTCGAGATCGGCGTGTGGCGCGGCCGCTCCGCCTCGGTGCTCGCCAACTATCGCAAGGGCGACGAGAAGCTCTATCTCTGCGACCTGCGCCTCGACGAGCCGGCGGTGCACAAGTCGATTCGCTCCACCGGAATCGAACCGGCCAACCTGGTGCCGCTGTCGGGTCCGTCGGCCGACCTGCCGGCCAAGCTCGACCTCAAGGCGATGCACCAGACCGTGCGCTGGTTCCACATCGACGGCGAGCACACCGGCACCGCGGTCTATCGCGAGCTCGAATTCGCCAACCGGATCGTCAACACCCAGGGCATCGTCGTGGTCGACGACTTCTTCTCGCCGCGCTACCCGGCCAACACCACGGAAGTGGTGCGCTACATGGAAAAGAACCCCTTCCATTTCCGCCTGCTCGCGGTCGGCTTCAACAAGGGCTATCTGTGCCGGCCCGAGAGCCTGCCGCGCTACATGGATTTCATGGCGTCCGGCATGTCGGCGGCGCTGCTGTCCTACGGCGCCAAGACCACGATCTTCAAGACCACCGGCCCGTGGGACACCGACGCCGTCGGCATCACCGACTTCGTCGAGGATGCCGGCGCCATCGCCGGCCCCGACAACGAGCCGCAGCGCTGGCACATGATGCGCAGCCGCCATGTCTGGTCGCCGCTGGCGCCACCTGCAGAACGGCTGGCGCATGGTCAGGTCGACGTTGAAGCCCTGAGGCGGCGGCGCATGGCCAAGCAGACCCTGCTCCAGCGCCTGGGCTTTGGCCGGCGCGTCGGAAGATCCCTTCGCGGTCTTTCTCGCGCCCACCGCGCACGCCATCAACCAGGCGCGCCAGTCGCATCTCGCGAGCCTCGGCCTCGATCTCGCGAACAAGCGCGTGCTCGAGGTCGGCGCCGGCATCGGCCTGCACACGCCGTTCTTCCTCGAACGCGGCTGCGCGGTGACGGTGACGGATGGACGCCCGGAGAACGTCGCCGAGATCGGCCGCCGCGTGCCAGGTGCCAAATCGGCGCTGGTCGACCTCGAGCTCGACCGGCCGATCGAGCTCGGCCGCTTCGACCTCGTCTATTGCTACGGCCTGCTCTATCACCTGGCCAATCCCGAGCGCGCGCTTGGCCGGCTGGCCGATGTGTGCGACGGCCAGCTTTTGCTCGAAACGGCCGTCTCGCCGGGCACGCATGACGAGCTCCTGCTGGTGCGCGATCCCGATGCCGTCAACCAGGCGGTCTCCGGCATCGGCTGCCGGCCGACGCGGCTCTGGGTGCTCAATCGCCTGAAGTCGCTGCTGGGCTATGGCTACATCCCGCGCACCCAGCCCGACCACGTCGATTTCCCGACCGACTGGATCCACACGCCGATCCAGACGATGCACCGCTCGATCTTCGTCGGCTCGCGCACGCCGCTGGCGCTGCCGACGCCTTGAACGACAGCGTGCCCACGGCCAGGAAACGTATCGCGGCGCTTAGCTCTACGCTGGGGGCGCGCCACTCCAGTGGCGCGATCATCTCAGATTTGAAGAAAGACGCGCGACTGGAGTTGCGCGCGCCCAGCTAAGCCGGCTTGGCGATCTTCATCTGCTCGTCGAGGTCGTCGGCGATGAAGTTGCGCACGACTTCGTCGAGGTCCTTGTCCATCTCGAAACCCAGGGTCCTCGAGCGCTTCGAATCGATTCCCTGGGGCCAGCCGTCACAGATCTTCTGGATGGCGGAGTCGTGCTGCCACGCCACCTTGCCGACCTTGCGGTTGCCGGCGTGCCGGCCGACCGCCTGCTCGAGCTCCTTGGCAGTGACGTTGATGCCGTTCAGCAGCAGCGTGCGGCCCGGCCCGAAGGCATCGGTCGGCAGGTCGTGCAGGCGCATGAACGCATCGACCGTCTTGCGCGGGCTCAGGACCACCATGATGGTCTGCGCCGTCACCGGGCAGACGACGTCGACGCCGGTCAGCGGCTCACGCACCACCGAGCTCGCCCAGGTCGAGGCCGCCTTGTTGGGCAGTCCGGTGCGCACGCAGATCGTCGGCAGCCTCACCGCCGTGCCGCGTAGATAGCCCTTGCGGGTGTAGTCGCGGATCAGGAACTCGCCGATCGATTTCTGCGAGCCGTAGGAGGTCTGCGGCGTGAGCGGCGTGTCGTCGGTCACCGCCTTGGGCAGGTCGCCGCCGTAGGCCGCCAGCGAGGAGGTGAACACCACGCGCGGATTGGTGCCGAGCGCGCGGCAGGCCTCCAGCACGTTGCGCGTGCCGTCGAGGTTGACCCGGTAGCCGAGATCGAAATCGGCCTCGGCGCCGGCGCTCACGACGGCGGCGAAATGGAACACCGTCGAGGCGCCCTGCATGATGGAGTGCACGGTGGCGACATTGGCGATGTCGCCCGCGATGGCCTTCACGCGAGGATCGTCGAGGCCCGGTCCGCTCGCCTTGCCGACATCGAACAGCAGCAGCTCGCCCACCTTCGCTGGCGCCCCGTCCGGTCCCGCCAGCGTGCCCTGCTGGAGGATGCGCCGCGCCAGCTTCTTGCCGAGAAAGCCCGCGCCGCCGGTAATCACCACCTTCATGTCGTTTCCATCCCAATTTTATGTCGCGCCCGAAAGTGTGCACAGATCGGCCGCCAGCGTCTATGTTGGCGGCGATGCGGATCATCAGCTGGAACCTGCTGCGGCTGGAAGGCGCCGCGGTCGGCGACGTCGTAGCCCTGCTCGAGCGCGAGCGCCCGGACGTGCTCCTGATGCAGGAGGTCACCCAGCACATGGACGCCCTGCCGTCGCTCATCAGCGGCCACTACCATCGCCTGCCGTGGCCCGGCCGCATCCATGGCCTGGCCGTCTGGAGCCGCCACCATTTCGCGCTGCCGCACGTGCTGCCGCTGCCGGCCTCGCGCCTGCCCGGCCGCCTGCCGCGCCGCCGCTCGCAGATCGTGCAGGTCGGCGACATCACCTTCGCCAATGTCCATCTCTCGCACGGCCAGCTCCTGAACCGCCGCCAGCTGCGTGCGCATCGCGGCGGCCTTGCGCGGCCGGCCCTCGGCGATCGTCGGCGACTACAACGCCGTCGGCCCGATCCTGATGCCGGGCTTCGCCGACGTCGGTCCGCGCGAGCCGACCCATTTCGGCGGCGACGTCGTGCCCTTTCGCCTCGACCGCTGCCTGGCGCACGGCCTCGCCTGCAGCTTCGCCAGCACGCTCGATTTCGGTCCGTCCGACCACCGGCCGATCGTCATCGACCTGCAGGTCGCCGACGCGGTTGCCAAGCGCCGCCCGCTCTATCGCGCCAAGCGACGGCTGGCGAAGATCCGCGCGGCGTTCCGCTAGGCCATTCCAAGGGACAGACATGATCGAACCGGTTTCCATCCGACTTGAAGCCTCGTCCCACTGCCAGTTGCGGTGCCCGGCCTGCCCGACGACGGACGGGAGCATCGACCAGGTGATCGGAAAGGGCTTCCTGAAGGCCGACGACTTCAGGACGCTTCTCGAACGGAACCCGTCGGTCCGGAACATCGAACTCTCGAACTACGGCGAGATTTTCCTCAACCCGCAGCTCGCGGAAATCCTGAAGATCGCGCACGAGCGCAACGTCGCGCTTGCGGCGCTCAATGGCGTAAATCTGAACAGCGTGACCGACGAGGTTCTTGAGGCGATCGTGAAATACCGATTTCAGGAAATGACCTGCTCGATCGACGGCGCGAGCGCCGAGACGTATCGCGTCTATCGGGTGCGCGGCAACTTCGACCGGGTGATCGCGAACGTCGCCAAGATCAATCAATGGAAAGAAAAGTATCGCTCCCGCTATCCCCTTCTGCGCTGGCAGTTCATCGTCTTTCGCCACAACGAGCACGAATTGCCCAAGGCCAGGGCCATGGCGAAAGAGCTCGGCATGCACTTCGCCCCCAAGCTTTCCTGGACCGACACGGGCGCTCTCGCCAACGCGGAGATTGTACGCCGTGAAATGGGCGCCGCCTCCCGCGCCGAGTACGAGGAGCGCTTCGGGCGCGACTACGCCCAGGCGATCTGCCACCAGCTTTGGGACAGGCCCCAGGTGAACTTCGACGGCAAGATGCTGGGCTGCTGCCGGAATTTCTGGGGCGACTTCGGGTCGAACGCCTTCACGGAGGGGCTCGCAGCGAGCGTCAACAGCGAGAAGATGACGTATGCCCGCAAGATGCTTCGCGGGGACGCCGCCTCGCGTGCGGACATCCCCTGCGCCACCTGCGAGATCTATCTCGGCATGCAGCGCAGGGGAAAATGGCTGGAGCGGCCGGAGGACAAGAAGGGCTGATCGGCTAGGCCCTGACAACTGCAAGGCAGAACGCGCCTCGCTACGCGCAACGCGCGGCACCACTTGCTGGCGAGCCGCATACGTTGGCTCGCCAGCGAACAATCAATAACGAGAACTACTTCTTGGGCTCAATCCAGCCCTGATCGCTGTCCCGCGTGTGGGCCCATTCGTGATACTGGGCGTCGGGAACCTTGCGGTAGACGTCGACGTGTTCGGGCTTCTCCCAGGCGTGCCATTCTTTGCTCTTGCTCCAGTAGCCGTCGCTGTAGCCGTATTGGACGGTACCCGGATCGAATGTCACCACGGCGTCAACCGCATGCGCAGCGGTTGTGATGCCGATCACACTGGCAAGGGCGAGCGCGAGCGCGGACGCCTTGAGGGTCTTGGTCATGATAGTCCTTTTTGGTTAGTACCGCTGATGTGGGTCAGTCCCCCCTGGTTCAAGCGGCGGCAAGCCAAGGACTCGGTAAACGACCAGGTGATCGAGTTCCTCGTGCTGCTGCCGCGAGCTTGGCCGCTTCAACACTTAGCAACGACAGTGGGCAGTCGGACTTTATGCCTAGCGCATGCAGAGCTAGCTTGCCGGTTGAGGCTTGCGCTACTCGCTAGGCTTCTCGGCCGCTGGGAACGCTTGGGACTTGTCGACGTCGGAGAGTTTTGCTTTCCGCCACGCCGCGAAGCCGGCGACGACGAGAAGAAGGCAGCTTGAGCGCATGAGACTAGCGGGCCGCCGGACAGGCAGAAGCGCCGCCACCGTGGCGATGGCGCTTGTGCTTGCCCTGCCGGGGCGGCCGACCTACGCCGGGCCGCCCTATATCTCCGACGATCCCGAACCCACCGACACCGGCCACTTCGAGATCTATGGCTTCACCTCAGGCACCGCGACGCGCAACAGCACGGCGGGCCAGGCGCGGCATCGACTTCAACTACGGCGCGCTGCCCAACCTGCAGGTCACGGTCGTGCTGCCGGCGGCCTTCAGTCAGTCGACCGGCGAGAACATGCAACTCGGGTTGGGCAACATCCAGTTCGCCGCCAAATACCGCTTCCTGCACCAGGAGTCCTTCGGCCTCGATGTGGCCTTCTTCCCGCGGCTTTTCATGCCGGCCGGCACGAGCGCCGTCGGCAACGCCACCCCGTCGCTGTTTCTGCCGCTATGGCTCGAGAAGGATTGGGGCAAGTGGAGCGTGTTCGGGGGTGGCGGCTGCACGATCAGCACCGATCCCGGCCAGAGTTTCTGCCAAGCGGGCGCCGTCGTCACGCGCCAGGTGCTGCCCGGTTTGCAGCTCGGGCTGGAAGCGGCATGGCAATCGGCCAATGCCGAGGGCACGCTTTCCACTGCTGGCATCGGGCTTGGCGCGCGCTACGATCTCAGCAAGCACGCGCATCTGCTGGCCTACATCAATCGCGGCGTTCAGAACGCCGACGCGACGAATGACTTTACCTGGTACGCCTCGATGCTCGTCACGTTTTGATCTTGAGCGTTGATCTTGAGCGTCCAACTGCCGTTTTCCGGCGGACTCCTCGAAGATGAAGCGGCCCACAGGAAGCGGGCTACCCTCTTCTCAGGGCTACTAATTGATCTGGGGTTGCCGCCCTCCTTGGCGTTTGGCCGCCTGGCCGGTTTTGACACAGCCGCAGAAAAAACAGCGCTTACAATTGCGCAGCGGACGCGCGGCACGGTGTTGCTATCGTACGGCAGGCCAATAAGGCCTCGGCACCCCAGATGCCGCGTCAACAATATGGAGAACCGAGTAGGTCATGCTGTCCATTTTCCGCAAATTGATGAAGAACGAACAGGGCGCCACGGCGATCGAGTACGTGCTGATCGCCTCGCTGATCTCCGTCGCCGCCATCGCGGCGATGGGCGCGGTCGGCGGCAAGGTCAGCAATGTGCTGAGCAACGTCGCCAACGCGATGAACTGACCTCCCTTTCCGGGGGCAGTGAGCAAGACGGCAGAGGGGGCGGTCCGGCAACGGATCGCCCCCTTTGGCGTTTCGGGCGCGCCGCTGGTTCGGTGGCAAAAATCCCACTGAGCGGCCATTTTCGAGACGCAGGGCAACCCGTCCGCCGCAGTCTCGTTTTGTAGCCACGCGGAGGCCCAAAATGAGCATGCGTGTCACCCTGGCCGTTTTGCTGTCGGTCGCCTGGCTGGGCGGCTGCGCCGGGGATCGGTCCGATCCGCCCGATGTCGCGTCCAATGCCGCGCGACTGCGCCGCCATCGCAACGACCGGAGACATGTACCGCTATTGCATGGCGGTGGGTCCGCAGCGCGCGCTCGTGCCGGACGATGCCACTGCCGAGCAACTGACATTATCCGGGGCGTAGCGAGGCCGATCGTCAGCCTTGAGAGGATAATGGCTCGGGGAGGCGCATCGTCCGCTTGTCACTCGAAAGCAGTGCGATGAGGATCCTGCCAGACGACGAGCATCCTGCCGGACATGGGCAGGCGACCGAGCCGGCAGCCTGGCATGGACGGCACCGTGGCGGCCGACCTACTGTAGCCGCAACAAGCCGGCTCGAACGCCGCAAGTCCCGGGAGGACCTCGATGATGCCGACCCTGCGTGCGCTCGGTTGCGTGGTCGCGTTGTTGGCCGCCGGCATCCCTCCCGCGGCGGGGCAGACGAGGGGAGGCACTCTCACGGTCGGCGCGGAGCTCGACATCACGGGCTTCGACCCGCTGAAGGTCGGCGTCTTCGACACCGCGTCCTCGATCGCCGCCGACCTGCTGTTCGACACGCTCACCCGCCTCGACGAGGACGGCAATCCGCAGCCCAGGCTGGCGCTCTCGTGGTCGCACTCGGACGATTTCAAGACCTGGACCTTCAACCTGCGGCCGGGCGTGACGTTCCACGATGGCACGCCCTACAACGCCCAGGCGGTGGCGTGGAACTACGCCCGCATGCAGGACCCCAACAGCCACTGCGCCTGCGCCTTCTACCTCGCGGCCATCGACCACGTGGAGGCCAAGGACGAACTCACCGCCGTGTTCCATCTGCGCTACCCGGCCATCAATGCGCCGGCGTCGCTGTCGGTTCCCGCCGCGGTCAACGTCGTGCAGTCGCCGGCGGCAATGGCGGCGCTGGGCCCCGACTACACCCGCCATCCCGTCGGAACCGGGCCGTTCGTTCTCAAGTCCTGGACGGCGGGCGACCGTCTCGTGCTGGAGCGCAATCCGGACTACTGGAACAAGGGACATCCCTTCCTCGACCGTGTCGTGCTGAAGCCGCTGCCCGATGGGCAGACGCGCTTTGCCAGCCTGCTGTCCGGCGAGACCGACGTCGTGTGGGCGGACGAGTACGAGGCCGACCACATCGCCCGCGCGCGCCAGGATCCCTCGCTCAGCGTGCTGAGCTACGTCGGGGCCGGCGCCGCGGTAGCCGCCTTCAACACCAAGCTGGCGCCGTTCGACGACGTGCGCGTGCGCCGCGCGCTGGTCATGGCGCTGGACCGCAAGAAGCTGTCGCTGGCCCTGACCAATGGGCTGGCGCGGCCGGCCAGCAACCCTTACGGCGACGGTTCGTGGATCAAGTGCCAGGACGACGGCGCCCTGCCGACCGATCCGGAGAAGGCGCGCGCCCTCATCAAGGAGTACGGCAAGCCGGTCGAATTCAAGATGCTGTTCACCGCCACGCCGCGCGGCCGCGCCGGCGGTCAGGTGCTGCAGCAGATGTGGAAGGAAGTCGGCGCCAAAATGGAGATGGAGGCGGTGGACCAAGCGACGATCGCGCCGCGCGCCTTCCGCCGGCAGTTCCAACTCACGCCCTGGCGCATCGCCGACAGTCCCGACCCCAGCGCCGTGATCTACGCCAACTTCCACTCCGGCAGCCCGGTGGCGCTCGCCAACTGGGAGGACCCCGAACTCGACCGACTGGTCGAGCACATGCGCTCGACGGCCGACCGGGCCCAGCGCACCGAGGACTTTTGCGCCATCAGCCGGCTGGTCAACAAGCAGGCGATCTGGTTCTGGACCTTCCAGAACACCTACTACGCCCTCACCAAGGCGCGCGTGAAAGGCATCCCGAAGCTTTACAGTGGCATCATCAACGTGGCCGACGCCTGGCTCGAGTAGTTCACCGCTCGCCGCCAGGGGCTGATATGACGAGATCGTGCTCTACGAATGGGAAGGCGCGTTAGAGAGCTTCCGCTGCGGCGAATGGTGGCTAGCGACAAGGATAGGTCTTTTTCAGAAGAAGAAGCAGCGGAATGACGATGATCGTGTCGTCTTGGATCTTCGTCTGGTTCTTGGCCCAGTCCGAGATCAACCGAGCCGCCTCCTCATGGCTGACAATTTCGCCCTCTTTGGTGCAAAACAGTTTGACCGGGGCGGCCATGTTGTAGGCCGTCAGTGCGTCCATCGCGCCCGCCAGATAGACTTCATTGAAGAAGCGCATCCTGTCGTTTTCCGGATGTAGATAATTTTTCAGTCTCAGGCTCTGTGCATTTGCCCCAAAAGACAGAAGCACTCCCAAGACAATCACTGCCATGCGGACCATTGGTTGGCCTCCCGATTTCTGATCTCCGTCAGCGCCTCCCTGATCTCGGCGTCGATCTCGCCAACATCATGCGCCTGCCGGACAGTCCCTGGGGTCTGACAACGTGTTGTTTCGATTAACCGTGCCGCCAAGGTATTATGCCGTCGGTATGAAGCAAAAGGTTAGCATCCTGTGAATGCTTCTCTGCCGATTGGCCCCTACGATGCTCCAGGAGCACCAAAAGTCGTTGACCTGAGACCTTGGGATGCGCGCGGACCGGCGGCAGCAACCAGCGTCATGCGACTACTTCAAACCGCCTTGCCAGATATTGAAATCGAGCACGTGGGAAGCACATCCGTGCCCGGTTGCGATGGCAAGGGCATTCTCGACCTGATGCTGTTGATCCCTGCTGGGCATTTGAGCGAAGTGTGCGCAATCATCGATGGCATGGGCTTTCAGCACCAGTCGGGAGGAAAAAGACATCCCGACAGTAGACCGATGCGAGAAGGCAGCTTCACGTTCGATGGCTCGGTCTTTCGACTTCACGTTCATCTGATTCCCGAGAGTAGCGCCGAGGTGGACAGGTTACGGAAGTTCCGAGATCGACTTACCGCGAGTCCTGAGTTGGTCGCGCTCTATGTCGAACAAAAACGTCGTCTCATCGACGCTCAGATTTCGGATCGTTCAACATACACTCTAGGTAAGAAGGCTTTTATTGAGTTGGTTCTCGAATTGGAAAGATAGCGGGATTGAGTACACACACACCGCAGTCCCTAAGCCACCCTCCCCCTCCTTCCGCCAGTTCCCGCCTCAGCCGTCCTGCCGGTAACGCGACGTGAAGGGCGTGCCGGGAGGATTGCGCGTCATCAGGGTGACCGGCTCGCCACAGCCCGGGCAGCCGAACCGCTCGCCGCGCGCCAGCGTGCAGGCCGACCAGGGCGGCAGGTCGAAGCGCACATGGCGGATTTCCCACGGCGGCACGCAGCGCCCGCAGTAGAGGTCGACATACTCGATCGTGTCGTCGATCGGCGCGCTGCCGTCGGTCGGCTGGATCGAGGGATGGCCGTAGCCGCCGCACCGGCAGCGCAGGCGCGCGCCGGCGAACGGCTGGCGCAGGCGGCGGACGCCGATCTCGACGCGGCGCCATCGACTTGCAGCCGGTGCACCAGGCGCGCACTTCCAGGCCAAAGGCCAGCAGCTCGCCGAACGTGGCGAACGGCAGCGGCACCAGCCGCCACTCTTCTTGTGATGACATGACCGCACTCCCACTCCCCAGTGTCCGTGCGGCCCGGTCGATGCCCCAGTCTCCGGATGGAGTCGTAGCGCGGTCTGAGAAGTTCGCCAATAGCTCAACTCCGCCACTACTGGCGGAGTGGCCGAGTTGGTAACGTCAGGCTCGGCCCATCAGATTTGCCCCTTGGCAATCCCGACACCACGCCTATGCAAAGTGGACAAGCCTTCAACAGGAGATCACGTCCGCTTCTTGCCATAAGCGGACATTCCTCGTGTGGCTATAGTTGGCCGCGCGTCTGGACAAGGACGCTGTCCCTCGACCACTATCCAATGGGAAAACGCATGCGGACGTCAAACCTGAGGAGCGGGTATGCCAGCACGCGGGAGGATTAGGCAAGCCACGCTACGCGCCGAGCCGACCGGATAAGGGCCCATCGATCGCTATCAGAGACTTCGGCACCAGGATCAGACTCATGCCCGAAAAGCGTCCGCGATCGGCTGAACGCCGCCCCCGATGAACATTTCCGAACCTTTCATCCGCCGGCCGATCGCGACCTCGCTGCTGATGGTGGGGGTGACGGTGTTCGGCGCCGGGGCCTATAATTTGTTGCCGGTGGCAGCGGTGCCCAACGTCGATTTTCCGACGATCACCGTCACCGCTCAGTATCCGGGCGCCAATCCCAGCACGATGGCCTCGGCAATCGCGACGCCACTCGAACAGCAATTCATCTCGATACCGGACCTGAGCGAGATGACGTCGTGGAGCGGCGTCGGCGTGACTTCGATCACGCTGCAATTCGAGCTGAACCGCAATATCGATGCCGCAGCGGGCGACGTGCAGCAGGCGATCAGTGCGGCCAGCGGCCTGTTACCCAAGGACATGCCGACCCCACCGACCTACCGCAAGGTGAACCCGGCCGACTTTCCCATCCTGATCTACGCTATCCATTCTTCCGATCTGCCGCCTTACAAGGTCGACGAATATGCCACCAATGTCATCGCGGACCGACTATCGACCGAGCCCGGGGTCGGGCAGGTTTTTGTTTTCGGCGCCATGCCTTACGCCGCCCGCATCCAAGTCAACCCGGCGTCCCTCGCGGCCAAAAGGCTGGGGCTCGAGGACGTCCGCAACGCGCTCGTCGCGGCAAGTGTGAACCGGCCGAAGGGTGCATTCGAGAACTCGGATCAATCGATCTCGCTCGATACCAACGACCAGCTGTTCGACGCCGCACAATTCGGCAACGTCATCATCGCCTACAAGAACGGTGCGCTGGTACGCGTCAAGGATATTGGCGAGGTCATCAACTCGGTGCAGAACAACCGGCTTGTTTCGTGGTTCGGCGATCAGCGAGCTGAGGGCATCGCCATCCAGAAGAAGCCGGGCGCCAACACCATCGACGTGGCAAACCGGATCACGGCATTGATGCCCAAGCTCGCGCAATCGCTGCCGTCAGGGGTTCACGTTGACCTGATGTCAGACCGCTCGCAGACAACCCGAGAGGCCATCGGCGACGTGCAAATCACGATGATGGTGACGATCGGCCTTGTCATCGTCGTGATCTTCCTGTTTTTGCGGACCCTGTGGGCGACGGTGATCCCGAGCCTGGCGGTGCCGCTGTCGCTGCTCGCGACTTTTGGCTTCATGTATGTTGGCGGCTACAGCGTCGACAACATTTCGTTGATGGGCCTGACGATTTCGGTCGGCTTCATCGTCGATGATGCGATCGTCATGATCGAAAACATCATGCGCTATATCGAGCAGGGCATGCGGCCGTTCGATGCCGCGCTCAAAGGCGCCGGGCAGATCGGCTTTACGATCATTTCGATTACCTTTTCGCTGATTGCGGTGTTCATACCGCTGTTGTTCATGGGCGGCATCATTGGCCGGCTGTTCCGTGAATTTGCCGTGACGATCTCGGTCGCGGTCGTTGCGTCGGCAGCGATATCGCTCACTCTGACACCGGTAATGTGCGCACTGTTTCTAAGACCGGAGGGGCTGCATCCCAAAGGCCGCTTCAATCGCGGCTGCGAGCGTGTCTTCGAGGCGGCGCTGCGCGCTTACGACCGCGGCCTCATTTTCGTCTTCCGCCACCAATTGTCTGCGTTGATGGCGACACTCTTGCTGATGGTCGCCACCGGTTACCTTTACGCCAAGATTCCAAAGGGCTTCTTCCCACAGCAGGATACCGGGTTCATTTTCGGTGAGCTCGACGTTCGCCAGGACGCGTCGGTTGCCAAGACCGACAAGGTCCGGAGCGAGGTCGTCAACCTCGTGATGCGTGAGCCCGGCGTCCAGGGTGTCTTCTCCTACGCCGGCGCCACGCCATACAATCCTGCCGAAAACACGGCACGCATCTTTTGGGGATTGAAGCCCTATGGCGAACGCGCCGACACTGCCGAGCAGATCATCCAGCGGTTGAACAAAGAGGTGGCCAACGTCGTGGGTGCCGAATTCTATATGCAGGTCCCGCAGAACATCACCGTTGGTGGCCGGCTCTCCCGCACCCAGTACCAGTATACGCTGACCGACACCGATGCCGATGCGCTCAACCATTGGGCGCCAATCATCGAAGCCGGCATGAAAAAGCTGCCGGAATTGCAGCAAGTCGCGTCCGACCAGCAGATTGCCGCGGCGCACCTGGCCATCGACGTCGATCGCGACATCGCCTCTCGCCTCGGCTTGTCGGCCGATCTGATAGACGAGACCCTCTATGACGCCTTCGGGCAGCGGCAGGTCGCGACGATCTACACCGCGACCAATCAATACAAAGTCGTGCTCGAAGTACAACCGCAGTTCCAGCACGATCCAAACCTGCTGTCGCAAATTTACTTGTCGAGCCCCTCCGGTGCGCAAGTGCCACTGAGCACTATCGCTCATTTCACCAACAAGAGCGAGCCGCTGCTGCTCAGCCACCAGGGCATCTTCCCGGCGGTGACGCTGTCGTTCAATCTGGCACCTGGAGTCTCGCTCGGACAGGCGGTCAGCGCCATCCAGGCGATGACCGAACGCCTTCGAGTACCGCCGACGTTGAATACCTCGTTCGCGGGGACGGCACAGGCCTTCCAGGCCTCGCTGTCATCGATGCCGCTGCTGCTGGCCGCCGCGATCCTCGTCGTCTACATCGTCCTCGGCGTCCTGTATGAAAGCTACATCCACCCGATCACGATCTTGTCGGCGCTGCCGTCGGCCGGCGTCGGCGCCCTGTTGCTGTTGATGCTGCTGCATTACGATCTGTCGGTGATCGCGATCGTCGGCATCATCCTGTTGATCGGTATCGTCAAAAAGAACGCGATCATGATGATCGACTTTGCGTTGCAGGCCGAGCGCATCGAAGGCAAGGCTCCGCAAGAGGCGATTCACCAAGCGTGTCTCTTGCGCTTCCGCCCGATCATGATGACCACGTTTGCGGCGCTGTTCGGCGCAGTGCCCATCGCTTTTGGCACCGGCGGGGGCGCGGAACTGCGCCAGCCGCTCGGCGTAGCGATCATCGGCGGTCTGTTGGTGTCGCAATGGCTGACGCTGTACACGACGCCAGTCATTTATCTCTACCTCGAACGGCTGTCCCACTGGCTGGGCCACGCCTACCGGCCGTCGCGAGTGGCGGCCGCGCTGGGGGGCAGGACACCGGCGGAGGAAAGGCGGGCGGCGGAATGATATTTGGCGCCGGGCGGGGCGGGCCGCGCTTCAGATAACGGCGCCTTTCTCGTTTCTGCTTTTTCTGGAACCGGGAGAGACGCTACGACTTGAACTTCTAATGACCAAAGTAGGTGTTCCGGCGGAGTTGGCCTTATAAGCTTGGGGTGGCCCTTTCCGCTCCCGCGCAGCCGCGCTTCGTCGTCAGGCTGCATCTCAGGAACACGCCCCGCGAGGTGCTGCTGCAGGACCTGCAGCGGGTCGCCCGGCTGGCCGGTGAGCCGCTTTCCCGCTCGATCTACGACGACCACGGAAGCTTCTCGGGCCAGGCGTTAGGACGCCGCTTCGGCTCATGGAACCAGGCGCTCGCCGCCGCTGGCCTGCCAATCCTCAAGAATTACAGGATTCCCGAAATCGACCTGTTCGAAAATCTCGCCCAACTTTGGCGCAAGCTTGGTCGACAGCCCACCAGCAATGAATTGGTGAGAAAGGACGGGTTGTCTCTCTATTCGGAGCGAGCCTACCTCACCCGCTTCGGCACCTGGAACAAGGCCCTGCAGGCCTTCGACGCCTACATCAATCGCGGCAAAGCGCCCAGGGAGCGCATCGGCAAAAAGCCGCGTCGCGCCAGGACGAAGGCCCGGTCACGGCGGATCAGCTGGCGCCTGCGGGCGACCGTCCTGATCCGCGACAACTGCATCTGCCGCATGTGCGGCGCCAGCCCGGCCAAGGATCCGGCGGTGACCTTGCATGTCGACCACATCACGCCGTGGTCGAAGGGCGGCGCGACAGTCTTGGACAATCTCCAGGCACTGTGCTCCGCTTGCAATATCGGCAAAAGCGACCGGCTATGCGCGCGACAACGGAAACCGAAAAGATCGAGGCCCTGCACCGCCAGGCGAAGGCGCTCGCGGCCGAAGCGCAAGCCTTGACCGACACCTACCGGCGCACGACCTGGATCCGGTTCGTCGCGGTCTTCTTCCCCGTGCCGTTCGTCGTGGTGCTGCTGCGGCTCGAGCTCGAGCCCTGGCACTACTACCTGGCGGGAGCGGCGTATCTCGGCTTCTCGGCGATCCTCTACGTCATCGACACCGCCGCGTCGGACAAGGTCGATGCCGTGACCCGCGCCGCGGGCCGCGCGAGACAGGCGTACGAGCTGGCGAGTCACCCATCTGCTCGGAGCTGATTGAAGAGACTGTGTCACTCCACCCCGTGTCATCCCGACCGAGGGCACCAATTCGCTCTCATCGCTTTTGCAAGCGACTGATGTTCCTAGAGTTTTCCGGCGGTGGGACACTCGGAATCGACGCTAACTCGCACGCGTCGTCATCTGGCCCAAGGCGAGTCAGAGCGATCGAGTGAGCGGGTCTCTTGTATGTCGTCACGGTAGAGGCAGCCTTGAATTCTCGCTTTAGCTCGTCAATGCTGAACATGCCGGGCCTGACAGGGAATTTCGCGATCGATGCCAGCCTTCTATTTTCTTCCGGCCACAACGCTCGCCGCGCCATGGTCCGAGCTTGGTCGAATCTACCGCTGCGAATACTTGTAATTGCTGCAGCTAGGCAACGCCTCTCCCAATCACCCAAGGGACAAACACCTGCTTCGATCGCGTCGAGGATCTTCCTGATCGCCTCTTCCGCTATCTTGCGTTTTCCTTCTTGAGGAAGGTCCTCGACATCTTCAGCAAGCGTTTTGCGGAGGGAGACTAGTGCTGGTGAATGGGCCATCAGTAAGCCTAGCACGAGCAGGCCAACTTCGTTCGGCCTGTGGTGACGATGCAATAAGCAGTATCGCCATGTCCGCTTTGAGCCAGATGCGGACATTCCTCAGGCGGCTAGCTAGTCGAGTATGGGAATACGACCTCGTTGCACTTGCTACAGCTAATCGTCGAAGTGGTTGCGTAACCCGTGTCCTTAAATCGGAAACCCGGTGTCAGACTTTCGTAGTTGATCCGCGACCCTGAAGAAGAGCCGCTCCTCGTCTTCTCGTAAATGAACTCACCTTGTCGACCACACTGCCGACAGACGAGCACACGCTTGGTCTTGTTACCTGTCATATAGGTCCCACGAAGGCTACTTTAGCCTATGCGCAAGCACGAGTGGAGTTGAGTTCGAGGATGACCGCTTTGGATCATGAGCTAGGGTTACAGTCTGTCGGCGTCATGTCCGTTTCCCCCTCGAAGCGGACATCCCTGCACGCTTAGCTCATGTCCGCTTAGTGCCAAATGCTGACACGCTGGCGGCTGTACCCATGAGGCGTGCTGCGGTTGAGTTAGTCATCGACCGTGATAGGTTTCTGTAATGAGGCGACGCATCCTCTTGGCTTCGACGGCGGCAGCCTGAGTTTCACCGCGTATCGCAAGATCACAGCAGCCACGAGAGGTGCCGCAGATCGTCGAGCAGGTGCCAAGACGTGATTTCTTCGCGAGATAAGAGCCGCCGCCGACAAAAGGACCGACAGCATGACGATCGATCGCCGCTCCCTTCTGACGCTTGCCGGCTTCGCGCCGCTCATCAGCGTCGCGCCTCGCCTCGCCTGGGCGGCCGATCCTTCTGCCGAAGAGAAAGCCGACTACACTCTGCGCATTGCCAACGGACTGGCTGAACTGGCGCCCGACCATATCGTGTCGACGACGCTCTACAACGACCAGTTTCCCGGCCCCCTGCTGCGCTTCACCGAAGGCAAGCGGGTTGTCGTCGACGTTTACAACGACACCGACACGCCCGAGCTGGTTCATTGGCATGGGCAAACCATTCCCAGCGACGTCGACGGCGCGGAGGAGGAAGGCACGCCGCCCGTTCCAGCGCACGGCAAGCGCCGGATCGCGTTCGTGCCGAAACCCGCCGGCTTCCGCTTCGTCCACACCCATGTCGTGGCCGGAGCCGATCTCACGAGAGGCACTTACACGGGTCAGGCGGCGCCGGTTTATATCGAACCAAGGAACAATCCCGGCGCCTACGACCGTGAGGTGTTCCTCGTCCTGAAGGAGTTCAATCCATCCTTCAGCCGTGGCGGCGACATGACGATGGGCTTTCTGGCCGGCGCGGAACTCAAGGAATTGAAGGACATCGGCAAGGCCGCCGACGAGAAGGCGAAGGGAACATCCAAGGGCTACGAAGTCAGCTACGAGCTGTTTGCCATCAACGGAAAGATGCTTGGCCATGGCGATCCGATCCGCGTCAAGCAAGGCGAGCGCGTCCTGTTCCATGTGCTGAACGCCAGCGCGACCGAAATTCGCAGCCTGGCCCTTCCCGGCCACCTCTTCCGGATCGTGGCGCTCGACGGCAATCCGGTGCCGACACCTGCCGACGTTCCGGTGATGTGGCTCGGCACGGCCGAACGCATCTCCGCCATTGTCGAGATGAAGCACCCGGGCGTCTGGGTAATGGGTGATCTTGCCGACGATGACCGACTCCATGGCATGGGCATCGTCGTCGAATACGCCGGCCAGAGCGGCAAGCCGCAATGGGCCAAGCCAAAGCCCTTTCATTGGGACTATACGCAATTTGGCAAGGCGTCGACGGCCCCAACAACTCCCGACGAGACCTTCGAGATGACGTTCGTCAAGCACAACGCCGCGATGCACGGTTTCAACCAGTGGACGATCAACGGCGAGGCTTTCTCGATGGCAGCCATGAAGCCGAAATATCAAGTGCGGGAAGGCCGCCGCTATCGCCTCAAGTTCCGCAATGCCAGCGACGACATCCATCCACTGCATCTGCATCGCCACAGCTTCGAATTAACGCGCGCGGCCGGCAAGCCGACGTCGGGCGTGATGAAGGATGTTGTGATGCTGGGCGGCTTCCAGGAGCTCGAGGTCGATTTTGTCGCCGACAATCCGGGCCTGACGCTCTTCCACTGTCATCAGCAGGAGCACATGGATTTCGGCTTTATGGCGCTGTTCGACTACGCGCGATAGCGGACGTCGATCGACGTGTCGTTTCGCGTGGAGTTCGTAACAGTAGCACGGCAGACACCTCTATCCGCAACGCTAGAGTCCCCGAAGAACAGACATCCTCGGCGCCCTCGGCACGTCTCAAAAGTGCAAAGGCGGGCATATGCATCGTGCGGCGGAAACCCGTCGGCTGGCCGAAACGGTCGCGCGGCCCACTCGCGCCCGGCCTTACTTTCCCGTCGTCCCGACGGAATCGCTCACGGCGCGCGTAACCGCTCCCGCACCGTCTTCACCTCGCTCGCGCTGACCGCACGTGCCGAGTTGGTCCACGAGTTGCGGATATAGGTGAGGACCGCAGCGATCTCGGCGTCGCCGAGCTTGTCACGATAGCCGGGCATGTAGCCCGGGGTCGGCTGCTGCTCGGTCGGCAGGCCGTCGGCGCCTTCCAGGGTGAGGTGGATGAGCGTGGTCGGATCGGCCGACTGCACGCTGGCATTGCCGGGCAACGGCGTGTAGAGGCGCCGCTGGCCCGTGCCGTCGCTCTCATGGCAGGCGGCGCAGATGTCGTAGACCTTCTCGCCGGCCGCCATGATTACGCGCGGCGGGGCCGGCACCGGAGCGACGGGAGTACCCTTCTGGTCCTTGAGGTAACGCGCGATGGCGGCAAGGTCGCGCGCCTCGAGCTTCGACGTCGAGCTTGCGATCACTTCGGCCATCGGGCCGACGGCGTCGCTGTGCGCATTGTGGCCGGTCTTGAGGTATTCGACGATGTCCTCGGCGCTCCAGCCGCCGAGGCCGACGCGCGGCTCGTCCGTGATATTTGGCGCGAACCAGTTGTCAAGCAGCCCGCCCTCGAGCGCACGATCATGGCGATCGCCGCCCAGCATGGTCTTGGGCGTGTGACAGGCGCCGCAATGGCCGAGCGCCTCCGACGAGATAGGCACCCCTGTTCCACGCCTCGTCCTTGGCCGGATCGAGCCGGAAGGTCCCCTCGTCGAAATAGAGCAGGTTCCACCCGTATCAGAAACATAATTCAGCGGCCACCAGAGCCGCGCCGTGCGCCGCACGTTCTTGACCGGCGGAAGCATGGCGAGGAAGGCGCGCATCGCGACCACGTCCTCGCGCGTCACCTTCGTGAAGTAGGGATAGGGGAAGGCAGGGTAGAGATACGCGTTGCCGAGGTTCCGTCCCGAATGCAACGCCGTGGAGAGATCGTCGTCGCTCCAGCTGCCGATGCCGGTCTCGCGGTCGGAGGTGATGTTGGGAGAGTAGAGTGTGCCGAAGGGCGTGGCGATCGCCCGTCCGCCAGCGAAGAGCGCGCCGCCCGGCGCGGTGTGGCAGGCTTCGCAGTCCGCCGCTGTCACGAGGTAGCGGCCGCGCTCGACCCTTGCCCTGTCGCCCCTGGTCCCGTCGTCATTCGCGGCCGCACCGCCCGCAGCGGCGCAGAGGACGCAGCAAAGCAGGACGGCAAGGTGCCTCATCGGCGGCGATCTTGCGGGCGCGATATCCCGCCCGCAAGGGCTTCTGCGAAGCTGAGGCCGTGAACTCAGAAACGGGCTCTAGTGGGTCAAGTGCACCGACGTCCGCTTTGGGTCACGTGTGGACGGCGCCCTGGCAAGAACATTCTGACGTAGCTGCAGGATTGGTCGGGTGCGGTCACGTGTCCGGCCTGTTGATGCGGCACGATTGACCGCTGGCCCTAATGCGCTGCGCGGATCGGGTCCCAATCGTTTTCTCGCACTTGGAAGTGCGCTGACCCAAGCGGGCTCTCCCGATCCCCGGAACGACCGTTTTCTGCATTACGTCGTCATGCCCTCGCCAATGGGGTTGCGGATCTATCTGTCGGCAGTTGTCACGCCGCGAGCGACGGCTGCGGCTCCCTGTATCTGTCGCCGTGGACGATGATGGCCCAGGCCATCCGCGCGATCTTGTTGGCCAGGGCCACGGCCGCCACCTTGGTTGGGCGGCGCGCCATCAATCGTCCGAGCCAGGGCCGCTTCAGCGTGCCGTGCTTTTGCGCATAGCGGATGACGGCCATTGCGCCGGCGACCAGCAACCATCGCAAGTATCGATTGCCCTGCTTGGTGATGCTGCCGAGCTTGTCCTTGCCACCGGTCGACTGCTGCCTGGGCACCAGCCCGATCCAGGCCGCCAGGTTGCGACCCGACCCGAACGCCTTCCAGTCGCCGATCTCGGCAACCAGAGCCGTGGCGACGATTGGCCCGATGCCTGGGATCTCTTCCAGTCGGCGGCTCGCCTCGCTTGACCGGTGCCAAGCCAGGATAGTCCGGTCGATCGACCCGAGTTCAGCTCCCAGGGCGCTGTGCTGCCGCGCCAGCACCTCGAGGATGCCGCGGGCCGCTGGGGGCACCCGGCTGTCCCCGGCATCGGCAACGATCTCGAGCAAAGCGCCAGTGCCATTGCGGCCCTTTGCCGACACGATGCCCAGTTCGGCCAGGTGGCCACGTATGGCGTTGCTCAACATCGTGCGCTGACGCACCAGCAGTTGCCGGGCCCGGTGCAGCATCAAGGCGGCCTGTTGCTCCTTCGTCTTGAGCGCAACGAACCGCATCGAGGGCCGCGTCACCGCCTCGCAGATCGCTGCGGCGTCGTTCGCATCGTTCTTGCTGCGCTTGAGATAGGCTTTCACGTAGCTCGGCGGCATCAGCCTCACCGTATGGCCAAGCGCCTGCAGCTCGCGGCCCCAGTGATGGGCCGCGGGACAGGCTTCGATACCGACCAGGCACGGCTGCAGGCCACCAAAGAACTCCAGCATCTTCGCCCGGCTGATGCGCTTGCGGACCACCGCCGCGCCGGCCTCATCGACCCCGTGCACCTGGAATACCGACTTCGCAATATCAAGACCGATTGTGATAATCTCGCCCATGGACGGCTCCCCTCATCGTGGTTCGCTTCAACGCAACCACACTAGGGCACTCCGATGCCTCACAGTGGGCGCCGTCCACAGCATCACTAGCGGACATCGGCGCTTTATTCGATCACCTCGTCGAATCACGGGTCCGGTGGCCGCTCTCGGCCAACGGCAGAAGTCGCGACGTAGAAGCATCCAACCGCCGGCGCCCCTGCCAAGATGAGCGCACGCCGTCTCATTCAGCGTCGCGCGGGGCCGGGTCGCCGTGGAACCGCTGGCTCCGGAAGCTTGATGAGCCTCAGTGTCTTGATGTCGACCTTGCACCGGTGCGAGGGGTCGCAGTCTTTTTCGGAAAGGTGCAATGCCTTGAGGGTCGACGTGTCTGTTTCAAAGCTCGCCGCCCGCGCCAATGCTCTGCGTTCGACTTCCTTCTCATCAACTCTTTGGGCGCCAGCGAACGTGACCACTTGGTGATGATGGGCGATGCGGCCGTCCCTGGGGTCGTACAGCACGCAGATCCTCACCTCTTCGGGGATCATGGCTTTTTGTCCCTTGGCTACTCCAAATTAAGGAACACGGTCAGGGATCCCATGGCGGCCATGAAACCATCCGAATAGCCGTTCCAGGCCAGCGTGACGACGATCACGTTGTCATCATCGAAAGCGGGTGCAAGCCAGCCCACACCGTAGATATTGCCGCCAGATCCGGCGATCACATGTTCCGACGGTATTCCGGTATTCGGGTCCTGGGTGACATAGGACAGAAAGCCGACGCTGGCCCCGCTTCCGCTTTCTGCCTCGTACTAAATTGAGACTTGCAAGGCCGTACACTGAACTCGGCGGTATGTTGAGGTCAGTCGTCCACGGCGCCGTGTTGGTCTCGCCACCACCGCCACTGCAGTAAAACCTTGGAGTGATCCAGTAGTATGGCATCTACGGTCACCTTGGCTTTAATGAAGACGCATCGCGAAGGCCATTCATTTTGCCTCCGCGGCAGGAAGTCGTCGAGCGGAACCTCGGGGTGGCTGTCCGCCGGGCGAGGAGAGCGCGCGAGACGGAGCGTGCCCGGCATTGTGCGAACGGCTCGGTCTGCAATTGAGCTAGGCGATGCCTGGTAAGGACCCTACGGCCACTCGCGTTACGCGTCCGCTTTGGGTCACGTGCGGACATGGCAGCCCATCGGCATCATGCCCGCTTTGCCCTCGGAAGCGGACATCGTCCTTCCTCAGTTCCGCGATTGCAGCCGCCGACGGACAATCTGCAGTTCCTCGGATTTTTGAGAGTTGCCTTTGGCCCACCAATGATCCCAACCTGACCAACCTCCCCCGGCCTGCTCGCGGCCGCTAGCGCAGCCGCGGGCCGGGGTCGAGGCCGAGGAAGGCGCGGCCGCCGATCGGATACCACTCCGGAGCGAGCGTCGCCGCCTGGCCGACCACCTGCAGGTCGCGCCACACTTCGGCCAGGCGGCTCTCGGTCTTGAACGAAGTGCTTCCGCCGTGCCGAAACATCAGGTCCATCGCCTGGCGGGCGCAGTCGCCCGCGTGCACCGCGGCGAGCCGGCAGCGGGCGCGCTGCTCGAGCGTGGTCTCGCGGCCATCGGCGAGCGTGTTCCACAGTTCGGCGATCATCGCGTTGCGATAGAGGCGTCCGGAATTGAGGATCGCATCGGCGCGCCCGACCGCGTCCTGCACCTGCGGATTGTCGCACAGCCGGCCCGTGCGGCCGCGCGGCGTCTTCTCGCCGGCAAGCTCGACGAGCGCATTGATGCCGGCGCGCGCCAGCCCGGTGATCACTGCGCATTGGTGTGGCCCGACCCAGGCCGGTGCTGGCAGGGCGTAAGTGATGCCCGGCCAATGCCCCCACTGGTTGTCGAGCGGTACGCCGGCATGGACCATCGTGCGCCGCTCCGGCAGCAAGAAATCCTTCACCGTCCAATCGAAGCTCCCGGTGCCGCGCAGCCCGCTCACCTCCCAGCTGCCGGGAATGACCTCGACCTCGGCGCGCGGGAACAGGCCGCGCCAGAACGTGCCGCCGTCGTTGCGGCGGCGCGGCTGGCCGTCGTCGAGAATCTGGAAGCTGCCGAGCATCCAGGCGGCTTCATGGCAGCCGCTGCCGAAGGTCCAGCGCCCGCTGACGCGATAGCCGCCCTCGACCGGCACCGCCTCGCCGCCGCCCTGCACCGCGGTGCCGGCAATCACGGTACGATGGCCCTTCGGATAGATCTCCTGCACGCCGTCGTCCGGAAGGCCGAGCGTGACCAGCGAGCCGACGCCGTTGTTGGCGATGTTCCAGCCGACCGAGCCCGCGCCTTCGGCCAGGAGCTCGACGACGCGGATGTAAGTCAGCGGATCGGCCTGCAGGCCGCCGAGCGACCGCGGCAGCAAGAGGCGGTAAAAGCCCGCCGCGTGCATCTGCTCGACGAGCTCAGGCGACAGCCGCTGCTCGCGCTCGATCTCGTCGTGGTAGTGCCGCAAGGTCGGCTTGAGCGCGGCGGCCGCCTGCACCACCGGCTGGGCATCGATGTCGACCGGCAAGCGGCGGTCTTCGACTATGGTCTGCATCGGCACCTCCTGTTGCCCACCCCGGGTCGCGACGGGCGCGCGTGGCTCATGAAACATGCGTCCGATCACGATGCACCTTGCCGACGACTGTTCGGAAAAGAAAAGCGCGGGAGATCATTCGCGAGCCGAGAGCCATGAGGCAACCATAAACTTAGGAGGCTGCATCTTACTGGCTCAAACGGTTACCTCGACAGGAGCTGAAATTGGCCTCAAGACCATTGGCGCGGCGCCCAGCCAATGTCCGCTGTGGGTCATTTCCAGACATCGGCGAGCCTTCAATCGATGTCCGCTTTACGCCCGTAAGCGGACCTCCCTCTCCGCGCCGAGGTGGCGTCCGCTAAGTGCCATGTGTGGACGGCGCCCCGTTGGCAAGGGTGTTCTTGACGGTAGATGCTGAGCTGGTCGGTGCGGCCATGTGTTCGACCTGTTGATGCGGCGCGAACGGCCGCTGGCCATGATGCCCTCCGCGAAGCGGGTCCCGACCAAAAGCACGCATTCCGAGATGCTCTGGCACTAGTGGGTTGTCCCTCTTCCCGGCTATCGACCGGCTTGATGCATCATCGTCTCGTAGCCCCTCCCAACCTCTGGAACACGGTCACTGCCGGCACTGTACCTTCAGGCCGCAATGAGGACCGGTTCACGATATCGTTCACCCTTGGCCATGATCGCCCAGGCCATCCGCGCCATCTTGTTGGCGAGCGCCACGGCGGCAACCTTGGTCGGCCGGCGAGCGAGAAGTTTGATAATCCACGGTCGCTTTGTGCCGTGCCGCTCGGCATATCGGATGACCGCCAGCGCCCCGACCGTCAGCATCGAGCGCAGGTATCTGTTGCCCTGCTTGGTGATGCCGCCGAGCCGCTCCTTGCCGCCGCTCGAGTTCTGCTTGGGTACCAGCCCGATCCAGGCGGCAAAGTTGCGTGCCGAAGCAAAGGCTCGTGGCTCAGGGACTGTCGCAACCAGAGCGGTCGCGAGCAGCGGGCCAACGCCCGGGATCTCCGCCAGCCGGCGGCTCATGTCGCTCGTGCGATGGCAGGCCGCAATCCGGCGATCCAAGTCGAGGATCTTCCTTTTGACCAGCATCAGTTGTTCTGCGACCGCGACCAGGCAGTCCCGCGCCAGCGCCGGTACCCGCTCATCGCCGAGGTCCGACAGAACCGCCAACAGCTGGTCGAGCCCACGCCGGCCGATCGGCCCGACGATCCCGAACTCCGCCATGTGGGCGCGGATCGTGTTGCTCAGCATTGTCCGCTGGCCCACCAGCATCAACCGGATACGATGCAGCATCAGCACGCTTTGCTGTTCGGCCGTCTTGGTCTCGACGAACCGCATGGTCGGCCGCATCACCGCTTCGCAGATCGCCTCGGCATCGGCCATGTCGTTCTTCTGCCGCTTGACGTAGGGCTTCACGTACGACGGCGGCATCAACTTCACGCTGTGGCCCAGGCCCTGCAGCTGACGCGACCAATGGTGAGAGGTTGCGCAGGCTTCTATCCCCACGAGGCAGGGGGCTTGCCCGGCGAAAAACCTCAGCACGTGCGATCGCCGCAGCCGACGACGCACAACTACCTGTCCTGCCGCATCGACGCCGTGGACCTGAAACACAGACTTCGCGATATCCAGCCCGATCGTCACAATCTCCGCCATGATCTGCCCCCTTCGTTGATCGGCTCCAACGGACCTTAAGGTACGTCGGTGCCCACGAAGGCGCCGTCCACAGCATCAATAAGCGGACCCTCTAGTTGCCGGGTCCGGAGCGCCAAAGCGACTCCGCGAGATGATCGATCCGCTGCTACAGTAGTAGCCGTGGCTCCGTCGGAAATCATAGGACTCCATGTTCTTGCGATCGGGTTTTGGTTGCTTGATCCGATCCCATGGGTCGTCATCGCCTTCACAATGCTCATTTTGCGCCGGCGACCGCGCTGGGCGTTCCTCGTTTCGGTCGTGGCAGGCACTGCAACAGGGCTTGTCGTGATGTGCTGCATCAATGGGTTGCAGCTATCCGGGGCATGCTTCGTTCGGCTTCGCCGCCCTCTGGGCGCTCATCGATGCTATTATCCAAGCCTTAGCTCTGGTCGCACTCTTCAGTGCTGGCCAAAAGATCTTTCGAACGCCATCGGCCGAAGTAGCGGTGACACCGACCGACATTGCCGACTGTTGGCAAGCTGCGGGCCTGGCCGCCTTCAAGTCCGCTGTGGGTCATTGGCGGACATTGCCCCCATCGTCGCGTCATGTCGGCTTCGCTCCCGAAAGCTGACATCCCTCCAAGCCCGGTGATGTCAGCTAAAGGTCCCTCGCTTCGGTCGGGATGACACCCGGTGTGGTTCAAACGCCAAGCGCCCCTACGGCAGCACCCTCTTCATCCACTTCGCCGTCGCCTTTGAATCCTGGCTGTCGCTCGCCTCGAGCTTGGCGATCACGCGATGGCGATCTTCGACCTCGCGGTTCTGGCTGAGCTTGAGCTTGGTCTCGACGCGCTCGAGCTTCATGCGGAAGGCGACGATGTTCTTCGTCTGCTCGGCGGCATTGCCGGGCGGCAGGCGGCCGAGACCCCAGGCGTCGGCGCCGCTGCCCTCGTAGACCGCGGCGAGCTTGGTCAGCACCATCAGCACCGACGGCGTCGCCTCGACGATCTCGGGCCGGCCATAGGCGTGCACGGTGACGTAGTTCCAGGTCGGCACCTTGACGCCCGGCGTGTACCAGGTCGGCGAGACATAGGCGTGCGGGCCCCAGAACAGCGCCAGCGAGTTCGCGGGCCGCGAAAACAGCTTCCAGTGATCGTTGGCGCGCGCCAGGTGGCCGAGCAGGCTGCCGTGCGGGGAGCCGTCATCCTCCCAGACCAGCGCCATGTGGGTGCAGATGGGAGCGCCGGATTCATCCGAGGTGATCAGCAGGGCCCAGCCATGGGTCTGCATGATTTCGCGGCCGGTGGCCTCTTCGCCCTCGAAGTGCTTGGGGATGTACATTCTGCTCTCGCTCTGCGGGCGCGGCCGCGGTTGAACGCGAGGCCATTACCATGTCCAATGCGCCCCGCAACCGGGAGGTTATTCATGGCTGAAGATATCCTGCTTAAGTCCAAGGCCGGCGACATCGGCGCCTATCTCGCCCTGCCGAAGGGCACGCCCAAGGGCGGGGTCGTGGTGATCCAGGAGATCTTCGGCGTGAACCACCATATCAAGGCGGTCACCGACAAGTTCGCGGCCGACGGCTATATCGCGCTCGCCCCGCGCTTCTTCGACCACATCAAGAAGAACATCGAGCTCGGCTACACGCCCGACACCATCGCCGAGGGCCGCACCTACGTGATGACGCAGGGTTTCACCGACAAGGCGGTGCAGGACGTCGAGGCGGCGATCGCCGAGCTGAAGAAGCGCGGCGCCCGGAAGGTCGCGGTCACCGGCTATTGCTGGGGCGGCACCATCGCCTGGCTGGCGGCGACCCGGCTAAGCCCGACGCGGTGTCCGGCTACTACGGCGGCGGCATCCACGGCGCCAAGAGCGAGAAGCCCACCGTGCCGACGCAGCTGCATTTCGGCGACAAGGACATGCACATCCCGATGGCGCACGTGAACGAGATCCGCAAGCTCCATCCCGAGGTCGAGGTCTACGACTATCCCGCCGACCACGGCTTCCATTGCGACGAGCGCGGCAGCTGGGACGCCGCCGCCTCCAAGAAGGCGATGGAGCGCACCTTGGCGCACTTCAAGAAGTACGTTGGGTAGGCTGGGAGCGCGCGACTCCAGTCGCGCGGACTTGCAAAATGAGACGCGCTACTGGAGCTGGCGCGCCCCCAGCCATGAAGAAACCCGCCAGGAAAGCCCTCACCCCCACCGCGCGCGGCCCCCTGAACGGGGTCCGCGTGGTCGACCTGTCGCGCCTGGTCGCGGGCAACATCCTCACCCTGCAGCTCGCCGATTTCGGCGCCGAGGTGATCAAGATCGAGCCGCCCGAGGGCGACACCTTGCGCTCGTGGCGCGTCGAAAGGCGTCGAGACGGCGTGGAAGGTCTATAGCCGCAACAAGAAGAGCGTGGCGCTCGACCTGCGCTCCGATGCCGGCCGCACGATCGTGAAGGAACTCGCGAAGTCAGCGGCGATCGTGGTCGAGAGTTTCAGGCCGGGCGTGATGGAGGACATGGGCCTCTCGCCCGCCGAGCTGCACAAGATCAACCCCAAGCTGGTGATCGTGCGCATCTCGGGCTGGGGCCAGGACGGCCGCTACCGCCACAAGCCGGGCTTCGGCACGCTGATCGAGGGTTACTCGGGCTTTGCCTCGATGAACGGCTTCGGCGACCGCGAGCCGGTGCTGCCGCCGATGTATCTCGCCGATGCGATGGCGGCGCTGAACGGCTATGGCGCGGTGATGGTGGCCCTGCGCGAGGTCGAGGTGAACGGCGGCACCGGCCAGGTGATGGACCTGCCGCTGTTCGATCCGCTGTTCTCGGTGCTGGGGCCGCAGGCCGCCAACTACAAGCTGACCGGCGAGGTGAAGGTGCGCACCGGCAGCCGCTCGACCAATGCAGCGCCGCGCAATGTCTACGAAACCAAGGACGGCCACTGGGTGTGCCTGTCGGCCTCGACCCAGGGCATGGCCGAGCGCGTGCTGGTCAAGATCGGCCGGCCGGAGCTGGTCAAGGATCCGCGCTTTGCCACCAACATCGAGCGGGTGAAGAACGGGATCGAGCTCGACGCCATCATCGGCGGCTTCATCAAGGCGCGCGATCTCGCTGACAACCTGAAATTCTTCGACGAGGCCGGCGTCACCATCGGCCCGGTCTACGACATCGCCCAGATCGTGGCCGACGACTACGTGCTGGAGCGCGAGGCGCTGATCGAGATCCCCGATGCCGAGATGGGCGAGCTGCCGACCCATTCCGTGGTGCCGCGGCTTTCCGGCACGCCGGGCGCGCTCAAGAGCGCGGCGCCGCGAGTCGGCGAGCACAACGAGGCGCTGCTGAAGCCGCTGCTGGGCGACGCCGAATACGAGAAACTGCGGCAGGCGGGCGTGATCTCGGCTGGCAAAGGAAAGGGCAAGTGAGCCGCGAATCCCCTTTCCGGCCCCGGCCCCCCGTCTGGCGCTCGATCCTCTATGTGCCGGGCAATGTGCCGAAGTTCATCGACAAGGCACATGAACGTGGCGCCGATTGCGTGCTGGTCGATCTCGAGGACAGCGTCACCGTGGCCGAGAAGCCGCGCGCCCGCGAGATGCTGCCCGAGACCATGAAGGCGGTCGCGCGCGCCGGCGCCGACGTGGCCGTGCGCATCAACCGGCCGCTGCGTCTGGCCATCCCCGACATCGAGGCGGCGGTGCGGCCGGGGCTGAGCGCGTTGTTCGTCACCAAGACCGAGGGCGTGCACCATCTCAGGCTGCTCGACGAGGCCGTGAGCGAGCTCGAGAAGGAGCGCGGCATGCCGGTGGGCGGCATCGGCTTCGGCGCCATGATCGAGCATCCGCGCGCGCTCGCCCATATCGACGACATCGCCGAGCACGGCCCGCGCGTCATCGCCATGATGCTGGGCGGCGAGGACTTCGCGCTCGAGACCGGCTCGGTGCCGGGCGACGAGACGCTGGAGCTGCCCAAGCGCCTGGTGGCGTTCGCCGCGCAAGCGCACAACGTGCCGATGATCGGCATCTTGGGCACGGTCGCCGACTACTCCGATCCCGCGGCCTACAAGAAGAGCGCCGAGCGGGCGCGCCGCTTCGGCTTCTCGGGCGGCACCTGCATCCATCCCGGCCTGGTGACGGCGCTGAACGAGGCTTTTACGCCCAAGGCCGAAGAAGTGGCCTACGCCAAAAAGCTGATCGAGGCCGACAAGAAGGCGCGGCCGAGGGCCGCGGCCGTTCTCGGTCGACGGCAAGATGATCGACATCCCGGTGATCGACCGCGCCCGCAAGCTGATCGCCCGCCATGAGGCGATAGAGCGGCGTCTGCGGCGCTGAGAGGCGGCTGAAGGCTCGATAAAGACTCCTTGCGTGGAGGGAACGCCCGCGGTGACGGCGCGTTCCTTTCACCATTGACCAACCAAGGAGGACCATTGTGGGCATGGGTCGCGGAATTCTGCTTTGGCTGTTGGGCATCCCCATTCCGATCATCATCCTGCTGGCGATCTTCTGGCGATGAAATCGCGGCTGGTCTGGCAGGCGGCGGGCGAGCGCACCTATGTGCTCGTCCTCGATGCCGGCGATGAAGCCTTCGCCGCCGTCGCCGACTTTGCCTCGAAGAACGGGCTGGGTGGCGCCTCGCTGACGGCGCTCGGCGCTTTCGCGCGCGCCACCGTCGGCTGGTTCGATCTCCGCGCCCGGACCTACCGGCCGATCGAGATCGACGAGCAGTGCGAGGCCTTGAGCCTGCTGGGCGACATCGCGGTCGGCGACGACGGCAAGCCCAGCCTGCACATGCATGCCGTCCTGGGCCTCAGGGACGGGTCGACGCGCGGCGGCCATTTCCTGAAGGGGATCGTGCGGCCGACACTGGAAGTCACCATCGTCGAGACGCCCACGCATCTGCACCGCCGCCAGCGCCCGGAACTCGGCATCGCCCTGATCGACCCCGGCTGACGGCCGTGGTATAGGCTGCCCCGGGGTGTGGGGGTCTCAATGCGTCATTTGCTCGTCGGAGCAACCCTGTTGTTGCTCGCGCTGGTGGCCACGTTCGGCGTGGCCAGTGTGCTGCAACATCGCGCGCTGGCGCCACCCGCCGCTCTCGGACCGGTCGCGGGCGAGCCCGACAAGCCTTCGATCAGCAAGCTCGCGCCCGGCGAGCCGGGCCGGCGCGCGGGCTTCCACCACGCCAGCTTCTAGTACCAGTTCCTAGTGCTTGTCGGCCCACACCTGGCGCTTTAGCGCGTACATCAGCCCGGCCATCGCCAGCAGGAAGAGGATGACGCGGATGCCGGTGCGGTTGCGCGCCTCGAGGTGCGGCTCCGACGCCCAGGCGAGAAACTCCACGGCGTCGCGCGCTTCCTGGTCGAGCGTGGCCTTGGTGCCGTCGACATAGGTCACCTTGTCGTCGGCAAGCGGCGGCGGCATGGCGATCTTGTGCGCCCCGGCGACGAAGTAGGTGTTGAAGTTGTCGTCTTTCGTGACGTTGAATTCCTTGATCTGAGCCGGGGTCAGCTTGTCGAACGGTACGTAGCCGGTGAGCAGCGAATAGACGTAGTCAGGGCCGCCGGGGCGGGCCTTGATCATCAGGCTAAGATCGGGCGGCGCCTTGCCGTTGTTGGCGGCGGCGGCGGCGAGCTCGTTGGGGAACGGCTTCTTGAAGTGGTCCGACGGACGGGCCGGGCGCTCGATCGGCTGGCCGTCGTCGCTCAAGTCGGGCACCTGGAATTCGGCGGCGATGCCCTTCACCTGGTCCTCGGTGAGGCCGAGCTCGGTCAGGTTGCGGTAGTAGAGCTGGTTCAGCGAATGGCAGGCCGAGCAGACTTCCTTGTAGACCTGGAAGCCGCGCTGGGCCGAGGCGCGATCGTAGGTGCCGAACGGGCCCTTGAAGTGCCAGTGCTGCTCCTTGAGCTCGGGCTCGGATTCGGCGGCGATGGCGATGGCGCCGCAGCTGAGCGCGGCGAGCGCGAGGGCGCCGGAAACGACGATCTTACGCATGGCGCTCAACCCGCCTTCTTCTTGAGCACCGCGTCGGCGATGCTGGGTGGCAGCGGCAAAGGCCGCTCGATCTTGCCCAGGACCGGCAGCAGGATCAGGAAGTGGAAGAAGTAGTAGGCAGTGCCGAGGCGGGCCGCCAGCACGTAGTTGCCCTCGGGCGGATGGGCGCCGCAATAGCCCAGCACCAGCATGTCGATCACCAGCACGAACATGAACCACTTGTAGACCGGCCGGAACTGGCAGGAGCGCACGCGGCTGGTGTCCAGCCAGGGCAGCACGAACAGACAGGCCGATCGAGCCGAACATGGCGATCACGCCCGAAAGCTTGTCGGGGATGGAGCGCAGGATGGCGTAGAACGGCAGCAGGTACCATTCCGGCACGATCTCGTTCGGTGTGACCAGCGGGTTGGCCTGGACGTAGTTGACGGGCTCCCCCAGTTCGTTGGGCGCGAAGAACGCGAAGCCCGCATAGATGATCAGGAAGACGGTGAGGCCGAAGCCGTCCTTCATCGTGTAGTAGGGATGGAACGGCACGGTGTCCTGCGGCCCCTTGGGATCGATGCCGAGCGGATTGTTCGAGCCGTGCACGTGCAGCGCCACGACATGCAGCGCCACGACCGCGACGATGATGAAGGGCAACAGGTAGTGCAGCGCGAAGAAGCGGTTGAGCGTCGGATTGCCGACCGCGAAGCCGCCCCACAGCCAGGTCACGATGGAATCGCCCACCACCGGAATGGCCGAGAACAGGTTGGTGATGACGGTGGCGCCCCAGAAGCTCATCTGGCCCCACGGCAGCACGTAGCCCATGAAGGCCGTCGCCATCATCAGCAGCAGGATGATCACGCCCAGGATCCACAGCAGCTCGCGCGGCGCCTTGTAGGAGCCGTAATACATGCCGCGGAAGATGTGGACGTAGACGGCGGCGAAGAAGAACGAGGCGCCGGTCATGTGCAGGTAGCGCATCAGCCAGCCCGACGGCACGTCGCGCATGATGCGCTCGACCGAGTCGAAGGCGAGCTCGGAGTTGGGCTGGTAGTTCATCGCCAGCACGATGCCGGTGACGATCATCAGCACCAGCATCACCGTGGCGATCGCGCCGAAATTCCAGAAGTAGTTGAAATTCCGGGGCGTCGGGAAGTGATGATATTCCTTCTCGATATAGGAGAAGATCGGCAGTCGGTGATCGATCCAGGCGATCACCCTGTTGTTGAAGACCGGCGGAGCGCCGTGCTGCGAAGCCATTTCTAGGTATCTCCCCGGAGGCGATCAGCCGATTTTGACAAGGGTGTCGGAAGTGAAGAGATAGTCCGGCACCGCCAGGTTCTTGGGCGCGGGGCCTTTGCGGATGCGTCCCGAGGTGTCGTACTGCGAGCCGTGGCAGGGGCAGAACCAGCCGCCATACTCGCCCTTCGGATCGCCCGGCTTGGTGCCGAGCGGCACGCAGCCGAGATGGGTGCACACGCCGACGATGATCAGCCACTCCGGCCGCACCTTCTTGGCGGTGTCGGTGACGCGCTTGTTGTCGGTTTCCGGATCGGGCAGCTCGGAGAGCTTCACGTCCTCGGCTTCCTTGATCTCCTCCGGCGTGCGGTGCTTGATGAACACCGGCTTGCCGCGCCAATTCACGGTGATGGCCTGGCCGACCGCGATCGCCTTCACATTCACCTCGATCTGGCTCAGCGCCAGCGTGTCGGCGGCCGGATTGAGGTTGTTGATGAAGGGCCAGGCGGTCGCGATCGCGCCGACCGCCGCCATGGCGCCGGACGCAACCATGAGGAAGTCGCGCCGTGTCGGATCGCCGTGTCCGCCGGCCGGAATGCTGGAAGAAGCCATCTGAGTATCGCCCCCTTGGGTCGCCGCAATAGACTGAAAAGCCACGCTTTATTCAAGGCTTCTTCGGTCGCAGGAAGCGTATTAATCCGAGACCCGACCGCCCCGGCCGGAACTGTGACAGGGTGCCGCACAACTGGCTTTCGCGGCGCGGACAATCGAAGGAAGATCATGCGGCTAGCCCTGTTCGAGCCCGATATCCCGCAAAATCTCGGCGCCTTCATCCGCCTGGCCGCCTGCCTCGGCGTGCCGCTCGACGTCATCGAGCCTTGCGGCTTTCCGGTCGACGACAAACGCATCCGGCGTGCAGCCATGGACTACTACGACCTCGCCGCCATCCGGCGCCACGCCTCGTGGCATGCCTTCCAGCGCGACCGCGCAGCGGGCCGACTGGTGCTGCTGACCACCGCGGGCGCCACCCGCTTCCCCGACGCCGCGTTCCAACCCGATGACACGCTCCTGTTGGGCCGCGAAAGCGCCGGCGTTCCGGCCGAGGTCCATGCCGCAGCCGACCTCCGCTTGCGTGTTCCGCTGCAGAAGTCTTTGCGCTCCCTCAATGTCGCGACAGCCGCGGCGATGGTATTGGGTGAAGCCTTGCGCCAGACCAACGGATACGCAGCGCTGACATGACCGCCCTCGCCCGACGCACCGCCACCCGCCCGCAGGGCCCCTCGCCGCTGCCCGACGAGGCGACGCTTGCCCAGCGCAAGGAAGAGGCCAGCGCCTGGTTCGAGGGCTTGCGCAACCGCATTTGCGCCGCCTTCGAGAAGCTCGAGGACGATCTCACCGGAACGCATCGCGAGTTGCCGCCCGGCCGCTTCGAGCGCAAGGCGTGGCGGCGCGAGAGCGGGCCGAACGGCGAGGATCGCGGCGGCGGCATCATGGCCGTCATGCGCGGCCGCGTGTTCGAGAAGGTGGGCGTCAACGTCTCGACGGTGTTCGGCGAGTTCAGCCCCGAGTTCCGCAGCCAGATCCCAGGTGCGGCGCAGGATCCGAGCTTCTTTGCGACGGGCGTCTCGCTGGTGGCGCACATGCGCTCGCCCGAAGGTGCCGGCGGTGCACATGAACACCCGCTTCATCGTCACCACGCGGGCCTGGTTCGGCGGCGGCGCCGACCTCACGCCGATGGTGCCCAACACTGAGGACACGCACGCCTTTCACGCCGCGCTGAAGGCGGCCTGCGATGCGCACGATCCCACGCCACTACCCGCGCTTCAAGGAATGGTGCGACGAGTACTTCTATCTGCCCCACCGCAACGAGCCGCGCGGCGTCGGCGGCATCTTCTTCGACTATCTCGACAGCGGCGACTACGCGCGCGACTTCGCCTTCACGCGCTCGGTCGGCGAGACCTTCCTCGACATCTACCCGAGGCTGGTGCGCGCTCACATGAACGAGCCATGGACCGACGCCGAGCGCGAACACCAGCTGGTGCGCCGCGGCCGCTACGCCGAGTTCAACCTGATCCACGACCGCGGCACCAAGTTCGGCCTGATGACCGGCGGCAACGTCGAGGCGATCCTGATGTCGCTGCCGCCCGAGGCGAGGTGGCCTTAGTTCGACCGGGGCCAGTTGCCGATCACGCTCAATCCGCTCGCGTCCAGATGCGCACCGCGCCGCTGCGGCCGCGCAGTTCGCGCTCGCCCTGGTCCTTCAAGGGCAGCGGCAGCGCCGCACCGCCGATCTGCTTCACGATCGCATCGGCCACGACCAAAGGCGTCTTGAGCTCGCGCGTCAGGCTCTGCAGGCGGCTGGCGATATTCACCGTGTCGCCGATCACCGTGAAGGCGAGCGTGTGCTCGCTGCCGACGTCGCCCAGCACGGCCGGGCCGTAATTGAGGCCGATGCCGATGGCGAGCGCCGGCTCGCCGCGCGCCGCACGCGCGGCGTTCCAGGCGTCGAGCTCCTTCAGCATCAGGGCGGCGCAACGCAGCGCGTTCAGGGCGTCGTGCGGACTTGCCATCGGCAGGCCGAACACCGCGAAGATCTCGTCGCCGATGTATTTCTCGATGGTGCCGCCGCAGGCGAAGATCTGCGCCGCCATGCGCTGGTGGAACTCCCGCAGCATGCCGACGACGGCCTCCGGCGTCATCGCTTCGGCCATGCGGGTGAAGCCGACGATGTCGACGAACAGCACCGCGACCTGCTGGCGACGCACCGGGCCCAGCGGTTCGTCGCTCTCGGCCAGCAGGTCGACGATGTTGGGCGAGAAATAGCGCGCGAGGTTGGCGCGCGCCCGCTCGGCACCGGCGCGCTGCTGGTCGAGCTCGCGCACATAGGCGATGGTCTCGAGCGTCTTGTCGATCGTGACCTCGAGGTCGTTGAGGTCGACCGGCTTGGTGACGAAGTCGAAGGCGCCGCGGTTCATCGCCGTGCGGATGTTGGCCATGTCGCCATAGGCCGA
Source organism: uncultured Alphaproteobacteria bacterium (assembly GCA_963755595.1). Classification (GTDB taxonomy): domain Bacteria; phylum Pseudomonadota; class Alphaproteobacteria; order Reyranellales; family Reyranellaceae; genus Reyranella. Next base: position 164,476 of record CAVWKP010000028.1, on the reverse strand, counting down.
GACGATCACCGCGCGGGCCGGCGACCGGCGCGCGCGCAGTTCGTTGAGCAGCGTGAGCCCGTCCATCACCGGCATGTTGATGTCGAGCAGCAGCAGCCCGATGTCCGGCTCCTCCGCCAGCGCCGCCAGCGCCTCCTCGCCGTGGCGGGCGAAGCGGAAGGCGAGGTTGCCGGCGCGGATTCGCTGGCGGAAGCGCTGCTTGATCAGGAGCTCGAAGTCGGGCTCGTCATCGACGGCGAGGATCTTGGCGGCTTCGGTCATGACGGCAGAGGCAGCTGCTGGAGATGCTGCCTCAGCAGGTCGAAATCGACCGGCTTGGTGACGAACTCGGCGGCGCCGAATTCGCTGGCCTTGCGCCGGCGCTCGTCGTCGCCATAGGCCGTCACCATGATCACCGGCAGATCTGCGCGCCACTCCTTGATCCTGCGCAGCAACCCCAAGCCGTCCATGCCAGGCATGTTGATGTCGGACAGGATCACGATCAGCTCGGGCTCGACGCCCTGCTCGAGCTTGCCCAGCGCCTCCTCGGCCGACTGCGCGAAATGAATGACATACTGGCCCTGCCGCACCTCGCGGCGGAACTGCTGACGGAACAGGTCGGCCACATCGGCCTCGTCATCGACCACAAGAATACTGACGCTCATCACGCTCTCTCGCTCTGTTGCGACGCGCCGGCTCCTGGGCAGACGCACGGTGAATTCGGTGAAAGTTGCCCGGCTCGCTCTCGACCTCGATCGTGCCGCCATGCTGCTGCGTGACGATGTCGTAACTGATCGAGAGACCCAGCCCCGTGCCCTCGCCGGTCGGCTTGGTGGTGAAGAAGGGCTGGAACAGCTTTTCGCGCACCTCGGGCGGGATGCCGGTGCCGTTGTCGCGCACCCGGACCTCGACCATCTCGCCGAGGTCGCGCGTCGAGACCTTGATGGTCGGGCCGGAAGCCTCGCTCCCTGGCGCCCATCCGCCGCTTGTTGGCGGCATAGAAGCCGTTGCCGAACAGGTTGAGGAACACGCGCGTGACGTCCTGCGGCACGACCTCGATCGGCTTGCTTGCCTTCGCGAAGTCGCGCTCGAGCGTGACGTTGAACTCCTTGTCCTGGGCGCGCGCGCCGTGATAGGCGAGGTTCAGCGCCTCCTCGACCAGCGCATTGATGTCTGAGGGCGTGCCAGTCGCCGGTGCCGCCGCGCGAGTGCGACAGCATGCTCTTGACGATGCCGTCGGCGCGCTTGCCATGCTCGGCGATCTTCTGGAGGTTGCCGACCAGCAGCCGCATCGTCTCGTCGAGCTCGGCGCGCTTGTCCTCGTCAAGCGTGGCGAGCGCCGGTCCCGCGACCTCCTTGAGCTCGTCGAGCAGCTCGACCGACAGGCCGGCGAAGTTGTTGACGAAGTTCAGCGGGTTCTTGATCTCGTGGGCGATGCCGGCGGTGAGCTGGCCGAGCGAGGCCATCTTCTCCGACTGCACGAGGTTGGCCTGCGCGGCCTTCAGCCGCTCCAATGACTCGCGCAATTCGGTGAACAGCCGGACATTCTCGATCGCGATCACCGCCTGCGCGGCGAAAGTCTCCAGCAGCTCGATCTGCCTGGGCGACAGGAGCCCCGGTTCCGGGTTGCGCAACAATATGCAACCTATCGCCTTGTCGTCGCGCATCATCGGTGACGCCACGCCCGCCCGCCACTTGTGCCGCCTGGCCAGCTGCCAGGACCCCGGGGACGTCATCGCATCCGGCGCATCGACGTCGGCAATCTGCAGAGTGCGACCCGCGACAATGGACAGGCTGCCGAGAAGGCCGGTCGGTGAGCGGCCGGCGCATGCCAAGGCTTGCCGTCAGTATGCCTTCGTGGGCGACGGGAATGCTCTCGTCGCCGTCGCGCAGAGCGACAAGAGCATCGGGAGCGCCGCAGAAACGTACCGCCGCCTTGGCCACCGCATCGAGCACGGGCTGCACATCGGTCGGCGAACTGGCGATGACCTTCAGGATGTCGGCCGTGGCGGTCTGCCGCTCCAGCGCCGCCTCGGCCGCGTCGCGGGCCGAGCGGATCTCGGCCTCGGCCTGCTTGCGCTTGGTGATGTCGCTGTAGATCAGCACCGCGCCGCCGCCCGGCACCGGGTTGTTGCGCACCTCGAGGACCCGCCCGTCGGGCCGCGTGCGCTCGGCCGACCACTGCCGGGTCGCGCGGTCGCGATAGCGCGCCACTTCCTTGTCGGTCGCGGTCGCCCAGCTCGCCGCGCTCAACCAGCAGGCGGACATAGTCCTCGAGCCCGGGACGGCTGGCGAGGAAATCGTCGGGCACGTCGAGCAGCTGCTGGAAGTTCCGGTTCCACGCCGCCAGCCGGAGGTCGGCGTCGAACATGACCACGCCGTCGCCCATGTTGTCGAAGGTGACACGCAACTCGGCCTGACGGTCGCGCAGCTCCTCGAACAGGCGGGCATTCTCGATGGCGATCACCGCCTGGTCGGCGAAGCCGCTGGCAAGCGCAATCTCCTTGTCCGTGAACGGTTCGACGCGCGTGCGCGCCACGACGAACACGCCGACCATGTTGTCTTGCGCCATCAGGGGAATGCCGAGCATGGTGCGGAAGCCGGCGGTCTTCTGGCCGCCACTGTAGGTGTACTTCTCGTCTTGCAGGACATCGTGGATGTGGATCGTCCGCCCGTGCAGCACGACGCGGCCGCTGATCGTGCCCTCGTTGGGCTCGAAGGGATTGGCGTTCAGATAGTCAATGGCCTCGTCCGGCAGTCCGTGTGAGGCCACCAGATGATGCAGCTCGTCGCGGCGGCGGAACATGTAGGCCTGGTCGGCGCGGCACAGCCGCGCCACCGTCTCGACCAGTGCGTCCAGCACGGCCTCCAGGCTCGACCGAGGAGCGGCTGATGGTCCGCAGCACGTCGCTGGTCGCCGTCTGCTGGTCGAGCGACTCGCGCAGTTCGCCAGCAGGCGGGCGTTCTCCATGGCAATCACCGCCTGGTCGGCGAAGGTCTTGACCAGACCTGATCTGCCTGCTCGGTGAACGGCTGAACGCGAGTCGTGGGTCAGCATGATTACGCCTATCGGCATGCTCTTCGCGCATCAAATCGGAACAGCCAATCGACCGTACGGACCTGCCCCAATGTACCTCGCGGCAGAGGCGTAGTCCGCGATCAGCATGGCTACATCCGATGACGTGGACGACCTGCTTCGCTAGCAAGCGTTCGCCCGCATGATGCCGTTTCACGGGTGGGCCTGATTTCCTGTGCCCGCAGTATTGCGGTCGGTCTCCCGGCGTGAAGCCGAGTGTCGCGACCCTCCGGAAGTAGGCGCCTTGACTGATGGCGACAACGCCGGCGCTTCGTTCCGCAAAGCTTTGCGGCGGAGGCAAGCAGCTTGTCGAGCACCGGCCGCAGGTCAGACGTCGAGCGGCTGATGACCTCCAGCACCTCACTGGTCGCAGTCTGGTATTCGAGCGACTCGGTCGAGATCGTCGGTGCGCTGGCGCAGCTCGCCCAACAGGCGTGCATTGTCCATGGCGATGACGGCCTGGGAAGCAAAACCCTCCAGTAGTGCGATCTGACTGTCGCTGAACGGCCGGACTTCCTGGCGATAGATCGAGATGGCGCCGAGCAGGACGTCGTCCTTGCGCAGGGCGACGTTCAGGATGGTGCGCGCGCCGCCCAGTTCCACGATGGCACGTCGGTTGGGGTCGCCTTGCCGGTCGGCTTCGCTGTCGGCCGCATCGATGTCGTGCACGCAGTCTTCGCCCGCCATTAGCCGGGCAGGGCCTGTCCCCGGCCCATAGATGGGCGGATTGGAGAGACGGAAGCGTGCAAAGGCGTCGGGCACCCCGCGCGTGGCCACGGTATGCAAGCGCTCGTCGTCGAAGGTCGCGAAGGTGCCGAAGGCGGCATCGCAGAGCGCCATCGCCTTGGCAAGGATCACATCGAAGACCGGCTGCACGTCGCCCGGCGAGGAGTTGATTATCTGCAAAATCTCGGCTGTCGCGGTCTGCCGGTCGAGGGATTCGCGCAGCTCGGAGAGCAGACGCGCGTTCTCCATGGCAATCACGGCCTGGTCGGCGAAGGTCTTGATCAGCCCGATCTGGCGCTCGGTGAAGGCCAGCGGCTCGCCGCGCGAGACCGTCAGCACGCCGATCGCCTCGTCGTCGCGCAGCAGCGGCACGTGCAGGATCGTGCAGTGGCCGCCCAGCTCGACGACGGCCCGCTCCACTTCGGCGCCCGCCTTGTAGGCCTCGGTGTCCTTCACGTCGACGATCTGCACCGGCGCCTTGTCGAGGATGGCATCGCCGAGCGGGACGCCGCGTGCGACGGGGATCGGCGCGCTCATTTGCCAGCGCTCGAACTCCGGCGTCTGGCCGACCAGGGCGACGAACTCGAGCCTGTCGCCGCGCCGCACCGACAGCCCGCCGGTCTTGACGCCGCACAGGCGCACCGCCGCCGCCGTCATCGCTTCCAGGACGGGCTGCAGGGTGGTGGGCGAGCGGCTGATGACGCCCAGCACCTCGCTGGTCGCGGTCTGGTATTCGAGCGACTGGGTGAGATCGTCGGTGCGCTCGCGCAGCTCGCCGAGCAAGCGGGCGTTCTCCATGGCGATCACCGCCTGGTCGGCGAAAGTCTTGACCAGCGCGACCTGGCGCTCGGTAAAGGGTTCGATCCGGTTGCGCGTGATGGTGATGACTCCGATCGGCCGATCGTCACGCATCAGCGGGACACCCAGGGCGGTGTGCCATTGGGCGCGCTCAGCCAACTCGGGCAGCTCATATTCCGGATCGGACGCCACGTCCGCGACCTGGACGATGCGACCTTCGGCGAGGACCCGCGCCGTGACGGTGCCTCGTCCCGCTGTTATGTCCATGCTGCGGAAGGTTTTGTCCGCTTCGGGTTCCCAGCCGAGGGTCGCCACGTAGCGGAATCCTTCGCCATGCTGGATCGCGATCCCGCCGGATTCGGTCCTGCAGAGGTGCAGCGCGGCGCTCAGCATGGTGTCGAGCACGGGCTGGATGTCCGAAGTCGAGCGCCCGATCACCTCCAGCACCTCGCTGGTCGCGGTCTGGTACTCGAGCGACTCGGTGAGATCGTCGGTGCGCTCGCGGAGTTCGCCGAGCAGGCGAGCGTTCTCCATGGCGATCACGGCCTGGTCGGCGAAGGTCTTGATCAGCGTTACCTGCCGCTCGGTAAAGGCTTCCACCCGGTCGCGCAGCAGCGAGATGACGCCGATCGGCTCACCATCCCGGAGCAGGGGCACCGCCAACGTGGTTCGCGCAGCCGTCGCCGCGTCCGGCGCGACGCGTTCGGGATCCAGGCTCTGGTCGAGAACGTGATCGATCCGACGCTCCAACAGCGCCCGTGCTGTCGAGGTTCCCCGGCCGGGCGTGGTGATTCGCGACTTGAGCCACTCCAGCTCCTCGGGGTTCGCCCCGAGGAAGGCAACGTGGCGAAAAGCGTCGCCCTGTCGGATGGCGACGTCACCCTTCTGGACGCCGCACAGGCGCGCCGCCGAGGCCAACATGTTGTCGAACACCGGCTGGATGTCCGCCGCCGACCGGCTGATGACCTCGAGCAGGCCACTGGTTGCGGTCTGGTAGTCGAGCGACTCCTTGAGCTCGGTGAACAGCCGCATGTTCTCGAGAGCGATCACCGCCTGGGCGGCAAAGGACTCAAGCAGCTCGATTTGCCGCGGCGTGAACGCACCCGGGGTCGGGCGCCGCAGGTTGATGCCTCCAATCGCCACGCCCTCTCGTAGCAGTGGGGCCGCAAGGGCCGCCTGGACACCGACCCGCGCACTGAGTTTGCGCGCGCCTTCAAACTCGACGGGATCGAGCTCCCTGTAGTCAGGGATGTGGACCGTCTTGCCGTCGACAATGGCGCGTCCCATGGCTGTCTGCCGTGTAAGCTCCTGTCGCTCGTCGACCAGCGCGCGCATGGGACCCACGTGGGCCTCTACGATCCAGTATTTGTCGTCCCGCAAGCCGATGGTTGCGTCGTCGACGCCACAGAAACGGACCGCAGCCTTTACCACGGCATCGAGGACCGGCTTTACGTCAGTCGGCGATTGCGAGATGACCTGCAGGATCTCGGTCGTCGCCGTCTGCTGTTCGAGCGATTCGCGCAGTTCGGTGAACAGCCGCACGTTCTCGATGGCGATCACCGCCTGGGCGGCGAAGGCTTCCAGCAGCGCGATCTGCCGCTCGGTGAAGGCGCCGACCTCGCGCCGCGCAGCATGATGGCGCCCGACGGCGACGCCCTCGCGCAGCATGGGGGCCGCGAGCGATGCCTCGCCGCCGAGCCGGGCGGCCAACTCGATCGAGGCTGGCCCACTCGGCGGGATCCGACACGACCAATGTCCGGAATATGGACGGTGGCGGCGTCGATCACGGCACGTCCCTGGGCCGATTGCTGCGATCGAGCCGGCGGCGCGGCGGCGGTGGCGGAATGGGGCCATCGTGCGCGGCGATGCCAGCTCCTCACCGTCACGCAGGCTGATCACGACATCGTCGGCGCCGCAAAAGCGCTGCGCGGCCTTGACCACCACGTCGAGCACCGGGGCCACATCGGTCGGCGATTGCGAGATCACGCGCAGGATGTCGGCGGTCGCCGTCTGCTGGTCGAGCGATTCGCGCAGCTCGGTGAACAGCCGCACGTTTTCGATGGCGATCACCGCCTGGGCGGCGAAGGTTTCCAGGAGCTGGATCTGGCGTTGCGTGAAGGCACCAGGCTCCGCCCGCCGCAGCGTCAGGCAACCGATCGCCGTGCCCTCGCGCAGCATCGGCGCCGTGAGGTTCGATCGAAAGCCATACTGCTGGCCCTGTTGGACCGCCAGGCTGTATTCCGCCGGATCGAGCGCTGCGATGTCGGGTACATGGATCGTGGCGCGGTCGACGATGGAACGACCGCGAATCGAGGTGCGGTCAACCCGATCCCGCAGGCCGATCGCCGTGCGCAGCGGGCCCTGATGGGCGACCATCTCAAGCTCGTCGCCATCGCGCAGGGTCACGGTCACGTCTTCGGCGCCACAAAAGCGGATCGCCGCCGCGGTAACCGCGTCGAGCACCGGCTGTACGTCCGTCGGCGATTCGGAAATGACTTTCAGGACTTCGGCGGTCGCCGTCTGCTGCTCCAGCGCCTCGCGCTGCTCGGTGAGCAGGCGCGCGTTCTCCATGGCGATCACGGCCTGGGCGGCGAAGTTCTGGAGCAGGGCGACCTGCTTGTCGCTGTAGCGCGCGTCGCCTCGCGGCGGTATATCACGATGGTACCCAGCAAGCCGCTCGTCCCGGCGCAAGGCCACGAAGATCGCGGTGCTTGGCACCGCCGGGTTCGACCAGCGCGGTCGCGCCGCGATAGCGCGAGCGGTAGAGCTCGGTGTCGGGAAGGTCGACCATCTGCACGACCTGTTCGCCGGCTATCCATGCTGGCCCAGGCCGGAATCGGGCGGCAGCGAACTCGATCTGCCCAGCCGTTTCGCCTCGACCAGCGCGGCGGGGACGCCGCCGATCGCCTGCCATATCGAACACCTTGCCGTCGAAGCGGCACGAACACACCGAACGTCCGCTTCGCAGAGCCGCATCGCTTTCTCGAGCATGGCGTCGAACACCGGCGCGAGTTACCGGGCGAGGAGTTGATGACCTCCAGCACCTCGGTCGTCGCGGTCTGCTGCTCCAGCGCCTCGCGCGTTTCGTTGATGAGCCGCGCGTTCTCCATAGCGACGCGGCCTGGCTGGCTAAGGCCTCGTCGCGCTCGGCCTTGGCGGCCGCGAGCTGCCGTCGCAGCACTTCGATCGTCCGTCCGCCCTCGATTTCCGGCCCTGCGGCCATTGCGCCCCCCGGCTCGTCGTGCCCTGCCCAAGGCACAACCGAGCCTAGCGAATCCCTTGCGGTACTGCCATCGGCGCGGCCGGAACTATCTGCACCCAAGCCCGCCGGCTCGCCGGGACTGCGCCATCACGCGTGCGCCCTCGCCCACCCTGCCGCCAGCGGCGCTGCAAACAGGGCGATCACCAGCAACGGATAGGGCGCGCCCCACCAGAAGGCGAAGCGGTCGAGAAAGCCCGCCGGCTCTTCGCCGAAAGTGAGCCGCTCGTAGAAAAAATCCGCCAGCACGGTCGAGGGCGGCCACAGGATCGCCGCCAGCAAGCGCCGCCTCGAGCCAGCGCGGGCCGGCGGTGCGCCGCGCATGGATCACGGCGAGCAGCGCCAGGTAGGGCAGCGGCACCAGCACTTTGTACCACTGCACCGCCATCACCGAGAGGCGCTCGGCGATCCAGGTGTCGCCGATCATGTCGTTGATGATGACGAGGACCGTGAGCGCGAGCCACAGTGCCAGCGTCACGCCGGGGCGGATCATGTCGCCGACTCACGTTCCTCGCCGCCCGCTAGGCGAGAGGTTAGGGGAGGGGAATCGACGTGCTCGCCCCCTGTCGCGCCTCTCCCCCTAGCGGGGGAGAGGAGCATGACAGGTCGCGCGCCTCACGTGCCTTGCCAGCCGCTCGAGTTCGGCGAGGCAGGCGGCGCGGTCGGCGGTGAAGTCGCCCTCGATCCACCAGCGTTCGACGGCCTCGAGCAAGGCACCGACCTTGGGGCCGGGCTTCAGCCCGAGCTTCAGCGCATCAGCGCCGCCGACCGGCAACTCGGGCGGCGTCCATTCCCGGGCCAGTTTCAACGTTGCCTGCCAGTTCGCCGGAGCGGCGAGCAGGAGGCGATCGATGAACAACGTGGTGCCGAGGCGATAGATCTCAGCCCGCGGATGGATGCCGACGACCGGCTCGTCCGCCAGCATCACGTCCAGCCGCAGCGCCTCCTGCGTCGAGAGTTTTAGCCGCTTGCCGATCGCCCCCGCATCGGCCTTTGCCGGCAGGATCGCCGCGAGGCGTCGCAAGCCGTCGGCCCCCTCATGCAGCTCGCGCTCGCGCCCGATCAGAGCGCGCAGCCGGCCGACGCCGGCATATTCCGGCAGCCAATGATCGAGCGCGCCTGCTTCGGACATCGCCTCGACGGCGTCGGGCGAGCGCTCGGCCTCCAGCGTGCGCAACAGCTCCTTGGCGACCCGTTCTCCCGACAGGGCGCCCAAGCGCGCCGGCATTGCGCCGGCAGGCATCGAAGCCCGGCCCGTCGAGCGGCGGGCGGCCGTACCAGGCGTGGAAGCGGAAGAAGCGCAGCACGCGCAGGCGATCCTCGGCGATGCGCTGGTCGGGATCGCCGATGAAGCGCACGCGGCCGGCGGCGAGATCGGCGCGGCCGTCGAACGGATCGTACAGCGTGCCGTCGGGATCGGCGTAGAGCGCGTTGAAGGTGAAGTCGCGGCGGCCGGCATCGGCCAGCCAGTCGTCGGTGAAGGCGACGACGGCGCGGCGGCCGTCGGTCTCGACGTCGCGACGCAAGGTGGTGAGCTCGTAGCTGCGGCCATCGGCGATCGCCGTCACGATGGCTGTAACGGTGCCGTGCTTGAGGCCGGTCGGGATCACCTTGATCTTCGCCGCCTCGAGCGCCCGCATCACCGTCTCGGGCGGCTTGTCGACCGCAAGATCGATGTCGTCGATCGGCCGGCCGAGCACTGCATTGCGCACGCAGCCGCCGACGAAGCGCGCGGCGATGCCGCCGGCGGCGAGCGCGGCGAACAGCCGCCGCGACGCCGGATCGTTCATCCAGGCCGGCGGCTCGATGCGTCCGGACGGCGTCATGGCGAGAACAGCCCGCCGTAACCCTGGTTCTGGGTGAAGAACATCACCACGAAGCCGACGATGGTGCAGGCGAGGCCGGCGATGCCGAGCCAGGTGAGGGGCAGCTCCTGCCATTCCGGCAGGGTGCCCTCGAGCTTGCGCTCCTGCTTGATCTTCACCGCCCAGGCCCACAGGAAGAAGGCAGCGGTCGGCGCCATCACCAGAACGATCACGAGCAGGACGATGCGGATCATTGCCTCCTCGTCAGCGCATCGACCGCACAACCTCATCCTGAGGACATCGCGATGTGATGCGTCTCGAAGGACTAGCGGATCACGCACCGTGCTCGTTCCGACCTGCGGACATGAGCGGCCTTCGGCCGCTCCTCAGGATGAGGTAGCGATGTCTCATGGACCCGTCAGGATGAATTGCAGGTTCTTCAGCATACCGGCGGTCGCGCCCCAGATGTAGCGCGTGCCGTAGGGCATGGCGTAGTAGCGCCGTTCGCGGCCCTCGGCGACCTTGCGGCTGTCGATGCGGTGGTTCTTCTCGTCGAGGAAGTGGGCGAGCGGCACCTCGAACACGTCGGCCACCTCGCGCGGATCCGCCTGGGTGGTGAATCCCGGCGTGACGATGCCGACCACGGGCGTGATCTCGAAGCCGGTGCCGGTGCGGTAGAGATCGACCGAGCCCACCACCTCGACAAAATGTCGCTCCAGGCCGACTTCCTCGTGCGCCTCGCGCAGGGCGGTGTCAGTTGCATCGACGTCGCCGTCGCGACGGCCGCCGCCGGGAAACGCGACCTGGCCGGCGTGGCTCGGCATATCCTCGGTGCGTTGCGTGAGAAGAACCGTCACGCCGGATGCACGATTCACCAGCGGCACCAGCACCGCGGCCGGCCGCCACTTCTCAGGCAGCGGCATGACGCCGTTCAGTGAAAAGTCGGTGTCGGCCGGCAGGTGGGAGACCGGCAAACCCGATGCCAACCGGGTGCTGCGTTCACGCACACGACGCACAATTTCGTCAACCGTCATGCCCTTGTTCCGGCCTCAATTCTGGGCTTCCCTCATTATATTCCCGCCAACAATAGGAGCGCCTGGTGGCCCCCGATACTTCGACCGCGACCGACGCCGATGCCCGTGCCGCCCTGGCCGATATCGAGCGCCTGGGAGGCCAGCTCAGGGCCGCCCGTGCCGCCATCGGCAAAGTGATCTATGGCCAACAGGATGTCATCGATCAAACGCTGGTTGCACTCCTTTCCGGCGGCCATCTGCTGCTGATCGGCGTCCCCGGCCTGGCCAAGACCAAGCTGGTCGAGACCCTGGGCATCGTGCTCGGCATGGAAGCCAAGCGCATCCAGTTCACGCCCGACCTGATGCCGGCCGATATCCTGGGCTCGGAGGTCATGGAGGAAAGCGACATCGGCCGCCGCTCCTTCCGCTTCATCCAGGGCCCGGTGTTCGCCCAGCTGCTGATGGCCGACGAGATCAACCGCGCCAGCCCGCGCACCCAATCGGCGCTGCTGCAGAGCATGCAGGAGAAGCACGTCACCGTGGCCGGCAAGCGCTACGACCTGCCGGCGCCCTTCCATGTCCTGGCGACCCAGAATCCCCTCGAGCAGGAAGGCACTTATCCTCTGCCGGAAGCCCAGCTCGACCGCTTCCTGCTGCAGATCGATGTCGGCTATCCCGACGAGGCGGCCGAGCGGCAGATCATGCTCGCCACCACCGGCTCGGACGTGCCGATCCCGGTGCAGGCGCTGACCCCGGCCGACCTGATCGCCGCGCAAGCCCTCGTCCGCCGCCTGCCGATCGGCCAGAGCGTGGTCGATGCCATCGTGAAGCTGGTGCGTGCCGGCCGTCCGGAGAGCACCGACCTCGAGGTGGTGAAGCAGCGCGTCGCCTGGGGGCCGGGCCCGCGCGCCAGCCAGGCCTTCATGCTGGCCTGCCGCGCCCGCGCCATCATCCAGGGCCGCCTCGCGCCCTCGGTCGACGACGTGGTGGCACTGTCGGGCCCGATCCTGCGTCATCGCATGGCCGTGAACTTCTCGGCGCGCGCCGAGGGCGTCACGGTGGAGACCGTCATCGACCAGATGTGCGCCCGCCTGGCGTAACAATCTGGCCTAGCCATTGCACTGCCGGAGCCGATGGTCCAGCCGACCACCCTTCACCGTTCCCTCGAACTCGCCGGCACTCTGCCGGCGCTGATGGTGGCGGCCGACCGCGTCGCCGCCACGGTGATCCAGGGCGTGCACGGCCGGCGCCGCGTCGGCCAGGGCGACGCCTTCTGGCAGTACCGGACCTACCGCGACGGCGACAGCGCCAGCCAGATCGACTGGCGCCAGAGCGCCCGCAGCCGCCATCTGTTCGTGCGCGAGACCGAATGGGAGGCCGCCGCCAGCGTCTGGCTGTGGCGCGACGCCTCGCCCTCCATGCAGTACGCCTCGCTGCGCGGCATCGACGCCAAGGCGGTGCGCGGCGAGCTTCTGGTGCTGGCGCTCACCAGCCTGCTGACCGACGCCGGCGAGCGCGTGTCGGTGCTGGGCAGCGGCATGCGGCTCGCCTCGGGCCGCGTCGCGGTGCGGCGCCTGGCCGAGACCCTGTTCGAGGAGAGCGCGCGATCCGGCCCGCGCGCTGCCGAGCCTGCCGCCGCTGGTGCCGCTGCCGGCGCACGGCACGGTCGTGCTGGTTTCCGACTGGCTCGATCCGCTGGACAAGATCGAGGCCATGATCCGCCACTACGCCAGCGTCGGCGTGCGCGGCCACCTCGTGCAGGTCCTCGATCCCGCCGAGGAAGACCTGCCGTTCGACGGCCATGTGAAGTTCGAAGGTCTCGAAGCCGAGGGCCAGCACACCATCCGCCGCGTCGAATCGGTGCGCACCGCCTACGGCGCGCGGCTGGCGGCGCAGAAGGAAGGCCTGCAGCGCCTGGCGCGGCCGGCCAACTGGACGGTGCATCTGCATCGCACCGACCGGCCGCCGCAGACCGTGCTGCTGTCGCTCTACCTCGCCATGGCCGACCTCCGTCGGCTGAACGCGGCGTGATGATGATGGTTCTTCGCGTCGCCATCCTTCGAGACGCCGCGCTACGCGCGGCTCCTCAGGATGAGGCAAAAGCAATTCCTCACCCTGAGGAGCGGCCCATAGGGCCGCGTCTCGAAGGGTGGCCCAGCGCTCGTCGTCATGCTGAGCCTCGGCGCGTTCGCTTTCGCAGCGCCCGGCATGCTGGCGCTGCTGCTGGCGTTGCCGGTGATCTACTGGCTGCTGCGCCTCATCCCGCCGCTGCCCAAGCTGGTGCGCTTTCCGGCGATCCGCCTGCTGATCGGGCTGGAGCCCAGCGAGCAGACGCCGATGAAGATGCCGTGGTGGCTGCTGCTGCTCAGGCTGTTGCTCGCGACGGCGTTGATCCTGGCCGTCGCCAAGCCGCTGCTGAACCCGCAGGCCGACCTGCCGGGCAAGGGACCGCTGTTGCTGGTGATCGACGACGGCTGGTCGTCGGCGCCGGGCTGGTCGACGCGCATCGCCCATGCCGAGCGGCTGATCCAGCGCGCCGAACGCGCCGGCCGGACGGTCGCGCTGATCGGCACTGCGCCGGCCCCGCTCGATGCGCCGGCGACCCGCAAGGGCGCGCTCCGGCCGGACGAGGCGCGCACCATCCTGCGCGCTTTCCGGCCCAAGCCATGGCCGACCGATCGCGCCGCGGCAGCGCGCGACATCGACCAGCTCAAGCTCGACCCCAGCGCCTATGTCGTGTGGCTGAGCGACGGCCTGCAGGACGACGGCGCCGACACGCTCAGCGAACGGCTGCAGAAGTTCGACGGCCTGCAGGTCGTGCTGCCCGACATCGCCAACACGCCGCTGCTGCTGCTGCCGCCCAACCCGGAAGGCCGCGACCTCAAGGTGAGCGCGCTCCGGGCGGTGGCCGACGGCCCGCGCAAGACCGCGATCCAGGCCGCCGACGACCAGGGTCGCGTGGTGGCACGCATCGAGCTCGACTTCGCCGCCACCGCGACCAAGGGCGAAGGGCTGCTGCCCGCCCCGCCCGAGCTGCGCAACCGCATGGCGCGGCTCGACATCGAGGCGCAGGGCGGCGCCGGTTCGACCGTGCTGCTCGACGAGCGCAACCGCCGCCGGCCCGTGGCGATCCTGGGCGAGCGCGCCGCCGCCACCGGCCAGCCGCTCCTGCAGGAGGTCTACTATCTCGAGCGCGCCCTCGATCCCTATGTCAGCCTGACGATCGGCGACCGCGAGACAGTGCTGACCCGCAGCACCGCCGTGCTGCTGATCCCCGATGGCGCCGCGCCCTCGCCGGCCGATCGCGAGGACATCGCCAAGTGGATCGAGCGCGGCGGCGTTGCCGTGCGCTTTGCCGGTCCCAATCTCGCCGCGGGTGGCGACAACCTCGTGCCGACGCCGCTCCGGCTGGGCGACAGAGCGCTGGGCGGCGTGATGAGCTGGGGCCAGCCCGCGGCGCTGGCCGAGTTCCCGTCCAACAGCCCCTTCCTCGGCATCCCGATCCCCAAGGACGTGCGCATCTCCCAGCAGGTGCTGGCCGAGCCGACGCCCGACCTTGCCGACAAGACCTGGGCGCGGCTGACCGACGGCACGCCGCTGGTCACCGCCGAGAAGCGCGGCCAGGGCTATCTGGTGCTGATCCACACCACGGCCAACACCAGCTGGAGCAACGTGGCGCTGAGCGGCCTGTTCGTGAACATGCTGCAGCGGCTGGTGATCCTGTCGCGCGGCGTGGCGGGCGACGGCGTCAACAAGGCGCTGAAGCCGTGGCGCACGCTCGATGGCTTCGGCCGGCTCGGCGCGCCGCCCGCCGGCGCGCAGATGCTGCCGGCCGACGCCGACCAGACCTTCAAGCCCAAGCCCACCACGCCGCCCGGCTTCTATGGCGACGAGAACGCGCAGGTCGCCTTCAACATCGGCGGCCATGTCGGCGAGCCCAAGCCGCTGGTGCTGCCGAGCGGCGTCGCCACCGACCGGCTGTCGGAGGGCGGCGAGATCGACCTCGCGCGCTGGTGCCTGCTGGCAGCGGCCCTGCTGCTGCTCGCCGACCTCTTCATCTCGCTGTGGCTGCGCGGCCTGCTGCCGCGCGCCGTGCGCCTCAGCCGTGCCGCGCCGGCGGCGCTGCTGCTGCTGGCCATCATCGCCGTCCCGGGTTCACCCGAGGCCGAGGCGCAGCAGCCCGCGCCACCGCTGCCGCCCGGCCAGGCCGCGCATGAGAAGCCCGGCCCGCCGCCGCTCAGCGAAGAGCAGGCGCTCAAGGGCGCGCTCGACGTGCGGCTGGCCTACATCATCACCGGCGACAAGGACGTCGACGACATCAGCCGCCAGGGCCTCGAGGGCCTGAGCGAGGTGCTGCGCAGCCGCACCTCGGTCGAGCCCGGCGATCCGGTCGGCCTCGATCTCGAGAACGACGAGCCCAGGCTCTACCCGCTGATCTACTGGCCGATCACCAGCACGCAGCCCAATCTCTCGCCCAAGGCCTCGGCCGCGCTCGACCGCTACCTGCGCACCGGCGGCATCGTCTTCATCGACACGCGCGACCAGCAGCTCGCCTTCGACCGGCCGGCCGGCGGCAATCCCGACCTCAAGCGGCTGTTGAGCGGCATCGAGACGCCGCCGCTGATCGCCATGCCGCCCGACCATGTGCTGACCAAGACGTTCTATCTCCTCAGCGACATGCCGGGCCGCTGGCAGGGCGGCAAGCTCTGGATCGAGGCGGGCAACGGCCGGGTCAATGACGGCGTCACCACCATCGTCATCGGTTCCAATGACTATGCCGGCGCCTGGGCCGTCGACCAGCGCGGCCGCGGTCTGCTGCCGGTGACGCCGGGCGCCGAGACGCAGCGCGAGATGAGTTTCCGCGTCGGCGTGAACCTGGTGATGCATGCGCTGACCGGCAACTACAAGGACGACATGGTCCATCTGCCCGACATCATGCAGAGGCTGCGCCGATGACCCCGACCTCGGCCGTCTCCGTCGCCTTCGACCCGCTGCTCGGCTGGCCACTGCTCGCGGTGCTGGGCGTGATCGGTCTGGTGCTGGTGCTGCTCGGGCTGCGCGCCGGCGCGCGCGGCACCATCTGGCGGCTGGGCTCGGTGCTGGTCGTGCTGGCGGCGCTCGCCAACCCGGCCCTGATCGAGGAGCAGCGCAAGCCGATCGCCGATGTGGCGCTGGTCGTGGTCGACGACAGCGATTCGATGGCGATCGGCGAACGACGCCCGCAGGTGCAGGCGGCCCGCGAGGCGCTGAAGAAGAAGCTGAGCCAACAGGAAGGGCTCGAGGTGCGCGAGGCGGTGCTGCCGCCGGCCCACATCCAGCTCGGCTCCGACCGGCCGGGCGGCACGCGCCTGATCGAGGCCATGCGCTCGGCCCTGGTCGAGGTCCCGCCGGAGCGGCTGGCGGGCGTGATCCTGCTGACCGACGGCCAGGTGCACGACGTGCCGACCACCCTGCCGCCCGAGCTGGGCGGCGCTCCCCTGCATGCGCTGATCGCCGGCAAGAAGGGCGAGCGCGACCGGCTGATCGTGCTCGAGCAGTCGCCGCGCTTCGGCGTCGTCGGCCGCCAGGTCACCGCCAAGTTCCGCGTCGAGGACCCCGCCGGCGGCACCGCGCCGGTGACTTTGTCGGTGGGCGGCGAGATCGTGCGCCGGCTCGATGTTCCGGTCGGCCGCTCGGTCGAGCTGCCGATCACGGTCGGCAATCCCGGCGCCAACGTGGTGGAGCTCGAGGTGGCGCCCGGTCCCAGCGAGCTCACGCTCGACAACAACCGCGCGCTCTTCACCATCAACGGCGTGCGCGACCGGCTGCGCGTGCTGCTGATCTCGGGCGAGCCCTACCAGGGCGAGCGGGCGTGGCGGAACCTGCTGAAGAGCGACCCGGCGGTCGACTTGGTGCATTTCACCATCCTGCGCACGCCGCAGAAGGACGACTTCACGCCGGTGCGCGAGCTCTCGTTGATCGTCTTCCCGCAACGCGAGCTGTTCGAGCAGAAGCTGAAGGAATTCGACCTCATCATCTTCGACCGCTACGAGTTGGGGAACCTGATCACGCGCGACTATTTCCGCAACATCGCCGAATACGTGAAGGGCGGCGGCGCCCTGCTGGTCTCGGTCGGCCCGGTGTTCGCCACGCAGCGCTCGCTCTATCGCACGCCGCTCGGCGCCATCCTGCCGGCGGCGCCGCTGGGCGACGTGCTGGAGACCGGCTTCAAGCCCAAGGTCACCGAGATCGGCCAGCGCCATCCGGTGACGGCGAACCTGCCGCAGGCCGGCGATCCCGGGAAGGAGCCGGAATGGGGCCGCTGGTTCCGCCTGGTCACCGCGCGCACCGAGCACGGCAATGCCGTCCTGTCCGGCGCCGACGACAAGCCGCTGGTCGTGCTCGACCGCGTCGGCCAGGGCCGCGTGGCCGAACTGATGTCCGACCAGCTCTGGCTGTGGAACCGCGGCATCGACGGCGGCGGCCCGCAGCCCGAACTGGTGCGCCGCGTGGCGCACTGGCTGATGAAGGAGCCCGACCTCGAGGAAGAGGCGTTGCGCGCCACCGCGGTCGGCGGCCGCATCGAGGTGACGCGGCGCACGCTGGCCACCTCCTTCCCGCAGGTCACCATGACCGCGCCGGGCACGCCGCTGCCCAATCAACCAGGGGGTGGTGGCGCCACCAGCACGCTCGAGCTGCGCCAGATCGCACCCGGGCTCGGCCAGGCGGTGGTCACTGTCGACAAGCCCGGCCTCTACCGCTTCGACGACGGCACGCTGCGCACCGTGGCGGCGGTCGGCAGTCCCGATCCGCTGGAATTCTCCGACGTGCGCGCCACCGATCAGAAGCTCAAGCCGTTGGTCGAGGCCACCAATGGCACGCTGCTGTGGCTCGCCGACCAGCCCGATCCCGATATCCGCTCGGTGCGACCCGGCCGCGCCGCCGGCGGCTCGGACTGGGTAGGCTTGCGCCGCAACGAGGGCTACACGGTGGCCGGCATCAACCAGACGCCGCTGCTGCCCGGCATCCTGGTGGCGCTCGCCTTCCTGATGGCCGTCGGCAGCGCCTGGTGGCGCGAGGGGCGCTGAGACCTACTCCGGGCTCTTGAGGTGATGCGGGATGGTTGCCGGAAACGGCAGCCACGCATGTTTGCTCGTGGTCCAAACCGTACGCACGGGAGCCGGGAAGGCCGGATCGGCGAAGCAGCCGACAGCGACGCTTAACAGCTCCGGCGACTTCTCGCTCTCCCAATACACGGTCGAGCCGCAGTTCGGACAGAACTGGTGTGTCAGCACGGTGCCGCTGTCGGCGCGGCGAAAGGCCCGCCGTTCGCCCTCGAGGGCGACGACCTGGCTCTTTCGCCAGAACGAGGTCGAGCCGAACAGCGCCCCCGTGCGGCGCTGGCAGGCCAGGCAATGGCAGGACGACACGAGTTGCGGATCGCCGGCCAGCCGGATCTTGAGCTGGCCGCAGCTGCAGGCGGCTTCGCGCTCGCGGGTTGCGGTCATCGTGAATCACCTTTCGTTTGCGCGGCAATCCGGTCGCACTCGGCGAGGGTCTCGGCGCTCAGCACTTTGTCCTCGGCCGACAACGCACGCCAGGCGTCCCAGTCGGAAATCTCGCGCTTCAGAAGAGAAAGCTGGTCGCGCATCAGGTTGACGCGCAGGAACCACGCGCCTCTCGCTTCAACGTGGCCGAAGGATGTCGCCTCGGCCTCGCCGGCGCGCCACATCGACCAGGCCTGGCCGGCGTTGAAGAACTTGCCGGGCGGCAAATCAGTGGTGTCGAAGTCGATGCCGAGGTGCTTGCGCTGCAGCTCGTCGATCTGGGCGTCGGCGAGCGCCCAGCGCTGCTCGCCTGGCTTCCAGTACTCGCACACCCAATGGTCTTCGAAGGGATTGGCCGTGAAATAGCTGGCAAAGCCGCAGCGCACCCGAGCCGGCATGCCGCGCTGGCGCAGGATGCTGCACATCATCAGCGCGAAGTCGCGGCAGGTGCCGGAGGTCTTCTTCTCCGGCAACATGCGCTTGGCGAGCTCCATGCGCTCGGCGACTGGCAAGGTCTCACGGCTCAGGCCGGCATCGGCCACGCCGTACGCGGCGGCCCAATCAGCGTGCAGGAGGATGCCCTGGATGAACCGGCAGAGAGACCGCAGATCCGCCGGCAGGCTGGCGAGCTCGCCGGCCTGATCGCCCGGCTCGGTCAGGGGACCATGCGTTCTGTAGTAGTTCAGGCCGTCCCTGCCCAGGACTTGGGCGGTCATCGGCCGATTCCTCCCGTCAGGACGCGCATCATCTCGTCGGCGATGTCGTCCGGCGTCATCGGTCCGTCGGAGTCGTACCATTCGGCGACCCAGGTCAGTGCGCCCAGCACCAGCATGCGCACCACCGAGAGGTCGAGGCCCGTGCGCAACAGGCCCTTCTTCTGCGCCTCGTCGAGCAGCCCTGCGAAGATCGCTGCGTACTCGCGCTCCTGCCGCATGTGACGGTCGCGCAGACGCTTTGGCAGGCGGCGAATGGATTTCAGTCGCGACGAGAAGTGGGCGTTCAGCGTGAATTTCAGATGCGCTCCCAGCGCAGCATGCAGCCTGACCATCGGCGAGCTCTTGGGCCCGGCCCCCGCGATTGCCTGCAACACCTCGTTGCGCGCCTCGCCGATGCCGGACTCCAGCACCGCCCGGATGATCTCGTCGCGCGAACTGAAGTGATAGTAGATGCTTCCGGCCTCGATCCGCGCCGCCGAGGCGATGCGCCGGACCGTCACGTGGTCGGAGCCGTGCTCCTGGTAGAGACGCTTGGCGACCTCAATCAGGCGCGCGCGGGTCCGGTCGGCCTTGCTGGGCCTGCCTTTCCCGGTTTCGACGGTCTGCAGCATCGGTTGATGATATCAGATCGAGCGAAGAAGCCGCCTCTTGTGGATCACCACGCGGCGATTTGCTAGGACGCACCATGGCCGACATCCTTGCCCTTGGCTTGACGCACTACCCGCCGCTTTGGGGTCCGGACGAGCGCATGGCGTGGATCCTCAAGCGCATGCTGCAGAACCCGAAGCTGCCGGAGGCGCTGTGCACGCCCGACGGCTGGCCGGCGGCAATGCGCGCCGAATGGGGCAACGACCAGGGCAAGTCCGCTGCCGCGCGGCACCGTGCGACGCTGGTCGACTGGCTCGGCAAGACTTCGCGCCGCGCTCGACGCCTTCAAGCCCGACTTCGTGCTGATGTGGGGCGACGATCAGTACGAGAACTTCAAGGAAGACGTAGTGCCGCCCTACTGCATTGCGGCCTACGACCGGTTCAAATTCACGACGCCGCCGGGCAATGTGTGGGACGAGACCGACCAGGTGTTCGACCTGCCGGGGCATCCCAAGGCCGCCAAGATGCTGGCGTCGGAGCTCATCGAGGCTGGCTTCGACACGGCCTACGCCTACAAGCCGCTGCACCATCCGCTCGGCCATGCCTTCACCAATGCGATCCTCTATCTCGACTACGAGCGCCAAGGCTTCGATTATCCGTTCGTGCCGTTCGCGATCAACTGCTACGGCCGCAAGGTGCTGGCGCAGCGCGGCGGGCTGCCGGTGTTCGATCGCGCGATCGCCGAGAGCGACTTCGATCCGCCGGCGCCGTCGCCGCGGCGCTTGTTCGATCCTTGGCGCGGCGACGGCGCGCATCCTCGCCCAGTCGCCCTATCGCGTGGCGCTGATCGCCTCGTCGGGCTGGAGCCACGCCTTCCTGACCGCCAAGAACAACTTTCTCTGGCCCGACACGCCGGCCGACCGGCGAATGTTCGAGGCACTGAAGCGGGCGACTGGCAGGCCTGGCGCGCGCTCTCGGGCCGGTCGGTGGAAGACAGCGGCCAGCAGGAGATCCTGAACTGGTCCTGCCTCGCCGGCGCGATGAGCGCACTGGAGCTCAAGCCGCAGGAGACCGGCTTCGCTCGATACCTGGATCTTCAATTCGTCCAAGGCCTTCCTGATCGCGCCAGCCCGGATCTGATCAGCAGGGCCAACGGCCGTTACCAATCGGAAACTTGATCCCCGGTTGCTCCAGTTGCCATTTATGGGCCCGAGAGGTAATCCCATGATCGAACGCAGACCCTTCGAGAAACTCGGCAAGTCGGACCACGGCTGGCTCAAGGCCAACTTCCATTTCAGCTTCGCCGACTATCGCAACAATGACCGCGTGCACTGGGGTGCGCTGCGCGTGTGGAACAACGACCGCATCGCGCCGCAGTCGGGCTTCCCGCCGCACCCTCACCGCGACATGGAAATCGTGACCTACGTCATCAAAGGCGCGATCACGCACAAGGATCACCTCGGCAACGAGGGCCGCACCGAAGCGGGCCAGATCCAGGTCATGAGCGCGGGCAAGGGCATCCAGCACGCCGAATACAACATGGAAGACGCCGAGACCGAGCTCTTCCAGATCTGGATCCTGCCCAACAAGGAAGGCGTGCCGGCGCGCTGGGAGACCGTGCCGTTCCCGGCCGACGCGCGCGACGGCAAGCTGGTGCCGCTGGCTTCGGGCCGCGGCGCATGCAGGGCGCGATCCCGCTCTACGCCGACGGCTCGCTGCTCGCCGGCAAGCTGAAGGCGGGCGAGACGATCCGCCAGAAGCTCGACGGCAAGCCCGCCTACCTCGTGCCGGCCAAGGGCAAGATCGAGGTGCGCGGCAGCGACGGCAAGCTGGTGGCCGCCAACGCCCGCGACGGCGTGGCCATCGTCGACCAGGACGAGATCACGCTCACCGCAGTCGAAGACGCCGAGATTGTGCTGGTCGAAACCGACAAGTTGAACTGACCTCGACCTCCAATTGACGATGCGGACCGGGCGGGCTCTTATCCGCCCGGTTTTCGTTTGGGGGAACGACATGGCCTACAAGGGCTTCGATCTGACGGGCAAGGTGGCGCTGGTGACCGGCGGCAACGGCGGCATCGGGCTTCGGCATGGCCGACGCCATGGCCGAGGCCGGCGCCGATGTCTGCATCTGGGGCACCCGCAAGGAGAAGAACGACGCCGCGGTCGCCAAGCTCAAGAAGCACGGCCGCAAGGTCCACTGCCCAGATCGTCGACGTCGGCGACGAGAAGCAGGTCGACGCCGCCTTCGCGGAGGCGGTCAAGGTGATGGGCCATGTCGACAATTGCGTCGCCAACGCCGGCGTCTCGGGCCGCGGCAAGGGCTCGATCCTGGAGATGGACTACGAAGAATGGCGCCGCGTGACTGCGGGTCAATCTCGACGGCGTTTTCTTCACCTTCCGTGCAGCGGCCAAGCACATGGTCGAGCGCGGCAAGGGCGGCTCGCTGGTGGCGATGGCCTCGCACCGCGGCGATCGAGGGCGCGGCGCGCTCGAGCCACTACGGCGCGAGCAAGGGCGGCGTCACGCGCCATGGTGCGCGCGCTGGCCGTCGAGCTGGCGCGCTACAGGATCACGGTGAACTCGATCCTGCCGGGCTGGATCGAGACCGAGATGACGGCCAATGCCTTCGCCAACCCGAAGTTCGCCGGCAACGTGCTGCCGCGCATCCCGCAGCGCCGCTGGGGCGACGGGCGCCGACTTCGGCGGCATCGCCGTCTATCTCGCCTCGGGCGCCACCGGATACACGACGGGGCGCGACTTCGTCATCGATGGCGGCTATACGTTGTTCTGATCTCGAGACGATATTCCAGGAGTGCCGAAGATGTTGAAGACCGTTGCCGCTGCCCTCGCGATGGCCCTGCTGCTGGCCAGCTCCGCCTCGGCGCAGGACAAGCCGGACAAAAGGCGCCGGCCAAGCCCGCGGCAGCGGCGCCCGCGCACGCCTCCTGGCGAGGACCGCTATGTCGGCTACTACTATCCCAAGCCGACTTCGACCGAAGTCTTCGAATTGCACCATGCAGACCATCGCCAGCGT
Organism: uncultured Alphaproteobacteria bacterium; assembly: GCA_963755595.1. Classification (GTDB taxonomy): domain Bacteria; phylum Pseudomonadota; class Alphaproteobacteria; order Reyranellales; family Reyranellaceae; genus Reyranella. The sequence goes on along the minus strand of CAVWKP010000028.1, from coordinate 141,954 downwards.
CGACCGGCCGCAGCGCGTCCAGTTCGTCACCGTGATCTCGCAGGGCACCCTGCAGGCGGCCTATCGCGTCCCCTATGCGGTGTTCGCGAAGGGCGACAAGGCCGACAAGCTGATCATCGTCGGCATGCAGTCGGGCGAACTCAACACCGTCTACCGCAGCGCGCGCTGCTCGCCAACATGACCACCATGGCCCGCCTGTCGCCGTTCTTCCAGCAGCACACCGTCGCCGAAGACGCGACCTTCTTCGATCTGCTGAAGCTGCTCGGCTTTCAGTCAGTGACCGTCTCCGACGGCGACAAGATCACGCATCAGGTGTTCATAAAGTAGCGCTGTCGCGCTAAGCGGGCGCCGGCGGGCGGCAGCGCTTGTAATCAAGCGCGGGCCAGCCCGCGCGTTTCAGCATCAGACCAATCCGCGCGGCACTGGCTCGGCGCGCGATAACGATCCGCGCGAGCTGCTAACCGAGCGCCTGCTCCACTTCCTCGTGGTACCAGCCCAGCGCCTTCTCGAATTTGCCGAAGGTCTGCTGGCGTGTTCGCGCCGCTGCGGAAGTTGGCCTGGATGGTCGCGCCGACGGCGAAATCCTCGGCCAGCGCGGCCAGGATGAGGTCGACGATTGGCTGTCCCAGTAGCTCTCCGGCTTTTGGCCTTCTCCTCGGGATCGACCAGCACCGAGAACGTGATCACCGCTTCGTCGGGCGATGATCGGATAGCTCGTGAACACGCCGCAATGGTCCGCGGTGTAGGCCAGCACGGTGTGCGGGAAGAGCTGGTAGAGCACGATCGCATGGTCGACGCAGACGCCACGTCGCGCTTCGGCTGGCTCTCGAGCTCGAGTCAGCGTCTCTTGGCGGCGGCGAAGCGCAGGTGGCGGTCGAGGCGCTCGTAGGTCGTGATGTTGTCGAGGAAGAGCGGCTAGCCACGCTGTCGCCGTGCAGGTAGCGGAAGTGATAGAGCTCGAGGAAGGTGTCGATCACCAGCTTCCAGTTCATGCGCGGCCGGATCGGCGTGATGCTGTGCAGCTCCCAGCCCTGCCATGTCCCAGCCAGGCAGGTCGGCGCCGCAGCGCCCAGGATAGGAAGCGATGTCGAGGTTGGCGCCCTCGCCCTCCTCCAGCGCCGTCGGCACCACCCAGACCATGCCGCAGCTTCTCGGCGACCGCGAGCCGGCGCAGGCCGTGCTTCTGCGGTCGAGCTCGCCGAAATGCCGCGCCGTCGGTGATGCCGACCAGCCGGCCCGCGAGGTCGTAGCTCCAGCCGTGATAGGGGCAGACGAAGGCGCGCTTGTTCGGCGCCGCAGGGCTTCTGCTCGAGCGTGGCGCTGCGATGGCGGCAGACATTCAGGAACGCGCGCAGCACGCCGTCGGCGCCGCGCACGACCACGATCGGCTGGCCGGTGTCGGTGCTGGTGACGAAGTCGCCGGGCTTGCGCAGCTGCGCGGAGAAGCCGACGACCACTGGCGCGCTGGCGGAACAGCAGATCGCCACTTCGCGGTGGAAGCGCTCGCGATCGACAATATGTCCTCGACCGGCGTATGGGCAGATGCCCGGGCCGTCGTCGCGCGTGTTGGCGCGCACCATGCGCAGCATGCGCTCGAGATAGGCGACTTGGTCGGCGTGATCCATCGGTCCACTCCTCAGATCGCGTTCATGCCGCCGTCGATCACCAGCTCGGCTGCCGGTGACGAAGCGGGACTCGTCCGAAATCAGATAAAGGATACCATAGGCGATGTCCTCGGGCGCACCGAATTCACCGATCGGGATGCGCTTGCGGGCGCGCTCGCGGATCTTGTCGTTGGGCAGCACGGCCTCGCCCATCGGCGTCATGATGATGCCGGGATGCACGGAATTGCAGCGCACCTTGTAGCCCTTGCGCGCGCAATCGATCGCCACCGTCTTGGTGAACTGCCGCACCGCGCCCTTGCTCGCGCCATAGGCCGAGAGGTCGGGCGTGCCGAGGAAGGCCGCCAGCGACGAAGTGTTGACGATCGAGCCGCCGCCCGACTGGCGCATCGCCGGCACGCCGTACTTGCAGCCGAGGAACACGCCCTGGACGTTGACCGCCAGGATCTTCTGCCATTGCTCGACCGTCTCGGTCTCGAAGGTGGCGGGAAACGGTCCCGAGATGCCGGCATTGTTGACCAGCCCGTTGAGCTTGCCCTCGCGCGCCAGGATGTCGTCGATGATCCGCTTCCAGTCGGCCTCTTTGGAGGTGTCCTGCTCCAGGAAGCGCGCCCCTCCTCCTGAGTTCGGCGCACCGATCTGCTGCACGGTCTCGAGCCCGCCCGGCTTGTTCACGTCGGTGACGATCACCGTCGCGCCCTCCTCGGCCGAGCAGCGTCGCCGTGGCGCGGCCGATGCCCGATCCCGCGCCGGTGACCAGCACGACTTTGTCTGCAACGCGGCTCATGCGTTCCTTCCCCAAACTTTCTTGAGCCAAGGCTAGAAGCGGCGCAAGGCTCGCCACAAGTGTCGCCAGCCGTATTGGCGAAAATCGCAGGGAGGATCGAGCCATGGCCCGCACCTTGGAATTCTACTTCGACTACGGCAGCCCCTACAGCTACCTGGCCGACACCCAGGTCGAGGCCATCGCCAAGCGCGCCGGCGCCACACTGGTGCGCAAGCCGATGCTGCTGGGCGGCGTGTTCAAGTCGACCGGCAATGCACTCGCCCTGACGATCTGAGCTGAAGTCGAAATGGAGCGCCACCGACATGCCGATGTGGGCACGGCACTACGGCGTGCCGTTCCAGCGCAACCCGTTCTTTCCCGTCAACACGCTCGCCCTGATGCGCGGGGCGGCGGCGGCGCAGATCGACGGGGTCTTCGAGAAGTATCACCCCGCCATGTTCAAGGCGATGTGGGTCGATGGCCGCAACCTCAACGACATCAAGGAAGTCGTCGCGGTCCTGACGGCGGCCGGGCTGGACGCGCAAAAGATCGGGAACCGCATCCAGGACCAGGACGTTAAGGACCGCCTGAAAGCCACCACCGACGAGGCGGTGGCGCGCGGCGTGTTCGGCGCGCCGACGAGCTTCGTCGACGACATGATGTTCTTCGGCAACGACCGCCTGCCGTTCGTCGAGATGGCCCTGAAAGGAGAGCTCAAATGACCCGGTCTCGGTTTGCTGCTCGCCACCACCGTACTGTTCGCGACGCCGTCCTTCGCCCAGACCGTCGGTTCCTGTCCGGGGGCCGTGGGCGCCGCACCCGAGTCGAAGCCCACCTGGGTAATGTTCGATCTCGGCAGCGCCGTGCTCAAGCCCGAGTTCAAGCCTACGATCGCCCAGGCGGCGGCGACGGCGAAAGCGCGCAAATCGACCAAGGTGTGCGTGGTTGGCCAGACCGACAAGCTCGGCGACAAGAACTACAACGCCAAGCTCGCCCAGGCGCGTTCGCAGGCCGTCGCCAGCGAGCTGATCCGCGCCGGCTATCCGGCCAAGGACGTGATCATCGCCGCCAATCCCGAGGCCTTCGGCAACCTGAGCTTCGGCAGCAACGACGCCTCGGAGAAGGATCGCCGGGTGACGATCGTCTTGCGATAGACGTCCAAGCTAGGGCGCGATCTCGATCACGGCCTTGCCGATCACCTTGCGGTCGATCAGGGCGCGAAAAGCATCGGCGGCCCGCTCCATCGGGAAACGATGCGAGATGTGCGGGCGCATGACGCCCAGTGCAGCCAGCCGCGGCAATTCTTCGACGTAATCCCGCGCAAGGTCCGGCGCGCCGCGCCGCGCGGATTTCCCCAGCGCGTACGCCCAGGATGGAGAGGCCCTTGATCAGCACGTGGTTGGACATGATCTTGGTCGGGCCGCCGGAAGTGAAGCCCACCACCAACAAACGCGCGCCATAGGCGGCGGCGCGCATGGATTTCTCCAGCACCTCGCCACCCACCGGATCGTAGATCACGTCGGCGCCGCGGCCGTCGGTCATGCCCTTCACGACGGCGACGAAGTCGGCGGTGCGAAGATTGACCACGAGATCGGCGCCCTGCTCGCGCACCACGGCGAGCCGCTCGTCGCTCGCAGCCGGTGGCGATCACCTGCGCGCCGAGATGCTTGCCGAGCTGAACCGCCGCCATGCCGACGCCGCCCGACGCGCCGTGCACCAGCAGCACCTCGCGCTTCTTGAGGCCCGCGCGATGGACCAGCGAATGGTAGGCGGTGGTCGCGCCGACACGGAACGCCGCGCCCTCGGCCCACGACCAATCCTTGGGCATCCGCATCAACGCGCTTTGGGCGCTGGCGCGCCCAACGCTTGGTTACCGCTGGCCGGGACGCGCACATATTCCGCCATGGCGCCCGGCCGCACGCCGAAGATCACCTTGTCGCCGGGCTTCCAGCTCTTCACCTCGGCGCCGACAGCGGTGATTGTCCCCGCCCCTTCCATGCCCGGGATGAAAGGCAGCTCGGGCTTGTGCTGATAGCCAGCCGACAACATCAGCACGTCGGGGAAGTTCACTGAAGCGGCGCCGACCTTGATCAGCACGTCGGCCGGACCTGGTTCCGGAATCGGCCGCTCTTCGATTTTCAGGACGGACGGATCGCCCAGGCGATCGCAGACGACGGCCCGCATCGTGGGCGCCCTCATCTGGCTAGTCGAGCTCGAAGGCGTTCTTGTAGTCGATCTTCAGCGCCGGATCCTGGTCTTCCTTCCTGAGGAAGCAGTTGCCGATCACCAGCACCTCGATCTCGCTGCCCATGAAGCAGCGGAAGGCGTCCTCGGGCGTGCACACGATCGGCTCGCCGCGCACGTTGAACGAAGTGTTCACCACCACCGCGCAGCCGGTCTTGGCCTTGAACGAGGCCAGCAGATCGTGGAAGGCCGGATTGGTTTCCTTGTGCACGGTCTGGATGCGCGCCGAATAATCGACGTGAGTAACGGCGGGAATGTCCGAACGCGGCACGTTCAGCTTGTCGATGCCGAACAGCGCCTGCTCTTCCGCGGTCATGGCGCGGCGGCGGTTCTCGTTCACCGGCGCCACCATCAGCATGTAGGGGCTGTCGGTCTTGATGTCGAAGTAGTTGCCGACATCCTCGCGCAGCACCGCCGGCGCGAACGGCCGGAACGACTCGCGGTATTTGACCTTGAGATTGAGCGTCTTCTGCATGGTAGGCGAGCGCGCATCGCCCAGGATCGAGCGGGCGCCGAGCGAGCGCGGCCCGAATTCCATGCGACCCTGCATCCAGCCGACCGCCTTCGCGTCGGCCAGCGCCTGCGCCGTCTGCTCGATGGTCTCAGCGCGCGTCAGCCGGGTGAACTTGGCGCCGGCCTTGGTCAGCCGCTCGGCGATCTCGTCATCGCCGTATTCCGGGCCGAGATAGGAGCCGGCCATGCCGTCGAGATGGCCGTTGAGCTTGCGCGCTTGCCCCAGGAAGCCGTGATAGGCGGCGTAGGCCGCACCGACCGCGCCGCCGGCATCGCCCGCCGCCGGCTGCACCCAGATGCCGTCGAAGATGTCCTCGCGCAGCAGCTTGCCGTTGGCGACGCAGTTCAGCGCCACGCCGCCCGCCAGGCAGATGTTCTTGGCGCCGGTTTCCTTCTTCACCGACTTGGCCAGCCGCAGCACGATCTCCTCGGTCACGGCCTGGATCGAGGCGGCGAGATCCATGTGCTTCTGGGTCAAGCAGCTCTTCGGGCGTGCGCGCGCGGGCCGCCGAACAGGTCGGCGAACTTGTCGTTCGTCATGCGCAGCCCGGTGCAATAGTCGAAGTAGCTCTGGTCGAGGCGGAATGTGCCGTCTTCCTTGAGGTCGACGATGTTGTTCGAGGATCAGGTCCTTGAACTTGGGCTCGCCGTAGGGCGCCAGCCCCATCACCTTGTATTCGCCGGAATTGACCTTGAAGCCGGTGTAGTAGGTGAAGGCCGAATAGAGCAGCCCGAGCGAGTGCGGGAAGTGGATCTCGCGCAGCATCTCGAGCTTGTTGCCCTGGCCCCAGCCGAGCGACGTGGTCGCCCATTCGCCGACGCCGTCCATGCACAGGATGGCCGCCTCCTCGTAGGGCGAGGGGAAGAAGGCCGAGGCGGCGTGGCTCTGGTGGTGCTCGCCGAACAACAGCCGCTTCTGCCAGTCGAAGTCCGGCTGCCACTTCTTCATCTCGTCGCGCAGCAGGGTCTTCTGGAACAGCTTCTCCTTCAGCCACAGCGGCATGGCCATGCGGAACGAGTTGAAGCCGCGCGGCGCGATAGGCGAGGTAGGTCTCGAGCAGGCGCTCGAACTTCAGGAACGGCTTGTCGTAGAAGGCGACGTAGTCGACATCGGCGAGCTTGATGCCCGCGGCATCGAGGCAGTACTGCACCGCGTTCTCGGGAAAGCCGCGATCGTGCTTCTTGCGGGTGAAGCGCTCCTCCTGGGCGGCGCCGACCAGACGGCCGTCCTCGATCAGCGCCGCGGCGCTGTCGTGATAGAAGGCGGAGATCCCCAGGACCCGCATGGAGACGCTTCAGAACAGCGTGTAGATGAACGGCGCGATCGCCGAGCCCTTGGTCAGCACGATCAGGCCGCCGAAGATCACCATCATGATCATGATCGGCAGCAGCCAGAACTTCTTGCGCTCCCTCATGAAAGCCCAGAGTTCGACGATGATGGAGCCCATAGTCTCGTCCCCTTCGAATCAGAACTGGTTTCGCATCGACTGCGGCGGCGGCCCCGGCGGGGTGCGCTCGATCCAGTAGCTCTTGGCGCCCCGATCCAGCCGCAGGCGCAGGAAATCCTTGCCGACAGCGCGCATCACGAGAGCCGATCGGCGTGATGGTCACGAAGAACAGCAACCCCAGGACGATCGGGTTCATGACCTTGTAGAGCAGCAGGCCGAATTTCAGCCAGAGCCTGATTGAGGGGGCTCAGTGCCCTTGGGTAGGCGTAGGCCAGGACCAGGAAGACGGCTGCCAGCGGCAGCGCCCAATGCCAGCTCGTGTGGCCGCGCCACCACGAGAGGCCGCTCATCAACGCGAAGAAGCCGGCGAAAACCAGGCCAAAGCCGCGGTCGGAGCCCGCCTTGACGTGCTCCTCGCGCGAAAAGTCCTCATGAAGCTGGCTGGTCGCCATGTCTGCTGTCGTCAGGGTGCCTGTGGGGGCTCTTAAGTCCCTGATCGCAAACGCCAAGTCAATTGGCGAGCACGCCTCAAGCGGCCTTGCCTGTCCCCAGCTCGTGGGCGAACAGCGCCGTCAGGGTCAGGTGCCACACAGCCTTTGCCCGCTCGAGCCGAGAGGCGATCGCGGCGGCGCAGCACGACCCAGGCGTCCAGCGACAGGGCCGAACCGATCGCATCGGCCAGCTGCTCGCGGGCCTCGGCGCCCAGTTGCGCGAATTCCGGAGCGAACACTTCGAAGGTGGCAGCGCGCAACTCCTGGCGCGAGGTCAGCGCCCGCTCGACCAGGGCCGGATGGCCAACGAACTGGCCGGCAGCCACGCGCAGCGGCACGATCCTGTCGAAAATCTCGGCCAGGCTCGCCACCACCGAATTCAATGCGGGCGGCCAACGGCTTGGTCGAGGGCGTGGGCGGCGGCACCACCAGATCGTCGCGCACCGCGTCCATGACAGTTACGAAAAGTGACTGAACGTCGCCGAAATGCTGGAAAACCGACCGCACCGAGACGTCGGCGCGCTTGGCCACGCCCACCACGGTGGGCGCCTCGCTGGTCTCAGCGATCATCGCCTTGGCGGCCTCGATGATCTTGCGGCGGGTTTCCGCGGCGCGCCGATTGCGCCCGTCCGTTTGGACCATCTCGCTCACCTCACTGCCACGGCGTTGCCGCGCGGCATGACCGCTGCTGCTTCGCTCATTTCCACTTCCTGATCCGGAGTGAAGGCATACGGTAGTAAGACACCTGACCGTCGCCTATGGAGGGCGTGAAATAAGAGCCGAGTGCGGCAGGAACAAGGTAAAGACGGTCGCAGGTCGATGAATACGAGCCATGCAAATACTCCGCGCGCGGTCCTCTGGGACTTCGGCGGGGTGATCCTGTCGAGCCCGTTCGAGGCGTTCCGTGGCTACGAGCGCGAGGCCGGATCTTCCCGAAGATTTCATTCGCAGCCTCAATGCGCGCAATCCGGACGCCAATGCCTGGGCAAAAATGGAACGAAGCGAAGTGTCGCTTCGGACGAATTCGTCGCACTGTTCGAAGCCGAGGCGCTGAGGCGCAGGGACACAAGCTCGACGGCTGGCGCGTGCTGCAGGCGATAAGCGGCGACATTCGGCCGCAGATGGTCGAGGCGCTGCGCCGCTGCAGGGCGGCGTTCAAGGTGGCCTGCATCACCAACAACATGAAGTCGGGCGACGGGCCCGGCATGGCGCGCAGCGCCGAGAAGGCCGCAGGCCGTCGCCGAAGTGATGACGCTGTTCGAGCATGTCGTCGAATTGAGCAAGCTCGGCTTCGCGCAAGCCCGATCCGCGCATCTATCGGCACGCCTGCGATCTGCTCGGCGTCGACACCCGAGCACTGCATCTATCTCGACGATCTCGGCATCAACCTGAAGCCCGCGCGCGCCATGGGCATGCGCACGATCAAGGTCGGCGATCCCGATGTCGCCATCGCCGAGCTCGAGGCGATGGTCGGCATTCCGTTGAGAGGGTGAGTTGAAGAACGACCGCGCGCGTCCGATCACGGCGAAGTACCTGCAGAACGCGGCGACGTTCTATCTCGAGCGCTATCCCAGCACGGCCGAAGGACTGCGCCGCGTGCTGAATCGCCGGGTCGCCAAGGCCGAAGATGGTCCGAGGCGCCGATCATGGACAACGTCCAGCAGGCGATCGCCGCGATCGTCGGCAAGTTCGTCGATGCCGGCATGATCGACGACAAGGCCTTCGCGCAGACCAAGGCGCGCGTCGCTGCACCGGCGCGGCACCTCGACCGCACTCACCCGCCAGAAGCTGAAGCTTGCCGGCGTCGATCGCGAGACGCTCGACAAGGCGATGGCCGGCCTCGACCAGGAGCTCGACACCGATCCCCGCCAGCGCGAACTGGAAGGCGGCGATCGCGCTGGCACGGCGGCGGCAAGCTCGGGCCCTTCCGCGCCAGAAGGACCGCAAGGACCATCGCAACCGCGACCTCGCCACCATGGCGCGCGGCGGCTTCGACTATCAACTTGCCAAGAAAGTGATCGACGCGGTGGATGTCGACGCACTGGACGACGGCTGAGGGCGCGGCCATGGTTCGCCATGGTTCGCGCATGACGATCACGATCTGGCACAACCCGCGCTGCGGCAAGTCGCGGCAAACGCTCGAACTGCTGCGCTCGAAGGGAATAGAGCCGACGGTGCGCGAATATCTCAAGCAGCCGCCCAGCAAGGCCGAGGTCGAGACGCTCATCGCCCTGGTCGGCGGCGATGCCCGCGGCGCTGATCCGCGACGGCGAAGCCGAGTTCAAGGCGCTCAAGAATGAAGAAGGCCGATCTCGAGCAAGGCCGACATCGCCAAGGCGATCGCGGCGCACCCGATCCTGCTGCAGCGGCCCGTCGTCGTGGCCGGCAAGAAGGCCGCGATCGGCCGGCCGCCCGAAGCGGTGCTGGCGCTCCTGAAATAGCCCGATGATCGGACGGCTCCGCCTCTGGTCGGGCTACGTCCTTCTCCTCTATGTCACCACGCATCTGCTCAACCACGCGCTCGGGCTGGTCTCGCTGCGCTTGCTCGAAGCGAGCCGCGTCTGGTTCGTCTACATCTGGCAGAACCCGATCGGCCAGGTGGCGCTCTACGGCGCGCTGCTGATCCATTTCTCGCTCGCCATGTGGGCGGTGTTCCGGCGGCGCACGCTGCGCCTGTCGTCCTGGGAATGGACGCAGCTCGTGCTCGGCGCGTCGATCGTGCCGCTCGGCCGCCCCCACGTCGTCGGCACGCGGGTGGCGCACGACTATTTCGACGTCCACAGCGGCTATCCCTGGGTGCTGGCGTCGCTGGTCGTCGGGCACCTGGCTGGGCATCGTGCGCCAGTTCGGGCTGGTGATCGTGGTGTGGATCCATGCCTGCATCGGCCTCCACTTCGCCTGGCGCCTGCGGCCCTGGTACCGCGACTGGCTGCCGACGCTCTACGCCGTGGCCTTGCTGGTGCCGGCCGCCGGCATCGGCGGCGCCGCCGTCGCGCTGCGCGACTTCGCCGACCTGGCGCCGAGCAGCCCGGCTTCCTCGCCAACCTCTTCGAACAGCTGCATGCGCCCGACGCGCAAGGCGTCGCGTCACTCTACATGATCGCCGATAGCGCTGGCGGGCACCTCGCTCGTGCTGCTGCTGGCGAGCTTCGCCGCCCGGCCGGTGCGCGACCTGTGGGAGCGCCGCGCCGGCGTCGTCCAGCTCACCTACAGCGACGGCCAGACCGTCTCGCAGCCGACCGGCCTCAGCGTGCTGGAGATGAGCCGCATCGGCGGCGTGCCGCACGCCTCGGTGTGCGGCGGCCGCGGGCGCTGCTCGACCTGCCGCGTGAAGGTCGGCGGGCCCGACCGCGCCTAGCTGCCGCCCGCCTTCGGACGACGAGCAGAAGGTGCTCGACACGGGTCGGCGCGCCGCAGAACGTGCGGCTCGCCTGCCAGCTCCGCCCGCCGCCCGGCCGCTACCGCATCACCCCGCTGCTGCCCGCCGGCGCCGAGCCCGGTCGAAGCCTATCGCCGCCAGCCGCAGGCGCATGGCGGCGAGCGCTATGTCGCGATCCTGTTCTGCGACATCAGGGGCTTCACCTCGATCTCGGAGGGCAAGCTGCCGTACGACGTGGTGTTCCTGCTCAACCGCTATTTCCGCGCGACCGGCCACGCCATCGAATCGGCCGGCGGCCGGCTCGACAAGTTCATCGGCGACGGCGTGATGGCGATCTTCGGCCTCAACGTCGACGCCCGACCGCGCCTGCCGCCAGGCGCTCGATGCCGCGCGGCGCATGGCGCTGGCGCTCGACGATCTCAACGAGGCCCTGTCGGGCGATCTCGACGCAGCCGCTCAGGATCGGCATCGGCTTGCATGCCGGGCCGACCATCGTGGGAGAGATGGGCTACGAGCGTGCCACCCAGCTGACCGCCATCGGCGACACGGTGAACACCGCCAGCCGGCTCGAAGTCGCTGACCAAGGAATTCGGCGTCCAGCTGGTCGTTTCACAGGAACTGCTCGATCGCGCCGGCGTGCCCCTGGCCGATGCGCCAAGCCACGAGGTCGAAATTCGCGGCCGCCAGGGCAAGCTTTCCGTGCGCGCCGTCGCCCGGGCGGACATTCTCACGACCTTGTCATCTTAATTTCGTTGCCCCCGCCGGTATGTCAGCAAGAATCCCGGCAAACAGGAGGACGGCCATGCGTTCCATCATGCTGACGACGATCGCGATGCTGGCGTTGGGTGTGTCTGCTTCGGCCTTCGCAGCGGGCGGCGGCGGCGGCGGCAGCTGGACCGAATACAGCACGGCCAAGGCCGGCGATCCCAACTACGCCAGCGCCAAGGCGATGATCGACGCCAAGAACTATGCCGGCGCCATGCCGTTGCTGCAGCAGGTCGTCGCCAAGGATCCGAAGAATGCCGACGCCTACACCCTGATGGGCTACGCAACCCGCAAGTCGGGCGACGCCAACGGCTCGCTGCAATACTACAACACCGCGCTCGGCATCGATCCCAAGCATATCGGTGCGCATGAGTATGTCGGCGAAGCCTACCTGCAGCTCGACCGTCTGCCCGAAGCCGAACAGCATCTCGCGCGCCTCGATTCGCTCTGCACCTTCGGCTGCGCGGAGTATCGCGACCTCAAGGCCGCCGTCGCCGCCTACAAGACCGGCAAGAAGCCGACGAACTAGCGAAGCTATCCCTCGCGAAGCCCGTACTGATCGGGGGTAGGGCACGAGCCTAGCGACCTGACGGTGTCAGGCGCATCAGGACCGTATGGACGGTCATGCTGGACAGCATCAGGGTCCGGCTCGCTCCGCCGCCAGCACCATCTCGCGCATCGCGCGAGTGGCCGTAGATGCCCATCACGATCGAGATCGATGTCGTGATCGGCGGCACGTGACAGGATCCTGCCGCCGACCTCGGAGGCCGGCGCCGTGTCGCGCACGATCTCGGCCTTCACGCCATGGCGGCCGAGCCAGGCCGTGATGTCCTTGCCCGAATGGCGGGCGCGATCCGCTTCGGTCGCTTTCTCGGAATCGACGATCAGCATCTCGACCTTGCTGGCCTTTTCGACAATGGCAGCGCGCCGGTGACGGCACGCGCGGCTTCGCGGCTGTTGTTCCAGCAGATCATCGCCCAGCTCCTCGCCTCCGGCGATATGTCTGCTCACGAGCTGCCGCAATTCCGATATCCAGCGGCAGCACTGCGCACCGGATGCACGCGGCCGCTGGCGACTCCTCGCAGCGCCACGCTGCTCGAGCAAGATCGCGAGCATTGGCGTCGCCGATCGCCGGAACTTCTAATGCCGGATGAGTCCAACGCCCTGCCGTGGCCAATCACGATGCACCGAGGTCGAGCGTCTGGGAGCGTAGCGTATGCCCGGTGTTCCTCTTCAGCCTGCGCCTTTCGATCAACTAAGATCTGCCGAGGCCACGCGAAGCCCCGTCGCTGAACATCACCCGTGTGTCCACTTCGAGGGCGGAGTCCCGGCATCGCGGCCTTGAAGGCAGCAGAGCCGATTCCATCGGCCTCTCGGACCCGTCCACCCCGAGTGGACTGTTGTGGACGTAGGTGTCGTAGAGACTGTCCATGGCATGAAGACAAGCCGTCGTGCATTATCGGCGTCCCACTCGGATGGGACGATTTGTGCGTACACCGCACGCCAGCGTGACGAGCTGGCGCACCGACTTCACCATGGCCATGGCGACCAGCTTGCCGGTCTGCGGTCTCCTCACTGACCGCGACGTCCTCCCTGAGGTGAACCGGCCGAAGGTGCCGATGCATCAGACTCGTCGATGTGCGTGCCGATCGTCGGGCCGGCCACGATCGTGGAAACGCCGCGAAAGCTGCGAAATTCTCCCCTTCTTTAGGTCTGCAGCGGGCTATTCTCGACCCATAAACGCCCGTTTACGCCGGCCTGGGAGGGCTTCGCGATGAGCATCACCGACACCCCCGTTCCTCTCGTCTTCGGCGACTATGCGCTCGAAGATCGCTATCGCCTGAACAAGGGCCGCGTCTATCTCACCGGCATCCAGGCGCTGGTGCGCCTGCCGATGATGCAGAAGCAGCGCGACGCCGCGGCCGGCCTGAACACCGGCGGCTTCATCTCGGGCTATCGCGGCTCGCCGCTCGGCATGTACGACAACGCGTTGTGGGGCGCGCAAGCGCTACCTGAAGGAAAACAACATCCACTTCCAGCCCGGCCTCAACGAGGATCTCGCGGCGACCTCGGTATGGGGCAGCCAGCAGACCAACCTGTTTCCCGGCGCCAAGGTCGATGGCGTCTTCTCGATCTGGTACGGCAAGGGCCCCGGCGTCGATCGCTCGATGGACGTGCTGAAGCACGGCAATGCCGCCGGCACGCTCGCAGTATGGCGGCGTGATCGCGCTCGCCGGCGACGACCATGGCTGCCAGTCCTCGACCCTGCCGCACCAGAGCGAGCAGGTCTTTGCCGCCGCGATGATCCCGGTCGTCAATCCGGCGACCGTCCAGGAGTATCTCGACTTCGGCATCCTGGGCTTTGCCCTGTCGCGCTACTCCGGCTGCTGGATCGGCTTCAAGGCGATCTCCGAGACGGTCGAAAGCGGCGCGTCGGTGTGGGTCGATCCCGAGCGCGTCAGGATCGTCATGCCGACCGACTTCCAGCTGCCGCCGGGCGGCCTCGGCATCCGCAACCCCGATCCGCCGCTCGATCAGGAGCGGCGCCTGCATGGGCCGAAGATGGCGGCGGTGCAGGCCTTCGTGCGCGCCAACGGCTTCGACAGGACGGTGATCGATCCGCCGCAACGCGCGCATCGGCATCATGACCACCGGCAAGGCCTATCTCGACACGCGCCAGGCGCTGGAAGATCTCGGCATCGACGACGCGCGCGCCCGTGCGCTCGGCATCCGCCTCTACAAGGTCGGCATGACCTGGCCGCTCGAGGTCGAGGGCGCGCGGCGCTTCGCCGAGGGCCTGCAGGAAGTGATCGTGGTCGAGGAGAAGCGCTCCAACCTCGAGGACCAGCTGGTCCGCATCCTCTACAACGCGCCGGCCGACCGCCGGCCGATGGTGATCGGCAAGACCGACGAGACCGGCCGCATCATCCTGCCGAGCGAAGGCGAGCTGTCGCCGACCGGCGTCGCCATGGTGATCGCCAGCCGCCTGATGAAGCACACCGGCGACTCGCCCGAGCTCAAGCAGCGGATGGCCCGGCTCGAAGCCAAGGAGAAGCTGCTGAACGCGCCGCCGCGCCAAGGTGGCGCGCACGCCGTTCTTCTGCTCGGGCTGCCCGCACAACACCTCGACGCGCGTGCCCGAAGGCAGCCGCGCCATGGCCGGCATCGGCTGTCACGGCATGGCGATCTGGATGCCCGAGCGCCGCACCTCGCTGATCTCCCACATGGGCGGCGAAGGCGTGGCCTGGGTCGGCCAGGCGCCGTTCACCGGCGACAACCACATCTTCCAGAACCTGGGCGACGGCACCTATTACCACTCCGGCCTGATGGCGATCCGCCAGTCGGCCGCGGCCGGCGTCAACATCACCTACAAGATCCTCTACAACGACGCCGTCGCCATGACCGGCGGCCAGCCGCATGACGGGCCGCTCTCGGTTCCCGAGATCACGCGCCAGGTCGAGGCCGAGGGCGCCAAGAAGGTCGATCGTCGTCACCGACGAGCCCGACAAGTATCCGATGAATGCCGGCTTCGCGCATGGCGTCACGATCCGCCATCGCGACGAGCTCGATGCCGTGCAGCGCGAGCTGCGCGACATCCCGGGCCTCACCGTGCTCGTCTACGACCAGACCTGCGCCGCCGAAAAGCGCCGCCGCCGCAAGCGCGGCACCTTCCCCGATCCCGCCAAGCGCGTGTTCATCAACGACGCGGTGTGCGAGGGCTGCGGCGACTGCTCCGACAAGAGCAACTGCGTGTCGGTGAAGCCGCTCGAGACCGAACTCGGCCGCAAGCGCACGATCGACCAGTCCAATTGCAACAAGGACTTCTCCTGCGTGAACGGCTTCTGCCCGTCGTTCGTGTCGGTGCATGGCGGCACGCCCGCCAAGGCCAGGCGCCCGCAGCTCTGCTGTCGTCGAGAAGGATCCGTTCGCCGACCTGCCGCTGCCGACCTTGCGGCCGCTCAGCGAGGCCTACGGCATCCTGGTCACCGGCATCGGCGGCACCGGCGTGATCACCGTCGGCGCGCTGATCGGCATGGCGGCCCATCTCGAGGGCAAGGGCTGCACGGTGCTCGACTTCACCGGGCTCGCGCAAAAGAACGGCGCGGTGATGAGCCATATCCGTCTGGCCCCCAAGCCCGAGGATCTCCACGCCGTGCGCATCGCCGCCGGCGGCGCCAACCTCGTGCTGGGCTGCGACATGGTCGTGGCGGCCGCGCCCGCCGCGCTGTCGCGCATCGAGCCCGGCATCACCAAGGCCGTGATCAACGGCTACATGCAGCCGGTGGCCGCGTTCGTCATGAACGGCGACATGGATCTCGGCGCCGAGGCGATGATGAAGTCGATCCGCGACGCCGCCGGCGAGGAGGCCACCACTTTCGTCGACGGCACCGGCCTCGCCACCGCGATCCTGGGCGATTCGATCGCCACCAACCTCTTCATGCTGGGCTACGCCTGGCAGAAGGGCCTGGTGCCGCTGTCGCTTCGCCGCGATCGACCGCGCCATCGAGCTGAACGGCGTCGCCGTCGAGACCAGCAAGCGCACCTTCGCCTGGGGCCGCCTCGCCGCGCACAACCTCGCGGCGGTGCAGGCCGCCGCCAAGCCGACGCTGCGGATCGAGAAGCCGGTGGCGCGCACCCTGCGGCGAGATCGTCGCCAAGCGGGTCGAGCTGCTGACGGCCTATCAGGACAAGGCCTATGCCGAGCGCTACAAGCGCCTTCATCGACCGGGTCGCCACGGTCGAGAAGAGCCGCGCGCCCGGCCGCTCGGGCCTCGCCGAGGCCGTCGCCAAGTCGCTCTACAAGCTGATGGCCTACAAGGACGAGTACGAGGTGGCGCGCCTCTACACCGACGGCGAGTTCCTGAAGAAGCTCGGCACCCAGTTCGAGGGCGACTACAGGCTCACCTTCCATCTGGCGCCGCCGCTGTTCGCCGATCGCGATCCCGACGACCGGCCAGCTCAAGAAGCGCGAGTACGGCGCCTGGATGATGCCGGTGTTCCGCTTGCTCGCCTCGCTGAAGAAGCTGCGCGGCACGAAGCTCGACGTCTTCGGCTACACCGAGGAGCGCAAGATGGAGCGCCGGCTGATCGGCGAGTACGAGGCGACGATCGACAGCGTCCTCGCCACGCTCGACCAGACCAACCACGCGATGGCGGTGCAGATCGCCGCGGTGCCCGAGACCATGCGCGGCTTCGGCCACATCAAGGAGAAGAACGTGAAGGCCGCCAAGGAGCGCGAAGCCTCGCTGCTGGCCTCCTATCGCTCGCCCGCCACGGCGAAGCAGGCGGCGGAGTAGCCAGCGCCAGAAACGACTGCGGGACGCCGCCGCTCCGAATGGGGTTGGGGAGGAAGCAGCAGCGTCCCGGGTACGCGCGCCATCGCGAAGGGAGGATCGCGGTGGCGTCCTCCGCAATAATCTCGCTGGCCTGTTAATGTACAGGCCCGACCGCACAGGTGGTATCGCACCTTAGTGCAATCGTCGCATGAAGTCCGTTCATACCTCTCCCGCTAGAGGCGCGGATTGACAGTCTGCAAATGCGGTCTAGGCGCGGCCCGCTCTGATGCGAGTAGGAGGCCGAGGTCGAAGCTGGCCGCCCGGCGCCGCCCTTGCCGCCCAGCCGGTCGAGCGCGCGCTGCCACTTGGCGTCGAAGTCGGTGTCGAACACCAGGGCCGCGATCGGCGTCGACCACCAGCCAGGCATTGTCCTGCATCTCGCGGTCGAGCTGGCCGGGCGACCAGCCGGAATGGCCGAGCGCCAGCCAGGCCTGCTTGGGGCCGCTGCCGCCCGCCATGTCCTTCAGGATCTCGAGCGAGGCGGTGAGCGCCATGCCGCCCTCGATCAGCAGCGTCTCCTCGCGCTTGTAGTCCGCGGAGTGCAGCACCAGCCCGCGCGAGGTCTCGACCGGGCCGCCGAACAGCACCGGCGTCTCGGCCGTACGTCTTGGCCACCTCGATGCCGAGCTGCTTGTAGACTTGGCCGAGCGGCAGATCGTCGACCTTGTTGTTGACGATGATGCCCAGCGCCCCGTCGTCATCGTGCTTGCAGATGAACACCACGCTCTTCTGGAAGCGCTCGTCCGGCATGGACGGCGCGGCGACCAGGAAGCGGCCGACCAGAGATGCGGAGGCAGCTGGCGGCGGAGGAGCTGTGCCCGGGCATCTTGGTCATGATCGCCTAAATCCATGGGGATTGTCCGGTCAAAGATCAAGGACGTGCCCTCCGATCTTGCGCCCGATGGACAAAAACCGGGCTGCGTCCTAGGGTCCGCCGGTCCAACAGCCAGAGGTGGAAGAATGGTCAAAGTTGGCGACAAGGTGCCCAGCGCCACGCTGCGAACGATGGGGCCGGAGGGCCCCAAAGCGGTCACCACGGACGAGCTTTTTGCGCCGGGTAAGAAGGTTGTGGCCTTCGCGCTGCCGGGCGCGTTCACCCCGACTTGTTCAGCAAAACACGTGCCCGGGTTCGTGGCCGAAGCAGACAAGTTCAAGGCGAAGGGCGTCGACGCCATCGCCTGCATCTCCGTCAACGACGCCTTCGTCATGGGCGCCTGGGGCAAGGATCAGAAGGCCGGCGACAAGGTGATGATGCTGGGCGACGGCGCCGCGGAGTTCACCAACGCCATGGGCCTGTCGATGGACCTGACCAAGAACGGCATGGGCATGCGCAGCCAGCGCTATGCCATGATCGTCAAGGACGGCAAGGTCGATCAGGACCTCTTCATCGAGAAGCCGGGCGCCTTCGAGGTGTCGGCGGCCGAGAACGTGCTGAAGCACCTCTAGGCCAGCCAGGCTTCTGGCCAACGATCGACGGCGGGACTGCGAGGTCCCGCCGTTTTCGTTTAAGCTCCCGGGACTGCATGGCACGCGGCCCCGCCTCCTCTGTTCACCGGCCTCTTTGCGGTCAACGGCGCCACGCGCCTTTACGGCACGATCGGCGATCCGATCCGCCAGCTGCGCGCGACCGCCGTGATGAGCCAGGTCTTCGCCGCGGTCGGCGCCAACGCCGTGTGGCTGCCCTTCGAGGGCGGCGCCGACGCTGCTGCCGCTGATGCTCGATGCGCTGGCCAAGATGCGCAACCTCGGCGGCTTCACCGTCACCATCCCGCACAAGACGGCGATCCTGCCGCTGCTTGGCCGCATCACCAAGCGCGCCCAGGCCTCGGGCAGCGTCAATCTGGTCAAGCGCGACACGGACGGCGTGCTGTCGGGCGATATCGTCGACGGCGTCGGCTTCGTGAAGCGGCCTCGAAGCGCATGGGCCATGCGTGCGCGGCGCCAGCGTCTGGCTGGTCGGGCCTGGGCGGCGCCGGCGGCGCGATCGCCGCGGCGCTCTGCGAAGCAGGCGTCGGCCGCCTGCTGGTCACCGAGCTCGACGATGCGCGCGCCGATGCCGCTCTCGACCGCCTGTCGAAGCATCTATCCCGACGTGCCGGCCGCCGCCGTCGACGCGCCGCCCAAGGGCATCCACTACGCGATCAACGCCACGCCGCTCGGCCTCAAGCCCGGCGATCCCCTGTCCTTCGATCCGATGCAGCTCGACGCGGACGTCCTCGTGGCCGAGGTCATCATGAGCCCGGTCGAGACGCCGCTGCTGCAACGCGCCCGCACGCATGGCCGGCGCATCCATCACGGCCGCCACATGCTCGACCATCAGGTGCCGCTCTATCTCGAGTGGTTCGGCATCGACGCCAAGGGCGTCGACGTCGTGGCGCTCGCCCGCTCGATCGTCTGACGAGGGAGTTCTTCATGCACGACTGCCACTGATCACCGGCGCGACCGACGGCGTCGGCCGCCTCGTCGCCAAGACAGCTCGGCGCGCAAAGGCTTCCGCATGCTGGTGCATGGCCGCAGCCGCGAGCGCGGCGAGAGCCTGGTGCGCGAGATCGAGGCAGGCCGGCGGCAAGGCCACGCTTCCTGCAGGCCGATCTCGCCTCGCTGGCCGAGGTGCGCACTACTCGCCGAGGCGGTGAAGCCGAGACCGACCGACGCTCGAACTGCTGATCAACAACGCCGGCATCGGCACGACCGGCGACAGGCCGGGCCGCCAGGTGAGCGCCGACGGCCACGAGCTGCGCTTCGCGGTGAACTACCTGTCGGGTTTCCTGCTGACGCACCTGCTGCTGCCGCTGCTGAAGGCCGGCGCACCGTCGCGCATCGTCAATGTCTGCCTCGGCGGGCCAGCAGGCGCTCGACTTCGACGACATGATGCTGACCCAGGCCTACAACGGCACCGACGCCTACCGCCAGAGCAAGCTGGCGCAGATCCTGTTCACCGTCGATCTTGCCACGAGCTCGAGGGCATCGGCGTGATCGCCAATACGCTGCATCCCTCGACCTACATGAACACCACGATGGTGCGCCAATCGGGCATCGACGCCGATCAGCAAGGTCGAGACCGGCGCCGAAGCGATCCTGCAGCTTGGCGTCTCGCCCAAGCTCGAGGGCAAGAGCGGCCTCTATTTCAACGTCATGAACGAGGCCCGCGCCGACCCGCAGGCCTACGACGCCAAGGCGCGCAAGCAACTGCGCGAGCTCAGCCTCAAGCTCACCGGGCTCTAAAGCGTCAGCCCGCCGTTCACGTGGATGGTCTGGCCGGTGACGTAGCTCGCGGCCGGCGAGCACAGGAAGGCGATCACGGCTGCCACCTCGGCGGGCCTGCCGTAGCGCCGCATCGGGATCAATTCGCTCACCTTCGCCATGCGCTCGCGCGGCACGGCGGCGTGGGCGTCGGCATCCTTCTCGATGAAGCCCGGCGCCACGCAATTCACCGTGACGCCCGACGGGCGCCAGATCGGCGCCAAGCGCGCTTGGCCAGCGCCTCGATGCCGGCCTTGGCTGCGGCCGAGGCGGGAAAGCGTCATGATGCCGCGCGCGAAGGCGTGGGCCACGAACGACGAGACGCCGATCATGCGGCCGCCCGCGCCTGCCTTCACGCAGCCAGGGCTTGGCGGCGGTGGCGAGATCGAAGAAGGCCGAGGTCATGGCGGCGAGGGAGGCATCCCAGGCCGCACGATCGACCTCGCCGATCAGACGCCGATCGGCGAAGCCTGCGTTGCTCACAACGACATCGAGGCGGCCGAAGCGATTTGTCGTCTCCTCGACAAGGCGCGTCGCCGTGCCGGTCTGGCCAAGATCGCCTTCGACGATGAGCGATTCTGCGCCCGCGGAGCCGATCGCCTGGGCCACGCGCTCCAGGCCGCTGCGGTTCTTGCGGGCATGCAGGACAATGGAGGTATCGGGAGCTGCCACCGCGCGGGCCATCGCGGCGCCAATGCCGGACGAGGCGCCGGTGATGAGAAAGACGCGCATTCACCGGACTTTAGCACTGGCGTTTCAGCAGTCGAAGGATTACACAGACTTGTGTATGTAACCAACCAGGTACACAGATCGGTGTATAATGTCCAAAAAGCTGATGGTCGAGCGGATTCTCGAGACCGCTGACCGGCTGTTCTACGGCCAAGGTATCCGGGCGATGGGCGTCGACACCATCGCGGCCGAGATCGGCATCAGCAAACGCACGCTCTACAACCACTTCCCGTCGAAGGACGCGCTGATCGTGGCCTACCTGCAGCGCCGGCTGCGCCTGGTGCCGACATCGACCAAGCCGCCGGCGCAGCAGATCCTCGACGAGTTCGGGCGGCTCGAACGGGCCTTCGCCGCCGAGGGCTTCCGCGGCTGCGCGTTTGTGAATGCCGTGGCTGAGCTCAAGGACCCCAAGCACGCCGCCAACCAGATCGCGCTCGCCTTCAAGGAGATGCGCCAGCAATGGTTCCGCGAGCTGGTCCGCCGGGCGGGCGTCGCCGATCCCGACGGCCTCTCGCTCCAGTTGATGCTGTTGGTCGACGGCGCGATCGCCGCCGCGCTGGTGCGCAAGGATCCGACCGTGGCGCGTGCCGCGCGCGAGGCGGCCCGCGTGCTGCTGGCGGCGGCGGGAGCGAACGCCTAGTCGGGCAAGCCGACGCTGCGCAGGCCCTCGACTACGCGATCACGGTAGGAGCGGGAGAGCGCCGGCAGGTTCTGCTGCACTCTGCCCAGCGTCAGGTCGGGATAGCGCTCGCGCAGCGCCACGAGACTGCGCTCGGCCTCGCCTCGGTCGCCGCGCAGCACATGCGCCGGGCAGAGTGTGCGAGGAATCCATATCGACGAGCGATGCTCGAGCAGCATAGCGGCCGGCCTCGAAATGCGCGCAACCGATGCCGACCATGCTGTTGAAGGCGAGTGAATCCAGCGGCGCGATGTCGAGCGCCACCTTGAAGCGCTCGATCGCCGAGCAGATAGGGGTGATCGAGGGCGCCGCTCACTTCATGATCTGGACCCATGCCGAGGCGGTAGCGACGAAGATCGCGGGACATATTGCAGCCTGCAATGCAATGACCTTGGAAGATTCTGCGTATTCGAGACGCGAAATCAGGGGTATCGGCGAAGCGAATGTAACCAGCGGTCGTGTTCCGGCGTTGCTCAGTAGGTCAGGTCTGCAAACCTGATCCTTGCGGTCCGACGGTATTGGTTGGATTCTAACGCAAGCCCTGAGATGGGCATCCCTTTGAGGACACCGACCTTCCCAGGCAGTGCCCTCGGCGGCCGCCACCTACACACACCCAAGTCAGGTGCGCGGCCGCCACTCTTCCTCCGCACTCATCGTCGAAAGAATCCTGGCGTGCGAACTCAGCGCGAGTTTGCGCGCGGCTATGCGTTGAAAGAGGAGAAGCAATGTGGCGGGCGGACCGGCGGCAGGCTGATTCGTCGCCGGTCCACGGACATAACATCCGCTTGCCCCTGGCCATCAGGGTACTCTGCCGACGACTTCAATAGCAACCTTAGCGCTACAATGGCTTCGCATGAACCAGGGAACGAACCATGCTCTTCGGCTCATGGGTGACATTTCGCGAAAAGTAGTGGTCTTATGATGCCAGTCACGTAAATAGGCCACGTAAATAGGCACAGAGATGAGGTAACTCCCGGCATGCGTCATGTCCTGCTCGGCGTATCGGCGCTGGCACTTCTGGCCGGCTGCGGTTGGTTCGACAGCAGCACTCCGGCCAACACTGCGAAGGTTCGTCCCGGCGCCGAGCGCCAAGTGCAGGCCACCAGTTCTCTGCCGTCGGCAAATTCGGGCCGCCAGTATGACACGAGCGTCGCCCCCGTAGACGAGACGCGTAGCGGCCCGAAGATCGGCTCGATCGTCGCCGACAAGGGCGGGCAGAAGGCGCAACTCGAGGCGGCCGCCAAGGAAGCGGCCGAACGCGACAAGGAGGCCCGCGAGGCGCGCGAGAAAGCAGCGCAGGAGGCCGCCGAGCGCAAGGCCAACGAGCCGAAAGAAACCAAGCCTCCGCCGACGAAGCCAACGATGCCGCCGGACCAGGGCATAACTCCGCCGCCTTCGGCACCGCCCGAGCAAAGCGCCGCTCCACCACCGTCGTCGCCACCGCCTCAGGCCCAAGTTGCGCCGCCGCCCGCTCAGGCGGCGACGCCACCACCTACGCCCACGCCCGCGCCTGTGGTCGCTGCGACGCCGCCCGCGCCACCTGCACCACCCGCTTCCGCGGCGACGCCAGCACCCGCGCCCGCGCCTGTGGTCGCCGCGACGCCGCCCGCGCCACCGGCACCACCGGCTGATCCCAACAAGGCCTTTGCACCACCACCCGGATGGACGCCGCCAGGCCCGAGTCAGCCGGCCAATCAGTCAGTCAATCAGCCGGCTGGTCAGCCGATCGTGGCGGCGAGTCTAGCGTCGCCACCGGCTGCAACGCCTGCTCCAGCGCCGACGCGGGCCGTGGAGACCACAGTTGCTGCACCGCCCCCGATTCAGGCGGCCGCGATCATTCCGGAGCACCCGGCCAATCCAAATCGGGCCTTCTCGCCGCCACCGGGGTGGGTGCCACCGGGACAGACCACGCCGGTCAGCACCCCGGACGCGACGAAGGCTGCCGTTGCGTCAGCCCCGCCGCCTGCGCCTGCGGTCCCTGAACCCGTCCCGGCAGCCGCCGCTCCGCCGCCCGCACCTGCGCTACAGACGGCGACGCCGGCGCCCAAGCGTCCGGCTAATCCGAACAAGGCCTTCGAGCCTCCGCCGGATTGGACACCGCCAGCGACCGCCGCCCCGCCGCGGCCCGCCCCGGCTCCGATCCAGACGGCAGCCGCTGCGCCACCACCACCGATGCCGGTCGCCAAAGCGGCACCGCCGCGGACGGCCAATCCCAACAAGGCGTTCGAGCCTCCGCCGGATTGGACACCGCCAGCGACCGCCGCCACGCCGCAGCCCGCCCCGGCTCCGATCCAGACGGCAGCCGCTGCGCCACCACCACCGATGCCGGTCGCCAAAGCGGCACCGCCGCGGACGGCCAATCCCAACAAGGCGTTCGAGCCTCCGCCGGATTGGACACCGCCAGCGACCGCCGCCACGCCGCAGCCCGTGCCGCCTCCAGTCCAAACGGCGGCTGTTGCGCCACCGCCGCCTCCACCGATGCCGGTCGCCAATGCAGCTCCGGCGTATCCGGCAAATCCCAACAAGGCCTTCGATCCGCCGCCGGGCTGGACGCCTCCGGCTGCAACGGCCGCGCCACAACCCGCTCCGGCTCCGATCCAGACGGCGGCCGCTGCGCCACCACCACCTTCGCCGCCCGCGCCGCTGCCGGTTGCCGAGGCAGCGCCGGTGCGCCCGGCCAATCCCAACAAGGCCTTCGAGCCACCCTCTGGCTGGACGCCCCCAAGCCGACCGCAGACCGCCAACCCAGTCGTCGAGCAACGCGGCTTGGCGTCGACACCCACCGTCGCGGGTACACCGCCGGCAAATCCGGCGCCTCCGGCTCTTGCGGCTCCGCCGCCAACGGCAAACGTGGCGACCGCAGCCGTGGCGCCTCCACCGAGTGCTGCGTCGGTGCCAACTCCGGCGCCAATTGCCACCATCCACTTTGCCAGCCGGTCGGCTGAAATCCCCGAGCAATCCAAGGCGGAGCTTGGTCGCATCATCAAAGCCCTGAAGGGTGCGCGCCAGATCGAGCTGCACGCTTATGCCGGCGGCGGCGATCCGATCGATGACCGCAAAGTCGCGCTTGCCCGCGCGCTTGCGGTTCGAGCCTATCTAGTCGATATCGGAGTGACCAATTCCAAGATCGACGTCATGAGGAACGACGCGGTCCCCCACGGCGATGGCAACACCGAATACGTTGACATTCTAGTACCGCGCTAGTGAGCCCAGAGGATATGCGCGAACGAGTGCCAAGTTTCCGGCACTCAACGGCTTTCGTCCGGAGGAGATTGGCGCGCCAGTTGGAATAAAGACGCGAACCTCTATGTCATTGAAATTCCGCTATGAATTTACGTGGCGCCAGGAAGACCGCTAACCATATCGAAGTGAAGCTCGTCAGCGCGACGAAGTTACATGCCGAAGCTATGCAATATCGCGGCATGTCACATGGTCCCTCGGTCAGCTAATCGTGGGCGCGATTGGTCTTCATGTTACCGGCGAGCCGCTCGGGACGATCGGTGAAGAAGATCGTGACCGAACTGACGCCGGTCAGGGTCAGTGCGTTCTTGGCTTTGTCGAACGTCATGCCTTTCGCGCTCTGCACAAAGAGGAGGTCGGCATTCTTGGGCGCCTCGGGTGTTGTCTGTGCCCGCAGCGAGGTGATCGACCCAATTGACGTCGCCATCAGCGCCGCCGTAGCCATCACGCTTCGCCGTTTGGTACCAGAGGGTCCCCCGCTCATGTGCTTCTCCGCAAACAAGAACTAAAACTGAGCCGCTCGCGGCGGCCATTTGACGGTCTGCACATGTAGCGGCGCCATGGAACTCGCCTCTCGATGCTGACCGTCCGCCCCCAACTTCGGACATTTCTGGGCCCGGTCGGCACTTCGCATTCATGCCACATCCGGACATTGCAATTCATTCGATCAATATCGTTGGCCGCCGCATCTCATGCTTCACCGAGTGGTCACTCGATCAACTCATCGACCGCAGCCATGACCGCCATTGACAGGCTCAGTCCCCACGCCCTGGCGGTCGCCTGGTTAAAGGCGAAGATGAACTTGGTCGGCTGCTCGACCGGCATGTCGGCGAGCTTGGCGCCGCGGCCCAGCCGCGCCACCATCTCGGCTTGGCGGCGGAACACCGCCTTCAAGTCGGCCCCATAGGACATCAGCGCGCCGGCCTGGACGAAGGCCGGCGTGTCGAAGATCGCGGGCAGATTATGCTTGACCGTGAGCTCGGCGACCTGACGCGCGGAAGCGGTGAACAGCGGCGACGAGACCGCCGCCGCGGCCTGCCAGCCTTGCGATACAATGTCCGTGAAGCCGACGGCAAACGTCGCCGGATCGGCAAGTGTGAAGGTCTTGGTCTCTATGCCGACCCGTCGCGCGGCGGCGGTCATGTTCTCGGACTGTGAGCTGCCGCCGGGGCTGCCGTCATCGAGCACGGCCAACCGAGCGAGCTTGGGCACGGCATCGCCTAGCAAGCCAACCTTCTTGGGCGCGATATCCTCCGACATCGTAGAAATGCCCGTGGCAGCGCCACCTGGCCGGGCGAGGCTAGCCACGGAACCACTGATGGTGGGATCGCTGGACACGAACACGATTGGTACGCCCTTTGCTCCAGCGATTGCAGCATCGGTGGCAGCGCTGCCCGACACGACCAGCACGGCGACGCCTGCCTTGACCAGCTCGTCAACAAGGCCGGGGAGCAGGCCGGCATTGCCGTTGGCATAACGGTATTCGATCAAGAGGTTCTGCCCCTCGACGTAGCCTAGCTCGCGCATGCGCACTCGAAAATCGGCGATGAAGGGATGCTCGCCGATGCTGAGCCAGCCGATCTTGACAGGCCCAGGGGTGCCTTGGGCCGCGGCCAGCATTGGCCACAACGCTGCCCCCGCCGCCAGCCGAGTGAAGTGATGTCGCCTCACGTGTTGATGCCCCGCCTCACCGTAGCAGAACCTAGTCCCAATCTATTTCAGAAATGACCTGCCGTCTAAGTGTCAGCTATGGGTGGTCACGAGCGCCGTTTTGAGCTCCGTCCATCACTTCCGGTCTACCGCCAACATCAGACATTTCCGGGCCCGGCCGGCACTTCGCATGCGTGCCAAACCCGGACATTCGACACGCTTTCCAATAGCTCGAAAGCACTGTCATATGGCGTCCACGATGATTGGCGTTTAGGGGCGGGAGTTAGTTGCAGATGAGACGACATGCGTCGCGACTGCTAACTGTGCCGACTGCGCGATCGGTCCTGCACCTTTCCACCGTTCCGTAATCGATCCTTGCCCGTGCCGCCGAGGTGAGCGAATGATGAAGAGTCGTGATTTTACGCCGTTGCTGGTCGGCGCGGCGATGCTGCCGGCGGCGGCGTAGGCCCAGGGCAATGCCGAAGCGCCCAAGGTCGGCTACGTCTATACCGGCCCCCGGCAGATCGCCGCCGGACGCGTCGATGCGATCGTGAGCGGCATCCGGGCGTCGGGCCATCCCCTGCCGCAAGTCGAGATGGTGGTGCGGATCACCGAGGGCGATCCGGAAAAGATCGCGCCGATGGTCGCCGAAGTCATGGGAAAGAATGTCTCCGTATTCCTCGCCAATGGGCCGACTGCGCTGCGGGCCGCACAGGCCGTGAGCAGGACCCTGCCCATCGTCGCCATCGATTTCGAGACCGATCCGGTGGTTGCAGGTTTTGCCCAGAGCATCGCCCGCCCCGGCGGAAACGTGACGGGCGTGTTCCTCGACTTCCCGAATTTTGCCGGCAAGTGGATCGAGCTGTTGCTCGAGTGCAAGCCCGAGCTCACGCGCATCGCCATGATGTGGGATCCCAGCACGGGTCCGGTGCAGGTCGATGCCGTCACCAAAATCGCCGTTCCGCTCAACATCCGGACGGATCTTCTGGAAACGAAGGTACGGGCCGACTACACCGGCGCCTTCGCCGTCGCCAAGGATCGCGGCGCGGGATCCGTGATCATTCTGTCGTCGCCGCTGGTACCCGCGAGCGTCAAGGATCTGGCGGAGCTGTCGATTGACCATCAGCTGCCCGCGATCACCATGTTCTCGGAATTCCCGCGGACCGGAGGATTGTTCTCCTATGGGCCCAACCTCGTCGAGTCGACCAAGCAGATCGGCACGATGGCCGGCAAGGTGCTGGCCGGAACGGCGCCGGCCAATCTGCCGATCGAGCGGCCGATCAAGTTTGAACTGGTCGTCAACCTCAAGGCGGCCGAGGCGCTGGGCATCACCATGCCCGCCTCGATCCAGGTGCGCGCCGACGAGGTGATCGAGTGAGACGGCGCGTCGTCTTTACCGGTATCGCGGCGACAGTTCTCCCGCTCGCAGCGCGCAGCCAGACGGTTGCCCAGGGCGCCGCGCCGATTGCTTCACACCCGCGTCGCATCGCAGTGCTGATGGGAGTGCGCGAAGGCGACTCGGAAGGCGATGGACGCTATGGCGCGCTGCGGGCCGGCCTCGGGGAGTTAGGCTGGATCGACGGCGACACAGCCAAGCTTGAAGTGTATTGGGCGGGCGGTGACCTCGAACGGATCCGTGCCTTGGCCGGAACGATCGTAGCTTCGACCCCCGATATCATCGTTGGCAATGGTACCGCGGCAGCGAGCGAACTTCGAAAGGCGACGAAGAGCATTCCCGTCATATTCGTACTGGCCACGGACCCGGTAAGCGCGGCTTGATCGAGAGCTTGGCGCTACCCGGCGCTAACCTGACCGGCTTTTCCTTCTTTGACCCGCCGCTGGTCGGCAAATGGTTCGAACTCCTCCAGCAAATGGCACCAAGCGTCAGGCGAACCAGCCTGATTTTCAATCCGGGCACGGCTGCGTTCTTCTACAAGTTCTTCGAAGGGCTACCCGGGCTCGGCACCATCATCACGCTCGCCCCGGTACACGACCTCACTGAAGTCGAGACGACGCTGGCGGGCCTGGCAAGGGAAGCCGGCGCCAGCGTCATCGTAGGAGCCGACCCCTTCAATGTCGTCAACGGCGCCAAGATCGCCGCACTGGCCGAGCGGTTCCGGCTACCCTCCATTTCTGTTTACCGCCAGTTTGCCGTTGACGGCGGAATGATGGCCTACGGTCCCGATACGCTTGATGCCTTCCGTCGCACGGCGAACTATGTCGATCGCGTCCTGCGCGGCGCACGTCCGGCCGACCTGCCGGCGCAAGCGCCGACCAAGTATCAACTCATCCTCAACCTCAAGACGGCAAAGAGGCTCGATCTCACCGTGCCGCCCCTCCTACTCGCCCGTGCCGACGAGGTGATCGAGTAAGACGGCGCGATGTCGGCTTCGGGTCAGGCGCGTCGTTCTGAGGGTGCGTCGATGACTTCCGGTCGCCCCCGATGAGTAGACATCCCCGATGACTGTCGGCATTTCTCATATGTGGAACGGCCCCTGAGGCAAGTGCTTTTTTCAAACGATGGCACAACGGGAACGGTGCGGTCATGTATGGATGCCCCCGTCGATGCAAGAGGTCTTTTGAACGGTGCCGGCAAGCGATGATCGGGTGCTGTCATGTATTCGGCCTCGAAGTGCGGCCGTAAGCATGCCGCGGGCCGGTATGGAGATGCGCAGACCAGAGGCAGATCATATGTGCGAGCGCGAAGCTCAATACCGCACTTTGCTTTTTCTGGTCTCGACCCGTCCGATCAGTTTGCCCTTACCGTTCTGTGACCTCCGTCATCGCCGACGTATCAGCGCTTGCTGCGGCCGTCAGGCCGCCGCCAGTGCCGATCCCCGATAATCCTCGCCCCGGCTCAGCATCGCCCATACCGAGCGTGCCATCTTGTTGGCCAGCGCGATCGCCACCACAAGGCGTGGCTTACGGGCCAGCATGCGCGCTAACCACGAGCCCTCGGCAGGGCCCGTACGGATTGTCCATCTGATCACGCCCATAGCACCGATGATCAGCAGACGGCGGATGTCACGCTGCCCCATCTTGGACGTCCGCCCCAGCCTTTGCTTGCCGCCGCTGGAGTGCTGTCGCGGCACCAGGCCCAGCCACGCCGCGAAGTCGCGGCCTCGACGGAAGGTCGTCATGGCCGGCGCAAACGCCTCGATCGCCGCTGCCGTGATCGGCCCGATCCCCGGCACCGTCTGAAGACGCACCGCCGTCTCATCATCGTTCGACAGCCGGCGTAGGCGCTGTTCGAGCCCGGCGATCTCTGTACTGAGACGGTCGATATGCTCGAGGTATTGCTGACCCAACTCCCGGACCAGCGCAGGCAACGTTGTATCCACCGCTTCGTGCAGTGCCTCGGCAAGCCTTTTCACCTGGGCAATTCCTTGAGCGGCGACAATCCCATGCTCCGCTAGATGGCCGCGTAATGCGTTGATCAACTGCGTGCGCTGCCGCACCAGCAGGTCCCGTGTCCGGAAGATCATCGACCGCGCCTGCTGATCTTCCGTCTTCACCGTCACGAATCGCATGGTCGGCCGCGACGCCGCTTCGACGATCGCCTCGGCGTCCGTCGCATCGTTCTTCTGACGCCGAACGAACGGCTTCACGTAGACCGGCGGGATCAACCGAACCTCGTGCCCCAGCTCCGCAATCGCGCGGCCCCAGTAGTGCGCCGTCGCACACGCCTCCATCGCCACCACGGCCCGTGACTGGCGCGCTAGGAATGACAGCAGTTGGCTCCGCGACACCTTCTTGCGCAGCATCGGCTGACCATCCGCCGTTGCGCCGTGCAACTGGAAAACTCGCTTTGCCAGGTCAATGCCGATGATCGTAATCTTCTCCATGGATGCCTCCTCTGTTTGCGCTGGTGTCTGCAATTACCAGCCTGGCACAACTTCATGCCGTCAGGAGGGGGCATCCACCCCATCATATGTCCGGCCTGTTGGCGCGGTCAAAGACCGCTGGCCTCGATGAAGTCCGCGATACGAGTGGCTGATCAAACAGTGCGCGCTGTGAGCGCATTGAGATATCCGGCCTGTCTCGCCTCGGGATTTCGTCCCATTGGAATCATCGTCTGTTGTTGCACCTGCCTCTGTCGGCTCCCGCGTGGGTCTATCGCAAGGGCATATCGATCAAGCCGTCGCTATCTGGTTCCTTGCGCCATTCTCTTGGTATGTACCGCCCCTGGCGAGGAGCACCCAGATGATGCGTGCCATCTTGTTGGCGAGCGCGACGGCGACGATCTTATAAGGCCGCCGCGCCAGGAGAGCGGTGATCCACCTGCAAGCCTTGGGGTTGCCCCGCGCATGCCCCAGCACCGCGGTCGCACCGACCACCAGGAGCGAGCGCAACACGGGATTGCCCATCTTCGATATCCGCCCCAACCGCTCCTTGCCGCCGCTGGAATGCGGTTTCGGCGTCAAGCCTAGCCAGGCCGCGAAGTGCCGGCCGGACTTGAAGCCGCCGGGATCGGGGACAAGCGCCCTGACGGAAGCAGCGGTGATGGCGCCGACACCGGGGATGGTGACCAGCCGCCGGGCGTCATCATCACGCTTGACGGTGGCGACGATCGCCTGCTCGAGTTTCTCGATCTGCGCCTTCAACGCGTCTATCTGGCTAGCGACTTCCATTAAGGCAAGACGGGCAGCCTTCGGAAGACGCTCGTCCGTGTTGTCGCGCACGATCGAGATCAGTCCCGCAACCTTTGTCGGGCCGGCGGCAGCAATGATGCCGAACTCCGACAGGTGGGCACGCAGCGCGTTGATCACCTGCGTGCGCTGGGTGACCAGAAGGGCACGGGTCTTGAGCACGACGGCAGCCGCCTGCTGTTCCGCGGATTTTGCCGGCACGAAGCGCATGGTCTTACGGGCCACCGCCTCGCTGATCGCTTCGGCATCCGCCGCGTCGGTCTTGCCGCGCTTCACGAACGGCTTCACGTAGACCGGCGGGATCAGGCGCACGTCGTGCCCCAGCGCTGTGATCTCGCGCGCCCAGTAATGCGCGCTGCCGCAAGCTTCCATCCCGACCAGACAGGCCGGTGTCGTCTCGAAAAACCGCAGCACTTCGGCGCGCCGAAGCTTGCGGTTGAAGATCGGACTGCCATCCGCCGCGGCGGCATGAACCTGGAAAACCTGCTTGGCCAGGTCCAGACCGATGGTGGTAATCTGCTTCATGGAACGGCTCCGTTTGTGTGGGCATGTCTAAACGGACACGCCGTGGCACTCAGATGCCGGAAGCAGCGGGGCCGTTCCACCTCATCAAACGGGCCAGGAACGGAAGTGGCCTACGGGCCAAGGGTGGATGGCTTTCTCGGAATCCGGCACAATGCTCGCGTTCGCACCGTTCAAGATGGTCATCGGGGGAATGTCGGCGGAGATCATGACTGAGCGCTGCCTTGCAGCGGGCCGCTGTGCCGATGTGGCAGCGGCAGCCGGCGCATCAGCGCCGCCAGATTTGCCGGCCTCGGTGGGCGTCGCCCATGCCCGCCACTAGCGCACTGGTGATCGGCGGCAGTTTGGCGGGCATGTGCGCCGCCCGCGTGTTGCGCGACGTCTTCGACAAAGTCACGATCATCGAGCGCGATGCCTATCCCTCGGCGCTCGACTTTCGATTGGGCGTTCCGCAAGCCCGCCACGTGCACAATCTGCTCGCCCGCGGACTGCGCGAGTTCGAGAGCTTTTTCCCCGGCTTCGATTCCCGGATGCGTGAGCGTGGCGCGGTGCCCGTGGAAAGCGGCTGGGACACCGCGACGCTGTGGGCGCATGGGTGGGCCCCGCGCGCCCACACCGGACTATGGCAACTCTATGCCAGCCGGCCGCTCATCGAGGGTACTGTCCTCGAGCTGTGTCGACGTTTACCGAACGTGACCTTTCTCGAGCGTACCGAGGTGACCGCGCTACAAGCCACCGGCGGAACGCAGCGCTACTGCACCGGCGTGGAGGTCCGCACGCGCGATGACGGGCAGACCCGCACGCTCGAGGCCGATCTGGTGGTCGATGCGAGCGGCGCACATTCAAAAGGCGGTGAGTGGTTGAAGCAGTTGGACCTCGCCGTGCCGGAGGATGAGGTTGTCGAGGGATATAGTGGCTACAGCTCACGATGGTTCACGGTCGCAAGCGAACAGCCGTGGCCGTCCGAGTGGTGGTGGAAAGTGCTCTTCCTCCGCCTCGCCACGCCCGAGCGCCCGTATTTCATCGGCTTCTTCCCGATTGAGAACCAGCGCTGGCTGCTGAGCTATATCGGTGTGAACAAGTCATACCCGCCGCGGGGCGAGGCGGATTTCACCGCCGCGCTGGAGCGGCTCGCTACCCCGGTCGTGCACCAGATGGTGCAGCGCATGGAACCGATCTCGCCGGTGTATTCCAGTCGCGCGACGCGGAACCGATGGCGGCATTATGAGCGCTGGCGGACACCGCTCGGCAGGTTTATCGCGCTTGCCGACGCGGCCTGCTCGTTCAATCCACGATTTGGCCAAGGCATGAGTGCCGCCACGGTCTCCGCTCGGCTCCTGCAGCAGTGCCTGGCTAGGTACGGCGTCGCCGACTCGCGCCTGCCGCGCGCTTTCTTCGCCGCACAGGCGCGTTTTCAACAAACGCCGTGGCTGTTTGCGGCGGCCGATGATCTGCGTCTGCCGATGAGTGAGGGCAACCGCTCATTGTCGATGCGGCTGTTCAATTGGTATCGGCCGCAGCTTGTGGCCTGCCCCGACCGGCAGGTGGGTGCTCGGCTCGGCCAAGTTACCCAGTTCCTGCGACCGATGTCATCGCTGTTCGCGCCGCAGATCGTCTCGCGCGTGCTGGTCGCGTCGACCAGCCGGCGGATCAAGGCCATCCGGCGAAAACCCGCATCGCCGGGCGTTTCTCCGATGCCGCCCGACGCCGCGTGATCGAACGTACGCGACAGGGAAGATGCTAGGCGGGCGTCGCACTCCTCTGCGTTCCAGCAGCCGACGTGTTTCGAGCTGATCATCGATCTTCGGACTGATAAGGCGCTCGACTTTGCCGTCCCGCCATTCTCGCCCGCGCCGACGAGGTGATCGAGTACCTGTTGCAGGAATAGCGCGCTGTTGCCGTTATCCGGCGATAAAGGGAAATATCTTATTTCCGCTCTGGCGAACCACCCAAAATTCTTGTAAACGCCCGCCCGTTATGGCTGCAACCGCGACCTTGATGCGCGACCTACCCGTTCCGGCGGCCGGGAATATTTGTCCCGGCATGTCGACCGGTTCGTCGTGCTCTCTCGCTCGATCCTTCGGCTAGCACTCGCTCACATTGCGTCAGCGGCGGCCGGAGGGCCGCTTTTTTATTGCCGAAGTTCAGGAACGCAACCATGCGACACTATCTACATATCGTTTCCGCCGCCGCCGCGGTGCTCGCCTGGGGCGCCCCGGCGAGCGCAGCGCCGCCGGAACCAGACACCGAGATCGCCATCGCCAGCAATTCGATCCTGGCAACGTGGATATTGATCGACGCGCGCGACCACGCCAGCGGCGCGAGCAGCGCGGCGGCAGTTCTCTTGGGCGTCGCCCAGGAAAGAGGGCGCGACCGGCAGGCTATCCTTCGTGTCGATTGCTTCGATAACGCAATAACGGCGCGTATCGACACGACGGAGCTGCGTCTTGGGTCGGCCGCCGTGGCGGTGACCTACAGCCTCGACGGGGGCTCGTTTCGCCCTGGCACCTGGCAAACCAGTGCCGATGGCAGCGGTCTCAAGCTCTCGGGCGACAGTGCCATCGAGTTCGTGACCGAACTGTACGACAAGCGGGAATTGCGTCTCGCCGTCGTGCGCCCGTTGTCGGTCCCGTTCATCTTCGCGTTCGCCGTGGCCGGAACCGAACAAAGCCTCGGCACGATGGCCAAGCGATGCGGATTGTCGGCCACGCCCTCGATCAGCGATGCCGGCCGCTGAATGAAGAAGCCAACACCCTGCAGGCGGTCATGACGGCCGCCTGCAGCTCGCCCGCGCGAGCAACTTGTCTTATTCGATCACCTCGTCGGCACGGGCAAGGAAGCGCAGATCCGGCAGGTCCGTTTCGGGTCAAACGCTACAGGTCTCATCAGCCACCGACGACCGCCGGCCTGTATTCCAGCGCATGTTGGAGGCGGCGCGAGGGCCCGACCGAAACTTCGACGTTATCCTCGTTCACGCCTTTTCGCGCTTCTACCGCAATGGCGCCGAGATGGAGCTCACCATCCGTAGTTTGCGCAAGCTCGGCGTAGAGGTCGTCTCCGTTACTCAGCCTACTGGGGACGACCCCTCGCGGACTGTACGATAAGCGATTTCGGCAACTATGTACGTAGTCGGCCACTCCCGAAAGCGGCGCACTTGCGCGTCTGCGCGAGCATCACAAGTTGCGCTTCCCGTTGAGGCAAGGAAAACGCGCGTCGGCAGCAGCGGCCGAAACGCTTGTCTTTGCTCATTACCCACCCTCGCTGGTAAAAGGCGACCCATTAGGTCGCTCTCTTTTTTGGTGACAGTGTTTGGACTTACTGGATCACGATCTCAACGCGCCGATTTTGCGGCTCGCGAACGCCGTCCGGCGTCGGGACCAGCAGGCCCTGCTCGCCACGGCCCACGACTGCGATCGCGGTGGCTGGCACGCCGTCGCGCACCAGCGCATCCTTGACCGCGTTCGCGCGACGCAATGATAGCGCCATGTTGTAGTTTTCGGGGCCTGACGTATCCGTGTGGCCGGTCGCGGTAATACGGGCGTTACCCTTAGTTCTAAAGGCGTCGGCAGCCTGCTTGATGGTGTTGAGTGCCTGAGCCGAGAGGTTCGAGCGATCCCAATCGAAGAACACCATGAAGGATGGCGATGACACTGGCGGCGGTGACGGAGCGGGGGCCGAAATCGGCTGACCGAATTTGTATGACACGCCCAGCATCAGGCTGATGTCGTTGTTGATGTAAGGGCCAGGGCTCGTGGTGCCAAAGTAGCGGCCGTCCAAGTTCACTCTGAAGTTCTGATTGATGTTCCAGCCCAGGCCCAAGATACCCTGGTAGGCGAACTGGGTGCTGCACAAGGAGCAGCCGTTAATATCCTGGTCGACGAACGCGATGCCTGCGCCCCCTCCGACATACGGCGTGATCGTAGCTCCCGGCGCGAAGTCGTAAAGCAAGTTGGCCAAGAAGGCGAGCTGGTTGATGTGGCCGCCGACGTTGCCGAAACTGGTGGTGCCGGGACTTTGGGTGCAGACGGGGAGGCCTTGGACGCCGGGGATACAAGCAACGGTAGGGGAAGTACTTCCGATGATTCCCGGTCTGGTGCCGTTGTTCGAGCGGTATACACCCTCCAACTCCACTCTCGGGCCGACGAAGTCATAGCCCAAGACACCACCGGCAGCCCAGCCAGTATTCATATTGTAGCTATTGTTATTGAGCAGCCAATTCAGGCCGCCCTCGGCACCCACATAGAAACCCGGAAAGGACTGTCCCGGCGTCAACCAAGAGGATTGCCCACGTGCCGCGAACGGCACAGCTGCGAGTGCGACAGCGACCAAGAGAGCATTTTTCATAGACTAAAATCCCCTGTTGGTGGGGGTCTTTGAAACGCACCTAGGAATAGGAGTGTATCACTAAACATGGCAGGTCTCCACACGGCCGCGCCGTCGAGCCGCCGCCCGACGCGGTGGGGTCGGTTGAAGCACTAAACGGGGCCTTGATCGCCACGGTCAGCGTGGCGACGAGCTTGTTGTTGGTTGGATTGGGCTCCTTGCCCGTTTGGCACTCGATGCCGCAGCGAGGTTCTCCTTGGCGTTCAGATAGCCCGGAGGGCGAACCAAGAAGTGATCACCGGAGTGGCGAGATCCGAGAGCGCTGGTGATCCGACGCCCGCCCACGGCGAGGCGTTTACATCTG
The DNA here is from genome assembly GCA_963755595.1 of uncultured Alphaproteobacteria bacterium. Lineage (GTDB taxonomy): Bacteria > Pseudomonadota > Alphaproteobacteria > Reyranellales > Reyranellaceae > Reyranella. The sequence continues at coordinate 105,991 of CAVWKP010000028.1, read as the reverse complement.
CCCGAACAACAAGGTGTTGCACACCACCGGCACGGTGCATGACGGCAAGATGCTTCGCTATCGACGTGGCGCGTCGGCTGATGCGAACCAAGGGCTTCCTGAAGTCACGGGACGAACGCAAGCGTGTCGAGATGCGCTTTGCGCACTTGAAGATCCACCACGGCTTCGAACGAATGCGGCTGAGAGGTCTTTCCGGTGTACGAGATGAGTTCCATCTCGCCGCCATCGTGCAAAACCTCAAGACCCTGGCACTCCGAACCCTCCGGCCATCCGCCATTCTGCGACCTGCATTGTAGGTCTCGGCATCAAAGAGCAACAAAGCCAACCGTCGACCCACCGCCCATCAATCCAACGGCGCCAAAAACCCATTACAATCTAAATGGCGCCGACTTTTTCGACGGCATCGACCATAGCCCCGTTTTAATGCCCAGCCTCGCGCTCACAGGGCCGCCTGAAAGCCGCTGACGGATGTGGTTGAAACTACGGAAGGTAATTTAAAGATAGCGGGGGCAATGCCGCACCCCCTCATAGAGGGCGAATGAGAAAAGACCGCTTCCGCAAATCGACGAAGTAACCTCGCGACTACAATCGCCGACTTCTGCAACAAAATCTGCCAGGAGCCGACGTCGGACTGCTTCACTCGATCACCTCGTCAGCCTGGGAGAGCAGCGTCGGCGGCACGCTCAGGTCGAGCGCGTTCGCTGTCTTGCGGTTTATGACGAGTTCAACTTGGTCATCGTCTGCTCGACAGGAATGTCGGCAGGCTTGGCGCCTTTCAGGATCTTGTCCACGAAAGTGGTAGCGCGCCGGAGGAGAATGGAAAAAGCTCGGGCCGTAGGGCATCAGGCCCCTCTCTTCCGGGAACTCGCGAAGACCATACATGGCCGGGAGGCCCGCCGTCCCGCCTTGGTGGAAGGCCCTTAGTCGGATCGCTACTCGGCGGGTGCGCGAGTAGCCGTGCACTGCCGGCGCCAGCGCATCGTGCCTGCTGTCGATCTCATCGAACGTACGGCCCTTGGGCTCGAAGCCGAACGCCCAGAACCCGATCACGCCAACGATATACCACACGGCGAAGTAACTCAGTGCCGGGCCGAGCATCACCAGGTTGGGCGCGGCGGGCTTGATCAAATCGCCCGCGCCCATGATAAGCGCCAGCCCGAGTGGCCCGATGAACTTGCCGCAATTGCCGACGCCATAGCTGAGGCCCATGCCGCTGGCGCGCAGCCGGGCCGGCCAGATCTCCGCCATATACGGCCCGACGACGGTGTAGACGGCGCTGCCGAAAAAGCTTTGCGCCACCATCAGGATGTAGAACAGCGAGGCGCCAGGATATAGACATCGTGCAGATAGCCGGCGAGCACCATCAGCCCTGCCGCCAGCACGCAATAGAGCGTACCCGAGCCACGCCGCCCCATGGGTTCGATCAGCGCGGTGATGCTGAACCGCCCGAGGATCCCCGCCAGGTTGACGAATATCATCAGGAACGCCGCGTGCTCCGGGGCGATCTTTGGCACCAGGACGAGCACCAGCAGGGTCGGTCCCCACAGCCCCAGCGAAGCGCCCCCGGTCTGGGTCAGGCCGGTGAGGCACCCGGCGGCGACCAGCCGCGGATATTTGAACAATTCGACCCAGCGGGTTTTCTCGATCACGGGCACGTGGTTGGCAACGCGATCTCCTCGGGGTCGATCATCAGTGCCCAGGCGAGCGACTTTCGCGCCTCTTCGTGGCGCCCCATGCGCATCAGCCAGCGCGGCAATTCCGGCACCCAGTAGCGGATCATGAACACCAGAACCAGCGGCACCAGGCCGACCAGGAACAGGCCGCGCCAGCCGACGATCGGGAGCAACTGCCAGGCCGCGAGACCGGCCAGCATGCTGCCCCCCGGCAGCAGCGTCGTGATCAGCGCACTGACCCAGCCGCGCTTGTAGGCGGGGATGAACTCCTGCACCAGCGGCAGATCGATCGTGAAAATGCCGGCGTTGCCGACGCCGACGAAGAAGCGGAAGAACATCAGGAAGAGCCAGCCCGGGACGAAGCCGTCCTGCCCGGCGTGAAAACCATGACGCCGGTGGCGAGCGAGATGGTGATCGCCGACAGCATGAACACCGTGCGCCGGCCGATCTTGTCGCCGAGCCAGCCCCAGAAGAAGGCGCCAGGCACCGCGCCGAGACCGGAGGCGAGCAGGATTGCCCCGCCCTCCCAATAGGTCAGCGACCATTGCTTGGTCAGCGCCGCGGTGACGTACCCGATCAGAAAGAAATCAAAGAAATCGAGCAGATCGGCGAGGTTCGCCGTGCAGATCAGCTTCCACTGATTTGCCGTCAGCTTCTTCTGTTGCTCCAGGAGCTCGATCATGACGTTCCCTCCGCTGGCCGGCGGACGGCGACATAATAAACCCCGCGCGACGCTCTTCGCTGTTATGCGTGACTGGTACCGATGTCGTCCCACCGTTCATCGGTGGCCGCTACCGCCAGCGAAGTAAAGCGTAACAACGCACGGGCCTGCCAGCAAGAGCGCTACGACAGCAGTCCCAGGCTCCTAAAGCTCGATTCGGTCGTAGAGGTGACCGAGCATGCGGGTTCCGGGTGTCCGTTTTAGGGGGTCAGGCGCGTCGTTCTGAGGGTGCGTCGATTACTTCCGATCACCCGATGAACAGACATCTCCGGTGTCGTCGGCAGGTCTCAAAGGTGCCGATTTTGTTGCAGAAGTCGGTTGAGGTCGTCGATCGAACGGTGATTCCGTGTCTGCAGGATGGTTTTCTGCGGAGGCGCGCGATGATGGGGCGGCTCAACCAGGATCAAGGGCAACTCTTCTATTCGTTCTGCCTTGCCGACGCCGTGCCGGACGATCACCCGATCCGCGAGATCGCTGCGGTGCTCGATCTGAAGTGGGTCTATGCGGAGCTGGCGCCTCACTATCCCAGGATAGGCCGGCCCTCGGTCGATCCGGTGCTGATGTTGCGGATGCTGCTCATCGGCTACCTGTTTGCGATCCGCTCGGAGCGGGCGCTGTGTCGGGAGGTCAAGGTCAACCTGGCCTATCGCTGGTTCTGCGGCCTGAGCATCGAGGACAGGATCCCGGATCATTCGGCGTTCTGCCGTGCCCGTAACGAACGGTTCCGCGACAGCGCCCTGTTCCGTCAGGTCTTCGAGCGGGTGGTCGAAGACTGCATGGCGGCGGGGCTGGTCGGTGGCGAAGGTTTTGCCGTCGATGCCAGTCTGATTGCGGCGGACGCCAACAAGCAGCGCTCGATCCCCGGTCCGGACTGGCACAAGGATCGCGATCCGGCGAGGTCCAGCCGCGCGGTGAAGGAGTATCTGGCGACCCTCGATGATGCGGCATGGGGAGCGGCCAACGACGTGACCCCGAAGTTCATCTCCCCGTCCGATCCCGCGGCCCAGTGGACCGGGGCTCACAAAGGCCCGGCGTTCTTTGCCTACGCCGACAACTATCTGATCGACGTGAAGTTCGGCGTGATCGTCGATGTCGAGGCCTCTCGCGCCATTCGCCAGGCCGAGGTCGGTGCCGCCAAGACGATGATCGACCGCACCGAGGACCGCTTCGGCCTGAAGCCTGCCAGGCTTGCGGCGGACACCGCCTATGGATCGGCCGCCAACCTCGACTGGATCGTCAACGACAAGAAGATTGCTCCGCACATTCCCGTCTTTGACAAGTCCAGACGTGACGACGGCTCATTGAGCCGAGAGGACTTCGCCTTCGACGTCGATCGCAACGTCTATGTCTGCCCGCAAGGCAAGCTGCTGCACACGACAGGCCGGGTCCATGATGGCACGACGCTTCTCTATCGTGCCAGGACCGCCGATTGTGGCCCTTGCCCGCTCAAGGCACGGTGCTGCCCGAAGGCACCCGAACGCAAGATCCCGCGCAGCATCTACGAGGGCGCTCGCGATGTTGCCCGCGCACTGGCCGGCACTGAAGCGTTCGAACAATCGCGCCGTGAGCGCAAAAAGGTCGAGATGCTGTTCGCTCACCTCAAGCGCATTCTCAAGCTGGGTCGCCTTCGGCTTCGTGGCCCGCGCGGCGCGCAGGACGAGTTCACGCTGGCAGCGATCGCACAGAACCTGCGCCAGATTGGCGCGCCCGAAGAGATTCGAACTCCTAACCTTCTGATCCGTAGTCAGATGCTCTATCCAGTTGAGCTACGGGCGCGGCGCGGCCTTCTCTAAAGAAACTGCGGCGCGCTTGCAAGCTGCGTGGAGAGGCGCCTTTTTTGCCCGACAAATCAGTGCAGTCGCCTCTCACAGGCGTTAGGCGTTAAGCTGCCTTTCATGGCAATTCGCCTCATTACTCTTGTTGCCCTGCTGCTCGGCCTCGCGGGCGCCGCGCAGGCGCAATCTGTGTCGGACGCCGATCGTGCCGCCATCCGCCAGGTCATCCAGGCCCAGGTCGACGCCTTTCGCCGCGACGACGGCGATGCCGCCTTCGGCCTCGCCTCGCCCACGATCCAGGGCATGTTCGGCTCGCCGGAGATCTTCATGGACATGGTGCGGCAGGGCTACCAGCCGGTATACCGCCCGCGCGCCTTCGATTTCCGCGAGATCGTGTCCCTGAACGGCCAGCCGGCCCAGAAGGTCGATGTGATCGGCCCCGACGGCCGGCCGGTGATCGCGATCTATCCGATGCGGCAACTGCCCGACGGCACCTGGCGGATCGACGGCTGCTTCCTGCAGGCGCCCGAAGAACACCAGGCCTGATCGCCCTTCCCCGCCGTCATGGATCGCGCCTCTCCCAAGGTGCTGGCGCTGCTCGCCGGCCTGACGCTGGTCTGGGGCACCAACTGGTCGATGTTCAAGATCGCGCTCAGCGAGCTGCCGGTGCTCACCTTCCGCACCGGCTCGCTCACCGTCGCGGTGATCGTGCTCTACGTCATCATGAAGTTGCGCGGCCAATCCTTCGCGGTCCCCAGCGGACGATGGCCGGCGCTGATCGCGGCCTCGATGATGAACCTCACGGTGTGGAACATCGCCACGTCCTTCGCCGTGCTCTACCTGCCGTCGGGCCACGCCTCGGTGCTGAGCTACACCATGCCGCTCTGGGTGGCCTTGCTGGGCTTCATCGTGTTCCACCAGCCGCTGACCGGCCGGTTGCTCGCCGCCATCCTGATCGGCGCCGCTGCGGTGGTGGCGCTGATGGCGCCCAACTTCGCGAGCTACGCCAACGCGCCGTGGGGCCTGTTCTGGGGGCTGTTCGCGGGCTTCTGCTGGGCGATCGGCACGTTCATCGTGAAGCGCACGAGCTGGCCGGGCATGGGACTGTCGCTCACCTTCTGGCAGGTGGCAGCCTCATGGCCGCCGATCGCGGTCGGTGCGGCGCTGATCGACGGGCCGCCGGCGCACTGGCCGCCGGCCGAGGTGATCGCGGTCACACTCTATACCGGCGCCATCCCGATGGCGCTCGGCACCACGGCCTGGTTCGCGCTGGTGAAGCTCCTGCCGGCGCAGGTGGCGGGACTCTCCTCGATCGCCATCCCGATCGTGGCGGTGCTGAGCGGTGTCATCGTGCTGCACGAGCCCTTGTCGCTGTTGCAGGCCGTGGCCATCGCCTCGACGGTGCTCTCGCTCTGGCTCGCCCTGATGCCGGCCCGCTCATCCTAGCTCGAGGCTGGTGACTCGATAGAATTCCGGCGTAGTCGATCACGGGATCGGCGCGGGTATACATGCGCGCCGTGGCGAAGGCGGGCTTCAGGCCCATGCCGAGTGCCAGCGTCACCGCTTTCTGGTTGATCTCCGGCACGTCGATCGCCACCGGCCTGCCCGGCATCGCAGCACCTAGCGCGCTCGCCAACGCCGCCGCGATCTCCGGCGACGCGCCATAGAGCGGCCCGATGCGCGAGGCGGTGACGGCCGCACGGATCACGCCGAAGCCGACGATGTCGCCGTCCTTTACCGCCGCCATCGCCGCACGCTCGGGCGCGGTGATCCACGGCGCGAGGAAGCTGTCGCGCGCTTCGGGGAAGAAGCGCCGGTCGTAGGCGGCGAGCCTGTCGAACGGCAGGCTGCGCGCATCGACCAGCGCGACGCCGGCCGGCGGCTGGGCGCTCGGCGCCGCGCCCTCGTGGCGGACATTGTTCCAGGCCAGCCCAAAGCCCGATTTGCGGTAGTTGTCCTGCTGCGCCACCACGCCGTCGAGCCCGACATTGCGGTCGGCCACCCGCGCCATGCCGGCGCGCCACAGCTGGATGCCATAGCCTTTACCGCGCACCTGGGGCCGGGCGATATAGCAGCCGAGGAAGCCGAAGCTCGTTCCGTAGCGCACGACCGAAATGCAGGCGACGGGCTCGCCCGCAAGGCGCCCCATCAGGAAAGCGCCGGGGTCCATGGCGTGGAAGGCGATCCAGTCGGTGTTGGCCGGGTTCCAGCCTTCGTCCTTGGCCCAACTCATGATCAGGCGCACGTCGTCGGCACTCGCCGTCGCGATCTCGAACCCTGCCATGCGTTCCCCCAGCCTCGCCGGATTTCCACCGCAGTGGGAAATCTAAGCCTCCGAAAATTAGCTTTTCTCCCGAGTTTGATTAAGTTGGCATGAGCAAGCATTTTCGCCCCTGGAAGATCGATGAGCTTCAGCTTCTGCCGCCGAGCGTGCAGGATTATGTGCCTGAGGATCACCTGTCGCGGCTGATCGTTACGCTGGTCCGGGAGGAGCTTGATCTTTCGGCGATTTCGGGCAGCTACACGAGCGGGCTTGGGCAGCCTCCGTTTGATCCGCGGATGATGACGGCGCTGCTTCTGCATGGCTATGCGAGCGGGCTCTACTCGTCGCGCCGGATCGCCAAGGCGGCGCTGGAGCGTGCGGACTTCATGATGATCGTGGCGGGTGATCCGCCGGACTTCCGCACGATCTCGGATTTCCGCCAGCGGCACTTGAGGGCGCTGGCCTCTTTGTTCGTGCAAGTGCTGAAGCTTGCCGAGAAGGCCGGGCTGGTGAAGCTCGGGCACGTTGCGCTCGACGGCACCAAGATCAAGGCGAACGCGTCCAAGCATAAAGCGATGAGCTATGCGCGCATGAGGAAGCGGGAAGCGGAGCTTCAGGCGGAGGTTGACCGCTGGCTTCAAGCGGCCGAAGCCGCCGATGCGGAGGAGGACAAGCTGCACGGAGACCGGCGTGGCGACGAGATGCCCGCTTGGGTGGCCGACAAAGAGAAGCGGCTCGCCAAGATCCGCCAGGCCAAGGCGGAACTGGAGGCGGAAGCCAAAGCCGCGGCCGAAGAGGAGATGCGGCGCCGGGCCGCGGCGGAAAAGGAGCGCCTTGCGCAAGGACGCAAAAAGAACGGCAGGACGCCGGCACCGCCGAGAGCCGAGCCCGATGGCAAGACGCAACGCAACTTCACCGATCCCGAAAGCCGCATCTTGAAGACCAAGGATGGTTACATCCAGGGCTACAACGCGCAGGCCGCTGTCGATGCGCGAGCCCAGATCATCGTGGCCCATGGCCTGACGCAAAGCATGAGCGACCAAGACCAACTCGTGCCGCTCATCGATGAGATCGAAGACAATCTCGGCCGCACGCCCAAAGAAGCCTCGGCCGATGCCGGCTACTGCAGCGAGGTCAATCTCGCGGCCTTGACCGAGCGCGCGCATCGAGGGCTACATTGCGACCGGCCGAGCCAAGCACCCCGCCGCGTGCCAAACAAAACCGCAGAGGACCGCTGATCAAAGCCATGAGGCGCCAAGCTTAAGCGGGCCGGATCGAAGTCGCTATCGATTCGAAAGCAAACCGTCGAGCCGGTCTTCGGACAGATCAAACAGGCAAGGGGGTTCAGGCAGTTCCTGCTGCGAGGCATCGAGAAAGTGAGGGCCGAATGGGCCTTGATCTGCACCGCCCACAACCTCACCAAGCTCGCCGTCCCCTGACCCACTATCCTCCACCACCGCCCCTCCCGAGCCTATCTGGACGGGCTCCTAAGCCTTGTTTTTCAAGCCCGAAGGGCTGATTTCCCACTTTACCACCCACCCCCTGGGAGGGTTTTACCCGGGTAAAACTGTCCCTTCAGGGCAGCCCCTTGACCCAATCGACCACGATGCGCCGCGCCGCCGCCGGCGTACCGAAATGGTCGGCATCGACCGTCTGGTATCGGCTGTAGGGATTGCGCGGCGCTCGATCGAAGGCATAGCCCTGACCCGCGGCGAACATGTTGTCCTTGGTCCCGACCACCCAGAGCAAGGCTACGTTGGGCGACAGCATCGCGGCATTGCGCGGCATCACGGCAGGTCCCGCGGGATCAAAATAGCTGATGTAGACCGCAGGCTTGGCGGAGACTTCGCGCGTCCTGCCCTGGTTGACGTCGGCGAAGTTGGCGAACGTGCCGCCCTTGCCGGACGCCAGCAGCGAGCGCGCCTTGTCGAGGCTCTTGGCGATCTCCGGATTGCGCGCGAATTGCTCCGGCGTATGGCCTGGCCCGAGCACCAGCACGCCCGCGACGTCGGGATGGCGGGCACCGTAGGCGAGCGCCATGTTGGCGCCGAAGCTGTGCCCACCGATCACGATTTTGCGCGCGCCGGCGGCTCGGAGCTTCGCCACCTCGGCCTCGAGCTGCGCCATGACCTCATCGAAGCTGGCGTCGTAAGCACGGCGATCCGACCACGGCATCTCGCGCGACACCACGACGAAGCCTGCTCCACGCAACTCGAGCTCGACGGGTTGGATGCCCTTGTCGGGCGTGCCCCACTTGCCGTGCATGAGGATGACGCCGGTCGCCGACGGCTGCGCCGCGGCAGCCGCGGGAAACAGCGCCAAAGCGACAATGAGCGCGCGCCAGATCCTCATCGGTGGCTATTTTCGACCAAGCGGATGCGAATGGCTACTACGCTGTCGTTGCAGATCCTGTGATGGCCGACCGTCTACCCGGCCGATCGCGAATTGCTTCAGGAGCTCGGCGCAGACGAGATAGATGACGACGAGTGCCCCAACGCTCGCCGTGACCTCAATGGGCGGGGCGTGAAAACCGAACCATGCCCCGACGGGGGTGAACGGCATGATCATCGCGATCACAAGCGCTACGAGCGACGACACGGTGAGCGCCGGATGCGGCCGGTTGCTCCACGGCCGGCCGTTGGTGCGGATGATGAAGATCACCAGGATTTGCGTCGCCATCGATTCCAGGAACCAGACGGTGCGGAACTCGTGCGGCGCGGCATGGAAGACCAGCAGCAGGCCGGCGAACGTCAACATGTCGAACACCGACGACAGCGGCCCCATGATCCCGGCAAAGCGCATCAACGCCCGCATGTCCCAGAGCTGCGGTCGCGCCGTCGCCTCGGGCCGCACCGTGTCGAATGGAATACCGATCTCGGAAAAATCATAGAGCAGATTGTTCAGCAGAATCTGGGTCGGCAGCATGGGCAGGAACGGCAGGAACAGCGACGCCACCGCCATCGACAGCATGTTGCCGAAGTTGGAGCTCGCCCCCATGCGCACATATTTCAGGATGTTGGCGAAGGTCCGCCGGCCCTCCTCGACGCCGTCGGCCACCACTTCGAGATCCGGGGCGAGCAGGATCATGTCGGCGGCGGCCTGCGCGACGCCGGTCGCGCCGTCGACCGACAGGCCGATATCGGCCACTTTCAGCGCCGGCGCGTCATTGATGCCGTCGCCCAGGATAGCCGACCACGGCGCCCCTCGACTGCAGCGCCTTGATCAGGCGCGACTTCTGGTCGGGCGCGAGCCGGCCATAGGCGTCGACCGTCTGCACCTGCACGGCGAGCGCGTCGTCGCTGAGCTGGGCAATGTCGGCGCCCGACAGAACCGTCTCGAATTGCAGGCCGACGAGACCCGCCAGCCGCTTCACGACGACGGGATCGTCGCCGGACAGGATCTTGACCCGGATGCCCGCCGCCGCCAGGCGCGCGATGGCGGCCGTGCAGGTCGCCTTCGGCGGATCGGCGAAGGCGCAAAGCCCCTCGTAGATGCAGTTCCCGTTCGTCGCTCGCATCGAGATCGTGTGTCTCGCCCGACCACGGCCGCGACGCGATGGCGACCGAGCGCAGGCCCTGCTCGGCCAGCGCCCGCACGCTCGCCAGTGCCGCAGCGTGCTCGGCCGGGCCCATCGGCACCGTGCCGACGGCCGTGCGCATCGACGTGCAGAGCGGCAAAACCGATTTCGGGCGCGCCCTTGGCAATCAGCAGCTTGCCTTCGGGGCCGTCGGCAAGCACCGATCCCAGACGGCGATTGAAGTCGAAGCTGTGCCGCGCCAGCAGCGTCCAGCCCTTGGCCGCTCCCGCCGCTCCGGCGATCAGCGCCGCGTCCAGCGCGCCACGATCGCCTCCCAGATCGGCCGAGATCGCTCCCAGCCGCGCCGGCCGGATCGTCGTGCTTGCCCGCAGCATCGAGACTTTGCGCCAGCGTGATCTCGGCCGCGGTGAGCGTGCCGGTCTTGTCGGTGCAAAGCACATTCATGGCGCCGAGATCGTGGATCGAGGCGAGGCGCTTCACGATCACCTTGCGCGCCGCCATGCGCAGCGCGCCGCGCGACAACGTCACCGTGGTGATCATCGGCAGCAGCTCGGGCGTCAGCCCAACAGCCAGCGCCACCGAGAACAGCAGCGATTCCAGCACCGGCCGGCCGAACAGCATGTGCGCCGTCAGCACCACCAGCACCAGCGCGAGGGTGAGCCGCGCGATCAGGAGGCCGAAGGCGTGCAGGTCGCGCTGGAATGGCGAGGGTGCCTGGATCTTCCGCCAGCGCCGAGGCGGCAGCCCCGAACATCGTGGCGCGGCCTGTGCCGACGACCAGCGCCATGGCCTGCGCCGGTCTGGGCGACGGCCCCGCGAAACAGGGCGTTCGACGCCTCACCAGCGTCGCGCGCCGTCACGACGCCGGGCCGCTTCTCGACCGGATAGGGCTCGCCGGTCGAGCGATGCCTCGTTGGCCGTGAAAGCCGCCGACTTCGAGCACCAAGGCGTCGGCCGGAATGATGTCGCCGGCGTGCACCCGCAAGATGTCGCCCGGAACGACGGCTTCGACCTCGACACGCACGAAGCTGCCGTCGCGCTTGACCTCGGCCTTGAGCGCCACCGAGCGCCGCAGCTCTTCGGCCGCCCTGATCGCGCGGCCTTCCTGGAATCGTGTCGAGGCCGATCGAGAAGGCCGAGGATGGCGACGATGATCGATCCGCCGATGGTATCGCCGGTCGCGGCCGAAACGATGCCGGCGGCCAAGAGGATCAGCGACAAAGGCTCGAGCAGGCGCCGCAGGATGGCGCTGGGCAAGCTGACATGCCGGGCAACGGCGTCGGAGTTTGGCCCATACTCCGCGAGCCGTGCCTCGGCATCGGCGCTGCTCAGACCATCGGCACTGCAGTGCAGTTCCGCGCACAGCGCATCCTTCGTGCGGGTCCAGAACGGGTCGGAGGTGGGGGGAACGGCCATCTGCGCCCGGGCAGTATAGCCTCCGTTTCTCTCCCCTATCTTACGGGGAGGCGCAGATAATTCACTCCGCCGCGCGCTTCACGGCGGGGAAGAAGCGGTTGTCCGGCCGCGGCAGGCCGAGGTTCTCGCGCAGCGTCTTGCCCTCATACTCTGTGCGGAACAGGCCGCGCCGCTGCAATTCGGGCACGACCAGATTGACGAAGTCGTCGAGCCCGCCGGGCAGGTAGGGGAACATGACGTTGAAGCCGTCCGAGGCGCCGGTTTCCAGCCACTCCTGCATATGGTCGGCGATCATCTTGGGCGTACCCATTATGGCAAGCCCGCCATAGCCGCCCAGTCGGCCGGCGATCTGGCGCACCGTCAGGTTCTCGCGCTTGGCCAGCGCCACCACCCGCTCGCGGCCGCTCTTGCTCTGGTTGGTCTCGGGGATCTCGGGCAACGGCCCGTCGGGATCGAACTTTCGCGCGTCCTGGCCGATGCGCGATCGAGAGCGCGGCGATGCCGCTCTCGTAGCTCACCAGGCTGTCGAGCCGGGCGCGCTTCTCCTTGGCCTCGTCGAGCGAGGAGCCGATGATGGTGAAGGCGCCGGGCAGGATCTTTATGTGATCGGGGTTGCGGCCGACCTTGGCGGCGCGGCTTTTCACGTCGTTGTAGAACTCGCGCGCGACCGCGATCGGCCCGCCGGCGGCGAACACCATCTCGGCGGTCTCCGCCGCCAGCTGCCGGCCGGCGTCGGAGGCGCCGGCCTGCACGATCACCGGCCAACCCTGGATCGGTCGCGCGATGTTCAAGGGCCCGCGCACCTTCAGGTACTTGCCGTTGTGATTGAGCACATGGAGCTTGGCCGGATCGAAATAGATGCCGCTCTCGACGTCGCGGGTGAAAGCATCGTCGGCCCACGAGTCCCACAGGCCGGTGACGACATCGTAGAACTCGCGCGCCCGCGCATAGCGCTCGTCGTGCTCCATCTGGTCGTCCATGCCGAAGTTCTGCGCCGCATCGGGATTGGACGTCGTCACGATGTTCCAGCCGGCGCGGCCCTCGGAGATGTGATCGAGCGAGGCGAAGCGGCGGGCGATGGTGTAGGCGGGCTCGAAGGTCGTCGAGGCGGTGGCGATCAGGCCGAGATGCTTGGTGTGCTGCGCGAGCGCCGGCAACAGCGTCAGCGGATCGAACGAGGTGACGGTGGCCGAGCGCTTCAGCGCCTCCATCGGCATGTTCAGCACGGCCAGGTGATCGGCCATGAAGAAGGCGTCGAACTTGCCGCGCTCCAGCGTCTGGGCGTAGGCGATCAGCGCCTTGAGATTGAAGTTGGCGTCCGGCGTGCCGCCGGGATAGCGCCAGGCGGCGGTGTGGATGCTGACCGGGCGCATGAAGGCGCCGAGGCGGAGTTGTTTCTGAGCCATGGCCTCTATCTTGCCCTCGGCGCGCACGCTCCGCAAGGTGCGGTCGGACGAGAAGAGCTAATTCAACGAATAATCTCTGTCGTCCTGAGCGCAGCGAAGGACCCAAGGGAGCGATCAACGATTCTGTCGCCAGCGCGAGATCCTTCTACGCGCATTCACATGCGCGATTATCGCTCAGGATGACAGAGTGTCCGGCTTCTGCAGACGCATCCCGTGGGCGCCTTTGTAGGCCGGTGATTTCAGGTGGCTTCCAGCCATCGAGCAGCTTCGAATCCAATGCATGGACTTCGACTCCGAGCTATGTTCAGCACGGCCCTAATTCAACGGATTACCGCACGTTAGTCGGCGATCCCTCGTCGAAGCGCTGGGCGGCCTTGTTCCAGATCAGCGGAACCTGGCATGTCTTCGTCGTCGCGGGCGGGACGGTGGCGGAGCCGCCGCATTGGTCGCCGCTGCTCCCCAGCCAGACCGTGCTGCCGCGGATCTCCACCCCGAGGGCGTAGCGCGCGTAGACCTTGCGGGCATGGCCGTTCGGCAGCCCAATGAAAATCTCCATCATGGAGCCGCCACCGCCGCCACCGGTCAATCCCGCGCAGGAGATACCGCCGGTATTGATCAGCCAGTCGTCGGTGCCGTCGCCCGTCAGCCCGATCCGGGTGACGTAGTCGCCGATTGGCGGCGGGGTCTTGTTCATCACCTGGCAATTGCTCTGCAGGTTGGAGACTTCCTGCGCGACCTCGGGCGGCATCCCGCCCGGTGCGGGCGCTGCCGCGGGGGCGGGAGGCAGCGCCGGCGGAGGCACCGCGGCTTGCGGCGATGCGGGCGGCGCTGCGGGTGGCGGCGCGGCGCTCGCGACGGAGCGCTGCTGCTGGCACAAGGCGGCCGCGTTGATCGCGGCCGTGCTGCCGTCGAGGGAGAAGGTCGTGTACACCGCGCCGAGCTGCAGGGTGAGCATGAACTCCCTGGCGCAAGGCGTCGACCAGCGTGGTGTCCGGCAGCGGCGTCGAGAACGTCGTCGGGCTCAAGGTGCGGAGTACGAGCGGATAAGGCACGCGATCGATGAACAGCGTGACGGTGACATCCTGGCCGACGGCGAACTGCCAGCCGGCGTTGGTGAAGCCGATCTGCCAGCTGCCGGACGCGGACTGGCCGATATGCACCAAGGCGCCGCCTCCGTCACGGGTCGCGTCGCAGTACGCGAACTTGCCGCTGCCGTCGTCGTCCGCCTGGACAATCCAGCTCCCGACCTGCTGATCCGTTCCCGGAATGGGCGCGGCGGCCGCCGCCCATCCGATCAGCGCCAGCACTGCGGCGCCCAGCCCGATCCGTCCAATCATCTCCGCGCCTCCGGCAGTTGCCTCCACACGTAATCCTACTCCCGGCGCCGTGCCGGCGTCTGCGCGCTTTGCCTACTGGTTTTCCCACACGGGAATCGTGAGCTTCATCCCGTGCGCGCCCTTGTAGGGCGGTGACTGCGGCGGCTTCCAGTCCGCGAGCACCGCCTTGTCGATCTTCCAGACCTCGACGCCGAGCGGGCGACAGACCTCGATTGGATCGCGCGCGTCGGGGCCCCACAGCGGCACCGAGAGATCGCCACCGGGGCAGGTGGAGAGCGCGCAGAGAAGATCGATCTCGGCGAAGAACTCGATGTGGTCGTCCTTCTTCGCCGGGCTGGCCCGCATGAAGTACTTGTCGGCGCGATTGAGGCCGGTGCACTGGAAGACGTTCAGCACGTCGTGCACGTCGAGCTCGGTCAGGCCATGGGGCGCCACCGCGCGCACCAGGTTGGAATGGCAGTGGAAGTCGAAATCCTCGCCGGTCAGCATGCGGTTCACGTACGGATCGCAGCGTGTGCCCAAGAGGTCGTGGATGCGTCCGCCGAACTCGTCGATGCCGTAGTCCTTCAGGCTGTCCGAGGTGATGGTCGCGATCGGCCGGAGATAGGGCAAGGTCGACCACAGGCGATCGAAGGTGGTGACATGCGCCGCCTGGAGCTGGCGCGTGCGCGAGGCCCACAGTCGCTCGCGCGGATTGTGGGCGTTCCAGATATTGAGATCGCCGACCTGCGGGCCCTCGACGGTGACGATGCGGAACACGTGGCCAGCCGGCACCTTCCAGGCGCGGCCGCTGCGGATCGGGATGGTGAAGGACTCGACCAGGCGGCGGCCAGTGCCCTCGGCGATGCGCCGGTAAAAGGCCTTGTCGACGGTGAGCGCGGGCGTCGTCGCCTGATAGGCGGGCGGGTGGTCTTTCATGGATTCTGACCTCATTTCTCCTCTCCCCCGCTAGGGGGAGAGGCGGGGAGAGGGGGAGTCGAAGGTCCTCTGTAACCCCCTCTCCTAACCTCTCCCCCTAGCGGGGGAGAGGAACATGAGAGAGAGCCTAAGCGATCGGCGGACGCTTCCGATCCATGCCCGAGGCCTGCTCCCAGGCGCGGGCGACGCGGAACAGCATCGCCTCGTCGAAGTAGCGGCCGACGAACTGCACCGACAAGGGCAGGCCGGACGACGACAGGCCCGACATCATGGCGAGCGCGGGATGGCCGGTGTTGTTGAACGGCGTGCGCGCCTGGCGCGGATAGGTGCGCTCGATCTCGGCCGGGCTGTCGATGCGGCAGGCCGGGTCCATCGAGCTGGCGCAGAGCAGCACGTCGACCTCGGCCAACGCGGCATTGACGGCGGCGATCATCTCCAGCCGGCGCTTGTTGGCCATCACATAGGCGTCGGCGGAGAAGAAGGCGCCGGACATCAGGCGGCGGCGCGCCAGCTTGCCGTAGTCGCCGGGCCGCGACCGGAGCCACGCGGCGTGGATCGAGAAGGCCTCGCTCTGCAGGATCACGCGGTTGACGGCGGCGAACTCGGCCAGCGACGGCAGGCGGATGTCGCGCACGTCGGCGCCCGCCATCTGCAGGGTGCGCATGACATGCTCGAGCGACGCCGTCACCTCGGGCTCGGCCGGCATGTCGACCTCGTGGAAATGGCGCACGAAGCCGATGCGCAAGCCGCGCGCGCCGCGATCGAGCGCCGAGGCGTAGTGACCCTGCGGCGCCGCGGTGCTGCCGGGATCGCCCGGATCGTGGCCGGCGATGGCCTCGAGCATCAGCGCATTGTCCTCGACGGTGCGCGTCATCGGCCCGATATGGTCGAGCGTGAAGGAGAGCGGGAACACGCCGCGCCGCGACACCAGCCCGTAGGTCGGCTTCAGCCCGACGATGCCGCAGCAGCTTGCCGGATTGCGCACGCTGCCGCCGGTGTCGCTGCCCAGCGCCATCGGGAAGAGCCCGGCGGCGACGCCGGAGCCCGAGCCCGACGACGAACCGCCGGGATGATGATCTGGATTCCAAGGATTGCGCGCCGGCGGCCAGGGCAGATCGTGGCTCGGCCCGCCGATGGCGAATTCGTGCGTCGAGAGCTTGCCCAGCACGATGGCCCCGGCCTGGCGCAGCTTGCTGACGCACACCGCGTCCGCCGTCGCGGGCGGGCTGTCGGCAAGAACCTTCGAATGGCCGGTCGTGGGCAGGCCCGCAACGTCGATGATGTCCTTGATGCCGACCGGCACGCCGTGCAAGGGCCCGCGCGAGCGGCCGGCGGCGATCTCGGTCTCGGCCGCAAGCGCGGCCTGAAGGGCGGCATCGCCATCGACTTGGATGAAGGCGTTCAGCTTGGGATCGAGCCGCGCGATGCGATCGAGCAGCGCTTGCGTCAGCTCGACCGGCGAGAGCTCGCGGTGGGCGATGGCGCGCGCCGCCTGGGCGACCGACAGCCAATGCAAGCTGGTCGTGGCACCGGTGGCATCGACGTTCATAGTCCGACTCCCGGGCGCATCGGCGGCCACGGTTCGGCGCGCGGATCGGCCGGCGCCTTGATCTTATCCGCGACGCTCGCCGCCTGCTTGGCGGCCGCCGCGACATCGTCGGGAAAATCCTTCAATGCCTTGTCGAGGCCGGCGCGGCGCGCCAGCGCCTCCATCAATTCCTTGTCCATCGCCTGCATCCTCCGGAACCCTTCACCGTTACTCCTTGCGATCAATGGGAGCACGAATCGCGCCAGCGCGTCCATGGCACCGGGCATGCATTGACGGTCTGGCGGCATCCGGGGCCAATCCCCATCATTAGGATGTTCGAGAGGGGTACCGGGTGGCAGCCGACCATACGCTGGCGATCTTCGCGGCCGAGCTGATCCTGCTGCTGCTGGTCGGCCGCCTGCTGGGCGAGCTGATGAACCGCGCCGGCCAGCCCGCCCTGTTCGGCCAGCTGCTGGCGGGCGTGCTGCTCGGCCCCTCGGTGTTCGGCGTGCTGTTTCCCGAGCTGCATCACGTCGTCTTTCCCGACAGCAAGACGCTCAAGAGCATGATCGATGCCATCTCGCAGATCGGCATCCTGCTGCTGTTGCTGCTGACGGGCATGGAAACGAACCTGGCGCTGGTGCGCAGCCGCAAGCGCGCCGTGGTCTCGACCTCGCTGTCGGGCATCGCGGTGCCCTTCATCGGCGGCGTGGCGCTGGCCTATGCGTTGCCGACCGACGTCATTCCGGCGCATGAGAACCCGCTGGTCACCGCGCTGTTCCTGGGCACCGCGATGTCGGTCTCGTCGGTGAAGATCCTCTCCATGACCCTGATGGAGATCGGCGTCATCCGCCGCGACATCGGCCAGCTGATCCTGGCCACCGCCATCCTCGACGACACGATCGCCTGGATCATCATCGCCGTGATCGCGGGCATTGCAGTCAAGGGCACGGTGGATCTGCCGACCGTCGGCGCGAGCGTGGCCCTAACCGCCCTCTTCCTGGTTTTCAGTCTGACGATCGGGCGGCGACTGGTGG
The DNA here is from genome assembly GCA_963755595.1 of uncultured Alphaproteobacteria bacterium. Taxonomy (GTDB): domain Bacteria; phylum Pseudomonadota; class Alphaproteobacteria; order Reyranellales; family Reyranellaceae; genus Reyranella. The sequence goes on along the minus strand of CAVWKP010000028.1, from coordinate 88,379 downwards.
CGTGGCTGATCGTCTGGGTCAACGACCACATGACGATCGAGGTACCGGTGATCACCGCCATCCTGGTGGTCATGCTCAGCATGGCGCTCACCACCGAGCTGATCGGCGTTCACACCGCGCTCGGCGCCTTCGTAGCCGGCATCCTGATCGGCCAGTCGCCGATCCTCACCGAGCATATCGAGGATGAGCTGCGCGGTTTCATCCTGGCCTTCTTCAGCCCGGTGTTCTTCGCCGTGGCCGGCCTCGGCATGGACCTGCGCACCCTGATGGATCCCACGCTGCTGGTTTTCACCGGCGCGGTGATCGTGGTGGCAAGCTTCGGCAAGTTCGGCGGCGCGCTGGTCGGCGGACGCCTGGGCGGCCTCACCACCCGGGAATCGCTCGCCATGGCGACCGGCCTCAACGCCCGCGGCTCGACCGAGGTCGTGATCGCCACGATCGGCCTCGGCATGGGCGCGCTCAGCAACCAGCTCTACACGATGATCGTGGCCATGGCCGTGATCACCACCATGGCCATGCCCCCCACGCTGCGCTGGATGATGGCGCGCGTGCCTCTCAACGACGAGGAGGCCAAGCGCCTCGACAAGGAGGAAGCCGAGGAGCTCGAGAACCTGCCCAAGATGGAGCGGGCGCTGGTCTATGTCGACGACAGCCCCAACGGCCTCCTGGCGGCGCGGCTGGCCGGCCTGTTCGCCGCCAGGCAGAAGGTTCTGGCCACCGTGCTCGAGCACAAGCCGAACGGCGGGCGCGATCCCGAGCAGGCCGGGAGCCGCGAGCACGTCGAGGAGGCGGCACGGGCGGGCGCCGAGACAGCGCCGGCGGGCGAGCAACTCGTGCTGGCGCGCGCGGCCGGCAACGAAGACGCGCTCAAGAAGGAGATCGCGCGCGGCTACGATATCGTGTTCGTGGGCCTCGACCGGCCGCTCGCCGAGGCGGACCATCGCTTCGCGGACCGCCTGCAGGAGCTGGTCAACGATTTCGACGGGCCGGTGGCGATCGCCCTCAACGGCGCCGGCGCCGCCGGACCGGCCGACGTGCCGCTCGACATCCTGCTGCCGACGGGCGGCACGCAGGATGCCAGGCTCGCCGCCGAGATCGCGGTGACTCTGGCCGGCGCGACCAAGGGCACGCTGACGGCACTGCATGTATTCGATCCGACGGCCGACACGGCGCTGCTGCGCGGCCGCTCCCGGCGCTTCGGCATGTCGGTGCTGGTCGACGTGCATCGTGCCGGCAAGCGCAGCGGCGTGCCGGTGAAGGGCATCACTGCGGCGAACGTCCGGCCCGAGACCGAGATCCGCCGGGCCGCGCGCGGCGGCCGCTTCGACCTCGTGCTGCTCGGCACGTCGCTGCGCCAGGGCGAGACGAAGTTCCTCGGGCCCGCGCACCTCCGCCCTCCTGCGCGTACTGCGGACGCCGGTGCTGCTGATCGCCCGCTGATTGCTTCATTCGCTGTGCGGTCGAAAGTCTTAACGATCCACCGCGCTTGCCGTCATACTTTTGTCATTCGGCACAGCGTGGGGAGCGTCGTCGCATGTCAAACCGGTTCACCCGATACATCCTGATCGCCATGGCCCTCGGCATCGTCATGGGCGCCGTGGTCTACGACTATTTGCCCGGAGACCGCGCCGACATCGCCTATAGCGTCAACCTGGTCGCGCTGCTGTTCCTGCGCCTGATCAAGATGCTGATCGCGCCGCTGGTCTTTGCCACCCTGGTCGGCGGCATCGCCCATATGGGCAGCGGCTCCCGGCTCGGCCGCATCTTCGCCAAGACCATGGGCTGGTTCGTCTCGGCCTCGTTCATCTCGCTGCTGCTCGGCCTGGTCATGGTCAACCTGCTGCAGCCCGGCGCCAACTTCCCCGGCACCCTGCCCGACAAGGGCCAGTCGACCGGCCTGCCGGTATCGGCCTTCTCGATCGAGAAGTTCCTCACCCACCTGATCCCGACCTCGATCGCCGACGCCATGGCGCAGAACGAGATCCTGCAGATCGTGGTCTTCGCGGTGTTCTTCGCGGTGGCGCTGGGCGCCATGCCCGAGCGCTCCAAGGCGATGCTGGCGCTGATCGAGGATCTCGCCCACATCATGCTCAAGGTGACGGGCTACGTGATGCTGTTCGCGCCGCTCGCGGTGTGGGCCGCCATCATGGCCACCGTCTCCAAGAACGGGCTCGGCGTGCTTGTGGAAGCTGATCGTCTTCATGGGCGGCTTCTACCTGTCGCTCCTGATCCTGTGGGGCATCCTGGTCGCGGTCGGCTTCATCGTCATCGGGCCGCGCTACATGCGCCTGCTGCGCCTGATCCGCGAGCCGCTGATGATCGCCTTCTCGACCGCGAGCTCGGAGGCGGCCTATCCCAAGACGCTGGAGGGGCTGAACCGCTTCGGCGCTTCCAGCCGCATCTCGAGCTTCGTGTTGCCGCTCGGCTACTCCTTCAACCTCGACGGCACGATGATGTACTGCACCTTCGCCAGCATCTTCATCGCCCAGACCTATCACATCGAAATGACGCTCGGCACGCAGTTCGCCATGCTGGCGACCTTGATGATCACGTCGAAGGGCGTGGCCGGCGTGCCGCGCGCCTCGCTGGTGGTGATCGCCGCCACCTTGAGCCAGTTCAACATCCCCGAGGCGGGGCTGCTGATGATCATGGGCATCGACACCTTCCTCGACATGGGCCGCAGCGCCACCAACGTGATCGGCAATTCGCTGGCCACGTCGGTGGTCGCCAAGTGGGAGGGCGAGCTCGCGCCCGAGCACGAGATGGGCTCGGACGACGCCGTGCCGCCCGATCAGGTGCCGGGCGATCCGGTGCGCGCCTGATGCGCGGTCTCCTCAAGGCCGCGGGCCTGCTGCTCGCCGCGGCGCTGCTGCCTCTGCCTGCGCTCGCGCAGGAGGCGGGGCTCAGTCCCACGCTGGCCAACATCAAGCGCACGCACACGGTGCGGCTGGGCTACCGCGAGGCCTCGCCGCCCTTCTCCTTCCTCGACCAGGCCAACCGGCCGATCGGCTACAGCCTCGAGCTGTGCGAGGCGATCGTCGAGGAGATCGGCAGCGAGGTCGACGATGCCAACCTCAGGATCGACTACGTGAAGGTGACGTCGGAGACCCGCATCCCCGCGGTGCTCGACAACAAGATCGACCTCGAATGCGGATCGACCACCGCCAACGCCGAACGCGCCAGACGCGTGGCCTTCTCGCCGCTGATGTTCGTGGCCGGCACCAAGCTCATGGTGCCCAAAGCTGCGCCCGTCACGGGCATCACCGATCTCAAGGGCAAGACGATCGTGGTGACCAAGGGCACGACCAACGAGCAGGCGATCGCGGCGGCCGACAAGAAGCTCTCGCTCGGCCTCACCATCGTGGCGGCCGACGACCACGAGCAGTCCTACCAGATGCTGGCCGAGGGCAAGGCGCAGGCCTTCGCCACCGACGACATCCTGCTCTATGGCCTGATCGCGCGGCACAAGGCGCAGGACAAGTTCAAGGTGGTGGGCGATTACCTCAGCTACGACCCCTACGGCATCATGTTCCGCAAGGGCGAGCCGCAGCTCTCGGCCGTGGTCGAGCGCACCTTCCGCAAGCTCGCCACCAACCACGATCTCGTACCGCTCTACAACAAGTGGTTCATGGCGCGCCTGCCGACCGGCGAGCGGCTGGGCGTGCCGATCTCGCTGCAGCTCGAGGAGGCCTTCAAGACGCTCGACGACAGCCCACAAGGCACCAACTAGCTAGGCGAGCCGCTCGAGCTTGGTGATCTCCTGCGGCGGCAACTCCGAGAGATAGAGGTTGCCCTCGGCATCGCCGGCCAGGCCGTGGGCGCCGTTGATGGCGCCGCGGCAGCGGCCGACCAGCTTGCCGTCGAGCGTCAGCAGGCTGATGCGCGGGATCTGGTCGGTGACGAACACCAGGTCGCGATCGTCGATCCAGATCTGCATGGGGTGATAGAAGTCGCCCCATTCGGCGAGATATTTGCCCGCGCGGTCGAAGAGCTGCACGCGGTTGTTCTCGCGATCGCCCACCAGCACGCGGCCGCGGCGGTCGACGGCAATGGCATGCGGCGTGGTGAAGGCGCCGGGTCCGCTGCCCTGCCCGCCCCAGGTGCGGATCAGCGAACCGTCGGCGGCGAAACGATGGACGCTGGAATTGCCGTAGCCGTCAGCGACGTAGATCTCGCCGTCGGCTCGCCTCAGCCGCCGCCGTCGGGTGGTTGAACGGCGCGTCGAGCGAGGGCCAATGCCGCTTGCCCAGCGCCTGCACGAGCTTGCCCGCCCTGTCGAAGCGCAGCACCTGATGGGCGTCGCGGTCCGCCACCAGCATGGCGCCGTCGTTGCCGGCGGTGATGTAATGCGGCTCGGCCAACTGACCTTCGCCCCACGTGCCTAAAAGCTTGCCGTCGCGGTCGAACACCAGCACCGGCCGGTCGGTGCCGCGTTGCGCCACATGCACACGGCCCTCGCCGTCGACGGCGAGGTCCGACAGGAAGCCGAAGCTCTCGCCGGCCGGCAGCTTGGCCCACTTGCGATGCACCGCGTAGCGGCGATCGCCCAGGATGACGGTGTAACGCTCGTCCGACATGGCGCTCAGGTCGGCGTCTGGCCGGGCTCGGGCCGGTTGGAGCCGTAGAGATAGGCGCGGATCTTCCAGGCGCCGCCCTCTTTGCGGAACACCACGAGTTGGTTGTAGCCCTGCTTGGCCTCGACGCCGGTCTTGAGAATCTTGACCGTGCCCTTGGAGACCGAGCGCAGCCAGGCCATGTCGCCCGACTCCTCGGCCTCGCGGATGGTGAACTGCAGATCGACCTTCAGGGTGGCGAAGATTTCCTTGTAGGCCGCGCGCAGCGCGTCCAGGCCGACCACGGCCTTCATCTCCTCGCGCATGAACACGCCCTTGGGGCTGTAGAGCCCGATCAGTGCCTCGACGTCGCCCGAGCCGAGGGCCGCGGCGTACTTGTCCATGATCTTCTGGAAATCGCTCACGGTATCGGCGGCGGCATTGCCGGCGATGGCCGCCACCCCGGCGGCGAGAAGCATGGCGCGACGCTGGACCGTAGAGCTCATCGTGGTTCCTCCTGGCGATGCGCCTAGATAGGCAGGGACCGGGCCGCCGGGCAAGATGGAACCCCGGGAGTCACGACATGACGGATGAAAATCGCCTGGTGCTGCATGGCAGCTTCACCTCGAGCTCGAGCTACAAGCCGATGCTGTTCCTGGCGCTCGGCGGGCTGCCGTTCTCCTTCCGCACGGTCAATCTCAAGATCGGCGTGCAGAAGCAGCCGGCGCATCTTGCCATCAACCGCTACGGCCAGGTGCCGGTGCTGCAGCATCGCGGCCTCACCTTGGTGATGTCCAACGTGATCCTCGACTACCTCGCGCGCACCACCGGGAAATTCGAAGGCGCCAGCGAGCAGGACCGCATTCACGCCCGCGAGTGGCTCTCGTGGGAGAACGACGCCATCTCCAACGTCGCCCGCGTCCGCCACTTCGCCCGCTTCCGCCCCGATGTCGACAAGCAGATCGTCGACTACTTCCGTCCGGGCGCCGAGGCCGCGCTCGACTTCATCGACAAGCACCTCGCCGGACGCAAGTGGTTGGTGGGCGACAGTTGCACCATCGCCGACATCGGCTGCTGGGGCCGCATGGTGTTCATGGCCGAAGGCGGCATGTCGCTCGACAGCCGCCCGCATGCCGCGGCGTGGCGCGACCGGCTGATGGCGATGCCGGGCTTCGCCCTGCCCTATGACCTGATCCCCAAGAAGGACGCCGAGTTCGGTTAGGGTAGTTTCGCCGAGGTGACCGTTAAAATAACGCGAAAAATAACGGTGACTTTTCGTAACCACGGCGCGTTGGCCAACTCGAATTATGAGCAACATAACCCGCCGGCGCCCGCACTGCCTAACTTGGTCATTAGAAGTTCGAAGCTCCGCTAATAGTCCCATTCCATCTTGGCGCCGACCTTGCCGGTGGAGTCCGCGCCGATGTCGCCGGTGAGCTTGGTGTGCTTCAGCACCTCGACCTCGACCACGCCGCGGCTGGAATCGCCGCTGGCGCCCTGCTTGGCGCCGACATAGACGCCCGGCGACACATAGCGGCCGCCCTCGACCGTGGTCGTGCTGCCGCTCCTGGCGTTTGCCGCGCCGCTCGACGAGGAATTGACCGAGAGCTGATCGAGCCCCAGCCCGCCGCGCAGCTTGCCGACGAAACCGCCACCCGGCGGCGTCTTGCCGGTCAGCTCGGCCAGCGCCTGCGCCGCACTCAGGAGCTCGAAGGGGCTCAAGCCCGACGAGGGCTTGCCGAACAGCAGCAGCGCCATCGCCTCGTCCTGCGGCAGCTGCGGCGTCGAGGTGAGCTCGATCTTGGGCGCGCGCGAGGTGCCGGTGATATCGACCTCGATGATCGTCGAGTTGACCGTCGTGGTGGCGACGAAATCGAGCAGTGGATCGATGGTGGTGGCGGTCACCAGCGAAACGTTGCCGCGGGTGAAATCGAGGCGGTGGCCGGCGAGATTGAAGGTTCCACGCCGGAGTGAAAGGCTGCCCAGCACCGAGGGCTTGGCGGGATCGCCGCTCACCGTGAACTGGCCGCCGACCTCGGCATCGAGGCCGCGGCCGCGCACGAACACCGCCTGCGGCGCCTCGACCTTGAGCGCAAGGCGCACCGGCGTGGCGCCGGCCGGCTTGCGCGGCGGGGGGCGGCTTGGCCGGCGGCGCGGTGGGATCGCGCGGGCCACCGGTGCCGTTGATCTCGCGCACCGCCAGCGTGGGATAATTCGCGGCCTGGCCGACGCCGATCGCGATCTCCGCCCGGTCGATCGTCGGCGGTGCCGGAAACATCGAAGCCCTTGAGCGACGAGCCGGTCACCTTGACGTCGCTCGAGGCGCTCGCCAGCAGGTCGGGCCGGTTGGCCAGCAACGCCTTGCGCGTGGTGACGGCGAGATCGACCGGGAAGCCCTGCGCCGGATCGAGCCGCACCGTGCCGGTCGCCGACACCTCGCCATTGCGCGCCGTCTGGAAGCTGAGCTTCTGCAGCTGCAGCGTGTCGCCCTGCAGCGCCAGGCTCGCCTGGCCGCCGCTCAGCCGCAGGCCGCTGTCGGGCAGGGAAAGCGCCGCCCCGCTCAGCGTCATCGTGCCGGTGCCGGTGACGGTCCTGTTGACGGTGAGCGTCACGTCAGTACGCAGCGTGCCCGTGACACCGCGCAGGCTGTTGCCCAGGGCCGGCGAGAACGGCGCGATATCGATGGCGCCGTTCAGCGCCACGGTGGCCGCGAGCGGCGCCGCGCCTCGCGGGATCGTGGCCTTGCCCTTGACGCCGAGATTGGTCGCCCCGCCCGCCGTCAGCTTGGCATCGAACGTCGCCTGCTGCCCGACCACCGACGCCGAGCCCTGCAGGGCGAGCGCCGGCAGGAGGGCCGTCTCAGGACGCTTGATCCGCAAACCGTTGGCGGCATAGGTCGCCTCGATGCGCGGCGCGGCGAGCGGGCCGGTGACGTGCAGCTTGGCCTGCAGCGTCCCGTCGATGCCAGTGCCCGGCGCGAAGGCCTCGATCAGGGAGAGAGGCAGGGCCGCGACATCGAGCGTGAGGTTGCTCGCCGCCTGGTCAATCGTGCCGCTGACGCCCAGTCGCCCGGCACCCAGCCGGAACGACGCCGGCTCGATGGCGATATGCGCACCAGCGACCTTCATATGAGCGGGCGCCGCAAGCGCCAAAGGCACTCCCTGGTAGCGTCCCTCGAAGCGCTGCAGGCCGATCCGGATCTCGTCCTCCGTCGGCTCGACCTTGGCGGCAAGGCTCGCGCTGGTGCGCGCGCCGATCGCCTGCAGCGATGAGATCGATGGCCGTGCGATCGCCCTTCACCGTCGCATTGACCTGACTGATCTCCGCGACGCCGCTCAGACGCCCGGCCTTGATCGTGGCATCGACCGCCGCCGCGCCCAGCGGGTCGGTGACGGTGGCGTCGATCTGGAGATCAGCCGCACCGGCGCCGCCGCTGCGCAAGCCGTCGCCGCGCAAGACCAGCTTGATCTTGCCGGCCGCCTCCGGCTCGGTCGCGATCTGCGCATCTATCCCGCCGGCCAGGTCGGCGCCGAGCAGCGGCGCCAGATCTTCTAGACGAGCCATCCGCAGATGCCCGCTGCCGGTCGCGCCGGTCGGCGTGACAGCGAGGTCCTTGATGTCGATCGCCGCACTCGCCCAGCCGCCGCTGAGCGACGGCACGATCAGGCTGCCGTCGGCTTTGCGGGCGAAACGGCCGTCGAGCGTGACGGGTTGGTTGGCGAGATCGCCATTGGCCTTGAGGCTGCCGCTGACCGCATCGCCTTCGAGCGCGGTGTCGAGCACGAGTGCCAGCTTGCGCGAGGCGATACCGCCGCGGCTCAGGCCGGCGAGATCGGCAGTGACGTGCAGGTCGCCGCCGGCGGGCTTCAGCACCAGCTTGCCCTTGGCCGTCGCCGACCCGCCGACATCGCCTTGCAGGACGCCGAGCTTGGGCAGCGCCAGCGACAGGTCGATCTCGCCGGTACGTTGCCTGCCGCGGCCGGACACTTCGACGGTAAAGCCGTCGCTTGCCATGCGCACCGTGTCGAGGCGCCAGGACTGATCGCGCTGCAGTTCCGCGCCACCGCTCAGCCGCAGCGCCTGCCGCGCCAGACCTTCGGGCATGCCGGGCAGGCTGAGATCATCGAGCGTGCCCTGCCAGTCGGCACGAAGGTTGTCGTTGTGCGCGCCGGCCGAGAGCTCGAGATGGCCGCGGCCGTTCAGCACAAGGCCGGCGACGCTCGAGAAGCGCGCGAGATCGGGAAGATCGAGGACGAGCTTGCCCGTACCGTCCCGCGACGATGGCCTGTAGCCGCCGGTGAGCTTCGCCGTCAGCACGTCCGTCTTCGCGTCGAAGGTCTCGATGATCAGCCGGCCATCGGGCTGCAGGCCAAGCTTGGCGTTGACGTCGACATGGCCCGGCGGCGGCGCGCCGCTGACGAGGCTCGCGATCACCACGTCATCCGCCGACGCCGTGAGCGTGGCGGAACCTTGCGGCTTGCCGGCCAGACCCGACAGGTCGGCCTTGGCGTCGAGATGCGCATCGCGCCAGGTCACGCCGCCGAAAAGATCGGCGAGCGGGCCCGCCTCGCCTGCGCGCAGGTCGACGGTCGCCGCCAGCTTGTCGGCCGACGTGTCGTAGCGGGCTGTCGCTTCGAGCGCGGCTGGACCGACGCTGAGCGAGGCCTGGCGCACGATCAGCAGGCCCGCGTCGTCGAGCGTCGCCTCCCCGGCAAGCGTCGCGGGCGCGCGCAGCAGGCGACCGACCGGACCATCGGGCAAGCCCGGTCCGACAAGGCTGAGATTGAGCGAAATTCCGGTCGCGCCGCCGTCGCGATGCCAGCGCGTGTCGCCAGTGGAAGTGACCGCATCGCCCGCCGCTGCCGTGAACTCTCCCGAGCCCTGGCTGCGATCGCCTTTGATCGCGAGCTTCAGCGACACCTTGTCGAGATCGGGTCGGTCGATCAGGGTCGCGATCACCCCGCCCTTGGTCGATTCCTCGGCCAGCACCTGGCCGTCGACATTGAAGCGGTCGAGGGCGAAACCGATGTCGGCGCTGAGATGCGCCGCCGGGCCATCGCTGCGAGTCATCTCGAGCTTCAGATGGCTTTGCGTGCGATCGGCGGCCAGCAGCGCCGAGCCCGCGAGCTTCCAGTGCGAATCGACGCCGCCGAGCGCCGCGCCGACATGCAGATCGTCGACCGACAAGGCGCCGAGATCGATGCCCATCGGCAGATTGACGCCGCTGGACGACGTCGTTTTCGTCTCCGATGGCACGGGCGCCCGCAGCGACGTCGATGCGCTGCGCCGCCATCTCGTCGATCCTTACCCGCCCGCTCAGCAGCGAGGCGAACGACCAGCGAAGGCGCGCGTCATCGACCGTGAGCCAGGCGCCGTTGCGATCCGACACCTTCACCTGGGCCACGCTGAGGTCGGTCGGGAAAAAGCCGCTCAGCCCGGAAATCTCGAGACCGTCGCTCGAGACGATCGACGCCAAGGCGCGCTGGCCCAGCCCGGTCTGCAGGCCCCCGAACAGCAGCGCCAGCGCCGCCAAAAGCCCGACGCCCGTCCAGGCGAGGAGGCGGCGCCGGCGCATCAGAAGGCCTGCCCGATGCTGACATAGATGCCGAATGGCGCGTCGCCCTGCTGCTTGTTCAGCGGAATGCCGAAATCGAGCCGCGCCGGACCGAAGTCAGTGTAGTAGCGCACGCCCACGCCGGTACCTACGCGCGGCGCGAATTGCGAGAAGTTGGGCCAGTTGTCGAGATAGGCGGCGCCGGCATCGACGAAAGCCACGACGCCGAACTGCTTGCCGATGCGCTGGCGGAACTCGACGCTGCTTTCGACGACGCTGGCGCCGCCCAGCGGGTTGTTGAAGGCGTCGCGCGGGCCCGCGGCCTGGTAGGTGAAGCCGCGCACCGAGCCACCGCCGCCGGCATAGAACAGCTTGTCGAACGGGATGTTGGCGTTGATGCCGCCGGGGATGGTGCCGAATGAGGCGCGGCCGGCGAGCACGCTGCGGCCGTCGCCGCTGACATTGACATAGCCCGTGCCGGTGAGACGGGTAATCGCGAACAAGTCGTTGTTGTTGTAGAGATCGGCATACGGCGTGACGTTCAACGTGAAGCGGTAACCCTTGGTCGGTTCGACGTCGCTGTCGGACTCGTTCCAGATCGCCTGCATCGGGATGCCGATCAACTTGTAGTCGTTGGTGATGCCGTATCGCGTGATCTCCGAGACCTCGCCGCTCAAGCCCACCTTCACCCGCCAGTGCGGATTGATGACGCGATCGACCCCCAAGGTCAGGTTGATGCCCTTGCGCGTGTAGGCGGGAAACACGTCGCGTGAGGCCACGAGCGAGGCCAGCCCGTCCTGGCCGCTCAGCCACCAGTCGGGCTTCTTGAAGTCCGCCTTGAAGGCGTAGCCGAGGTCGGTCGGGAACGTGCCGTAGCCGATGCGGTTGACCTCGGCCGAGAGACGCAGGCTTTCGGCCTGGCCGAACAGGTTGCGGTGCTGCCAGTAGCCGTTGACCGCGAAGCCGAGGACGGTCTCGTAGGTGAGGCCAAAGCCGATGGTGCGCGGCGGGCGATCCTGCAGCTCGACGTCGATCGGCAGCTGGCCCTTGTCGTCGAGCGCCGTCGCCGGCTTGACGCGCACCACGCTGAAGGTGCCGAGCGAGGTCAGGCGATCGCGCAGCGCATTGACCTTGGCGGGTTCGTAGGGCTCGCCCTCCTTGAACGGCACGCGGCGCTGCAGATAGACCGTGTCGACCTTGTCGGTGCCGGAGAAACGCACCGGCCCCATCGAGGCCACCGGCCCGGGCTGGATCACGAAGGTGACATGCGCCTCGCGCGTGGCGTGGTCGATCAACACTTCCCGCTTGGCGACGGACGCCAGGGCATAGCCCTTGCCGCGCACGGTGTTGAGGATTTCCTCCTCGGTCGCCAGGATCTTGGCGGAGTCGGCGGGCTGGCCCGGAATGAGGCTGAGCTTGCTGCGATCGAGCGGCGGATAGTTGACCAGCTCGGCCGGGCCCTGGATCGCGAGATCGGTGACCCGGTAGACCGGACCGGTCGCCACGTTGAAGACGAAATCGGCCTTCTGCGTCCTCGGGCATCGCCTCGATGGCATCGAGCGCGGCGGCATCCTCGATCGGCTGGTTGTTGATCGTGGCCGTCACGCGCGAGTCATAAAAGCCGCGCGAGCGCAGCGCCTGCACGATGCGCGCGCGCCTGGCCTGCGCCGCCTGCAGCAACTCGAGGCTGTCGCCGGACAAGGGCTGATCCTTATCCAGGTCCTTGGACAGATCTTTTAGCTCCTCGGTCATGCGCTCATCCCCGACCACGGTGAGCGAGATGTCGGCAGTCCGAGCGTCAGCACTTCTCGCCACGAGCAGAGCCGCCGCCATCGCGAGCAACAAACGGCCGACCCAGACGGATCCGGTTCGCCGCTGCATGATTGTTAGGCCCCCGAACGTGGCAGCATTGTGATGGACACAACGCTGGCAGCGGCCGAGTTGGATGCGCTAGCCTACCCGCATCAGCCGGAAAGTGCTCTTCGGGTCGAGCGCCAGGTCGCGACGAACTGCGCACGATCGACCGCGAACCGCATCAGCCGCATTCCTCGAGCAGCTCGCACAGCGACCCAACATGTTGAGGCCCAGCGCCATCGCCCCGCAGCCCCGGCCAGAGCGCGAGCTCGGGCGCCTGGAAGATATAGGTCTGCGCATCGCGCAACATACGCCCCCACGACGGCACCGGCGGCTGCGCGCCGAGGCCGAGATAGGAGAGACCGGCCTCGGCGAGAATCGCCACGGCGAACTGGATGGTCGCCTGCACGATCAGCACGCTCATGATGTTGGGCATCACGTGCCGCCAGGTGATGCCGAACGGTCCCTGCCCCATCGCCGTGGCCGCGCGCACGAAGTCGCGGCTCCACATGGCGAGCGCTGCACCCCGTGTGACGCGCGCAAACACCGGCACGTTGAAGATGGCGATGGCGAGGATGGCGTTCTTGGCACTGGCGCCCAGCACCGAGGTGATCAGGATGGCCGTCAGCACCGCCGGGAAGGCGAAGATCAGGTCCGAGGTGCGCGACAGCATCTCGTCGACCCAGCCACCGCGCGCGGCGGCCCAGGCGCCGAGCGTCACGCCGGCCGACATGCCGAGGGTAACCGCTATTAGCCCGACCGTGATCGAAGTCTGAGCGCCCACCATGATGCGCGAGAGCACGTCGCGCCCGAGATGATCGGTTCCCAGGAGATGCGCAGCCGACGACGGCAGGAGCTTGGCGCGCATCTGCAGCTCCTCGGCCGGATAGGGCGTCCAGACCAGCGACAGCAGCGCCGTGCCGACGAACAAGAGCAGCAGCGCGGCCCCGATCTGGAAGCCGACATGATGGCGGGCGCGCGCAAGGAAGGCGGTCATGCCGAAACCCGTGGCCGCGGGTCGAGCAGGGCGTAGGCGAGATCGACCAGCAGATTGACGATCAGTACCAGGATGGTGAACAGGATCACCACGTTCTTGATCACGATCAGGTCGCGGTTGTTGATCGAGTCGTAGACGAGCTGGCCGACGCCGGGCAGGCGGAACACGCTTTCGATGATCACCGCGCCCGCGACCAGGAAGCCCGCGATCAGGCCGGCCACCGTCGTCACCGGGATCAGGGCGTTGCGCAGCGCGTGGCCGAACAGCACCGTGCGCTCGGGCGCGCCTTTGGCGCGCGCGGTCCGGATATAGTCTTCGCGCAACGTATCGAGCATGGCCGAACGGGTGACGCGCGTCAGGATCGCGATCTCGCCCAACGACAACGATAGCGCCGGCAGGATCAGCGCATGGACTGATCTCAACGTGTCCTGGCCCCAGCCAGGAAAGCCTCCGGCCGGAAAGACCTGCCAGGTCACGGCAAACAGCAGCACCAGCACGATCCCGAACCAGAAGTTGGGGATGGAGATGCCGATCTGGGTGAAGCCCATGACGCCCCAGTCTCCCGGCGTGCGGTGCTTCCAGGCGGCGAACACGCCCAGCGGGATGGCGACCAGCACCGCCCAGCACAAGGCGAGCGCGCCGAGCGGCAGGGTCACGGCAAGACGATCGCCGATCAGCTTGGCGACCGACGTTCCGTAGGCATGACTGGTGCCGAGATCGAAGCTCAGCAGGCCGCCGATCCAGTGGAAGTAGCGCGTCAGCAGGGGCTGGTCGAAGCCGTACTGGGCGCGCAGCTGGGCCAGCGTATCGGGCCGCGCATCGGTGCCCAGCATGACCAGCGCCGGGTCGCCGGGCAGCACTTCGACGACGGCAAAGACGACGATCGTCGCCAGGACGAGAGTAACGAGAGCGGCGGCGAGCCGGCGGGCCAGGAAGTCGATCATGCCTGGAGCCCACCCTTCGAGACGGCGCTTCGCGCCTCCTCAGGGTGAGGTGCTTCTGGTTGATCAAGTCTCGCCTCACCCTGAGGAGCGGCCCGCAGGGCTGCGTCTCGAAGGGTGGGCAACGGCAAGACGTCTATTTCCAGTACACCGCCGCGTAGTCGCCCGCCGGAGTCGGCGCGTTCTCCCACATGCCGACCAGTTCCTTCTTCCACACGCCGATCTTGGCGAGCTGGTAGAGGTAACCATTCACGGCATCGCGCGCGATGATGCGCTGGCAATCCTTGAGGAGCTCGTCGCGCTTGGCGAAGTCGGTGGTCGCCACGACCTGGCGCCACTTGGCCTTGAACTCGGGCGAATCGTAGTTCCAGTAGTAGCCGTCGCGGGCATAGCGGTCGAGGTCGTTGGCCTCGGTATGCGCCACGACGGTGAGATCGTAGTTGCGCTCCTTGAACACCTCGGAGAGCCACTGCGGCCACTGCAGCTGGGTGATCGCGATCTTGATGCCGATCTTGCCGAGCTGGCTCGCCAGCACCTCGCCCGCGCGCTGGGCGTAGCCGACCGGCGGCAACTTGAGGCTCGCCTCGAAGCCGTTGGGATAGCCGGCCTCGGCGAGCAACGCCTTTCCCTTGGCGATGTCGAACGGATAGGTCTTGGTCAGGTCGACATAGGCCTTGTTGTGCGGCGGGAAGAAGCTGCCGATCGGCGTGCCGAAACCCGATTCGGCCGCGATCAGCTCGTCGCGATTGATGGCATGCGCCATCGCCTGGCGCACCTTGAGGTCGTTGAACGGCTTCTTGCCGTTGTTGGTCGCCAAGATGACTTCGCCCTCGGTGGTGCCTACGACCACGGCGAAGCGGGAATCCTTCTTGAGGCGGTCGACCAGCTCGGGCGCCTGGAAGCCCGGGAAGGCATCGACATCGCCCGCCAAGAGCGCGCTCACCTGCGCTGACGGATCCTTCACCACCTTGAAGATGATGGTGTTGAGCTTGACCGAGGCGGCGTCGCGCCAGCCGGGGAACTTCACCAGGGTGATCGAATCGCCCTCCTTGCGCTCCTTGAACATGAAGGGGCCGGTGCCGATCGGGTGCTTGTCATTGGTCGCCGCCGACTTGGGGCCCATGATGCCGGCGTCGCCGAGCGACAGGTTGTAGAGCAGGTAGGAATTGGGCGACTTCAGCGTGATCTTGACCGTCGCGGGATCGACCGCCTCGACCTTGTCGATGTCGGTGTAGAGCGACTTGGCAGGCACCGTGGAGTCGGGAGCGAACAGCCGATCGATCGAGAACTTCACCACCGAGGCATCGAGCGCCTCGCCGTCGTGGAACTTCACGCCCGAGCGCAGCTTGAAGACATATTCCTTGCCGTCTTCGGAGATCGACCAGCTCTGGGCGAGGCCCGGCGCGATGGCGCCGGTGCGGTCGATGCGGCCCAGGCTCTCGAAGATGCCCGGGCTGGTGACCTCGCGGATGGCAGCGGCGGCGTTCTTGGTCGGGTCGAGCACGGGCGGCTCGAGCGACATGCCGATCACCAGCTTGTCCTTGGCCTGCGCCCATACCTCCGGGCCGAAAGTCGTCGCCGTCGCAATGCCGCCGGCCGCGCCTAGGAAATGGCGGCGAGAAAGAGCTGTTCACCTGAGTGCCCTCCGTTGTTGGCCGCAGTCTATCAGCGGCCGAATGCGTCCCGCCAGCCACGCGCGGCGCCCAGTGTCGCGGCGTTGTAGACGCCGCGGGCAACGGCGCGCGCCAGACAATCCGCAGCCAGCGTGCCGAGTTCGCCCAAGGCCAGCGGATCGATGCCGAGATCATGCGTGCCGGTGGCCACGGCGAAGACCGTGTCGCCGTCCTGCGGCGTGTGCACCGGCCGGATCGACCGCGCCAGGCCATCCTGCGCCATCATGGCCATGCGCTGCGCCGATGCCTTGTCGAGGCGGGCGTTGGTCGCCACGACGGCGATGGTGGTGTTGGCGCGCGGATCGCTGCGCGCCGTATCGGCGGGATCGTGCGTGAGATCCGAGCGGTTGTGCGAAACGGCGAGCTCCAGCCCATGCTTGGGCGGCGGCAGGCCACCGAACTCGCCGTCCTGCTCCAACGCCCAGGCCCAGAATTGCGGCATGTCGCCCATGGTCGTGTAGCCGCGCGCATTCACCGCCACCAGGGCGCCGACCTGCAGGCCGCTCGCCGGATCGACGGCCGACGCACTGCCCAGCCCGCCCTTGAGGTTGCCCGCCTTGGCGCCGAGGCCAGCGCCGGCATTGCCGAGTGCGAACTCGCGCGCCGCGCGGCCGGTGGCCTGATAGGCGAGATCGCGATAGGGCGGCCAGTCCCATTCCTTGTCGCCGCCATTCAGCAAGTCGAACAGGATGGCGGTCGGCACGATCGGCACGACGGCGCTGCCCACCGCCAGCCCGCGGCCACGTTCGCGCATCCAGCGCATCACGCCGTCGGCGGCCGACAGGCCATAGGCCGAACCGCCCGCCAGGCAGATCGCATCGATCTGGTCGACGCGGCAGGACGGGTGCAGGAGATCGGTATCGCGCGTGCCCGGCCCGCCGCCGCGCACATCGACCGAGGCGACGAAGGGTCTCTCGCCCAATAGCACGCTGACGCCCGAGCGCAGGCGCGGATCCTCGGCATTGCCGACCAGCAGGCCGTCGACATCGGTGATCAGGTTGCGGGGACCGGGCTTCAGCATGATCAATCGAGCTGAAGGGTCTGCGCCTTGAGATAGGCCGTCTCCGGCAGGCCGGGGTGTACCGGATGATCGAGCGCGGCGCCCGAGCTCAGCAGGATGCGGCCGCTGCGTTCGGCGTCGCGCAAGCCGCGGCGCACCTGGTCGGCGAACATCGGCGGATCGACCAGATGCGAGCAGGAGGCGACGAACAGAAACCCGCCGCGCGCCACCAGCGGCGCCGCGAGCCGCACCAGCTTGCGGTAGCCCTGCGCGCCGGTCTTGAGGTCCTTGCGGCTTTTGACGAAGGCCGGCGGATCGCAGATCACGACGTCGAATTTCTTGGCCGATGTGCCGGCGAGCTTCTCCAGCGCGTCGAAGGCCTCGCTCTTTTCGAACGACACGACCTTGTCGACGCCGTTCAGCTTGGCTGCCTGTTTCGCCGCATCGAGGGCCGCGGCCGAACGGTCGATGCAAATCACCGACTTGGCGCCTTGCTTGGCCGCCAGCACGCCGAAGCCGCCGCTGTAGCTGTAGACATCGAGCACGCTGGCATCCTTGGCGAGACCCGCCATGAAGCGGCGATTGTCGCGCTGGTCGTAGAACCAGCCGGTCTTCTGGCCCTCGGACAGGTCGGCGACGAACTTGGCGCCATTCTCGATCAACTCGATGGGGCCGCCATTGCCTTTAGCGACCACCACCTCGCGTTTCAGGCCCTCGAGCTCGCGCACCGGCGAATCGTTCTTGAGCACGATGGTCTTGGGCGAAAGCTCCGCCTCGAGCGCCTCCAGCAGCACCGGCGTCAGCCGGTCCATGCCGGCGCTGTTCACCTGCACGACCAACGCATCGCCAAAGCGATCGACGATCACGCCCGGCAGGCCGTCGGCCTCGGCATGGATCAGCCGGTAATAGGGAACGCCGATCAGCCGGTCGCGCAGCGCGGCGGCCTGGGCGAGCCGCCGGCCAAGAAACAGCGCATCGACCGTCGCCTCCGGGTTGGTCGTCAACACGCGGGCTGCGATCAGCGAGTGCGGATTGAAGGTCGCGAGCCCCAGCGCCTCGCCGCCCGGCGCGCGCAGGATGGCGAGCGAGCCCGCCGGCAGCGCCTTGGTCTCGGCATCCATCAGGATCTCGTTGGAGAAGGCCCAGGGATGGCCGGCGCGGACCCGGCGATCCTCGCCGGCTCGCAGCAACACAGTGGGCAGTTTCCCGGCCAAGCTAGTCTCCTCTGGCGGCTCCATCGCGCCGTGGATCGGCGCCGCCCTGCCAGCCATCGCCTTCCCGGCGAATGGCCGTCAGGCCGCCTTCATGCCGGCGGACTTGTACTTGATGGCCGAGCGCGCGCAAGGCGTCTGCCTGGGCGGGCAACGACCCTTTGTCCTCGAGCTCGGTCGGGCCGTTCATATTGCCCACCCACGGCAGGTCGAGGGCGGCCTGGGCCGACAGGTTCCAGTCGAGCATGGCGATCAGGGCATGCAGCGTGTCGCCGATGATGCGCTCGCCGCCCGCCGAGCCCACCGCCAGGACCAGCCGCCGGTCGCGATCCAGCACGAAGGTGGGCGACATCGACGAGCGCGGCCGCTTGCCGGGTTCGACGCGGTTGGCGACCGGCTGGCCGCCCCGTTCGGCCACCGGCGAGAAATCCGTCAGCTCGTTGTTCAGGATGAAGCCGCCCACCATCATCTGCGCGCCGAACGACAACTCGATGGTGGTGGTGAAGGCAACGGCATTGCCTTCGCGGTCGACGATCGTCATGTGGCTGGTGCCGTGCTCGACATAGCCCGCCGCGACCGGTCCCTGGCTGCCCATGCTGTGATCAAGCGAGATCAGCTTGCGGCGTTCGGCGATGTAACTGGGTGCCAGCAATCCAGCGACCGGCACCGGGACAAAGGCCGGATCGGCGAGGTAGTGCGCGCGATCGGCGAAGGCGAGCCGGCTCGCCTCGGCGATGAGATGCAGCGAGCGCAGGTCGTTGGGCTGGTCCTTGGAGAGCTCGAACGGCTCGAGCAGCGCCAATATCTGCAGGATGGCGACGCCGCCGGACGACGGCGGCGGCATGCCGCAGACCAGCCAAACGCGATACGGTCCGCACAGCGCCTCGCGCTTGATCGGCTTGTAGGCTGCGAGATCGGCCAGCGACAGCGTGCCCGGCCGCACATGGCCATGCACGCGTGCCACCATTTCCTGCGCCAATGGACCATCATAAAGCGCCTTCGACGCCGTTGTCGGCGATCAGCTGCAGGGTGTCGGCTAGCGCCGGATTGACCACGCGATCGTCCTGCTTCTTCGGCGCGCCGTCGGCATTGAAATAGACGGCCCGCGCCCCGGGCTCGTTGGCGAACGACTTGATGACGCCAAGCCAGAAGGCGAGTCGCGACGATACGGGGAAGCCGTCGCGCGCCAAGGCGATGGCCGGCTCGAACAGCTCGCGCCACGGCCGCTTGCCGTGTTCCTTGTGCGCCAGTTCGAGCAGCGCCACCGCGCCCGGGACACCGACCGAAATGCCCGAGGCGATGGCCTCGCGAAACGGCAGCGGCTTGCCGTCGGCGCCCAGGAACATGGTCGGCGTGGCACCTGCCGGCGCGGTCTCGCGCCCGTCATAGACGGTGATCGCCTGGCTCGCGGCGTCGTAATAGAGCAGGAACCCGCCGCCCCCCAGGCCCGAGGATTGCGGCTCGACCACGCCCAGCACCATCTGCACCGCCACGGCGGCATCGATCGCCGAGCCGCCGTTGCGCAGCGCCGTCAATCCCGCCTCGACGGCGAGCGGATGGGCCGCCGCCACCATCTCGCGCGGTGCCGCCTGCGCCGTGCCGGCGCCGAACAGCGCGACAGCAAGCAGCAGGACGAGCCGCTTCATGCGCGACGGGCGACGATGAACAGGCGGCGGAAGGGAAAGAGCGTGATGCCGTCGGCGCGCGTCGGATAGGCCTCGGCGAGCAGCTTGGCATAGGTGTCGTAGAAGGCTTGCCCTTCCGCCTTGTCGAGCAGTTGCATGTAGGGCCTAAGCCCCGTGCTCGCCGTGTATTGCGCCACCGGATCCTTGCCGGTCAGGACCTGCTGATAGATCGTCTCCCAGACCTCGAGCTCCGAGCTGAGCGGCTTCAGCACGTCGTAGTAGCGCGCGGGCTCGTAGACCGGACGGATCGTGCGCACCTGCGCGAGTTTCGTCTTCCAGGGTCCCGAGGCGGCAGCCTGATGCATCAGCGCATGCGAGGGCGCCTCGTGGTTGCGCGGCATCTGGATGGCAAGCTGCCCGCCCGACGGCAGGAGCTTTAGCAGGCCGGGGAACAGATCGATGTGCCCCGAGACCCATTGGTAGGCGGCGTTGCTGTAGAGGATCGACGGCGGCGTGTCGGGCGTGAACCGCGTCAGGTCGCCTCTTGGCGAAGGTCACGCGTTCGTCGGCTGTCTGGCTGCGCGCCTTGGCCAGCATCTCCTCCGATGAATCGATGCCGATCACCTGGGCTTGCGGGAAGCGCTCGGCAAGAATGCGCGAGATATTGCCGGCGCCGCAGCCGAGATCGTAGATCGCGTGGCCGGGCCGCGCACCGCTGGCGGCATCGAGCCGGCCCATCAGGTCAAGCGCCGGCCGCGTGCGCGCATCGGCGAATTTCAGGTAGAGATTGGCATCCCAAACGGTTGAGCTCTCGGCAGCCAAAGTCATTTCTCCTCGAAGGCGGCGTCGACCGGCACGCGGTAGGCCGTGGTGATCTTGTTGCCCTTCTGCGCCGCCAGCACCACGGACATGAACTCCTCGTGCATCTCCTCGGTCATGCCCTTGGCCCGCGCCATGGCACTGTGCGAGGCGATGCAATAGTCGCACTGATTGGTGATGCTGACCGCGAGATAAACTAATTCCTTGGTGAGCGGATCGAGCTTGCCGGGCGCGAAGGCCGCCTTCATCTCGGCGGCGAAGCGCTCCATCACCGCGGGATGCCGCGCCAGCGCCTTCCACACATTGTTGATCGCCGCAGGGTCGATGCCGCGGGCTTGGGCAATGCCTTCGACGACGGCTTTGGCGCGGGGCGCCATGTCCTGGTACTCGATAAGCTTGGGCATGGCTGCCTCCTAAGCGTTACGCCGACTGGTCGCTGTCAGACAGCGACTAGTACATGTGCTGACCGCCATTGATCGACAAGGTCGAGCCGGTGATGAAGCCGGCATCGTCGGCGATCAGGAACAAGACGCCGCGCGCGATCTCGTCGGCCTTGCCCAGCCGCCCGACCGGAATCTTGGCGACGATCTTCTCCAGGACGTTGGCCGGCACGGCCGAGACCATGTCGGTGTCGGTATAGCCGGGCGCGATGGCATTCACCGTGATGCCCTTGGAGGCGCCTTCCTGCGCCAGCGCCTTGGTGAAGCCGTGGATGCCCGATTTGGCGGCGGCGTAGTTCACCTGGCCGTACTGGCCGCCCTGGCCGTTGATCGAGCCGATATTGACGATGCGGCCGAAGCCGCGCGTATTCATGCCGTCCCACACCGCCTTGCTGACGTTGAAGCAGGAGCCGAGGTTGGTGTCGATCACGGCCTGCCACATGGTGCGGTCGAGCCGGCGCATGGTGGAATCGCGGGTGATGCCGGCGTTGTTGACGACGATCTCGATCGGGCCGAGCTCTTTTTCGATCTCGGCCACCGCCGTCTTCACGGCGTCGAAATCGCTGACGTCGAACTTGTAGACCGGGATGCCGGTCTCTTCCTTGAAGGCCTTGGCCGCCACGTCATTGCCGGCGTAGTTGGCGGCGACGCTGTAGCCCCGGAGCTTCAGCATGCGAGAGATGGCCGCGCCGATGCCGCGCGTTCCACCAGTCACCAATGCGACACGTCCAGCCATTTCGTTCCTCCCTTGCCTTGGGAACCCACTGTAGCCGGATTCCCAAGGCAGGAGGAATGCTTGCTTAGTCGCAAGCCATCTCAGGCTGGCGCACCAAGCCGACCGCTTGTGACATGAGGATGACCAGCATCTGCACGGCAAATCCCGCGACGGCGAGGTAGAGGCAGGCCTCCGCCCCGAACAGGCCGCCCACCAGCGCACCGACGCCCGCGCCGAGCGGCCGCGCGCCGTACGACATGATGTTGATCGCCGAGACCCTCCCCAGCAGGCGCGGCGGCGTGACCGACTGGCGCAGCGTCGTGGTGCTGATCACCCAGAGGATCGGGCCGACGCCCAGCAGGAAGAAGCCGAGGCCCGCCAGCAATGGCGTGGGGAACACCGTGGTCAGCGCGATGACCGCTGACGCAACGAACCCCGTCACCGGCCCCAAGCCGATCACGCTGCCGAACGGCAGGCGGCGCATGATGCGCGTGGCGAAAAGCGCGCCCACCACCATACCGACGCCATACATCGCAAGCGTCGTGCCGACGCCCGCCGCAGAGAGACCGAGATGGCGAACGCCGTAGGGCACGAAGACCGCCAAGATGACGAACCACGCCACGTTGAAGATGAACTGCGTGACAAATACCGGCCTCAGCAGAGGATGGCCGAAGACGAACGCGGCACCCTCTTTGATCTCCTGCATCGGATGGCGACGCGCGATCGCCTCGCGTGCCGGCTCGAAGATGCCGGCCAGCAGCACGACAGCGACGATCGACAGTCCGGCCGCGAAGCCGAAGGCCGGGCCGGCGCCGATCCAGCCGACCAGCATGCCGCCCAGCGCCGGGCCGCCGGCGAAGGCCACGGTGCGGGCGAGCTCGATCCGCGCATTGGCGGCTGGCAGCGCCTGCGGCGACACCAGCGACGGCACCAGGGACGGCGTGGCGACGCTATAGACGACGGTGCCGCAGACGGCGACGAAGCCCAGCAACGCCAGCAGTGGCAGATTGAGGACGCCGAGCCACAGCGCGGCGAGGATCGCCAGCAAGGCGCCAGCGCGCAGCGCTTCCGCGCCGGCCATCAGCCGACGGCGTGAGAAGCGGTCGGCCATTAGGCCGGCCGGGATGGCGAACAGCACGAACGGCAAGGTGAGCGCGGTTTGCAGCAGGCCGGTCTGGCCCTCGCCGGCGCCCAACAGCAGAACGGCTACTATCGGCGCGGCGGCCAGTGCGACCTGCTCGGCCGATTGCGCGGCAAGGTTGGACCAGGCCAGGCGGTTGAAAGTCGGCGGCAACAGATCGTGTTTGGTCGACATGGGGGACTCCTGGGTTCGCTTTCCTCGAACCTAGGGAGTGGCCCGCAGCCGCTCTATCCGCAGGCAGCTTGGTATTGCTACAACGGCGCCATGAGCGATGCACCGCGACCGCCCCTGCCACCCTTTACGACCGAGACCGCCGCCCTCAAGGCGCGCGCCGCCGAGGACGCCTGGAACAGCCGCGATCCGGCGCGCGTCTCGCTCGCCTACACGGCCGACAGCGTGTGGCGCAACCGCGCGGAGTTCTTCCAGGGCCGCGACGCGATCAAGGCCTTCCTGACGCGCAAATGGGCACGCGAGCTCGACTATCGCCTGATCAAGGAACTATGGACCTGCGGCGGCAATCGCATCGCCGTGCGCTTCACCTACGAATGGCACGACGATTCGGACAACTGGTTCCGGTCGTACGGTAACGAGAACTGGGAGTTCGACGACAACGGCCTGATGCGCCGGCGCATCGCCTCGATCAACGACCTGCCGATCGCGGCAGCCGATCGCAAGTTCCACTGGCCGGCGCCCGGGCCGAGGCCGGCCGATCATCCGGGCCTCGGCGACCTCGGGCTCTAGGGCCGGTCAGATCCAGATGTCGTTCTGAGCGGTCCGCTCGCCGCCTTGATCGCCGGTATTGGGCACGCCGCGCGGCTCGATGAGCAGCATCTTCACCTCGCCTTCGGCGCAAGGCTTGTGCTCGACGCCCTTGGGGACGACGAACATCTCGCCTGGGGCGATCCGCACGGCGCCGTCGCGGAAGTCGATGCGCAGCTCGCCTTCCATCACGACGAACGCCTCGTCGGTGTCCGTGTGCGAATGCCAGATGAAGTCACCCTGGAGCCGCACGACCTTGAACTGATAGTCGTTCAACTCGGCGACGACCCGCGGCTGCCACTGTTCCCGTAGCAGCCCGAACTTCTGGGCAAAATTGACGGGGCGGTAATCCATCAATCTCGCTGCACGCACATCGCGATGCCCATGCCGCCGCCGATGCAGAGCGTGGCGAGACCCTTCTTGGCGTCGCGTTTCTGCATTTCATAAAGCAGCGTGGTGAGCACGCGCGCGCCCGAGGCGCCAATCGGATGGCCGAGCGCGATCGCGCCGCCGTTGACGTTGAGCTTCTCGGGATCGAGGCCTAGCTGCTTGCCGACCGCAACGGCTTGAGCCGCGAAGGCTTCGTTGGCCTCGACGAGATCGAGATCCTTAACCGTCCATCCCGCCTTCTTCAGCGCCGCCTGCGAAGCCGTCACCGGGCCGATGCCCATGATCGCCGGATCGACGCCGGTAGTCGCCCAGGACACGATCTTGGCCAGAGGCTTCACGCCGCGCTTCTTGGCTTCGTCGGCGCTCATCAGCACCAGCGCCGCCGCGCCGTCATTGATGCCCGAGGCGTTGCCAGCCGTCACCGAGCCATCCTTGCTGAAGGCCGGCCGAAGCTTGGCGAGCGTCTCGACCGTGGTGCCGTGGCGCGGGAACTCATCCGTGTCGACGACGACGTCGCCTTTGCGTGTCTTCACGGTCACGGGAATGATCTCGTCCTTGAAGCGGCCGCTCTTCTGCGCCGCCTCGGCCTTGTTCTGCGAGGAGGCGGCGAAGGCGTCCTGCTCGGCGCGGGTGATCTGGTATTTCTGCGCCACGTTCTCGGCGGTGTTGCCCATGTGATAGCCGTGGAAGGCATCCCACAGGCCGTCCTTCAGCATGGTGTCGACCATCTTGAGCTCGCCCATCTTGGTGCCGTCGCGCAGGTGCGCGGCGTGCGGCGCCTGGCTCATGCTCTCCTGGCCGCCGACCACCATGATCGAGGCGTCGCCGTTGCGGATCGCCTGCCAGCCGAAGGCGACGGCGCGCAGGCCCGAGCCGCAGAGCTGGTTGATGCCGAGCGCCGTCTTCTCGACCGGAATGCCCGAATTGACCGCCGCCTGCCGCGCCGGGTTCTGGCCCTGACCGGCACTCAGGATCTGGCCCATGATGACTTCGTCGACTTCCTCGGGCTTGACCTTGGCGCGTTCCAGCGCGCCCTTGATCGCGACCTTGCCGAGGTCGTGCGCCGGGACGGCGCCGAACGCGCCATTGAAAGAGCCTACGGGCGTGCGCGCTGCGCTCGCGATGACGATGTCGGTTGCCATGTTGTCCTCCTTCGGGCCGCCCCTGAGAGGACTTATATAGGCTGCTAGCCCATCCGCGTGAAGCCGTCGGGACTCCAAGCCTCGCTGCCAACCCCGTGATGCACGAAAAACAGGCCGTCGGGATCGTATTTCTCTTTCACTGCGCGGAGCCGGGCGTAGTTCGGCCCCCAAAAGGCCTGCTGCCAGTCCTTCTGGAAGAAGTTCGAACTCCGAGAGATAGGCACCGCCGTTCGGAACGAGGTTGCGCAACTCGGCCATCGCCGCCTCGACCTGGGCGGCGTTGCGATGGGCAAGAGCGAGGTCGGGCTCATGACCCGCAACGCCCGGAAAGGCCGGAGTTCCTGCGGCAGCGCAGATCGCCAGAGCGAAGGCCTCGGCTGCCGCCGGATTGGTCGCCGCATCGCGAGCTGCAGCGATTTCCGCGGCCGGCGCGCCGGCCAGTCCCTTGTTGAAATGCAGCGACTGGGTGCGATGGCGCGAGCTGGCGAACAGCGCGCCCACCAGCGCGTCGATACGCTCGGGCGTCAGCAGCGACGCCGGCATCCACGTCGATTGATAGGCGTGCAGGAACCATCCCGTCTCCTCGAGATTGCCGGCCCAGAACACGTTGTCTTTGGGCGCGTTCGGGCGATCGTCATGCAGGATGACCTGCGGCGCGTACTGGGTGAGGAATTCGGCGTCCCAGAAATTGCGCGCCGGCAGGGCGACCACCTGCGGCGGGGCGAGGAATGTGTAGTCCTTGGGTGACGCCGCGACGAAGTCGAAGAACGGCTTCCACACCGCGGCCGCCGCGTTCTGGTCGAGCCCCTGAAACACCATCGCGATCTCGAGCGTATTGTCGGGACGGAATTTCGCCTGCTCACCCCAGGCGGGATTGAACAGGCTGTCGCGATAGAAGGCCATGAAGCGGCCGATGAGCTGGCGGAACGCCTCGTCGGAACTGGCCTTCACGGCGGCGAAAGCGCCGCCAAACCATTGCGGCAGTTCGTGTGTCCGGAGCGTGAGGCGTGTGACGATGCCAAGACTGCCGCCGCCACCGCCTTTCAAGCCCCAGAACAGGTCGGGATTGGTGCAGGCGTTGGCGATCAGGACTTTGCCGTCGGCCGTCACGACTTCCGCCTCGAGCAAACCCGCGGCGGCCAGGCCGAAGCGCTTGGAGAAGCTGCCGAAGCCGCCGCTCTGGATGAGGCCCGCCACGCCCACCGTCATGCAGCCGCCGCCTTGCACGTAGCGGCCGGCCTTCGCTGCCGTCGCGTAGGCGTGCAGCCAGATGCAGCCCGAGCCGAGCGAGACGGCGGGCTGCGGCGCCGTCGTGCAGCCAAGGCCCACAAAGGCATCGTGCAGCACGATGCTGTCCAGGCCGCGCGTCCAGACCAGCAGCGAGTCGGCGGAATTCGACGTACCCTGGTAGCTGTGACCGCCGCCTTTCACGACCAGGCGCAGCTTGTTCTGGCGCGCGAAGTCGACCGCCGCCACGACGTCGGCCGTGCTCTTGGCCGCCACCGCCCAGGTGCTGGACCTGGAGGTCCAGGCGTCGGCCCAGCCGCTGGTCTGGGTGAGCGCGACGTTGTCGCGGATGTAGTGCGGGTTTTTCAGGCCCTTGAAGACGGCGCTGCAAGCCTCGCTGGCAGGCGCGGCGGCGCAGGCCTCGAGGGGCGATTGCACGCGGATGAGCCGATCGCCGAGCTCAGCCTTGAGGGATTGCCACTGCGCGTCGGACGGCCAGTTGGGGTCGCCGGGCCGGACGCGGGCGAATGCAGGCTTGGCAGTCTGGGCAGCGGCGGATGACATCAGCGGCACTCCTCCGATCAGCTTCATGAGCTTGCGCCTATGCACGGATACCTCCTCGGTTCAGCGCTGCCGATCTAGCGTCTAAAGCTTTGGAATAGCATTGAATTGTGACGAGCGGCGCGATCGGTGGGACGACCGGCGAGCAGCACGGGACGAGCGGTCAGCTGCGGACCTCAACTCCGAACGGGCGCCAGCGCCTCGAAACGCTGGCGATAGCGGCGGCTCAAGTTGACCTCGGCGCCGTCCTGCAGGCGGATGCGCCAGTCGCCGCTCACCCAAGGTGTCACTTCCGTGACGCGGGCGATATTCACCACGTGCGACTTGTGGACCCGCACGAAGCGCCTGGGGTCGAGCTCGCCTTCGAGCTTGGTGAGCGACGAGCGGATCTCGAAGGTGTCGCCGCCGACATGCAGGACCGCATAGTTGCCGGCGGCTTCGATCCAGTCGATGTCGGCCACCTCGACCATGACCTCGCTGCCGCCGCGCTTGCGCACGGCGAAGCGCTCGGGCGGCGGCACATCGATCGCCGGAGTTGGCGGCGAGGCCGCCACGCGCGCGAGCAGGAAGCCGATCGCCACGATGCCGGCGTTCAGCATGATGTAGGAGACGATGTCCTTGGCGAATTCATAGGCGAGCCGATCCCCAGTCAGGGGAAAGCTGTATCTCTCCCCAAGGATGGCGGAGAACCACAACAAGCGCAGCGCCGCAATGCCGAGCGTGTGAGCAATGCTGAACGGCACGACGCCAACGATATGGAGCGCAAGATTGCGCAGCGATGCCGATATCGGCCAATGACGGTGCAGCCAATAGAGTGCCGGCAGCAGCGCCGCGACGACGAGATGACTGGCGATCTCGACGGCGAGCGCGCGGTCCCATCCAACTGTGAGCCCGTGCTTTGCCTCATCGGCAACTTCGATATAGGAGCGCGCGACAATCGACAGGGCGAGAAGGATCGCCCATATCGCCACCAGGCGCCAATTGATGGACGCACGCTCCGTCGCCATCACCGTGCCTTCAGCCAGTCGATCAGCGGCGTCCAGCACAGCTCGCGGGCGCGGCCGCTCACCACCATGCCGATATGGCCGAGCGGCAGGTCGAGCCGCGTGACGTTCTTCAGGCCGCGCTTGGGATCGGCCAGCGCCGCGGCGGAGAGCGGCGGCACGATGCGGTCGCCCGACGGGATCATCACCAGCGACGGCCGCTTGATCTTGTTGGGCTGGATGCGCTTGCCGCCGATCACCCATTGGCCCTTGCCCGGCAGGTTCTCGCCGTACCAGCCGACCAGGCACTCGCGTGCGACTGGCCCCGCCAGTGGCGCGCCGTCATTCAGCCAATCTTCCAGCAGCACGAAGTCGCGGGCATGCTCGCCCTGCTGATCCATGCCGAGAAAGCGTGGGAACTTCTTCACGGAGAGCCAGGGATCGACCGACCAAAAGAGCGTCTGCAGGATGTCGACCGGCAGCTCGCCCAGTTTGTCCGCCATCTCGGCCAGCAACGGCCCGGTCGAGAGCAGGAAGGCGTGGCCGGTCTTGTCGGCATGGAAGTCCCAAGGGGCGGCGAGCAACGCCAGCCCCGCCACCCTGCGCGGCCGGCGCTGGGTGAGCGCCACACCCAAGGTGCCGCCCATGCAGTAGCCCATCACGACCGGCGCCCGACGCGCGCGCTTGGCGACGAAGGCTAGCGCGCGCTCGAGGCGGGCCACGTAGGCCGTGAGGTCGAAACGCCGCTCCTCGGCGTCAGGCGTGCCCCAATCGACCAGATAGGGCCGCAATCCCTCGGCCGCCATGGCGCGCAGCAGGCTCTTCTCCGCGGTGAGGTCGAGCACTTCCCAGCGGTTGATCAGCGACGGCACCACCAGCACCGCCCGCGCCCCGCGCTTGCGCGCCGACCGATGCGTGGCGCCATAGTCGAGCAGGCGCGTATTGCCTTCGCTCCAGGCTGCCGGCGGCGTGTCGAGCGTGCGATGGACGGCACTGCGGCGATAGGCCAGCACGCCTTCGGCCAGGCGATCCAGGCGGCGGCCGATCTCGCGATGCAGGGCGGTTGCGAACCGGTTGGGATCGAGGGCCGCGATCTCCTTCAGGACCTCGGCCAGCCCCTCAGTCGCCGCGGAGCTTGGACTCGAGCTCGGCGATCCGCGCTTCCAGAGCCGCCACGCGCTTTCGGAGCTCGCCCACGTCATCAGGGCCGTGCCCAGATGCAGCGGCAGCGGACGCGGTCCCATGCGGACCGGGGGGCGCGGCGGCGGTGGTGGCATGCGAGGCAGCTTGGGCGGCCTGTATTGCGGACGCAACCTGCGCGTTCGCGGCCGCGAAGAGACGGGCGATCTGCTCGGTGAGCGCTTGGTCGGAGGCCAGTCCCGACAGCTGGCTCTGCCAAAGATCGAGGTATCGCCGCGCCAACCGGTCGAAATCGGCGGCGCCATCGTCGTTTTCAGGGGCCATTGGCGCACTATAGCCGATCGCGTTACAGACGCTCCTTTCGCAGACGCAAAGCCTGCCTTGTCGCACTGCGGTATCGGCGCTAATGTTGCGCTCCATCTGTGAACCGGCGTTCAGCGTACAGGTGGGCGTAGCTATCAGCGTATCTGGGGGGCTAGAGGAGCGCAGCGTAATGGCCGAGCAGGCAGCACCGGAAGGCGGCCCCAAACCCGCGCCGGTCGTCATCAAGAAGTATGCGAACCGGCGACTCTACAACACCGCGACCTCCGCCTATGTCACGCTCGACCATCTCTCCCAGATGGTGAAGAACAAGACCGACTTCGTGGTCTACGACGCCAAAACGGGCGAGGAGATCACCCGCTCGGTGCTGACACAAATCATCGTCGAGGAAGAAAACAAGGGCGGCCAGACGTTGCTGCCGATCCCCTTCCTGCGCCAGCTGATCTCGTTCTACGGCGACAGCCTGCAGGGCGTGGTGCCGCAGTATCTCGAGATGTCGATGAGCCAGTTCGCGCGTAACCAGGAGCAGATGCGGAGCTACCTGCAGAACGCCTTCGGCTTCAACCCCTTCCAGCAGTTCGAAACGATGGGCAAGCAGAACATGGCGATGTTCGAGAACGCCATGCGCTTGTTCAATCCGTTCGGCAAGGGCGGCCCGGGAAGCCCAGGCGGCATGCCGCCGGCGCAGGCCAACGGCCAAGAGCCACCAAAGCCCGAGGCGCAGGGCGCGGCGGGCAACGACTCGGCGATCGACGATCTGAAACGCAAGCTCGATGAGCTGCAGGGTCAGCTCGCGGAACTCAGCAAGAAATCCTGACAGCCATGGCGACGCCGCCGCAAACGCGACGCGTGATGTCGCCCTGCATCGGCATCTGCATGATCGATCCCAAGGGCTCGGGCTTTTGCCTGGGCTGCAAGCGCACCATCGAGGAGATCGGCCGCTGGGTGATGCTCGACGACGCCGAGCGCCAGCGCATCCTCAACGAGCTGCCGACGCGGAAGTACTAGGGCGACATAAAATTACACGGATTTTCCGCTCCTTTTCCACCCGTTGGAAAACGTCCGATGCCGATGGCACAAGGGTTTTGGGCTATTTTCCCATTTTCCGTCCCACCCCCCCTCGATATTTTTATTGACGCGTTTCGGCCGGGAGCGATCACCGCCCTTTGAAGCTCGGCTTGCGCTTCTCGCGGAAGGCTGACGTGCCCTCTTTGTAATCCTCGGTGAGGCTGGTCAGCACGTTCTGGTCGACGTCCATGTGGGCCGCGACGTCGGCCAGCGCGTGGGTGACGCGGTTCACCGATGTCTTGACCATGCGCACGGGCAGCGGCGGCTGAAGCGCAATGCGTTCGGCGAACTGCATCGCCGCGGCAAAGGCCTGGCCGTCCTCGACGACCTTCTCGACCAGGCCCCAATCGAGCGCCTCGGCAGCGCCGATGCGGTCCGACGCCAGGATCACCGCCTGCTTGGTCCGCGCGGGGCCCATCAGGGCGACCAGGCGCGGGATCGAGCCCCAGCTCATGTTCATGCCGAGCTCGACCTCGGGGATGCGAAAATGCGCAGCCTTGCCGCAGAAGCGGAAGTCGAGCGAGACGGCAAGCGCCACACCGCCGCCGATGCAGTGGCCTTCGACCGCGGCGATGGTGACCTGCTCGAGCTGCTCCCACGCCTTGCACAGGCGCGGCCCGAGCCGCTGGTTGAGCAGGCCTCGCCCAACGGCAGCTTGCCGCGATTGCCGCCCTCGGAATCCTTCAGATCGAAGCCTGCCGAGAAGGCCTTGGCCGAGCCGGTGAGGATCACAACCGAGGTGCCAAGGTCGTCCTCGAAGTCGCGCGGCACGTCCCGCAGCTCGCGCATCGCCTGGCGGCTGAGCGCATTGATGTTGTCGCCGCGATCGAAGCGCACGATGGCGATGCGGCCCTGGGGCCCGAGCCCCTTCTCGACTTTGACGAATTGCCGCTCCATGTGCGCCGTCCCTTCCCCGTTGGTGCCACGCTAGCGCCTCGGCTTTACAAGGGCGAGCCGCTTGGCTTGACTGCGTTTCATGTCGAAATCGATCCAGGCCATCGCCCTTGAGCACCGCATCGATGCGCTGTTCGCCCGCTACACCAAGCCCGGCTCGCCGGGCGCCGTCGTCGCCGTCATGCGCGGCGGAAACGTCGAGGTGTGCAAGGGCTATGGCCTCGCCAGCATCGAGCTCGGCGTGCCGATCACGCCCAAGACCCGGTTTCGCATCGCGTCGGTTAGCAAGCAGTTCACGGTGACGGCGGCGCTGATGCTGGCGGCCGAGGGCAAGCTCAAGCTCTCCGACCCGCCGCACAAGTACCTGAAGGAGCTGAAGCCGCTCCCCGTCACCATCGACCAGATGATGCGCAATTCGAGCGGCCTGCCGGATTTCCTCGAATTGCTGCGGCTGGGCGGCCACGGCCTCGACAAGCCGGCGCGCGCTGCCGATTTCCTCGCCGCCGCGGCCCGCAACACGCATCTCAATTTCGCGCCAGGCAGCCGCTTCCTCTACAGCAATACCAACTTCCTGCTGCTCGGGCTCATCATCGAGCGGCTTGCCAAGAAGAAACTCGGCGATGTGCTGGCCGAACGCATCTTCGCGCCGCTCGGCATGACCAACACCATGCTGGCGGCCGAGATCGACACCGTGATCCCCAACCTCGCCACCGGCTATCTCGGCGACGACAAAGCGGGCTTCCGCCGAGCCGCGCACGCCTATCCGCAGGGCGGTGAAGGCGGCCTCACCTCGACCGTCGAGGACCTCTTGATCTGGAGCCGGCATTTCGACGATCCGACGCTCGGCAAGACCATCCCTACGCCAGCTCGTGGCCGTGGCGCCGCTGACCGGCGGTCATGCCAACGGCTATCGCCGCGGCGTCGGCGTCGGTGAATTGCGCGGCCTGACAGACTGCGGGCCATGGCGGACTGTGGCCGGGCTTCCGCACCGAGTTCCTGCGCGTGCCCGCCGCCGGGCTGACCGTCGTGGTGATCGCCAATCTCGGCAGCATCGATCCATGGCGACTCGCGCACAGCATCGCGGCCGCAGGCGCTGGAAGGCGACAACCGGCTGAAGCCCGCGCTGCCTGCCGATCACCGAGGCCGAGATCAAGCCGATCGCCGGCACCTGGTTCAATGCCGACGAGCCGTCGCTGTTCGACCTCGCCTGGAAGAGCGGCGAGGCCGGTGGTGACGCAGAACGGCCTGCCGTTCGTGCTCGGCCGTCGCGCCGGCGGCTGGTTCGGCGCCGAGCGTGGCTCGTTCGAATTCATGCTGAAGCCCGGCAACAAGGACACGCTCAGGGTCGACCTCGGCGCGGGCCGCGTGCTTAGCTTCAAGAAGCTCGGCAAGCGCAAGGCGCCGCCGGCAGCAATCGCCGGCACCTATGTCTCGGCCGACTCGGGTGCAGTCTGGAAGATCAAAGGCGGCGAGGTCGAGGTGAGCGGGCCGCTGATCGGCGGCGGCGCGCCGTGGACGGTGAATGGCGTCGATTCGGACACGGTTGAGATAGTGGGAGCGGGCGGCTGGTTGCAGACGACCCAGCTCGCCCATCTCGTGCGTGACAAGGCCGGCAAGATCGTCGCCCTCGAAGTCTCGACCGGCCGCATCAAGAAAATGCGTTTCGAGCGGACAGGCTAACTCCCTAGATCGTGCGCTCGACCATCAGCTTCTTGATCTCGGCGATCGCCTTGGCCGGGTTCAGGCTCTTGGGGCAGGTCTTGGTGCAGTTCATGATGGTGTGGCAGCGATAGAGCCGGAACGGGATCTTGCAGCTGATCGAGTCGCTCGCCCTTGGCCTCGTCGCGGCTGTCGGCCAGCCAGCGATAGGCCTGCAGCAGGACGGCGGGCCCGAGATAGCGGTCGCCGCTCCACCAGTAGCTGGGGCACGAGGTCGTGCAGCAGAAGCACAGGATGCACTCCCACAGGCCGTCGAGCTTGGCGCGCTCCTCGGGCGACTGCATGCGCTCGCGCGTCGGCGGCTGGGTGGCCGTCTTCAGCCACGGCTCGATCGAGGCGAGCTGGGCGTAGGGCACGTTGAGGTCGGGCACCAGGTCCTTGACCACCGGCATGTGCGGCAGCGGGTAGATCTTGATGTCGCCCTTCACGTCGTCGATGAAGTGCGTGCAGGCGAGCGTGTTGGTGCCGTCGATGTTCATCGCGCACGAGCCGCACACGCCCTCGCGGCAGGAACGGCGGAAGGTCAGCGAGCTGTCGATCTCGTTCTTGATCTTGATCAGCGCGTCGAGGATCATCGGCCCGCAGGTGTCGAGATCGACCTCGTAGGTGTCGAGCCGCGGGCTTCTGGCCGTCGTCCGGCGACCAGCGATAGACCTTGAAGGTCTTGATGTTCTTGGTCCCCGCCGCCGCCTTGTAGGTCTCGCCGACGCCGATCTTGGAATTGGCGGGCAGTGCAAACTCAGCCATCGCTTCCTCTCGAACTCGGTAGACGCAGTACCCTAGTACACGCGCGCCTTTGGCGGGAAGGACTGCACGTCGTTGGTCATCGGCTGCAGCTTGACCGGCCGGTAGTCGATGCGGGTCTTGCCGTCCGGCGTCGACCCAGATCGCCGTGTGCTTCATCCAGTTCTTGTCGTCGCGCTCGGGATAGTCCTCGTGGGCGTGCGCGCCGCGGCTTTCCTTGCGGTTGGCCGCCGAGCAGATGGTGGCCAGCGCCAGCACGATCAGGTTCTCGAACTCCAGCGTCTCCATCAGGTCGGAGTTCCAGATCATCGAGCGGTCCTTGACCCGGATGTCGGACTTGCCGGCGAACACCTTGTC
The DNA here is from genome assembly GCA_963755595.1 of uncultured Alphaproteobacteria bacterium. Lineage (GTDB taxonomy): Bacteria > Pseudomonadota > Alphaproteobacteria > Reyranellales > Reyranellaceae > Reyranella. Next base: position 54,551 of record CAVWKP010000028.1, on the reverse strand, counting down.
CATGTTGGCGCAGCCCTCGTCCAGGGTCTTGGTCGTGCGGAACACCGCGCAGTCGTTCTGCATGGTGCGCTGCATCTGCGTGCGCAGCTGCGCCGTCCGGTGCCGCCGGAGGCGTGGCGCAGCCGATCGAGGCGAGCGATCGCCTCCTCGCCGGCGTGCGGCAGCTGCTTGTGCGACTCGCCGGGCTTCAGCATCTTGGCGGCGCGGTTGGCGGCGGAGCGGCCGAACACCACGAGCTCGAGCAGCGAGTTGGAGCCCAGGCGATTGGCGCCATGCACGCCGACCGAGGCCGCCTCGCCCAGCGCCATCAAGCCCGGCACCACGGTGTAGGGATCGCCGTCCTTCACCGTCATGACCTCGCAGTGATAGTTGGTCGGGATGCCGCCCATGTTGTAGTGGCAGGTCGGCAGGATCGGGATCGGCTGGCGCGTGACGTCGACGCCGGCGAAGATGCGCGCGGTCTCGGCGATGCCGGGCAGGCGCTCGTGGATCACCTTGGGGTCGAGATGCTCGACATGCAGCTCGATATAGTCCTTGTTCGGACCGCAGCCGCGGCCCTCGCGGATCTCGATGGTCATCGAGCGGCTGACGACGTCGCGCGAGGCGAGGTCCTTGGCCGACGGCGCATAGCGCTCCATGAAGCGCTCGCCGCTGGCGTTGGTGACGTAGCCGCCCTCGCCGCGCACGCCCTCGGTGATCAGGCAGCCCGCGCCGTAGATGCCGGTCGGATGGAACTGGATGAACTCCATGTCCTGCAGTCGGCAGCCCGGCGCGCAGCGCCATGGCGCCGCCGTCGCCGGTGCAGGTGTGCGCCGAGGTGGCGGTGAAATAGGCGCGGCCGTAGCCGCCGGTCGCCAGCACCGTCCGGTGGGCGCGGAAGCGGTGGATGGTGCCGTCGTCGAGGTTCCAGGCCATGACGCCGCGGCACTCGCCCTCGTCCATGATCAGGTCGAGCGCGAAATACTCGATGAAGAACTCGGCGTGGTGCTTGAGCGACTGCTGGTAGAGCGTGTGCAGCATGGCGTGGCCGGTGCGGTCGGCGGCGGCGCAGGTGCGCTGGGCGATGCCCTTGCCGTATTCCGTGGTCATGCCGCCGAACGGGCGCTGGTAGATCTTGCCCTCGGGCGTGCGGCTGAACGGCACGCCGTAATGCTCAAGCTCGATGATCGCCGCAATGCCGTCGCGGCACATGTACTCGATGGCGTCCTGGTCGCCCAGCCAGTCGGAGCCCTTGACCGTGTCGTACATGTGCCAGCGCCAGTCGTCGGGCCCCATGTTGCCGAGCGCCGCCGAGATGCCGCCCTGCGCCGCCACGGTGTGGCTGCGGGTCGGAAACACCTTGGTGATGCAGGCGGTCTTGAGCCCCTTCGCGGCCATGCCGAAGGTGGCGCGCAGACCCGAACCGCCGGCGCCGACCACGACGACGTCGTACTCGTGGTCGATGACGGTGTAGGCGCGGCCGCCGATATTGACCGTTCCAGGCGCGGCGCCGTTGCTCTTATCGGCCATGCTCAGCCTCCAAACCCGATACGCAGGATGGCCACGATGGCGCCGAGGCCAAAGAGCACTGCGATGAACTTCACGATGACGATCAAGGCCAGCTTCCAGCCGTCATTGCCGACATAGTCCTCGATCACGACCTGCAGGCCGAGCTGGCCGTGATGCAGGCCGACGCCGATCGTCAGGATCAGCAGCATCATGACCAGCGGCGAGCCGATCCAGGCGCGCGCCATGGTGTAGTCGGCGCCGCTCAGCATGACGAGCGAGATGGCGAACCAGACGACGAGCGGGATGAGAGCGATGGCGGTGAGGCGCTGGGCCCACCAGTGGCCGACGCCGTCCTTGGCCGAACCGAGGCCGCGGACGCGGGCGAGAGGCGTTCTGCGATCGTCCATGCGAGCCTCCCTAGATCAGCCTGAGGCCGACGATCCACGACAGAGCCGTGGCGATCAGCGAGACGGCAACGACGGTCCAGCCGCTGCGATAGGCATCCTTGAGCTCAAAGCCGTAGCCCGCGTCCCAGAACAGGTGCCGGATGCCGTTGCAGAGATGATAGAAGGCGCTGAACAGCCAGCCGCCCAGGATGATGCGGCCGACGATCGAGGCGTTGAAGCCCTGGAACAGCGCATAGGCGCGCGGGCTGGCCGCGGCGTAGATCACCCAGGTCGCGAGATAGAGCGCCCCCACCGTAAGCGCGATGCCGGTCGCGCGATGCAGGATCGACAGGACCGAGGTGAGTTGCCACTTGTAGATCTGAAGATGGGGAGACAGCGGCCGGTTGGTCGGCCGATTGGCGACGCTCATCGCGCAAAACCTCTTTTCGCCTATGTGGGAATGTTTTTAGCGCGCGGTAGGCCCAAGTCAATGAAACTCAGCCTTGCACGCGCGTTAACCCTCGGATTCTGAAGCGAAATTCGCTTGGCGACGAGTCGGATGGAGCACCAACCAGCCTCACCCTGAGGAGCGGCCGGGAGGCCGCGTCTCGATTAGCGCGGAGTAACCTCCGCGCCTTGTCGGCAACAGACGAGGTGCCTTCTCCCCTGCTTCGAGACGCTCGCTTGCGCGACTCGCTCCTCAGCATGAGGTCTAGCCGTTATCGACGCGGCATCAGCAGCCAGTAGTCGAGATCGAGCACGACCGCGGGGTGGTACTTGCCGTCACTGCCTTTGCCCGGCCAGGAATCGCACGGGCAGTCCTTGGTCGCGATGGTGCGCACGCGCAACGCGCCGATATCGGCGCGGGACGGCAACGGCGCCTTCTCCAGCACTTCCGACCAGGCATAGATGGTATCACCCCCGAAGGTCGGGCCGACATGGCTGCCGGCATTGATGGCGGCGACGCGAAAGCCGTTGGCCAGGCCGTTGAAGGAGAGCGCGCGGGCGAGCGAGATCACGTGCCCGCCATAGGCGAGGCGGCGGCCGAAGCGCGTGTTCTTGCCGGCATGGGCGTCGAAATGCACACGCGCCGTGTTCTGATAAAGGCGCGTCGAGAACATGTGGTCGGAATCCTCGACGGTGTAGCCGCTCACGTGGTCGATGCGCTCGCCGACCTCGTAATGTTCCCAGCGATGCGGCGAGCCCGCCGCTTCATCGTCGTAGCCCATCATCGACAGGTCCGGCACGATCAGGTCGGCGGCCGCCACGACAGGCGCGGTCTTCGGCACGATCGGCTCGCCGACGGCAGCCGCCGGATCGCGCTTGTGCACCATCACCCAGCGCACATAGTCGAGCACCATGTCGCCGCGCTGGTTGGTGCCGGTCGAGCGCACCCAGACGACGCCGCTCGCCCGATTGGAATTCTCGCGCAACCCCAGGACTGTGGAGCGCGCCGCCAGCGTGTCGCCGGGATAGACCGGCACGCCCCAGCGGAACTCGGCATAGCCGAGATTGGCCACGGCGTTCAGCGAGATGTCCGACACCGTCTTGCCGATCACGACATGGAAGACCAGCAGATCGTCGAGCGGCGCGCGCGGCAAGCCGAGCGCCCGGGCGAAGACGTCCGACGAATTGATGGCGAAGCGCGACCCGTACAGCCCGATGTTCAGCGCGGCGTCCGCCTCAGTCAGCGTACGTGGCGTGGCGTGGCGGAACTCCTGGCCGACCTTGAAGTCCTCGAAGAAGTTGCCGGTGGCGGTCTTGCTGTTGTTGCTCATCAGGCGGCCTGCAGCTCCTTGATGGCAGCGGCGAGGGCGAGCGCGCGTTCGGCCTGCTCGACATGCAGGTTCTCGATCATGCGGCCATCGACCGTGACCACGCCCTTGCCCTCGGCCTGCGCCGCCTTGAAGGCGACGACGATCTTGCCCGCCATCTCGAGCTCGGCGGCCGAGGGCGCGAAGATCTCGTTGCACGGCTCGACCTGCGTCGGATGGATCAGCGTCTTGCCGTCGAAGCCCATTTCGACGCCCTGCTGACAAACGGCACGGAACCCCTCGACATCCTTGATGTCGTTGTAGACGCCGTCGAGGATGGAGATGCCATGAGCCCGCGCGGCCAGCATGCCGATGCCGAGCGCCGTGATCATCGGCAGGCGCATCGGCGTGTGGCGTGCGCGCATGTCCTTCACCAGATCGTTGGTGCCCATGACGAACACCGCGAGCCTCGGGTGCGAACCCGCGATCTCTTCGGCACGCAGGATACCCTTGGGCGTCTCCATCATCGCCCACACCGCCATGGAAGCCGGTGCGCCGGCAGTATCGAGCAACGACACGACATGCGTGACCGCGGCCGCGCTTTCGACCTTGGGCACCAGGAGGGCATCGGCGCCCGACCGCGCGATCGCCGCTATATCGGCCTCGCCCCACGGTGTGCCGAGTCCATTGCAGCGAATGACGATCTCGCGCTTGCCGTAAGCCTTGCTCTCCGCAGCCAGCACGGCGTTTGTGCGCGCGGCCTCCTTGGCGTCGGGCGCAACGGCATCCTCGAGATCGAAGATCAGGGCGTCGGCCGGCAAGGTCCGCGCCTTCTCAAGCGCACGCATGTTGGCACCCGGCATGTAGAGCACGCTGCGGCGCGGACGGACGGTGGGCATGTCACGGCTCCTCGAAACGGGGGCGGACTATAATGAGGGGCTTCGTTGTGGCAAGCTGGCCTTGGTCATGCGCTTTCTCTCGCTTCAGAGCCATGTTGCCTACGGCTATGTCGGCAACCGGGCGGCGACCTTTCCTTTGCAACGATTGGGCCACGAGGTCTGGGCGGTGAACACGGTCGAGTTCTCCAACCACACCGGCTATGGCGCCTGGCGTGGCCGCACGGCGCCTGCCGATCAGGTGGCCGACATCGTGCACGGCATCGAGGCGCTGGGCATGCTGGCAAAATGCGACGCGCTGCTCACCGGCTATGTCGGCGATGCCGCCCTGGCCGATGTGGTGCTGGAGACCGCGCGCAAGGTGCGGTTGGCCAATCCCAAGGCCGTGTGGTGCTGCGATCCGGTGTTGGGCGACAGCGATACCGGCATCTATGTGAAGCCCGGCATCGACGTCTTCTTCCGCGACCGTGCCCTGCCCGCGGCCGACCTCATCACGCCCAACCATTTCGAGCTGGAGCATCTCACCGGAGCCAAGGTCGGCACGCTCGCCGAGGCGCTTGCCGCCGCACGCTCGCTGCTGAAGGGCCCGCGGCTGGCGCTGATCACGAGCCTGATCCGCAGCGATGCGCCGGCCGGTCAGGTCGAGATGCTGGCAGTGGCGAAGGACGCCGCCTGGCGGATCGTCACGCCAATGATCGCCTTTCCGATCATGCCCAACGGCACGGGCGATGCGGTGGCGGCCCTGTTCACCGCCCATTGGCTGGCAAGGCGGCGACGTCGCGCGGCGCCCTGGAGAAGGCTGCCGCATCGATCTTCGCCGTACTCGAGGTCACGCGAGCGATGGGCGAGCGCGAGCTTCAGCTCGTGGCGGCGCAGGACAAGCTGGTGGCGCCGGCGCGCCGTTTCATCGCCGAGAAGCTGTAGCCGGGCAATGGCCGTTCCGGGTTTCGTCTTCAGTCCGATGATGCTCGCCGTCGAGGGCACGGTGATCGGCTTCGTGATCGCGGTGCCGGTCGGGCCGGCGGCGGCGCTCTGCATTCGCCGTTCCATCACGGTCGGCGCGGCAGCAGGTTACTTGACCGGCATCGGCGCTGCATTGGGCGATGCCGTGTTCGGCGCCGTGGCAGCGTTCGGGTTGAGCTTCGTCGAGCAGTTCGTGGCGCAGAACGAGGCGTGGCTGCGCGGCATCGGCGGGCTGGTGCTGGCGATCATGGGCTGGGCCACCATGCGCCATCGGCCGCGCACGGTCGGCGATCCGGTGGCGGACGACCGCGAGCACCGCGTCGCCACCCACTTTCACTTCGCGACGTCGAGCTTCTTCATCACCGTGTTCAATCCGCTCACCATCATGGCCTTTGGCGCGGCCTTCGCCGGACGCAATCTCGCCGGCGTCGGCGGCAGCCTGCCGGACGCCGCCCTCCTGGTCGCCGCAGTGTTCTGCGGTGCGCTCGGCTGGTGGGCAATCCTGTGCACGGCCGCGGTGGCGCTGCGCCAGCATTTCACCGGCCTCGGCCTGCTGTGGCTGAACCGGATTTCCGGCGCCGTGATCCTGGGCTTCGGCCTGGTCGCGCTGGTCTCGCTGCTGCCGCTGCCGTGGGCGGCGATCGGCCGGGCGCTCGATCTCTGACGCGCCCTCAGCGCGGGTTCCGATCAAATGGAACCGCCCGCGGTTCCATTTGATCGGAAACGCGTTGTACGAGGCGCCTCGACTATGCTCTAGGCGAAAGTGCAGGCTTCCTCGAAGCTCAGCCGCGGGCTGCGATCGAACAGCTTGCTGTGATCGCCGTAGCCGATGTTGCACAGGAAGTTGGATTTGTAGCGGCCATCCGGAAAGAACGCCTCGTCGACCTTGGCGTTGTTGAAGCCGCTCATGGCGCCGACATCGAACCCCATGGCGCGGGCGGCGATGATCAGATAGGCGCCCTGCAGGCTGCCGTTACGGAAGGCGGTGTGGAATGCCACCTGCTCGTTGCCTGGGCCGGTGAACCAGCTGCTGGCCGCGGGATTGTGCGGAAAGGTCCGAGGCAGATGCTCGTAGAAGCGCGTGTCGTAGGCCACGATCGCCGTTACCGGCGCCTCCATGGTCTTGGCCGTGTTGCCGCTCGACAGCGCAGGGCGCAGCTTCTCCTTGCCCTCCTTGGTGCGGACGAAGACGAAGCGCGCCGGCTGGGAATTCGACGACGTCGGCCCCCATTTCAAGAGCTCATAGAGATCGCGCATCTGCGCGTCGGTCACCGGCTTGTCCTGAAAGCCGTTATGCGTGCGCGCCTCGCGCAGGATTTTGTCGATCGATTTGCTGTCGAGCATTCGTGGATTCCCCTCAAGTTGGGGGACCGTAACGAAGCTTTCTATTGGGGTCGAGAACCCGCAGGTATCCGGATTACCAGCCGGGAACCTGTGATTTCAGAACGTCGAGCTCCCGGCGCACGCTGGCGAACACGGAGTCCCAGTCGCCGGACTTCGGCTGGCGGAAGAGTCGCGCCGAGGGATACCAGGGCGCGTGCGAGCCGCCCAACTGCCAGCGCCAGTCGGCGGTCGAGGGCAACAGCACCCAGGTCTTGAGCCCCATCGCCGCGCCGAGATGGGCGATCGGCGCGTCGATCGAGATCAGGAGGTCGAGCTGCGACAGAGCGGTCGCGGCTTCCGCGAAATCGAAAATGCCGCGGCCGACATCGTGCACCAGGCCGCCGGCGCCGAATTGCTGGATGTCCTTCTGGTGCGCGCCGCCTTGCAGGCTGAAGACCAGCAGCTCCGGATCGCCGGCCAGCGCCAGGAAGTGCGGGAAAGGCACCGAACGCTGGCGGTCCTGCGGCTGGCCCGGCATGGCGGCCCAGTAGGCGCCGATGCGGAGCTTCGCCTTGTCGAGACGGCCGAGCTTGATGCGGCTGTCGGCCGACGCCTTGAGATAGGGCGCCGACAAGGACTCGAAGTCGGCACGGCAGAGATGCGGCAGCGACACCATCGAGGCATGAACGTCGAACTCGGGCAGCTTCTCGCCTTCGGCGACCACGCCGTCGATGAAGTCGGTGCCGGCCAGGAGCTCCTTCAGGAGCGCCTGGCAGAGCACCAGCACGGTGGCACCGCGGCGCTTGAGCTCGCGCGCGAAGCGCACGAACAGCAGCGCATCGCTGAGGCCCTGCTCGGGATAGAGCAGGATGCGCTTGCCCTCGATCGGCCCGCCATCCCAGGCCGGCTGGGCGAAGTCGGGCGTCGGGGTTTCGGGCAGGCGCTTGCGCGACTCGTAGGCGGCAAAACCCGCTTCCAGCTCGCCGCGCATCAGGAGCGCGATGGCAAGCTCGGTGCGGGCGCGGCGATTGTCGGGATTGAGCGCCAGTGACCTGCCGAAGCAGCCGACCGCCTCGTCGAGCCGGCCGAGATCGCGCAGGCAGAGGGCGAGATTGTAAAAGCCTTCGGCATAGTCTCGGTTGAGCGTGATCGACAGGAAGTGGTGCTTCACCGCCTCGTCGAGCCGATGGGCGGCGCGCAGCGCATTGCCGAGATTGGATTGCAGTGCCGGGTTGTTGGGATCGGCGGCCAGCGACAGGCGGTGATGCGACACCGAGGCGTCGAGCTTGCCGACCAGCCGCAGCGCCACGCCGAGATTGTTGTGCAGCTCGGCGTGATAGGGCTTCACCGACAGAAGCCGCAGATAGGAGGAGATCGCCTCGTCGAGCCGCCCCGCGCGATGAGCCTGTGCCGCGAGTCTCAGCTGCTGCACGAAGCTGTCGACCTCGTTGCCGAACAAGCGGCGTCGGCTCGGACGAAGTCTGTGGGCTGAGGGGATGGATCGACGGGGTGTCGTTCACGCCTTGAATCTTACATCAAATCAAGGCGTTAAGCACGTGTGCTGAGGGGCTAAATGTAGCCCTTGATCAGTTCCTCGGCGATCTGGATGGCATTGAGCGCGGCACCCTTGCGCAGGTTGTCGCTCACCACCCACAGCGCGAGCCCGTTCTCGACCGTCGGATCGCTGCGCACGCGGCTCACGAACACGGCGTCCTGGCCGGTCACCTCCTGCGGCGTCACGTAGCCGCCCGGCTCACGCCGGTCGACCACCAGGATGCCCGGCGCGGCGGCCAGCACGCGGCGCGCCTCGTGCTCGTCGAGCGGCTCGCTCGAGCTCGAGGTTGATCGCCTCGGCATGGCCGATGAAGGTCGGCACGCGCACGCACGTCGCATGCACCTTTATCCGGGGATCGAGGATCTTCTTGGTCTCGACCACCATCTTCCACTCTTCCTTGGTCGAGCCGTCATCCATGAAGACGTCGATGTGGGGAATGACGTTGAAGGAGATGTTCTTGGTGAACTTCCTGGGATCGAGCGTCTGGTTGACGAAGAAGCTCTTGGTCTGGTTCAGGAGCTCGTCCATGCCCTCCTTGCCGGCGCCCGAGGTCGATTGATAGGTCGACACGACGACGCGCTTGATGGTCGCCGCATCGTGAATCGGCTTCAGCGCCGTCACCATCTGGATGGTCGAGCAGTTGGGATTGGCGATGATGCCGCGAGCCTTGTAGCCCTTGATGGCGGCGGCGTTGACTTCCGGCACGACCAGCGGCACGTCGGGATCCATGCGCCAGTAGGAGGTGTTGTCGATCACCACGGCGCCCGCCTTGGCGGCACGCGGGCTGTGCTCGGCCGAGACCTTGGCGCCGGGCGAGCTCAGCACGATGTCGATGCCCTTGAAGTCGAACTTGGCGAGGTCCTGGACCTTCAGAACGGACTTGTCGCCGAACGAGGTCTGCTTGCCGGCCGAGCGGGCCGAGGCCAGCGCCACGACATCATCGGCCGGGAAATCTCGCTCGGCCAGGATCTGCAACATTTCGCGCCCGACATTGCCGGTCGCGCCGACGACGGCGACTCTGTATCCCATGGCGCGGAGATAGGCGTCGCGAGGGAGTTTGGCAACCTAGTCGGCCGAGGCTCCCGAGGCCTTGATGATGGGCAACCAGAAGTCCGTGTCTTCGTGCAGGAACTTCAACGCCTGCTCGGGCGTGCGCGGCGGCCAGGCGGAAATGCCCTGCTCGGCGAACTTCTTGCGCATCTCGGGCAGGTCGGTGATGCGATTGAACTCGGCATTGAGCCTGGTCACCAGCGGCTGCGGCAGGCCGATCGGCGCGGCGAAGCCCAGCCAGGTATCGACCACGAAGTCCTTGATGCCAGATTCCATCATGGTCGGCACATCGGGGAACAGTTCCTGCCGCCGTTCGCTGGTGACGGCGATCGCCTTGAGCTTGCCCGACCTGATCAGGCCCACGACCGTCGGCATGTTGAACATGCCCATCGCCACCTCGCCGTTGACCACGGCCTGGATACCGGCGGGCGTCGCGCGATAAGGCACGTGCGTCATCTTCACGCCGGTGCGCATCTCCAGCAGCACGCCCGACATGTGATGGCTGGTGCCGACGCCACCCGACGAAAAGGTGAACTCGCCCTTCTTGGCGCGCGCCTGCTCGACCACGTCGGCCACCGTCTTCGCCGGGTTCGAGGGATGCACGATCAGCACGTTGGCGACCGAGAAGTTGACCGACAGCAGGACCATGTCCTTGAACGGGTCATAGCCGGGGTTCTTGTAGAGGCCGAGGTTATAGATCAGCGTGCCCTGGGCCACGACCGACAGCGTGTAGCCGTCGGCAGCAGAGCGCGCGAGCTCGGCCATGGCGATGGTGCCGCCGGCCCCGGTCTTGTTGTCGATCACCACGTTTTGGCCGAGCGACTTGGAGAGCTCCTCGCCATACAGGCGGCCTCCGATGTCGCCGGTGGCGCCCGGCGCGTAGGGCACGATCATGCGGATCGGTATGGGTCGGCCATTGCTGGGCCCGCGCCGCCATCGGCAACGCGAGCGCACCGCCAAGAAGCATTCGTCTTTTCATAGCCCCACCGATTGCGCGACCAGCGCGGAAAGTTGTTTTCGCAAACGCTTGATCAGCGGGCCCGAGCCGCGCTGGCCGACGAGATTCTTCATCTCGTACGGATCGCTCTTCAGGTCATAGAGCTCGTCGCACGCCACGCCGTCGAGCGACTTCTGCGTCCAGTGGATGTATTTGTGGCGCGCGGTGCGGATCGCCTTGTAGCTCATGCCGATCAGCCACGGCATGGCGTTCTCGCTGAAATACTCGCACATGAACGACGTGCGCCACTTGCCGCGCTTGCTTGCCTCTTGGCCAGCGGCCGCAGCGACAGCCCTTGCACATGCCTGGTGTCGGCCGCCTTGGCGCCGGCGAGATCGAGCACCGTCGGCGCGATGTCGAGCGCCAGCACCAGGTCGTCCTTCACCGTCCCGGGCTTGAACCAAGCCGGATAGCGCACCAGGAACGGCGACTTGATGCCTTCCTCGTAGGCGAAGCGGCGCTCCGGCCCCAACCCGTGCTCGCCGAAGAAATAGCCGTTGTCGCCCAGGAACAGGATGAAGGTGTTGTCGAGCTGCCCCGTCTCCTCCAGCGCCTTGAAGACGTCGGCCATGCCCTCGTCGACCGAGGCCATCATGGCGGCGCGCAGGCGGATCTCCTCCTCGCTGCCCGCCTGGATGCCGTCGAGCAGCTTGCGCGAGGCCTCGTTGACGCGCAGCTCGTGCGCCTCTTTCCAGGCCGGCTTCTGCTTCACCACCTCGGCCGCCGGCACGGCATTGGGCCGGCGCGGGAAGTGTTGGCCCTTGTAGAGATCAGCGTGACGCGGCGCCGGCAGGTAGCCGCCATTCTTGAAGTCGATCGTGCCGTCGGCCGCCTGATAGGCGTCGGGATGCACGGCCTTGTGCGCGAAGAACAGCGCGAAGGGCTTGTCCCGCTCCTTGCGGAGGAACTCGACGGCGTGGGCGTTCAGGAGATCGGTGATGTAGCCCTGGTGCTGGCGCTCGTCGCCGTCGATGTTGAGCACCGGATTCATGATCGAACCGTGGCCGGGAAAGCTCACCCAGCGGTGGTAGCCCGGCCGCGGCCCGCCCGAATTGCCCATGTGCCACTTGCCGACATGGGCGGTCTCGTAGCCCAGCTTCTGCAGGACGACGTGATAGTTCGGCAGGCGATGGCTGTGTGCGTCGCGCGCCACGTTATCGATGATGCCGTGGCGGCTGGCATATTGCCCGGTGAGGATCGAGGCGCGGTTGGGCGAGCAGAGCGGCGTGGTGTGGAAGGCCGCCGTGAACATCGCGCCTTCATGGCCGAGGCGGTCGATGTTCGGTGTCTTCATGTAGGGATGGCCGCAAATCCCCAGCTCGTCGAACCTGAGATCGTCGATCAGGACGATCAGGAAATTCGGTCTGCGCTTTGACGCCATGTCTTCCCCTTCAGCTGGGCGCTAGTATCGGCGAAAAGGGGATGACTTACATGGTGGAATCTGCCCTGCCACTGGCAGGACTGCGCGTGCTGGATATCAGCTCCTTCATTGCCGCCCCGGCCGCGGCCGTGGTGCTGGGCGATTGGGGCGCCGACGTGATCAAGGTCGAGGGCCCCGACGGCGATCCCAATCGCCGGATCATGCACAACTCGTCGAACTACCCGAAAAGCGAGATCAACTATCCCTGGGAGATGGACTCGCGCAACAAGCGCTCGATCGTGCTCGACCTCAAGAAGCCCGAGGCGCGCGCTGCGCTTGACCGGCTGATCGAAAAATCCGACATCCTGATCTGCAACTTCCCGCCGCCGGTGCGCGACAAGCTCAAGCTCACCTACGACGACACCAAGAAGGCAAACCCGAAGCTGATCTACGCCTCGCTGACGGGCTACGGCGAGAGCGGCCCCGACCGCGACCGACCGGGCTTCGATGCCACCGCCTACTTCGCCCGCTCGGGCCTGCTCGACGCGCAGCGCTACGAGGGCGGGCCGCCCGGCGTGCCGGGCCCCGCGCAGGGCGATCGCGCCACGGCGATGGCGCTCGTCTCCTCGATCCTGATGGCACTGATCCACCGCATGAAGACCGGCGAAGGCTCGTGGGTCGGCACGTCTTTGCTGGGCAACGGCCTTTGGTCATGCGGCGTGATCGCCCAGGCCGCCCTGGTCGGCGCCTACCTGCCGCATCGCCCGCCGCCGGAACGGCCGCGCTCGGCGCTGGGCAATATCTACCGCACGGCCGACGATCGCTGGCTGCAGCTCACCATCGTGCGCGCCGACAAGCTTTGGGCGCCGCTCTGCCAGGCGATGGGGCTCAACTCGCTGATTGACGATCCACGCTTCGCCACCGAGCCCGAGCGGCGCAGCCGCTCGGCCGAGCTCGCCGCCATACTGAGTGCCGCCTTTGCGAAGCAGCCCTACGAGCATTGGCGCAAGGCGCTCGCCCATCATCACGTGACGTTCGGCGTGATCAGCCGGCCGCAGGACGTGCCGGACGACCAGCAGGCGGTGGCTTGCGGCGCCATCGTCGAGACGAATATTCCCGAGATGCCGCGCACGCTCAGCAACCCGGTCCGGCTCGGCTTTGCCGAGCAGCGTGTCGCACATCCGGCGCCGGCGCTCGGCCAGCACAGCGAGGAGATCCTGCGCGAGGCGGGGCTGAGCGCCGAGCAAGTGGCCGGCCTGAAGTCGATTGGCGCGTTGGGATGAGTGAGGGGATGACCGAAGCTCTGCCCCTCGCCGGGCTATTGGTGCTCGACATCAGCACCTTCATCGCCGCACCTGCCGCGGCCGTGGCGCTCGCCGACTATGGCGCCGACGTCATCAAGATCGAGGCGCCGGGCGAGGGCGACCCCCATCGCCACAATTTCAAGCGCGCTGCCACCTACCCTCGCAGCGAAAGGAACTTCCCTCTGCAGCTGGACGGGCGGCTGAAGCGCTCGTTGGCCCTCGACCTCAAGAAGAAGGAGGCGCGGCCGGTGCTGGAGGCACTCATAAAGCGCGCCGACATCATGATCGTGAATTTCCCGCCGCCGGCGCGCGAGCGGCTGAAGCTGCGCTGGGAAGACATCGAGCCGATCAATCCGCGCCTGGTCTATTGCTCGCTCACCGGCTACGGCGAGACGGGACCCGACCGCGACCGCCCGGGCTTCGACGTGACCGCCTATTTCGGGCGATCGGGCATCCTCGATGCGGCACGCTACGAAGGCGGACCACCTGGCCTGTCGCTGCCCGCACAGGGCGACCGCGCCACGGCGATGACGATGGTCGCCGCCATCCTGCTCGGGCTGCGGCATCGCGACCAGACCGGCAAGGGCGGCTGGGTCGGCACGTCGCTTTACGCCAACGGCGCCTGGGCCAATGGCACGACCCTGGCGGGCGTCGCGATCGGCGCCAAGATGGTGACGCGCGAACCGCCGGACAGGCCGCGCAATGCGCTGACCAACCTCTATCGCACCCAGGACGAGCGCTGGCTGCAGCTGCTGGTCGTGCGCGACGATCGCTTGTGGGGGACGTTCTGCACCGCCGTCGGCCGGCCCGAGCTCGCCGCCGACGCCCGCTTCACCGACCGCGAGGAACGCAAGCGGCGGGCGCTCGAGCTGCATGCCGAGATCGCGCCGATCTTCCAGTCGAAGAGCTACGCCGAGTGGGAGAAGATCCTGTCGACCACCGGCATCCCTTTCGGCGTTATCGGCCGCGTCGTCGACGTGGTCGACGACGAGCAAGCCCGGCACGCCGGCATCTTCGCCGAAACAACCAACCCCGAGGTGCCGCGTACCATCAACAATCCCATCCGCCTGGGCTTCGCCAAGCCCCGCGTTTCCGGACCGCCCGACGCCGTCGGCCAGCATTCCGAGGAGATCCTGCGCGAGCTCGGCCACAGCGAGGCCGAGATCGCGGCCCTCAAGAAGTCGGGGGTTTTGGGGTAGACTTCGGAGCATGGCGACGCGCTTCCAGACCTATGCCGAGTTCTGGCCGTTCTATTTGGCCGAGCACGCCAAGCCCTCGACGCGCGCCGTGCATTACATCGGCACCATCGCCTCGGCCGCGGCGCTCGTCTGGGCGATCGCGAGCCAGAACTGGTGGTGGCTGATCGCGGTGCCGTTCTTCGGCTATGGCCCGGCCTGGTTCGGGCATTTCTTCATCGAGAAGAACAGGCCGGCGACCTTCGAGGCGCCGCTGTGGTCGCTGATCAGCGACTACCGCATGTGCGGCCTGTTCCTGACCGGCCGCCTCGGTCACGAATTGATGAAGTACCAAATCCGCGGCTGAGACCGCCAGGCGGCCCCCCTTGCGCCTCCGGAGGGCGGAGGCCACATTGCGGGGGACGCAAAAAATCCCCGTTTGAGGACCTATGGAAACGATGCTGCAGGGCGCCGCGCCGCAGGCTGTGCCCGCCGATCTCATCAAGGACAGCGACCAGACCAAGTTCGCCAAGGACGTGCTCGAAGCCTCGCGCACCGTGCCGGTGATCGTCGACTTCTGGGCGCCGTGGTGCGGCCCGTGCAAGACGCTGCAGCCGCTGATCGAGAAGGTCGTCAAGGAAGCCAAGGGCGCAGTAAAGCTGGTCAAGATCAACATCGACCAAAACCAGATGCTGGCCCAGCAGCTCAGGATCCAGTCGATCCCGGCGGTCTATGCCTTCTTCGGCGGTCGGCCGGTCGACGGCTTCATGGGCGCGGTGCCCGAAAGTCAGGTCAAGCAGTTCGTCGATCGCCTGGTGCAGGCGGCGGGCGGCGCGCCGGGCGAAGCCGGCGGCGCCGACGATCTTGCCGCGGCGCTCGAACACGCCAAGCAGGCGGTGGCGGAGAACGATTTTGCGCTCGCGGCGCAGATCTACAACGAAGTCCTCGAAGTGGCTCCCGATAATCTGGCGGCGATCGCCGGTCTCGCGCGCTGCCACGCGCAGGCGGGCAATGTCGATCAGGCCAAGGCGATGCTCGCCAAGGTGCCGGCCAAGGACAAGACCAACGCCGAGATCGTCGCCATCCAGGCCTCGCTCGACCTCGCCGAACAGGCCAAGGCCGCCGGCCCAGTGGGCGATCTCAAGGCCAAGGCCCAGGCCGACCCCAAGGATTTCCAGACCCGCCTCGATCTCGCGCTCGCCTATTGGGCAGGCGACCAGCGCAAGGAGGCGATCGACGAGCTCTTGGCCATGATCAAGCTCGACCGCAACTGGAACGAGGCGGCAGCGCGTCAGCAGCTGCTCAAGTTCTTCGAGGCGCTGGGCTTCGCCGATCCGCTGGCCGTCGACGGCCGCAAGCGCCTGTCGACCATCCTGTTCTCGTGAGCCGCCGCAACCCGTTCGATCCCGTCTTCGAGCAGCTGCCCGACACGCTGCCCATTTTCCCGCTGTCGGGCGTGCTGCTGCTGCCCGGCGGCAAGCTGCCGCTCAATATCTTCGAGCCGCGCTACCTCGCCATGATCTTCGACGCCCTGGCCGGCCATCGCATGATCGGCATGGTGCAGCCGGTGCAGCCCGGCGGGTACGCCGGCGACGGCCTGCCGACCGACGACGGCAGGCCCAAGGTCCACAAGGTCGGCTGTGCCGGGCGCATCGTCAGCTTCAACGAGACCGAGGATGGCCGCCTCCTGCTGGCGCTGAGCGGCGTCTGCCGCTTCGAGGTCGGCCGCGAGCTCGAGCTCGCCCAGGGTGGCTATCGCCGCGTCTCGTCGATCTTCTCGCCCTACCGCGCCGACCTCGAGCAGGACGACGAAGTCGTCGAGCTCGACCGCGAGCGGCTGATGGCGGCCCTCGCCGCCTTCTTCCGCGGCAAGAACCTGTCGACCGACTGGGATGCCGTGAAGCAGGCGGCCGACGGCAATCTCGTCACGTCGTTGTCGATGGTGCTGCCGTTCGGTCCGGTCGAGAAGGAGGCGCTCCTGGAGGCCGCCGACACCACGGCGCGCGCCAAGCTCCTGGTCGCTTTCCTGGAGATGGCCGCCTTCGGCCAGCCGCCCGACACACCGCAACGGGCGAATTGATTGCGTGCGGGTAACCCCGCGCTTAGGCGGTCCGTGCTATAACCCCGCCATGGTCGATGAAACCCCTCCCCGTCGCGGCGGCGTCGATCCCAAGCTGCTCGAGATCCTGGTCTGCCCGGCAACGCACGGGCCATTGGAATACGACGCGGCGGCGGGCGAGCTGATCAGCCGCAAGGCCGGCCTCGCCTATCCCATCCGCGATGGCATCCCGATCATGCTGGTGAGCGAGGCGCGGCAACTGAAGGACGTGCCGTGAGCGGCACCAACGGCATCCCGAAGTCGGTGCCCGACCAGGGCAGCTACGAGGCCGACGACGCGCCCTGGCCCGCGGAGCTCCGCGTGTTCAAGGCCGAGGGCCGCATCGAGATCGATTTCTCCGACGGCAAGAGCTGCTCGCTGCCGGCCGAGTATCTGCGGGTCGAGAGCCCGTCGGCCGAGGTGATGGGCCATGGCGGGCCTTCCTCGAAGAAGATCGTGTCGGGCCGCCGCCACGTGAAGATCGCGGCCGTCGAGCCGGTCGGCCACTATGCCATCCGCATCGTGTTCGACGACAAGCACGACACCGGCATTTACAGCTGGTCCTACCTGCGCGAGCTCGCCGACACCTACGACGAGCGCTGGGCTGCCTATCAGGCGGCGCTGCTGTTTCGCGGGCTGAGCCGCGATTCCTGAACGATGAAGATCACGATCGCCGGTGCCGGCATCGGTGGCCTCACCGCGGCGATGTGCCTGCATCGCGCCGGCTTCGACGTCGAGGTCTTCGAAGCGGTGAGCGAGCTGCGGCCACTGGGCGTCGGCATCAACATCCAGGCCGGCGCGGTGCGCATCCTGTCGGGGCTGGGGCTCGAGCCGGCGCTTGCCGCCACCGGCATCGAGACGCGCGAGCTGCGTTACGCCAATCGCCATGGCCAGACCATCTGGGCCGACCCGCGCGGCCGCCATGCCGGCCTGCCGTGGCCGCAATTCTCTATCCATCGCGGCGAACTGCAGATGATCCTGTTCAATGCTGCGACGCGCATGCTGGGCCCCGACAGGATCAAGTTCGGCCGGCGCATTGCCGACTTCGAGCAGCGCGGCAGCAAGGTCTTCGCCCGCTTCTGCGATCGCGAGGGCAAGACCGTCCAAGAAAGCCGGTCCGACATCCTGGTCGGCGCCGACGGCATCCACTCCGCCGTGCGCGCGCATTTCTATCCCAACGAAGGCCCGCCCAAATGGCAGGGCATCCTGATGTGGCGCGGCGTCACCGTCGGCAAACCCTATCTCGGCGGCGCCACCATGGTGCAGGCAGGGCACCACACCCAGAAATTCGTCTGCTATCCGATCAGCCGCGCCCACGCCGAGCGCGGCGAGGCGCTGATCAACTGGATCTGCGATCTCTACATGGGCGCCAGCGCAACGCCGCCGCGCGAGGACTGGAACAAGCCCGGCAAGCTCGAAGACTTCCTGCCGCGCTATGCCGGCTGGAACTTCGGCTGGCTCGACGTGCCGGACGTCATCAAGAACGCGCACACCATCTTCGAATTCCCCATGGTCGACCGCGATCCGCTGCCGCGCTGGAGTCATGGCCGCGTCACCCTGCTGGGCGATGCCGCGCACCCGATGTATCCCATCGGCTCCAACGGTGCCTCGCAGTCGATCATCGACGGCGAGGCGATCACCCAGGAACTGTCGGCCGGCGACGATCCCGAACTGGCGCTGCAACGCTACGAGCAACGCCGCCTGCCACCCATGGCGCGTATCGTCGAGAGCAACCGGCGCAAGGGCATCGATGTGATGCTCGACCTCGTCGAACAGCGTGCGCCGCAGGGATTTTCCGACCTGGAAGCCGTGCTGCCGGCCGACGAGCTCGAACGCATCGTCGATGACTACAAGAAGCTCGCCGCCCAGGACCGCGAGACCTTGATGCGGCTGGCGGGCCACCATCAATAAAAAACCGGCCCCTCCCGGGACCGGCCGTGGTAGCGGTTTATACCGGCCATCACATCGCCGGCCGCCACCGAGGGAGAATATGGCAGGCAACGATGACAAGATTGTGGCATTCCTGACGGATAGATGAGCCTCGGCCGCGCCATCGCTACCGTCGGCAGCTTCACGCTGCTGAGCCGCATTGTCGGCTTCGTGCGCGACATCGTGCTGTCGGCGGTGCTGGGCTCGGGTCCGATCGCCGACGCTTTCATCGTGGCCTTCAAGCTGCCCAACCTGTTTCGGCGCCTGTTCGCCGAGGGCGCCTTTGCCGCCGCGTTCGTGCCGCTGTTCGCGCGCGAACTGCAGGGCGAGGGCCGCGAGGCCGCGCTGGTCTTCGCCCGCCAGGCACATGCCTGCCTGCTCATGGTGCTGGTGCCCTTCTCGCTCTTGATGATGCTGGCGATGCCGGCGGTGATCTGGGTGATGGCGCCTGGCTTCACCGGCGACAAGTCGATCTTCGACCTCGCCGTCACCTTCGGCCGCATCACCTTCCCCTATCTCGTTTTCATCTCGCTCGCCTCGCTCTATGGCGGCGTGCTGAACAGCATCGAGCGCTTCGCCGAGGTCGCCTTTACGCCGGTGTTGCTCAACATCGTGATGATCGGCACGGTGCTGGGACTGACGCCGCTGCTGCCTGACGCTGGCTATGCCGCCTCGATCGGCGTCGCCCTCGCAGGCCTCCTGCAATGGCTGTGGCTGCTCTTCTCCTGCTGGCGCGATGGGGTGGCCATGAAGCTGGTGAGGCCGCGCTACACCGAGCGGGTGCGCCAACTGGTACGGCTTGCCACGCCGGTGGCGATCGGCGGCGGCGCCCAGCAGGTCAGCACCATGCTCGATGTTATCTGGGCATCGCTCTTGCCTGCGGGCTCGATCGCCGCTCTCTACTACGCCGACCGCATCGCCCAGCTGCCGCTCGGCGTGATCGGCATCGCGATCGGCACCGCCTTGTTGCCCCTGCTCGCGCGCCAGCTGCGCGCCGGTGCAACTGAGGCAGCGATGGCCAACCAGAACCGGGCGATCGAGTTCGGCCTGCTTTTCAGCCTGCCTTCCATGATGGCGCTCTGGATCCTGGCCGAGCCGATGGTCCGCGTGTTGTTCGAGCACGGCCGCTTCGGCCCAGACGACACGTGCGCACCGCGGGAGCGCTCGGTCGCATTCGCCGTGGGCCTGCCCGCCTTCATGCTGGTGAAGGCACTGACGCCGGGCTTCTTCGCCCGTGAGGACACCAAGACGCCGCTCTATGTCGCCATCATCGCCATCGTCGTCAACGTGGGGCTGAACGCGTTCTTCCTCTTCCAGACGAGCCTGGCCCAGGTCGGCATCGCGCTCGCCTCCTCGCTGGCTGGATGGCTGAACGCGCTGCGTTGGGCGCAATCCTGATGCGCCGAGGCCAGCTCGTGCCGGATGGGCGGCTGAAGTCGCGCGCGATGCGCGTGGCCGGCGCCACGCTCGGTATGGGCGTCGTGCTGTGGTTTGCCCTGGGTCCGTTGGCTCGCCCGCTCGCCCATCCCGATCTCACGGGCGTGGTCGCCCTGCTCGGTCTCTGCGTCCTGGGCGGCGTCGTCTATTTGGCGCTTGGCGCGATGCTGGGCGTGATCAAGCTGTCGGAACTGCGCTTCGTGCTGCGCCGCGAGCCCGGCGTCAGACCAATCGACCCAGGCGAACCACAGTGACGCCGGGCCTGAGCGGCCGGTTGGACGACGGCATCACCAGCACGCAATTGTCATAGGGCGTCGTCACCGCCTCGCCCTCGTCGTGGCCCAGCACCGTGCCCGCCTTGGCGACCACCTCCTGGCCTTCGAATTTGCGCACCGGCTTGAAGTTGCCGCGCTTGGTGGCGATGGCGTGCGTGACCTCGACGACCCGTTGCTTGGCGGGCGTCGGCTGCCGCCAGCCGGCCGGCAGATCGGCCGGCTCGACGATGCCGGTCTCGGCGAGAAAGCGAGCCGTCACATCCTTGGCGACGACGACCGATGAGGCGCGCCAATGCTGGCCGGTCTCGATCAGCAAGGCGTTCTTCGCGCTCTTGGGATCGCCGAACGCGCCGTAGTCGCGCATGCGCATGCCGGCGGCATGACCGGCATCGGCGATGATGTCGACCGGCGTGCCGACTTTCTTGGCCAAGGCCACGCCCTTGGCCAACGGTCCCGCCAGCATCAACGGCACACCATCGTCGTGCATGGAATGCAGGTCGAGCAGCAGGTCGGCGCGCTCGACGAACGGCCTCACCACCTGCGCGCGCCGTGTCTCCACCGTGGTGGCGGGCTGATCGAGGCGGCCCCAGGTGCGATTGAAATCCTCATCCACCATGCGCGACTTGAACGGCGTCCTCGCGTCGAAGCTGAGATAGGCCTCGATATTGTTGAACGAGAAGATCAGCGTGCCCTTGCGCGGGCGCAGCCCCTTGCTCGAGCAGGGCGTCGACCACGACCGCGCCCGACACCTCGTTGCCGTGGGTCAGCGAGGCCACCATTACCGTCGGCCCGGGCTTGCCGCTCTCGAAGACGTGAATGTAGGGCGCGGCACCCTTCTCCCATTTGCGCAGCTCGGGGAAAGCGAACTCGATCGGCGGATTTTCGGACATGCAGCCTCCAAGTCCCTCCCATATAGCCGCACGCGTCGCGGAATACCAAGTCACCGCGGACCTGACTTCCTCACCGGCGTGACTCCAACTCACCGCGGCGGCGCCTGATTCTCTTAGGTAACATCACGCGATTTTCGAATGTCGCGAATGAATTCTATTCGTTCGGCGCTTGGAACCTTGCTCCCCACGTCTGTGTCTCCCCTGCCCATGAACGGAGTGACGACGATGTCGATCAAACTGACTGCGCCGCGCAAAAACCTGGTCGCGGCGACGGCGGTCTCGGCCATCCTGGCCGCGCTTGCCTGCCTCTCGACGGCTTCGGCCCAGACCGCCCAACCGGCACCACCGCGCAAAGCGGCAAGGGCGACATGGCGCGTTGCTCACAGCTGTTCAGCACGCGCTCAAAGTATCACGCCAACGGCTCCGAGCCGACCGCGCAGGACGTGCAGGCCGAGATGGCGCTCCAGGACTGCAGGGCCGGGCGCTATGACACCGGCATCGCGGCCCTCGAAGGGATGCTGAAGCAGAAGGGGATTCCGGTCCCGCCGTCAGAGACGGCCAACGCGCCGCGCTAATGCAGGCATGCAGGCGGCGGGGCGCGATACGGCGCCCCGGCCTAGGTCTCGCGGAACCAGTCCGCGAGCTGCCAAGTGTTGTTGTCCCAGCCACTGAGCTCGGCCACGAGCTTGTGCTTCACGGCGGCGACGCCGGGCCGGGTCACCACCGGAATGACGATGTAGTTGCTGACCGCAAGGTCGTTGCATTTGATCAGGAGCGCCGCGCGCTTCACCGGATCGAGTTCGGCCTGGGCCGCCTTGTGCGTTTCATCGTATTCGGCGCTCACCCAACGGGTGACGTTGCGGCCCTGCCACTTGTTGGCCTTGCTCGCGACCTCCCCTGACAGGAACTGACGCAGGAAGACCTCGGGATCGGGCTGCTGCGGCCCGTTGGTGTACATCTGCAGGTCGGCGTAGAAGTGCGGATAGGTGTCGGGGTTGGCGACGTCCGACGAGAAGAACACTGACGCCGTCACCGCCTTGACCTCGATGTCGATGCCGGCCTTCTGGCAGGCCTGCTTGACGATCGCCTGGTTCTTCTGGCGCGGCTGGTTGATCGAGGTCTGGTAGACGAACTTCAGCTTCTTGCCGCCCTTCTCGCGGATGCCGTCCGAACCCTTCTTCCAGCCGGCTTTCTCGAGGACCTCGTTGGCCTTTTCGACGTTGAACTCGTACTTGGTGTTCTTGGAGCGGAACTTCTCCGGATTGTTGATGAAGTTCGCCGTCGCCAGGCCGGTGCGGCCATAGATGAATTTCTCGACCGACGCCTTGTCGACCAGCATGCTGAGCGCCTGGCGCACCGCCGGATCGGACAAGCTGGGGTGCTTTGTGCCGAGCTTGGAACGCTCGCCATCGACCTCGGTCCACGGATCGGTGGTGTTGAGCTGGATGTGCTCGACGCTGCCGTTCTGGGTGATGATGACCTGGCCCTTGCCGTCCTTCTCCAGGCGCAAGAGGATCTCGTCCTCGACCTGCATGTTCCACGCGAAGTCGTATTCGCCGGTCTGCAGCACCGCGCGCGCCGCCGAGACCGCGTCGCCGCCGCCCTTCATCTCGATGGCGTCGAAATAGGGCCGGTTCTCCTTGTGGTAGTTCGGGTTGATCACGCCGGCGACCATGTCGCCCGGCTTGAAGTCCTTGAACATGTAGGGGCCGGTGCCGACCGGCTTGAGGTTGGTCGGCGCCTCGCGCGACTTGGCGCCCATGTAGTCGGCGAACAGGTGCTTGGGAATGATGCAGCCGGCCGCCGCGACAAAGGTGTCGGCCCAGAACGGAGTGCGGCTGCGCGAACTTCACGACCACCGTGTACTGGTCGACCTTCTCAACCACGACATCCTTGTAGGACCCGACCGTGAGCGCCGCCGTCGCGGGGTCGCGGGCATATTCCCAGGTGAAGACGCAGTCGTCGGCGGTAAAGGGCTTGCCGTCATGCCACGTCACGCCCTTCTTCAGCTTCCAGGTCACCGCCTTGCCGTCGGCGGACAAGGTGCCGTCCTCGCGGCCGGGAATCGTCTCGGCCAGGATGGGCCGCAGGTTGCCGTCGGCATCCCAGCCGGCGAGCGGCTCGTAGAACAGGCGCGACCCGTCCTGATCCTTGGTGCCGGTGGCGAAATGCGGATTGAGCAGAGTCGGGCCCTGCCACCACAGCACTTTCAGGAGCCCGCCGCCGCCGCGCTTGGTCGGCTTGTAGATCGGCGCTTTGGATTGCGCCATCGCCACGCCGGAATAGGCCAGAAGCTGGGTCGCCATCGGCGCGGTGAACCCCACCGTCGCCATCCGCCGCACGAAGGCGCGTCGGGACATCCCGCCCGCCTTCACCTGGTCTAAAAGACCACGCAAGACACGTTCGTCCATCGGATGCCTCCCATCCAATCGTCGAAGCCGCTCTCAGACGCTCCTGCTATCTTGCAAGATACGTGCAAGTCCCGCTCGAATGGGAACAGGGCGGATGGCTGCCGTCAATGACGAAGCGCACTTCGTCGTTCAACTGGATGGCGGTATCGTGGACTGCATGAGCACCCTCGTTCCCGTCGACTCCGTCGATATCCAGATCCTGGTCGACAACGTCACCGACTCGCTGTCGACCGTGCCTGCCTTTGTCGAGACCGAGATGGCCGGTCTCGGCCGCCGCCGCGGTGCCGCCTGGGTGCTGGGCGGCGCTTGCCTGTGCTGCGCCGCGCACGGCCTTGCCTGCCTGCTCACGATCCGTGCGGGCGGCAAGGTGCACACCGTGCTCTTCGATACCGGGCCGGAAGACCGCACGTTCGAGCAGAACGTCTCGCGGCTCGGCGTCGATCTCGGGCCGGTGGGCGCCATGGTGCTGAGTCACGGCCATTGGGACCATGCCGGCGCCATGCTGCGCGCCTTGCAGCTCGCCCGCGACCGCAATGGCGGGCGCGACATCCCCTGCTACATGCACCCCGACATGTTCCGCAGTCGTGCCGCCAAGCTGGCCGACGGTTCCTTTCGGCCGATGGAAGACGTGCCGTCCGTCGCCGACCTCGAGGCCAACGGCGGCCGGGTCGTCTCATCGCGTACGGCGCAGACGATCGCCGGCGACACGGTGTTCGTGAGCGGCGAGATCCCGCGCACCAGCGGCTTCGAAGTGGGTTTGCCCGGGCAGCACCGTCGCACCGAAGATGGCAAGGGCTGGGAGCTCGACGAGCTGCTGATGGACGAGCGCTTCATCGCCGTGAATGTGCGCGGCAAGGGCCTGGTCGTCCTGACGGCCTGCAGCCACGCCGGCGTGGTCAATGTGCTCACACATGCCCGCGCCTGCTTTCCCGGCGTGAAGCTGCATACGGTGCTGGGCGGCCTGCATCTCAGCGGCACCAATGAGCGGATCATCCCGCAGACCGTGAAGGCCCTGCACGGCTTCGACCTCGACGTGATCGCCGCCGGCCATTGCACCGGCTGGCGCGCCATGACCGCGCTGGCCAACGAATTCGGCGACAAGAAACTGACGCCGCTGGCGGTGGGCAAGCGGCTGAGGTTCTGACAGTCACGACGAAATCTTCTGTCGTCGACAAAAGCCAGCAGATCGTCTTCTATTTCGGCGTCTTCGTTCAGCTCACTGAAATCACGGCGCGTAATGACGTGCTTTGGCGTGACACAACCTTCGAGCAGGAGGTCACTATGGCGAAGAAAAAGCAGAGCAAATCCAGACCCAAGAGCGGCAAAGCCAGAAGCAGGCAGTCCGCCAGCCATCCGTTCATGGCGGCGCGACCGGGCGATCTCTCCGCTCTCCTTGCCGCCGCCGGCAAAGGGCCTCGAAGAGACCAGGCTGGCTCCCGGTTTGTAGCGCCGGCCTCCGGTTCCGGCACAACCAAGCCAGGTGTCCCGGGAAGACTGACCACCGCAAGCTCCCCAACGCATTGGAGGCCACGATGGAAGTTGTTGGCACTGACTCCGTCCAGTTCTGGTACATCCACTACGGCGGCACGAACAATCTGCTTCCGGGGCGGCCCGAGCAGTTGAGCCATCAGCTCAATGTCCCGCGCGGCGCCGAGGTTTTTCCCGCCATCACCAAGATCAACTTCGGCTACATCAACGGCAACGAAGGCGATCCGCCGATGAACCTCAACGAGCACTCGCTTGGCCAGCTTGGCGCTCATTGTTGGGTCGACGGCAGCAATCTCGTCTGCTGGATGCGGCTTTCGACCAACGATCAAACCGTGCCGTGCGTGGGTCAGGTCGATGTGAACGTCCTCTATCTCCGCTAGACCTGGCTCCACCGCCCCCTCTCTGCCGCCTTGATTCCGCCCCCGCGCTGGGCCATACCGCTGCGCCCTTGCCCTCCACCGGCAGGGTGCGCGGAGGTCCAAACCCCGCGTCCTTCCACAGTGCGCGGAGTCCACATCCCATGCCTGACGTCACCACCGGCGCCGTCGCGCCCAATTCCCATCTGGCGCCCTATGCCGCCCGCGGCCTGAAAGGCCGCATCTTTTCCGGCGTGCAGCCGAGCGGCAATCTCCATCTCGGCAACTATCTCGGCGCGATCCGCAACTTCGCGCGCCTGCAGGGCGACTACGAGTGTCTCTACTGCGTGGTCGACCTGCATGCCATCACCCTGCCGCAGGATCCCAAGCTGCTGGCCAGCCAAACGCGCGAGATCGCCTCGGCCTACCTGGCCGCCGGCGTCGACGGCAAGAAGCAGATCATCTTCAACCAGTCGATGGTGCCCGCACACGCCCAGCTTGCCTGGATCTTCAATTGCGTGGCCCGGGTCGGCTGGATGAACCGCATGACGCAGTTCAAGGAGAAGGCGGGCAAGGACCGCGAAGGCGCCTCGCTCGGCCTCTACGCCTATCCGGCGCTGATGGCGGCCGACATCCTGCTCTACAAGGCCACCCACGTGCCGGTCGGCGAGGACCAGAAGCAGCACCTCGAACTCACCCGCGACATCGCGCAGAAGTTCAACAATGACTTCGCGGCGCCCGATTTCTTCCCGCTCACCGAACCGCTGATCTTCGGGGCGGCGACACGCGTCATGAGCTTGCGCGACGGCACCAAGAAGATGAGCAAGTCCGATCCGTCGGACTTCAGCCGCATCAACCTCACCGACGATGCCGACGCCATCACCCAGAAGATCCGCCGCGCCAAGACCGACCCGCATCCGATGCCGGAGACGGCAGCCGATGCCGAGAAGCGGCCGGATGCCGACAATCTCCTCGGCATCTACGCGGCGCTCGTCGACAAGGACAAGGATGCGGTGATCCGGGAGTTCGCCGGCAAGCAGTTCTCCGAGTTCAAGAATGCGCTGACCGAGGTCGCTGTCGCCAAGCTCGGCCCGGTGGGGGCCGAGATGCAGCGGCTGATGAAGGATCCAGGCCACGTCGACGCGATCCTGCACAACGGCGCCGAGCGCGCACGCGCGCTCGCGGCGCCGATCCTGGCGGAAGTCTACAAGACAGTGGGGTTCCTGAAGCCGTAGACTGGCGCCTGTCGCCCAAAGCTTGGGGAGAGCGCCATGTTCGACAAGGACCAGTTCATCGCCGATTGCCGCGCCGCTCTGGAGGGCGACCGCGCGTCGCGCAACGTACGCGAGGTCGTGGCGCGCGCGGTGTCCGACCCTGCCCAGGTGCTCAAGGGACTGGGCGAGCCGAAGGCCGGCGGGATCCAGCCGATCCATCGTTCGCCCGAGCTGACGATCATCAACGTCCTGTGGCCCGCGCACATGGTGATCATGCCGCACAATCATTCGATGTGGGCGGCGATCGGCGTCTATGACGGCCGCGAGGACAACATGCTGTGGCGGCGCCTGCCCGACGACTCAGACGGCAGGATCGAGGCAGCAGGCGCTATCGCTCTGTCCACCAAGGACGCCCAAGTCTTCGGGCCCGACGTCATCCACTCGGTGGTCAATCCCGATCCAGCGCGTGACCGGCGCCATCCACGTTTATGGCGGCGATTTCTTCGCCGCCAAGCGCAGCGAATGGGATCCGAAGTCGCTGCACGAGAAGCCCTTCGACATGCAGAAGACCCTGCGGGACTTCGCGCGCTAGCCTTCCATCCGCGTCAGCGCCCACTTCACGGCGGCGCCCTCGAGGGGATCTGGCCGACCAGCACGATCTGCTCGGTGCGGCGCTGGCGACCCTCCTCGCCGAGATAGATGCTTTCGGCGAGCCCGATGCCGGCGCCCGAGGCGCGCAGCCGCCAGCCGCGGCCGCTCGGCAGACGCATCAGCACGGCCTGGCCGCTTTGCGCCAAGGTCGCCTTCACCGAGGGATGCAGGTGGAAGCGCACGATGAAGCGCCGGTCGGGCACCATCACCGGCCGGCCTTCCGGCCCGGTGAACAGGTCCTCGCCGCGCAGGTCGCCGCCGTCGGGCGACAGCCACAGGCGCCGGCGATGGATGATGCCGTAGAGCGAGCGGTAACCGTCGTGGCTCATGTCGAGCCACTGCGCGCCCTGGTCCTCGGCGCGGTCGACCAGCACGTTGCCGGCGCGATATTCCAGCGAGCCGTGATCGGTGATCTCGGTCGAATTGGTGTCGTCGACCACGGCGGTCGAATGCGCCGCCGTGTAGCGCATGAACTGCCGCCACTCGCGCGGCGCGCCGGGATAAATGCCGCAATTGACCACCAGCCGCTCGTGCGCGGCGCTCATCTCGAAGGAGAGCGTGCCGGCATGCGCCGAGCCGTCCATGCCGCGGCCGGGCGGGCTGCCGGCGTCGGCGATCACCAGCGAGGTGCCGGCGGCCAGGCGCTGGAAGCCGCTTTGCAGCGCCATGGCGGGCGCACCTTCGCTCGAGCCCGAGCGGGCGAGCACCAGGTCGATCAGGGTGCGATCGCCTTCCCACGTGCCGTTGAACAGCGCCAGCCCACCGTCGCCGTGGCGGAAGAAGCGCAGCATCGGCGCCAGGCGATCGATGGCGGCCACGATCTCGGCCGGCGGCCGGCGGTCGGCCGAGGCCAGCGCGGCCCGGACATCGAGCAGGTGGCGCAGCACGGCCATCTGGATATACGGGGCGCGCTCGGCCACGACGCCGTCATGGGCCACGTAACGCTTCACGAACCTGGCGAGACGCGCCAGTGACTGGGCCAGGCTCTTCTCGTAGCGCTTGCCGTCGCGGATGAAGGCGAGGTCGGCGAAGATCAGCGCCTTCAGCACCAGCACCGCCTCCTGGCCGCCGAGGGCGGCGCGGGCCGCGCGGCGCAGATGCACACGCTGGCGGGCGATGGCAAAGACGAAGCGGGCCGAGAAATCGGAATCGGCCGCCGCGGCCAGCCAGTCGAAATGGCGGATCCACGCCACGATGCGCTGGGCCAGCACCTCGCGCTTCCAGGTGCTGGGCGACCAGCGCCATTCGCGGTCGGTCCAGTCGTCGACCAGGCGGACGGCGACGGTCGCCGACGAGGGATCGCCGCAGTCACGCAGGTCGCGCAGCCAGGCAAAGCCGTTCAGCGCGTCGAGCCACAGCGGATTGGCGCCCGGCCGCTGCCAGGGCGGATCGTTGCTGGCGGGGGCCGCCTGGCCGACCACGCCGAAGGCGGCGAACTCGCCCACCACCAGGCGCTGGCCCAAGGCTGGGTCGCCCGGCCACGGATCGGGCGCCACGGCAAAGAAGCTCTTGGGCGAGCGGTGGCCCAGCGTCAGGGAGTAAAGCGGCAAGCCCAGCATCCAGCGCCCGAACGGACGGCGCTCGGCCGGGCGAGCGGCCGTCGAGCGAATCGGGCGGGAATCTGAGGCGATCAACGTCATTTTCTTGTGATCTTTGGCCCGGCAGCATTCCCGCTAGGCATTGAGGGGTTTTGGCCAGTTTAGCCCAGCCGGCGGTGCTTGGGGAGGGCTGGATACTCCCTTACGTACCTCTTGAACGAGGCTGGGATATCCCCAAATTCCAGTTCGAAGGGGTGCCTGAAAGGGCCCCTGGGCACTCGCTCTTCGGAGGAGGGTTCTATGAGTCGCGTACCTTTGTTCAATTCGCCCTTGCTGCTGGGTTTTGACCAGCTCGAGCGCACGCTCGACCGATTGGCCAAGAACGCCGAGGGCTACCCTCCGTACAATATCGAGCGGACCGGCGAGAACGGCCTGCGCATCACGCTGGCGGTGGCCGGCTTCACGACCGACGATCTCATCATCGAGCTGGTCGAGAACCAGCTGTCGGTGCGCGGCAAGCAGACCGACGACACAACCCGCGTCTTTCTCCATCGCGGCATCGCCGCCCGTCAGTTCCAGCGCGCCTTCATGCTGGCCGACGGCATCGAGGTGATGGGCGCGCGGCTGGACAACGGCCTGCTCTCCATCGACCTCGCGCGGCCGCACGCAGAGCCGCGCATCCGCACCATTCGCATCGACGCAGGCCCCGACCGCGACGAGGCGAGCAACACCATCGATATCACCGCGCGCCGCTCAGGCTCGCGTTGAAAGCTGCCAAGGAGGTAGCCATGGAAAACAACGAAGCAACCACCACCTTCACCCCTCTCGCGGACGAAGCGTTCCTGAGCCTCGGCGCCCAGCAGATCGCCTACGTGAAGGCGATCAGCCTGCCCGACGGCGCACACGCGGTCGGTATCTTCTCCGCCGACGGCAAGCCGATGGCGGCCGCGCCGTCAGTCGAGATCGCGCAGGCGATCATTCGCCAACACGACCTCGAGCCGGCGCTTGTTCACTGAGGGAAAATCAGGCCGCGCTCTGCGCTTGAACGGAGTCGACCAACAAGGCGTAGAGCGCGTCCGCGCTCTCGGTGGCGCGCAGCTTCTCGACCAGGCTGCGGTCGCGCAGCAGGCGTGACACGCGCGCCAGCGCCTTGAGGTGATCGGCGCCCGCACCCTCGGGCGCCACCAGCAGGAAAACGATGTCGACAGGACGCTCGTCGATCGAATCGAAATCGACGGGATGGACCAGGCGCGCGAACAGCCCGCGCGGCTTGTCCAGCGTGCTGAGCCGGCCGTGTGGAATGGCGATGCCGCCGCCGATCCCGGTCGAGCCCAGCCGCTCGCGCTCGAGCAGGCGGTCGAACAGGCGACGCTCGTCGAGCTTGAAAACGGTCGCCGCGCGGCTGGCCAGTTCGGCCAGCAGCGCCTTCTTGCCGGACGCCTTCACCGAGGCCAGAACAGCGTCTGGACCGGTTAGCAAATCGGCGATTTCCACAATGTCACCAATAAGTTAACGGGCGAGGACCAAACCCCGCCCGGCGCGAAGGCGCCCCTATAAGCGCGTCGCTCGGGCCGGTCAAGCCACCCGTTGGCATTGTCGAAACCGTCAGTCGGCCGCTTAATCCGCGGGCCCGGCCAGGACCTGCGCGGCAATCGCCGCCGATGGCACGCCCGACGGCAGGCTACGGCCCATGCCGAGCCGTCCCAGCCGCCGGCGCTCGGCCGACGAGGGAATGCGCATGGCTTCGCGATACTTGGCGACAGTGCGACGCGCAATCTCGACGCCTTCGCCCTTCAAGAGATCGACGATGCGATCGTCCGACAGAGGCTGGTGCGCATTCTCGCCGCCCACCAGGAGGCGGATGCGCGAGCGCACCGACTCCGACGACACCACGACGCCCGGCGTGCGCGCCGGCAGCGCCGAGGTGAAAAAGTATTTCAGCTCGAAGATGCCGCGCGGCGTGGAAATGTACTTGTTTGAGGTGACGCGGCTCACCGTGCTCTCGTGCAGCTCGGTGGCGATGGCGATGTCGCGCAGCACCAGCGGACGCAATGCGCTCACGCCCTTGCGGAAGAAGCCGTCCTGCTGGCGCACGATCTCGCGCGCCACCTTCAGGATCGTGGTGGCCCGCTGCTCGAGCGTCTTGACCAGCCAGTTGGCCGACTGGAAGCGCTCGGCGACGAAGTCGCGATCGGTCTTGGCGCGCGCACCCTTCATCAGGGTGGCGTGGTAGTTGCGGTCAACCAGCACCTTGGGCAAAGCATCGGTGTTGAGCTCGATATGCCAGCCTTCTTCGCCGGTCTCGGGATCCTTGGCCGGCGTCAGGAAGAGATCGGGCGCCACCGGCTGGATCGGCTCGTAATCGAATTTCTGGCCCGGGCGCGGATCGAGCGTGCGCAGCTCGGCCAGCATGTCGCGCAGGTCTTCCTCGTCGACGCCGCAGCGCCGGCGCAGCTGGCTGAGCTCGCCCGCCGCCACCAGGTCGAGATGATCGAGCAGTGCCTTCATCGCGGGATCCAGGCGATCGCGCTCGGCGAGCTGGGCGCCCAGGCACTCGGCCACGGTGCGCGCGAAGAGACCGGCGGGCTCGATCTGGCGCAGCCGCGCCCAGATGCGCTCGACTGTTCTCAAGGCTGGCATCCAGCGCCTGGGCAATCGCCGGCGCCTCGAGACGGCAGTAGCCCGCTTCGTCGAGACCCTCGGCGAGTTTCAGCGCAATGCGCCGATCAGCCACTCCGAGAAAATCAGGTCGATCTGCTCCAGCACGTGGGCTGCGAGCGATCGCGGCCGTTCAGCGACGAAATCGAGGGCGTCGGGAACATCGTCCCTCTGGCCGACCTTGCTGGCCGTGCCGTCGCCGCCGCGATCGGCATGCTCGCGCGTCCAGCGCTCGTCGGCATCGGCGAGAGCGGGTGCCGCCGCCGCCAGGGCTTCGGCGGTATCGACCGGCGTGTCGATGGGCCCGGCCTCGACTTCAGCGACCGGGCCGTCGTCGGACTGGGTTTCCTGGAGGAGCGGGTTCTTCTCGAGCTCCTGCTGGATGAACGCCGCCAGCTCGAGATGCGAGAACTGCAGCAACTTGATCGCCTGCTGCAGCTGCGGCGTCATTGCCAACGTCTGGCGCGAAGCCAGGATGAGACTCGGACCGATACGCATATGCCCCCACCCCGGAGGTCATTAGACCTCCCGCAGGAGCTTTAAGCAAGATCCATGCCAAATTGCAGAGGCTGTGTGATCAATGCTCGAAGATATCGGTCTCGGGCCATCCGGCCAAGTCCAGCCGAGCGCGGCTGGGCAGGAAGCGGAAGGCGGCCTGGGCCAGCTCGGTGCGGCCCTCGCGCTCCAGCAAGGCATCGAGCTTGGTCTTGAGAGCGTGCAGGTGCAACACGTCCGAAGCGGCGTAGTTCAGCTGCTCCTCGCTGAGCGCATCGGCGCCCCAGTCGGAGGTCTGCTGCTGCTTGGACAGGTCGACGCCCAAAAGCTCCTTGCAGAGATCCTTCAGGCCCCAGCGGTCGGTGAAGGTGCGGGTAAGCTTGGCGGCGATCTTGGTGCAGTAGACCGGCTCGCAGCGCACGCCCAGCGCATGCTCGAGGACGGCGATATCGAAGCGGCCGAAATGGAAGAGTTTCAACACCTTGGGATCGGCCAGGAGAGCGGCCAGCCGCGGCGCCTTGGCCGGACCCTTGGGGATCTGCACCAGATGGGCATTGCCGTCGCCGGCCGAGAGCTGCACCAGGCAAAGCCGGTCGCGATGCGGGTTGAGCCCCATGGTCTCGGTATCGATGGCCACGATGGGCCCGAACGACAGGTCGGCTGGGAGGTCGCCGCGGTAGAGTTTGTTCGCCATCAGAGGATGCCTCGCACGCCCGGCATGGTGCCCAGGAGAAGACTCGAACTTCCACGCCTCGCGGCGCTAGTACCTGAAACTAGTGCGTCTACCAATTCCGCCACCTGGGCACGGCATGCGGGGCTAGTGCGGGGCGTTGAGGTACGGCGGGCTCGCCCTGATGTCAACGGTGGGCTATAGGCTGGGCCATGAAGATCAAGCAGGTCACGGTTTTCGGGGGGTCCGGCTTCATCGGCCGGGCGATCGTTCGGGCGCTGGCGCACGAGGGCTATCTGGTGCGGGTGGCGGCCCGGCGCATCGAGCTGGCCGAGCCGGTCAAGACGGCGGGCGACGTCGGCCAGATCATGCTGATGCGCGCCAATGTGCGCATGCCGCAGTCGGTGGCGGCCGCCATCGCCGGCAGCCAGGCCGTGGTCAATGCCGTGGGCATCCCGTACGAACGCGGCCGCCAGCGCTACCAGGCCGTCCATGTCGAGGGCTCGCGCGCCATCGCCCAGGCGGCCGCGGCCGCCGGCGCGCAGCGCCTGGTCCATATCTCCGGCATCGGCGCTGACAATCGCAGCAGCAAGAACCGCTATATCCGCTCCAAGGTCGCGGCCGAGGACGCCATCATCGGCGCCTTCGACGGCGCCACCATCCTGCGCAACAGCGTGGTGTTCGGCCCCAATGACGCCCTGTTCAACCGCATGGCCGATATCGCCTGCAAGGCGCCGTTCTTCCCGTTGATCGGCAACGGTTCGGCCAAGGTCCAGCCGGTGTTCGTGGGCGATGTCGGCAAGGCGGTCGCCGCGGTGCTGGCGCGGCCCGACACGGCCAAGAGCGTGTTCGAGCTGGGCGGCCCGCGGGTCTACACCTATCGCGAGGTTGCCCAACTGGTCTTGCGCGAGATCGATCGCAAGAAGCCGATCATCGGCACGCCGGCGGCCCTCATGAAGGTCGCGGCCTTCTTCGCCCAGCAGGTCGCGCGGCTGGGTCGCGTGCCGCCGCTCACCGTCGACCAGGTCGAGCTCATGCTGCACGACAATGTCGTGCGCCCGGGCGCGCGCGGGCTGGGTGCCCTGGGGATCCAGGCGACCGCGGCCGAGGTCATCCTGCCGACCTACCTCGACCGCTTCCGCATCGGCGGCCGCTACAACCAGCACGCCCCGGCCTGACGTCCATTTCCCAAAGTTTTCCACCCGCGTGGAAAACGGATAATGCACGCCCGCTTGGCTTTTAGCCGGGTTTTTCCATTTTCCACGCCACCCCACCCCCGATATTTTGGAACATTAGTCCCGAATCTTTACTATTGTCGACTTTCTCAACCTCATGCGTTGCCCATCCGCGCTGCAAATGAAATGTCATGATCGAATTAGGTCAACTTAGTTGACTTAAATCCAGAAACATGATGAATAGCCTCCCAAGACGCAGCTTTAGCGCGAGGGGCGTGCTGGCGGCGTAATAAAATTACAATCCGTCGTGTGAGGGGCCGCCATGGCCGAAAGGATGCTGAAGTTCGTCGGAACGCCGCAAGCCATGCCCGCAAAGCGGGCGCCGGCGGAGCGTCGCCACGACTTCCGGGAGATCTATGCCGAGTACGCACGCGAGAAGGCGGCGGAGCAGGCCGCGCGCTGCTCGCAATGCGGCGTGCCGTTCTGCCAGGTCCACTGCCCGCTGCACAACAACATCCCCGACTGGCTGAAGCTCACCGCCGAAGGCCGCATCGACGAGGCCTACGAGCTCTCCTCGGCGACCAACAACTTCCCGGAGATCTGCGGCCGCATCTGCCCGCAGGACCGGCTGTGCGAAGGCAACTGCGTGATCGAGAAGGGGTTCGAGTCGGTCACCATCGGCTCGGTCGAGAAGTTCATCACCGACACCGCCTGGGAACGGGGCTGGGTGAAGCCGATCCAGCCGCGCCGCGAGCGCCAGCAAAGCGTCGGCATCATCGGCGCCGGCCCGGCGGGCCTCGCCGCCGCCGAGCAGCTGCGCCGCAAGGGCTACCAGGTCGCGATCTACGACCGCTACGACCGCGTCGGCGGGCTGCTGATCTACGGCATTCCCGAACTTCAAGCTCGAGAAGGAGATCGTGCAGCGGCGCGAGCAGCTGTTGCGCGACTCCAAGGTCACGTTCCATCTCGACTGCGAGGTCGGCCGCGACATCACCTTCGCTGAGCTGCGCGACCGTCACGACGCGGTGCTGGTCGCGACCGGCGTCTACAAGGCGCGCGACATCGCCGCGCCCGGCGTCGGCCTGCCCGGCATCGCGGCGGCGCTCGACTATCTCACCGCCTCCAACCGCACAGGCCTCGGCGACGAGGTGCCCGCGTACGACTCAGGTGCGCTGAACGCCGAGGGCAAGCATGTCGTGGTGATCGGCGGCGGCGACACGGCGATGGACTGCGTGCGCACCGCCGTGCGCCAGGGCGCGAAGTCAGTGAAGTGCCTCTATCGCCGCGACCGCGCCAACATGCCGGGCTCGCAGCGCGAAGTGAAGCACGCCGAGGAAGAAGGCGTCGAGTTCATCTGGCTCACCGCGCCGCAGTCGTTCCTCGGCAAGAGCAAGGTGAGTCACGTGCGCTCGGTGCGCATCCATCTCGGCATGCCCGACGCCTCGGGCCGCCAGACGCCGCAGGAGATCCCCAACAGCCACGTCAACATCGAGGCCGACCTGGTGCTGAAGGCGCTGGGCTTCGATCCGGAAGACCTGCCGGCGCTGCTCGGCGCGCCCGATCTCGGCGTCACCGGCTGGGGCACGCTCAAGATCGACTGGCGCTCGATGATGACCAGCCTCGATGGCGTGTTTGCCGCCGGCGACATCGTGCGCGGCGCTTCGCTGGTGGTGTGGGCGGTGCGCGACGGCCGCGATGCGGCCGAGCGCATCCATTCCTGGCTGGCGGCGAAGGCGCAGGCGGCGCTCGCCGTGGCGGCGGAGTGACCGGCGATGATGACGCTTTATGACTTCATGGGCTCGGGCAACGGCTACAAAGTCCGTCTGCTGCTGGCCCAGCTCGGCATTCCCTACAAGCTGGTCGAGCGCGACATCATGAAGGGCGAGACGCGCACGCCGGAGTTTTTGGCCAAGAACCCCAACGGCCGCATCCCGACGCTCGAACTCGAGGACGGCACCTGCCTCGCGGAGTCCGACGCCATCCTTTGGTACCTCGCCGAGGGCACCAAGTTCGCGCCGGCCGACCGGCTCGGACGCGCCCGGACGCTGCAATGGATGTTCTTCGAGCAATACAGCCACGAGCCCTATATCGCGGTGGCGCGCTTCTGGAAGCACTTCTTCGCCAAGCTGACGCCACAGCAGGAGCTCGAGTTGCCCAACCGCATGAAGGGCGGTTATGCGGCGCTTGGCGTGATGGAACAGCATCTGGCGCGCCATCAATTCTTCGTCGCCAACCGCTACGGCATCGCCGACATCGCGCTCTATGGCTACACGCACGTGGCGCAGGAAGGCGGCTTCCTGCTCGACAACTACCCGCACGTCACCAGCTGGCTGAGCCGCGTCGCCGCCCGGCCGGGCTATATCTCGATGGACCATAAGAACTAGGAGGAAGAGCACCATGCCGACCATCCACGTCGAAATGTTCGAAGGCCGCACCACCGAGCAGCGCCGCAAGCTGGCGAAGGAGTTCACCGAGGGCACCTGCCGCGCCCTCGGCGTCACGCCCGACACCGTCCAGATCATCCTGACCGACATCAAGAAAGAAAA
Source organism: uncultured Alphaproteobacteria bacterium (assembly GCA_963755595.1). Lineage (GTDB taxonomy): Bacteria > Pseudomonadota > Alphaproteobacteria > Reyranellales > Reyranellaceae > Reyranella. Next base: position 18,469 of record CAVWKP010000028.1, on the reverse strand, counting down.
CTGGGCCGAAGCGGGGAAGCTGTTTTCAGATTAACCGTCATCCCGAGCGGAACGCAGCGAAGTCGAGGGATCTTGCCTTGACGCAGGCAAGGTCTCTCCACTCGGGCCTGCGGCCCTCGATCGAGATGACGAATAGGAAGATCTCCGTCATGTCCGCTTCGAAGAATTCGTCCGCCAGTACCTCGAGGCACCGCCGAGCTCACGGCCGCCTATGGCTACAACCCCGCCCAGGAGATCGATTCCTGCGGCGTCGGGCTGGTCGTGGCGCTGGACGGCAAGCGCCGCCGCGACGTGGTGGCGGCGGGCATCGATGCGCTGAAGGCGGTGTGGCATCGCGGCGCGGTCGACGCCGACGGCAAGACCGGCGACGGCGCCGGCATCCATGTCGAGATCCCGCAGGATTTCTTCCGCGACCATGTGCGCGAATCCGCGGCGAGGAGGCGGCGGGCCGCATCGCCGTCGGCACGGTGTTCCTGCCGCGCACCGACCTCGACGCGCAGGAGCGCTGCCGCACCATCGTCGAGACCGAGATCCTGCGCGCCGGCCATTCCATCCTGGGCTGGCGCCAGGTGCCGGTCGACATCTCGGTGATCGGCGAGAAGGCCAATGCCACGCGGCCCGAGATCGAGCAGATCCTGATCGGCCGCGGCGATCCCAAGCTCGACAACCGCGAGTTCGAGAAGCAGCTCTACATCCTGCGCCGGCGCATGGAGAAGGCGGCGATCGGCGAGAACATCGGCGAGTTCTACGTCTGCTCGCTCTCCTGCCGCTCGCTGATCTACAAGGGCATGTTCCTCGCCGAGCATCTGTCGGAGTTCTATCCCGACCTGCACGACGAGCGGTTCGTCTCGCGCTTCGCGATCTTCCACCAGCGCTATTCGACCAACACCTTTCCGCAATGGAAGCTGGCGCAGCCCTTCCGCATGCTGGCCCATAACGGCGAGATCAACACGCTGCTGGGCAACGTCAACTGGATGAGGAGCCACGAGGCACGGCTCGCCCATGACGGCTTCGGCCGCTCGATCGAGGATCTGAAGCCCATCATCCAGCCCGGCGCGTCGGATTCATCGGCGCTCGACAACGTGTTCGAGCTGCTGGTGCGCGGCCATCGCAACCTGCCGATGGTCAAGGCGATGATGATCCCCGAGGCGTCGGGCTCGAACCCCAACGTGCCAACCAAGCACCGCGCCCTGTACAACTACGTGAACGGCGTGATGGAGCCGTGGGACGGGCCGGCCGCCATCGCCGCCGTCGCCGGCAAGTGGGCGCTGGTCGGGCTCGACCGCAATGGCTTGCGGCCGATGCGCTTCGTCGTCACCTCCGACGACCTGCTGATCGCGGGCTCCGAAGCCGGCATGGTGCCGCAGGAGGAGAGCAAGATCCTCGAGAAGGGCCGGCTCGGCCCGGGCGAGATGCTGGCGGTCGATATGGACCAGCCGCTTCTCTACAAGGACCGCGAGCTGAAGGACATGCTGGCCGACACGCAAGACTACGCCGCGTGGACGACGCGCACGGTCGAGCTGGACTTCGCTGATCAAGCAGGATGCCCCGCACGAACAGCGCTTTGCAGCCCGACGAGCTGCGGCGGCGCCAGTTCGCGGTCGGCTGGTCGATCGAGGATCTCGAGATGATCCTCCATCCGATGTGCGAGGACGCCAAGGAAGCCATCGGCTCGATGGGCGACGACGCGCCGCTCGCGGTGCTGTCGGACACCTATCGCGGCATGCACCATTACTTCCGCCAGAACTTCAGCCAGGTGACCAACCCGCCGATCGACAGCCTGCGCGAGCGCAACGTCATGACCATCCGCACGCGGCTGGGCAATCTCGGCAACATCCTCGACGAATTGCCCGAGCAGAGCGAGATGCTGTCGCTGCAGTCGCCGATCGTGCTCAACGCCGAGTTCGAGGCGATGCGCAAGTACATGGGCGACACCGCCGCGCGCATCGATTGCGCGTTCGACCCCGAAAGGCGGGCTCGACGCCATGCGCCAGGCCTTCGACCGCATCTGCAAGGAAGCCGAGGATGCCGTGCGCTCGGGCTGCCTGCATATCGTCCTGACCGACGCCAACATCGACGACGAGCAGCGCGGCGCTGCCGATGATCCTGGCGGCAGGCTGCGTGCACTCCTACCTGGTGCGCCAGTCGCTGCGCACCTTCATCTCGCTCAATGTGCGGTCGGGCGAGTGCCTCGACGTGCACTATGCCGCCGTCATCATCGGCGTCGGCGCCACCACGGTGAACCCCTACCTCGCCGAGGAGACGATCGCGGCCCGCCACGCACGCGGCCTGTTCGGCAAGCTGACGCTCAGCCAGTGCCTCGCCAACTACAAGAAGGCGCTGGACGATGGGCTGCTCAAGACCATGTCCAAGATGGGCATCTCGGTGCTGTCGTCCTATCGCGGCGGCTGCAACTTCGAGGCCGTTGGTCTCTCGCGCTCGCTGGTCGCAGGAGTTCTTCCCCGGCATGCCCTCGCGCATCTCGGGCATCGGGCTGCGCGGCGTGCAGGAGAAGATCGCCCAGCAGCACGCCCGCGCCTTCGACGAGGACGTGATCGCGCTGCCGATCGGCGGCTTCTACAAGAGCCGGCACGGCGGCGATCACCACAATTTCGAGGCCAACCTCATCCACATGCTGCAGGACGCGGTGAACACCGAGTCCTACGCGAAGTTCAAGAAGTACAGCGAGGCGGTGCGCCGCCTGCCGCCGATCAACCTGCGCGACCTGCTGGACTTCAGGACCAGCGCGCGCGCCGGTGCCCATCGACGAGGTCGAATTCGATCACCGAGCTGCGCAAGCGCCTGGTGGCGCCCGGCATCTCGCTGGGCGCGCTCGGCCCCGAGGCGCACGAGACGCTGTCGATCGCCATGAACCGCATCGGCGCCAAGTCCGACTCGGGCGAAGGCGGCGAGGATCCGGCGCGCTACAGCCCGCGACCCAACGGCGACAATGCCTCGTCGGCCATCAAGCAGGTGGCGTCGGGCCGCTTTGGCGTGACGGCGGAGTACCTCAACAATTGCCGCGAGCTCGAGATCAAGGTGGCCCAGGGCGCCAAGCCCGGCGAAGGCGGCCAGCTGCCGGGCGTCAAGGTGAGCGAGATGATCGCCCGCCTGCGCCATTCGACGCCCGGCGTGACCCTGATCAGCCCGCCGCCGCATCACGACATCTACTCGATCGAGGATCTGGCGCAGCTGATCTACGACCTGAAGCAGATCAACCCCGAGGCGCGCGTCACCGTGAAGCTGGTCGCCCGTTCGGGCATCGGCACGATCGCGGCGGGCGTGGCCAAGGCCAAGGCCGACGTGATCCTGGTGTCGGGCCATAGCGGCGGCACGGGCGCCTCGCCCCAGACCTCGATCAAGTACGCCGGCATCCCGTGGGAGATGGGCATCTCCGAGACCCATCAGGTGCTGACGCTCAATCGCCTGCGCGAGAAGGTGCTGCTGCGCACCGACGGCGGCATCAAGACCGGCCGCGACGTGGTGATCGCCGCCATGCTGGGCGCCGAGGAATACGGCATCGGCACGGCCTCGCTGATCGCCATGGGCTGCATCATGGTGCGCCAGTGCCATTCCAACACCTGCCCGGTCGGCGTCTGCACGCAGGACCCCAAGCTCCGCGCCAAGTTCTCGGGCTCGCCGGAGAAGGTCGTGAACCTGTTCAGCTTCATCGCCGAAGAGGTGCGCGAGATCCTGGCCCAGCTCGGCTACCGCTCGCTGACCGAGATCGTCGGCCGCTCCGATCTTTTGAAGCAGGTGAGCCGCGGCGCGCGCTACCTCGACGACCTCGACTTGAGCCCGCTGCTGACCCGCGCCGACGGCGGCTCGGGCGCGGTGCACTGCACGGTCGTGGGCCGCAACGAGGTGCCCGACACGCTAGATGCGCAGATGATCCGCGACGCCCAGCCGCTGTTCACGCACCGCGAGAAGATGCAGCTGCAGTACAGCGTCCGGAACACCCATCGCGCCGTCGGCACGCGGCTTGCCGCCATGATCACGCGCAAGTACGGCATGGCGGGGCTGCAGCCCGATACCGTGACGGTGCGGCTGCGCGGCACGGCCGGCCAGTCGCTCGGCGCCTTCGCGGTGCAAGGCATGAAGCTCGAGGTGTTCGGCGACGCCAACGACTATGTCGGCAAGGGACTGAGCGGCGGCACCATCGTGGTCAAGCCGACGGTCTCGAGCCCGCTGGTGCCCGAGCACAACGCCATCATCGGCAACACCGTCCTCTATGGCGCCACGGCCGGCAAGCTGTTCGCCTCGGGCCGCGCCGGCGAGCGCTTCGCCGTGCGCAACTCCGGCGCCGATACCGTGGTCGAAGGCACGGGCTCGAACGGCTGCGAGTACATGACCGGCGGCACGGCCGTGGTGCTGGGCGATGTCGGCGTCAACTTCGCCGCCGGCATGACCGGCGGCATGGCCTTCGTCTACGACCCGGCGGACGTCTTCAAGCTCAAGGTCAATCCCGAGACGGTGGTGTGGCAGCGCATCGATCATCCGCACTGGGATGCGGCCCTCAAGGCGCTGGTCGAGGAGCATGTGGCCGAAACCAAGTCGCCGCTCGGCGCGCGCCTCCTGAACGACTGGGACCGCGAGGTCGAGAAGTTCTGGCAGATCGTACCGAAGGAGATGCTGTCGCGCCTGCCGCAGCCACTGACGACGGCCAAGCAGAAGCGCGCCTGAGGACGCACGCCGTGACCACCGCGCGCGTCACGCGCGCTCGCCTGGCTGCAACTTGCCGCCGCGATCGTGCTGTTCGGCCTGACCTGGCCGGTGATGAAGATCGGCCTTTTAGCCGGCACGCCGGTCTGGCTGGCCGCCGGCCGCGCCACCATGTCGGCGCTGACCGCCTTCGCGCTGATGGCGGCGCTCGGCCGCCTGTCCCTGCCGCATCGCGAGGACTGGCCGGTGATCCTGTCGGTCGGCGGCCTGCAGCTCACCAGCTTCTTTGCGCTGGCCAATCTCGGCGTGCAGGCGTTGCCCGCCGGCCGCTCGGGCGTGCTGGCCTACACCACCATGCTCTGGATGGTGCCGCTCTCGCTGCTGGCCGGAGAGAAGATCGGTTGGCGCGCCATCGCCGGGGCGGCGCTCGGCGTCGTGGGAATCGTGGTGCTGTCCGATCCGCAGCGCTTCGACTGGCACGATCGCCGGATCGTGCTGGGCCACGTCTATCTCCTGATGGCGGGTTTCAGTTGGGCGATCGCCATGCTGCATACCCGCCGCCATCAGTGGCGCGGCACGCCGCTCGACGCCCTGCCCTGGCAGATGTCGGTCGCCACGGTGCTGCTCTGGATCCTGGTCGCCGTCATCGAGCCCCATGGCTATCTCGACCCGGGCGAATGGCAGCTCTGGCTGGCCTTGATCTATATCGGCGTCATCGCCGGCCCCGCAGGCACCTGGACCACCGTTTCCGTGACGCGCGCCCTGCCGCCGGTCACGACCTCGCTCGGCATGCTGGGCGTGCCGCTGGTCGGCATCGCCTCGTCGGTCGTGCTGCTCGGCGAGCCGATCACGGCACCACTTGCCATCGGCACAACGCTGATATTGGCCGGCATGGCCATCGTCATTCTGGAGAATGCCGGTCCGCGCCGCTAAAGTTGCGGGATGAATTGGGGCACCATGAGCCGCGACCAGCGCGACGCGGCCTACAACAACACCGACGCGGTCAAGAACAGCGCCGAGCTGAACGCGGCGCGCGAGGCGAAGTCGGCGGCCTTCCGCAAGGCGCATCCCGAGCATCTCGACATTCCCTACGGGCCGCGCGAGCGCAACAAGTGGGACCTCTTCCCGGCGACGGATCCAAACGCGCCGTGCCTGGTGTTCATCCATGGCGGCTACTGGCAGCGCAACAGCCGGGAGATGTTCGCCAACCTGATCGAAGGACCCTACGCCCATGGCTGGGCGGCGGCGCTGCCCGGGCTACACCCTGGCGCCCGACGCCTCGCTCACCGAGATCGTGGCCGAGATCAACTCGGCGCTCGATTGGCTCGCGGCCAACGGACCGGCGCACGGCATCAACGGCAAGGTCGTGCTGAGCGGCTGGTCGGCGGGCGGCCATCTCACGGCGCAGTGCCTCGGCCATCCCCGGGTCAGCGCCGGCCTCGCCATCTCCGGCGTGTTCGAGCTGGGGCCGATCCGCGACACCTATCTCAACGAGAAGCTGCGCCTCAGCGACGACGAGGTCGAGCTCCTGTCGCCGCTGCGCCTGCCCATGGTGCACAAGCCCTTGGCCATCACCTACGGCACGGCCGAGCTGCCGCCGCTGGTCGGCGACAGCCGGAAATTGCACGAGGTCAGGGCCGCCCAGCACCTGCCGGGCGCGCTGATCCCGGTGGCGGGCGCCGATCACTTCACCATCACCCACGAGCTGCGCGACGCCGATGGCGAGCTGACCAGCAGCTCATGCTGCTGCCTCTAGAGGCATTTGGCACGCGAGTTGCGTGTCGGGTCTCCACAGGGGGAGCCAACATGATCCAACGCCGTCGTCTTCTCATTGGAACGGGCCTTGTCGCCGCCGGCACGCTTGCCGCGCCGGCGATCGTGCGGGCCGAGACCACGGTGAAAATGGGCTCGCTCAGGCTCGTCCATTCCATGCCGCCGTACTTTTACGAGAAGTTCGCGCCGGCCGGCCTCAAGATCGAGATCACGGTGTTCGACAGCCCGACCGACGGCAAGAACGCCGTGGTCACCAAGTCGGTCGATTTCGGCACCTTCGGCATTGCCGCCGCCATCCTGGGCGGTGCCGGCGGGCGAGCCGGTCGTGGTGGTCGGCGCCATGTGCAACAAGGGCATGGGCGTGATCGCCAAGGCCGGCTCAGACGTCAAGTCGATCAAGGACCTCAAGGGCAAGAAGGTCGGCATCTGGCCGGGCTCGACGCAGGAGGTCTTCATCTTCGAGCGCCTGAGGATGGAAGGCATGTCGGTGAAGGACATCACGCCGGTGCGCGTGCCGTTCGGCGAGATGCCGGCGATGCTGCAGCGCGGCGACATCGACGCCTATGTCGGCGCCGAGCCCGCCCCCGGCCTGTCGATCAGTTCCGGCGTCGGCCAGCTCGTGGAATATCCCTACGGCACGGCGATGGGCGGGCTGAACATGATCTTCGGCACGCACGAGGACACGGTCGCCAAGAAGCCCGACCTCGTGCTCACCATGCTGAAGATCCAGCGGCAGGCGGCGGAGTTCATGAACGCCAACAAGGCGGCGGTGGTCGATGCGACCGTGCAGAAGCTCGGCGCCAACCGCGCCGCCGTCGAACAGGCGCTGGGCGCGGGCAACGTCGAATACATCTGGAAGCTCGACGACAAGGTGCAGGGCCAGGCCAAGACCTATGCCCAGCACATGCTGGACCTCAAGCAGATCCGCCAGCTGCCGAAGTTCGAGACGTTCCTGAACCCCAAGTTCTCGAACGAGATCGCCGAGCAGCTAGAGTCGCCGCGCCATGACGCTTTGGCGTCGCCTGAAGCCGACGGCGCTGGCGCTGATCGTGCCGCTGCTGCTGCTGGCCTTCTGGCAGGTGGCGACGACGCAGCGCTGGACGATGTTGATCCCGACGCCCTGGCAAGTCGGCGAGTACATGATCGATTTCGCCTGGGGCGGCATCTACGACGACGCCTACTCGGCGACGCTGCTCACCCACCTGATGGCCTCGATGGGCCGCGTCTATGGCGGCTTCGCGCTGGCGGCGCTGTTCGCCCTGCCGATCGGCCTGCTGATCGGCCGCCTGCCCGTGGCGCGCATGCTGCTCGATCCGTTCCTGCAGCTGATGCGGCCGATCCCGGTCACCGCCTGGCTGCCGCTGTCGATGATCCTGTTCGGGCTCGGCGCCAAATCGGCCTTCTCGCTGGTCTGCCTCGGCGCCTTCTATCCGATCCTGCTCAACACCGTGTTCGGCGTGCGCTCGGTCGATCCCAAGCTGTTCGAGGCGGCCTCCATGCTGGGCTGCAAGGGCAACGCACAGTTCTTCAAGGTCGTGCTGCCGGCCGCGACGCCCTCGATCTTCACCGGGCTGCGGCTCGGGCTGGGGCTCGCCTGGTTCGTCATCGTGGTCGGCGAGATGACCGGCGTGCCGCAGGGGCTGGGCGCGGTGATCATGGATGCCCGCACCCTGTCGCGCACCGACCTCGTGATCTGCGGCATGATCGTGATCGGCGTCGCGGGCTATCTCTCCGACCGCATCGTCGTGGCGATCGGCAACTGGCTGCTGCGCTGGAGCCCAACTCATCATGGCTGACGCCACCATCCCGATCGTCGAGATCAAGAACGTCTCGAAGGTCTTCAAGCTGCAGGACCAGACGATCAACGCGCTTGCCGACGCGAACCTTTCGATCGCCAAGGGCGAATTCATCTGCCTGATCGGCGCCTCGGGCTGCGGCAAGTCGACCTTGCTTCGGATCATGGCGGGCTTCGAGCAGCCGACCTCGGGCCAGGCGCTGATGTGGGGCAAGCCGATCGAGGACCCCGAGCCCAGCCGCGGCATGGTGTTCCAGGACTACGCGCTGTTCCCGTGGCTGAGCGTGCGCGACAACATCGGCTTCGGCCCGGTGGCGCGCGGCCTGTCGAGCGGCGAGGTCAAGGCGACGGTCGACAAGTTCATCGACCTGGTCGGCTTGCAGAAGTTCGCCACTGCCTATCCGCACCAGCTCTCGGGCGGCATGAAGCAGCGCGTGGCGATCGCCCGCGTGCTGGCCAACGACGCCGAGCTGGTGCTGATGGACGAGCCGTTCGGCGCGCTCGACGCCATGACCCGCGAGCGCCTGCAGGACGAGCTCTTGGACATCTGGCAACGCACCGGGCTCACGGTCGTCTTCGTGACGCACTCGATCGAGGAGGCGATCTTCCTCGCCGGCCGCGTCGTGGTGATGACGCCGGGCCCCGGCCGCATCGAAAGCGACAATGCCGTGACGATCCCGCGCCCGCGCGACGTCGCCAGCCCCGAATTCAACGCCGTGCGCCGCGTGCTGGGCGCCAAGCTGCACAGCCACCACGGCAAGAAAGCCGCCTGACACCGGCGCGCATTGACAGTCCGCGCGCCGCTCCTGCAAATGCGGGCAGGACGAGGGGAAAGATGGCGAACAAGGTCTACAAGGATGCGAAGTCGGCGCTCGACGGGCTGCTGCGCGACAACCTGATGCTGATGTGCGGCGGCTTCGGGCTGGTCGGCGTGCCGGACAAGCTGATCGCGGCGGTGCGCAACTCGGGCGTGAAGGGCCTGACCTGCGTTTCCAACAACGCCGGCATCGACGGCGCGGGGCTCGGGCTGCTGCTCGAGACCGGCCAGGTCAAGAAGATGATCTCGTCCTACGTCGGCGAGAACAAGACCTTCGCCAAGCTCTACCTCGAAGGAAAGCTCGAGATCGAATTCAACCCGCAGGGCACGCTCGCCGAGCGCTGCCGCGCCGGCGGCGCGGGCATTCCGGCCTTCTACACCAAGACCGGAGTGGGCACCCAGGTCGCCGAGGGCAAGGAGACCAAGGTGTTCGACGGCGAGGAATATGTGATGGAGCGCGGCCTGGTCGGTGACATCGCGCTCGTGAAAGCATGGAAGGGCGACAAGTCGGGCAATCTCGTCTTTCGCAAGGCCGCGCGGAACTTCAATCCCATGATGGCGACGGCCGCCAAGATCTGCGTCGCCGAGGTCGAGGAGCTGGTCGAGGTGGGACAGCTCAATCCCGACCATGTCCACACGCCCGCCGTCTACGTGAAGCGCATCTTCTGCGGCGCGCCGTACGACAAGAAGATCGAGCAACGCACCGTTCGCAAAGCGTGAGGTGAGATCATGGCCTGGACCCGCGATCAGATGGCGGCGCGCGCCGCCAAGGAACTGAAGGACGGCTACTACGTCAACCTGGGCATCGGCATCCCGACGCTGGTGTCGAACTACGTGCCGGAAGATGTCGACATCACGCTTGCAGAGCGAGAACGGCATGCTGGGCGTCGGGCCGTTCCCGTTCGACAACGAGGTCGACCCCGACATCATCAACGCCGGCAAGCAGACCGTGACCGAGGTCAAGGGCACGTCCTATTTCAGCTCGGCCGACAGCTTCGCCATGATCCGCGGCGGCCACATCGATCTCTCGATCCTGGGCGCCATGGAAGTGGCGGAGAACGGCGACCTCGCCAACTGGATGATCCCTGGCAAGATGGTCAAGGGCATGGGCGGCGCGATGGACCTGGTAGCGGGCGTCAAGCGCGTGATCGTGACCATGGAGCATGTCTCCAAGGACGGTCAGTCGAAGCTCCTGAAGGAATGCACCCTGCCGCTGACCGGCCGCCGCGTGGTCGACATGGTGATCAGCGAGCTGGGCGTGTTCACTATCGACAAGCACGGCCCGGGCGGCGTCACGCTGCTCGAGCTCGCCGACGGTGTGACCGTCGATGAGGTTAAGGCCAAGACCAAGGCCAAGCTCACCGTCGGGGCCGGCCTGAAGGTCGCTTAGGCTTGCGGCGGATCGAGACCGCCATCGACATCGCCGCACCGCCTCGCGCGGTGTGGGACGTGCTGGTCGATTTCGCCGCCTATCCCGACTGGAACCCCTTCATCCGCCGCCTGCAGGGCGAGGCGCGGGTCGGCGCGCGCCTGGAAGTGACCGTGCAGCCACCCGGCGGCAAGCCGATGACCTTCAAGCCGACGGTGCTGGCCGCCGACCCGGCGCGCGAGCTTCGCTGGCTCGGCCGCGTGCTGATGCCCGGCCTGTTCGACGGCGAGCATGGCTTTCGAACTCGAGCCGATAGCCGGCGGCTGCCGGCTGCATCACAGCGAGGAGTTCCGCGGCATCTTGGTAACGTTATTCGGGGCGATGCTCGAGAACACCGCCCGTGGCTTTGTCGCGCTGAACGACGCGCTGAAGCAGCGCGTCGAGGGTCGCTAGCTAGCTCACCAACGGGCGAGGAACTCGCGCAGCGGCTCGGCACCGGGATTGGAGAAGCGTCCGTCCCGCACGATCGCCCGGCCGGTCGCGCCTTGGCCGTAGTAGAGCGCATTCCAGTCGTTGTCGGCGTCGATGTACGAGCCTTCGAGCGAGGCGCCGGCGAACAGGCCGTTGGAGTTGGCGTAGGCCACGATGTCGGCCCCGGTCGCCGCGGTCGACGCGCCCTCGAGGCCGATGCCGACCGCCACCATGGTGACGCCGGCCTCGGCGCCGAACTTGAACTTCTTGTCGAGGATGGCGGCGAGGCCCTTCTCGGTCAGGATGATGAACACGATCTCGCTCACCTTGCCGCCGACCTGCAGGCCGATGCTGCCCGAGCCCATGTCGTAGAAGGCGGGATAGCTCCAGTGGTTGGGCCCGGTGCGGGCCACCAGGATGCCGCGGCCGCCGGCGGCGCCAAAGATGAAGCCGCCCTGCACCAGCTCGGGCACGATGATCACGCCGCGCGCCTTGCCCATGTTGCGGAGCGCATCGGGATAATCCTTGCCGCTCAATACCTTGCGGGCGGAGTTCAGCGACTGGTCGACCAGCGATTGCCGCTTGGCGTCGGCCAGCGACGGCACAGACATAAGGAAGGGGGAGGCCATGGCGGCCGCAGTCCCGGCCAGGACGGTCCGGCGATTCATGTTTCTGCTCCTTGGTTGGCGGCCGACGCCGGGGAAGCGCCTTGGTGGCCACAACACAGGGATAATACCACGGTTCGGGGCGGAATTGCGGCGTCAAACCCGTGGCCGCGGCCGATCCTTCATGATCAGGGGCAGCCCCGCCGCCATCAGGATCACCCGGTCGGCGCGCTCGGCCATGCGCAGGTTGAGCCGGCCCTGGGCGTCGCGGAAGGCGCGGCCGAGCGGCGTGTCGGGCACGACGCCGAGGCCCACTTCGTTGCTGACGAAAACCACCGGCGCGGCGTAGCCCTCCAGCGCCTGCACCAGCTCGTCGGTCGCCTCGTCGAGGTCGGCGCCGGCGCCGATCAGGTTGGAAAGCCAAAGGGTCAGGCAATCGACCAGTACCGGCCGGCCATGGGCGGCTGCCGCCTGCAAGGCTTCGGCGAGCTTCAGCGGCTCCTCGATCGTGGTCCAGCCCGAGCCGCGGCGCGTGCGATGGGCCATGATGCGCGTCGCCATCTCGACGTCGCCCGCCTCCGCGGTCGCGATATAGACCGCGGGCTGCGGCGGCGCGCCGTGCAGGCTTCCGGTCACCAGCTTCTCGGCGTGCGTGCTCTTGCCCGACCGCGCGCCGCCCAGCACCAGGCTGACCGGCGGCAGCGAGGACGTCCGAACCTGCTCCATCAATGCTGGGCCACGCTCACCAGCCAGCAGGCGCCGGCGAGCCGCACACCGTCGGGACCGACGTGAGGCTTCAGCGCCTCGGCGATCCCCGCCTTGGCCTTGGCAACCTGCTCGGGCGTCGCCTCGGGAAACAGCCGCGCCAGCGGGCCGAACTTGCCGAGATTGTCGCAGCACCTCGGCAATGTCCTTGCCCATCGGGATCTGCTGATCGAGCGTGCGAAACGTCGGCGCGCCGAAGCCCGCTTCCTTCAGGATGCGCTCGACGCGGGCGCGATCGCCAAAGGCATATTGGCCGGGATCCTCCGGCCCTGGGCGCTCGATCGGCGGCAGGTGCGGCGCGGCCGCGCGCATCGGCACAAGGCCCCAGGGATTTTCGTGTGGCGTGCGCCAGCAGACGAACACCAGCCGACCCAGCGGCCGGAGCGCACGCCGCAGGTTCTTGAAGGCTGTCACCGGATCGCCAAAGAACATCACGCCGAACCGCGAGAAGACGAGATCGAAGGACGCGGCTTCAAACGGATAGGTCGCGGCGTCGCCGACCGCGAAGGTGGCGTTCGCGAGGTTGTGCGCCCGGGCGGCGCCGACCAGCGGCTCGGAGATGTCGACGCCGAGCACTTGGCCGCCTGGGGCGACTTCCCGCGCCAGCTCCGCCGTCGTCGAGCCGGTGCCGCAACCGACATCGAGCACCTTCTCGCCAGGCTTGGCCGCCGCGGCGGCGAGCGCGGCCTCGCCAAATCCTGCGATCGAGCGCTGGATGCGATCGTAGGAGGCGAGCCACATCTTGCCGCCCGGCCCGTTCCAGAAGGCCGCCTGATCGGCGGCGAGTTCAGCTTGGCTTTTCATGCTTTGCTCCCAGCGTGCGCCAGCACCATGTGGCGCGGCATGTAGTTGGTGAAGGCGACGCGCCAGGCATGCGCGGGATCGGCCTGCTCGAAATGCTCGATCAAGGTGATCGAGACATTGTCGATCTCGAAGCGCACCGCCGCTTCGGGGTGCATGTTGAAGGCATGCGCCAGCGCGGCACGAATGGTGCCGCCGTGCGCTGTCGCCACGATGTCGCGCCCACGATATTTATCGGTCAGCCGCTCGATCGAACGCACCGTGCGCTCGCGCAGATCGCTGAAGGTCTCGCCGCCCGGGGGCCGCTTCTCGGGCGGGCCCAGCCAGAACAGGTGGTTCTCGCCGTGATGTTCGGCGATCTCCTCGTACGTGAGCCCCTGCCAGGAACCGAAATGCTGCTCGGCAAGATCGGGATCGATCAGCACCTCGCCGAATTCGGCGCCGGCCTTGCCGAGATGCTCGGCTGTCTTGCGCGCGCGCAGGAGGTTGGACGAATACCACACCGCGCCCTTGGGCAGGAGCTTGGCCTGGTGCTTGAACAGCGCCTCGTTGCTGACGTCGCAATCCTTGTCGCTCTGGCCGTAGCAGCGCCGCTCCGGATTGGGGACCGGTGCGTGCCGGACCCACCACCAGCGCGTGATTGATCCGGTGATCTTGGCCGCCGTCGGCATGTCTACTCCTGTCAGTGCGAGATCATCAGTGTCGCGACGACCAGGAAGGCGAGCTCCGCCTTCTGCTGCACCGCGCCCAGGGTGTCGCCGGTATAGCCGCCGATGCGCTCGGCGATCCAGCGCGAGGCGAACCACGCAACAGCGATCGAGACGATTGGCGCCAGCAGCGCCACGAAGAAGCCCTTGCCCAGCAGCAGCAGGAAGGCGAGCGCCGCGCCGATGCCGATGGTGAGCCAAACGTCGTTGTCGGTCGGCTTGCCGACCTGGGCGCCCAGCCCATCCTGGTGCACGGGCGAGAAGGCGAGCAACGGCCAGGCCAGCACGGCGCGCGACAAAGCGTGCGCCGCGATCAGAACGACCAGGCCCGTCGCGCCGGAGAACTGCGCCAGGCAGGCGACCTTGATCAGCACGGAGAGCGCCAGCGCCAGGACGCCGAACGTACCGTTGCGGCTGTCGCGCATGATCTCGAGCCGTCGGGCCGGTTCCAACGCGTGCGGTCCCAGCCCATCGGCGGTGTCGGCCAGACCGTCTTCATGCAGAGCGCGTGTGATCAGCACCGCGGCGCCCACAGCCAGCACTCCGGCCAGCCAACCCGGCCCGGCGATGCCGCGCACGATCGCGAACACCAGTCCCGCCGCGAGCCCGACGCCCGCGCCGATGAACGGCAGAACCGGCAGCACGTCGGCCAGTTGCCAGCGCGGCGCACCGACATTGAGCTTGAGGCCGGTGAAGAACGAGGCCTGCTCCTTGAAGGCCTGCAGCCACTCATCGAACGACGAGGGCCGGCCGACTGGAGGGTCATTTGGACTGGTCATGATGGTTCGAATATAGGATGGTCCGCGCCCGCTATGAACGCCTCTTCGCCCGCCTCTTTCGACGAAATACGCCGTATCCTGCGCGACCTGCCGGGGCCGGATCTCACCGCGCAGACCGAAGTGGTTCGCCGCCAGGCCGAATTGACCAAACCGCCGGGCTCTTTGGGCCGGCTGGAGGAGATTGCCGAGTGGCTGGCCGCCTGGCAGGGCCGCGCCCAGCCCCGGATCGAGCGGCCGCGCGTGGCGGTGTTCGCCGGCAGCCATGGCGTGGCCCGCCGCGGCGTCTCGGCCTATCCGCCGGAAGTCACGCAGCAGATGGTGAAGAACTTCCTGAACGGCGGTGCCGCCATCAATCAGCTCTCCGCCGCCATCGATGCCGACCTGCGCATCTACGAGCTCGACCTCGAGCATCCGACGGAGGACTTCACGCAGGCGCCGGCGATGAGCGAGGCGCGGACGGCCAACGCCATGGCCTACGGCATGATGGCGGCCGAACCCGGCATCGACGTGCTGTGCCTGGGCGAGATGGGCATCGCCAACACCACGACGGCGGCGGCTCTTTGCGCGGCGCTGTTCGGCGGCACGGGCGCGGATTGGGCAGGGCCCGGTACCGGCGTCAAAGGCGCGGCACTCGCCAACAAGATCGCCGTGATCGACGAGGCGTTGGCGCGCCACAAGGCCGCGATCGCCGCGCACGATCCGCTGACTTTGCTGGCCTCGGTCGGCGGCGAGGAGTTCGCAGCCATAGCCGGCGCGGTGATGGCCGCCCGCGTGGGCCGGATTCCGGTCCTGCTCGATGGCTACGCCTGCACCGCCGCCGCCGCCGTGCTTTACGTCGCCGACCCTCATGCGCTGGATCATTGCCGCGTAGCACACCGCTCCGCCGAGCCCGGCCACACGCGCCTCCTGCAGGCAATCGGCCAGCGCCCCTTGCTCGACATGGACATGCGGCTCGGCGAGGCCTCGGCGGCCGCGCTGGCGGTGCCGATCCTCAAGGCCGCGGCCGCGTGTCACAACGGCATGGCGACCTTCGCCGATGCAGGCGTCAGCGGAAAGGCATGAGGACGGCGCCGCGACGGACGAACGATCCGGATCGCACCCGGCGCGACATCGTCGAGGTGGCGACCCGGGAGTTCGCGCAGAAGGGCTATAGCGGGGCGCGTGTCGACGCCATCGCCAGCCGCACGCGCACCAGCAAGCGCATGATCTACTATTATTTCGGCAGCAAGGAAGGGCTCTACCTTGCCGTGCTGGAGGAGGCCTACAGCAGCATCCGCCGCGCCGAGGCGACGCTCGATCTCGAGAACCTGCCGCCCGAGGCGGCGCTGCGCACCCTGGTCGGCTCCACCTTCGACTACTACACCGAGCATCCCGAGTTCGTGCGCCTGGTCATGAACGAAAACATCATGGAGGGCGTGCACATGGCGCGCTCCAAGGCCATCGGCAAGCTGAACGTCACGGTGATCGACGCCCTGCGCCGGATTGTCTCGCGCGGCCAGAAGGCCCGGAGTCTTTCGTCGCGGTATCGACCCGATCGAATTGCACATGTCGATCAGTGCGCTCGGCATCTTCAACGTCGCCAACCGCGCCACCTTTTCGACCATTTTCAAGCGAGACATGGCCTCGCCCCGGGCGCTCGCCAAGAGGCGGGGGAAGTCGTCGAGATCGTCCTGCGGCATGTCCGGCCGTGATTTGACAAAATGAACCAATTGGTACATTTGTCGGGCAAGTCAATCAAAGCCAGGTGACGCCCCGGAGGCGCGGCCATGAGCGAGCGTATGCTGGTCGGCCTGATTGAAATCAATATCGGCCAATCTCTCGCGCCGGCGCTGCACGAGGACGCCTTCGCCGCCGCCGGCATGACCGGCCACTACCACCTGATGGACGCCGACACGCCCCGCAAGCGAACGCTACCCGACCTGCTGGGCGCGGCGCGCCTGGCGGGTTTCGGCGGCGTCAACGTCACCTTCCCCTTCAAGGAGGCAGTGATCGCGCTGCTCGACGAGGTGTCGCCCGAAGCGAAGGAGATCGGCGCGGTCAACACCGTGGTCTTCGATGCCACGGGACGCACCAGCGGCCACAACACCGACCGTTCGGGCTTTCGCGCCGCCTTCCTGAAATCGTTCGGCGCCGAGGCCGCGCGCGGCAAACCGGTGCTGCTGTTGGGCGCGGGCGGTGCCGGCCGCGCCGTCGCCTTCGCGCTGAAGGATCTCGGAGCGGCGCCGATCAGGATCTACGACCGCGACGGCCAGCGGGCGCGAAATCTTTGCGCCGATCTCGGAAGAGCTGCCGAGGCGCTCGATTCGCCGGAACCCGCGGCAGCATCCGTCGCCGGCATCGTCAATGCCACGCCGATCGGCATGACGGGGCATGAGGGGCTGCCGATGACGCCGGACGTGGTCCGCGCCGGCCAGTTCGTCGCCGATGTCATCTACACGCCGCTCGAGACCGATTTCCTGAAGGCCGCCAAAACGAAGCGGCGCCCGCACCATGGGCGGCGCCGGCATGTGCGTGCACCAGGCGGTCGACGCCTTCCGGCATTTCACCGGAAAGACACCGGACATCGCGCGCATGAAGCGTACGTTCGCAGCGGCGCGCGAACCGAAAACGCGTCGAACTGACGGAGGACTCGCATGAAGACCTCGATTGCAACGGTATCGCTCAGCGGCACGCTGGGCGAAAAGCTCGAAGCCATCGCCGCCGCCAGATTCGACGCCGTGGAGATCTTCGAGAACGACCTCCTGACCTTCAGCGGCACGCCGGCCGACGTGCGCCAGCATGTCGCCGAGCTCGGGCCTCGACATCGTCACCTTGCAGCCGTTCCGCGATTTCGAAGGCATGCCCGAGGGCCAGCGCGAGCGCGTCTTCGCCCGCGCCGAGCGCAAGTTCGACGTCATGGAGGAGCTGGGCTGCGATCTCCTGATGGTCTGCAGCAACGTCGCGCCGGAATCGCTGGGCGGCATCGACCGCGCCGCGGCCGACCTGCGCGAGCTCGGCGAGCGGGCCGCCCAAGCGCGGCATGCGCATCGCCTTCGAGGCGCTGGCCTGGGGACGCCACATCAACGACTACCGCGATGCCTGGGAGGCGGTGCGCCGCGCCGACCACCCGGCCGTCGGCCTGGTGCTCGACTGCTTCCATATCCTGGCGCGCAACACCGACCTTTCGGCCATCCGCTCCATCCCCGGCGACCGGATCTTCCTGGTGCAGCTTGCCGACGCGCCGCTGTTGCAGATGGACTACCTGTCGTGGAGCCGCCACTTCCGCAATTTTCCCGGACAGGGCGACTTGCCGGTGCTGGATTTCATGGAGGCGCTTGCCGCAACGGGCTACGACGGCCTCGCTCTCGCTGGAGATCTTCAATGACCAGTTCCGCGCCGGCTCGGCGCGCAGCGTCGCCGTCGACGGCCATCGCTCGCTGCGCTTACCTGCTCGACCAGCTCGCGACCGCACCGGCAAGCGCGCGCCGGACTGCCGGCCCTGCCGCCGCGCGCTCGCATGCCGCGGCGTCGACTTCATCGAATTCGCCACCGACGACGAGGCCGCGCCGCATCTCGAGCAGGCTGCTGGCCGGCCTGGGCTTCCGCCGCGCCGGAGCACATGTCGAAGGCGGTGACACGCTGGCGCCAGGGCAACATCAATCTCGTGGTGAACCGCGAGAAGGAAGGCTTCGCCCATTCCTTCAATTCATCGCACGGATCGGCGGTGTGTGCGCTCGGCCTCGGTGTCGACGATGCCGCCGCGCTTCCATCGCGCCGACAGCTCCTGCTCGATGCGCCGTTCCGCCAGGCCGTCGGCCCCGGTGAACTCGATATCCCGGCGGTGCGCGGCGTGGGCGGCAGCCTGGTCTACTTCCTCGATCCGACAAGACGAGCTGGGCGCGTCTGGGACATCGAGTTCGCCGACACCGGCGAGCCCGCGCGCGCG
>CAVWKP010000027.1:0-255455 GCA_963755595.1 uncultured Alphaproteobacteria bacterium | reverse complement strand
CCACCAATTGCCGAGTCCGGAGCTCGAGAAGGCGCTGGCGGCGCTGCCCGGCCGCAAGATCATCTTCACCGCCGGCGACGTGCCGCATGCCGAGAAGGTCATGGAGCGGCTGGGCGTGGCCCATCATTTCGAGGCGATCTTCGACATCGTCGCCGGCGACTATTGGCCCAAGCCCCACCAGGCGATCTACGACAAGCTGGTCGTGAAGCACAATGTTGACCCCCGGCGCGCGGCCTTCGCCGACGACATTGCGGTGAACCTCAAGCCCGCGCATGACATGGGCATGCGCACGGTGTGGATCCGCACCGAGGAGAGCGTGAAGCGCGCGGAAGGCGTCAACCTGGACCACATCCACCACCAAACCGACGATCTCGCGCGCTGGCTCGCCGACTGGGTCGCGGAGAGGAGCCTCAAGAAGTGAAGATCCTGATCCTGGGTGCCGGCGCGGTCGGCGGCTATTGGGGCGCGCGCCTGCACCAGGCCGGCATCGACGTCACCTTCCTGCTGCGCGAGAAGCGCGCCGAGACGGTGAAAAAGAACGGCCTGGTGGTGAAGAGCCCGAAGACCGGCGACGCGGTGCTGCCGGTGAAGGTCGTCACCAAGGCAAGCGACGGCGGGCCCTATGAGGTGATCATCCTGGCGTGCAAAGGCTACGACCTGTCGTCGGCGCTCGACGCCATCGCGCCGGCGGTCGGCGCCAACACCACCATCGTGCCGATCCTGAATGGCCACATGCACTTCGCCATCCTCGATGCTCGCTTCGGCAAGGAGAGGGTCGCGGGCGGCCTGGCGCGCATCGGCGGCATGGTGGGGTCGAACGGCGAGATCCTGCATTCCGGCGCGTCGGGCGTGTCGTTCGGCGAGCGCGACGGCAAGCCGCCGCGGTCGGCGCTGGTCGAGCTCGATGCCGCGTGCAAGAAGGCCGGCATCGTCGGCGGCCTCAATTCCAACATCAATCAGGATCTCTGGGACAAGTGGATCATGCTGGGCGCGATCGCCGGAATGTGCTCGGCGATGCGCGGCACGATCGGCGACATCATGGCGTCCGACGAGGGCGAGGCGATCATGACCGAGATCCTCGACGAGTGCCGCAAGGTCGCCCAGGCCGAAGGCTATCCGCCGAGCGACAAGGCGTTTGCGGGCGTGAAGGCCGCGCTGACCCAGAAGGGCGGCAAGAGCGTCGCCTCGATCCTGGGCGATATCGAGAAGGGCGGCGCCGTCGAGGGCAAGCAGATCGTCGGCGACATGCTGGTGCGGGCGCGCCAGCACGGCATCGCCGCGCCCAACCTTCGTTTCGCCTATGCCCATCTGCAGGCCTATGAGACGCGGCGCGCTCGGGGAGGCCTCAAGTGAAGACCCTGATTCTCGGCGCCGGCGCGATCGGCGGCTATATCGGTGGCCGCCTGCAGCAGGGCGGCGCTGACGTCACTTTCCTCGTCCGTCCCGCCCGCCGCGAGGCGCTGATGAAGGACGGGCTCGTCATCAAGAGCCCCAAGGGCGACGCCACCCAGAAAGTGAAGACGGTCCTGAGCGGCGGCGAAGGCGGGCCGTACGACATCGTGATGCTCACCAACAAGGCCTACGACATGCGGTCGGCGCTCGAGGCCGTGGCGGCCGCGGTCGGACCCAACACCGCCGTGGTGCCGCTGCTGAACGGCATGAACCATCTCGACCAGCTCGATGCGCGCTTCGGCGCCGGGCGGGTGGTGGGCGGGGTGGCGAGGATCGGCGTGGCGCTATCGTCCAAGGGCGAGGTTCTGCACACCAGCCCGTTCGCCGCCTTCTCCTTCGGCGAGCGTGACGGCAAGACCGCCCGTCCGGCGCTGGTCGAGCTGGCCGCTGCGGTCAAGAGTGCCGGCCTCGATGGCGGCCTGCACGACAACATCGTGCAGGATCTCTGGGACAAGTGGGTCTTCCTGTGCACGCTGGCGGCACTCTGCTGCCTGATGCGCGGCACGTCGGGCGACATCCTCGCGGCCGAGGAAGGGCAGGCAATCGTGCTCGAGACACTCGAGGAATGCCGCAAGGTAGCCGCGGCAAGCGGCTACGATCCGAGCGCGCAGGGGCTGGGGTTCGCCCGCCAGTCGTTGACGCAGAAGGGCTCGCTGTTCGCCGCCTCCATGCTGCACGACCTCGAGAAGGGCTCGATGGTCGAGGCCGACCACGTGGTTGGCGACATGATCGCGCGGGCGAAAAAGGCCGGTATCGCCACCCCCAACCTGCGCCTGGCCTATGCGCATTTGCAGGTCTATCTGGCGCGCCGAGCCCGCGGCGGTATCGGCAAACCAGCCCTGTGACCCCGGCCGGGGCTGGTTGAAAGCCCGCGCTGCCGGACCTACGTTTTAACGATGTCTCATGGGAGTGCTCTCATGCGTGACGTCGTGCGTAACCGCTCGGTTCCCCAGATCGTCGTCAGCACCGCCGACTATGAGCGGCTGACCGATCTTGCCAACGCCTCGCTGCAGCGCCAGCCCGCCGTGGCACAGGAGCTGTTGGACGAGATGGACCGCGCCAAGGTGGTCGACGCCACCGCCGTGCCGGCCGACGTCGTGCGCATGGGCTCGACCGTGACCTTCAAGTCCGACGACGGCCACACGCGCACCCTGAAGCTCGTCTATCCGGTCGATGAGAGCCTCGACGAACACCGCATCTCGGTGATGACGCCGGTCGGCGCTGCTCTGATCGGCCTGGCGGTCGGCCAGTCGATCTCCTGGACGGCGCGCGACAGCAAGCACCATCGGCTCACCGTAACGAAGGTGACGTGACGAAAGTCGCTACCGGATCGCGCCCGCGGCCCGCGGCAGGAACAGCGAGAGTTCCGGGAAGAGGATGATCAGCAGCAGGCCGATCAGCAGGGCGGCGATGTAGGGCAGGTAGGAGCGCCAGTGCTGGCCGACCGTCAGGTTGGCGAAGCGCAATGCCATCAGGAGGCCCACACCCATCGGCGGCAGGAACAGCCCGATGCCGACGGAAGCGGTGATCACGATGTTGAAGTGGTAGGGATCGATGCCCATTTTCTCGGCGATCGGGAACACCACCGGGATCAGCACGACCGCCGCTGGCAGGCCTTCCAGCACCATGCCGAACATCATGGTGATCAGCGCGACCACAATCAGGAACAGCCAGTGCGCCGACTTGAGCGGCCCCAGCACCTCGGCGAGCAGCTTGGGCACATCCGATACGCCCATCAGGTACTGGAACACCGAGGCGACGGCGAGCAGGAAGACCACCGACGCGGTCAGGATCGCACTGTCATAGGCAAGCCTCGCCATTTGGCGGAAGCTGACGTTGCGGTAATAGAGGATGGCGGCGAAGAACGAGTAACCTGCCACCACCGCGCCCGCCTCGGTGGCGGTGAATACGCCCATCACGAAGCCGACCAAAATGACGATGGGAATCACCATCGGCACGGCGGCGCGACGCCCGGTGGAGATGATCAGCGATACGCTCGGCCTCGTGTCGACCGGCCAGTCGTATTTGCGGGCGCGGAACCACACCAGGATCATCAGGCACACCATGATGGTGGCGGCCGGCACGAAGCCTGCGAGAAACAGCGCCACCGCCGAGGTGTTGGTGACCTGCGCGATAACGATCATGAAGATCGCGGGCGGCACCAGCATGCCCATGGCGGTGCCGGCGGCGATCAGCGAGGCGGAATCCTCGGGCCGGTAGCCCGCCTTGTTGAGCGGCGGCATCAGAGTCGAGCCCAGCGCGGAGACCTCGGCCATCTTCGAGCCGCAGATGTCGGAGAAGAAGTAGGCGACCACGATCACCGCCATGCCGAGCCCGCCCTTGACCCAGCCGACCAGCGCGCGGGCGAAGTCGACCAGGGCGTGGCTCATGCCGCATTTCTCCATCAGGCCGCCGGCGAACACGAACGCCGGAATCGCCAGCAGCACCCAGCTCTGCGAGCCCGACACCATGCTCGACGACACGACCTGAAGGTCGTAGCCGCCCATCAACAGGCCGGCCACCGCCGCCACACCCAGCGCGAACACGATGGGCATGGAGAAGACGATCAAGACGACGAAGATCGCGGCGACCAGGACCAGGAGCATGTCAGTGCACGCCGTCCGTCCTGGGCGGCGGGGCGACGATCATCGACACGGCATAGACCACCAACAGCGCGCCGCCGACCACCACCGAGGCGTAGAGCACCGCGAGGTTGATCTCGAGGCCAGGCGTCACCAGCGTGTGGTTGAGCAGGCAGAGCTTGACGCCATACCAGGCGGCGATGGCGCCAAGGGCCGCGATCAGCGCGTGATGGATACGCTCAACGAGGACCCGACCATGCGGCGTCAGTCGCAGCACGTGCAGGGTGAAGTGGCTGCGCTCGCGCACCCCGATCGCCGCGCCGATCAGGGTCAGCCAGGCGAGCAGCATCTCGCCCACCTCCTCGACCCAGGTGAACGGAATCGGAGTCCATGTCCAGCCAGTCCGTCACCGGGATCATGACGTAGCGCAGGAAGACGCCCACCAGCAGGTTGACGATGGCGGCGACCAGCAGAAGCGAGACGACGATCTTGGGGATCGACGCGATGAAGCGTGGCACCTCCCGCCTTACGCCTTGACGCCCTCGATCTGCTCCCACAGGCCGCTGTACTGCTGCTTGTAGGCCGGCCAGATCTTCGCGATCGCGACCTTGCGGAACTCGTCGACCTTGGACTCGACCACGGTCATGCCCTTGGGCTCGAGCTCTCTTTTGGCAGCGGCGAAATTGTCGACCGACTCGGTGAGGTCGCGGATCTTCTGCTGCGCCTCGCGGCTGGTGTCGAGCATCAGCTTCTTGTGCTCGGGACTGAGGCCCTCCCAGGTCGCGAGGTTCATGGTGTTGAGCGTCGGCCCGTAGTTGTGGAAGGTCATCGAGCAGTACTTCGACACTTCGTAGATCTTGAGCGCGATCTGGTTGACGATCGGCAGGTCGCCGCCGTCGATCACGCCCGACTTGGCGGCCGAGATCACCTCGCCCCAGGCCAGTGGCACGGCGTTGCCGCCCAGCCCATTGATTGTGTCGCCGAACACCTTGGCCTGCTGCACGCGGATCTTGGCGCCGCGCAGGTCCTTGGGCTCGATGATCGGCTTCTTCGCGGTCCAGAAATGCCGGAAACCGTAGTCGAAGAAGCACATCACCTTGAGCTTGTACTTGTCCTGGAACTGCTTATCGAGGGCGTCGCCGATTGAGCCGTTGAACATCTTGTAGGCGTGCGCATAGCTCTGCACGAGATAGGGCACCAGGAACACGCCCATCTCGGGGAACACCGTGGCCGCCGCGCCCGCCGGGTCACCCATCTGGATGTTGCCCGACTTCACGGCGTTCATGATCTCCAGCTCCTTGGTGAGCAGGGTGCCGCCCATGAACTGCATGTCGAGCTCGCCGCCCGAGCGCTTGCGCACTTCCTCGGCCTGCCAGGCGAAGCCGACCGCGCCCGACTCCGGCGACGGCACGATATGCGCCATCACCAGTTTCTTGGCTTCGGCGCGCGCGAACGTCGGCGCCATGCCGCTCGCAATGATGCCGGCCATGCCGGCCTTCACCAGCCGGCGGCGCCCGACGGAAGGTAAATGGCGGCTGCTGATTGTCATGATCGTCTTGGTCATGGCGCCCTCCCAGGCGGATACGCGTTTTGGCCGCCGTGCGGCCAAAATCGCTCACTTATGAAAATCCTATACTGGCAGGGATGGGGCGGGAAGCGTTACGGGCGATAACGCAGCAGGGCGCAGCCGAAGCCGGCGAAAACCGTGCCGCTCACCCTGTTGATCCGACGTTGCCAGACGGCTTGCACGAGATAACGCGCCAACCCACGAGCGCTCAGGCCAAGCGTGAAATAGGTGCAGGCCTCGACCCCGACGAACGTCGCCACCAGCAGCAGGAACTGCGGCGCCCATGGCGCGTCGGGCGCGATGAATTGCGGGAAGAACGCCGCAGCGAACACCAGCAGCTTGGGATTGCTGATGCCGACCAGGAAGCCGCCGCGAAACAGCGACCAGCGGGTTGCCGTTTCGCGCGGCGACGCCGCGGCGGGCGCGAGATCTGCCACAGGTGCGCGCCAAGCCTGGATGCCGAGCCAAATCAGATAGGCGGCGCCGGCATACTTCAGCAGTTCGAAAGCCGCAGGCACCGCCAGCATGAAGGCGCTGACGCCCGCGACCGAGGCGGTGAGCAGCACCGCCAGCGCCAGCAGGCAGCCCGACATGCCGATCATCGCGGCGCCGAAGCCAAAGCGGATGGCGCGGGTGGTGACGTAAAGCACGTTCGGCCCCGGCGTGCAGGACAGCATCACGACGGCGCCGAGATAGAGCCAGTAGGTCTCGATCCTCACTGCGCCGCCATCGCCATGTTGTGAGCGCCCTGGCTGGCATTGAAGCGGTCGAGCACGTGGCCGGGGCCCTTGGCGCGCTTGACGTAGTCCTTGCCGTCGAACGTCCTGACGCCGTTGCAGAACACGCCATGCACGCCGGTCGGCCGACGGATGGTGCGTCGGCCACCGCCTGGCAAATCGGCCACCCGCTCCGCCGGCGAGACACCGACCGTCGCCGGATCGAACAGCAGCAGATCGGCGTGCGCGCCGACGGCGATGCGGCCGCGATTTTGTATGCCGTAGAGATCGGCGGGATGGCTGGTCAACCGCCGCACGCCTTCGGCGATGTCGAAGTCGCCGCGTTCGCGCACCCAGCGGGCCAGGAAATGCAGGCCGAAGCCCGCATCGCACATATAGATAAGGTGGGCGCCGGCATCGGAGAGCGCCACCACGCCCGCCTCGTGCTTCAGGAGCCGCACCACGCCATCGTCGCCGACATTGAGGAAGCGGCCGAGGAAGGCGGTCTCGAGATTCTCGTCGAGGCTGAGGTCGAGCACGACATCCAGGGGATCGCGATGCTCGGTCTTGCGCCGATCTCGGCGGCGTAGCGGTTGACGTATTTCGCGTTGGCGGGCGTCTGCGCCACCGCCACCATGACGCGATCCCAGTTGCCCTGGAAGATCATGCCGGGCCGCGGGTTCTTCGCGTTCTCGCGGAACTTGGCGCGCCATGACGGGTCGCGGAATACCGCCTTCAGCTGCTCGGGCGTAAACGCCTTGATCGGGTCGAACGCCGAGTAGCTGTAGAACGGATAGGCGTTGGCCATGGTGAAGTCGAAGCTGAGCGGCTGGCAGGGGATCTGGATGTAGAGCCCGTTGCCGCGATGAAGGGCGGCCGCGCAATCGTCGAACATCCGGATGGCGCGCTCGGGCGCCTGCTCGTTGTACATGGCGACGCCAGTGCCCTGGAAAAACGGCCGGCCGTACTTGGCGGCCATCGGCTCGAGCTCGGCCGGCGTCTTTGCACCGGAGGCGATCTCGACCACGCCGCGGCCGCGCACACCCATGGCGCCGACCAGCGCGTCGAGCTCGGACATCGGCGCGATGGTCGACGGCATCGGCACGCCGCCAAAGCCCGAATGGTTCAAGGAATAAGACGCGCCGAGCCCGATCGCGCCATGCGCCATGGCATCCGACACCATGGCCTTCATCTCGGCGAGCTCCTCGGGGGTGGCGTCCTTGCGCTCGGAGGCCGCCTCGCCCATCACGGCGGTGCGGATGGTCGAATGGCCGGCCAGCACCGCGAGGTTGGCGTAGGCGCCGCGCCGGCGCAGCATCGACATGTAGTCGGCAAAGCTCTCGAAGTCCCATTTGATGCCGGTGCGCAACGCATCGAGATCCATGCCCTCGACCACCGAGAGGTTGCGGATCACGAGGTCGCGCGACTTCGGCAGCGCGGGCGCAATGCCGAAGCCGCAATTGCCCATCACCGCCGTGGTGACGCCGAGCGACGGCGAGGGCGAGAGCGTGGCGTCCCACGTCACCTGTGCGTCGTAGTGCGTGTGCACGTCGATGATGCCGGGGGCCAGTGTCAGGCCATCGGCATCGATCGTTTCCGTGCCCTTGTCCTTGATCTCGCCGATGGCGGCGATCTTGCCGTCCTTGATGGCGAGGTCGGCCCGTCTCGGCTCATGGCCAAGGCCATCGACAATGGTGGCGCCGCGAATGACGAGATCGGCCATGACTACCTCCGTCGACTGAGCGCGCCGTAAGCGGCGAGCGCTGCGTGATTGACGAGATCGCTCACGGTAGCGCCCATCTGCACGATCTGCACCGGCTTCTCGAGGCCGTCGATCACCGGTCCGATCACCGTGACGCCGCCCAGCTTCTGCATCAGGCGCGAGGAAATGTGAGCGGAGTGAAGCCCCGGCATCACCAGCACGTTGGCAGGGCCGGTCAGGCGCGCGAACGGATAGGTCGATTTCAGGAGCTCGTAGTCGAGCGCCATGTCGGCCTGCATCTCGCCGTCATACTCGAAATCGACCTTCTCCGCGTCGAGCAGGCGGATCGCCTTGCGGATGCGGTCGATGCGGTCGATCTCGCGGCTGCCGAAGTTGGAGAACGACATGAATGCCACGCGCGGCTCGTGGCCCATGGTGCGGGCGTTGCCGGCCATCTGCTTGGCGATGGTGGCGAGCTGCTCGGGCGACGGCGTCTCGTTGATCGAGGTGTCGGCCAGGAACACCGTGCCATGGCGCGCCACCACGATCGAATAGCCGATCGGCACTTTGCCGGGCTGCTCGTTGATCACGCGCTTCACGTCGCCGTAGCACTCGGGGAAGCGGCGCGTGATGCCGGTCACCATGCCGTCGGCGTCGCCCATGGCCACCATGCAGGCGCCGAACACGTTGCGGCCCTGGTTGACCATGCGCTGCACGTCGCGGCGCAGATAGCCGTCGCGCTGCAGGCGCTTGTAGACCAGGTCGGTATAGGGCGCGTTGCGCGTCGAGAGCCGGGCGTTGTGGATCTCGATGCCGTCGGTGGCGCTGATGCCGACCGATTTCATGGCCTCGCGCACCTGCTCCTCGCGGCCGATCAGCACCGGCGTGCCGTAGCCGTTATCGCGGAACACCACGGCGGCGCGGATGGTGCGCTCCTCCTCGCCCTCGGCGAAGACGATGCGCTGGGGATTGGCCTTGACCTGCTCGAACAGGCTCTGCAGCCAGTGATTGGTCGGATCGAGGCGGCCCGAGAGGGCGCGCAGGTACTCGGCCATGTCGGGGATCGGCCGGCGCGCCACGCCGGAATCCATGGCGGCCTTGGCCACCGCCGAGGACACCACGGAGATCAGGCGCGGGTCGAAGGGCACCGGCACGATATATTCCGGCCCATAGCGCAGGCGCCGGCCGGAATAGGCGCGGTCGACCTCGTCGGGCACGTCCTCGCGGGCGAGCTTGGCCAGCGCCTCGGCGGCAGCGATCTTCATCTCCTCGTTGATGGTGCGGGCGCGCACGTCGAGCGCGCCGCGGAAGATGTAGGGGAAGCCCAGCACGTTGTTGATCTGGTTGGCGTAGTCGGAGCGGCCGGTGGCGATGATGGCGTCGGAGCGCATCGCTGCGCACGTCCTCGGGCGTGATCTCGGGATCGGGATTGGCCATGGCGAAGATGATCGGCTTCGCCGCCATCGACTTCACCATCGCCTTGGTCACCGCGCCCTTGACCGACAGGCCGAAGAAGACGTCGGCACCTTCCATCGCCTCCTTGAGCGTGCGCGCCTTGGTGCGCACGGCATGCGCGCTCTTCCACTGGTTCATGCCCTCGGTGCGGCCCTGCCAGATCACGCCCTTGGTGTCGCACAGGATGGCGTTCTCGTGCGGCAGGCCCATCGCCTTGATGAGCTCGATGCAGGCGATCGAGGCGGCGCCCGCGCCGTTCACCACCAGCTTGATGTCCTTGATGCTCGCGGCCGGTGAGATGCAGCGCGTTGATCAGGCCGGCCGCCGAGATGATGGCGGTGCCGTGCTGGTCGTCGTGGAAGATCGGGATGTCCATCAGCTCGCGCAGGCGCTGCTCGATGATGAAGCATTCCGGCGCCTTGATGTCCTCGAGATTGATGCCGCCGAAGGTGGGCCCGAGATAGCGCACGCAATTGACGAACTCGTCGACGTCCTTGGTGTCGACCTCGAGATCGATGCAGTCGACGTCGGCGAAGCGCTTGAAGAGGACGGCCTTGCCCTCCATCACCGGCTTGCCGGCGAGCGCGCCGATGTCGCCCAGGCCCAGCACGGCGGTGCCGTTGGAGATCACGGCGACCAGGTTGCCGCGGATCGTGTAGTCGTAGGCGGCGTTGGGATCCTTGGCGATCTCCATGCAGGGAGCGGCGACGCCGGGCGAATAGGCCAGCGCCAGGTCGCGCTGCGTGACCAGCGGCTTGGAGGCGATGATCTCGATTTTCCCCGGCCGTCCGGTGCGGTGCATGATCAGCAAATCGCCGTCGAGATCGCCCATCTCGTTGCTGACTGCCGCTTCCGCGCCGCCGGTGCTCGCCATTACCGTTTCACTCCCGATTTGGCAGGCATATTGGCGTCGATCGGCAGCGGGGGCCAGACGGCCCGAGGGCAGCTATCTCGCGCTGCAGCGCGGCTGTGGAATAGCTTGTTTCACTCCGGCGGTGGCGGCAGCTTCAGCATGTCGTTGAAGCGCTTGCGGGCGTCGTCGTCGTTCATCTTGGTGTTGATGGGCGGCGCCTCCGCTCCTTTTGGCTGTGCCAGATGTGCAAGTTTGGGCGCGAGCACGACCAGCGTCAGCACCACGAACTGCGCGCCGATATAGGGCGCAAGCGCCTTGATCAGCGGCCGAACCGCGGTCTTCTGGCGCATCTGGCTGCGCGCCATCATCACGGCATAGCCGGTCGGCGGAACCAGGAAGGAAGCCTGCAGGGCCAACAGCGCCAGCACCGAGATCCAGACCACGTCGGGCGCGCGCGTCAGCACCGGCGGCATGACGATGGGCACGATCACGAACACGATCTCGAAGGCGTCGAGCACGAAGGCCGAAAGCGCGAACACGACCAGCACGGCGATCGCCGCTCCCGTCGCGCCGCCCGGCACCAGCTTGATCAAAGTGTCGAGCAGTTGGTCAGTGCCGAAGGTGCGGAACACCAGGGTGAAGGTGGTGGCCGCAACGAACAGCGCGAACAGCGCGCCGGTTACGGCCATGGTGTCGCGCAGGACGTGGGAGAAGGCGCCGCCGCGCAAGCCGCCGGTCGCCCAGCCGAACAGCAGGAGCGCGGTGCCGCCCATGGCAGCCGCCTCGACGGCGTAGAAGTAGCCCACCGCCACTCCGGCCAGCAGGCCGACCACGAACAACGCCGCGAAGGCGGCGGTCGCCCATTCCATCGCAGCCGGCGCTTTGGCGGCAGCGGCAGCGGGCTTGTTGCGGCCGAGCCACCACGCCACCACGAGACAGAGGGCAAGGAACATCCCTGCCGGCACCAGCGCTCCGCGGAAGATGTCCTGTGTGTTGACGATGCGCACCATCTCCTTGGTGACGTTGGTTGCCTCGGTGTGGGCGCGCATCATGGCGTCGCCCAGCAGGATCAGGACCAGTGACGGCGGAATGACGACGCCGAGCGTGCTCGCCACGCAGACCAGCGCCGTCGTTTCCGCCGCCGGCACGCCGCGCGCCTCGAGCTTGGGCGCGACGCTGCGCGAGAGCATGGCGACCGAGGCCCCGACCGAGCCATTCATCGGCGCCAGCAGGGCGCCGAGGCCCAGTGTGGTGAGCGCGGGCGCTCCGCCGCTCGTGCGGCCGAGCGCGACGCCGCAGCGGAACAGCCGGTCGGCGAGCGGCAGGCGGTTGAGCAGCGCGCCCATGAAGACATAGAGCGGCAGAGCCTGCAGCAGATCGGTCTCCATCAGGCCGATGATCCGGCTGGGCAGCGCCGTCAGCAGGCCGTAGTCGACCGCGCCCACCAGCACGCCCACCGTCGCAAATATCGCCGACACACCCATCAGCACGGCATAGGCCGGCAACCCGGTGGCGAGCAGCGTGATGGCGACGGCAAGCAGCATCCAGAGGCCGGCACTCTCCATCGCTCAGCGCCTCGGCTGGGCCGCGGCGAGATCGAGCAGCGACCTGCAGCAGCGCCAGGACGGCGAGCAGCAGCGCGGCGACCTTGATCAGGAAGTAGCCGGGTTGTTGGTCTCCGGGAACCTCTCGAGCCCCAGCACCGAGCGCTGCACGGTGGGCTCGACCGTCCAGATCATGAAGATCGCCCAGGGCGCCACGAACAGGAAGGTGCCCCAGCGCGCGATCGCTGCCTGCACTCTGCGGCGGATAGTCATGCGCGATGGCGTCGACCGCGAGATGGGCGCGCTCGCGGGTGGCGAAGGTCATGGCGAGGCTGACATAGAGCGCGAAGATCCATTGGCCGAGATCGTTGGCTTCGCGCGAGCCCCATTGCACGAAATCGCGCAACGGCCATTGCAGGAACAGGATCAGCGCGACCGGCAGCACCAACCAGCGGCCAGCCTCGATCAGCCGGCCCAAAGCTCGATCCATTGTGTCGAGCCAACCCATCCCCGTGCTCTCCCCCCGAATTCGCGCGCCATGCTACCGCTTATCGATGCCCGAACCCAACGATGAAGTCCTGCTCGGCCGCTTGGTACGCGCCTTCGGCGGCGTGCCCGGCATCCGCGCCATCGTGCTGGGCGGCAGCCGCGCCCGCGGCGAGGCGAGTGCCGCAGTCGGACTACGATATCGGCCTGTACTACGAGCCCGACTCAGCCATCGATGTCGGACGGTTGGCCAAGGCCGCCATGCTGTTGCCGGGCGCCGCCAGCTTCCTCGGTCACGGCAGTCGGCGAATGGGGGCCGTGGATCAACGGCGGGGCCTGGCTCACCGTCGATGGACGGCGGATCGATCTGCTCTATCGCGACCTCGGCAAGGTGCGCGCCGTGATCGAGGCCTGCCAAGCCGGGCGGGTCGAGCGCGTCTATCAGCCGGGCCATCCGCATGCCTTCGTCTCTTCTATTTACATGGGTGAAATGGCGCTTTGTCGGGTCCTGTGGGATCCCGACAGCGTGCTGGGCTCGATCAAGCGCCAGTGCGATCCCTATCCGGAGGCGTTGCGCGAGGCGCTGATCCGGACCTTTTTCTGGGAAGCGCGCTTTGCGCTGGAGAATGCCCAGCACGGCCGCGGCCGCGAGGATCCGGCCTATGTCGCAGGCTGCGCCTTCCGCTCAGTTGCCTGCCTCTGCCAAAGCCTGTTCGCGCACAATCGGACCTGGCTCCTGAACGAAAAAGGTGCTGTCGCAGGTGTCGAGCGGCTGACGATCAGGCCGGCCGACTTCGCCACGCGTGTGCAACAGGCCGTGCACGAGGGTGCAGCCGGCTTGCCTCAGCTGATGGCCTTGGTCGAGGAAACGGCTGCCTTGTTGAAAGCGTGAATCACCGGCCATGGCGAGGGCGCAAGCCCGTGTGTTAAGCCGGTCCCGTGCCCGACAATACCGCCCAGACAATCCCCGCCGATGCCACGCCCATGATGCGCCAGTACCTGGCCATCAAGGCGGCGCACCCGGATCATCTGCTGTTCTACCGCATGGGCGATTTCTACGAGTTGTTCTTCGACGATGCGGTCAAGGCCTCGGCGGCGCTCGATATCGCGCTCACCAAGCGCGGCCAGCATCTCGGCGAAGACATCAAGATGTGCGGCGTGCCGGTGCACAGCCACGAGGCCTATCTGTCGCGGCTGATCCGCCAGGGCTTCAAGGTCGCCGTGTGCGAGCAGATCGAGGATCCGGCCGAGGCCAAGAAGCGCGGCGCCAAGTCGGTGGTCGAGCGCGCCGTGGTGCGGGTGATCACACCCGGCACGCTGACCGAGGACTCGCTGCTCGACGCCCGCAGCCACAACTATCTCGCTGCGCTGGCCGAGGCTCAGGGCGAGTCTGGCGCTGGCCTGGCTCGATCTCTCGACCGCCGACTTCGCCACCCAACCGTTGCTGCCGGCCCAGCTCGCTGCCGCGCTGGCCCGCCTCGCGCCCGGCGAGCTGCTGGTGCCCGACCGTCTGCTCGCCCGCGAGCCCGCTGAAAGCCGCGCTGGAGGAATGGAACGCGGTGCTGACGCCGCTGCCCTCGGCACGCTTCGATTCGCGACAATGCCCGCAAGCGCCTGCAGGCGGCGTTCAATGTCGCGGCACTCGAGAGCTTCGGCGCCTTCTCGCGCGCCGAAGTCGCGGCCTGTGGCGCGCTGCTCGACTATGTCGAGCTGACCCAGGCCGGCAAGCGTGCCGGCCTTGGCCCCGCCGCGCCGCGAGCGCGCCGACGGCACGATGGAGATCGACCCCGCGACGCGGCGCAATCTCGAGCTGGTGCGCGGCCTCGACGGCCGCCGCGACGGCAGCCTGCTAGCCACCATCGACCGCACCCTGACCGGCCCCGGCGCGCGACTGTTGGCCGAGCGGCTGGCGGCGCCGCTGACCGACCGTGGCGAGATCGAGCGTCGCCTCGACCTGGTCCAGCTCTTCGTCGAGCGTCCGGCGCCGCGCGACAGGGTGCGCGAGGCGCTGAAGCGCACGCCCGACATCGAGCGCGCCCTGCAGCGCCTGTCGGTCGGCCGCGGCGGCCCGCGCGATCTTGCCGCGCTGCGCGACGGCCTGGACTCGGCCGAGGCCTTGTCGGCGCTGCTCGGCGCCGAGCCGGAAGCGCTCGCCGCCGCCGCCCGCGCCCTCGGCCGAGATCGTCCGGGCGGCTGCCCATCACCGCAAGCTGATCGACGCCCTGGCGGCGGCGCTCGCCGACGAG
The DNA here is from genome assembly GCA_963755595.1 of uncultured Alphaproteobacteria bacterium. Taxonomy (GTDB): domain Bacteria; phylum Pseudomonadota; class Alphaproteobacteria; order Reyranellales; family Reyranellaceae; genus Reyranella. The sequence goes on along the minus strand of CAVWKP010000027.1, from coordinate 240,852 downwards.
CCGCCGCTGTTTGCGCGCGACGGCGGCTTCATCGCGCGCGGGCTACCGCGTCGAGCTCGACGAGCAGCGCACCCTGCGAGACGACAGCCGCAAGACCGTCGCGGCGCTGGAAGCCAAGTACCGGACGTCGAGCCGGCGTCGCCGTCGCTAAAAATCCGGCACAACAACATGATCGGCTATCACATCGAGGTGACGGCGACGCACGCCGACAAGCTCGATCTCGCGGCTTTGGGTTTCACGCGCCGGCAGTCGATGTCCAACGCCACGCGCTTCAGCACCGTCGAGCTGGCCGATCTCGAGACCCGCATCGGCCGCGCCGCCGATCAGGCGCTGGCGCTGGAGCTTGCGATCTTCGACGCGCTGGTCGCGGAGGTAATGGCCGTCTCGGCCGCCGTCGCGTCGGCCGGACGCGCGCTCGCCGCGCTCGACGTCGCCGCCGCGCTTGGCGGAGCTCGCGGCCAGTGGCAACTACATGCGGCCGGTGCTGGCGGACGAACCCGCCTTCACCATCGTCGGCGGCCGGCATCCAGTCGTCGAAGCGGCACTGCTGCGCCAGAGGCGGCTGCGGGCTTCGTGCCCAACGATTGCGAGCTCGGCGCCCGACGCGACGGCTGTGGCTGCTGACCGGCCCCAACATGGCCGGCAAGTCGACCTTCCTGCGCCAGAACGCCCTGATCGCGGTGATGGCGCAGGCCGGTTCCTTCGTGCCGGCCAAGCAGGCGACGATCGGCGTCGTCGATCGGCTGTTCAGCCGCGTCGGCGCGGCCGACGATCTGGCGCGCGGGCGGTCGACCTTCATGGTCGAGATGGTCGAGACGGCGGCGATCCTCAACCAGGCGACGGCCAGAAGCCTCGTCATCCTGGACGAGATCGGCCGCGGCACGGCGACCTTCGACGGCCTTTCCATCGCCTGGGCGACGCTCGAGCATCTGCACGACGTCAACAAGTGCCGCGCGCTGTTCGCCACGCATTTCCACGAGCTCGGTGCGCTCAAGGAGCGGCTGGCGGCGCTCGCGCCCTACACCATGCGCGTCAAGGAATGGCAGAACGAGGTGGTGTTCCTGCACGAGGTGGCGCCGGGCGCCGCCGACCGCTCCTACGGCATCCATGTGGCGCAGCTTGCCGGCCTGCCGCCGGCCGTAGTGGCGCGCGCCGAGGAAGTGCTGGCCGCCCTCGAGAAGGGCGAGCAGTCCGGCGCGGTGACCAGGCTGGCCGACGACCTGCCGCTGTTCGCCGCCGCCCCGGCACGTCCGGCAAGCGGCGTCGCGCGGGCCAGCGAGTTCGGAAGTCGAAAGGGCCGTGGCTGCGATCAATCCCGACGAACTGACGCCCAAGCAGGCGCTCGAACTCCTATATGAACTCAGACGCCTGAAGAGCTAGCGACCAGCGTCAGCTGGCAGGCCGAGTGTGCGGCCGGGATAGCCGGCGGCATCGAAATAGCGCGTGGTGTTCGCCGTCTGCGTGGTGACCACGCGTGACGTGGCCCAGAGCATCGGGTTCCGAGCGCACGATGTGCGACTGCACCATGGGCATGGCGCCGTTGGGCAGCGCCTCGGTGAGCGGGCGGCCCACCAGCTTGCCCTTGTCGACGACCTTCAGCCCCAGCAGCTGGGCGATGGTCTTGCCGAGGTCGGCGTTGCTTGCGGGCGCCGTGTCCTCGAAATGCTGGCGGAACGAGGGGCCCATGGCGCCCATGATGTTGCGCGTGTCGGCGCGCGAGAAGGAGCCGTGCATGCCCTGGCCCTGTTGCAGGCCGGTGTCGGCCAATTCGACGCCGCAGGTCAGGGGATCGGCGCAGCCGGTCGAGAAGGACCGGAAGTTGATGGCGATGGCGGGCGTCGGTGTCACGGCGGTGCCTTTGAGCGCGATCGCTGACAAGGGCAGCGCGCCAGGGATCTTGCCCAGCGCATCGTCGACGAACAGGCCGCTGACATAGTCCTGGGCGGAGAGCAACGCGACGACCTTGGCGGCCAGCGCTTTGTCGGCCGTCGGAAGATAGACGAGATCCGAGCCGCCGTTGGCCGCCACCACGACTTGCGGCTTGGTGGGGTCGGCTGCCGATCAGGCCGTTGCCGCGCGACGGCGCGATACCCGCCGGCACCTCGGCGCTCTTGGCGTCGGGATCGAAGAGCGTCATGCCGAGCCCATGCGCCAGGTCGATGGCCAGGAAGCCCGGCGGCAGCTGGTTGACCGGCACGTCCTTGTAGCTCTGCTGCGCTGCCCAGCTGGTGGCGCTTTCCTTGGAGATGGTCGAGAAGCCGTGGTCGGAGGTGATGATCACGTCGGTCGTCGCCTCGAGGCCCTGCTCCTTCAGCGCGGCCAGTAGCTTGGCGAGATTGTCGTCGGCGTTCTTGATCGAGGCGAGCGAGGTCGGGCCGTTGATGCCCGGCACCAGCCGGCCGAGGCTGTCGCCCTGATTGTGCTGCGTGCCGTCGGGATCGCGCGACCAGAAGACCATCAGGAACGCCTTGTTGCGTTCCTTGAACAGCGGCAGCAGGGCCTTGGCGGCGACGTCGGCGAAATAGGCCTGCTGCTCGACATTGGCCACGGTGGTGCCGGGCGTGGTGCTGTTGCCGGCCTTGCCGTTGTCGCCGCGCGTCGGCGCCTGCGTCGGCAACTGGGCGGCGGCCAGACGCTTGGCGATCTCGTCGGACAAAGGCACGCCGCCGGCGCGACCCGTCGAATTGTCGATCACGATGGTCTTCTGGCCGCTGCGCTCGGTGTGATCGAAGATCAGCGCCGGCCCGACCTTGCCGATGATGGCGGTCGAGAGACCGGCGTCGCGCGCCACCTTGAGCACGGTCGTCTCGTTGAGATAGTCGCCCGCGAAATGCTCGTCGATGTCGCCCAGCACGGCGTCGTTCTCGATGAACGGCGTGACGCTGCCGCCTGCGCTCGTGACCGGGAAGCCGACATAGATGGTGTTGCTGAAATCGCCGGTGTCGCCCAGCTGGTGGCCGGTCGCCATGCCGGAGGCGTTGGCGGTGGTGAAGGTCGGGAACAGCGAATGCGTGTTGGTGAAGCGCACGCCCTTGGCCATCAGCTGGGTCATGGCGGGCGCGGTGCGCTCATTGACCATGCCGGGCCGTAGCCCATCGGCGACGAACAGAACGACATTGTGCGGACGCGGCTGGCTTTGGGCCAGAGCGGGCGACGTCAGCAGGCCCAGAAAGGCCGCGGTCAACAGCAAACGCATCGGACGATTCCCTCGGTCAGTGCGGAGGGGACATTAATCGCCGCAAAGCGTGACGGAAATGTTTCAGGCCGGCCCGCGGGCGCGGAACTTCATGTGGCGGAAGGGATGATCTTCCGGCTCGGGTTGGCGCCAGTCGGTGAGTTCGCGCCAGATTGTGGCGAGCACATATCCGACGATGGCGAGCAGGAGACAGTCGCCCAGCCGCCAGGCGCCCGCCATCGCGGCCGCCGCCCACGGCTTCCGGGGCAGCAGCTCGAGGGCGAAGGCAGTGGCGGCGAAGACCGACAGCGACAGCAACGCCCCGCCGAAGATCAGGCGGAACAGCGGCGCGCGCACCGGCCGGCCCAGTGTCCAGGCCTCGCTTATGGAGGTCGGTTCGGCCGCCGACAGCGACGGCAGCATCAGGGCGATCAGCGCAAAGAGGGTCGTCCAGAAGAAGAGATGGGGCAGCCAGGTCAGGATCATGCCGAGGATGGCCGCGACGGCGCGCGGAAAGCGCCAGCCGAGCAGCGTGTCGGTGATGCCCTCGAGCCTGACCATGCTCATGATCATCGCCAGCAGAAGGAAGCAGGCGGCGAACACCAGGAAGCGCACCGAGATGATCGAGCGGCGGAGGTTGTCGACCTCTTCGCAAGGGCTCGCACCATCCAGCAGCGTGATCTTCATCCAGCGATCGAGGAACATCGCGTAGATCAGCGCGAACAGGAAATCCCAACCCCAGTGGTTGCGCAGGCCGGCGAACTGCTGGTCGCGATCGAGCACGAAGGCGATGGCTGCCCCCAGTCCCGTGATCGGCAAGGCAACGAGCCAGAACACCGCCTGGTTGCGAAACCAGAACGCGAGCGCATCGACGATCAGGAGAAGAAGCGAAGGTTCGTCATGATCGAGGGTGAGGCGGTCCGCCATCGCGCTCCTGTCGCTACAGGGTCTTGCGCGCCAACGCGGCTCCCAGAGCGAGTGCGCGCAGTTTACCGTAAGCGACGCTGAGCGTCATCGGTGCCATGCCGCAATTCGTGCATGCCTGGATTCGTTCAGGCTCTGCGAACCTAGTTGCAAGCTTCAGAGTCGCAGCAACTTGTTCCGGCGTGTCGATCTTTTCCGATGCGACATCGATCGCGCCGACCAGCAGCGTCTTGTTCTTCAGGAGCGTCATCAGCTCGGGCGGCACGTGGCTGTTGCGGCACTCCAGCGACACCTGCTGGATCCTGCTGCGATTGAGCGCCGGAAAGGTTTCCTCGTACTGTCGCCAGCTCTCGCCCAGCGACTCCTTCCACTTGATGTTGGCCTCGATGCCGTAGCCGTAGCAGATGTGCACGGCGGTCGTGCACTTCAGGCCCTCTGCAGCCTTCTCCAGTGCCGGCACGCCCCAGTCGACGGTCTCGTCGAGATAGACGTTGAAGGCGGGCTCGTCGAACTGGATGACGTCGACGCCCGCCTTCTCGAGGTCCTTGGCTTCCTGGTTCAGGAGCTCGGCGAAGGCGAAGGCCATCTTCACGCGGTCGCCGTAATGGCCGTCGGCCAGCGTGTCGATCAGCGTCATCGGGCCGGGCAGGGTGAACTTGAGCTTGCGCGTGGTCGAGGCGCGGGCCACGCGCGCCTCGCGCTCGTGCACGAATTTGCGGCGCCTCAGCGCCGAGGTCACCGTCGGACAGTCGGCCTCGTAGCGGTTGTTGCGGATGCCCATGCGGACTTTCTTGTCGAAGTCCACGCCGTCGACCTCGGCCAGGAAGCCGTGCACGAAATGCTGCCGCGCCTGCTCGCCGTCGCTCACGATGTCGATGCCGGCCTCTTCCTGGCGGCGGATCGAAAGCGCCGTTGCGTCCTCCTTGGCCTCCTGCAAGCGGCGCGCCGGTGAGCGTCCACGGCGCCCACAGGACGTTGGGCGTGGCCAGCCATGACGGCTTGGGCAGGCTGCCGGCGAGCGTGGTTTCGAACATCTATCCTCCCGAGTTCATTGTCAGCGCGGGTGCCGCCTGCACTTCCGGCGGCAGAATGTGACCGTAGGTGCCGGGGGCGCGCCAGTGCAAGGTGCCGAAGGCGCCGCAGCTCTCGCACACCGACCGCCAGGCCTCGTGATGGGCGCCGCAGGCCGAGCAGCGCCAGGCCTTGTCGGCCGGCGCGGTGGCGGCGCGCGCCAGCCAGTCGTGCACCTTGGCCTGGTCGGAGTGGGCGCGCTCCTCGACCTCGGCCATCAGGCGGCAGACGCGCACCGGCGGGTTGGTGCCGCCCGCGGCATCGAGATAGCGCCGCGCCTCGCCCCACAGGCCGGCATCGAGCGCGGCCTGGGCCAGCGCCAGGTTGCTTTCGAGGTCGTCGGGCTTCTGCGCCACCAGCTTGCGCACGATGCCCACCCGTTTCAGCGGATCGGCCTCGCCCGACGCCTTGAGATAAAGAGCCGCGAGATCGGGATGCGGCGCCAGCGCCCAGCCGCGCTCCAGGGTGCGCATGGCGCGCCGGCCGTCGCCGGTCTTGATCTGCAGTTCGGCGAGCCGCGAGCTCACCGCGATGCGCTCGGGCGCCAGCCCAAAGGCCTCGCGCGCCAGGCCGAGCGCGTCGGCGTCGTTGCCGTCGTGCTCGGCGGCGCGGCTGCGCTCGACCAGCAGCAGGGCCTTCAGCGTGCGGCCCTTCTCCTGGGTCACCACCTTGCGGCGCAGGCCGGCGTCGAGCGTCTCCTGTGCCTCGCGCCAGCGGCCGATCTGGGCCTGCATGTCGAACAGCGAATGCACCACCCACGGTGTCTGGGGCCTGAGCTTGAAGGCGCGCTCGGCGTAGGCCAGCGCCTGGCCCTGGTCGCCGTCACGCAGCGCCTGGGCGATCAGCCCGCGCAGGCCGAGGAAGGCCATCTGCTCGTCCTCGAGCATGGCGTTGAAGGCCTTTCTGGCACCGTCGCGATCGCCGGTGAGCTGCGCGGCCTGCGCCGACAGAAGCAAAGTGAGCGGCGGCTCCGACAAGAGCGCCTCCGCCTTGCGCGCGTTCTTCTGCGCTTCCGCGCCATCGCCTGCCGCCACAGCGGCAAGCCCTTGCGTCAGCGCGCGATAGCCGCGCCGGCGGCGGCTCTCGCCCCAGCCGTCGAGCAGCGCGCCCGGCGCGCCGACGATCCAGCGATAGAGCAGCCACGCCGCGATGCTCAGCAGGACCAGCGCGACGACCGCGATCAAGATCACGCCGACGCTGGTATCGAGCCGCCAGCCATGCCATTCGGCCGTCACGGTGCCCGGCCGCTCGGCGAGCCAAACGGCGGCGAACATCGCCGCAGCGGCGACCACGAACCACAGGAGCGTGCGCAGCAGCGTCATCGGTCGCTATCGCGCGGCGCCAAGCAGGGCAACGGCATGGGCCGCGATCTGGTCGACCGCGCGTTGCGCAGCGAGGTGTGCCTCGGCGCGGGCAAGCCAGGCCGACGTGGCGCGCGAGGCCTGCGACGGCAGCGATTTCACCAGCTCGACGGCCTTGGCGAGGTCGCCGCCATCGAGCGCCGCTTCGGCGCGCGCGAGCTTGGCCTCGACCGAATCGCCCTGCACGTCGGCGCCGACGCGGCGCAGCGACACCAGGCCCTTGAGCTTGCCGAGCAGGCGTTCGCCGAAGGAATCGTCGGCGAGATCGTCGGCCAATGCCGCCTTGGCGACGGCGGGGAACTCGGCGGCGAGAGCCGTGCGCGAAACCACACCATTCTGCGCCAGAGGCTTAAGAGAGGCGCTCAGCTCCGCGAGCTTGGTGTCGCCTCCCTTTCCGTCAATCTGTATGAGCGGCGCCAGCAGGCCAAGATCCGTGGCGAACGGCAGCCCGGACTCGAGCGCAGCGCTCAGCCGGGCGGCGATGCCGATCACCGCCGAGGCGCGCGCCGCGGCCACGGCCTTTTGTTCATCGGCGCCGCTGGCGCTCGCGGCCTGGCCGATCTTCTCGATCGCGTCCTTCTGGCCCGCCACCGTGCCGTCGAGCGACTGCAGGGCCGCGCGCAGGGTCGCGATCTCGGCCTTCAGCGGCGCGAGATCCTTGTCGGCCTCGGCATTGGGCGTTGTCGGGGCGGGGACCGCGGCGGGCTTGTTCTCGAGCGCTTCGACGCGGCCGCGCAGCTCGGCAAGGGCGGGATCGGCGACGTGCGGTCGATCGGCCTGGGCGGCCGTCGTGGCCGCCGCGCGCACGCGCTTCTCGAGATCGTCGAGGCGCGCCGTGAGTTCCTTCTTGGCGGCCTCGAGGGCGGCGGTGTCGAGAACCGGGGCCGGCAACGGCGCAGGCGCCGCCACGACAGGTCCGCGCCACAGGGTACGCACTTCCGGCGGCCAGTAGGGCAGCGAGACCACGGCACCGGCGAGCACGATCACGGCGGCGACCAGGCCAGTCACGAACGCGCCGAATATGCCGAGCCCGCGGCGGACCTGCACGGCGGGCGTGACGGGGTGGTGGCGGCGAAGAGGGCGGCGTGTCGCTCATGGTTTCAGGCCCTTGTACGCTGGAGAGGGGCAGGCGGTCGATCTCATCCAGCACGGCCTGGCGGGTGGGCCGTGCCGCGGCGACCGTCGCCTTGAACGGCAAGGCAGCGAGCGGCTGGGCGGCGGCGGGGCTGATGGCGACCGCCGAGACGATGCGGCAGGCGTCGGCCAGGCCGGCCGCAGTGACGAGGCGGACGAACAGCGCCGAGGCCCGCGGCGAAAAGAAGGTGGCGGCGTCGAGCGCGCGCGCCTGCAAAGCCGCCCGCGCCGAGTCGGGCAGCGCCTCGGCCTCGCGCGCTTCGTAAAGGGCGAAGCGGCGAACCTCAAAGCCCCCTCGCGGGTCACGGGCGATCTCGCCCGCGACATCGACGCCGGAGACATGGACCAGCGGGCCGGCTTTGGGGTCGAGGCGCCGGGTCACCAGCTCCGCAAGAGTCGCGCTGTCGCCGGACGCCGAGGTGACGGCGGTAAAGCCCAGGCCTTCGGCGGTGGCGGCCGTGGTGTCGCCGACGGCGAAGACCGGCTTGCTGCGCTGCTCGCTGGCCTCGGCCAGCGCGCGGGCGCCATTGGCGCTGGTCAGCAGCACGGCTTGGCAGGCGGCCAGCGCCGCCGCGAAGTCGCCGGGCGGATGCAGGATATCGAGCCGGAACAGCGGGGCGATCACCGCCATGTGGCCGTGCTGGCCGAGCGCCGTGGCCAGCGCCGTCGCCTCGCGTTCCGGCCGGGTGATCAGCACGCGCATGCGCGCCCCTTTTTGTCTTGAGAGTCTAGAGGAGAACGACGCCTTCCAGCGCCAGGAGCTTGTGCTTGGTGGGCAGGCCCTGGCCGCCCGAATAGCCGCCTTCGGTGCCGCCGCTGCCCAGCACGCGATGGCAGGGCACGATGATGGGCAAGGGATTGCGCGCGCAGGCCATGCCGACCGGCCGCGGGCCCGAGCCCAGCGCCATGGCCATGCCGCCATAGGTGGCGGTCTCGCCGTAGGGGATGTCGCTCATCATCTTCCACACGCGCTTCTGGAAGTCGGTGCCGCGGGCGGCGAGCTTGAGGTCGAAGGCCTTGAGCCTGCCGGCGAAGTAGCGTTTCAGCTGGCGCTCGGCTTCCCTCAGGATCGGCGGGACCTTCGCTGCGCGGGCGCGCTCGCCCGGGCTCGCCCAGCGCACGGCGCTCAGCGCGTCGCCGTCGGCCTCGAGTGCCAGCCGGCCGACCGGGCTCTCAATGTAACAAATCGCCATGAGGCGAGCGTAGCGTCGGGCCAGTTGATTTGCCAACATGCGAGCGCGATGGCCGGGGGAGAGAAGTTGCGCGGCAGAGGGCCGACACGACGTGCGGTGCTGGCGGGGGCGGCCTCGCTGTGGACGGCTGACGTCTTTGCCCAGCAGCCACCGCCGCCGCGCCGCGCGCCGGCGCCGGCCGACACGGGCCCGCCGCCGGTGGTGTTCGTGCACGGCAACGGCGATTCGGGCGCGCTGTGGATCAACAACATCTGGCGCTTCGAGGCCAACGGCTACAAGCGCACACCAGCTGTTCGCCATCGACTTCACCAATCCCTCCGCGCTGCGCGACGATTCCAAGCCCGAGCCCAACCGCTCCTCGACCGCCGACGAGATGAAGGAGCTGGCAGCCTTCGTCGCGCAAGTGCGCAACGCCACGCGGCGGCGCAAGGTGGCGCTGGTCGCCTCCTCGCGCGGCAGCATCACGGTGCGCAACTACCTGAAGAACGGCGGCGGTGCCGAGTTCGTGAGCCATGGCGTGCTGTGCGGCGGCATCATCAAGGGCGTGGTGAATTCCGACACCTTGCTGGTCGGCAGCGAGTTCAACGGCGCCTCGCCCCTCCTCAAGGATCTCAACAGCGGGCCGAACGATCTCATCGCCGGCGTCGAGCTGATGGCGATCCGCTCCGACAAGAACGACAAGTTCTCCCAGCCCGACGGCCGCTACATCGGCTTTCCCGGCAAGCCGACCGGCGTCAGCTACGATTCCTCGGAGCTGCGCGGCGCCAAGAACGTGATCCTGGACGGCGTCGATCATCGCGAGACGGCGTTCCACAAGCTCGCCTTCGCCGCGCAATTCGCCTTCATCACCGGCAAGCCGGCCGCCACGCTGTTCATCGCCCAGGAGCCGTTGCCGACCTTGAACGGCCGCGTCACCGGCATCGCCGGCGGCCTCTACACCAACCTCCCGGTGGCCGACGCCGAGGTCGAGGTCTACGAGGTCGACGCCAAGACGGCCGAGCGCAAGAACGCCAAGCCCGTCCACAAGAAGACGACCGGCAGCGACGGCCTGTGGGGTCCTTTCGTCGGCCGCTCCGACGCCACTTACGAGTTCGTGCTCGGCATGGCGGGCCAACCCACCACCCACACCTATCGCTCGCCCTTCCTGCGCTCGAGCGACGTGGTGCATCTGCGGCCCGAGCCCTACGCCAAGGCCGACGGGACGGCGGGTTCGGTGGTGATCATGAGCCGGCCGCGCGGCTATTTCGGCGTCGGCCGCGACAAGTTCACGCTCGACGGCAAGGTGCCGCCCGGCATCACCGACGGCGTGCCCGCCGTCTCGACCGGCCGGCTCGCCTTCGACGCCGGGCCGCGCACCGTGCTGGCAGTGTTCAACAACGAGACAGTCCCCACCCGCACCTGGCCGGTGAAGGACAATCACATCGTGGTGGCCGAGTTCTTGAGCTGACGGGCGCCCGATCATCGGCGCTCGCGGTCACGACGGAAAACTGTGGGCATACGCTACGCTCCCAAAGCTGTCGGCTCTGCGCGGTCATTATACCGCCGATGCCACCACGCACCTACTTTGGTCATTAGAAGTTCGGGCGCCAACGTCCCGGCACTCCGCCCCGTCCACAACCGTCCACTAGGTGTGGACGGGGTCGATGCCGATGGCATCAGCATCGGAGGCCTGCCAGTCCACGAATTGGGAACTCCCCCCGCGATATGACCCCGCTCGTCTGTCCGGATCGCGCGATAAAAAATCGGTCGGAAGACGGTTGAAGGCGACGGGCATACGCTACGCTCCCAATACTGCTGTTCGACGTCCGCAATTTACCACGGTCGCTGGTTGGCCACCTACTATGGTCATTAGAAGTTCCGCGCCCTGCACGAAACATAGAGGCCGGATGTATTGCCTTGCCGTGGCCTGCTGCGCCAGCCTTCTCGCTATCGCGCGGGCCGAGGCGCAACCGGCAACGGCCGAGGGCTTCGCCGTCTCCTACACGGCGGGCCAGCGCGACGATGCCGGCCGCTTCATGGGCGGCACGGAACTGCGCAACCTCCTCGGCCACCGCGGCGCGCTCTATGCCGGCAACGGCTATTGGATGGATCGGCCGGGCCCGGAAGGCCGCCAGCCTGCGCAACTGCTGCGCCTCGATGAGCCCATGGGGAGCTGGCGCGTGGAACGCACCTTCGACGGGACCCTGGCCAACGGTGCCCGCCGTCATCTCGCCGTATCGGCGCTGCTGGGCGCCACGGTCGCGACCGGCGCCGACGGGCGGCCGCTCGCGCAGCCGGCTTCGCTGTTGCTGGTCGGCACCTGGGATCTCAGCGGCGCCAGCGAGATCTTTGTGCGCAACGACGCGACGGGTGCCTGGACCAACCTGCCGCTTCCGGTCCGCCGCGTCAGCTCCGGGATCCAGCAGGTGCGCGCGTTCGCGCTCCATCGCGATCGCCAGACCGGCGTCGACCTGCTCTTCGCCGGCAACGATCGCTTCGGCATCTTCGGCGGCAGCTACGACAGGGCGGCCGGCGGTATCCGGTGGAGCGCCGCGCCCGAGCTCGATGTGCCGGCGATCGCCGCGCCCGCCGCGCCCGGTCTCACTTTGCCGCGGGTGATGGGCTTCGCCGAATGCAACGGTGTGCTGCATGCCACGGTGGGCCAGCAGATCTGGCGTCGCCTCGACGGACCGGCGCCGCGCTGGGAGCTGCTCTACACCAACCGGCGGCCCGGCAATTCCGAGAGCGGACTGCGCGGACTGACGGCCATCGCCTCGCCAACGGGCGGTGGGCAGGTGCTGCTGACGGCAGTTGAGGGCACCCAAGCGCGCCTGATACGCGTTGACCCGTCGACCGGCCGTGACGAGACCGAACTCGAGTTGCAGACCTTCGTCGGCGGTGCCTGGCACACGACCGTGGGCTACCTCATCGCCGCCTATAACGACATGACCGTGCTGGGCGACGGCGCGATCCTGCTCGGGCTCGAAGCCTTCCTGCCGGCGTCCTCACCGGTGCCGACGGGCCACGGGCGCGTCGACGGCCTCGACTCGGGCGGCTGGTACCTGGTGCGCAGCGTGACCGGCCGCTACGCGCTCGCGCCGCGTCGGCGCCACGCACCCCGGCACCGGTCGCCCGCTCATCTCAACGCGCACGATTGCCGTTTCACCGTTCGCGAACCGGCCCGACCTGATCTATTTCGGCGGCTTCGACGCCAACAAGCTGGCGCAGCACGACACGGCCTGGATCCTGCGCGCCGACCGCGCCACCGCCGTTCACTTCCGATAGGTGTACTTGAAGTCGCAGTGGCTCGCGCCCTGCATGATGGTCTGCGTGCGCTCGAGCTTGAGCTTGGGGTCGTAGCCCTCGCAGAACGCGCCGTCGCGGTTGCACGACAGCAGATGGCCGATCTCGCCCAGACCCATCGCCTTGTAGGTCTCGGCGTAGCGGCACCTGACGACATTGAAGCGGAAGGTGGTGTCGCTCTGCTCCTTGACCTCGATCTCGAGCGCGCCGCCCTTGGTCCAGAGCGGCATCACGTCCTGGAAGGCTTTCAGCGAGGGCCCGCCCGGCGCGGCGGCTGCAAATTGTCGGGCCTGTTCGATGGCTGACCGACGCACGGATTCCGCAATGGTCCTCTTCGCGACCTCCTCGCCGTGGCTCTCCTTCAGGGTGTCGTAGACCTCCTTCAGGATCTCGGCCTCGATCCTGCGCTTCTCGAGCATGGAGAGGCCTTCGGGGTGGGCGGGCTGGGTCATGCGACTCTCCTTTCACTGCAAATTAAGCGTGGCACAGCACGCCTTGCCTGTCGCGTCTCTCGGCCCCCGTGATATCGTCGCGATCGGAGAGATTTTTCATGCATGGGAGTGCCTTCGGCACCGGACTTATGGACGCATTGCCTCGACCGCGCGATACGCAGCACGACAGTCGAAGCGGCGTGGCGGTCGTCCTGTTCGCTTTCGCAGTTTCCGGCTGTGCCTCGATCCTCGACGGCCGGAGCCAGGAGATTGCGGTGAGCACCGATCCGCCCGGCGCGGAATGTGCGTTCTATCGCGAGGAAGGCACGCGGATCGCCACGATCGAGCGAACACCGGGCAGCGCCGTGGTCAGGAAGACCAGGAATGACATTTGGATCGTCTGCGCGAAGCCGGGATATCAGCAGGCGATTTATCTCAACCATTCGGGCGCCGCGTTGGCCAACGTCGTTGGCGGCATATTCACGCTTGGCATTTCGACAGCGGTCGACTCATCCACCGGCGCGGGCAACGAATACCAAAGCCCGGCGAACGTCGTGATGCTGCCGAATGCGAGGGGCACGGCCGAAGGTCCAGCGGTCCTGCCGCGGACATTCATGGCGGACAAGCCTGCCGGATCGTACTCCCAGCAGGTCGCGCTGCCGCAAGGCGCCGTTTCCACGCCCGGGGAGCCGCTGCGCGCGCTGCCGCCGATCACCGTCGCGGCCAGCGTGCCCGTGCCGCCTGCGGCGCAGGCGATGCCGGCGCCCGCGCCCGCGCGCCCGGCGGCCGCACCGGCGCCAGCGGCCAGCACAGCGTATGACGGTTTCTATTCCGGCTCCGTTGAGGTCCTGGAGGCAAACGCCGTCACTCACCGGCGCCAGATCGACGTGCATGTGATCAACGGAGTGGGCACCGGTACGGTGACGCATGGACTGTGCGATGAGCCGGGCGAGGTGTCCTTCACGATCGACGCCGCCGGTGCGATCAGGGGCAGGGCGAACACTCGAAACACCGTTGGCTGCACCGAGCACATGACTACGCTCGACGGGCGCATGGATGGCCCGCAGATGCACCTGGTCCTTCGCGCGGCCGGCAATCCCGAGCTGGTGATGGCGAAGACACAAGGCACCGCGGCCGGCGCACCGGTTTCCGCAGCATCGCCGCGCGGCCGGTTTGACGGTGCCTACAGCGGCTCCATGGAGCCGGCGGCGGGCGATCTTCGGCAGGTGTGGCTTCGGGTCGTGGGAACCAAAGGCACCGGCTCGGTGCGGCGACTGTCCTGCTCGCAACCAGGTATCATCTCGATCGCGATCACACCCGACGGCTCGATCTCGGGTGATGCCGATGTTCTCAGTCGTTCATGCACCTCGCAGAAGGCAGCGGTGAAGGGACAGATCAACGGCACACGCATGGCCGTGACCCTCGTTTTTCCAGATGGCCAGACATCGCCGGAGTTCGTCTTCACCCGGCGTTCGTATGACTAGGGCGGCGACCGCCGCGTCACGCGCAGCAAGTCATTCCCGATAGCTGTACCTGAAGTCGCAGTGGCTCGCGCCCTGCATGATGGTCTGCGTGCGCTCGAGCTTGAGCTTGGGGTCGTAGCCCTCGCAGAACGCGCCGTCCTCGCGTGCCATGCGTAACTGCAGCTTGTGAAGGCTGCATCGTTTGGCTATTCAGGGTAATCAGTGGATGGTCTCGGGGGGACTGCATGATCAGAAAACGTTGGCTTCGCGTCAGCGCGCCCGTCGTGCTCGCGTTGGGGATGATGGGCTGCGCCAGCAGCGGTAACGAAGTCCTGAAATCTCAGGACGCCACAGCGGTCAATCAATCGATCATCGACGGACAAACCAATTTGCGATTACATTCAAAGAATCAATGGCCAGCCGGCTCGCGTGTCGTTCCTGAGCGAGAAAAACGAAATGTGGACGTACGCGTGGTCGCGCGCGTCGGCGCAAGGACAGAATTTCATCCCGATCGTCGGCGCCTTTACCCGCGCCTACGATGTGAGAGCGAAAGAACTGGTCATCGTCTTCAACGAGAAGAACGTCGTTGTTCGGCACGCCATGACCGATAATACCAATGTCGTTAAGAGGGGCCTTGCGAATACGGACAGCGCGCCTCCGGGTCCCGTCCAACCGCTGCCGCCTTCCTAGTGTCCGCGTTGTCCGGCAACTGTTGACTGGCCATCCGCGATGCCGCGCCATGGGTGGAACTCGTCATCCTGGGATTGGCGGTCTCGGGCTGCGCCTCGGTCATTGAAGGCAGAAGCCAGCAGATTTCGATCAATACCAATCCTCCAGGAGCCGATTGTGGGTTCTATCGCGAGGAGGGGGTGCGCATTGCGGCGATCCAAAAGACACCGGGCAGGGCGCTGGTCGAGAAGACGAAGAGCGACATTTGGATCGTCTGCGTGAAACCGGGCTATCAGCAGGCGACCTATCTCAACTACTCGGGAGTATCGGGCGCTGCCTTCGGAAACGTAATTGGTGGCATCTTCACTCTGGGGATTTCAACCGTCATCGGTGCGGCGGTCGACTTGTGACGGCTCCGACAACCTGTATCAAAGCCCGGTCAACGTCTCGATGGTTCCGAATGTGGCCGGCGGCCGAAGGCCCGCTGGCCTTGCCTTAGTCGTTCGCGGCGGCCAAGCCGGCGCAATCGTGGTCTCAACAAGTCGCCGAACCGACTGGTGTGGGTCCACTTCCCCGCGAGCCGTCTAGCCAGCAAGCCAATGCGGCCGCCTCCGCCGTCGGTCGGCCAGTGGCACAGGTCCACGACAAGTCGGGAACCAGATCACTGCGGCACCGGCAAGACCCCTAGGTACTCTGCCGGCCGCTGGTATCTGGGATTGCGGTTTCAAGACCTTCAAGCTCCAAATTGCGGTGGCGGCGGATCACTCGATGATCGTGACGAGCTATGCCAATGCAGCTGCAACGGTCATGACGAAAGATCCGCTGACCTTCACTGCCATGAGATCCGGCGTGGCTCGCGGCTCACCACGTTTACCTGGAATTCGAACAACATGATGACGCTCAGCGGCCCCAAACTGAGTGATCCGAATAGCACCTTTCACAACGAAGGCGCTTGCACAAAGACGTAGCCACCCTTTGATCTGGCGACCAGACAATTAGTGCGAGAGCGGTTGGGGGATTGATGTTTCTTGGACTTCGCGAATTTCGGCAACGCCATCGGCGCGCTATGGCGCGGCTGCTGGTGACAGCAGGCCTGGCGCTCCAGACCGGTTGCGTGACGGGGGGTGGCGCCGTCGACACCACGGCAGCGGCCGGTAACGGTCGCGACACCCTCACGACCAGCCGGCGGGAAGTCGCGCGCCAGATCGACGCCGTGGCGAGAGGCGAGGCGGCACCGAATTCCGCCTCTGGATTAGTCATGGCGTTGGTGATCCTTGGCGGCACCCCGACGTCGTCGCCGATGATGAGTGACTATGCCGCTCAATCGCACAGGAAAGCGCTCGACGATCTGCATTCCAAGCGGGCCGCTCTCGACCAGGAGATCGACAGCAAGCAATGCACGGTGGAGGCGCGCGCCAAGGCAAATACGATTTAGCCGGCGCGAGACGCGCAGGACGACGGCGTCTATTCCGGCAAGGGCACCACCGAGAGCTGGTGCGCCCAGCCAGTGATGAGCCTCAATGTCCGCGCCGGTTCGGTGACCGGAACGCTGGCGCGGTGATTTCACCACACCCGGTAGTTTTGAGGTGAAGGGACAGCTCTACGACGGCGGCGAGGTTTCGCTGCATTTCAAACGACCTGGCTGGCGGGACTTCACCGACGAATTCGATGCCCGACTGACGGACGGCGTTCTTAAGTTTTCGGCGCGGCTCGATACAGAGTCCGAAAGCCTGCATTTACAAGTTTGCCCTGAAGCGGGGCGCCGAGCCGGCGGCAAAGTCCAACATTCCGGGTCCCTTAGTCCCCGGCAGCGAGGACGATGAGTTGATTACCTGCCGTCCGCTGCGCCCCTTGGCTCGCCCTTGACATCCTGCCCGGCGGATGAAATATCCCGCCGCCATGAAGACGTTCGCCCTCCTCCGGTCGCGACGCCGCCGCTTCGACAAGCGGCGTGAAGACGCGCGCGCGTAGATCGGGCGCGTCGTTTCGTGAAGCCGCTGGAGAGGATCGAGCGGCTTCCCATTCCACCCCTTCTTTCTTCTCCAGTCGGCCTGTTTTCCCAAAGGCCCTGAACTTGCGAGTGAGAAGACCATGACCAGCAACAAGACCAAGATCTTCATCGACGGCCAGCACGGCACCACTGGCCTGCAGATCCACGACCGGCTGAAGGAGCGGGCGGACATCGAGCTGCTCGAGCTGCCGCTGGCCGACCGCAAGGATCTCGGCAAGCGCGCCGAGATCGCCAAGGCCGCCGACATCGCCGTGCTCTGCCTGCCCGACGCCGCCGCCAAGGAGCTGGTCGCCGCCCTGGGGGACGACGACACGGTCGTGATCGACGCCTCGACGGCGCATCGCGTGGCCGAGGGCTGGACCTATGGCTTCCCCGAGCTCAGCAAGGCGCAGCGCCAGACGCTCAAGGAGTCGCACCGCATCAGCAATCCGGGCTGCTACCCGACCGGCGCCATCGCGCTCTTACGGCCGCTGGTCGAGGCCGGCCTCGTGCGCGCCGATTCGACTCCCGCCGTGTTCGGCGTGTCGGGCTACACCGGCGGCGGCAAGGAGCTGATCGCCGTCCACGAAAAGCCCGGCGTCGAGCCGTTCGGCCTCTATGGCCTCGAGCTCACGCACAAGCACGTGCCGGAGATGAAGAAGTACTCGGGGCTCACCCACACGCCGCTGTTCGTGCCGTCGGTCGGCCACTATGCCCAGGGCATGCTGGTCACCGTGCCGGTCACGCGCGACATCACGACCCGGCAGGTGACGGCCAAGGACGTGCACAAGGTGCTGGCCGACTACTATGCCGGTGAGAAATTTGTGACCGTGCGGCCGCTGGCCGACCGCCAGTGGCTGGAGCGCGACCGCTTCCTGCGCGCCGACCGGCTGATCGACACCAACTCGATGGAGCTCGCGGTCTACGGCAACGACGCCGAGGGCAACGTGCTGGCGGTCGCTTCCCTCGACAATCTCGGCAAGGGGGCGTCCGGCGCGGCGGTGCAGACGATCAACCTCAAGACCGGCGTCGACGAGGCGACGGGCCTCGCCGTCGCCTGACGTCGCGGCTCAGCGACTGAGCACGCGCTGGCGGTAGTAAATGACGTCCTGGTGCGAGACATCGGCGGGATAGCAGAGCGGGCCCGACCGGCCGAGCTTCGAATAGGCGCTGTCGCCGGCGCACTGCTTGCCGTTCCAGGCGTAGCTGTAGGGGCAGGGGCAGCTGGGAAAGTTCCGCATCGAATCCTCGATGATCATCTTGCGGACGTCTTCGTCGGAGTAATAGCGCTGGGCGACGGCGGGTGTCGCTAAGAGCAGCGCGGCCAGGAACAGTACTGACCTCATCCTGAGGAGCGGCCCGAAGGGTCGCGTCTCGAAGGATGGGCCACAGGACGTGCGCGTTGCCCATCCTTCGAGACGCCGCGCTTCGCGCGGCTCCTCAGGATGAGGTGACCGTGAAGTACCCGAACGCGGCCGATCATCAAGCCGGCGCGAAGATGTTGTCCTGCGCGGCCCGCCGCGGTGCCGCCTCGCCGGCTGCCGTCGCCTTCGGCGCGGCAAAGGCGGGGTCGCGCTGCAGCGTCGGCAGCGCCTTGTCGGCGAACAGGCGCATCGCCTTCTCCGCCTCGTGATGCGGCAGGTTGCCGAAGGCGAACTCGGTCACCAGGTGGTCCATGCCGGTCACGCCCTGCAGCTGGCCGATCTGCTGCAGGCAGTCGTCGGGCGTGCCGACGATCTGGATCGAGACGTAGAAATCCGTCGCCTTCTTGAGGTTGGCCGGGTCCTTGAGCTTGGCGTAGGTCTTGGCCGTCTTGCCGTACGCTTCATAGCCTTTCACCTCTGCGAGATGCCCGTCGGAGAAGTGATAGTGGTCGTCGATCGACTGCCACTTGCGGCCGAGATGGTGGAAGGCCTTGTCCTGCGCTTCCTCGCGGCTCTCCGCGCACGAGATATTGGTCAGGATGATCGGCGCCTTGGGCGTGAAGCCCGCCGCCCGTGACATCGTCTGGAATTTATCGATGTCCTCGCGGCACTTGGCCCATTCGTTCTGCATGATCATCAGCATGCCGAAGCCCAGCTTGGCGATCACCTCGGCCGAATTCGGGGCTGACGGAGCTTGCATAGAAGCGCCGCTCGGGGTTGGAGATCGGCCGCGGCCGGATCGACATGCGCGGGATCTGGAAGAACTGGCCCTGGTGCTCGAAGGTCTCGTTGGCGAGCGCCTTGACCACGATCTCGGCCGCTTCGACGAAGCGCGGCCGGGCCTCGCCCATCGGGATGCGGAAGCCCTCATACTCGGTCGAGGCCGCGCCGCGGCCGAAGCCGAACAGGCAGCGTCCGCCGCACATGATGTCGAGCAACGCGATCTGTTCGGCGACGCGCACCGGATCGTGCCAGGGCAGCACGATCACCGCCGTGCCGAGCTGGATGCGCTTGGTGCGGCCGGCGAAATAGGCGAGCAGCTGCGTGGGCGCCGGCGACATGGCGTAGCCGGTGAAGTGGTGCTCCAGCGCCCACAGCGAATTGAAGCCCAGCGGCTCGACCAGATCGCCCGCCTGGAAGTGCTCGTGCACCACCGCGACGTCGGGCCGTCCGTGCTCGTAGAGCATGTTCAAGGCCATGCCGACCTTCATGGCGTCCTCCTGCCTGTTTGGCGCGATTGTCCGGCCGGGGGCCGAGGTCGGCAAGGGGCGCCGATGGCCGGACACGCCGACTGGCGAAAGACTTGGCCCTGCCGCGGTGACGGCGGTAGCCTCGGCCCATGAAAGTCTTCGTCTTCGACCTGCTCGCCTATGGCGAGAATCTCGACCACATCAAACAGGGCGTCGAGCTGCCCTATCCGTTGAGCCAAAAGCACTTCAAGGCGGACGTGGCCGTGCGCACCTATGCCGAGCACCTGGCGGCGTGGGAGGAGCTCGATCGCCTGGGTTATGACGGCGTGGGCTTCAACGAGCATCACTGCTCGCCCTACGGGCTGATGAACTCGCCCAACCTGATGGCGTCGGCGGCGGCGCAGCGGACCAAGAAGCTGAAGCTCCTGATCTACGGCAACCTCCTGCCTTTGCACGAGCCGCTGCGGCTGGCCGAAGAGCTCGCCATGCTCGATTGCCTGAGCGAAGGCCGCATCATCTCGGGCTTCGCCCGCGGCATCCCGCGCGAATACCAGGTGCACAACGTGCCCTTGTCGGAGTCCCGCGAGCGCTTCGAGGAGGCCTACGAGATCGTGACCCGCGCCTGGACCGAGGACGTGTTCTCCTATTCAGGCAAGTTCTGGTCCTACAAGGACGTGGCGCTGTGGCCGCGGCCGGTGCAGAAGCCCCATCCGCCGGTCATGATCCCGATCGTCGGCAGCCAGGAATCGATCGAGTTCGCCGGCCGGCACAATATCGGCATCACGCCGGGCCTGGCGGGCGGCGGCCTGCGCGACGACATCATCCGGCACTACGCAAAATCGCTGAAGGCGGCCGGCCATCGCATCACGCCCGATCATCTCTCGCTGGCACTCAACGCCTATGTCGCCGATTCAAAGGAGCAGGCGGTGAAGGAGGTCGCGCCCTACCACCTCTATTTCAATCGCACGCTGTTCAGCCACGGCAGCTTCACCGAGACGGCGGCGCAGCGCCAGGCGGGCTATGTCGGCCAGCACTCGACTGACTATGTGCGGCCGGAGAACCAGCGCGCCGCGGCGCTGCTGCGCGAGGATTTCCGCAACTCGACCTTCGAGGGCTTCCAGCGCCAGGCCGAGAACCTGCCCTACGGCACCGCGTCCGAAGTGGCCGAGCGCATCATCGCCCAGGCCGAGCATGCCGGCGCCAACATGGTGCAGATCGGCCTCAATCGCGGGGCCATGCCGCACGACATGTTCATCGAGCAGATCCGCCGCTTCGCCGCGGGCGTGCTGCCGCGCCTGCAGGCGCACGAGGTCAAGCGCGTGCGCGCCGCCGAAGAGGTGGCGGCGTAGTGCCGCGACTGACAGGAAGACGAAAAGGGGAAACGACAATGGCCATGACGAACAAGATCCCGGGCTCCGTCGACTCCCCGGCAACCTTCGGCGGCGTGCAGCTCAAGGTCGCCATCCTGTGCGGCCTGATCCAGATGCTCGACGGCTACGACCTCTCGGCCATCGGGCTCGCCGTGCCGTCGCTCACCAAGGCATGGTCGCTGCCGCCGTCGGCCTTCACCCAGGCCTTCGCGCTCTCCAGCGTCGGCATCATGGTGGGCGCCATGCTGGCAGGGCCGGTCGCCGATCGCTTTGGCCGCAAGCCGACGCTCCTGATCTCGGTGGCGCTGTTCGGCCTGTTCTCACTTTGCTCCGCCTGGGCAAGCTCGCTGCCCATGCTGGTGGCGCTGCGCTTCTTCACCGGCATCGGCATCGGCGGCGCCATGCCAACCACGGTGGCACTCACCTCGGACTACGCTCCCGACCGCTGGCGCACCTCGACGGTCATGTTCATGTTCACCGGCAACACGATCGGCGGCTTCTTCGCCGGCCAGATCGCGGCGCAAATCCTGCCGGGCTGGGGCTGGCAGGGCATCTTCTATGTCGGCGGCGTCGTGCCGCTCGCGCTGCTGGTGGTGCTGATCGTCATCCTGCCCGAATCGCCGCAGTTCCAGGGCGGGGCGCGGCCTCCGTCGGCCAGGGACAATCCGGTGAGCGGCCTGTTCGAGGATGGCCTCGCCGTCTGCACCCTGGTGATCTGGGCGATCTTCCTGATCAATCTCCTGAACATGTACCTGATCAGCTACTGGCTGCCGACGGTGCTCAACGCCGGCGGCTTCAGCCCGGCCGACGCCGCCTTCGCCGCCTCGGCCTATTCGGCGGGCGGCGTGCTGATCACCCTGATCCTGGGGCCGCTGATCGCCCGCTTCGGCGCCGAGCGCGTGCTGGCGCCGAGCCTGGTGTTCGGCGCGATCTGCATCGGCGTGGTGGCAAGCGTGCCCCTGTCGCGCGGCCTGCTGATGCTGGTGCTGGCCGGCGCCGGCGGCGGCTTCGTCGGCAGCCAGCTCGGGTTGAACGGCTTCGTCGCCTCGGTCTATCCCGCCGGCACGCGCTCGACCGGCATAGGCTGGGCGCTGGGCGTTGGCCGCCTGGGCGGCATTGCCGGCCCGATCGTGGGCGGCGTGCTGCTCGCCTTCGGCCGGCCGGCGAGCGAAGTGCTGTTGTACGCGGCGGCACCGGGGCTGGTGACCGCCGCGCTGGTGCTGTTCCTCGGCTATTATCGACGCACGTTGCAGCGGCAGATGCCCGCTCATTGAAATTCCCCCTGCAAACCCGTACACGGCACCCTGCCCCCGGGAGACGCCTTCAGGTCAATGGCCGGTGTCGGTCGCAATCTCTGGCTCACGGCCACCTTGTTCGTCCTGCTCGCGCTTGCCGCCGTCGTGCTGCGCTCGACGCCGTGGCTGTGTGCTTTGGCGACACTCTTCGGCCTGGCTGGTGTGGTTCTGCTGCGCGGCAATCGCTGGCGCAGCGGGGCACTCTTGATCGCTGCGCTGGCGTTAGCGGTGGGCCTGCTCGATGCGATGGCGGGCTGGTTCGCGCCGGAAGCGCATGACGCGGGCCTGGTCAGGTGGACCGAGCCCCGCGAATGGCTCACACCCGATCCCGACCTCGGCTATCGCCTGACGCCAAACCATGTCGTGGTTGGCCTCGCGACCTTCGACGGCCAGCCGGTATACCGCGTCACCTTCACCATCGGACCGGACGGAACGCGCGTCACGCCGCCCGCGCCGCCGGGCGCGGACCTCTACCTGTTCATGGGCGACTCGTTCATGTTCGGGCAGGGCCTGGAGGACAACCAGAACCTGTCGGCGCAGTTCGCGCGTGCCAACGACTTCAAGGTGCGCACCGTCAACTTCTCGGCGCCCGGCTGGGGCCCCAACCACCTGGTGCGCGCCTTCGAGGCGGGCTTCCTGGATCGCTTCGCCGGCGACAAGGTGAAGGCGGTGGTGACCTGGATCATCCCCGACCATCTCTCTCGCGTCACCGGCGATGGCGGCTGGCTCGGCGCCTCGCCCCGTTACGTGCTGGAGGGCGGCAAGCTCGTCTTCACCGGCTCGTTCACCCATCATCGCTGGATGAACCCGCTGGCCGGCCTGCGCTACAAGGCCGGCCAGCACTTCGCCTTCATCAACGCCATCGGCATGCGCCAGCACCAGGCCGAACAGGTCGAATTGTTCGACGCCCTGATGCTTCGCCTGCAGGCGCTGGCCAAGGAGAAGTTCAATGCGCCCCTGATCGTGGTCTACTCCTGGCCCGATGAGACTTCCGGCCCGGGCTACGGCGGTGACGATGAGCTGCCGTTGCTGGTGGCGCTGCTGGTCCGCCTGCGCAAGCAGGGCATCCCGCTGGTGTCGGTCGACAAGCTGACGGACAAGATCGACATCGCCCGCCTGATGTTCCCGCATGACGGCCATCCCACTGCCTTCGTCGACGAACTGATCGCCGGCGAGCTCAAGCGCCGCCTGGCGCCGCGTGACTGACGATCTGCTCATCGACCGCTTGGCGCGGAACGCCGAACATGCGCCGCAGGCACTGCTGCTGCCGCGATTCGCGCTGACCAACGCCGAGGCCTGGGCGCAAAGTGGCGCGGTCGCGTCGTGGCTGATCGCGCAGGGCTTCGGGCCGGGCGCGCTGTCGATCGCAGTATCGGCCGCCGACAGCGCCGAGCGTGTGGTCCTGTTGCTGGGCGCCTTGCGGGCCGGAGCGCTGGTCGTCGAAGACGGCAGGTGCGGCGGCCTTGGCTTTCGCCCTCGAGGACGGGCGCCTCGTCAGTCCGGACGGCATCGCTTTTGCCGCCCTCGCACATTGCCCCGTCGATGCCGCGGTGGCCGAACGGCGCCTGCATATCCGCGCCGACACGCCGGCCCGCGTCATTGCCGGTGTTTGCAGGTGCCATGGCGATTTCGTGACCATTGCCGAGGCGGTCTCAGCCTAATCCGAGTCGCCCGCCGGCCCGGCCTGCAGTAAGCTGCCGCAAAATAATGACGCAACGTCCATAGTTCTGGGAGGAACGGAGATGACGTCGACAGGCAAGTTGCTGGCCCTCGTGGCCTCGGCCGCTGTCTTTGCCGCGGGGCCTGCGCTGGCCCAGAAGCAGGGCGGCACGCTGACGGTCGGTCTCGAGCTCGACATTCCGGGCTTCGATCCCCTGAAGGTCGGCGTCTACGACACGGCCGCCGACATCGCCGCCGGCCTGATCCTCGAGACGCTGGTCGACCCTCGACAATGACGGCAACGCCAAGCCCAAGCTCGCGGTATCGTGGTCGCAGTTCCGACGACTTCAAGGTCTGGACCTTCAAGCTCAGACCCGACGTGAAGTTCCATGACGGCACGCCGTTCAACGCCCAGGCGGTGGCGTGGAATTTCGCCCGCCAGAAGGATCCCAAGAACAACTGCCGCTGCGCCTTCTATATCGCCAATATCCTGAGCGTCGAGCGCCAAGGACGACCTGACGGTCGTCTACACCCTCAAGGATCCGGCGGTGAACTTTCCCGCCCTGCTGACGCGGCCCGACCAGAACAGCTCGATCCATTCGCCGACGGCGATCCAGGCCAAGGGCGACGACTACAACCGCAATCCGGTCGGCACCGG
This sequence comes from uncultured Alphaproteobacteria bacterium, assembly GCA_963755595.1. GTDB lineage: Bacteria > Pseudomonadota > Alphaproteobacteria > Reyranellales > Reyranellaceae > Reyranella. The sequence goes on along the minus strand of CAVWKP010000027.1, from coordinate 216,563 downwards.
GCCCTTCGTGCTGAAGTCGTGGACGGCCGGCGACCGCATGGTGCGTCGAGCGCAATCCCAACTACTGGGACAAGGGCAAGCCCCATCTCGACCGCGTCGTGCTGCGGCCGCTGCCCGATTCGCAGTCGCGCTTCGCCAGCCTGAAGTCGGGTGAGACCGACCTGGTGTGGGCCGACGAGTTCGAGGCCGACAACATCCTGCGGGCCAAGAAGGACCCGACGCTGCAGGTGCTCTCCTACGCCGGCTCGGGCGCGGCGGTGAACGCCATCAACACCAAGGTGGCGCCGCTCGACGACGTGCGCGTGCGCCAGGCGCTGGTCATGGCGCTCGACCGCAAGAAGATGTCGCAGGCGCTGACCAACGGCCTCGCCCGCCCGGCGCAGCAATCCCTACGGCGACGGCTCGTGGGTCAAATGCAAGGACGACGGCGCGCTGCCGGAGGATCCCAAGAAGGCCGCGGCGCTGATCAAGGAGTACGGCAAGCCGGTCGAGTTCAAGATGCTGTTCACCGCGACGCCGCGCGGCCGCGCCAACGGCCAGATCCTGCAGCAGTTCTGGAAGAACGTCGGCGCCGAAATGGAGATCGAGCAGGTCGACCAGGCGACGATCCCGCCGCGCGCCTTCCAGCGCAAGTTCGACATCACTCCGCTGGCGCATCGTCGACTTCCCCGATCCCGACGTGCAGATGTTCGCCAACTTCTACAGCAAGAGCCCGCTGAATCTGGCGAACTACACGAATCCCGAGCTCGACAAGGCTGCTCGAGGATGCGCGGGTGACGCCGGACGAGGCCAAGCGCACCGAGTTCTACTGCGCCGTCAGCCGCATCATCAACAAGGAGGCGACCTGGTTCTGGACCTTCCAGAACACCTACTACGCCATCGCCAAGGCCAAGGTGAAGGGCGTGCCGAAGCTGTACGGCGGCATCATCGACGTGTCGGACGCCTGGCTGGAGTAGGCTGAGCGCGCATGGCCAGTTCGTCGGCACAGCGGCTGCTCTATCTGCTGCCGGTCCTGCTCGCCGTCACGCTGCTCACCTTCCTGATCGCCTCGCTGCTGCCGGGCGATCTCGCCTACACCATCCTGGGCGACCAGGCGACGCCCGAGAAGGTCGCCGCGCTGCGCGCCCAGATGGGCCTCGACCTGCCGATCTGGCAGCGCTACCTGCACTGGCTGTGGGACGTCCTGCACGGCGATCTCGGCCGCTCCTTCCGCACCGGCGAGACGGTGCTCGCCGCCGTCACCGACCGCCTGCCGGTCTCGCTCGAGCTGATGGTGTTGGCCGAAGTGCTGGGCCTCGTGATCGCCATCCCGCTCGCCATCCTGTGCGCGGTGAAGAGCGGCAGCGGCATAGACCGGTTCCTCACCGGCCTCGCCTTCGGCAAGCTCTCGCTGCCGTCCTTCATGGTGGCGATCCTGCTGATCTACCTGTTCGCGGTCGAGCTCAGCTGGCTGCCGGCCACCGGCTGGGTGCCGTTCGCCGAGGACCCGATCGCCAACCTGCGCAGCTTCGTGCTGCCGGCGCTGACGCTCGCCTTCGCCGAATGGCCGGTGCTGATGCGCGTGCTGCGCTCCGACATGATCGCCACGCTGCAGGAAGACTACATCGCGATGGCCAAGGCCAAGGGCCTGCGGCCGGCGCGCATCCTGCTGGTCCATGCGCTGAAACCCTCGTCGCTCACCCTGGTGACGGTGACCGGCATCAACATCGGCCGACTGATCGGCGGCGCGCTGATCGTCGAGACCATCTTCGCGCTGCCCGGCATCGGCCGCCTGCTGGTCGGCGCGATCTACGCCCGCGACTTCATCATCCTGCAGGGCGTGCGTGCTGTTCGTCGCCGTCGGCTTCGTGGTCGTGAATTTCATCGTCGACATGCTCTACGCCGTGCTCGATCCGAGGATCCGCCATGGCCGTGCTTGAGATCGAGCGTCGACACCGCGCTGGTCGTCGCCCGGTGCGCGAGCGGCGCCGGGTGGGCGGGCTGTTCGTTGCGCTCGTCGGCTGGATCGCGCCTGATCGCGCTGGCCGCGATCTTCGCCGACGTGCTGCCGATCGCCAGTCCGACCGACATGGACATGCTGGGCAAGCGCGCGTTGCCGAGCGCCGCAGCATTGGCTGGGCAACGACCAGCTCGGCCGCGACGTACTCTCGCGCCTGATCTACGGCGGGCGCATCTCGCTCACGGTCGGGCTGCTGGCGCCGGTGATCGGCGTCACGATCGGCGGCACGCTCGGCATGCTGGCGGGCTATTTCCGCGGCCGGCTGGAGACCTTCGTCGTCGGCGGCGTCGACGTGCTGCTCGCCTTCCCGCCGCTGGTCTTCGCGCTCGCCGTCACCGCCTATCTCGGCCAGTCGGTGCTTCAACATCACCCTGGTGATCGGCATCCTCAGCATTCCCGCCTTCACCCGCGTGGCGCGCGCCGTACGCTGTCGCTCTCGAGCGCGAGTTCGTGACCGCCGCGCGCGCGCTCGGCGCCACCCACGCCCGCATCCTGGTGCGCGAGCTGCTGCCCAACGTGGCGCTGCCGCTGGTCGCCTTCTTCCTGCTCGGCGTCGCCGTGACCATCGTCGTCGAGGGCGCGCTCTCCTTCCTCGGCCTTGGCGTGCCGCCGCCGGCGCCGAGCTGGGGCAGCATGATCGGCGAGGGCCGCGAGAGCCTCGACATCGCGCCGTGGCTCGCCTTCCTGCCGGCGCTGTTCATGTTCCTGACCGTGCTCGCCTTCAACATCGTGGGCGACACGCTGCGCGCGCTCACCGATCCTCGGCCAGGCGCGTTATGAGAGCGCCTAGGAGTGACGCGTGACGGCACTGTTGTTGTCGGTCGAGGGCGTATCCGTCGAGCTGCCGACGCCGCGCGGCCCGCTGAACGCCGTCGACAAGGTCGATCTCGCCTGGCGCCGGGCCGCACGCTCGGCATCGTGGGCGAATCGGGCTGCGGCAAGACCATGCTGTCGCGCGCCATCCTGCAGCTCCTGCCCAAGCGCGCGAAGCTCGAGCGGCCGGGTGATGTTCGACGGCCGCGACCTCGGCCCGCTCGCGCCCGAGGCGCTGCGCCGGCTGCGCGGACCCGAGCTGGCCGTGGTCTTCCAGGACCCGATGACCTCGCTCAACCCCGTGCTCACCATCGGCACCCAGCTCGTCGAGACCTGCAGGCCCATCTCGGCATGGACTCCGCCGCGGCCGCGCAAGCGCGGCGTCGGAGCTGCTGGCCGAGGTCGGCATCCCGGCGCCCGAGCAGCGGCTGCGGCAATATCCGCACCAGCTCTCGGGCGGCATGCGCCAGCGCGTGGCGATCGCCATCGCGCTCTCCTGCGAGCCCAAGCTGCTGATCGCCGACGAGCCGACGACGGCGCTCGACGTCACCATCCAGGCGCAGATCCTCGACCTGCTGGCACGCGAGCAGCGGCGGCGCCACATGGCGATGATCCTGATCACCCACGATCTCGGCGTCGTCGCCGGCCGCACCGACGAAGTCGCGGTGATGTATGCCGGCCGGGTCGTCGAGCGCGCGCCGACGACGCGGCTCTTCGCCAACATGCGCATGCCCTATACCGAGGCGCTGCTGGCGGCGATCCCCAAGCTCGACGCGCCGCCGCACACCGCCTTGCCGGCCATCGCCGGCCGGCCGCCCGATCCGACGCGGCCCCTGCCGGGCTGCTCCTTCGCGCCGCGCTGCCGCTATGCCGACGAGCTCTGCCAGAACACCAAGCCGGCGCTCGACGATCCCGACCGGGCCGGCACGCTCTACGCCTGCTGGCATCCGCTCGGCGCGGCGGGCGCGTGATGGCGCCACTGCTCTCCGTCGAGAACCTCACCGTCGAATACGCCGTCGGCGGCAAGAGCCTGTTCGCCGTGTCCGATGTCAGCCTGCATGTCGATCGCGGCGAGACGCTGGGCCTGGTGGGCGAGTCGGGCTGCGGCAAGTCCACGCTGGGCCGCGCCGTCCTGCAGCTGCGCCGGCCGACGTCGGGCAAGGTCACGTTCGACGGCACCGATCTCACCGGCCTCGAGGGCGAGGCGATGCGGCTGATGCGCCGGCGCCTGCAGCTGATCTTCCAGGACCCGATCGCCTCGCTCAATCCCCGGCGTTGCGTCGGCGACATCGTCGCCGAACCGCTGCTCATCGCGGGCGTCACCGACAAGAGCGAGCGCGCGCGGCGGGTGCGCGAGGTGCTGACGGCGGTCGGCCTCGATGCCGACCTGGTGAGCGGCCGCTTGCCGCACGAGTTCTCCGGCGGCCAGTGCCAGCGGATCAGCATCGCGCGCGCCTTGATCCTCGAGCCCGAATTCGTGATCTGCGACGAGCCGGTATCCGCGCTCGACGTCTCGATCCGCGCCCAGATCCTCAATCTCCTTGAGGAGATGAAGCGGCGCTACGGCCTCACCCTGCTGTTCATCGCCCACGATCTCGCCGTCGTGAAGGCGGTCAGCGACCGCATCGCCGTGATGTATCTCGGCAAGCTTTGCGAAGTCGGTCCGACCGAGCAGCTGTTCGCCCGGCCGGCGCACCCCTATACGGCCCTGCTGCTCGAGGCGATCCCGGTGCCCGACCCGACCGTCAAGCCGGCCATCAATGTCGCCGTCGGCGAGCCGCCGTCACCGCTTGCGCCGCCGTCGGGATGCCGCTTCCGCACCCGTTGCCCGCGCGCCGATGGCCTCTGTGCCTCGGCTGTGCCCGAGCTGCGCGAAGTGGCCGCCGGCCAGTTCGCGGCCTGCCACCATCCGCTGATCAGGTAGCTTGTCATCCCGTTGCCTCATTCGATCACTTCGTCGGCGCGGGCGATCAGGACGGGCGGCATGGTGATGCCAAGTGACTTGGCGGTGCGCAGGTTGATCACCAGCTCGTAGGTGGTCGGCCGCTGCACCGGCAGATCGGCCGGCTTTTCTCCCTTGAGGAGGCGGCCGGCGTAGGTGCCGACGATGCTGGTACATGTCCGCCCAGCGCGCGCCGTAGCTTGCCAAGCCCGCCGTCGTCGGCGAACTCGCGCGACGGATAGATGGCGGGCAAGCGGCGATTGCCCGCCAGCGCCATGATGCGGCGGCGTTGGTTGATCAGGAAGGCATCAGCGACGACGGCCAGTGCGTCGACCTTGCCCGCCGGCCAGGCCACGAAGGCGCGCTCGATCTCCGAGCTGCTGGACGCATTCTGGATGTCGACGTTGATGCCGAGTTTCATCGCGGCTTCCTGCGTGCCCTGCAGCTCCCTGACGGCGCCAGGGTTGGTGGGATTGATGAGCAGCGCCACGGTTCGCGCGCTGGGCAGCATCTCGCGCAACAGATCGATCCGCTTGGCGTCGAGCTCGGCCGCCCAAAGCGTGATCCCCGTCAGATTGCCAGCCGGACGGCTGAAGTTGCTGACCAGCCCGATCTCGACGGGATCGGCACCGGCGCTGAAGACGACAGGGATGGTCGAGGTTGCGGCCTTGGCGGCGAGACCCACCGGATTGCCGCCCACTGCCGCGATGACGTTGGGCCTGGTGGCTACCATTTCGGCCATGAGCGCCGGTACTTGGTTATAGCGGCCGTCGGCCCAGCGGACGTCGATCGTCACGTTCTGGCCGTCGATATAACCCGTGGACTTGAGGCCCTCGCGAAACGCCTGCAACAGGTGCGCATCGGTGGCATACGACCGCCCGCTGACATAGCCGATGCGCGGCAGGGTCGCCGGTTGTGTCCGGGCTCGCAAGGGAAACACCCCAGCCGTGCCGCCCAATGCCAGAAGATGCCGCCGCTTCATTCGATCACCTCGTTGACCCGGGCGAGCATAGTCGGCGGCAGGCTCAGCCCCAATGCATTCAGCTCACTTGGAGAAGTGTACGCCTATGTGCCGGTCCGCTGGAGCGCCTTTCGCCCCGTCGCCGCGCCGTAGACCAGGTCGTGCAGGAACATGCCGCCGGCGATGCCGCGATTGTAGCTCGCCCAGAGTTTGGGAGGATCTCCACGCGATGGCCGCCGCGCGCCTGCAGCTTGACCAGGCCGATCTCCTCCGCCGCGGCCAAGATCTCGCGCACATGGGTGCGCGATACGCCAAAGCGTTCGCCGACATCGGCATAGGGCACCGCGGGATGCGGATGGTCGGGATCGGACAAGGCGGCGTGCAGAAGCGCCGCCAGCACCATGTGGCCAGCGGTGCGGTCGAAGAACAGCATCATGTCGGGTTCCGAGAGCAGAAGCTTGAGGCCGAGCGGCGCGAAGGCGAGCGACGTCCGCCGCTGCAATAGCTGGAACGCCGGGTCGCGCTGCATCACGAGGCTGTAGTCGTTGTGCGGGCAGAGCACGGTGAGCGGCGCATGGTGGGCGGCGAGCCAGTCACGATCATGCTCCAGCATTCTCTCGGTCGGCTTGAGGATGCGGACGCGCCGATCCTCGTCCGAGCGCAGCACCTCCATGAAGCCGACGGCGCACAGGCGCGAGATGAGGTGATCGACCTGGCGCTCGCTTGCGCCGAGGCCGAGCGTTGCCAGGTGCTGCTTCAGCCGCCCGACCGTGAACCAGGTCTCGCGCTTGGCGGGATCGTGGCTCGCCTCCAGGATGACGGCGAGATGGAAGACCAGGAACCGCCCGGTCTCGATCAGCAGCCGGACCAGGAACGGATCGTCGCCGTACACGGCGAGAAAGCGGTCGAGATAGAGCTTGCGCGCCTCGGGGAAGCGCGGATGAGCCAGGACCTCGTCCTGGGATATATGCGGCGCCCGCGCCAGCAGCTGTTGGATGGCAGGATCGTTCACTGCGGCACCGGGGCGAACCCTAGTGGCCGCGACAAGTCGGCGCAATATTTTCCAGACGCAGCTGGTTAGATCTTGCCCGAGACGATGCGCGCGCCCAGCGCCCAGCGATGCACTTCCGACGGGCCGTCGTAGATCCTGAAGGCGCGGGTGTCGCGGAAGATGCGCTCGACCACGGTGTCGCGCGTCATGCCCATGCCGCCCAGAATTTGCATGGACCGGTCGGCAACGCGGGCGATCGCCTCGGAGCACACGACCTTGGACATCGAGCTTTCGTTCGACGCCCGCTCGCCTTTGTCGAGCAGCCAGGCGGTATGCAAGATCGCCAGCCGCGCCATGTGGATGTCCATGAGGTTGTCGGCCAGCATGAACGACACGCCCTCGTGCTCGCCAAGCTTCTTGCCGAAGGCGACGCGCTCGCGGGCATAAGCGGTGGCAATGTCCTGCGCGCGGTTGGCCGAACCCAGCCAGCGCATGCAGTGGCTGAGCCGCGCCGGGGCAAGCCGCACCTGGGCGTAGCGGAAGCCCTTGCCGATCTCGCCCAGCACGGCATCGGCGGGCAGGCGCAAGTCCTTGATCTCGATCACGGCGTGGCCGCCGGTGAAGCTCGAATCGATGGTGTCGAGTGTGCGCTCGATGCGGATCGCGGGATTGGGCAGGTCGACCAGGAAGAGCGTGGCGTGGCCGTCCATGGCCCGCCTTCCATCCTGGCCATGACGATGGCGAAGCCCGCGCCGTCGGCGCCGGTGATCAGCCACTTCTGGCCGTTGATCACCCATTCGTTGCCGTCCTGCCGTGCCGTGGTCTTGAGCAGCGACGGATCGGAACCCGCGCCGCCCGGTTCGGTCATGCAGAAGCAGGAGCGGATTTTGCCTTCCGCCAATGGCTTGAGGAAATGAGCCCGCTGGTCGGGCCGCGCCACGACATCGAGCAGATGGATGTTGCCCTCGTCGGGCGAGGCGCAGTGGATCGCCGTCGGGCCCAGGATGGAGTAGCCCGCCGCCTCGAACACCAAAGCGCGGCCGATCTGGGAGATGGCACGTCCACCGAATTCTTTCGGCACATGCGGCGTGAACACGCCGGCCGCCTTGGCGAGCGCGTTCAGCTCGATTCGCAACTCGTCGGTCGGCCCGTGTGCGGTCCAGCGCGCGTCCTTCTCGTAGGGAATGACCTTGTCGATGACGAAGGCCTTGACCTTTTCGGCGAGGGCCGCGAGATCGGCCGGCGGTGCGAAGTTGATGTCCACGTCGGGAACCTATCACGCGACGACTCTGCAGAAACGCAGAGCTAAGCGACTAGACGAAGCATGGCCGGTTGCGCAGCGTCTCGAGGTCGAAGCCCGCGACTTTCTTGTAGCGGTCGGCGATGGCCTGCAGTTCGGCGGCCGAGATCACGTCCTCGATCCGCTCGAAGCGCTTGCCGCCCGAGCGCTGCCAGACCTCGCGTAGGATGGCGTCGGGCGGATCGCTGCGGTTGGTCAGCACGACCTTGGCGGTGGCCGGGTTGCGCACGGCTTCGTAGGCCGCCAGCGCGTCGGGCGTGGCGCCGAGCTGCTTGATCTGGCCGGTCAGGAAGCGCGCATCGACGATGGCCTGGCCCGCGCCGTTGGAGCCGCGTGGATACATGGGATGGGCGGCATCGCCCAGCAGCGTGATGCGGCCGAAGGTCCAGCGGTCAAGCGGATCGCGGTCGACCATCGGATATTCCAGGATCTCCTCGGTGCTCTCCATCATGCCGGTGATGTCGAGGAAGTCGAACTTGAGGTTGGCGAAGGCTGGCATCATGTCGGAGAGCCGGCCGCGGCCTGTCCAGTCCTGGCGCACCGCCTCCGAGCGCTCCATCTCGGCCACCCAGTTGATCAGCGGCAAGCCGCCGGTTTCCGGCGTGCCGGGCCGGATGGGGTAGATCACGGTCTTGCCGACCGTCATCCAGCCCGACGAGATCATGATGTCGCCGCCCAGGATAGGCGGGCCACCGCACCGCGCCGCGCCACATGTTGACGCCGGAATATTTCGGCGGGCCCTGATCGGGATAGAGCTGCCGGCGCAGCGCCGAATGGATGCCGTCGCAGCCGATCGCGAGCTTGCCCGGCTCGGGTTCGGCCTGGTCGAAATGGATCGCTCACGCCCGAGCCATCCTGATCGACCCTGATGCAGCGATAGCCGAGCCGCACCGCATCGGTGCCCAGCCGCTCGCCGCACCGCCTCGAGCAGCACCTTGTGCAGGTCGGCGCGATGGATCGAGAGCTGCGGCCAGTCATAGCCGGCATAGCGGCCGCGCAAGCTCCTTGATGATGGGCTGGCCGTAGCGGCTGTAGTAGGCGAGCGTGCGCGTCTCGATGGCAGTGCCGCGCGAGCATATCGGCAAGCCCGAGCTCGGTGAGCTCGCGCATGGCATGCGGCAGGAGGTTGATGCCGACGCCGAGCGGATGAACCTCGGGGGCGGCCTCGAAGACGCGGCACGAGATGCCGACTTGATGAAGGCTGAGCGCCAAGGTCAGGCCGCCGACGCCGGCACCGACGATCAGGACATCGCCGGATGGGCGCTCACTCGGCGGAGATCCCGCGCTTGGCGACGATCTCGGCCCAGCGCCACGGTCGCGCGCCACGATCTCGCCCAGCGCCGCCGGCGTCGAAGTGGTGGGGATGAGGCCTTGCGCGCTGAAGGCCTGGCGCGCCTCGCCCGAACCCAGGATCGCCACGACCTCCTTGTTGTAGCGGGCGATGATGTCGGCCGGCGTGTCCTTGGGCGCGAACAGGCCGTACCACATGTCGACATCGGCGTTCTTGAGGCCCAGCTCGATCAGGGTCGGCACGTCGGGCAATACCGGCAGGCGCTTGGGGCTGCCGACCGCGATGGCCTTGAGCTTGCCGGCCTTGATGTAGTCGCCGCCACATGCACCGGCAGGAACATGTAGCCGATCTGGCCGCCCAGCAGGTCCTGCAACGCGCCGGCCGTTCCCTTGTAGGGCACGTGCACCAGCTCGATGCCGGTCTCGGTCTCGACCAGCGCCATCGAAGGTGATGCGGCGTGCCGACGCCGGGGCTGCCGTAGTTGATGGTCTTGGGCGCGGCCTTCGCGGCGGCGATGAATTCGGCCAGCGTGTTGGGTTTCTGCGCGGGGTTGGCGACCAGCACCAGCGAACCCCAGGCGGTCAGGCTGATGGGCGCGAAGTCGGTCACCGGGTCGTAGGGCAGGTTCTTGTACAGGCTGGCATTCATCACCAGCGTGTTGACCGACGACATGATGGTGTTGCCGTCGGGCTTGGCGCGCGCCACCACCTGGCTGCCGATATTGCCCGAGGCGCCCGGCATGTTCTCGACCACCACCGGCTGGCCGAGCCGCGCGCTCAGCCGCTCCGCCACGAAGCGCGCGATCATGTCCGGCCCGGTGGCCGGCGTGAAGGGCACGATCAGCCGGATCGACTGATCCGGCCAGGCGAAGGCGGCGGGCGCGACCAGCAAGCCCGCGACGGCGGGAATAAGGGAACGGCGCAGCATTGGCGGCATTGAAGCAGTCCGACTGCAAATCGTCGATACAACTTATGCGAGATTTACTTGTAATCTATACGTTCTATAGGCGATTATATACTTACATAGCAGACAACAATGACTAGAGAACCCAAGCGTGACAGGCCGGAAGATTACTTTCCGAGATGATCGAGGCGGGGGTCGCCGCTTTGCAGACTTACCGTATGGAGGGCGACGAACTCTGCTTTGGCTGTGGCGGTTTATAGCGCCATGGTGCGTGTAGCCACGCATAGTCCTTTGGACCGGGATCTCGAAAGCCGCAGTTGTACATGACGATGCCCATCGAGATCCTGACGAGATCGCTGCTCATATCATCCAATATTCTCGGCGTGATGGGATGCGCGCGGACCCTGTCGGGGCTTAGCGCCCTCATGGCATCGGACGCGACGCCATCTCCTCGGGGAATGTTCTCGACGCCATAGTGCAGCACTAGATTGCGAGCCGCCGTGATATGGGCCGCCGTGGATTAGTGAACGATCGAGGATGGCCCTCGCTGCCGCCGAGAGTGAGCGGCACGATGTGATCGATGTGCCAACCGTACTCGGTGTATTGGCCGTGGTCCGATTTCTTGATCTTGCGGCCATCGCAATCGGTGGCCCACTCGTAGAGCACGCCAATGCACGCGTTCCAGACCAGCACGTGCTCTGGGGTATTAATCAATCCACTCATTGCCGTTCGTCCTTCTGTTCGGGCGAACGGGCACACAACTTCCCTTGACAGGAATCACACTCGAGTTTAGAATGCTCCTGTACTCGTCAAAGTAGTTGCCGCACCCGTTGCCACGTTGCGGTAAACGAGCCAAAGTTAGGGCCCCTTCCTCCGCCAGAGGTTGGGGCCTAAACGTTTGGTCGCCACTGAGTATGGTAGCGGACCCGCACTGCGGAGTTCGAATCCGGAACGTGAAAATCATCATTCGTCCAAGAGCGCCGCGAGCAGGCGGCGCAACTTGGCCGTGCCGATCCTAAGCGGTCGTGGCTTTGCCTTCGTTAATCCGCCGATAGGTGAGGCGCTTACCTTCGATGCCCTTCAGGGCTTTGTCCGCGCGCTCGCGATCCGACACGCCCAGCTTGGCGCGGTTGCTGTAGCGGAAATCAAACTCCACCAGATAGCGGTGCAAATGATCTTCGCCGCAATGCTGGTACACGCCCTTCATGCCGCGCTTGAAGATGGAGAAGAAGCCTTCGATTGAGTTAGTCGTTACGTCGCCGCGCGCAAACTCGCTTCTCAAAATGGTTCACGGCCTCGTGCGCCTGGAACTCGCGGCCAACCTTCGTGTAGACGGCTGCTGGTATCGGTGTGGAGGCGGCTTTCGCTTGGCACATATTCTCGCGGACGATCTCGGCGCACCTTATCGACGTGCGCCGTCTCGGCATAGAACGAGCGGGCCTTACCGCCGCGCTCCACGAGGGAGACGATGGCGCGCTTGTGATGCGGGCCGTGCTTGGGCGGTTCGGGTTCTTGCGGATCGGCGCCTTGTGGGCCGGGAGGTTGCCTAGGTACGTCTCATCGGCCTCGACGACCTTGTCCTTGCCGCCCATCGGTTCCTTGCCGGTATCCTTCATCGCTTCACGGATGCGGTGGCACATGAACCATGCGGACTTATAGGTGATCCCGAGCATACGGTGCATCTGGTGGGCGCTGGTGCCCTTCTTGCCCGAACACATGAGATGCGTGGCCAGCAGCCACTTATTCAGGGGAATGTGGCTGCGTTCGTAGACTGTTCCTACCGTGACTGAGAAGTGACCGCGGCACGCTCCGCACAGGAACAAACCGGGGCGGTGGCTCTTGCCCTGCATCTTCGTGATGCCCTCCACAGAGCCGCAATGGGGGCAGGAAACGGCCTTCGGCCAGCGCTGCGTTTCAAGGTATTCGCGGGCCTTGTCGGCATCTTGGAAGATGGGGTTGTTCAAATCGCTGTAGGTCATGGCCCTAGACTTGATTGCATGTTGGGCCGGATAGTCTCTCTCTGGGAATGAGGGCGGCCAAACCTTCGTTCCTGAGGCCCGCCATCCCTTTGATTCCAGCAGGGGTGAGCGGGCCTCTCGTATCTAGGGAATGGGCCTCGCTATGTCAAGTATACAATCGCCTCTATAATTGTTCCCGGACAAGACAGGAGAGAGGCATGCAGGCGCGGGTGCGGACGGTGGCTTTCCAGGGCGTCGATGTCGTGCCGGTCGATGTGCAGGTTCTGATCGCCCCGGGCCAGCTCGCTTTTGCCATGGTGGGCCTGGCCGACAAGGCGGTGGGCGAAAGCCGCGAACGGGTGCGCGCGGCCTTGCGCGCGCTTGGTCTGTCGCTGCCGCCGCAGCGCATCTCGGTCAATCTCTCGCCCGCCGACCTTGCCAAGGAAGGCAGCCACTACGACCTGCCGATCGCGCTCGGGCTGCTTGCCGCCATGGGCGTGGTCGCCAAGGAAAGCCTGGCGGGCTTCGTGGTACTGGGCGAACTGGCGCTCGACGGATCGTTGACCCGGGTGCCCGGCGTGCTGCCGGCCGCGGTGGCCGCGGCCGCTGCAGGGCGCGGCGTGATCTGCCCGGCGGCCTGCGGCACGGAGGCGGCGTGGGCAGGCTTCGAGCGCGCCGCCAACGAAGACCGGCCGGGTATCGTCGCGGCACCCTCGCTGCTCGCCCTGATCAATCACCTGCGCGGCCAGCAGCTCCTGCCCGAACCGCAGGCGCTGATGGCCGACGAAGCGGCAAGCTATCCCGATCTCGCCGAGATCAAGGGCCAGGAGACCGCCAAGCGCGTCCTCGAAGTGGCGGCGGCGGGCGGCCACAACCTCCTGATGATCGGCCCGCCCGGCTCGGGTAAATCCATGCTGGCGGCGCGCCTGCCCGGTCTGTTGCCGCCGCTGGCCGCTGACGAGGCGCTGGAAGCCACCATGGTGCGCTCGCTGGCCGGCGAGACCGGCGACGGCAAGCTGTCGCGGCGGCGCAGCTTCCGCGATCCCCACCATTCGGCGACGCTCCAGGCGCTGGTCGGCGGCGGTGCGCGGCCCCGTCCGGGCGAGGTGTCGCTCGCCCATCACGGCGTGCTGTTTCTCGACGAATTGCCGGAATTCAACCGCGCCACCCTGGAGGCCCTGCGCCAGCCGCTGGAGTCTGGCCGCGTCACCGTCGCCCGCGCCAGCGCCCATGTGACCTACCCGGCGCGCTTCCAGCTCGTCGCGGCGATGAACCCCTGCCGCTGCGGCCATCTCATGGAGGCGGGCCGGGGCTGTGGCCGCGCCCCGCGCTGCGGCGTCGACTATCAGGGCAAACTGTCGGGCCCGCTGCTCGACCGCATCGACCTCTGCATAGACGTGCCCCGGGTCGATGCCGCCGATCTCGCCTTGCCACCGCCGGCCGAACGTTCCGCCGACGTGGCGGCCCGCGTCGCGGCAGCCCGCACCGTGCAGCGCGACCGCCTGGCCGCGCTCGAAGCCAAGGGAAAGATCGTCGATATCGGCAGCGAGCCGACCGCAGGCCTGCTCGCCGACCTGGCGCGCGGCTGGTCCAAACCGCGCTGCAATGCCGACACCGACGGCGCCCTGCTGGCCGCGATCGCCGAGCCCGACGCCGAGGGCCGCGCCCTGCTGACCCGCGCCGCCGAGCGGCTCGGCCTGTCGGCGCGAGCCTGGCACCGCACCCTGCGCGTGGCCCGCACCCTGGCCGACCTCGACGGTTCCGATGCCGTCCGCCGCCTGCACATCGCCGAGGCCTTGAGCTACCGGCGCACCGAGCCGCGCGCGGCGCTGGCCGCGTAACAGTGGCAGCCTGACTCGCGATGGCGTAGAACGCGCTGGTGCGCCTCGCCATCGTTCTCTCTGTGCTCCTGGCCTTCTGTCTTACTGCCACTGCCCAGGCCGCGCCCCGCAGCGTCTATCTGGAAGAGCTGACCTGGACCGAGCTGCGCGATGCGCTGAAGGCGGGCGCCACGACCGTCATCATCCCTGTGGGCGGCACCGAGCAGAACGGGCCGCACATGACGCTCGGCAAGCACAATGTGCGGGTGAAGGCCCTGGCCGGACGGATCGCGACCGAGCTCGGTGACACGCTGGTTGCGCCCGTGCTGGCCTATGTGCCGGAGGGCAATATCTCGCCGCCCACCGAGCATATGCGCTTTCCCGGCACGATCTCGATCCCCGAGTCGACCTTCAAGAGCACGCTCGTGGCCGCGGCCCGAAGCCTGCGGCAGGCCGGCTTCACCCACATCGTGCTTTTAGGCGATCACGGCGGCTATCAGCATCTGTTGAAGGAGGTCGCGGCCGAGCTGAACCGCGACTGGGCCGGCACGCCCGTCCGGGCCCACTTCATCGACGACTATTATCGCGCGACGGAAACCGCCTATGTGCAGGCCCTGCGCGCCAAGGGCCTCAGCGCCGCCCAGATCGGTGACCATGCCGGCACGGCCGACACGTCTTTGCAGATGGCGGTCGATCCGGCCACGGTGCGGGCCGACCGGCTCGACGGAGCGCAGGCGCCCGCCACCGGCACCGCAGGCGATCCGCGGCCCTCGACCGCGGCACTCGGCCAGCTTGGCGTCGAGCTCATCGTCACGCAGACTGTCGCCGCCATCCGCAAGGCGCGGACGGAGAAGCACTAACTCGCATGAAACTCAGTCGCGTCCTCTTTGCTCTTGTCTTGATGATCTCGGGAAGCGCCGGCGCCTGGTGGGCGATGGCGCAGACGGGCTCCGTCGTCGCGGCCATCACCGGCGTGCCCGGCATGCCGGCCGTGGTCGATCCCACCAACCTCTACAGCGAGACCCAGGCCGGCAAGCTCAGCCCCGCCGTCAAGGACGCGCTGCCGCGGGTCTATGTCCCCAACCGGCGCTCGAACTCGGTGTCGGTGATCGATCCTGCGACGTTGCAGGTGGTCGACACGTTCAAGGTCGGCCGCAATCCGCAGCACGTCGTGCCGTCGTGGGACCTCAAGACGCTGTGGGTGGCCAACAACGCCGAAGGCCGCACCGACGGCAGCCTGACGCCGATCGATCCCCTGACCGGCAAGCCGGGCCCGGCGATCGCGGTCGACGATCCCTACAACGTCTATTGGTCGCCCGACGGCAAGTACGCGATCATCGTGGCCGAGGAGCTGAAGCGGCTCGACTTCCGCGATCCGCAGACGATGAGGATGGAGTTCGCCATCTCCACGCGGCGCTGCGGCGGCATCAACCACGCCGATTTCTCGATCGACGGCAGCTTCGCGCTCTTCACTTGCGAGTTCGACGGCGCCGTCACCAAGATCGACCTGGTCAATCGCATCGTGCTCGGCACCTTGATGCTGACGCCGTTCTACGAACGGCCGGACGTGGTGGCCCAGCTCGCCGCCTTCGAGAAGAACAAGAAGCCGGTCACCGTGATCAACTCGCCGGAAATCGGCGGCGAAATCTGCGCCTCGCGCGGCATGCCGCAGGACATCCGCATCTCGCCCGACGGCAAGACCTTCTTCGTGGCCGACATGCTGGCCGATGGCGTGCACGTGGTCGATGGCGCCTCGTTCAAGCAGATCGGCTTCATCCCGACCGGCACCGGCGCGCACGGCCTCTATCCCAGCCGCGACGGCAAGTACCTCTATGTCGCCAACCGCGGCACCAACAAGATGATGGTCAAGAAGGGCGTCGCGCGGGGCAGCGTCTCGGTGATCGAGTTCGCCTCGCGCAAGGTGGTGCAGACCTGGCCGATCCCCGACGGCGGCAGCCCCGACATGGGCAATGTCAGCGCCGACGGCAAATACCTCTGGCTGAGCGGCCGCTTCGACGACGAGGTCTATCGCATCAACACCTCGTCCGGCGAGGTCGACAAGATCAAGGTCGGCCGCGAGCCGCACGGCCTCACCGTCTGGCCGCAGCCGGGACGTTACTCGTCTCGGGCACACCGGCAATTTGCGCTAGTGCGACTGATTACCAAAATCGCAGGGGGAGTGGCGCGGATTCTGGGAAGAATCGCCCAAAAAGCTATATGCCATCGGCATCGAAGGCTTCCCAGGAAGCTGGGAAGTTTTGGACGCCCTAGAGGCTCGGCAGGTTGAGCCCGTGCTCGCGGGCGCAGGCGATCGCGCTCTCGTAGCCCGCATCGGCGTGGCGCATCACGCCGGTCGCCGGGTCGTTCCACAGCACGCGCTCGATGCGCCGTGCCGCGTCCGGCGTGCCGTCGCACACGATCACCATGCCGGCATGCTGGGAGAAGCCCATGCCGACGCCGCCGCCATGATGCAGCGACACCCAGGTGGCGCCCGATGCGCAGTTCAGCAGCGCGTTCAGCATCGGCCAGTCGGAGACGGCGTCGGAGCCGTCGCGCATCGCCTCGGTCTCGCGGTTGGGGCTGGCGACCGAGCCCGAATCGAGGTGATCGCGTCCGATCACGATCGGCGCCTTGAGCTCGCCGCTCGCCACCATCTCGTTGAAGGCGAGCCCCAGCCGATGCCGGTCGCCCAAGCCGACCCAGCAGATGCGCGCCGGCAGGCCCTGGAACTTGATGCGCTTCCTCGCCATGTCGAGCCAGGTGTGCAGGTGGGCGTTGCCCGGCATCAGCTCCTTCACCTTCTCGTCGGTGCGATAGATGTCTTCCGGATCGCCCGACAGCGCGGCCCAGCGGAACGGCCCGATGCCGCGGCAGAACAGCGGCCGCACATAAGCCGGCACGAAGCCGGGGAAAGTGAACGCATCGGCGACGCCTTCCTCGAGCGCCATCTGGCGGATGTTGTTGCCGTAGTCGACGGTGGGCACGCCCCTCTTGTGGAACTCGAGCATGGCGCGCACATGCGTCGCCATCGACTTCTTGGCCGCCGTCGCGACCGCCGCCGGATCGCGGCTGCGGCGCTCCTCCCAGTCGGCGAGGCTCCAGCCCGCCGGCAGGTAGCCATTGGCGGGATCGTGCGCCGATGTCTGGTCGGTCACGCAATCGGGCCGCACGCCGCGGCTCAGCAGCTCGGGCAGCACCTCGGCGGCATTGCCCAGCAAGGCGACCGACACCGGCTTCTTCTCGGCGGTCGATCGCCTGATGATCGCCAGCGCGTCGTCGAGATCCTTGGCCTGCAGGTCGACGTAGCCGGTGCGGCGGCGGAACTCGATGCTCGACGGCCGGCATTCGATGGCGAGGCACGAGGCGCCGGCCATGGTCGCCGCCATCGGCTGCGCTCCCCCCATGCCGCCCAGCCCCGCGGTCAGGATCCAGCGGCCGGCCAGGCTGCCGCCATAGTGCTGGCGGCCCATCTCGACGAAGGTTTCGTAGGTGCCCTGCACGATGCCCTGGCTGCCGATATAGATCCACGAGCCCGCCGTCATCTGGCCGAACATCATCAGGCCCTTGCGGTCGAGCTCGTTGAAATGCTCCCAGGTCGCCCAGCGCGGCACCAGGTTCGAGTTGGCGATCAGCACACGCGGTGCGTCGGCGTGGGTGCGGAACACGCCGACCGGCTTGCCCGACTGCACCAGCAGGGTCTCGTCGGCTTCGAGGGCGCGCAAGCTCGCGACGATGCGGTCGAAGCTCTGCCAGTCGCGCGCCGCGCGGCCCATGCCGCCATAGACCACGAGCTCGCCGGGCTTCTCCGCGACGTCCGGATCGAGATTGTTCATCAGCATGCGCAGCGGCGCCTCGGTGAGCCAGCTCTTGGCCGAGAGCTCGGTCCCGCGCGGGCTGCGGATCTGGCGGTCATTGTCGAGGCGGGTCATGGCATCTGTCCTCGTTACGCGGAGAGGTCGGGCAGCGCGATCGGGGCCCGCTGCCTCGATAACGGCGCCGCTGCGGACCAGCGCCGTCGCGGCCTGCAGGTCGGGATGGAAAGCGCGGTCGTCGTCGAGATGCGGCGACGTGGCGGCGGACGCAGCGCGCGCACCGCCTTCGAGGCAGTCGCTCGAGGCCAGCGGCGCATGGAAGTCGCAGCCCTGGGCGGCGGCCAGCAGCTCGATGGCGATCACCGTGCCGGCATTGTCGGCCATCTCCAGCAGGCGGCGCGCGCCGTGTGCGGCCATCGAGACATGGTCTTCCTGATTGGCCGAGGTCGGGATCGAATCGACGCTGGCCGGATAGGCGCGCTGCTTGTTTTCCGACACCAGCGCCGCCGCCGTGACCTGCGGGATCATGAAGCCCGAGTTCAGTCCCGGCCGCGGCGTCAGGAAGGCCGGCAGGCCCGACAAAGCGGGATCGACCAGCATGGCGATGCGGCGTCTCCGCCAGCGAGCCGATCTCGCAAATCGCCAAGCGCGATCAGGTCGGCGGCGAAGGCCACCGGCTCGCCATGGAAGTTGCCGCCCGACAAAGCCTCCTCGGTCTCGGCGAAGATCAGCGGATTGTCGGTGACGCCGTTGGCTTCGGTGGCGAGTGTCGTTGCGGCCTGGCGCAGGATGTCGAGGATCGCGCCCATGACCTGCGGCTGGCAGCGCAAGCAATAGGGGTCCTGCACGCGCTCATCGCCGACCAGGTGCGAGGCGCGGATCGCCGAGCCGGCCATCAGCTGGCGCAAGGCCTCGGCCGTCTCGATCTGGCCGCGATGGCGGCGCAGGCGGTGGATGCGCGGATCGAACGGCGCGTCGGAGCCGCGCGCGGCGTCGGTCGACAGCGCGCCGGTCACCAGGGCGGAGCGGAACAGCCGCTCGGTCTCGAACAGGCCGGCCAACGCATAGGCCGTCGAGAATTGCGTGCCGTTGAGCAGCGCCAGTCCCTCCTTGGCGCCGAGCGTGAGCGGGCGGAGGCCGGCCTCGGCCAGCGCGGTGGCGGCGGGCACGATCCTGTCCGCCCACCATCACCTCGCCAATGCCGATCATGGCCGCCGACATATGCGCAAGCGGCGCCAGATCGCCGGAGGCGCCGACCGAACCCTGGCAGGGCACGATCGGGGTCAGTCCCTTGATCAGCAGCTGCTTCGAGAAGGCGAACCGTCTCGAGCCGCACGCCCGACGCGCCCTGCGCCAGGCTGGCGAGCTTCAGCGCCATCATCAGCCGCGCCACCGGCCCCGGCATCGGCGGGCCGGCGCCGGCGGCGTGCGACAGCACGATGTTGCGCTGAAGCTGCGCGAGGTCGGACGGCGGGAATGCGCACGCTGGCGAGCTTTCCGAAGCCGGTATTGATGCCGTAGACCGGCTCGCCCTTGGCCAGGATGGCCGAGACCGCGGCCGCCGAGCGCTCGATGGCGCCATGGCAGGCCGGGTCGAGGCTGACCGCCGCGCCGCGGTAGATGTCACGCCACACAGGCAGCGTGACCTCGCCCGGTATCAACGCGATGGAGCTCGGCATCCGCCGAGCATAGTCGTCAGGGATCGATCAGCACACCGGGATTCATCATGCCCTTGGGATCGAGCTCGCGCTTGGCGCCGCGTAGCGCCTTGGCGAACAGCTCGGGCCGCTGCTTGTCGTAGAACGGCCGATGGAAGCGGCCGACGGCATGGTGGTGGGTGGTCGTGCCGCCATGCTCCACGGTCGCGGCGGTGCAGGTCGAGAGGACTTCCATGAGCTGCTCGAGCTGCTTGCGCTTGTCGAGGATGCCGCCAAAGGTGAAATAGAGGCACGGCCCGTCGGGATAGACGTGGGTGAAGCGACAGGTGATCGTGCCGTCGCGACCGGTCACGCGCTTGATCGTGTCGCGCGCGATCTTGGTGATCTTCTGGTGGAAGTCGCGCATGCGCTCCCAGGTCATCGAGGTCTCGAACGTCGATGAGAGGATGCCGCGCGCCACGGCGTGCTCGCCATAGTGGGGAGCACGGATGAAGCGATTGCGCCAGGCGCCAGCGGCGCCGGAGCGATGGGCGTTCTCGTCGTCGCCGCCGTCCTTATCCGGCACGCCGCCGAAGCCGTCGCAGATCTCGAGCGCGCGCTTCATCCAGGCGTCGAGCGGGTGGTCGGCCGATTCGAAGGCCAGCACCAGCACCGCCTCCTCGCTGCTCCACGGAATGCCGGGCAAGGCCTCGCGCGCTTCCAAGAGCCGACAGTTGGCGGGGTAGAGGCCGGCCTGGGTGATGGCGCGCACCGCATCGGCGCCGGCGAAGAAATTCTTGAAGCGCACCGAGGCCGAGGAGCGAAAGGTCGGCTTCTGGCGCAAGCGCACCCAGGCTTCGGTGATGATGCCTAAAATGCCTTCGGAGCCGAGGAACAGGCGATCGGGGCTGGGGCCGGCGCCCGAGCCGGGCAGTCGGCGCGACTCGAGCGTGCCGGCCGGGGTCACCACGCGCGTGCTTTCGACGAAGTCGTCGATGTGCGTGTAGAGCGTGGCGTAGTGGCCGCCCGAGCGCGTGGCGATCCAGCCGCCCAGCGTCGAGCAACGATAGGCCTGCATGTAGTGGCGCATGGTGAGCGGCGTCTTGCGCAGCGCGTCCTCGATCGCCGGCCCATAGATGCCGCCCTGGATGCGCGCCGCCTGGCTCACGTCGTCGACTTCCAGGATCTTGTCCAGGTGGCGCGTCGAGATCGTCACCACCTTGTCGAAGGCGGCCGAGGGCTCGATGCCCTTCACCACCGAGCTGCCGCCGCCGTAGGGGATGGCCTTGGCGCCGATCTGGTCACACCAGTCGAGCAGCTTGACGATATCCTGCTCGTTCTCCGGGAAGGCGACGGCGTCCGGCGGATTGGGCACCGAGCGCATGAACATGCGCGTGGTGTCGAAGCCCGCCTTGCCGTAGCTGTGCTCGAGCCGCGTCAGATGGTCGGTGCGCACCATCGACTGCAGCGCCGGGCGGCACTGTTACGCGCGGCCCACGTAAGGTGATCTCTTCCGGCTTGGGCGGCGGCGTGACGTCGAAGCTGTTCAGCCCGTAGCGCTGGGCGATCTCGGCCTCCCACGGCTTGATCTCCTCGGCCGAGAGATCCTCGTCGGCATAACCCCAGGCGTAAAACTTCTTCTGCCGCCTCATGCGAATGCCACCGGTCTGCTGTCCCCCTTGATCTGCGTGCGATGCATGATGCGCCGCGCGTTGCCGTCGAACGGGTCGCGGCGGTGCATGGTCGAGCGGTTGTCCCACATCACCAGATCGCCCAGGCGCCACCTGTGTTCGTAGAGAAAGCGCGGCTCGGTGACGTGCGCCCACAGCGCCTCGAGGAGCGCGTCGGACTCCTCGCGCGACAGGCCCTCGATGTAGGAATTGCGTCGCCGGCCGAGATAGAGCGTGGCGCGGCCGTTGGCGGGATGGCGCAGGATGGCCGGGTGCCAGGCGCCGGGCGCGGCCAGCGCATCGTCGGTCGGCGTCACGCCCTTGCGCAGATAGCCGCCGGAATTGTAGGTGCCATCGTGCTTGATGCGCCGGCCTTCGATCCGGCGCCGGAGATCGTCCGGCAGGGCATCGCACGCCGCCTGCATGCCGCAGAACCAGGTGTTGCCGCCGCTCGGCGGAATCTCCAGCGCATAGAGCATCGAGGCGTCGGGCGGCATGTCGAGATAGCTCATGTCGGTGTGCCAGACCGCTTCGCCCGCCCCCAGCGCGCCGATCGGATCGCCCTTTTTGTCGAGCACGTTGGACACGACATAGATGTCGGGATAGCCGGGCGGGCTGATGCGGCCGCGTTCCTGGTTGGGCGGCGGATCGAGCTCGCCGAAGCGCCGGCTGAAGGCGAGCAGGTCGTCGTCGCTGAGCTTCTGCTCGCGCAGCAGGATCACCGAATGCTGATGCCAGGCGCGCTGACGCCGGAGAAATCCGCGTCGTTCAGCTGCCGCAAATCGACACCGAGGATCTCCACGCCGACTGCCTGAGTAAGCGGACGAACCGCGACCGTTGTGGCATCGTCAGTCATGGCATCGCCTCCCTTGGCTTCTTGGCGGTGATGATCGACCGCCCTTGGGGCGCGATCAAGCGCCCAGCACGTGCGCGAGCCAGGTCGAGAGCTTGTCGGCGATGGCGGGTGCGATCGGTCCCGCGAAGCCCGGATCGGCCGGTCCGGTGACGGTCTTGAGATTATGGCTCGTCATGGGAGCGATCAGCACTTCGCCCGGCTTCTTGCGGCTGGCGAGCGCGTCGATCAAAGGCTGGATGTCGCGCAGCGGCACGATCTGGGTGTCGGCCGCGCCATGCAGCATCAGGCACGGTGTGGCGATGCCCGCCGCGACCTTCGCCGGATCGAAAGTCAGCGCCGACTTGAGAAACGGTCCGGCATAGGGCGGAAAGATCAGCTGTAGTTCGGGCTGCGTATCGGCCGGCACATGGCCGGTCTTCACGATCGCCGCCATGACCCGCTCGGCCTCGGCCAGGAGTATCGGAGCGTTGCGCCCGATCTGGCCGCGCACGATATCGCGCAAGGGCAGCCCGGGTGCGCTCGCCAGCACCAGGGCATAGGGCGCGCGCTGGCTCATGGCCTGGGTCGCCGCGAGCGACAGCAAAGCGCCCTCGCTGTGGCCCAGGAAGGCCGTGGCGTTGGGGTTGATCTCGTTGTGTCGCAGCAGCTCGGCATGAGCCACTTGCACGTCACTGACGAAGTTCTCCCAGGCGAAGAAACGTTCCTGCTCATCGAGGCCGTTGGACGGGAAACCAGAGGAGGCGCCGATGCCGCGTTTGTCGTAGCGCAGCGTGGCGATGCCTACGCCCGCCAGGAGCTCGGCGACTTGCTTCAGCAGGTCGATGCGCACCGGCGCCAGGGTGTTGTTCCCGTTGCGGTCGGTCGGGCCGCTGCCGGCGATCAGCACGACGCCCGGCACGTACTGGATCTCGCTGATCATCGGCAGCAGCAAAGTGCCCGAGAGAACGACGCCATCGCTGGTGGCGAACCGCACTTGTCGCTCTTTGGTGCCGCTTGGGTATCTGCCTTGTGCGCGTACCGACGGAGCGGCCAGCGTCGCCGCCGCCACCGCGAGCACGCGGCGGCAATTCATGTGCCGTCGCCTGGCCTCGGCGCTTCCCCACTGACGCCCCTCATGTGCCGCCCGCCGATCACATGGACATGGAAATGAAAGACGATCTGGTTGGCATCGGCGCCGGTGTTGGCGACCAGCCGGTAGCCCAGCTCGTCGAGGCCAAGCGCCGTCGCGGTGCGGCCGACAGCGCGCCAGAAACCCGCGAAGAGATCGGGTGGCGCCTTGGCGCTGAAGTCGGCGTTGGAGACGTATTCGCCCTTGGGCACCACCAGCACATGCACGGGCGCCTGCCGGATGGATGTTCTTGAAGGCGAGCGCGAACTCGTCTTCGTAGACCTTGGCGCAAGGCGCTTCGCCGCGCAGGATTTTGGCGAAGATGTTGTTGCGGTCGTATGGCGGCATGGGCCGCTATTTGTGCTTGCGCGCTGCCTTCTCGGCAAGACCCGACAGGCCCTCGCGGCGGGCGAGTTCGCTCCACACCGCCTTGGGCCTGACGTTGATCGACGCCCACAGGGTCAGCAGGTGATAGAGCATGTCGGCGCTTTCGCCGACCAGCTTGGCCTTGTCGCCGCGGATGCCTTCGATCAGCGCCTCGACGGCCTCTTCACCCAGCTTCTTTGCGATCTGCTGGCGGCCTCGGCTGAACAGGCGCGCCGTATAGGAGGTGTCGGGATCGGCGCCCTTGCGGCCTTCGATCACGACATAGAGCCGGTCGAGCACATGCTCGTGCCCGACGCCGTTCTCCTGGCGCTTCTTCTTAGACGCCTTCTTTTTTGCTTTCTTCTTCTTGGCCATTGCGAGGGGAACTCCACCGCCCCAGGACGGGGCGGCCACCGCGCCTCTTTGATTGGGCGCTGAAGCCCATTCTACTTCAAATTCACGCCTTAGGCGAGATTTGCCGTATCGGAACGCCCGCGCGCGCCAGATGTTCCTTGGCCTGGGCGATGGTGAACTCGCCGAAATGGAAGATGGAAGCGGCGAGCACGGCCGAGGCACGGCCCTTGGTGACGCCGTCGACCAGGTCGTCGAGCTTGCCGACGCCGCCCGAGGCCACCACCGGCACCGGTACGGCGTCTGATACCGCGCGCGTGAGCTCGAGGTCGAAGCCCGACCTGGTGCCGTCGCGGTCCATCGAGGTGAGCAGGATCTCGCCCGCGCCGTGGACGGTCATGCGCTTGGCCCAGTCGATGGCGTCGAGGCCGGTGCCTTTGCGGCCACCATGGGTGAAGACCTCCCACTTGCCGGGCTTGCTCTGGCGGGCATCGATCGCCACCACGATGCATTGGTCGCCGTATTTCTCGGCCGCCTCGCGCACGAAATCGGGCCGCGCCACGGCGGCGGAGTTGATCGAGACCTTGTCGGCGCCGGCCAGCAGGAGCTTGCGGATGTCCTCGATCGTGCGCACGCCCCCGCCCACGGTGAGCGGCATGAAGCACTGCTCGGCGGTGCGGGCGGCGACATCGAGGATGGTGTCGCGGTTCTCGTGGCTCGCGGTGATGTCGAGGAAGGTGAGCTCGTCGGCGCCGGCGGCGTCGTAGACCCGTGCCTGCTCCACCGGATCGCCGGCGTCGCGCAAGTCGACGAACTGCACGCCCTTCACGACCCGGCCGTCCTTGACGTCGAGGCAGGGGATGATGCGGACCTTGAGCATGCCGACGTCACTCCCCTTTCAGCACGCGGATGGCGTCGGGCACTGTCACGCGTCCGTCATAAAGCGCGCGACCGACGATGGCGCCGATGATGCCGTGTTCCTCGGCGGGCCGCAGTTCGCGCAGGTCGTCGAGCGAGCTCACGCCACCCGAGGCGATGACCGGCGTGGTGAGGTGCTGGGCCAGTGTGATGGTCGCGTCGATGTTGACGCCGCCCATCGCGCCGTCGCGATCGATATCGGTGTAGATGATGGCCGAGACGCCGGCGTCCTCGAAGCGCAGCGCAAGATCGAGCGCGCGCATGGTGCTCTGCTTGGTCCAGCCGTCGACCGCAACGATGCCGTCGCGCGCATCGATGCCGACGGCGATCTGGCCCGGCCACTGCTTGCAGGCGGCCTTGACCAGTCCCGGCTCCTTCACCGCGACGGTCCCCAGGATGACGCGCTTCACGCCCGCCTCGAACCAGCGCGAGATGTTCTCGATGGTGCGGATGCCGCCGCCCAGCTGCGTCGGCACCTCGACGGCTTTCAGGATTTCCTGCACCGCCGCGCGATTGACTGGATGGCCTTCGACCGCGCCATTGAGGTCGACCAGATGCAGCCATTCGCAGCCGGCATGGGCGAAGGCCTTGGCCTGGGCCGCGGGGCTCTCGTTGAACACCGTGGCGCGCGCCATGTCCCCGCGCAGCAGGCGCACGCACTTGCCGTCCTTCAAATCGATGGCGGGAAACAAAATCATGGGGCGCGGATTTAGCGCGTCACGGGGGTGCGCGCCACCCTCCCTTGTGGTGTCCGGATTCTCATCCTCGTTATCCCGCCAATCCACCGAAAGGGCTTGATTCTCGTGCTTGAAGAGGATCGCGACGGGGCAGAAAGTTGGTCTCACGAAGTTTGGTGTTGGTCGTGATGAACGGATGAGCATCGGGCGGAGAGAGGCACCGAAAGGTGTCTCGCGGTGGCGAAAGCTGCTGATGGGCCTCTGGAGTGTTCCGTCGAAGTCGTCTTTGACGGGATACCGCACCCCCTCTCGAGAGGGGAGCTGATGACGGGAAACCGGTGCTGGGGTCCGATGCGAACGGTCCATGCGCATGGAGCGGGCGTGCCCCGCAGGATGGTGGTAGCGGGCGGGGATCCCGCATTCCACCGGCCATTCGCGGTCCCTTTCGGGGGTTGTGGCCAGCCGCGCCCCGCGGCAAGTGCGACGAACGCTCGTCGAAGGTGCGTGCGAAGCGGCGAGATCGGGAAACCGGTCTCGCCGTTTTCTTTTGCCGGCCAGCGCCGACCTGCGGCCGAACTTCTAATGACCAAAATAGGTGGCGGCGCCGAACCCGCGCATAATGCCAAGCATGATGCTTGGGGCCGCCTGCCGGCAGAGGGCCCATTATTTTTCCATTATTTTAAACGTTACCGCGAGTAACCGTTAAATTTCCCGTTATTTTAACGGTCACCTTCGGAGCAACTGCCTCGAGAAGGGATACGCGAGGAACATGAGCCGCACGACGCCCGATCTTTTGGCCGGCCAGCAGGCCGACCTGACCGCCATCCGCCGCGACATCCATCGCCATCCCGAGACCGCCTTCGAGGAGAGCGCACCTCGCAGATCGTGGCCGACAAGCTCACTTCGTGGGGCATCGAAGTGCATCGCGGCCTCGCCACGACCGGCGTGGTCGGCACCTTGAAGGGCAAGCGGGCGGGCCAGAAGACGATCGGCCTGCGCGCCGACATGGACGCGCTGCATCTGCAGGAGAAGAACGAGTTCGACTACGCCTCGAGCGTGCCCAACAAGATGCATGCCTGCGGCCATGACGGCCACACGACCATGCTGCTGGGCGCGGCCCGGCATCTTGCCAAGGCGCCCGACTTCGCCGGCACCGTGCACTTCATTTTCCAGCCGGCCGAGGAGGGTCTCGGCGGGGCGCGGGTGATGATCGAGGAGGGGCTGTTCGACAAGTTCAACTGCGATGCCGTCTATGGCATGCACAACATGCCGGGCTTCCCCAAGGGCCATTTCGCCATCCGCTCGGGCGCGATGCTGGCCTCGTCCGACAGCTGGGAGGTGACCTTCAAGGGCACCGGCGGCCATGGCGCCATGCCCGATCGCGGCACCGATCCGACCTACGTCGCCGCGCAGTTCATCGTGGCGGTGCAGGGCATCATCGGCCGCAACGTCGTGTCGACCCAGGCGGCGGTGTTGAGCGTGGGCCACATCAGTGCCGGCACGGCCGGTTCGCCCAACGTCATTCCGTCGGAAGTGCTGATCAAGGGCACGGCGCGCAGCTTCTCACCGAAAGTGCGTGACCTGCTCGAGCGGCGGTTGGCCGAGGTGGCGGCGGGCATCGCGCAGTCCGGTGGCTGCGAGGCGGTGAGCAAGTATTTCCGGCGCTATCCGGCTTTGATCAACGCGGTCGAGCAGACCTCGATCGCCGTCGAGGCGGCGGCGCTGACGGTGGGCCGCGAGAACGTCCAGCCCAACACGCCGCCGATCGCGGGCGCGGAGGATTTCGCGTTCATGCTGGAGAAGAAGCCCGGCGCCTACATCATGATCGGCAATGGCGGCACTGAGGAAGGTGGCTGCCACAACGTCCATTCGCCGCTCTACGACTTCAACGACGAGATCCTGACGACGGGCGCCGCCTACTGGGTCAATCTGGTCCAGCTCGAGCTGGGCGACGCGGCTTAAGCTCGTGGCTGTCGAACGTCCAGAGATCGTGCAGGTGCAGGCCGTCGGCGAAATCGTAGACGGTGGCGATCTCCGGCAAGTGCAGCGCGCCGCCGGCGTGGGCCGGCTCGTGCTCCATCGCCGGCATCATCAACCCGTCATTGAGGCCGCCCAGCTCGACCAGGGGATCGTCGACGATCGTCGTCTCGGGCAGCGCTGCGATCGGCGACGCGGTGAGTTCTCCGCTCAAAAACACCTCGCCCGGCTCGCCGAACAATCGGTCGAGCGCAGCGCCGTAGCGGCCGACGTCGTGGCCGGCATCGGCCCATTGTGATTGAGGCGTGGCGTAGATCGGCAGATCGTGGCGGTCGAACTCGACCAGATCGGCGCCGACAAGGAAGGCAGTATCAGAAGGGGGCATCCAAATAACTTTCTTAAATATTGGTTCAACTATACTGAATAATGCGTTGAGAATAAAGAGAGAACGCCGCTTCGAAATTGCCGAGGAATCGCAATGGCTTGAGTCCCGGCCAAACGCCTACGGTGCGCGCCGAACATCATTTCCAGTGTTGGGGAGCGTGGCGATGAACGGTGCGGAGAGCCTGGTTCGGACCCTGGTGAAGGGCGGCGTCGAAGTCTGTTTCGCCAATCCCGGCACATCGGAGATGCATTTCGTCGGGGCGCTCGATCGCGTCGAAGGCATGCGCTGCGTGCTCGGCCTGTTCGAAGGCGTGTGCAGCGGTGCCGCCGACGGCTACTACCGCATGAAGGACAAGCCGGCCTCGACGCTGCTGCATCTCGGCCCGGGCCTCGCCAACGCCGCGGCCAATCTGCACAACGCCAAGAAGGCGGGCTCCGGCATCGTCAACATCGTGGGCGAGCACGCGCTCTATCACATCAAGTACGACACGCCGCTCACCGCCGACATCGAAGGCATCGCCAGGCCGTTCTCGCACTGGGTGAAGACCTCGCCCACGTCGAAGACCGTCGCCAAGGACGGCGCGGCCGCGATCCAGGCAGCGCGCGTGGCGCCGGGCCAGATCGCCACGTTGATCCTGCCGGCCGATACCGCCTGGACCGAGGCCGATGGCGCCGCCGAGACGCCCGAGACGCCGCAGCCGCAGAAGCCCGCCAACGAAGCGGTGGTCGCTGCCGCCAAGGCGCTGAAGGAAGGCGGCGCGTCCGCGATGCTGTTCATCGGTGGCCGCGCGCTGCGGGCGCGCGGGCTGGAACTCGCCGGCAAGATCGCCGCCAAGACCGGCTGCAAGGTGCAGGCCGCCGGCGGCACGGCGCGCATCGAGCGCGGCGCGGGCCGCGTGCCGGTGCTGCGGCTCCACTTCGTGGTCGAGACGGCGCTCGAGATGCTGAAGGGCACCAAGCAGATGATCCTGGTCGGCGCCAAGGCGCCGGCTGCGTTCTTCGCCTATCCCGGCAAGCCCTCCGTCCTGGTGCCGGAAGGCTGCGAGGTCACGACGCTTTGCCCGGTCGATGGCGATCCGGTGGGCTCGCTCGAAGCGCTCGCAACCGAGCTCGGCGCGCTCAATGAAAAGCCTGCCGTCGCGCAGCCCAAGCGGCCCGAGCGTCCGAGCGGCAAGTTCACCTTGGATGGTCTCGGCGCGGCACTGGGATCGACCTTGCCGGAAGGCGCCATCGTGGTCGACGAGTCGGTGACGACGGGCCGCGGCTTCTTCCCCTACAGCGTCGGCGCGCCGCCGCACGACTGGCTGAACAACATGGGCGGCTCGATCGGCTTCGGCGCACCGGTCGCGGTCGGCGCCGCCGTGGCCTGCCCCGACCGCAAGGTCGTCGCCATGATCGGCGACGGCTCGGCGATGTACACCATCCAGGCGCTGTGGACGATGGCGCGCGAGAACCTCGACGTCTGCGTGATGATCTTCTCCAACCGCAACTACAAGATCCTCTACAGCCAGCTCGCCGATGTCGGCGCCGCCAATCCCGGCCCGCGCGCCATCGACATGCTGACGCTCGACCGGCCGACGCTCGAATTCACCATGCTGGCCAAGGGCATGGGCGTGCCGGGCGCCAAGGCGCACGACCTCGAGGAGCTGACCAAGCAGCTCACCTACGCCATGTCGCAGAAGGGCCCGTACCTGATCGACGTCGTGATGTGACGGAGACCCGCCAGCGCACGCTCTACGGCCGCCGGCGCGGCAAGAAGCTGCGGGCGGGACAGGAGAGCCTGCTCGACACCCTGCTGCCGAAGCTTCTGATCACGGTTCCACCCGAGCCGCAGAAGATCGACCTCGCCTCATTGTTCGGTGCCGCGCGCAAGGACATCTGGCTCGAAGTCGGCTTCGGTGCCGGCGAACATCTGGTGTGGCAGGCCGAGCATCATCCTGAGGTCGGGCTGATCGGCTGCGAGCCCTTCATCAACGGCGTCGCCAAGTGCCTTGCCCACATCGAGCGCACCGGCGTGAGCAACATCCGCCTGTTCACCGACGACGCGCGGCTGGTGATGGCGGCGCTGCCCGATCGCTCGCTGTCGCGCGCCTTCATCCTGTTCCCCGACCCGTGGCCCAAGACTCGACACCACAAGCGGCGTTTTGTTGAGCGCACCAACCTCGACGTGCTGGCGCGCCTGATGAAGCCGGGCGCCGAGCTGCGACTGGCGACCGACGATCCGAGTTACCTGCCCTGGATGGTCGAGCATGCCTGCACCCATCCGGCCTTCGACTGGCTGGCCGAGCGGCCGTCGGATTGGCGCGGTCGCCCGGACGATTGGCCGCCCACGCGCTACGAGCAGAAGATGCTGGCCGGCCACAAGCCGGTGTTCCTTCGGCTGAGCCGCGTCTGACGCGGCTCAGGCGTCGATAGTGCGCGGGCTTGGCCGGACCAGGATCAGGAGTGCGGCCGCGACCTGCAGGACGAGGCAGGCGATCAGCGACGAGCGGTAGTTGCCCGAGAGGTCGTGCAGCAGGCCGAGCAGGTAGGGCCCGACCGCCGCGACGAGCTGGGTCACCGCGACGTTGAGACTGACGGCGCGCGCGAAGTCGCGGCGCGGGAACTCCTGCTGCACGATCAGGCCGGGCAGGGTGATGAGATTGCCGACGCCGAAGCCGAACAGGATGCAGCCGAGATAGAGGCCGGCCGGTGACGAGGTCGAGAGCAGCACGACCATCGACACGATCTGCACGGCCAGGTTGGCCGACGTGGCGAGCCGGCGATCGACGCGATCGATCACCGCGCCGACGGCGAGCCGGCCGATCACGGCCGAGAGCGCCGTGACGCTGAGCGCCCAGCCGGCGCCCTTCAGCCCCAGCGTCGGCTCGAGGAACGCGGCCTGGTGGGCGATGAAGCTGATCTGCGCCAGGAGCCCGATGGAGAAGGCCCCGACCATCGTGAGGTAGCGCGGCGTGCCGAGCAGGGCGCGCCGGCTCATCGGTTCGTCGCTGAGCTCGGCCCGGGCTGCGTCCTCGTCGCCGATGTCGTGTTCGCCGGCGCGGCGCGGACGAAGGGCGAACGCGGCGAGCGGCCAGAGCGTCGCCAGGACCACGGCGACTGCCGCGTAACAGGCGTTGGCGAAACCGTAGGTGTCGATGCCCCAGGCGAAGGCCGGCGCGAAGACCAGGCCGCCGAAGCTTGCGCCATTGAGCGCCAAGCTGGCGGCCAGCCCGCGGCGGCGGTCGAACCACTGGGCGACGATGGTATTGATCGAGCCACCGCCCATGGCGACCCAACCCGGGATCATCAGCAGGAAAGCGAGGTAGAGGTGCCAAGGCTGCCGGGCGACGGTTAGGCCGAGCACGCCGAGCCCCATAAGCCCGACACCGACCAGGACCACGATCCGCGCCCCTCTTTTTCTCGATGGTGTCGCCGACCTGCATCACCAGGAAGGCGCCGACGATGTAATAGAAGGTGATGGCCGCTGAAATCGTGGCTGGCGACCAGCCATGGGCCTTGGACAGGGCTACCAGATATAGGCTGAGGCCATAGAAGCCAAGCCCCCACCCGTAGAGGGCGATGGCGAAGCAGCAGAAAACGACCCACCAACCGTGATAATGCGGCCGCGACATTATTTATTTCTCCGGCTAGCCGTTTGTGTCGCGACTCAGTTGTGACAGGTTCTGAGGCAAAGCTGGCGGTTTTCGGAAATCATTAAGAAATGCAGTCATTTGGCTTGCCAGTCGGCCTGCCTGCGCCTATATCCGCAACCATCCTCAATGGGTTCGCGGGACGAACCAAACAAAAAGAGTGGGCCAAACGCCCGCTCTTTTCATTTGTCGAAAGCCCGCTCGCCCAAATATCGGGAAGTCGAGCCTTAGTGACCGAACTGCTGCGTCGTATCGAAGACATCGTCGCCCCGACCATCGTCGGCATGGGCTACGAGCTGGTTCGCGTCTCGATGAGCCGCGGCGGCGGCATCTTGCAGATCATGATCGAGCCGGCTGACGGCCGTCCGATGGATGTCGAGGCTTGCGCCGTCATCTCCCGGGCGTTGTCGGCGGTGCTCGATGTCGAGGATCCGATTTCAAGCGCCTACACGCTGGAAGTGAGCTCGCCCGGCATCGACCGGCCGCTGACTCGCGAGAAGGACTACACCCGCTGGACGGGCCACGTCGCGCGCGTGGAAACCGCACTGCCGATCGATGGCCGCCGGCGCTTCAAGGGCACCCTGCTGGGGCTCGAAGGCGGTGCCGTGAAGCTGAGGCTCGAGGACGGCAAGGAAACGCAAGTGCCGCTGTCGGCCGTGACCAGGGCCAAGCTCGAATTGACTGACGCGTTACTCGATGAACACCGCCGCGCCCAGGAGGGCGTGGAACAAGCTCACTGACGGAATAGGAAACGAGAGGAAGACAATCATGGCAACGACTGCCGATATCCCGCGCCTCGAGATGCTGCAGGTGGCCGACATGGTCGCCCGCGAGAAGGGCATCGAGCGCGAGGAAGTGCTCGAGGCGATGGAGCAGGCCATCCAGAAGGCCGGCCGCGCCAAGTACGGCCTGGAGCACGACATCCGCGCCGAGATCGACCGCAAGACCGGCGAGATCAAGCTGCTGCGCTACATGCAGGTGGCCGACGCGATCGAGAACGAGAACACTCAGGTCACCGTCGCCGACGCCCAGCGCCGCAATCCGGAGGCGCAGGTCGGCGACTTCCTGACGGATGAGCTGCCGCCGATCGACTTCGGCCGCGTCGCCGCCCAGACCGCCAAGCAGGTGATCACCCAGCGCATGCGCGAGAGCGAGCGCAAGCGCCAGTACGAGGAATTCAAGGATCGCATCGGCGAGATCGTGTCGGGTGTCGTCAAGCGGGTCGACTACGGCAACATCACCGTCGACCTGCAGCGCGCCGAAGGCGTGATCCGCCGCGACGAGACGATCCCCCGCGAGAGCCTGCGCGTGAATGACCGGGTGCGCGCCTACATCTTCGACGTGCGCGAGGAGCCGCGCGGTCCGCAGATCTTCCTGTCGAGAAGCCACCCGCAGTTCATGGCCAAGCTGTTCACCCAGGAAGTGCCGGAAATCTACGACAACATCATCGAGATCAAGGCGGTCGCCCGTGATCCCGGAAGCCGCGCCAAGATCGCGGTGCTAAGCCACGACAGCTCGATCGACCCGATCGGAGCCTGCGTCGGCATGCGCGGCAGCCGCGTGCAGGCCGTGGTGCAGGAGCTGCAGGGTGAGAAGGTCGACATCATCCCGTGGTCGGCCGATACCGCCAACTTCATCGTCAACGCGCTGGCGCCGGCCGAGGTCAGCAAGGTGTTGATGGACGAGGAGAAGCACAAGACCGAGGTGGTCGTTCCCGACGATCAGCTGAGTCTGGCGATCGGCCGCCGCGGCCAGAACGTGAAGCTCGCCTCCCAGCTCACCGGCTGGGAGATCGACATCATGACGGAAGCTGAAGAGAGCGAGCGCCGCCAGAAGGAGACGCGCGAGCGCACCGAGCTCTTCAAGGCCTCGCTCGACGTCGACGACGTGATCGCCCATCTGCTGGTCGCCGAGGGCTATGCCACGGTCGAGGACGTCTCCGATGCCGCGCTCGAGGATCTGCAGGGCGTCGAGGGCTTCGATGAGGACATCGCCTCCGAGCTGCAGCGCCGCGGCCGCGAATTCATCGAGAAGCGCGATGCCGAGCTTGCCGCCCGCCTCGAGGAGTTCGGCGTCAGCGAGGAAGTTCGCGGCATCGAGGGGCTCGACCTTCCGATGCTGGTGGCGCTGGGCGAAAAGGGCGTGAAATCGCTCGACGACCTGGGCGATCTCGCCTCCGACGAGTTGCGCGAGATCGTGGGCGAGAGCGCGATGGATGCCGACACCGCCAACGCCATCATCATGAAGGCGCGCGAGCACTGGTTCCCGGCCGAGGAAGTCCCTGCCGGCGAAGAAGCCAAGGCCTGACGGAGGTTCGAACCCTTGAGTCTTGTCCACGCCATGATCGAGCCCCATCTCTCGGCTCTACCTGCCGGCCCGCTGCGCACCTGCATCGTGACCGGTGAGGAAGGGACGCCGGAGCGGATGATCCGCTTCGTCGTCGGGCCCGAGGGCGAGGTCGTGCCCGATCTGGCGCGCAAGCTGCCGGGCCGGGGCCTGTGGGTGCGGGCCGGACGGGCAGCGGTCGAGCAGGCCGTGGCGAGGAAAGCCTTCGCGAAGGCCGCTCGCGCCGCCGTATCCGCGCCGGCCGACCTGGCCGAGCGGGTCGAGCGGCTGCTGTTGGGGCGCGTGCTGGAAGATCTCAGCCGGGCTCGGCGGGCCGGGCGGGCCGTCTCGGGGTTCGTGAAGGTCGAGCAGATGATCGGCCGAGGTCGGGCAGGGCTGTTGATCGTCGCGTCCGAGGCGGACGGCGATGGCATGGCCAAGCTGGCCGCCACCGGCCTGCCGTTGGAGCGGCTGGGCGATGCGGCTTCTTTGGGAGGTGTCTTCGGACGCGAGCAGGCAGTTTACGTGGCGGTGGCGCACGACGATCGGTCGGGCCAGTTCATTCAACGGATTGCGGGCGGAGCAGCGCGCTGGCGCGGCTATCGCCTGAACGGCGCCGGTTGACGGGCCGTATGGGACCAAGGACAACACGCGTATGACGGAACAGAAAGAAACGACCAAGCCGACCAAGCCGCTGACCCTCTCGACCACGGCGCGCTCCGGCGCGGCTGCGGCCAAGGGCGGCGAGACGCAGGTGCGCCAGAAGTTCAGCCACGGCCGCACGCGCGCTGTCACGGTCGAGGTCAAGAAGCCGGTCAAGCGCACGGGCAGCGCGCCCACGGCGACGCCTGCGCCTGCTCCAGCGGCTGCTCCTGAAGCCGCGCTGGCGGCACCGACCGGCCGTACCCTGAAGCTGGGCAGTGGCGCCACCCCGCCCGCCCGCAGCACCGCGCCTGCGGCAGCGCCTCGTCCTGCGGCAGCGCCTCGTCCTGCAGCCGGCGCGGTCCTGCGCACCCTGACCGAAGAGGAGAAGGAAGCCCGCACGCGCGCGCTGGTCGGCGCCGATCGCGACGCCGTCGTCGCGCGCCAGCGCGCTGCCGAGGAAGCCAAGCGCCGCGCCGTCGAAGATGCCGTGCGGCAGAAGGCCGACGAGGAGCACAAGAAGCGCCTTGCCGAGGAAGAAACGCGCAAGAAAACCGAGGACGAGGTCAAGCGCCGCGCCGATGCGCTGGTGCAAAAGCGCCTCGACCAGGCGGCCGGCGCTGCGCCGCAGACCCCGGTTGCGCGCCAGGCTCAGGAAATCGAGACTGGCGCTCCGACAGCGGGCGCTCCCGGTGCTGTCGCGCCGCCCGATGGGCGCCCCGGGCGCCGGCCCGGCCGGCGCGCTGCGCCGTCCGCCGATGCGGCCGACCATCAACAAGCGCTTGCCGCAACCGCCAGGCGCACGCCGTGAGGCACCCAAGCGCCGTTCCGACAAGATCGACGTCGGTCGCGCCGTAGAAGGTGAAAACGATTTCCGCAGCCGGTCAGTAGCGCAGCAAAGGCGCCGCCTCGAGCGCGAGCGTCGTCGCGAGAATGCCGATGACGGCCAGCAGAAGGTTTATCGTGAGGTCACGATCCCCGAGACCATCACGGTGCAGGAACTCGCGTCGCGCATGTCCGAGCGTGGCGCTGACGTCATCAAGATATTGATGGGCATGGGCGTGATGGCCACCATCAACCAGGCGATCGACCCCGACACCGCCGAGCTGGTCGTGACGGAGATGGGCCATCGGCCCAAGCGCGTGGCCGAAGGCGACGTCGAGACCGGACTGACCGACACGGCCGACGCCGAAGACGCGATGCAGCCCCGGCCCCCGGTGGTCACCATCATGGGCCACGTCGATCACGGCAAGACCTCGCTGCTCGATGCGCTGCGCGCCACTGACGTCGCGGCCCACGAGGCGGGCGGCATCACGCAGCACATCGGTGCCTACCAGGTGACCCTGCCGTCGAAGCAGAAGATCACCTTCCTCGACACGCCGGGCCACGAGGCCTTCACCGCCATGCGCGCGCGCGGCGCCAAGGTGACCGACATCGTCGTGCTGGTCGTGGCGGGCGATGACGGCGTCATGCCGCAGACCAAGGAGGCGATCGCTCACGCCAAGCAGGCGAAGGTGCCGATCATCGTTGCCATCAACAAGATGGATAAGCAGGGTGCCGACGCCAACCGCGTCCGCACCGAGCTCTTGCAGGACGAGATCCAGGTCGAGCAGCTGGGCGGCGACGTGCAGTCGATCGAAGTCTCGGCGGTCAAGAAGACCAACCTCGACAAGCTCGAGGAAGCGATCCTCCTGCAGGCCGAGGTCCTGGAGCTCAAGGCCAATCCCAACCGCGCCGCCGACGGCGTCGTGGTCGAGGCCAAGCTCGATCCGGGCCGCGGCTCGGTGGCGACCGTGCTGGTGCAGAAGGGCACGCTCAAGGTCGGCGACGTGCTGGTCGCCGGCGCCGTGTGGGGCCGCGTGCGCCGCCTGGTCGACGATCGCGGCAACGCCGTGGAGACGGCGGGTCCGGCCTTCCCGGTCGAGATCCTGGGCCTCTCGGGCACGCCGCAGGCGGGCGACGAGTTCCATGTCGTGGAGAGCGAAGCGCGCGCCCGCGAGATCGCCGACTTCCGCGTCCGTCGTGACCGGCAGGCCGAGCTTGCCCGCGCCGCCGGCGGCCGCGGCACGCTGGAAGAAATGATGAAAGGCATCCGCGAAGGCACAGCCAAGGAGCTGCCGGTGCTGATCAAGGCCGACGTGCAGGGCTCTGCCGAGGCGCTTGCGGGTGCGATTTCGCGACTGTCGACCGACAAGGTGGCGACCCGTGTCGTGCTGAGCGGCGTCGGCGGCATCAGCGAGGCCGACCTGACGCTCGCCAAGGCGTCGGGTGCGCTGATCATCGGCTTCAACGTGCGGGCCAACCCGCAGGCGCGCGAGATCGCAAAGCGCGACAAGATCGACATCCGCTACTACAGCATCATCTACAAGGTCACCGAGGACATCCAGGCGCTGATGCTTGGCCTGGTTGATCCGACCTACAAGGAAACCTTCATCGGCAACGCGCAGATCCGCGAGGTCTTCCGCATTACCAAGGTCGGCAACGTCGCCGGTTGCATGGTCACGGAGGGCATGGTCAAGCGCGGCGCCAAGGTCCGCCTGTTGCGCGACAACGTCGTGATCCACGAGGGCTCGCTCAAGACTCTCAAGCGCTTCAAGGACGAGGTGCGCGAGGTCCAGCACGGCTTCGAGTGCGGCATGGCGTTCGAAAACTACGACGACATCAAGGTCGGCGACGTAATCGAATGCTTCGATATCGAGGCGGTCCAGCCGACCCTGTAAGGGTCGGCGGACCTCTCGACACCAACGATAGACTGGAGTCGCGCCATGTCCCGGCGTCGCTCGACCGACAAGGAAAATCGCAGCCCCGGCCAGCGGCAATTGCGCGTCGGCGAGGAGATCCGCCATCTCCTGGCCGGTCTGCTCGAGCGTGGCAACATGCACGACCCCGATCTGCGCGAGGCTTCCATCACCGTGACCTCGGTCGATGTCAGTCCCGACCTGCGCAACGCGATCGCCTTCGTGATGCCGCTCGGGGGACAGGACGTTCAGCGCCTCCTCGCCGCCATGCGCCGCGCCGCGCCCTGGTTCCGCGCCCGCGTCGGCGAACGGGCCGGTCTGCGCCATGCGCCCGAGATCCGCTTCGAGCTCGATCGCACCTTCGACGAGGCCGACCGCATCGGTGCGCTGCTGCGCCGGCCCGACGTGGCGCGCGACATCAAGGACGAATGAGCGGCCGCCGGCCCAAGCAGAAAATCGACGGATGGATCGTGCTCGACAAGCCTCTGGGCATGGGCTCGACCAAGGCGGTCGGACGGGTGCGCTGGCTGTTCGGCGCCGAGAAGGCGGGCCACGGCGGCACGCTCGATCCGCTGGCGACCGGCGTACTGCCGATTGCCTTGGGCGAGGCCACCAAGACCGTCCCTTTCGTGATGGATGGCCGCAAGGAATACCGCTTCACGCTCTGCTTCGGCGAGGCCCGGACGACCGAGGATGGCGAAGGCGAGGTCACGGCCACCAACGATGCCCGGCCAACCGACGAGGCGATCCGCGCCGCGCTCGGCCGCTTCATCGGCGACGTCGAGCAGGTCCCGCCAGCCTTTTCGGCCATCAAGGTCGATGGCCAGCGCTCCTACGATCTGGCGCGCAAGGGCGAACGGGTCGACCTCAAGCCGCGCCGGGTGACGATCGAGCGGCTGGAACTGGCAAGTCGTCCCGACAGAGACCATGCAGATTTCGTGGTTGGCTGTGGCAAGGGCACCTATATCCGGTCGCTCGGGCGCGATTTGGCGCTGGCCTTGGGCACTGTCGGCTACCTGTCGGCCCTGCGTCGGACGGCCGCCGGGCCCTTCCGCGAGGAGGCGGCCATTTCGCTTCCCAAACTGGAGGCCCTCGGGCATATTCCGCCGCTTCTCGGGGCCCTGGCCCCCGTCGCGACCGCGCTGGACGACATCCCGGCGCTGGCCCTGACGGAGACCCAAGCGAACCAGCTGCGCCAAGGCCAGCCGGTGCTCTTGACCCGGGACGCACCGCCCTCCGGCGCTCTGGTACGAGCCGAGCTGGAGGGCAAGCTGGTAGCGCTGGCCCGCTCGGACGGCGCCACTCTCCGGCCGGTGCGCGTGTTCAACCTTTAATTCGATGGAGATCCCGATGTCGATTACAGCCGCGCGCAAGGCGGAGCTGATCAAGTCGTATGCCCAGGGCAACGCCGACACCGGTTCGCCGGAAGTCCAAGTCGCCATCCTGAGCGAGCGCATCGCCAACCTCACTGAGCATTTCAAGGGCCACGCGAAGGATCACCATTCGCGCCGCGGCCTCTTGAAGATGGTCGGCCAGCGCCGCCGTCTGCTCGACTATCTCAAGGCCAGGGACAGCAAGCGCTACGACACATTGATCGAGCGCCTGGGTCTGCGCCGTTGATTTTCCGGCCCCGTCTTCATGGCGGGGCCTTTTCGCGTCGCGTCGTCCGGTCCCCGTGAGTTCGGCCGGCTGACGCGACATCGCAGTAACCGGGAAGGCAGGGGCGAGAGCAAAGGCCTGGCCCGGTCCTGCCGGCACAAGGGTGCCGGCGGGCGGTCGCCGCCAAACGGGGGCAAGCGGCCGTGTAGGAAAGGAAGTTGGAAATGACCGATATGTTCAAAGTATTTCGCAAGGAAGTGGATTGGGGTGGCCGCAAGCTCATCCTCGAGACCGGCAAGATCGCCCGCCAGGCCGACGGCGCGGTATTGGCCACCTACGGCGGCACCACGGTGCTGGCCACTGTGGTGTTCGAGAAGAAGCCGAAGCCCGGCCTCGATTTCTTCCCGCTGACCGTCAACTACCAGGAGAAGGCGTTCGCCGCCGGCAAGATCCCGGGCGGCTTCTTCAAGCGTGAGGGCCGTCCGTCCGAGAAGGAGGTCCTGACCTCGCGCCTGATCGACCGGCCGATCCGGCCGCTGTTCCACCGAGAGCTTCCGCAACGAGACGCTGGTCGTGATCACCACCCTGGCGCACGACCTGGAGAACGATCCCGACATCGTCGCGATGGTCGCGCACCTCGGCCGCCCTGACCATCTCCGGCATCCCCTTCATGGGCCCGATCGCTGCGGCGCGCGTCGGCTATCTCGACGGCAAGTACGTGATCAACCCGACGCTCGAGCAGATCGAGAAGAGCGACCTCGACCTCGTCGTCGCCGGCACCACCGAAGGCGTGCTGATGGTCGAGTCCGAGGCCAAGGAGCTGCCCGAGGACGTGATGCTGAAGGCCGTGATGGAGGGCCATCGCTCGTTCCAGCCGGTGATCGAGGCGATCATCCAGCTCGCCGAGCATGCCGCCAAGGATCCGATGCCGCTCGCCGAGCCGTCGGAAGCCGCCAAGTCGGTGGCTGCGACAAGCTCAAGGCCACGATGCGCGACAAGCTGGCCGCGGCCTACACCGAGACCGTGAAGCAGGCCCGCCAGGCCAAGATCGGCGCCGTGAAGGACGAGGCCAAGAAGCTGTTCGAAGGCAAGGACGAGGAGCTCGCGGCCTTCGGCGAGCCGTTCGGCAACCTCGAGGCGGACGTGGTGCGCAACGCCATCCTCGACACCGGCAAGCGCATCGACGGCCGCGACACCAAGACGGTCCGCCCGATCGTGGCCGAGGTCGGCATCCTGCCGCGCGCCCACGGCTCGGCGCTGTTCACCCGCGGCGAGACCCAGGCGCTGGTCGTGGCCACGCTCGGCACCGGCCAGGACGAGCAGATCATCGACGCGCTCGAGGGCGAGTACCGCGAAGCCTTCATGATGCATTACAACTTGCCTCCCTACGCGGTCGGCGAAGTGCGCCGCATGGGCTCGCCCGGCCGTCGCGAGATCGGCCACGGCAAGCTCGCCTGGCGCGCGCTGCGCCCGATGCTGCCGGGCAAGGACAAGTTCCCCTACACGATCCGCGTCGTGTCGGAGATCACCGAGAGCAACGGCTCGTCGTCGATGGCGTCGGTCTGCGGCGGCTCGCTGTCGCTGATGGATGCCGGCGTGCCGATGGAGCGGCCGGTGGCGGGCATCGCCATGGGCCTGATCAAGGAAGGCGAGCGCTTCGCCGTCCTGTCCGACATCCTGGGCGACGAGGATCATCTCGGCGACATGGACTTCAAGGTCGCCGGCACCGAGCGCGGCATCACCGCGCTGCAGATGGACATCAAGATCACCTCGATCAACGAGGAGATCATGCGGGTGGCGCTCGACCAGGCGAAGGACGGCCGCCTGCACATCCTGGGCGAGATGGCCAAGGGCCTGGGCGGCGCGCGCGAGAGCGTCGCGGCGACCGCGCCGCGCATCACCCAGTTCACCATCCCGAAGGACAAGATCCGCGAAGTGATCGGCACCGGCGGCAAGGTGATCCGCGAGATCACCGAGACCACCGGCACCAAGATCGACATCGAGGACGACGGCACCATCAAGGTCGCGGCGGTCGACGCCAAGCAGGGCCAGGCCGCGATCGACTGGATCAAGGGCATCGTGGCCGAGCCCGAGATCGGCGTGATCTACACCGGCAAGGTCGTGAAGACCGTCGAGTTCGGCGCCTTCGTGAACTTCCTCGGCGCCCGCGACGGACTGGTCCACATCTCCGAGCTGGCGCCGCGTCGCGTCGGCAAGGTCACCGACGTCGTCAAGGAAGGCGACCAGGTGAAGGTCAAGGTGCTGGGCGTCGACGATCGCGGCAAGGTCCGCCTGTCGATGAAGGCGGTCGACCAGCAGACCGGCGAGGACATCTCGCAGAAGCCGCGCGAGGAGCAGCCCGCGCCGGCGGCCGAGTAAACTTCGCAACTGAACGCGAAAACGGCGGTCATCTGGCCGCCGTTTTTCTTTGGCGGTTCCTCAGGCCCAGACGACGGCTGGGCCATAAACCTCGGGAATCTTGGCGTCCTGGTCGGCCGGGGAGAACAGCTCCCATTCGATGCCGTTGACGTCGTGATCGGAGGAGAAGCCGCGGGCTGCCTCGTCCTCAAAGCCGAGATGGCGCAATTGGCCGGCGCGCGCCGGCATCTCGTTGATCGAGAAATTGAGGTGCTCGGTGCGGAACAGGGCGTACTTGCCGGGCACGACCGCGGTCGGCGGGACACCGAGGCGGCGCCGGTAGTCCTCGATCGAGGCGGCGAGATCGGCGACGGCGATGGCGATGTGGAAGCGGCGCATGGCGGGTTCCCTTCAGCGAGTGTGGCCACGTCATCAGATGGTCTAAGCTGGTACAAGAGAGTCAATTATACTGGTACCACCGCTACCACCATGACCGACCGCTCCGGCCGCCAGCAGCATACGCTCGGCGAGTTCCTGCGCGCCCATCGCGCCCGCCTGTCGCCCGCGGGCCTCGGCCTGCCCACGGGCCAGCGCCGGCGCACGCCGGGACTGCGACGCGAAGAGGTGGCGCAGCGCTGCGGGCTCAGCGTCACCTGGTATACCTGGCTGGAGCAAGGGCGCGATGTGGCGGCCTCGCCGCAGACACTGGCGGCGCTCGCGCGGGCGCTGCAGCTCACGCCTGCCGAGCGGATCTATCTCTTCCAGCTCGCCGGCCGGCATGATCCGGCGGCATCCGCCGAATTGCGTGACGGCGAGATGGATGTGCCGGCGGTCCTTGCCGATGCGCTCGCGTCCATATCGGGTCCGGCTTACGTGCTCGACCGACTGTGGAACGCGCGCGCCTGCAACGCCGCGGCCCGCCGCCTGTTCATCGGCTGGCTCGACAGCGGCGAGCATGCCAATCTGCTGCGCTATGTGTTTCTGAATCCGATCGCACGTCGAGTCATTCCCGACTGGAGCCGCCGTGCGCGGCGCGTGCTGGCCGAGTTCCGTGCCGAGTTGAGCCGGCATCTCGACGACCCCGCCCTCGTCGCGCTGGTCGACGAACTGCGCACAGCCAGTCCGTTCTTCGCCCGCTGCTGGCAGGAACACGAAGTGGTCGTACCACTTGGCGGCGAACGCGCCTTCGAACATCCGCGGGATGGCAAGCTGGTCTATGAGCAGGTGACCTTCGCCTTGGCGAGCCGGCCCGATCTGAAATTGGTGATGCTGATCCGGCGCAAGGTCCGCCGCCGGCGCGCGTCGTGATGCCATCGGACCGCCTTTTTTGCCTGTACACTGGACGCATGACCCCGTCCCGCCGTTTCCTTCTTCTCGGTGCTGGCGCGCTTGTGCTTCCGGCACGTGGTCTTCGCGCGGCAACGCTGGCAACCACGCCACAGCAGACCGAAGGGCCGTTCTATCCTGTCGACTTCCCGCCCGACATGGACAACGACCTCGTCCAGGTGCGTGGGCAGGCGGCGCAGGCGATGGGCACGGTGCTGCATCTCGAGGGCCGCGTGCTGGATACCAGCGGCCGGACCGTGCCCGGTGCGCTGGTCGAGATCTGGCAGTGCGACGCGAAGGGCATCTATGACCATCCGCGGCAGCCAGGCCGCGAGCGCCGCGATTCGGCCTTCCAGGGCTATGGCCGCATGCTGGTCGATACGGAAGGGCGCTACAGCTTTCGGACGCTGAAGCCCGTTGCCTATCCCGGCCGGACGCCGCACATCCATTTCAAGGTGGCAACGGCGGGCAGCCACCTCACCAGCCAGTTCTATATCGCGGGCGAAGCGCAGAACGAGCGGGACTTCGTCTTCCGCGAGGCCGCCCGTAGCGCCCAGCAGCGCGAGCGCATCGAGATGCGCCTGCAGCCCGCCTCGGGCCTGGAGCCCGGTGCGCTTGCAACGTCGATGGATATCGTCGTGGGCTGAAGCCTTGGCCTACTGCTCGCCGTTGCTGCTCGGTGTAGCGCTGCCGTCGTGCGGCAGCCCGATCGCGTGGTAACCGGCATCGACGAAATGCACCGTGCCGGTAACGCCTGCACTCAGATCGGAGAGGTAGTAGAGCGCGGCACCCCCGACGTCGGTCAGTTCGACATTGCGGCGCAGCGGCGAGGCCTCGCGCGACACC
The DNA here is from genome assembly GCA_963755595.1 of uncultured Alphaproteobacteria bacterium. GTDB lineage: Bacteria > Pseudomonadota > Alphaproteobacteria > Reyranellales > Reyranellaceae > Reyranella. The sequence continues at coordinate 173,363 of CAVWKP010000027.1, read as the reverse complement.
CGATAGACATAGCGGGCGCCGCCGATCACCGCCCCGGCCAGGGTGCGCATCGGCCCGGCGGAGATGGCATTGACGCGCACGCCCTGCGGGCCGAGATCGGCTGCGAGATAGCGCACGCTCGCCTCGAGCGCGGCCTTGGCGACGCCCATCACGTTGTAGGACGGCATCACGCGCGTGGCGCCCTCGTAGGTGAGCGTGATCAGGCTGCCGCCTTCGGTCATCAGCGGCAAAGCGCGCCGCGCGATCTCGGTGAAGGAGTAGCAGGAGATCGTGAGGCTTCTCTGGAAATTGGCCTTCGTCGTGTCGACGTAGCGGCCCTTCAGCTCTTCCTTGTCCGAGAAGGCTATGGCGTGGACCACGAAGTCGAGCCGGCCCCATTCGCTCTTCAGGCGCTCAAACAGCACATCGAGGCTCTGCTCGTTCTCGACGTCGGCTTCCTGCACGATCTTCGAGCCGAGTTTCTCGACCATGGGCAGCACGCGCTTGCCGAACGCCGCGCCCTGGTAGGTGAAAGCCATCTCCGCGCCGGCGCCATGCAGCGCCTGGGCGATGCCCCAGGCGATCGAGCGTTCGTTGGCGACACCCATCACCAGGCCGCGCTTGCCGGCCATCAGCTTTGGCACGGAGGGAATCTCGACGGCCTTGGAAACGGGGCTGGCGGGGGTGGTGCCTGTGCCTCCGCCGGACGCATCGGGTGCGGCGGAGAGGGTCCGGTTTTCAGGCATCATCCCCCTCAGTGATCGTAGCGCGAAAACAGCAGGCAGGCGTTGGTGCCGCCGAAGCCGAAGCTGTTCGACATCACGGTCTGCAGGCCCGCCTTGTCGATACGCTGGCGCGCGATGGGATATCCCTCCGCGCCTGGATCGAGATTCTCGATGTTGGCTGACGCGGCGACGAAGTCTTCCTTCAGCATCAGCAAGGAATAGATCGCCTCGTGCGCGCCGGTGGCGCCCTGGCTGTGGCCGGCCAGCGACTTGGTCGAGCTGAGGGTCGGCAGCTTGTCGCCGAAGGCGGCGCGGATGGCATCGAGCTCGGTGATGTCGCCGACCGGCGTCGAGGTGCCGTGCGCGTTGATGTAGTCGACCGGCGTGTTGCGCCGGGCCGCTCCCGGGAAACCGGCGGTCGCGAGCTTCATGCAGCGCACGGCGCCTTCGCCCGAGGGCGCCACCATGTCGGCGCCGTCGGAGGTGGCGCCATAGCCGATCACCTCGGCGTAGATCCTGGCGCCGCGCGCCTTGGCGACCTCGAGATCTTCCAGCACCAGCATGCCGCCGCCGCCCGAGATCACGAAGCCGTCGCGGTCCTTGTCGTAGGCGCGGCTGGCGCGATGCGGCGTGTCATTGTACTTCGACGACATGGCACCCATCGCGTCGAACAGCACCGACAGCGTCCAGTCGAGTTCCTCGCCGCCGCCGGCGAACATGCGGTCGGCCTTGCCGAGCTGGATGCATTCGACGGCGTTGCCGATGCAGTGCGCCGAGGTCGAGCAGGCCGAGCTGATCGAGTAGCTGAGACCCTTGATCTTGTAGGCGGTCGCGAGGTTGGCCGAGACGGTGCTGGACATGGCCTTGGGCACCATGAACGGCCCGATCCGCTTGGGGCCCTTCTCCTTGGCGATGATGGCCGATTGCACGATGGCGCCGGTCGTGGGGCCGCCCGACCCCGCGACAATGCCCGTGCGCTCATTGGAAATCTCGGCCTCGCCGAGGCCGGCATCGCCGATCGCCTCCTTCATGGCGAGCCAGGCGTAAGCCGCGCCATCGCCCATGAAGCGGCGCAAACGCCGGTCGACCAGTTCGTCGACGTTGATCTTGAGGGTGCCGGCAACCTGGCTGCGGAAGCCCAGCTCCTTGTACTGCGGCACGAACTCGATGCCCGACTTGCCCTCTTTCAGGGAGTTCGTGACCTCGGCGGCATTGTTGCCGAGCGAGGAAACGATGCCCAAACCGGTGACGACGACGCGCTTCATGTCAGCCCGCGGCCGCGGCTGGAACGGCGTCCTTGGCCAGCCCGACCTTCATGTCGAGCGCCTCATATGCCGGGGTGCCGTCGGCTTGCACGAAGCCGTCGGCGATGCCCATCACCAGCCTGCGCAGGATCACGCGCTTGAGATGCACGTGGTAAGTGAGTTTCTTGACGGTTGGAACGATCATGCTGGTGAGCTTGACCTCGCCCACGCCCAGCGCGCGGCCGCGGCCAGGGGCATTCATCCAGCCGAGGAAAAAGCCCAGCAACTGCCACATTGCATCAAGTCCGAGGCAGCCCGGCATCACCGGGTCGCCCTTGAAATGGCAGGCGAAGAACCAGAGGTCCGGTTTCACGTCGAGTTCGGCCACGACCTCACCCTTGCCGTACTTGCCGCCGGTGTCGGCGATCTTGACGATCCGGTCGAACATCAGCATCGGCGGCAGCGGCAGCTGCGCGTTGCCCGGTCCGAACAGGCGGCCCTTGGCGCACTCGATCAGATCCTCGAAGGTGTAACTCTGCTTCTTCTCGCTCACTCTTCACCGTTCCCGCGGCTTTCCAATCCACGGCCGGGCGGCAGAATAGGGAGGCCCGAACGGTTGCGCAAACCGCCGAATCAGCCCCTCTTGGCCCTTTCCATGCCGTCTTTCCCTGCTTACATATGGCGCCAACGATGAGCGCTACCACCCCCGATTTTGCCAACCGTTTGCGGGCCGCGGGCCTGCGGCCGACCCGCCAGCGGGTCGCCTTGGCGCGCGTGCTGTTCGAGGGCGGCCACCGTCATGTCACCGCCGAAAGCCTGCATGCCGAAGTGAAGGCGACGCGCATCCCGGTGTCCTTGGCCACGGTCTACAACGCGCTGAACCAGTTCCGCGACGCCGGGCTGCTGCGCGAGGTCGTGGTGGCACCCGGGCGGTCCTATTTCGACACCAACACCGGCCATCACCACCACTTTTTCGTCGAAACCGATGGCGAACTGCACGATTTCCCCTCGGACAAGGTGACTGTCGCGGGCCTGCCGGCGCCGCCCAAAGGCACCCGTCTGTCGCGGGTCGACGTTATTGTCCGGGTGCGGCGCTAGTTCCTGGCCGATTGCGAATTGTTTGCAAGTTTAGAATTATTCTAAACTACTTGACGGCCTCCCGGCGGCTCCCCAAAATCCTTCTGTCTATTTAGGGAGAAGGACCATGGCCAACCTCAAGGGATCGAAGACTGAAGGAAATCTGAAGGCTGCGTTCGCCGGCGAAAGCCAGGCCAACCGCCGCTATCTCTATTTCGCTCAAAAGGCCGATGTCGAAGGCTACAACGATGTCGCCGCCGTCTTCCGCTCGACCGCCGAAGGCGAGACGGGCCATGCGCACGGCCATCTCGAATTCCTCGAAGTGAGCGGCGACCCGGCGACCGGTCTGCCGATCGGCCCGACCGGCAGCAACCTCAAGGCCGCGATCGCGGGCGAAACGCACGAATACACCGACATGTATCCCGGCATGGCGCGCACCGCGCGCGAAGAAGGCTTCACTGAGATCGCCGACTGGTTCGAGACCTTGGCCAAGGCCGAGAAGAGCCATGCCGGCCGCTTCCAGAAGGCCCTCGACACGATGGCGTAAGGCCACCGGTCTTCCAAAAGGGGACCCGCGCGGGTCCCCTTTTTTCATCCGCCCGAGATTAGAACGACGTGATTTGAGTGAATTGAACGATGCGCGAAGGCAGCCTCGAAGCCCCCACCCGGTTTCCCCTCGATTGGCAGAACCCGTGGTTCTGGGACGAGGCTGCGCTCGAGAAGGAGATGGAGCGGGTCTTCGAGATCTGCCACGGCTGCCGGCGCTGCTTCAATCTGTGCAATTCCTTTCCGCGCCTGTTCGACCTGATCGACAATGGTCCGTCGGGCGAGCTCGATGGCGTGCCGAAGGAGAAGTACGCCGGGGTCGAGGAGGCCTGCACGCTCTGCGACATGTGCTTCATGACCAAGTGCCCCTACGTGCCGCCGCACGCCTGGGCGGTCGATTTCCCGCACCTGATGCTGCGCCATCGCGCGGTGCAGGCGAAGAAGCACGGCATCGGTTTCGTCGAAGACCAGCTCGCCGACACCGATCGCGCCGGCCGGCTCGGCACCTTCGCCGCAGGCCTGATCAACTGGGCGACCGACGAGCGCAACCAGCCGGTACGCCGCAGCCTGGAGAAGTTCACCGGGCTGCATCACGGTGCCCGCCTGCCGCGCCAGGCCGGCGAGACCTTCGAGCTGCGCGCCAAGCGCGAAGGCGCCGAGTTGAACGAGGCGGCGCCGGCGTACGGCAAGCGCAAGGCCGTGCTCTACGCCACCTGCTTCGTCAACTTCCACTCGACCGACATCGGCGCGGCCACGCGCGCGGTGCTGGCCAAGAACGGCGTCGAGACCGAAGTCGTCCATCCGGCCTGCTGCGGCATGCCCAAGCTCGAGCTCGGCGATCTCGAGGCCGTTGCCGCTGCGGCCCGCAAGGTCTCCGACGCGTTGTTGCCGTGGGTCGACAAGGGATACGACGTCGTGGCCCTCACCCCCTCCTGTGCGCTGATGCTGAAATTCGAATGGCCGCTGATCCTGCCGAAGGATCCGGCGATCGAGCGGCTCGCCCAGGCGACCTTCGATCTATCGGAATATGTCGTCGACATCGCCAAGACACACGGCCTGGCCGAGGGGCTGCAGCCGGTCGAAGGCGGCGTCAGCATCCATCTCGCCTGCCACGCGCGGGCGCAGAACATGGGCGCCAAGGGAGCCGAGATGCTGCGGCTCATTCCCAAGACACGCGTGGCGGTGATCGAGCGTTGCAGCGGCCACGGTGGCATCTGGGGCGCGCGCACCGAGAACTTCGACGTCGCCGTGAAAGTCGGCAAGCCCGCCGCCCAGGCCGCCCTCAAGAACGATACCAGCCATGTCGCGTCGGAGTGCCCGCTGGCGGCCGAGCACCTGATGCAGGTCATGGAAATGACGGCCGGCGAGCAGAAGCCCAAGCCGTTCCGCGCCGATCATCCGATCGAGATCCTGGCGCGCGCCTATGGACTGATGGAGACGCCATCATGACTCCTCGCAAGATCGAGCCCTCGGCCATCGTTCCGCTGCCGCAATACGTCGGTGAACGCGCCGAGCGGCGCAAGCGCATGGCCGAGCTGAAGAAGAATCGCCGCCTCGAGGTCGGGCCATTCGCGACCTTCTATTTCGAGTCCTACGACACCATGCTGCACCAGGTGCACGAGATGCTGTTCATCGAGAAGGGCGGCGCCGAGCAGCTGCCCGATGAGCTCGCCGCCTACAATCCGCTGATCCCGCAGGGCACTGAGCTGGTGGCCACCGTGATGTTCGAGATCGACGATCCGCTGCGCCGCGCCCGCGTGCTGGCCAACCTGGGCGGCGTCGAGCACAAGGCGTTCCTGCGGCTGGGCGCGGACACGATTCGCGGGGTGCCTGAGGAAGACCAGGAACGCTCGCGCGAGGACGGCAAGGCGTCATCCGTGCAGTTCATCCGCTTTCCCTTCACGCCGGCCGAGATCGCGGCTTTCCGCGGCGGCGCGGGCGACGTGATCGTGGGCTTCGATCATCCCAACTACGGCCACATGGCGGTGATGCCCGCCGCGGTGCGCCAGGCGCTGGCGCAGGACTTCGCCTGAAGGTTAATCGTACTTCTTGTAGTTCACCGGCAGGATGAAGGTCGTCGGATTGCCGGTGAGTTCGGGCGGCAAAGGCGGATAAGGCGAAGCCGCGCGCGCCAATGCCAGACTGGCGGCGTCCAGGGTATTCGATCCGCTCGACCGCGCGACACCCACATCCATCAACCGTCCGTCGCGCGCAATGGTGAGCCTCAGGATGAGGGCGCCTTGCTCCTTGCTGGCGGCGGCAAACATGCGGTGCTCGGACATCTTGCGGCCAACCTGCCAGAGATAGTCTTCCGCAATGCGCGAGCGCGCCGCGGCATCGGCGGGATTGACGAGCGCAGCGCTGGCCTGCGACTGCGGATGCTGGGGTTGTTGCTGGGGTTGCTGGGTATGGAGCGGTGACGGCTGCAATTGCGGCGGAGGGTGTTGCTGCACCGTCGGCGTTTGCGCTTGGGGCGGAGGCGACGGCTGCACGCGGGGCTGGGGCCTGACGATCTCCTGCGGCGGCGGCGGCGGCGCCGCGCGCACGAAGTCCTGCATGCTGAGTGGCGCCGGTGGCACCTCGACCGCGGGCAGCTTGGTCTTGGCGGGCTCTGCCGGCTCGGGCTGCGGTTCCGGCTTTGGCGGCGGCGGTTCGGCGGCGGCCTGCTGCGGCGGTTCGGGTTGCGGCTCCTGCTTTGGCGGTGGCGGTTGAGCGGCGGCCTGCTGCGGCGGTTCGGTGGTGCGTTCGCTGGGCGGCGGAAGGCCGAGCGGCAGGCTCTTCGGCTTGTCCGTTGCTGTCGGCTTGGCTCCGACCGGGGGCAGGCCGAGGGGCTGCGTTTTGGCTGGCGGTGGTGCGGGTTGCGCCTGGGCGGCGGGCGGTGTGGGCGGGGGCGGAGGCGGTGTCTCGGCCTTGGGAGCAGGCGGCTCCTCCATCGTGACGTCGATCGCCTGCTCGGGAACCTCGAAGTTCTTGAGCGGCGTTCCCCACAACAATGCAAGCGCGACCACGAGATGCAGCGTCGCCGCCATGCCGGCCGCGGTCGGCGACATGTGGTTGAAGCGAAGGTAAGTAGCGCTGATGGCGTGGGCCACGGTGACCCTGTTCTAAGACGCGGCGCCGCCCGCCGCTAGTTGATGGGCTCGGACTTATAGACGCCCCAAAGCTCGGTCCGTTCCAGCCAGCCGCTGACGCCGCCACTGGATACCCGGACCCTGCACCAATCGCCCGAGCAGGAGCGGATTTCGCCCATGACTTCGGGCTCGAGCTTCGCCACCACCTCGGCCGCCGTGGCCGGCGTCTTGTGCAGGCTGGCCGGCTTGGCGGGAATGATGAAGCTCCGCTTGCCGGTGAGCAGGCTCTGATGGACCCAGCCACTGGCGCCCTGCCAATCCCTGATTTTCCGCCAGTTTTCGTACTCTGCGACGATCTCGACCGGCATGCCCTTGCGCTTGAACACCCAGTCGACCGGGTAGCGCGTGCCGGGCCCGGTGCGGACATTGACCTCGTCGGAGCGAAGCGATGCGAAGCGGGGGAGCGGCAGGCCCGAGCCCTTGCGCTGGGCGTTTGAGGGGGGATCCGCGGCACGGGCGCCACCGACCGGGGGCGTCAGAGCGCAGAGCCCGAAGGTCGCCAACGCAACACAGGCCGCCCAGAGGGAAACGGACGGTCGAATTCGCATTGGCCGCCGTTATACAATATTTCCGAGCACTAGACGACAAGTACTTGAAAAGGCGTGCCTTTCGCCATCTGGCGGCAATGGACCTGCCGGCTGGACAAGCAACGAGCGGAATTGCTAATCGGGCAGGCATGCCGCCTGGTTCCAAGAAAAAGCCGCTGGTGATCGTCACCCGGACACTGCCCGATGCGATCGAAACGCGGTTGATGGAGCTGTTCGACACCAGGCTGAATACCGACGACAAGCCGCTCAGCGCCGCCCAGCTCGTCGAGGCGGTGAAGACCGCCGACGTGCTGGTGCCGACCGTGACCGACCGTATCGACAGCCGCGTGCTGAGCCAGGCCGGCCCGCAGCTCAAGCTGATCGCCTCGTTCGGCACCGGTGTCGATCACATCGATCTCGACACCGCGCGCCATCGCGGCATCATCGTCACCAACACGCCGGGCGTGCTGACCGAGGACACCGCCGACATGTCGATGGCGCTGGTGCTGGCCACGGCGCGGCGCATGGGCGCGGGCGAACGCATGGTGCGGGCCAACAAGTGGGGCGGCTGGAGTCCGACCTCGATGCTGGGCGCGCGTCTCCTGGGCAAGCGCATGGGCATTGTCGGCATGGGCCGCATCGGCCAGGCGCTGGCCAGGCGGGCGCGGGGCTTCGGGCTTGCCATCCACTATCACAACCGCAAGCGGCTCCACGGCGAGATCGAACGCGAGCTCGACGCCACCTACTGGGAAAGCCTCGACCAGATGCTGGCGCGCATGGACATCGTCTCGGTCAACTGCCCGCATACGCCGGCGACCTATCATCTGCTGTCGGCGCGGCGGCTGAAGCTGATGAAGCCCACCGCCATCATCGTCAACACCGCGCGCGGCGAGGTGATCGACGAGAACGCCCTGGTGCGCATGCTGAAGGCGGGCGAGCTTGCCGGCGCCGGGCTCGACGTCTACGAGCACGAGCCGCAGGTCAACCCCAAGCTGCTCGAGCTGGACAACGTCGTGCTGCTGCCGCACATGGGCTCGGCCACGCTCGAGGGCCGCATCGAGATGGGCGAGAAGGTGCTGATCAACATCAAGACCTTCGCCGACGGCCACAAGCCGCCCGATCGCGTTCTAGCGACCATGTTCTAGCGGCCATGTTCTAGCGGCCAGTGATGTCGGCTTTGACCGCTTCGCGGTCGGGCCGCGGTTCCTCGATATCGAATGCATCGCGCGTCGAGCGCCCGACCTGGGCACTCACCAGGATGATGAGCGCGGTCCAGTACACCCACACCATGATGGCGGCGAAGCCTGCCGTGGCGCCGAAAGCCGAGGTGAGCTTGGTCACCTCGAAGTAGTAGACCAGAGCGCGATTGCCGATGGCGAACAGCATGGAATTCACGGCGCCGCTGACCAGCGCGAAGCGCCACGGCACGCCACCCGTCGGCAGCCATTTGTAGAGCAGGGTGAAGAAGACGGTGAGGATACCGTAGTGGGTGAAGCCCGAGATGGCCGGGCCGATCCATTCGCCCAGCACGGGAAAGGCCTCCAGGGCGCCCGCGTAGGCTGACAGCACCACGCTGCTCATGATCACGGCGATCAGCAGCACGCCCAGCAGGACCATCAGCAGCAGGGCGAGCAGGCGTGTCAGCACGGTCGCCAGTACCGGATGCCGGCGCTTGGAGTGCCTGCCGCGCCAGATCACTTCGAAGGCGTCGTCCAGCTCCACGAACACGCGGCTGCCGGTATAGATCAGCACCAGCGCGCCGATGAGGGCGGCGATACCGCCGCCTTTGAAGAGGTCCTGCGAGGCGAAGCGCTGGATGGACTTGAGGTGCTCCGGATCGACGATGGTGCCCAGCGCATCGAAGACCGCCTGCTGCGCCATCAGCTTGCCCACGAACGGCTCGGCGACGGCGATGACGAAGATCATGATCGGGCCGAGCGCGAACATGGTGTAGAACGCCATCGCCGCGGCCGCGGTCGACAGCCGGTTGGTGAAGAACCCGGTGCCGGCGTCGATGGCGATATCCCAGAGCTTCTTGATCATCATCAGCGCAAGTGTGCCACGGCGTTGGCGTAGTAGGCGAGCAATGGCCGCTCGCCGAGTACGGCGGCGAACAAGCCGTCCTTTTCCTCGACCAGATGGCGCAGCGCCAGCATGCGCAGGCCGACATGAAAGGCGTAGTCGCGGTCATCGCGCGGCACGTAGAGTTTGGCGCCCCTGGCCTCGAAATGCGCCATCAGCGCGCCGGCGCGCACCTTCAGCTCCAGCTCGTCGATCGGCGCCGCGGCCTCGACCAGCACGGTGGCGATCAGCGACACCGGCAGCACCGGCACCAGGCGGGCGATCTCGCCCATCACGTCATGGGCCAGCCGGCCGATGATCTCGAAGCGCTTCTCCTTGTCGAGGCGGCGCAGGTCGCCCCCGGTTTCGCTGGCATTTGCCGCCAGCCAGTCGCGCGCCGACACCAGCGGCCCGAAATTGACGCAGGCATAGCCGAAGCGGAACCAGCGGCCGCGCAGCATCAGGCCGAGCTGGCCGAGCCAGAAGCGCAGCGCGGTATGGGCGGCGAACCAGGTGCTGCGGCGTGGCGCCTCTTTGTCGAGCGAGCGCAAGAGTGTGCGGTCCTCCAGCACGCGGTCGTAGTTCAGCGCCACCGGCACGAACACGATGTCATTGGCGCCGCCGGGATCGAACGACTTCAGCATGTAGTCGAACAGGCCGAGCCTCGGTTCGCGCAGCCGGCCGTCGCGCGACAGCCCGCCCTCGGGATACATCGCCTGGGCGACGCCTGCTTCGGTCGCCATGTGGACGTAGCGCTCCAGCACGCGGCGATAGAGCGGGCTGTTGGAGTTGCGGCGCACGAAATAGGCGCCCATGGCGCGGATCAGCTGCTGCAACGGCCAGATGCGCGCCCATTCGCCGACGGCGTAGGAGAGCGCAGTGCGCTCGGCGGCGAGGAAGGCCACCAGCACATAGTCCATGTTGCTGCGATGGTTCATCACGAACACCACGGCCGTGCCGGGCGGCACGCCCGCGAGCGTGCGTTCGTCGGCAAAGCCCAGCCGCACGCGATAGAGGAAGCGCGCGACGGCGCGGGCGATCGAGTAGCCGACCCGGAAATAGATGTAGGCGTTGAAGGCCGGCACGATCTCGCGCACGTAGCGATAGACTTCCGTCATCGCCACTTCGCGCGGCAGATTGTTGGCGCGGGCATGCTCGTTGGCCGCCGCCACGACCTGCGGATCGTAGACCAGCCGGTCGATCAGCACCTGGCGCTTGGTGAGCTGGAATGGCTTGATCTCGACGTCGAGCCGCCGGTTGACGCTGACGATCAGCCGATTAAGTCGCCGGCGCAGCAGCCAGCGGCCGCTCGGGATGAGCAGCCGGTCGAGCAGCGACCACAGCGCAAAGGCCGCGATCGGCAGGAACAGCCACAGCGGGACGGTGACCGGCTCGCCCATCACCGTGGCTTTCGCCTCAGTAGAGTTTTACGCCCAGCCCGGCGAGCCCGACCCAGACCGAGGCGACCACAAGCACCAGCAGCGTGATGGTGGCGCCGGCGGGCCGGCCGTAGGGCAGATAGCCCAGCATGCCCGTCGCGTGCAGCACGCGCGCCAGCACCAGCAGGACCGAAAGCGTCGCCACGGTGGCAGCACCGTAGAAGGTACCGACCAGCCAGATCAGGATCAGGCCGAGCGGCACGTTCTCGACGAAATTGGCCTGTGCGCGCATGGCCGTGATCAGCTCGGTGTTGCCGCCGTCGCCGATGAAGATCTTGGTCTTGCCCCGCACCCGGCCGACATTGGACAGCAACGCCACCGCCAGCAGACCCAACAGGCCTGCACACACGAAAAAACTCATCATCGCTCGCGCTCCCCCTCGATTCGCGCGCATTGTATGGCCATATTGTCGGGACACCAACGCACGAGGAGCCCGCGCCATGTGGCAGATCCTGCGCAAGAAAGCCGAAATGCCGACCGCCGACCGCGCCCTGCCGGGCCGCGCGAAGCCTGCCTTCGCCGTGCCGACCGAGCATTTCGTCAACCACCATCGCATCCAGCCGCCGTTTCCTGCCGGCCTCGAGCAGGCGATGTTCGGCCTGGGCTGCTTCTGGGGCGCCGAGCGCATGTTCTGGAAGGCGCCTGGCGTCTATGCGACCGCCGTCGGCTACGCCGCGGGCCTCACGCCCAACCCGACCTACGAGGAGGTGTGCTCAGGCCACACCGGCCACAACGAAGTTGTGATGGTGTGGTTCGATCCCAAGAAGACCTCCTATGAGGCGTTGCTCAAGATATTCTGGGAGGGCCACGACCCAACCCAGGGCATGCGCCAGGGCAACGATGTCGGCACGCAATACCGCTCAGGCATCTACACCTATTCGCCCGAGCAGAAGAAGAAGGCCGAAGCCTCGCGCGCGCTGTTCCAGAAGGAGCTGGCGAAGAACGGCATGGACGAGATCACGACGGAGATCATCGATGCGCCGCCGTTCTACTACGCCGAGGATTATCACCAGCAGTATCTCGCCAAGAACCCCAATGGTTATTGCGGCCTGGGTGGCACCGGCGTGAGCTGCCCGATCGGGCTGGGAGTCGCTGCGGAGTAGCCGCTGGGCGCGCGCGACTCCAGTCGCGCGTCTTCTCATAAGTCATGATCGCGCCACTGGAGTGGCGCGCCCCAGCCTTACACCGTCGGCGCCGCCGTCGCGTAGCCGAATTCCTGGTCGAGCGCGGCGATCTCCTTGCGGAAGGCCATCCTGAGCGCGCTCTTGTCGCTCTCGTCGAGCCACGATCCCTCGACCGAGTTCAGGCTGAACCGGCGCGCCATGTCGGGTCCCCAGCCGATCGAGTCGAACAGGGTCGTGAAGCCGTGGCCGAGGTTGGTCTCGAACATGGCCGGATCGTCGGTGTTGATGGTGACGTTCAGCCCCGCCTCGACCATGCGCCGGATGCGCTGGGGGCGGTGCGGCCGGTTGTGTAAAAGGCTCGTCCAGGCGCAGGGCGTGAAATACATACCGTCGCGCCGCGCCTCGGCCATCACCCAGTCCGACGCCAGCATGTTGTAGCCGTGATCGATGCGGTCGCATCGCAGCACGTCGCGGCAGATCAGGTAGTTGGTGGGCGGCGCCTCGACCAGGGTCTGGTTGTCCTCGCAGCAATGCGCGGTGCGATGCAAGCCGGCCTTGCGGGCGAGCGCATAGGCCTCGGCGAAGGTCGCGGGCGGTCCGGCACGCTCGGCGCCGTCGAGGCCGATGCCGACCACGTGATCGCGCCGATGGGCGATCGCCGTCTCGACGATCTCTACGGCCTGCGCCGGCGTATTGGTCGAGCGGTCGATGCAGCAGATCAGCAGGCCCGAGACGCCGAACTTCTTCTCAGCCGCCCGATGCCCTCGATCATGCCGTCGACCATGGCCGGATAGTCGATGCCGTTGGGATAGAAGTAATCGGGATTGAAGAAGAACTCGACATGCCGAAGGTTGCCGTCGCGGGCGGCATCTTCGGCATATTCGTAGACGGCGCGTGAAAAATCGGCTCGGCGTGCGCAGCACCAGCGCGGTAAGCCGCAGCACGTCGAGGAAGCCGTAGAAATCCGGCCACTGGTAGAGCTTGTCGGCCGGCCGCGGCAATTCCAGACCGGCGCGCTTGGCAAGCTCGGCCACCGTGGTAGCGCGCAAGGTGCCGGCGAGATGGCAGTGCAGCTCGGCCTTGGGGATGCGCCGCAGGTAGTCGTCGGAAACCGCCTTGGCCATCACTTCTTCTCGATGTTGTAGAGCAGCATGGCGGGCGATTTCAGCACGCCCTGCAGGTTGTTGCGCCAGGCCGAGGGTGTCGTGAACTGGGCGAGCGGCAGGTAGAGCACCTGCTCGTAGGCGCGGGCCTGGATTTCGGCTGGCCAGCCGCTTGCGTGCGCCGATGTCGGGCGCCTTAGCGAATTTCAGCCGCAGCTCCTCGATCTTGGGATCGGTCGGCCAGCCCCAAGCCGATGCCGGCGCGCCCAGCGCCACCAGGAACGGATTGCTGAGCGGGTTGCCCTGGTCGGGCACGGTGTTGGTGGTGTGAGCGATGTTCCAGCCGCCCTCGCCCACCGGCTTGGTGTTGAGCCGGCGCGTGGCGAACGTCTGGAAGTCCATGGCCTGCATCTCGACCTTGAAGCCGAGATCGACCAGCATCTGGCGCGTGACGTTGCCCAGGGCTGCGATGCCGGGCGCGTTGGCGACGTGCAGCATCACGATCGGCTTTGAGAAATCGACGCCGGCGTCCTTGAGCAGCGCCTTGGCCGCGGCGAGATTGTGCGCCGGGATGCCCTCGCGGCTCTCATAGGGCATGCCGCAGCCGAAGATGGCGGCGCAGTCGGTCGCGAACTTCGGATCGCCCGGCCACGACGGCGGCATATTGCGTGCGGTCGACGGCCAGCGCGATGGCCTGGCGCACCTTCACATTGTCGAAGGGCGGCTGCAGGTGGTTCATGCGCATGATCGCCTGGAAGCCGCAGCGCGCCCACGACCTCCGCCTTGGCGCCCGACTTGGCGTCGAACAGCGGCAGCAGGTCGGCCGGCACGCGCTCGAGATAATCGACTTCGCCCTTGATCAGCGCGCTCACCTGGGTCTGGGCATCTGGCATGCTGACCATCTCGACGCGGTCGATCTTGGCGAGCTTGCCGCCCGAAGCCCAGACCGGCGGCTCGCTGCGCGGCTTGTAGTCGGCGAACTTCTCCAGGACGATCTTCACGCCGGGTTCGTGCAGGTCGGCGCGGAACCTGTAGGGGCCGGAGCCGATGATCTCCTTCACCTGCTCGCTGCCCGGCGTCTTGGCGATCCGCTCGGGCATCATGAAGGGCACCGGCGCGCCCACCTTGGCGAGGCTGTCCAGCACCAGCCCGTAGGGTTCCTTCAGCACGAGCTTGATCGTGCCGGCGTCGGCGGCGTCGAGGCTGGCGATGAACTTGGTCAGCGTCTGGCCCATGCTGTCGCGCGAGGCCCAGCGCCTGATCGAGGCGACGCAGTCCGCCGCGGTCACCGGCTGGCCGTCGTGCCACTTCAGGCCCGGCCGCAGCACGAAGGTCTAGGTGAGCTTGTCGTCGCTCAGCTTGTAGCTCTCGACCATCTGCGGCTGCGGCTCGAAATGATCGTCGACCGCGAACAGGGTGTCGAAGACCAGGTAGCCGAAGTCGCGCGTGGTGAAGGAGGTGGTGAAATGCGGATCGAGGATGCGGGACAGGGTCTCGGGCGCCACGCGCAGCACCGATTGCGGGCCCGATTGCGCCTGGCCCGGCGCGCCGGCCAGCAGCATCGATGCCGCCAGCGCCAGCGCCGCAAATACTCGACGCAACACTCATGTCATCCCCCTTCGACTTCCCCGCCGTCCACGATAGGATTCGAGCAGCAAACATGCCAGCCCGTCAGCTGTTCGACCGCTTTTTCCCAAGTCCGTTCCGGAGCCGGAACAGCTCGCCATCGACCATGCCGGCGCCAGTCTGCCGGTAACGTTCGTGCGCAGCGCCCGCGCACGGCGGGCGTCGCTGCGGGTCGATCCTGCGCAGCGGCGCATCGTGCTCACGGCGCCGATGCGCATGGCGCGCAGGACGGCCGTGGGTTTTGCCGAGGCGCAAGCCGGCTGGATCGCCGCCCGGCTGAAACGGCTGCCGGCGCGCCGGCCATTCGTCGATGGCGCGGAGCTGCCACTGTTCGGCGTGCCGCACCGCATCCGCCATCGCCCTGACTCGCGTGGCGCGGTATGGGTTGAGGGTGCGGAGATCCATATCGCCGGCCGATCCGAGCATCTGCCGCGCCGGCTGCGCGACTGGCTGATGGCCGAGATGCGCCGGCGCCTGCCGCCCCTGGTCCATGCCAAGGCGGCGCGCGTCGAACGGAAGGTGACGCGCATCACGGTGCGCGACAGCCGCTCGCGCTGGGGAAGCTGCGGCCCTGACGGCGGCATGTCGTTTTCCTGGCGGCTGGTGTTCGCGCCGGCCGAGGTGCTGGATTACCTGGTGGCGCACGAGGTCGCCCATCTCGTGCACATGAACCACGGCCCCCGCTTCTGGGCGCTGGCGCGAGCGCTGTGCGAGGGTCCGATCGAGCCGCCGCAGGCCTGGCTCAAGGCCAACGGCGAGACGTTGCTGCAGTACGGCGCGTAGCTACTCGGCGGCCGCAGCTCGGACGGGGGCTGCAGCCGCGTTCAGCAATGCCGCCGCCTCCTTCGCCACCCGCGTGCCTTCGAAGAAGCGCGGGTTCTGCGTGCCCCAGAGGCGCACGGCATTGGCGAAGGTGAAGTCGCGGAAGTCGTCGGCGGTGATCAGCTCGTCCTCGACCAGCTCGTAGGCTTCGGGCACCGGGCTCAGCATGTCCGGCACGTCGAAATGGCCGATGTCGGAGCTGAAGATGGCGTTGATCTTGGCGCCGAACGGGTTGGCCTTGCCGAACGCCGTCACGTTCATGCGGTCGTCGGCCTCGCAGCCGAAGTAGTAGGGCCTGGCGTAGAGGTCGACCCAGTCCTGCTTCTGGCTGATCTTGCAGGCGGCGAAGTCGTCGAGCACGGCCACGCCGCCGGTCGGCTCGTCCTCCTCCTTGCTGGGCCAGCCGTCGCGCCTGGCGAGCTCGGCGATCATGTCGCCATCGCCGTACTTGTCGACCAGGCTCTTGAGCAGCGTGCGGTCGAGCTTCTTGGGATCCATGTAGGCGATACCCTTGGCGCCGCGCCGCTCCCAATGCTCGATCAGGTCGGCGAACAGCTGGCAGCCCCAGCCCACGCCGCCCTCGAGGAAGGCGAAGTTGAGGTCGGGGAAGCGCCTGGTCACGCCGCCCAGGAACAGGCCCTTGGCGATGGCGTGGCCCGCGGCGGCGAAGTGGCCGATGTGGTTGTAGGTGAAGTTGCTGGGTGAGTTGCGCAGCCCGAAGCCGCGCCCGCCGGCATGGAAGGTCGGCGCAACGCCCAGCTCGCGGCACTTCTGCCAGACCGGGTCGTAGTCGTAGTCGCTGTCGATGCCGAACCGCTCGTAGGTCACGGTGTGGCGGGTCAGGTCGGGATCGACGTCCTTGGCCTTTGCCATGCGGCGGGCGGCATTGCCGAACATGGCGACCTTGGCGCCGAGTTGCTTGACGCAGAACTCGAGCTCGGCGATCGCCTCCTCGGGCGTGAACATCGGGATCACCGCGGCGGGCGTCAGACGGTCGCTGAGCTTGCCGAAGTATTCGGCGGTGACGAGGTTGAAGCCGCGGCACACGGCGCGCCGGGTCTCGTCGTCGGCGATGCGCGGCACGCTCAAGCCGGCGGTCGGGTAGATGATGCCGAAATCGATGCCGAGCTCGTCGAGCCGGTCGTAGAGCATGCGCGGCATCATCGCCGTCGCGCGATCGCGCGTGTTGGTCGATTGCCGCGTCCAGTAGCCTTCCATGGCGATGCCGCGCTGCTTGCGCTCGTCAATCGAGAGCTTGAGCGCGTCGGGAATGCGCCGCTGGGAAGCGAGGAAGCCGTCGGCGGCCTTGTCGCCCGCCACCTTGCGCATGCGCTCGGCGAACACCGGGTTGTACTCGACCCAGTGGCCGTCGCCGTCGATGATGGGATGCTTGAGAGATGCGCGTACTTCTGAGGGACTGCGATGAGAACTCATGCTCGCCTCCGAGGTCACAGACCTCGAACGCTAGACCCGTCGGCCGGCGCGCGCAACGAGGCGACACTCAGCCGAAACGTCCCGGATCACAGGCTGTGAGAGCTTCAGGCAGCTCCTCGCCTTCCATCAGGCGAACGATGAGCCGGCCGGTCGCAGTAGCGAGCGTCAGGCCGACATGCTGATGGCCGTAGCCGCAATAGACGTTGGCCAGACGCGGCGCGCGTCCGATGGCCGGACGGAAGTCGGGCAGGGTCGGCCGCTCGCCGATCCAGCGGCTGCGCTCCTCGCCGCCGACGCCGGGGAAGATGTCCTTGAGATGCCTCACCAGGAGGTCGGCGCGATGCCACGACGGCGGCTGATGCGGGGCGGCCAGCTCGACGGTGCCGGCGAGTCTCAGCCCTTCCTGCATGGGCGTGACGAAAAAGCCGCGGCCGGCCGGGCTCACCGGCAGATCGAAGCGCACATTGTCGGGCGCGAGCATGACGTGATAGCCGCGCTCGGCGACCAGCGGCGCGTTGAAGCCCAGGAGACGGGTCAGCTCGCCCGAAGCCCGGCCAGCGGCGACTACAACGGCCTTCGCCGGTAACTCGGAGTCGGTGAGCGTCACCGACGTGACCTGGTTGCCCTCGCGCCCGAAGCCGCGCACGCGACCGCGGAGAACGGTGCCGCCTTCGGAGGCGAAGCGTTCGGCGAGCGTGGCGACCACCTTGTAGGGATTGATGGTGTGCATGCCATGCGGGTAGTAGACGCCGCGCACGATGTGACTCGAGAGGCCCGGCGCCAGCTCGCGCGCTCGGGCGCCGTCGACAATCTCGAACACCGTACCCTTGGCCTTCTGCAGTTCGCGCTCCTCGGCGCCGGCGGCGAAGGATTCCTCGCTCTCATAGACGTAGAGCGCCCCATTGCTGAGGAAGAGCTCGCCCAATCCGGAGGCCTGGATCTCGGCCTTCCAGGCGATGTTGGCCTCGGCCATCAGGGCCCCAAAGGAATTGACGCCCTTCCTGACCTCGGCCGCGCTATAGGCGGCCAGCGCAAAGCGCGCCATCCAGGGCAGCAGCCAGGGGATGCTGGGCGGATGCAAGGTGAGCGGCCCGCTGCGGTCCATCAGCATCTGCGGCACGCGTTTCAGGGTCGATGGCCGCGCGAGCGGCAGGACGTGGTCGATGGCGATGAAGCCGGCATTGCCGTAGGAGGTCGCGCGGCCCGGCTCATCGCTGTCGATAAGCGTGACGATGTGGCCGGCGCGTTGCAGGGCTCGAGCGGTGGCGGTGCCGACGATGCCGGCGCCGATGACGATGACGGGGGTTTGCTCGCTCATCCGGCGAGATTAGCCGGTCGAGCGTTCAGAGGAACACCGTCAAAAGAATACTGGCAATTTCGGCGTTTCGATTGGCCGCTCGCCACTTTCGATATCGGGTGTAGCATATTGGATGAAGCTGTCGGGCAACACGCCACCCCAGTACGTCCCCGTGCCGCGCTCGGCCTCATCCCAGGTCACGGGTTGCCAGTCGGGGGCGAGCACCAGGTAACTGCCGGAATAGATCTCGATCCGGTTGCCACCCGGCTCGTACGAGTAGAGATAGAAACCCTGCGAGTTGTTGTGCTTGGCAGGACCGGCTTCGATGAAGATCCCGTTCTCGCTCAGGATGTCGGCGGCGCGCAGCACGTCCTCGCGATTGTCGACCCACAGCGAAAAATGGTGCAGCCGCCCGTGCCCTCCTTTCACGTCGAGGACGTAGGCGAGCTGGTGATGAATGGCGGTCGGGCTCATCCAGGAGCCAAGCTCCGTCTTGCCGTGGTCGAACACGACCTGCTCGCGCAGCTGGAAGCCCAGCAGATCGGTGGCGAAACGGCGGTTGGCCGGCACGTCCGACGCCAGCAGTGCGAGATGATCGCTGCGCCGCACGCCGACGCCACGACCCTCGTATTTCTGTGGTTGGTTCTTCAGGCTCGAGCGCTGCGCGGCGGGCGCCTGGTACTTCTGTTCCTCGTAGTAGATTTCCATCAAGTGGCCGTCGGGATCGCGAAAGCGATAGGAACGGCCCCGTCCAAAGTCGCCGTTGCTCCAGCCGACGGCCAGTCCCGTCGCTTCGATCGCCACCGCCCGTCGCTCCAGGGCGGCTGGGCTGGTCGCCCGCCAGGCCACGCAACCGACACCCGGCGCCCGGGCTTCCGTGAGCTTCAGCGTGCTTTCGGCGTAATCGCCGTAACCGCGCAGGTAGACGCTGGGCCCGGCAGCATGCACGACAGTCATGCCGAGCAGATCGCGGAAGTACCACAGGCTCCGATCGGGCGTCGGCGTAAAGAGTTCGACGCTGCCGAGATGGGCGATGTCGTGCAGGGGTTCAGAGGCCATGGGCGTAGCGGAGCGTTGCGCCAAAGGACTGGCATTGATTTACGTCAAACAATGACTATTTAGGCGCCCATGCCCCCACAATCCGACGCTTCCCTGCCCGGCTGGCACGCCACGACCATCCTGTCTGTCCGCAAAGGCGGCCAGGTGGTGATGGCGGGCGACGGCCAGGTCTCGATGGGCCAGACCATCGTCAAGGCCAACGCGAAGAAAGTACGACGGCTGGGCAATGGCGCCATCGTCGGCGGCTTCGCGGGCTCGACGGCCGATGCCTTCACGCTGTTCGAACGGCTCGAAGCAAAGCTTGAGCGCCATCCGGGTCAGCTCTTGCGCGCCTGCATCGAACTCGCCAAGGACTGGCGCACCGACCGCTATCTGCGCCGCCTAGAGGCCATGATGGCGGTGGCCGACAAGGACGTGTCGCTGTTGCTGTCGGGCTCGGGCGACGTGCTGGAGCCGGAAGGCGGCATCATCGCCATCGGTTCCGGCGGCAACTATGCGTTGGCGGCGGCGCGCGCCCTGATCGACATCGACGGTCTCGACGCCGAGGCGATCGCCCGCAAGGCGATGGACATTGCCGCCGACATCTGCGTCTACACCAACCACAACCTCGTCATCGAGAAGCTCTGAGTAGTGTAATGGGCAACGACTTTTCCCCTCGCGAGATCGTTTCCGAGCTCGACAAGCACATCGTCGGCCAGCAGGACGCCAAGCGCGCCGTGGCGATCGCGCTGCGCAACCGCTGGCGGCGCCTGCAGCTGCCCGAGGACCTGCGCGAGGAGGTTCTTCCCAAGAACATCCTGATGATCGGCCCGACCGGCTGCGGCAAGACCGAGATCGCGCGGCGGCTTGCCAAGCTCGCCAACGCGCCATTCCTCAAGGTCGAGGCGACCAAGTTCACCGAGGTCGGCTATGTCGGCCGCGACGTCGAGCAGATCGCGCGCGACCTGATGGAGGCCGCCCTCGACATGACCAAGGAGCGCCTGCGCAAGGACGTGCGCGCCAAGGCCGAGCTGGCGGCCGAGAACCGCGTGCTCGACGCGCTGTGCGGGTCCGGTGCCAGCGAGGAGACGCGGCTGCGCTTCCGCCACAAGCTGCGCGACGGAGAGCTGAACGACCGCGAGATCGAGGTCGAGGTCGCCGATTCAGGCGGGCCCATGCAGTTCGAGGTGCCGGGCCAGCCCGGCGCGTCGGTCGGCATGATCAATATCGGCGACATGCTGGGCAAGGCGTTCGGCGGGCGCACCAAGAAGCGCAAGATGACGGTGGCCGAGAGCCACGAGACGCTGATGCGCGAGGAGAGCGACAAGCTCCTGGACCAGGAGAAGGCGGTGCGCGAGGCGCGCGACGCGGTCGAGCAGAACGGCATCGTGTTCATCGACGAGATCGACAAGATCACCGCGCGCTCGGAGTTCCGCGGCGGCGGCGACGTGAGCCGCGAGGGCGTGCAGCGCGATCTCCTGCCCCTGATCGAGGGCACGACGGTGAACACCAAGCACGGGCCGGTGAAGACCGACCACGTGCTGTTCATCTGCTCGGGCGCGTTCCATCTCGCCAAGCCGTCGGACATGCTGCCCGAACTGCAGGGCCGCCTGCCGATCCGCGTCAGCCTGGCGTCGCTCAACCAGGACGACTTCCGGCGCATCCTGACCGAGCCGGAGGCGAGCCTGGTCAAGCAGTACAAGGCGCTGCTGGCGACCGAGAAGGTCGAGCTCGAGTTCAAGGACGACGCGATCGACGAGCTGGCGCGGCTGTCGGCCGAGATCAACGAGGCGGTCGAGAATATCGGCGCGCGCCGGCTGCACACCGTCATGGAGAAGCTGCTCGAAGAGATCAGCTTCGGCGCCTCGGACAAGCCCGGCACAAAGGTCGTGATCGATGCCGCCTATGTCCGCGAGCACGTGAGCGCGCTCGCCAAGAACGCGGATCTCAGCAAGTTCGTGCTGTAGCACTCGTTGCTCGCTTAGTTGCCGCCTTTTACCCGAACTTCTAATGACCAAGTAGAGACCAACGCCCTGCCGGGTAAATTCGGAGGCGTCGAGATCGAGTGTTTTGGGAGCGTAGCGGATGCCCAGCGTTTCGATTTAGCCCGCCTTCGCGACCGAGATCGGGACGGGTCCCATATTTTTCCGTTTTAAGAGTACCACGCGGTAACTACCCAATCTTCGCAGACCTGGCGAAGGACTTTCCGCACTTTCCGCTAGTGCGCTACCCCCCCCCCCAGCGAACTCGCAAGCCGCCTTGCGCCGCGGCAACGGCTTGCTCCTTAGAGACAGTAGGCGGCGATCAGGTCGACGAGGTAGGCCGGGCCGTTGGTGCCCCACAGCACGAAGGTCACGGCGATCACCGCCACGACCAAAGCGGCGGTGCCCCACGAGCAGAGGGCGCCAGCCGCCCATCATGAGCGGGGGTCATGCGGGCTGCGCGGCGAACTGCGGCCGAGCCACTGGCTTCTCGACGATCGGCCAGTGCAGCAGGGCGGCGATCACGCCGAGTGCGATCGAGATCCACCACATCATGTCGTAATTGCCCTGCAGGTCGAACAGCTTGCCGCCGCCCCAGCCGCCGAAGAAGCTGCCGACCTGGTGGCCGAAGAAGACGAAGCCGTTCAGCATGGTGAGGTGCACCGGCCCGAAGATGACGCCGACCAGCGAGGTGGTGAGCGGCACGGTGCCCAGCCACAGGAAGCCGAGCGCGGCCGCGAAAATCAGCACCGAGGCTGCCGATAGCGGCGCCAGGACGAAGCCCAGGAACACCAGCGAGCGCAACAAATAGAGCAGGGCGAGCAGGTTCTTGCGCTGGAAGCGCGCCGCCCATCGAGCTCCACAGGATGGAGCCCGCGATGTTGAACAACCCGACCATGCCGATGCTCCAGCCGCCCAGCTCGACCGGAGAAAGCCTGAGGCCGAACAGCGAGAGCCCGATGCCCTTGTCGGAGATATAGGCCGGCAGATGGCCGCCGACGAAGGCGACATGGAAGCCGCAGACGAAATAGCCGATCACCAGCAGCACGTAGCTGCGCTGGCTGAACGCCTCGCCCAGCGCCTCGCGCGAGGTCTGCGCACCACCGCGGGCCTTGCGGGCGGCCGCAATCTGTTGACTGTCGTTCAGCCCGATCGGCAACAGCATCATCAGCACGGCGAGCGCGGTCAGCGCCCACATGGTCGGCCGCCAGTCGCCGAAATAGTTCTGCAGCACCGAGGCCAGCGGCACGATGAAGAACTGGCCGAACGAGCCGCCGGCCGAGCAGATGCCGACGGCCAGCGCCGCCTTGGCGGGCGGCGCCACGCGCAGGATCACGCCCAGCACCGGGCCGAAGGAGGCGGCCGACAGGCCGACGCCGACCAGGACGTTGCCCAGGATCAGCATGGCGCCATTGTGCATGGTGGCCGTGACGATCATGCCCAGCACATAAACGGCGGCGCCGCCGGCGATGGTGATGGCCGACCCGAAGCGGTCGCACAGCCTGCCCGCGAAGGGGGCGACGGCCCCCATCAAGAGCATCGAGACGGCAGTGCCGAAGGAGAACAGTTCGCGACCGACATGCAGTTCGGCCGAGACGGGCTTGAGGAAAATGCCGAAGCTTTGGCGCACGCCCAGGCCAATGGTGAGCACGAAGAAACCGCACCATACGGCGGTCCAGTAGGAGCGAGAGGTCATGCCTCAATCTAGGGCGTCAGCGGCGCCGTCATGCATAGAATTACTTCATGCCCTCCCAAGCTGCGATGTGGCACAAAGGACCGATGCGACTGGGTTTTCGCGCTGGCCTGGCAGTTTTCCTGCTGCTTTTGGCAGGCACCGCGTTCGCCGCGCCGCGGCTGGAGCGCGAGCGCTGCGTGTTCAAGCCGCCGCGCGGCGACAAGATCGAGTGCTACACCCTGATCGTACCGGAGGACCGCGCGCTGGGGCAGAACAGCCGCGACGTGCATTTGAAGGTCGCCATCCTCAAGGCCAAGCGGCCGATCGCGGCCGATCCGGTGATCTATCTCGCCGGCGGCCCGGGCGATGCGCCGCTGATCGCCTCCACCGCCGGCGCCGATCCGCTGGCCGAGGGCGACTGGTGGAATGACACCGCCACCATTCGCCGCCGCCGCGACGTGATCATCATCAGCGAGCGCGGCGCCGGCGGCTCGACACCCAACCTCGACTGCTTCGAGCCGCGCACCTCGGAGCCGGCGCGGGCCAAGCGCCGCGCCATCACCGAGCCGCAGGAGCGCGACATCCTGCTGCGCTGCCGCGCCGACCTCGACCGGCGCAAGATCGATCTCGCCCAGTACGGCACGCCGGCCCTGGCCGACGATGTGGCCGACCTCGTGAAGGCGCTGGGGCTCGGCAAGGTCAATCTCTACGGCATCTCCTACGGCACCCGCTGGGCGCTCGAGACCATGCGGCGCCATCCCAACATCGTGCGTTCGGCGGTGCTGGACGGCGTCTACCCGCCTCAGGTTAACGGCGAGCAGAACGAGCCGGAGATCGTGCGCAATGACTTCGAGCAGCTGTTCGCCGATTGCGCCTCGGACAAGCTCTGCCGCGAGCGCAATCCCGACCTCGCCGCCAACGTGAAGGCGGCACTCGAGCAGGCCGACCGCACGCCGATCGATCTGGTGCTGCAGCTCGACGACAGCCAGCAGCGGGTCAAGCTCGACGGCACCAAGCTCCTGCTGGTGCTGCTGCACATGATGCGCGAGGGCGAGGCGGCGCTGGTGCCCGAAGCGGTGACGGCGCTCAGGCGCGGCGACAAGCGACTGATCAAGCAGTTCGCCGAGGATCTCGAGAACGACGATGGCGGGCTCCTGGAGCAGAACGCGCAGCAGTTCGGCGGGCTGTTCAACACCATCGAATGCCGCGAGACCTGGGCCGCGGTCGACCAGACGGCGCGCGAGCTGGCGATCCAGGCCGGTGGCGTCTATGGGCTCACCGCGGTGCTCAGCAAGCTGCCGGCCTATTGCCCGGTGTGGCGCGTGCCGACGGCGCCGCCGGCCGAGCGCCAGGCGGTGACGGCGCCGATCCCCACCCTGCTGCTGAGCGGCGGCTACGATTGGCTGACGCCGTCTTCCTGGGGGCGTGAAGCGGCGCGCAAGCTGCCGGAGTCGCGACATGTCATCTTCCGCGCGCTGGGGCATGGCGTGTCGAGCCAGGATCCCTGTGCGGCGCGCCTGCGCGACGAGTTCATCGACGATCCCAATCCGCGCTGGCCGTTGCCGTGCCGCGCCGACACACCGCCCGATTTCGGCGCGGCCGCCGAGCGCGTCAAGGCGCTCTCGTCGCGCGAGGGAGACAGGAAGGAATGATCCAGATCATGGATCGGGTTCGCGCCAGGGTGTTTTAGACTTCTGAGCGTTGGCGATGTTTTGCTAGACTCGAACCAATTAGACACAAAAAAATAGTAATATTAACTCAAACGTCGAAAGGCCAAGCCAGTCGTGCCTGTACTCTATGCGTTGGGGGCCGCTTTAGGGGCACTGGCTGTTGCTGCGGGTCTGGCGACGCTGACGCGCGCTGCGCTGATCCTGGTCTATCCGCTCACCATCCTGGCCGCGCTGGTCTTGGGCGCGGCCGATCTGCAGATGCTGCTGACCGGCGATACCCTGACCGGCAGCTTGCCGATCGGCCTTCCGACCATCGGGCTGCGTCTGCGGCTCGACTCGCTGTCGGCATTCTTTGGCGTCGTGATCAATGGCGGCGTGCTGGCGGCGGCAGTCTATGGCCTCGGTTTCGACCGCGACAAGGAACTCACGCAGCGCGTCGAGCCGCTGTTTCCGATCTTCGCGGCAGCGATGAACCTCGTGCTGCTGGCCGACGATGCCTACGGTTTTCTGTTCGCCTGGGAGCTGATGTCGCTGAGCTCCTGGGCGCTGGTGGTGGCCCGCCACACCGACCCGGAAAGCCGGCGCGCGAGCCACCTCTATCTCGTGATGGCGGCGATCGGCACCACGGCCTTGTTGTTCGCTTTTGGCGGCCTCGCCGGTCCGGCCGGCGGCTATGCCTTCGACACCATCCGCGGGCATATTCCCCAGCCGGCCGTCGTGGCCCTTGTCCTTGCCGCGGCGCTGGTCGGCTGCGGCTCCAAGGGTGGGCTCGTTCCCTTGCACGCCTGGTTGCCGCTCGCCCATCCCGCGGCGCCGAGCCACGTCTCGGCGCTGATGAGCGGCGTCATGACCAAGGTGGCGATCTACGGCTTTGTGCGCATCGCCTTCGATCTCTTGGGCCCTCCCGCTTGGTGGTGGGCCTTGCCGCCGATCATGCTGGGCGCGATCACGGCCGTGCTCGGCCTGCTCTATGCCGTGCTCGACCGCGACCTCAAGCGCGTGCTCGCCTATTCGACGATCGAGAATGTCGGCGTCATCTTCGTGGCGCTGGGGCTGGCGCTCGCGTTCCGCGCCAATGGCTTTTCCCAGGGCGCCGCAGTGGCGCTGACGGCGGCGTTGCTGCATGTGCTGAACCATTCCTGGTTCAAGTCGCTGCTGTTTCTGGGGGCCGGCGCGGTGCTGCACGCCACCGGGCGGCGCGACCTGGATGGATTGGGCGGCCTGATCCGCACCATGCCGCGCACCGCGATCTTCTTCCTGGTGGGGGCGCTGGCGATCTCGGCGCTGCCGCCGCTCAACGGCTTCGTCTCCGAATGGCTGCTGTTCCAATCGGTGCTGGCCGGACCCATGCTGCCGCAGGCCTCGCTGCGTTTCGCGGTGCCGGCGATCGGCGCCATGCTGGCGCTGGCGGCCGCTCTCGCCGCGGCCTGCTTCGTGCGGGTCTACGGCACGGCGTTTCTCGGCCGCCCGCGCAGCCGTCGAGGCGGCCCGCGCCCATGACGTGCCGCTCTCGCAGCAAATCGCCATGGGCGCCCTGGCGCTGCTCTGCATCCTGGGCGGCCTCCTTGGCGCACCGTTGGCCGCGGTCATTGCGCCGCTGGTGCGGACGTTCACCGCCGGTGCCCTGCCGGCTCCCGGCTCGGGCCCGACTCCGTTCTCGCTGGTCGCTTTCGATTCGGCGCGCAGCGTCTATGACGCGGCGATCATCGCCTTGTTCGTGGCCATCGCCTCGCTGGTCACCCTGGTGGTCGTCCATCGCCTGTCGGAGCGCAGAACGCGGCGCGGCCCGGCCTGGGATTGCGGCTTCCCCGACCCCTCGCCCGCCACGCAATACACGGCGTCGAGCTTCGCCCAGCCGCTGCGCCGGGTGTACGGCGCGATCGCCTTCGCCGCGCACGAGACCGTCACCATGCCGCCGCCCGGCGATCTCGGCGCGGCGCGCTTCGAGGTCACCCTCGTCGATCATCTCTGGCGCGTCTTCTATGCCGCGCCCGGCCGCGCCATCTTGCGGCTGGCCGAGCGGCTCAACGTGCTGCAGTTCCTGACCATCCGGCGCTACCTCGTGCTGATGTTCTCGGCCCTGGTGATCCTGTTGTTCATCACGGCGGTGACGACATGACCCGCGATCTCGTCGTGCAATTCCTGGCGCAGGGCGGTCAGATGTTCCTCGTCCTGTTGATGGCGCCGCTCGCGGTCGGGGTCACGCGCCGCGTCAAGGCGCGGCTGATGCGCCGGCAGGGCGCGCCGTTGCTGCAGGGCTATCTCGATATCGCCAAGCTCCTGCGCAAGGAATCGGTGCTGGCCGAAAGCGCGTCCTGGCTGTTCCGTTCCGCGCCCTACCTGATCTTCGCGCTGACCTGGGTGGCGGCGGCGCTGGTGCCGTCCTTCGCCTCGGGGCTGATGTTCAACTGGGCGGCCGATGTCGTGGCCCTGGTCGCACTGCTGGGCGCGGCGCGCGCCCTGCTGGCGCTGGCCGGCATGGATGTCGGCACGAGCTTCGGCGGCATCGGCTCCTCGCGCGAGATGATGATCGCCACGCTCGCCGAGCCGGCCATGATGCTGATCGTGCTGACGCTGGCCATCGCCGCCGGCACGACGCGTCTGCCGGGCGTGGCGGATTTCTTCATCTCCGAGCCGCTGGCGGTCCGGGTCTCGCTTGCCCTGTCGCTGGGCGCGCTGGTCATCGTGGCCTTGGCCGAGAATGCGCGCATCCCGGTCGACAATCCGGTGACGCATCTTGAGCTCACCATGGTCCACGAAGCGATGGTGCTGGAATATTCCGGGCGGCATCTCGCGCTGATCGAGGCCGCGAGCATGCTGAAGCTGACGCTCTATCTGTCGCTGCTGATCTGCCTGTTCGCACCCTTCGGCATGGCGCCGGCATCGGCCGGCCTGGGCGGCTGGGCGATCGGGCTGGTGGCCTGGACGGCCAAGCTGCTGGCGGGCGCGGCGCTGCTCGGCGTCTGGGAGGTCAGCATTGCCAAGATGCGGGTCTTTCGCCTGCCCGATTTCCTCGGCGTGGCGTTCGTCTTCGCCTTCATCGCCATTCTGCTGGCCTATCTCTCGGGCGGAGATGTCGGGTGAAAATCGCCTACGAAATCTCACACCTGTTGGCGGGCATCATGCTCGTGGCAAGCTTTGCCCTCCTCTATCAGCAGCGCATAACCGCCGTGCTCAATGCCTTCGCCGCCCAGTCGATCACGCTGGCGCTGGCGGTCGCCTGGGCCGCCTGGTCGGAAAACCGGCCGGACCTGTTCATCACCGCGGCGATCGCCTTCAGCCTCAAGGGCGTGCTCATTCCGCTGGCGCTACGCCGCACGGTGGAACGGCTGGGCATTCACCGCGAGGTCGAGAAGGTGGTGGGCGTCGGTGTCGCCTTGATGGTCGGGCTGGCGTTGATCGGCCTGTCGGAGGCCCTCGTCGTCAAGGTGGCCCAGAGCACGACGGGTCTTGCCCGCGATGAGCTCGCACTGGCGCTCGCCATCGTCCTGCTGGGCTTCCTGATGATGATCGTGCGCCGCAATGCGGTGACCCAGGTCGTGGGCTTCATGTCGATGGAGAACGGCCTGATCCTCGCCGCCACCGGGGCGCAGGGCATGCCGCTGGTCGTCGAGGTCAGCGTTGCCTTCTCGGTGCTGATCTCGCTGTTCGTGTTCGCGGTCTTCGTCTTCCGCATCCGTGAGCGCTTCGACACGATCGATATCGAGGCGCTCGATCGCATGCGGGGAGATCGCCGGTGATAGAGGCCTATCAAGCGGTGGTGCTGGTGCCTTACGGCTCGGCTCTCGTTCTGGCGGCTCTGCCCGGCTATCGCGTCGGCGCCCTCGGCAACGTGGCGGCGTCGGCCGCCACCTTCGCCGCCGGCCTGTGGCTGTTGGTCGGCCGGCAGCTGATCGGCGACTACGCCATCGTCGATGAGTTCAACGTCGTGTTCGTGGCGATCAACACCCTGGTCGGCTTCACCACGGCGCTGTTCAGCGCCTCCTATATCGGACACGAGATCGAGACCGGCCGGCTGTCGCCGACCTTCGTGCGGTTCTACCACGCCATGTTCCAGGCGATGATGGGCTCGATGAACCTTGCCCTGATCGCCAACAATATCGGGCTGATGTGGGTGGGGCTGGAGCTCGCCACGCTGATCACGGTGGTGATGGTGGGCCTCTATCGCACGCCGCAGGCGATCGAGGCGGCCTGGAAGTACTTCATCCTGGCGAGTGTCGGCATCTCGCTCGCTTTCTTCGGCACCATCCTGATCTATCTCGCGGGCCAGCCCATCCTTGGCGAGGGGCTGCCGTCGATGACCTGGAGCCTGCTGCAGGCCGCGGCAGTGCGCATGGATCCGGCGATCCTCGATCTCGCCTTCATCTTCCTGCTGATCGGCTACGGCACCAAGGTCGGCCTCGCGCCCCTGCACGCCTGGCTGCCCGACGCCCATGCCGAGGGCCCGACGCCGATCTCGGCGGTGCTATCGGGCCTGCTGCTGAACGTGGCGCTCTACGCGCTGCTGCGTTTCAAGATGCTGGTGGCCGGCCAGCCGGCAGCGCTCAACCCCGGGCCGATCATGATCGTCATGGGCCTGGTGTCGCTGATCTTCGCGGCGTTCATGCTCTACCAGCGCCGCGACATCAAACGCTTCTTCGCCTATTCCTCGATCGAGCACATGGGCTTGATGGTGTTCGCCTTCGGCATGGGCGGGCCGCTCGCCAATTTCGCCGGGCTGCTGCACATGGCGATGCATAGCCTTACCAAGTCGAGCATCTTCTTCGCCGTGGGCCACGTCGCCCAGGCCAAGGGCACGCAACGCTTCGCCGAGATCAGGGGATTGAGTGTCACCCATCCCCGGCTTGCCGTCGCCTTCGCGCTCGCGGTGTTTGCCATCGCAGGGCTGCCGCCGTTCGGCGTGTTCGCCAGCGAATTCCTGATCCTGACCACGACCTTCGCCCGCCAGCCGTGGCTTGCCCTTCTGCCCGCCTTTGGCTTGTTGGTCGGCTTCGGCGCCCTGCTGCTGCGCCTGCAGGACACGATTTTCGGCGAGCCTGTCGGTCCGGCGCACCGGGTAGACGCGTCTTCGGTGCCGATGGTGCTGCATTTGATGCTGGTGCTGACGGCCGGCCTCTATTTGCCGCCGATCCTCGTAGGCTGGTTTCGCCGCGCCGCGGAGCTTTTAGGATGACCACGCCGCACGACCCTGGCCGACCTCGTCGCGGGCAGAGCGGCCGGCCCCGACGGATATGTGCGGCTTGCCGTCGATGCCGCGACCTGGGAGGCGTTGGCCGCAGGCTGCGCGGCCGGCGCGCACGACCTTGCCGCCTTTGGGCCGATGGCGATTTCATGCGCATGGCGCTCAGCGATGGCGGGCGCGGCGTTCGCGCCGTTGTTTTCATCAAGGCCGAGGCCGGTTCATACCCCTCTGTCGGCCGCCATCACGCGCCGGCACTTCGGCTCGAGCGCGCCATGCGCGATCTCTACGGCACCGACCCCATTGGCCTGCCGGACACGCGGCCGTGGCTCGACCATGGCCGCTGGCCAGGACGCGAGAGCGAGCAGCGCTACGCGTTCCTGCCGGTCGAGGGCGAGGGCTTGCACCAGATCCCGGTTGGCCCGGTCCATGCCGGCATCATCGAGCCCGGCCATTTCCGCTTCACCGCCAACGGTGAGACGGTCGTGCGGCTCGAGCAGCGGCTGGGTTATGTGCACAAGGGCGTCGAGGGGCTTTTCGCCGGCGCCGATATCGAGCGGCGGTGCGCGTCTGGCCGGCCGCCTGTCGGGCGACAGCACCGTCGCCTATGCCTGGGCCTATGCCCGTGCCGTCGAGGCGGCGCTCGGCTGGCCGGTGCCGCCGCGGGCGATCTTGTTGCGGGGCGTCATGGCCGAGTTGGAGCGCATGGCGCACCACATCAGCGACGTTGGCGCAATCTGCAACGATGCCAGCGTGATCGCCGTCCACGCCCAATGCGCGCTGCAGCGCGAGGACGTGCTGGCGACGTCGCAGGCCTGCTTCGGTCATCGGCTGATGATGGACTGCATCGTTCCAGGCGGCGTCGCCGCCGATCTGTCGAGCGACGGCATCGGCCGGGTCCGCGGCCTGTTGGGACGCCTGGCGGTGACGCTGCCGAAATCCAGCGCGTCTACGACCAATGCCCTCGCTCCAGGATCGCACCGTCACCACCGGCATTGTTTCGCCGGCCCTGGTCCGCCAGTACGCCGCTGGCGGCTTTGTCGGCCGCGCATCGGGCCGCGCCTTCGACGCGCGCAAGACCTTCGCCTATGCGCCCTACGATGGCGCAGACTTCAACCTCAGGACGCGCACGGCCGGCGACGTCGATGCCCGCCTGATGGTTCGCTTGGACGAGATCGATGAGAGCGTTCGCATCGTCGGCCAGTTGCTCGACCGGCTCTCGCCAGGCGCCGTTCGCAGCGAGCCGCCGGCGCTCGCGGCGGGCGAGGGCGCGGCCCTGGTCGAGGCGTTCCGCGGCGATGTGTTCGTGAGCGTGCGCCTGGCCTCGATGGGCGGCTCGCCCGCGTGCATGCGCGCGATGCGAGCTGGTTCCAATGGCCGCTGCTCGAGGCCGCCATCGAGGGCAACATCGTGGCCGACTTCCCGCTCTGCAACAAATCGTTCAACTGCTCCTACTCGGGGCACGACCTATGAGATCGTTCCTGCGCGACGCGCTGCTGAAGGGCAAGGCGACGCGCGCCGCCCGAGCCCGGCACGCCGGAGCTCGAAGAGGTGGCTGCGGGCGCTCGAGCGAGCGGGCGCGCCGGCGGCTCGGGCGCTCGCTCTCCATCCGCGAGATCGATGCCGGCTCCTGCAACGGCTGCGAGCTCGAAATCCACGCCATCAACAATCCGGTCTACGACATCGAGCGTTTCGGCCTGAAGTTCGTGGCCTCGCCGCGCCACGCCGACGTGCTGCTGGTCACCGGCCCGGTCACCTGGAACATGCGCGAGGCGTTGCTGCGCACCTACAATGCCACGCCTTCGCCCAAATGGGTGGTCGCCCTGGGCGACTGCGCGGCAAACTGCGGCGTCTTTGCCGGCTCGCCTGCGGTGGTCGGCCCGTTGGCCGAGATCCTGCCGGTCGATCTGCATATTCGCGGCTGCCCGCCGCCGCCGCTCGATATTGTGAAGGGCCTGCTGGCGCTGATAGAAGCGCGGGGATGAGTGACTCTCCGGCCCGACCGACCAAGCTTCTGCTCTCCGCCTTCGCCCTGCGCACCTGGGGTGCGCGAATTGAGGCCGCCGTGCCGAAGGGAAGTCTTTTATTCCTGACGGCGGAGGAAGCGCGGGTGAGCGACGGCCCGAGCGACGCCGACATCGCCTTCATGACCCGCGAAGTCACCGGCAAGTCGAGCTCGAACAATCCGACTCCGGAGCTGCAGGGCTTCGACGCCGTTGTCCGCAAATCGCCGACGCTCAAATGGCTGCAAATCCATCCCGCTGGCGCCGAGCGGCCGATCTATCGCGAATTGCGCGGGCGCGGCGTCAAGGTCACGACCGCCTCGGGCGCCACCGCGGTGACGGTCTCGCACAGCGTGCTGGGCGCCCTGATTGCCATCAACCGCCGCTTCCCCCTGCTGGCCGACGCCCAGCGCCGGCATGCCTGGGAGCCCAGGCTGGGCGACCGCTCGCCGCGCGACCTCAAGGGCCAATGCGCGGTCATCGTGGGGCTGGGTCCGATCGGCCGGAACATCGCGACGCTGCTCAAGATGCTGGGCATGAGCGCGATCGGCGTGCGACGCAGCGCCGAGCCGGTGCCCGAATGCGACCGCACTGTCGCCTATGGCGACCTGCTCGACGTCTTGCCGAAGGCCGATTGGCTCATTCTGTGCTGTCCGGCGTCGCCGCTGACGCGCGGTATCGCCAATGCGGCGGTGTTTACTGCCATGCCCACCGGTTCGCATTTCATCAATGTCTCGCGCGGCGAGATCGCGGTCGAGAAGGACGTCATCGCCGCGCTCACGAGCGGCAAGCTCGCCGGCGCCTATCTCGACGTCTTCGCGCGCGAGCCGCTCGATCCAGCTTCGCCGCTCTGGGACATGCCGAACGTCCTGATCTCGCCGCATACGGCCAGCCATTCGCTCGGCCAGAACGAGGCGATCTTCGAGATCTTCCTCGACAACCTCGCCCGCTTCCGCGGCGGCCAGAAGCTGCGCAACGACGTCGACGATCTCGGCTGAAAAGCTGTCAAGTTGGAAATGAAGGGGGGTGGGGCGGAAAATGGAAAAAAGTGCCCCAAACCCTTATGCCATCGGCACCGGACGTTTTCCACCCGCTGGAAAAAAGCGGAAAACGTGGCAACGCCAAACGGGAACCTAGCTCTTCGCCGCCAGGCTCTTGAACAGCGCGTCGCTGCGCTCGTCGGCCGGGAAGAAGCACTCGATGCGGACTTCCTGCAGGGTGATGTCCTGCGGCGTGCCCAGCGTGGCGATGGTCGTGAACACCGACAGCGACCTGCCGCCCACGATGTAGTCGAGCGTCAGCACCGGCGGCGGCCGCTCCTCGAAGCGCAGCTTGCGGAACGAGGCCGGCACGTCGGGATAGGCCATCACCTCCTCGATGAAGGCGAGCGCCTTGGGCTCGCCGCCATCGGCCAGGATCTCGGCATAGGTGGTCGAGACGAGGTAGCGCGCCACCTCTTCCCAGTTGGCGATCTTGGGCCGCAGCCCCTTGGGGTCGAGCAGCGAACGCAGCAGGTTGGGCTGCTTGCCGGGCGGCGGCGCGGGCGGCGGGCCTTCGTGCAGGAAGAGCGTGAAGGCGACCGCGGCCTCGTTGGCCTCGAGGAGGTTCCATAGCCGATCGATCACCACCGCCGGATAGGGCTCCTGCTGCTTCAGCATGCGGTCGATCGCCTGGCGCACGGGCGCCAGCTCGGGTGCCGCGAGGTTGCTCTCGCGATAGACCGGCGCGAAGCCGGCGGCCAGCAGCATGGCGTTGCGCTGGCGTAGCGGCACGTCGAGGGCGGAACTGAGCTGGACCACCATCTCGCGACTGGGCCGCGCGCGGCCCGATTCGAGGAAGCTGACATGGCGCTGCGACACGCCCGATTGCAGGGCGAGCGCCAGCTGGCTGGCGCCGCGGCGGCGGCGCCAGGCGCGCAGCATGGGCCCGAACAGGTCGGGCTGGCCGACAGGGGTGGCGACGGTGCTGTTTGTCATGGCGGCAAACCTAGCATCGGGACGAGGGTCCGCCGATTACCTCATGCGTAATTGCTGGAAGGACGGGCGACGGATAGGAAGGGGTGTCCTGCCGAGGGAGGCCCCATGGACAAGCTGAAGTTCCTCAACGACCGCCAGCTGCCCTTCGCCAAGGTCCTGGGCCTGAAGTACATCGCGGCGAGCGAAACCGGCGTGAAGGCCGAGATGGTGGTTCGGCCCGAGCTCTGCACGCGCCCCGACATCCTGCACGGCGGCGCCGTGATGGCCTTCGCCGACACGCTGGGGGCGGCCGCCACCGTCCTCAACCTGCCCGAGGGCAAGGGCACGACCACGATCGAGAGCAAGACGAATTTCCTCGGGCCGGCGCCGGTCGGCGCCACGGTGATCGGCGAGACCACGCCGATCCATCGCGGGCGACGCACCATGGTGTGGACGACACGCATCACCACCGCGGAGGGCAAGCTGGTGGCGGTCGTCACCCAGACGCAGATGGTGCTCTAGGGCGCTGGCCTCAGTGCATCAGCGCCGGGATGAAGGCGCTCAAGGCCTTGTCGGCGTCGGCAACGGTCGCGTTCTCGCCCAGATTCCATTCGGCGACGATCTTGACGAAATTGTCGTGATAGCCGGTCAGCAGGAGCTTGCCATAAACGCGGCCGTTACCCGTATGCGCACTGTAGACGGTGCAGCGAAAGACAACCGCCCCATAGCTGCAGGTCGCGGGCACAGCGGGCTTCTCGAAACCGGTCAGACCTGATCCCCGGGCCTGCTGCTCGGCTTCGGCCATCTCGCCGCTGAACTCGTAGATGACCGCGGGATTGCTGCTGCCGGGTGGCACCCTCCGTCCGCCGTCGAAGATCTGCACGGTGATCTGGATCTTGCCGGCGAGGTAGCGATAGCTCACGGCATTGCCGTGATTTGTGGAGGTCTCGAACGTGGCACCTCCGAGCGTCGGCGGGAAGTTGAGTTTGGTGCCGGCATGGGTCGGCGGCGCCGCGCCGCCCTCCGTGCCTCCCTGGGCCAGAGCGGCGGCGATGCAGCAGAACGTCGCGACAAACGCCGCCAACGCCCTAGACATCGAGGTTCGCGACTTTCAGCGCATTGTCCTGGATGAAGTCGCGGCGCGGCTCGACGACGTCTCCCATCAAGGTGGAGAAGATCTCGTCGGCCTCGTCGGCATGGTTGATCTTGACCTGCAAGAGCGTGCGCGCCTCCGGGTCGAGCGTGGTCTCCCAGAGCTGGTCGGGGTTCATCTCGCCCAGGCCCTTGTAACGCTGGATCGTGACGCCTTTGCGGCCGGCCTCGAGCACCGCCGCGAACAGTTCGGTCGGCGAGGAGATCGGCGTCTCCTTGTCCTTGGTCGCGAACGCGCCGGGTCGCTGGTAGACCGCCTGCAGTTCCGGGGCGAGGCTATCGAGCTTGCGCGCCTCGGCGCTCTTGATCAGCGGCCCGTCGATGACATGGCGCTCCTGCACGCCGCGCAGGCGGCGGGTGAAGGCCAGGCCGCCATCGGGCGTCGGCTCGCCGGTCCAGCCGCGCTCCAGGGCCGGGCAGACAGCATCGAGGCGGCGGGCGATGTAGTGCGCCGTCTGTGTGGCGCGCTCGGCATCGGAGAGGATCTCCGGGTTGAGGGCGCCTGCGATGGCCGCCTGTTCGATCACCGCCTGGCTGGTGACGCGGCGCGACAGCGACAGCGGCTTCACCAGGTTGGCGACCGAGCGGGCGATGTCGACGGTGCGGCGCAGATCGTCGCTCGCCTGGACGGTGCCGTCGCCCAGCCGCAGCGTCGCGCCTTCCAGGCCGGTGGCGATCAGGTGATCGTCGAGCGAGCGCTCGTCCTTGAGATAGATCGCCGACTTGCCTTTGGCGGTTTTGAACAGCGGCGGCTGGGCAATGTAGAGGTAGCCGCCGTCGATGAGGGTGCGCATCTGGCGATAGAAGAACGTCATCAGCAGGGTGCGGATGTGGCTGCCGTCCACGTCCGCGTCGGTCATGATGATGATCTTGTGGTAGCGCAGCTTGGCGAGGTCGAAGTCGTCGACCCCGATGCCGGTACCCAGCGCGGTGATCAGCGTGCCGATCTCCTGCGAGCTCAGCATCTTGTCGAAGCGCGCGCGCTCGACGTTCAGGATCTTGCCGCGCAGCGGCAGGATCGCCTGGTTGGCGCGGTTGCGGCCCTGCTTGGCCGAGCCGCCGGCCGAATCGCCCTCGACGATGAAGAGTTCGGAGAGTGCCGGATCGCGCTCCTGGCAATCGGCGAGCTTGCCGGGCAGTGAGCTGACGTCGAGCGCGCCCTTGCGGCGGGTGAGCTCGCGCGCCTTGCGGGCGGCCTCGCGGGCGGCGGCGGCCTCCACCACCTTGGTGACGATCTTGCGCGCCTCCGAAGGATGCTCCTCGAGCCACTGGCCGAATTTCTCGCCGACCACCGATTCGACCACCGGCCGGACCTCGGAGGAGACCAGCTTGTCCTTGGTCTGCGAGGAGAACTTGGGATCGGGCACCTTCACCGACAGCACGCAGGTCAGGCCCTCGCGCATGTCGTCGCCGGTCAGCGAGACCTTCTCCTTCTTGGAGATGCCGCTTTCGTCGGCATATTTGTTCACCGTCCGGGTGAGCGCGCCGCGGAAGCCCGCCAGATGGGTGCCGCCGTCGCGCTGCGGGATGTTGTTGGTGAAGCACAGCATCGTCTCGTGATAGCTGTCGTTCCACTGCATGGCGACTTCGACGGTCATGCCGTCCTTCTCGCCGCGGATCGACACCGGCGGGTTGTGCAGGACCTGCTTGTTGCGGTCGAGATACTTGGCGAACGCCTCGACGCCGCCTTCATAGAACAGCTCGCTGACCTTGGCCTCGGCGGCGCGCTCGTCGCCCAGCACGATGCGCACGCCCGAATTCAGGAAGGCCAGCTCGCGCAGCCGGTGCTCGAGCGTCGCGAAGTCGAATTCGGTCTTGGTGAAGACGTCGGTCGAGGGCAGGAAAGTCACCTCGGTGCCGCGCTTGCCTTCGGGCGCATCGCCGACCAGCTCGAGGTCCTTCTCGGCGTCGCCGTTGCGGAAGCGCATGAAATATTCCTTGCCGCTGCGCCAGATATGCAGGTCGAGATGCTCGCTGAGCGCATTGACCACGGCAGCGCCCACACCGTGCAGGCCACCCGAGACCTTGTAGGAGTTCTGGTCGAATTTTCCGCCGGCATGGAGCTGGGTGAAGATCACGTTGGCGGCGGAAATGCCCTCCTCCTTGTGGATGTCGACCGGCACGCCGCGGCCGTTGTCGCGCACCGTGACCGAACCGTCGCCATGCAGGATCACGTCGACGCGGTCGCAATAGCCCGCCAGCGCCTCGTCGATCGCATTGTCGACGATCTCGTAGACCATGTGGTGCAGGCCGGTGCCGTCGTCGGTGTCGCCGATATACATGCCGGGGCGCTTGCGCACCGCTTCGAGGCCGCGCAGCACCTTGATCGAATTCGGCGTCGTAATCCTCGCCGTTACCATTGCCGGCGGCGCCATTGCCATTGGGATTCTGTCCGTTCTCGCTCATCTTCTAGTTCCCGAAAGAGGGTTCAGTTCGCCGCGATCGATCCGTCGGCCACGCGCAGAACCTGCGCACGGCCGGCGAGCGGCTTGAAGAGGTCGGCGTCGGTGCCGGTCATCCAGCTCTGCACGCCCAGCGCCATCACCTCGTCGAACAGGCCAGCCCGGCGCTCGGCATCGAGGTGCGCCGCGATCTCGTCCAGCAGCAGCAGGGGCGGCCGGCCCCGCGACAGCGCAACCAGCCGTGCATGCGCCAAGGCGATCGACACCAGCAGCGCCTTTTGCTGGCCCGTCGAGCCTTCGGCCGCCGGCAGATCGAGATCGAGATGCCGGACGCCGAGATCGCTGCGATGCGGTCCACAGGATGTGGTACCGGCCTCGGCGTCGCGCAAGCGGCTGGCCGCCAGTTCCGCGCGCAAACGGTCCTCGGCATCGAGGGCGGCCATCGAGGCGATCCAGCCGTCGATCTCGCCCGCCATGGCGAGCGAGGCGCGCGGGAAGGGGCCGACGCCCAGCCGCGCCGCTGCGTCGAGGCGCTGCACGGTGTCGGCCCGGTTGGCCGCCAGCGCCACGCCATGGCGGGCCATGGTGTCCTCGAGCGCAGTGAACCAATGCGGGTCGCGATTGCCTTCGCCCAGCAGGCGGGCGCGCTGGCGCAGCGCATTCTCATAGGCCGCTACGTCGCCGGCATGCTCGGGATGGAGCGCGGTGACCAGCCGATCGAGGAAGCGTCGGCGCTCGCCGGGCCCGTCCAGGAACAGGCGGTCGAGCTGCGGCGTCAGCCACACCGCTGCGACATGCAGGCCGAGCGCGGTCTGGCTGGCGGCCGGCCGGCCGTCGATGCGCACCACGCGGCGCGGCAGGCTGGCCTCGCTTTTGGC
Organism: uncultured Alphaproteobacteria bacterium; assembly: GCA_963755595.1. Taxonomy (GTDB): domain Bacteria; phylum Pseudomonadota; class Alphaproteobacteria; order Reyranellales; family Reyranellaceae; genus Reyranella. The sequence goes on along the minus strand of CAVWKP010000027.1, from coordinate 135,294 downwards.
GGGCTCCAGGCCGGTGCCGATGGCGAGCCGTCCATCGGGCGTATCCAGCGTGGCGGCAACCGCCCAGGCGCTTGGATCCGGCTCCTCGCTGCGAGTGCGGCGGCAAACCTCGTCCAGTCGCGCCCGGCGCAGGCCGCGGCCCGGCACCAGGAAGGAGAGTGCTTCCAGGAGGTTGGTCTTGCCCGCGCCGTTGGCGCCCACCAGCACCACCGGCGCCAGGTCGCAGTCGAGCCGGAGCTGGCGGTAGTTGCGGAAATCGGTCAGGCGCAGCTGGCGCACGGCGAGATGCGCCGGCGCTGCACCGGTTACGGCGTCGGGAGACCAGGCGAGAGCGTTGATTGGCGGCGCCGTCATACCCGCATCGGCATGAGCACGTAGAGCGCGCTCTCGTCGGCACCGTCGCGCACCAGCGTGGGCGAACCCGCGTCGGCCATCAGGAAACGGGCCTCGGCGCCAGTGATTTGCTCGGTGATGTCGAGCAGGTAGCGCGAGTTGAAGCCGATTTCCAACGCCGCGGCCTTGTACTCGACCTCGATCTCCTCGGTGGCGCTGCCGGCATCCGGGCTGGTGGCCGAAAGTGTGACCACGCCCTTGGCGACCGCGAGCTTGATGGCGCGCGATTTCTCGGTGGAAATGGTCGAGACGCGGTCGACGGCGTGGGCGAATTCCTTGCACGGCACGTTGAGAATCTTGTCGTTGCCGGTCGGGATCACCCGCTCATAGTCGGGGAAGGTGCCGTCGATCAGCTTGGAGACCAGGGTCACGTTGCCACTGGCGAAGCGGATGCGGGTGTCGCTGAGCTCGATGTCGACCGAGCCGTCGCTCTCGTCGAGAAGCTTGCGGACCTCGCCCACGGTCTTGCGCGGCACGATCACGCCCGGGATGTCGCCGGCGCCCTTGGGCAGCGGCACTTCCACGCGGGCCAGGCGATGGCCGTCGGTGGCGACGCCGCGCAGCACGTCGGTGCCGCCGGCCTTGGCGGCATGGAAATAGATGCCGTTCAGGTAGTAGCGCGTCTCCTCGTTGGAGATGGCAAAGCGGGTGCGGTCGATGATGCCCTTGAGGTCGGTCGCCGGGAGCTGGAAGCGGTGCGGCAGGTCGCCCTCGTTCATTGCCGGGAAGTCGGCCGGCGGCAGGCACTGCAGCGTGAAGCGCGAGCGGCCGGCGCGGATCGGCGAGGCTGTTGCCATCGCTCGAGGACTCGAGCTCGACCTGCGCGCCGTCGGGCAGCTTGCGCACGATCTCGTAGAGCGTATGGGCGGGCGCCGTCGTCGAGCCGCTCTTGGCGGCCGTCGCCTCGACCGTCTCGGTGATGGCAAGATCCATGTCGGTGGCGGCGAGGCTCAATCGGCCCTTTTGGGCGGTGATCAAGACGTTGGACAGAATTGGGATCGTGTTCCGCCGCTCGACGACGCTCTGGACATGGGCCAGGGCCTTCAGAAGCGCTGCCCGTTCGATTGTCAGTTTCATGGTTTTGGTCGCCGTAACGAGGGGCCGAAATAGGCGGTTTAGACACCCCGTTTCGCGGGCCTCAAAAGGCCATTGCGGAACGGTCGGGGAGTATAGCACAGGGGCCGACTGCGGGAAGCAATTTCGCTCGCCATTTGAGGCTCTTAAGGCCTGATTTACCGACGAAAAACGGGGCCTGTCCGGCCCCGTTCAACGTCCCCCTCGGCGGTGGCTCAACCCTGCAACTGTCGCTTGAGCAACTCGACGTCCTCTGCAATCGATAGATCGGAGACCTTGAGCTCCTCGATCTTGCGCACGGCGTGCATGACCGTGGTGTGGTCGCGGTTGCCGAAGCGCTTGCCGATCTGTGGCAGGCTGAGCGTCGTGAGCTGCTTGGCGAGATACATCGCCACTTGCCGCGGCCGCGCCACTGAGCGGGCGCGCCGGGGTGAACTCATCTCGGCGAGCTTGATGTTGTAGTGCGCCGCGACCCGCTGCTGGATCTCATCAACCGTGACCTTGCGGTCGGCCTGGCGCAGCAGGTCGTGCAGGACATCCTGCGCCATCTCAACCGTGATCTCACGGCCGATCAGCTGGCCGTGGGCCACCACCCGGTTCAAGGCCCCCTCGAGTTCGCGGATGTTGGTGCTGATCTTGTGCGCCAGGAACTCCAGCACGCCGACCGGCAAGGGCACCCGCGAGTTTTCCGCCTTGGTCTGCAGGATGGACAGCCTGAGTTCGTACGTGGACGAATGAATATCGGCCACCAGACCCGAACCCAGCCGGGAGCGCATGCGCTCCTCGATGTCCTGCAGCTCGCTGGGCGGCTTCTCCGACGAGAGCACGATCTGCTTGTTCTGCTCGACCAGCGAATTGAAGGTGAAGAAGAACTCGTCCTGGCTCGCTTCCTTGCCGCAGATAAACTGCACGTCGTCCACCATCAGCACGTCGACGTTACGGAACAACTCCTTGAACTGATTGGTGTTCTTGGTCCGCAGCGCCTGGATGAAGCGGTTCACGAAGCTCTCGGCCGTGAGATAAAGCACGCGCTGTTTGGGATCGCGCTCGCGGATGGAGTGCCAGATGGCGTGCATCAGATGGGTCTTGCCGAGGCCCACCCCGCCGAAAATGTAGAGCGGGTTGCGTTCGGGCAGCGGCCGATCCTGCTCGGCGATATTGCGCGCCGCGGCATAGGCGAACTCGTTGGGCTTGCCGACCACGAAATTGGCGAAGGTGTAGCGCGCCTCGGGACCCTGGAAGATCTCGTCGACGCCGCGGCCGATCGAGGGGCCCATCCGCGGCATGGGTGGCTGGTAGCTGTTCTGCGGCGAGGGCACCGGCGGCATGGCAATGATGTCATTGGCCCGGCGCGGTGCCGGCGGCGGCACCAGGTTGACCTCGACGCTCGACACGGTGGTATTCACGGCCTGCCAGTAGGCGAGCACGCGGTCGCCATAGTGGCGGCTCACCCAATCGCGTACGAAGCGGGTGGGCGCATAAAGGCGGAGCTTGCCGGCCTTCAACTCGCCGAGCTCGACTTCGCCGAACCAGGTCTTGAAGGCCTTGTCGCCGATTTCCTTGCGGAGCCGATCGCAGACACGCGTCCAGTGCGTCTCCAGTTCCTTCCGGCCCCCATCGTCCATTTCGGCCCCCGCCATACTCTTTTGACTATACGCTGCGTCGTTACCCGACGTCGGAGATATGATTTTGTTCACGTTTGTCTCCAGGGAAGTCCCGCTGCCTTCCAACCACCCGCCGAACCGCGCTTGGCTTGCGCGTCCAGCGGACCCTCGAAGCCGTCCGCCACATTAATGCACGTACTGTAGCCGGCCGCGGTCATGGCTTTCGCCGCCGCGGCCGATCGGGCTCCACTCCTGCACAGAAAGAGCAGCGGCGCGTCCTTGTTCGCGACGGCGCCGGAAAGCGCCGCGACGAACTCCGGATTGGGCTGCATGCTCGGAAACACCTGCCATTCAAGCAGGGCCGGCTTTTTGGCGATCGAGTCGAGGTCGGGCAGGCCGACATAGTTCCATTCGGCGCGGGTGCGCACGTCGATCAGCACCGCATCCTTGCGCTCGCTCAGGATTTTCCAGGCCGTCGCCGGCGCCACGTCGCCGGTATAACCGGCGGCGGGGGACACTTGATATGTGCCGGCGATTTTGTTGTCGTTGGACATGGCCCCCGCTTCATTCATTTGTCGAGCAGGGCACGGGCGGCGAGCCACAGACCCGAGGATGAAATGCAGCACAGCACCGGCGACGGAAATTTTCGATCGAGCGTCGTTGAAGGGACGCTGCTTTGATCGTCGCTGATGTTGAACGCTGCGGCTCTCTCCCTCGTTGGTCTTATCGGCGAAGAGGAAGCCCCCCATCTCCGCCTTGGCCCGCGATCCAGCGCCCCACGCCCCGTCGCGATGCATCGAACTCTTAGACAGAACTCCTCAAGCAGCGCAAATGCTTCACGCGCCCATCTCCGCACGTGATTCAGATTTCTCGTTGCGCGACTCGATTGACTTCTCTCGTGATTCGATTCCCTAGCGCGCTCGCTGCGCTCATTATCGATGACGTGGCTCAACATCTAGCGCTCGCACGTCGGTGTATGGCGATAAAGCCGAATTGTATGGAATTCGCCCAATTGCGAACCAAGCCTTCTTATCCGAACGACGCCAAAAAATTTTCAGGAAATTTTTTTGGTCGCGTCGCAAAAAACAAAAACGCCGCTCGATCGAGCGGCGTTCATATCCTCTGAAAGACGAAGTTGCGTCAAGCCATCGCCTTGATGCGCGCATTGAGACGCGACACGCGACGTGCGGCAGCGTTCTTGGCGATCACGCGGCTGGCGCCTCCGCGCTGGATGTCCGGCTGAGCCGCGCGCAGCGCGGAGAGCGCCGCCTTCTTGTCGCCGGCGGCGATCGCTTCCTCGACCTTCTTGATCGAGCCACGCACCCGGCTGCGGCGGGTGCCGTTCACAGCCGTGCGCCGCTTGGTCTGACGGGCGCGCTTCTCGGCCGACTTGTGAGTAGCCATTCAATCCTCGTTCCTCGGGAGGGCGCGCTTATACGAACCGCAGCAGGGCGGGTCAACCCCGGTAAAAAGCGCTGCTTTAGCGGTGTTTCCAGTTCGGTTTGCGCTTGTCGGCGAAGGCGCTCATGCCCTCCGCGCGGTCTTCGAAAGCGAAGGTCGCGTGGAAGGTCCGGCGCTCGAAGCGCACACCTTCAGCGAGCGTCGTCTCGAACGCTCGGTTGACCGCTTCCTTGGCGACCATGGTGGCGGGCAACGACATGCCGGCGATCTTCTCGGCCGTCGCCACCGCCTCGTCCATAAGTTGCGCCAAAGGGACGACCCGGCTCACCAGCCCGCAGCGCTCGGCTTCGCTTGCGTCCATCATGCGACCTGTCAGCACCATGTCCATCGCCTTGGACTTGCCGACGAAGCGCGGCAGGCGTTGGGTGCCGCCGGCGCCCGGGATGGTGCCGAGCGTGATCTCGGGCTGGCCGAAGCGGGCATTGTCGGCGGCGATGATGAAGTCGCACATCATGGCCATCTCGCATCCGCCGCCCAGCGCATAGCCCGCCACGGCCGCCACGATCGGCTTGCGCACCTGGCTCACCTTCTCCCAACCGACGGTGATGAAGTCCTGAAGGAAGACGTCCTGGTAGGTCTTCTCTTTCATCTCCTTGATATCGGCGCCGGCCGCGAAGGCTTTCTCGCTGCCGGTCAGCACCAGGCAGCCGATGCCGGAATCGGCCTCGAAGGCATCGAGCGCCTGCCCCAACTCACGCACCAGGTCGGCGCAAAGGGCGTTCAACGCCTTCGGCCGGTTGAGCCGGATGATGCCGACGCGTCCCTTGGTTTCGGTCTGGATGTTCGCGTAGGCCATCGTGGTCCTCCTAGCGCTGGCAGTTCGCGCAATAGAACGTGGAACGGCCGGACTGGACCAGCCGCTTGACGATCTTGCCGCAGTCGCGGGTCGGGCAGGGAGCCCCGGCGCGGTCATAGACATTGAAACGGGTCTGGAAATAGCCGAGTTCGCCGCCCGGCTGGACGTGGTCGCGCAAAGTCGAGCCGCCATCATCGATGGAGCGCAGCAGCACCTGTTGCAGCGCCGCTACCAGCCGGTCTGCCCGCTCGCCTTGCACGGTGTGGGCCGAGCGCCGAGGCGAGATGCCGGACAGAAACAGCGCCTCGCAGGCGTAGATATTGCCGATGCCTACAAGTGTCTTCTGATCGAGCAGTGCCGCTTTTATAGGCGTTCGTCTTCCCTTGAGACGCGCGGCGAGGGCGGGGCCATCGAAGGTCTCGTCGAGGGGCTCGGGTCCCAGACCTTTGAAGAGCTTGTGCCTTGGCACGGTTTCCGACCGCATCAGGAGCATCAAGCCGAACCGTCGAGCGTCGTTGAAACGAACCTGCCAGCCTTCGTCGGTTTCGAGTACTACGTGGTCATGGCGATGGAAGGGATGCTCGGCGGCGCCAGCGGCGTCGTGCAAGGTCATGCGGCCGGACATGCCGAGATGGGTGATCAGGGTCTGACCGTCGTCGAGGCGGATCAGGAGATACTTCGCCCGCCGGTCGATGGCCTGCACGGTGCGCCCCTCGACCTTCTGGGCGAACTTGCCGGCAGCGGCACCCGCAGATCGCGGCGGCGTTGAATGAGCCGCACAATGCGATGACCGACCAGGTGAGGGACCAGGCCGCGGCGGACCGTTTCGACTTCGGGCAGCTCCGGCATATGTCGTTAGTGGCGCGCCCCGAAGAGCGCGCTGCCGACGCGGACATGCGTGGCGCCCAACCGCACCGCGATCTCGTAGTCGGCGCTCATGCCCATGCTCACCTTGCTGAGGCCGTTGCGCGCCGCCATTTTGACCAAGAGCGCGAAATGCAGCGCCGGCTCCTCGTCGACCGGCGGAATGCACATCAGCCCAACCACCGGCAGCTTGTGGGTGTCGCGGCAGGCCGTGACGAAGGCATCGAGCTCGGCCGGTAGCACGCCGGCCTTCTGCGGCTCCTCGCCGGTATTGACCTGGATGAAGCAGTCGGGCCGCCGACCGGCCTTCGCCATCTCTTTGGCCAGGGTGACGGCCAGTCGCTCACGGTCGACCGATTCGATCACGTCGAACAAGGCCACAGCATCGCGCGCCTTGTTGGTCTGCAGGGGACCGATCAGATGGAGCTGCAGATCGCGATACTCCGCCTTCAGGGCGGGAAATTTCTCCTCGGCTTCCTGCACGCGGTTCTCGCCGAACACGCGATGACCTGCGGCCAGCAACTCGCGCACCTTGTCGGCGCCGTGGGTCTTGGAGACAGCGACCAGAGTGACAGCGGCCGGATCGCGCCCTGCTGCCCGCGCTGCCTCGGCGATGCGGCGCATGACATCCGCCAGATGATCGGCGCCCTCACTCATGCATCGAGGCCGGTCGCATCAAGGCCGGTGCGGGCGGCGAGCGCCTCGGCATTGTTCGGATTGGCGGCAAGGGCTGCATCCAGCGTCTCGCGCGCCTTGTCCTTGTCCCCCAGCGCGGCGAGGCAAATGCCGTAGTTGGTGAGCAGCCGCGCATCGTCCGGCAAACCGCGCAGGGCATGCTCGTGCAAGGAGCGCGCTTCGGCGGCGCGGCCGAGATCGACCAGCACGCTGCCGAGATTGGTCAGCACCAGGGGGTCGTCGGTCGCCAGCCGTGACGCGCGCTTGAGAGCACGGCGGGCCTCGTCGAAGCGCTTTAGGCCGCGCAGCGCCAGGCCGAGATTGTTCAGCGCACGCACGTCGTCGGGCTGGGCCCTGAGATGGGGTTCGAGCAGGTCGACCGCTGCGGCGGGGCGATTGCCCTCGATATGCAGGACCGACAGCCTGAGCAGCGCGTCACGGTCGTGCGGATTGTAGCGCAGCGCCCGTTGCAGGGCGTCGATCGCCTCGTCGGTTTGCCCGGCGGCGCTCTGAGCCATTGCCAGCGTCCGGAGCGCCGGCATGAACGTCGGATCGATGGCCAGCGCATTGCGGATCGGCGGGATTGCATCGGAGACGCGGCCGGCAAAGAAGAGGACGAAGCCCAGCACGTGATTGAGCGTGGGATTTTGCGGCATCAGCGCCAGCGCGCGCTCGGCCTCGGCGACGGCCTGCTCGTGATGGCCGAGCCCGCTCAGGGCCAGCGCCCGGTCGCCCAGAATCTGGGCCTGTCGCGGCACGTCATCGCCGGCATCGACCATGGCCATGTCGAGCACCTCGACCGCCGTCGAATGATTGCCCAGACGATAGAGGACATGGCCCAGCATGTTGCGGCAGCGCGCCGCCAGGGGCTTCAGCTTCTCGCCTTCGGGCTGCTCGATCGCCTTCTCGACGTTCTGGATGATTTCCGCGAGCTCGCGTTCGGCGGCGGTGAAGCGGTTCTGCTCGACATGCAGGGAAGCCAGCGCCAGCCGCGCCTCGATATGGAAAGGCTGGCGGCGGATGGTGTCGCGGAAGCGCTTGGCCGCCTCGTCCAGTTTGCCCTGGCGACGGGCGACCAGGCCGAGGTTGTAGGACAGCATCGGCTCGTTGGGATCCTGGGCGATCGCCTTGCGCCACAGCGCCTCGGCGTCGGCCAGCGCGCCGCGCTGCGACAGGCAGACCGCGAGGTAGTGCAGGATCTCGGGCCGGTCGCCGTAGCGGCCGTGCGCCGAGCGGAACAGCGGCTCGGCCCGGTCGAACATGCCGGCGCGCAGGAACTGCAGGCCGTTCTGCAGGTCCGGATCGGGCTGGGAGGGAAGTGGCTGGGCCATGGCGCGCTGTGTAGACCCGGCCAACGGCCAAGGCTACACGAAACGCCATGGCCAAGGACGTCGATCTGTTCAAGGCGGCAATGGCTGGCGTGCGGCCGATCAAGGGACGCAAGGTACCGAAGCCTGCCCCGGCGCTCCGCCGAAGCGGAGAAGAACACAAGCCGGCGCGCGTCGCTCCCACCGTCCCGCCCGCGAGGAGAAAAGAGGAGGCGGGCACGATCGTCGAAGCTCCCTTCGACCGCGACATCGACCGCGCCCTGGCGCGCGGCAAGCGTTCACCGGAGGGCAAGCTCGACCTTCATGGCATGACGCTCGGTGCCGCCGATCGGGCGGTGGCGGAGTTCCTCGCCCGGTCGAGCGAGCAAGGCCTGCGCATCGTCCTCATCGTCACCGGCAAGGGCCTGCGCCTTGAGGGCGGGCGCGTGCTCGGGGGCCGCATCCGGGCTGAATTCCTGGGCTGGCTCGACCGCGCCGACAACCGGGCCCGGGTGGCGGGCGTGCGCGCCGCCCATCCGCGCCACGGCGGCAGCGGCGCGTTCTACGTCCTGCTGCGTCGGCGCACGGTGCGTGCATGAGCTCACGGCTGCTCGCGGGAAGTTGAGCGGCGGCACCTTGCGATCCGGCGCCCCGGTTTCGATCTCCCACCCATGTTTGGAGGAGAGTGCCGATGCGACGGATAGCCTTGGTTTCGTGGCTGGTCATTTTGTCTGCGACCATCGCAGGAGGGGTGTGGGCCGCGCAGCGAATAGCGGCCAAGCCCTGCACAGCCGCACGGACTCCAAGCGGTCTTACGAGCGCCGATCTTGGGCGCCTGCAGCCCGTCGAAGAGTTTCCGTTGGCAGCCGGCAAGATCGTCGCGGTCGACGCCAAGGACGGCCGACTCACCGTCAGCCATCGCGGTGTCGGGCGGTTCTATCTCGAGCCCGGCACCTTCATCTTCCACGTCGAGGATCGCAGCCTGCTCACCGGGCTGACGCCCGGCGACAAGATCCGGTTCGACGTCGCGCGCAACGGCAAGCGCTACGACATCACGCGCATCGAGAACAGCAACTAGCTAGGCGGCGCGGCGCTTGCGCTCGCCGGCGAGCAGGCGCTCCTTGCGGGCCACGCCCCAGCGATAGCCGTTGAGCGCGCCGTTGGAGCCAACGGCGCGGTGACATGGAATGACGCCGGCCGCCTGGTTGGTCGCACAGGCACGGCCGACCGCGCGGGCCGCCGTCGGCTCGCCGATGCGCCGGGCGATCTCGCCGTAGGTGCGGGTCTCACCGGGTGGGATCTCGGTCAGTGCCTTCCAGACCTTCCACTGGAAAGCGGTGCCGACGATATCGAGCGGCACGTCGGGCGCGTCGAGTGCCGACGGCTTGCGGCCATAGAGGCGGGCCAGCACGCCCTTCACCCGCGGCGCCAGCGCCTGGTCGTTGCGCTGGATATCGGCGGCGGGGAAGTCGTCCTTGAGGTCGCGTTCCAGGCTGCGATCGCTGTCGCCCAGGAACACCGCGGCAATACCCTTCTGGGTGGCCGCCACCAGCACGCGACCATAGTCGGACTCCACGGTCGTGAAGTCGATATGCGCGCCAACGCCGCCCTTGGCGTAGGTGGCGGGTGTCATGCCGAGCGCCTTGTCGCTGTTCTCGTAGACGCGGCTCGGCGAACCGTAGCCCGCGCCGTAGAGGGCGCCGGCGACCGACTCGCCCGAACGCAAGGCCTTGCGGAAGCGCTCGCGCTTCTTGGCCACCAGCCAGTCGCGCGGCGTCACACCGAGTTCCGCGACGAAGCGCTTGCTGAGCGTGTTGGCCGAGACGCCGACCTTGCGCGCCACTTCGCTCAGCGAAGGAGGGCTGTCGGCATCGGCTGAGTCGAACAGCGTGCAGGCGCGCGCCACCGGCTTGCTGAGACCAAGCTCAGCCTGCCAGTCGCGTGGCTTGCAGCGCTTGCAGGGACGGAAACCGGCGGCCTCCGCCGCTTCGGGCGAGGCGTGGAAGGCCACGTTCTTGCGCAGCGGCGGACGCGCGGCGCAAGACGGCAGGCAATAGACCCCGGTCGTCTTGACCGAGAACCAGAACCGGCCGTTGAAGGCCCGATCGCGCTGCTGAACGGCGTGCCAGCAGGAATCCGGGTCGGGGAACGTGCCAGGGTGGGAGGTACTGGCGAGCGCCACTGGGGGGAGCGGGTGAACAGAGGAGAATTGGGTCATGGGCGCCATATAAGCACCCGGCCCAACCTGCTCTATCCGGCGCCCGCCGGCAATTCCCCGACCCGGAAACCCTTAGATTTAGGCCCAGAAGCCCTTGCTGGCTTCGTACCGGGCGTTACCGCGGTCAAGCCCGATATCGCGCAACAGGCGGTCATCGAGCTCGGCAAGCTGGCGTCGCGAACGGCTGCAGCTCGGCGCGGGTCATCAGAGCCTCGACACCGACCACGACCGATCCGGCCAGCAGCGCCATGGCGCGGCCGAAGGAGAAGGAGGGGGCTTCCGCGCGGGCGAATTCCCGCACGCTGGACAGGGTCGACATGACTTAGCTCCGTTTGAGGCGACGCGGCAGAATTGCCTCGGCGACCTCGTTTCTGGGCTTAATTTGCTGTATGGTTGCCCTGTCCGCAAAGGATGAAAGCTCGGGCGAGACCTACAAAAACTATGAACCTGTTGCCTTAAATGAGCCGCTCTCAACTGCCCCTGAACGCGCTGCGCGCCTTCGAAGCCGCCGCCCGTCACGCAAGCTTCACCCACGCCGCCGAAGAGCTGCACGTCACCCAGGCCGCCGTCAGCCATCAGGTGAAGGCGCTGGAGGAACGGCTGGGCGTGGCGCTGTTCGTGCGCCGCCCGCGCGGCCTCGAAATCACCGGCGAGGGCCAGGCGCTGTTGCCCGACCTGCGCGATGCTTTCGACCGCATGACCAACGCGCTCGAGCGGGTCGGCCGCAAGGCCAACTCGGGCACGCTCAATGTCAGCCTGGTGACGACCTTTGCGCTGGGCTGGCTGGCGCCGAGACTGCACCGTTTCCAGGCCAAGCATCCCGAGATCGAGGTGCGCATGACGACGGCGCTGCGCCGGGTCGATTTCGCGCGCGAGGATTTCGACTGCGCCATCCGCTTTGCCGTCCAGCCCGAGCCCGACTTGCACGCCACCCGCCTGTTCAGCGACGTGCTGACGCCACTCTGCGGCAAGCGCTACAAGGACAAGCTGAAGACGCTCGAGGACCTCAAGCGCGTTCCCTTCATCGACATGACCTACGATCCCGAATGGGCGATCTGGCTGCGCGCCGTCGGCATGGGCGACTTCAAGCCCAAGCGCGTGTTGACCTTCGACTCGACCATGATCGCCGTGGAAGCGGCGATGGAAGGCGCCGGCGTCGCCGTCGGTCCGCCGCAGCTCTTCCGCGAGGAGCTGGCGGAGGGCCGGCTGTTCCAGCCCTTCCCGCAGATCGTCGACTCGGGCAAAGCCTGGTGGTTCGTCTGTCCGCCCGCTTCGGCCAGCCGGCCCAAGACGCGTGCCTTCGAGGATTGGCTGGTCGAGGAGCTGAGCGCGCCGCAGGCCCGCTCGACCCGCCCGGCGCTCGCCGCCACGGGGCGGCGTTGAGGGCGGCGTTGACCGCACGACACAAATTAACCTAATGCCGGGTCAAGCCATGAGCATCGACATCAGCCGTCCCTGGGCGCGCACAGGATCCGGCACGGAGCGGCGGGCCGCGGGCTTCATGACCCTCGCCAACAAGGGCACGGAAGCCGACCGCCTGGTCGGCGCCCAGAGCCCATTGGCCGAGAAAATCGAGATCCACGGCATCAAGGTGGTGGGTCCCGATATCGCCATGCGTCCCCTGGAACGTGGCGTTGGCCTGCCGGCCGACACCATCATCACGCTGAAGCCGCGCGGCTATCATCTCCTGTTGCAAGGCCTGAAGGCGCCTCTCGCCCAAGGTCAACGCGTGCCCGTGACGCTGACTTTCGAGAAGGCCGGCACCCGTCAGGTCGAGTTGACCGTCGAAGCCGAAGGGCCGATCGGCGGCGACACGCTCCTGGAGAAGTAGCTGGCCGCCTTGCGGAATTCGCCCTAGCCGGGAGGATAGCGATGGCGCCCACCGAAGGCGTCCTCGACCGTGAGCGCCTGCGGATCATCGCCGAGATAGGCAGGACCGATCGGCACCTTGCCGTGGCCGCCGGGGACGTCCAGCACATAGGCCGGCTGGGCCAGGCCTGACAGGCGGCCGCGCAGGGCCTTCATCAGCGCCTGGCCGCGCTCGATCGAGACGCGGAAGTGGCCGGTGCCGCGCACCAGGTCGGGATGATGCAGGTAGTAGGGCTTGACCCGCGCCGTCACCAGCGCGCGCATCAGCTGGTCGAGCGTTTCAACATCGTCGTTGACGCCGGCCAGCAGCACGCTCTGGCCCATCAGCGGGAAGCCCGCATCGGCGAGCCGGCCGAGCGCGCCGCGCGCCTCGGTCGTCAGTTCGCGAGCGTGATTGCAATGGATGCCGAGCCACAGGCTGGCGCGCTTGGGCCGGAGCGCCGCCACAAGCTCGTCGGAGATGCGGCCGGGATCGACGATCGGCACGCGGCTATGGACGCGGATCACCGCGACGTGGGCGATGGCGTCGAGCGCGGCGATCAGCTCGCCGAGCCGCCGTGGCGCCAGCATCAACGGATCGCCACCGGTCAGGATCACTTCCCAGATCTCGCCGTGGCCACGGATATAGGCCAGCGCCGCCTCGAGTTCGGCCGCTGTCAGCGCCTCGCCGCCCGGTCCCACCCTCTCGCGGCGAAAGCAGAAGCGGCAGTAGACCGGGCAGACATGCAAGGGCTTCAGCAGCACGCGGTCGGGATAGCGATGCACGACGCCCTTGACCGGCGAGCGCGCCTCATCGCCGATCGGGTCGCCGAGCTCCTCGGGCGCGATTTCGGTCTCGCGGGCGCTCGGGCACGAACTGCTTGGCGATGGGGTCATGGGCGAGATCGCTGCGATCGATCAGGGCCACCATCCCGGGCGTGATGGCGATCGCCATCGTCTCGGCAGCGGCCGCCAGCCGCGGGTCGGGCGTCGCGAGGCCCGCGCGGTGCAGGTCCTCGAGCGTGCGCAGGGTCTGCATGGCGGCCGTGGCATAGGCGGGCGGCCGCCTCAAGTCCAGCGCGCGGTGTCCTGTTTGTCGCGGCGCGGTGAGCAGGGTCGCCGTCGAGACGACGGTCCAGTCGCAGAGATCGTAGCGGCGGCTCAGCATGGCGCGCACCTTCGCCTCGTCCTTGCCCTCGGGCAGCTTGGAGCGCTCCCACATCGCGAGGTTGGGGCGGCGGGTCAGCAGCAGGCTGCGCACGCCGCCGTGGAAGCCCGCGCCTGTCACCTCGTCGCTCTCGATGCCGGTGCGATCGCCGGTCGCCTGCCACAGCCCGATCACCTGCGAATTGTAGGCCTTCTCGAAGCCGGGCCAGGCGCCGGCGCAGAGGTCGAGGAACTCCGGCCAGTGCCGCTCCGGTGTGGCGAACCAGCGAAAGGCGTAGTTGCCCTGGCGGGTAGGCGGCTTGCTGTCGGTCGGCCGCAGCGTCGGCTGCAGGGTCTCGCTGCGCTTGATCCAGACATCCGGCTCGCCTTCCAGCAGCGCGCGCTCGGCGTCGGCGGCGTGGACGGCGCCGGGCCAGGCGGTCAGCGCCTGCAGCTCGTCGCGCGGCCGGCCGATCTGGCTGCGCCAGATGCCGTAGAGCGCGCCGCCTTCCCCGGCGATTCGCTGCGCGCCCTCGGTCGCCAGCCGTTGTGCCAGCGCCTGCCACTGCCGGGGCGCGGCGTCGATGCGATGGTGGACGAAAAGGGTCTTCAAGCGTCGACGACGGCGTGACGTGTGAGGGTGAAGCCCTCGTAATCCTTGGCAGCAACTTCGTCGCACCGCTTCTTGTAGCGATCGAAGCCGCCGACATAGGGCATGAACACGCGGGGCTTGCCCGGGATGTTGGCGCCCATGTACCAGGAGTTGGCCAGCGGATAGAGCGTCGAGTCGGCCACCTGGTTGACGTGCTGCACCCAGTTGGACTCGGCCTGCGGCGTGGGCTCGATGCGATCGAGCTGGTGCTTGTGCAGATGGTCGATGGCATCGGCGATCCAGTCGACGTGCTGCTCGATGGACGCGATCATCTGGGTCTTCACGCCCGGGCTGCCGGGGCCGGTGACCACGAACATGTTGGGGAAGCCCGAGACCATCAGGCCGAGATAGGTGAGCGGCCCGCCTTCCCAATGGTCGCGCAGCGCCGCCCCCTCGGAGGTGCGCACGTCGATCTCGCGCAACGCGCCGGTCATGGCGTCGAAGCCGGTGGCGAAGACGATGGCGTCGAGCTCGAAGGACCGCTTGCCCGTCGCGCAGGCCGGTCAGGCGTGATCTCCTCGATCGGATCGCTGCGCACATCGACCAGCGACACGTTCGGCCTGTTGTAGGTCTCGTAGTAGTGGGTATCGAGGCAGAGCCGCTTGGTGCCGATCGGATGATCCTTGGGCGCCAGCAGCTCGGCGGTCCGCTTGTCCTTCACGATGCCGCGGATCTTGTTGCGCACGAACTCCGACGCGGTGTCGTTGGACTGCTTGTTCACCAGCAGGTCGGTGTAGGCATAGAGGTAGCTGATACTGCCGCCTTCCTGCCACTTGGCCTCGTAGGCCGCGTTGCGCTCGTCTTCCGCCACATCGAGCGCCGACCTGGTCGGCTTGGGATAGCCGCCGATGGCGAAGGGCGTCTCGGCCGCCGCCGCCCGGCGCGCCGGATACTCGGCCTTGTGGCTACGCTCGCGCTCGGGCTCCATCGGCCCGTTGCGCGCCGGCAGGCTGAAATTGGCGGTGCGCTGGAAGACGGTGAGATGCCTGGCCTGTTGCGCGATGATCGGGATCATCTGCACGCCCGACGAGCCGGTGCCGATCACGCCAACGCGCAGGCCGGTGAAATCGACGCCGTCATGCGGCCACAGGCCGGAATGGTACCACTTGCCCTTGAAGCTCTCGATGCCCTTGAAGTCCGGCACGCGCGGTGTCGAGAGGTTGCCGGCGGCCATTACGCAGTAACGTGCGCGCACGTCCTCGCCGCTGTCGGTGCGGAGCGTCCACTCGTTCGCCGCGCTGTCGAACAGCGCCGACTTGATGCGCGTGTTGAGCTGCACGTCGCGGCGCAGGTCGAAGCGATCGGCGACGTGGTTGATGTATTTCAGGATCTCCGGCTGGGTGCCGTAGCGCTCCGGCCACTTCCACTCCTGCTGCAGCTCGTTGGAGAAGCTGTAGGAGTATTCCAGGCTCTCCACGTCGCAGCGCGCGCCGGGATAGCGGTTCCAGAACCAGGTGCCGCCGACGCCCGAGCCCGCTTCGTAGGCGCGGACCTTCAGGCCGAGGTTGCGCAGGCGATGGATGGCATAGAGGCCGGCCAGGCCGCCACCGACGATGGCGACGTCGAGCTGGCGCGTCGCGGGACGGGAAGCATCGGGCATGAGTGTCTCAACCGGATTTTGCAGTGCGAGCTAAAATGCAGCCGATAGGAAAGGTCCCTTGGGAAGCGGCCTTTTGCAAGGGCGGTCGCCCGCGTGGCGGCCGGGCCGGCATGCGGGCAGCGCGGTGCAGCAAGTCGGCCTGAACGCGTGTAGAATGAATGTTTCGGTCTTATGCTGTCTTCATGACATCGAGCGCCGTCCCGGCCGTCGAGTAGGACTTTTGGACCAATCGGTCACACCTCCGCCCTCCCAGCTTGCCAGTGCACAGATCGGCGTGCTGCCGCGCCGGTCGGCCTGGGCGCCGCGGACCCGCAGCCGCTTTCTGCAACCCAAGATCTTGGCCGCTGCCGCCGTCGTACTGCTGGCGCTGGCCTATGGCGGCCGCGAGGTCTATCTCCGCTTCACCCATGTCTACGAGTACGACGCGCGCGTGACGGCCGACATCGTGACCATCTCCAGCCGCGCCGATGGCTGGGTGGTCGACACTGCCGGCGCTCGAGGGCAAACGGTCGGCGCCAACGACGTCATCGTGCGCATCGACGACCGCGTCTCCAAGCTGCGCAGCGAAGCGCTGAAGACGCAGATGCAGAGCATCCAGGCCGAGCGCGACCGGCTGATGGCGGAGCGCCGCATGGTCGAGGACCAGACCGAGGCCGTGATGCGCACGCGCACGTCCGCGGTCACCGTGAAGGAGAAGGCGCTGGCGGCGCTGCGGGCGGACCTCGACCTCGCCCGGCTCGAGCTCGAGCGCAACAAGTCGCTGTTCGAGCGCAAGGTCGCCAACGAGCGCGCGCTCCAGATGGCCCAGTCCGCGGCCGACCAAGCTCGAGAGCCAGCTCCAGCAGTCGCAGGCGGAATACGAGCAGGCCCAGGGCAGCCTGCGCGAGGCGAACGCCGACCGCGAGCGGCTGCAGGTGATCGACGCCCAGGTGGCGGCGCTCGCCTTCCAGGCGCCGAACCTCGAGGCGCAGCTGTCCCAGCAGGCGGTCGACGTCGAGGACCGCACGATCCGCAGCCCCGTGCCCGCCGTGATCGACCGCACCTTCGTGCAGCCGGGCGAATATGTGCAGGCGGGCCAGCGCATCCTGATGCTGCACAATCCGGACGAGGTCTGGGTCGAGGTCAACATCAAGGAAACCCAGGTCGGCGACATCAAGCTCGGCCAGAAGGTGCATGTCGCCGTCGACGCCTATCCCGACGAGCGCTTCGACGGCCGCATCTCGCTGATCGGCAGCGCCACCACGGCGCGCTTCGCGCTGCTGCCGACGCCCAATCCGTCCGGCAACTTCACCAAGATCACGCAGCGCGTGCCGGTGCGGGTCAAGCTGGTCGACATGCCCAAGCCCCTGTCGCCCGGCATGATGGTCGAAGTCGACATTGACGTTCGCTAGTCCTCCCGACGCGGCCCCCGCGCCCGTCCAGACGACGCAGTTCCTGAGCGAGCGCTACGGCCCGTCCTATCGCTGGTACGTGACGATCACCGGCATGGTCGGCGTGGTCTCGATGGTGCTGGCGATGACCACGGTGAACGTGGCGGTGCCCGACGTGATGGGCGCCTTCGGCATCGGCCAGGACAAGGCGCAGTGGATGTCGTCGGCCTACACCGCGACCATGACGGCGGGCATGCTGATCAACGCCTGGGTGAGCGGCGTGCTGGGCGAGCGCCGCACCTTCGTGGGCGCGCTCTTCTTCTTCTCGCTGGGCGCGCTGCTGGGCGGGACGGCGGCGACCGAGGACACGCTGATCCTCGCCCGCATGCTGCAGGGCTTCAGCGCCGGCATCGCCCAGCCGCTGGTGATGGCGATCATCTTCACGGTCTTTCCGCCCGAGCGCCGCGGCTCGGCGATGGGCGTGTTCGGCCTCGGCGTCGTGTTCGCGCCGGGCATCGGCCCGACGCTGGGCGGCATGATGATCGAGTATTTTTCCTGGCACTACGTCTTCTTCATCTCGCTGCCGTTCTGCGTGCTTGCGGCAGGCCTGGGACTGATCTTCATGCCGACCCGGCCGTTGCCGCGCGAGATCCCGCCGTTCGACTGGCTGGGCTTCGGCCTGCTGTGTGCCGCGCTGCTGGGGCTGATGACCGGCATCGCCGACGGCCAGCGCGAGGGCTGGGCCTCGGACACATCGTGCCTGCGCCTCGGCGTCGGCGGGCCGCGGGCGTGGCCTTCGTGCTGTGGGAGCTCCACACGCCGCGCGCGATGCTCGACGTGCGCATCTTCGCCAACCTCGAATTCTCCGCCGCCGCCCTGATCGCCTTCATCTTCGGCGCCGGCATGATGGGCTCGACCTACGTCATGCCGGTGTTCGTGCAGACCTCGATCGGCTTCACGCCGCTGCTCGCCGGACTGATGATGATGCCGGCCGGCATCATGCTGGCCTTCATCTTCCCGATCGCCGGACGCATGGCCGACGTCATCCCGGCCTCGACCATGATCATCGGCGGGCTGCTGCTGTTTTCGGCGGGCTTTGCCCTCATGTGCACCGCCGACGTCGACACCACCTTCTGGACCCTGGTCGGCATGGTCATGGTCTCGCGCCTAGGGCTGGGTTTCATCAATCCCAGCCTCAATTCCTCGTCGCTGAAGGCCTTGCCGGCCGAAAAGCTGCGCCAGGGCGCGGGCATCGCCAATTTCATGCGCCAGCTGGGCGGCGCCTTCGGCATCAACCTGCTGGTGGCCTTCTTCGAGGTGCGCACGCGCTTCCATGCCGATGCGCTGACCGCGACCCAGGACTGGGGCAATCGCAGCACCTCGCGCCTGCTCACCCTGGTCGAGCAGCTGATGCAGCAGGCAGCGGCCTGCCGTTCAGCAGCAGAAGGCGGGCGCCTACGAGTATCTCGGCGTGATCGTGCAGGCGCAGGCGCAGACGCTGGCCTTCTCCGATACCTTCATCGTGTGGGCCTCGGCTGGGATTGCTGGCGCTGGTTCCCGCCGCGATGCTGTCGCGCTCGCAGCGCCGCTCCCGCCGCTTGGCCTGGAGCTGAGCCGTTCCTGCGTTGTGTCGATGAGGGAAATGCGATGGCAGCGGAAAGCAGAAATCTCGTCGGTGTCTGGCGGCTGGTCGCGACCCGCGCCGTCGATCCCGATGGCCGCCAGGTCGGCGTGCCGTTCGGGCCGCGCGGCATGGGGCTGGTCACGCTGACCGACGACGGCCGCATGATGGCGGTGCTGGTCGATGGCCGGGCGACGCTGCCCGAGGGCACGCCGCGTCAGTACTCGTCCTATTGCGGCAACTACAGTTTCGATGGCAGCACGCTCACCACCATCGTCGACGCCAATTGCGATCCGGTGCGCTTCACCGCGCCGCAGGTGCGCAAGGTGCGCTTCGAGGGCGAGCGCATGGTGCTGACGCCGCCGCCGGCCGACGTGAACGGCGTCAAGGTAATCCGCGAGCTGACCTGGGAACGCATCAGCCCGATGTCACTCTAGGATGAGCAGCGAAGAAGCCTCCGTCGAAATCATCGCCCGGCTGACGCCGGCCATCCTGCGCGCGCTCCATGCGCTCGAATTCACCAGCCGCCACATCTCGCCGGCCACGCTGCGCGAGCTGATCGCCGCCGTTGGCAAGCGCGAAGACGATCTCGGGCCGGCGCTCGCAGCTTCACGCGCCGCCGATTGGCCCGAGCGGCTGTGTCCGGTGCGCGATTGCCTGCAGCGGTCGGGCGAAGCGGCGGCCGAAGCCATCGCCGCTCTCCTCGTCGCCGAGGAAGCGCCGCAGCCCATGCTGGCCGCCTACCGCGCGTTGCGCGGCTACGCGCAGGCGGCCGAGGCGATCTATCCGCTGGCGGCGCATCTGAAGCCGGTCAGCCAGTTCTTCCTCGAATCCTCGGCGCGCGATGACAGCGCGCTGACCGCAAAGCTTGCGGCGGCCGATCCGTCCGCTGAGGGCGTCGGATCCATGCATGTCGGCGGCCCGGCGGGCACGCGCGGCGCCTTCTCGCTCTACGTGCCGGAGTACTACGACTCCTCACGCGCCTGGCCGCTGGTGGTGGCCATGCATGGCGGCAGCGGCAATGGCGGCGCCTTCCTGTGGAGCTGGGTGCGCGAGGCACGCACGCGCGGCTTCATCGTGATCGCGCCGACGGCGCAGGGCCAGACCTGGTCGCTGATGGAGCCGGAGGTCGACGGGCCCAACATCGACCACATGGTCGATCAGGTGGGCCACGACTGGAACCTCGATCCGGCCCGGCAGCTGCTCACCGGCATGAGCGATGGCGGCACCTTCACCTACGTCCTGGGCCTGCGCGGCGATTGCCACTTCACGCATCTCGCGCCGATCGCGGCGGTCTTCCATCCCATGATGATGGCCTCGGCCGATCCCGCCCGCGTGCGCGGCCTGCCGGTCCATATCGTGCATGGCACGCAGGACTGGATGTTCCCGCCCGAGATCGCCCAGGGCGCCGAGCGCACGCTGAGCGAAGCGGGCGCCGCCGTCGTCTATCGCGAGATCGCCGATCTGTCGCATACTTATCCGCGCGACGAGAATGCCAGGATCCTCGACTGGTTCCTTAAGTAGTGTCCCGGAACACCCTTGCCCCGGAGAGCTGATGACCTCCGTTCCCACACCGCAACCGTTCGACCCGGACCGATACCGCACCGCCTCGGCGCATTACGAACGCGGTCGGCCGCCCTACGCCCCGGCGTTGATCCGCCGTGTCGCCGAAGTCACCGGCCTCGGCTCCCAGCACCGCGTGCTCGACCTTGGCTGTGGCCCGGGCCCGCTCGCCCGCAGCTTCGCCCCACTCGCCCGCGAGGTGGTGGCGGTGGACCCCTCTGCGGAGATGCTGACCCAGGCCCGCGCGCTGGCCGGAAAGGCCGCGAACATCCGCTTTCTCGCCGGCAGCTCTTACGACCTCGGCCCGGCTCTTGGCCGTTTCCACCTCGTCGTCATGGGCCGCTCCTTCCACTGGATGGACCGGGTGGACACGCTCAAGCGGCTCGATGGAATAGTCGAGCCCGCGGGCGCGGTGGCGCTGTTCCAGGACACCGCGCCGGCAATCCCGGCAAATGGCTGGCGGAAGGTCTGGCATGACATCTGCGAGCGCTACGAGCCCAACACCGGGGCCCATCAAAACGATCCCAACTGGATCCGCCACGAGGCAGTCCTGCTCAATTCACCCTTCGCCCGCCTGGAAAAATTCGGTGTGATCGAACGCCGCGCGCTTGATGTCGAGACGCTGGTGCAGCGGACGCTCTCGATGGGCTCCACGTCGCCCTCGTATCTCGGCGAGAAGAAGACGGCCGCCATAACGGCGGAGATCCGCGCTGCGCTCGCGGACGTGCGCGAGGAAGTGGTGGAAACTGCCGCCCTGGTGGCGTGGCGAACAGCTATTCGATGATGCTCGACGTGCGTTTGGCGTCAGGCATGGTGGCCGGTTGGGGCGTTGTGCCGGCGATCCCACGACACTAGCGGATGCGACTGCAAATCGTGTCGAGGCCTGCCTTGGCGCAAATCTCGTCCGCTTCGGCGCTCGGCGCACCGCCGACGCCGATGGCGCCAATCACCTCCTCGCCCAGCTTGATGGTCAGTCCGCCGGCACGAATGATCATGTGCTCGGGCGGCTGAAAGGGCAGCGTGCCGGGCGGTTGCTGTGCCGAGTACTGGGCCAGGCGCGCGGCGACCGCGCCGCCGCTGTCGAGTTTGAACATCGGTGCGAAAGCGACGGCGGTATAGGCCTTGCTCCACGATGCCTCGAATGTGTGTACGCCCGCGGTGTCGCCGCGCAACATGGCGATACGCTGCGCATCCGCGTCGACCACCGTAGCCGTGACGCCAAAGCCGCGCTGCGCACAGTCGGCCACCGCCGCGGTGACGGCCTCCATGGCGAGCGTCGCCGGGAGACGATGCGTCACCAGGGTTTGGCCCAGGGCCCCGCTCGCAGCCAGTGCGAGCGGGATGGCAAGAGAGCAGGCACCGATCCTCATGTTCAATTGCCGTGGAAGTCCGGCCGACGGCCTTCGCGCAAGGCCTTCTGGAATTCCTTGGCGTCGTTGCTCTGCAGGATCTTCGGGAATTCGGTCTGCAGGGCGACGAAGGCCGCATCTTCGCTGGCGATCGCCTGGTGCGCCGAGGCGAGCGTGGCGCGCACGCCGAGCGGCGCGTTGGCCGCAATTTTCGTGGCGATCGCGACGGCGCGATCGAGTTGCTTGCCAGGCTCGGTGACTTCCTGCACGAGCCCGAGGCGACGCGCTTCATCGGCGCCCCATTCGTCACCAGTCAGCATGTAGCGCATGGCGTTGGCCCAGCCGACCTCGCGCGTCAGCCGGACCGTGGCGCCGCCGCCGGGGAAGATGCCGCGTGCGACCTCGCCCTGGCTGAATACGGAGTCTGTGGCGGCGACGCGGATGTCCGAGGCGAGGAACAACTCGTGCCCGGCGTACTTGGTGCCGCCCTGGACCGCGACGACGACCGGCTTGCTGCGATAGGGCGGCCGGAGCCCGAGTGGATTGATGTAGTCGGGATCCTTGGGCGGCAGGATGCCCGCCGCCTGCGCCGCGGCGAAGGCCGGCAGATCGACGCCCAGGCAGAAATCCGGACCCACACCGTGGATAACCGCGACGCGAAGCTCATCGTCGTGCTCAGCTGGTAAAGACCCTTGCCGAGCCCGATCAGGATCGCGGGGCCCATTCGGTTTTGCGCCTGCGGGCGATCGATGCCCAGCAGGAGAACGCCGCCCGGACGCCGTTCTATCGCGACCTTGCCCGGTTCGCTCGCAGGCGGCGGCGCCGTTGGCACCTGCGCGAGCACCGTGCCCGTCGACGCCAGCACCGCCGCGCCCGTGCCCGCGCCGATGAAATGTCTGCGGTCGATCAAAGTCCGTTCCGTCTGACCCGTCATGTCGAGCACCTCTGTTGACGAGAGTCAGAATATGATATATATAATATTATCGATATAAATTCAAAAGACGAGTGAACTGATAAGTTATCATAGACATATAATTTCAATCATCATATTGTGCACAGCATGCCGTGGAGCCCCAACCACAAGGAGGAATCGCGTCGCCGTATCATCGATGCAGCGGCGGCGGCCTTTCGCGCCCATGGCATCGCCGGCATCTCGATCGCCGACATCATGCGCCAGGTCGGACTGACGCACGGCGGCTTCTATGCCCACTTCGAGTCGAAGGAAGACCTGATCGCCGAGACCCTGGCCGAACTGCACAAGGCACGCATGGCGCGCTTCGAGGAGATGGCGGCCAGGGCGCCCGACGAGGCTCTCATGGGCGCGGCGAATTTCTACCTGAGCTCCCGCCATCGCGAGCATCCCGAGACCGGATGCTCGATCGCCACGCTGGGCAGCGAGCTTGCGCGAACGCAGGGCGCGGCGCGGAGCCAGATCAGCACCAACATCGAGGCGTGGCTCGACCGTTTTGCCGAGTCGGCGCCCGGGAAAGATCCCGCCGAGCGACGCCGCCAGGCGCGCGGTGCGTTCGCGGCAATGATCGGCGGGCTGATCCTCGCTCGCGCTATAGAAGATCCGCACGAATCGGACGAGGTCCTTGCCGACGTGCGGACCTTCCTGGACGAAGTGTTGGACAAAAAGCGCTAGGCCGGCGCGGGGTTTACGGACCGGATTTCGAATTGACCGCCGATGTCCGCTGAGGAGCCGATTGCCGAAATGGCAAGTGATGCGGGTTCGCAGGCGTTTTTGACCGCGCGCGGTTCAAACGCCAAACTCAATGCATGCTCGAAACATCACTCCAGACCAGGATCATGAACGAGGTCGACCGCCGGTTCGACGACCAGACCAAGGTGCTGGCCGACCTGGTGAAAATCCCGTCGACGCGTTTCCGCGAGGCGCCGGCGCAGGACATGATGGCTCGCCTGTTCAAGGAAGACGGGCTGGGCGTCGATCGCTGGCAGATCAAGATCGATGACTTGAAGCACCTGCCGGGCTACTCGCCGCACAGCCAGGATTACGACGATGCCTGGAACGTGGTCGGCGCCTGGCGGCCGTCGAGCCTGAAGGGACGCTCGCTGATCCTGAACGGCCATATCGATGTCGTGCCCGAGGGGCCGCACGAGATGTGGGCGCGCCCTCCCTTCGAGCCCGCGATCAAGGACGGCTGGATGTATGGCCGCGGCGCGGGCGACATGAAGGCGGGCCTGATTCTCAACCTCTTTGCGCTCAGGGCCCTGCGGGCGCTCGGCTGGCAGCCGGCGGCCGATGTCTATCAGCAATCGGTGGTCGAGGAGGAATGCACCGGCAACGGCGCGCTCGCCTGCCTGCAGCGCGGCTATCGCGCCGATGCCGCGCTCATTCCCGAGCCGTCATCGGGCGTGCTGACAATCGCGCAGGTCGGCGTGATGTGGTTCCAGGTCAAGGTCACCGGCCATCCGGTGCATGTCTACAAGGCCGACGCCGGATCGAACGCGATCAAATTGGCCTACCGATTGATCCAGCAGCTGCGCGAGCTCGAGAAGAAGTGGAACGAGAAGAAGGCGCACGACAAGCACTTCTGCGACCACCATCACCCGGTGAACTTCAATGTCGGCAAGATCGCCGGCGGCGACTGGGCGAGCTCGGTGCCGTCATGGTGCACCTTCGACATGCGCGTCGGCGTGCTGCCGTCGCAGAACCTCAAGGACTGCCGGCAGGAAGTCGAAGACGTGATCCGCCGCGCGGCGGCCAACGATCCGTTCCTCGGCAACAACCCGCCGACCGTGAGCTGGGAGGGCTTCCAGGCCGAGCCGTTCGTGCTCAAGGACCACGAGCAGGTCCGCGCTGTGCTGGCCGACGCGCACAAGGCGGTGTTCGGCGCGGCGCTCGAGGACAAGACCTCGACGGGCACCGCCGACAACCGGTTCTTCGGCCTCTACGCCGGTATTCCGGCCTTGGTCTATGGCCCGCAGTCCGACGATATCCATGGTTTTGACGAGCGGGTGAATCTCGACTCGGTTCGCAAGATTACCCAAGCGACGGCTTTGTTCATCGCCGAATGGTGTGGTCTTTCAAAGGCTTAGGCCGCACCTTAGAACATTATCGCGTTGTCGATGCGGATTGACGGAGCCATGCAGCAAGCGTAGGGTAGCCACCATGGGACTGCATCCCGTGTGCCGGCTTGGCCGCTGCGGGGTGCCCATTGGGGAGTGAAGCGGGAGCTCTAAGGGCTCCCGCTTCTTCTTTTCGGATCAATGGCTTGGCGAGCGGTATCCTAATACCGCACCGTAGAATCTCATCTTATCAATGACTTAGCATTTGGGGGTGGCGCGGATTTTGGGAAGAATTCGACTAAAAGCCTTATGCCATCGACATCGGAGGCTTCCTAACCGGCTGGGAAGTTTTGGGAAGTTTCCCATCTAGCGCCAGCGCCGGCCGGTCACGAACGTGCCGACCGCCACGCCCCCCAGCACGACGATGACGCCGACCAGCCGCAGGGCCGCCGATCGACTCCCCGACCAGCAGAGAGGCAAAGCCGAGCGCGCAGCACGGCACCAGCAACGAAACCGGCCCCACTTTCGCGGCGGGGTAACCGCGCAGCAGCGTGCCCCACAGCCAGTAGCCCAGCCACATCACCGGCACGACCGTGTAGAGGAGCGACAGCCACATCTTCCAGCTCGGCGCCAGGATCGGCGCCAGTGCCGCGTCCACGCCGTCGAGGGCGGCGCTCACCAGCAGCATCGGCACGATGGGCAACATGCACGCCCAGCCGGTGAGAGCGAACAGCGAGACGCCGCGCGCATGGCGCAGGAAGAGATTGCCGGTCGCCCAGCTCAGCGCCGAGAAGAGCGCAATGCCGACGGCGAGCACGCTGGCGCTGCCCTCGACCGAGCGCGCGATCAACACCACGCCCACCATCGCGATGGCGAGCCCCAGCCATTGGCCTTTCGTGGCGCGCTCGCCGAGGAAAAGCGCGGCCAGCACCAGGGTGAGCGGGCCGTGCAGCTGCACCAGCACCGAGGAGAGGCCGGGCGGCAAGCCCGCCTGCATGGCGAGGAACAGCAGCACGAACTGGCCGCTGAACAGGAATACCGCCATGCCCAGAAGCACCTTCCACGAGACCTTGGGTCGCGGCAGCACGAGCACGGGCAGCGCGCCCAGCACGAAGCGCCAGCCGGCGAAGGCGAAAGGCGTCAGCTCGTCGAGGCCGAAGCGGATGACGGTGAAGTTCAGCCCCCAGGTCGCCGCGATCAGCAGGGCCGCCGCGACATGCAGTGGCTTCAAGCGGGGCTCACCCTACAACCAGGTCCAGGGGCGCGCCGGATTTGTCGGCCTTCTGCCAGGCCGCGATGTCGTCCTTGTGCGTCATGGTCTGGGCGATGTCGTCGAGCCCGTTCAGCAGAGCGTGCTGGCGCCGCGCGTCGATCTGGAAGGCAATCACGCGGCCGGTCGGCGATACGACCGTGCAATTCTCGAGATCGACCGTGACGCGGGCATTGCCGGGCGAGGCGCGCATCTCGTCAGCCAGCGCCTGCACCTCCGCCATCGGCAACGCCACCGGCAGAATGCCGTTCTGGAAACAGTTGTTGTAGAAGATGTCGCCATAGGACGGCGAGATCACCGCCTTCACGCCCATGCCCGCCAGCGCCCACACCGCGCCCTCGCGGCTGAGCCGCAGCCGAAATTACTCCGCCGACAGGATGATCGGCGCGCCGCGATAGGGCGCCTGGTTGAACACGCAGTCGGGATTCTCCGAGCCGTCGGCCTTGAAGCGAATCTGCTCGAAGCAATAGGGGCCGAGCCCCGGCGGCCGGTGTTGCTGACCAGCCGCTCGATCCTGATGATCAGGTCGGTGTCGACGTTCTGGCGCATCAGGGGCGCGGCGACGCCGGTGACCTTGGTGAACTTTTCCATCAGCTCCCAGCTTCCGCACATCGGCAATCGCACCTTTGATCGCGGCGGCCGCCGCCATCGCCGGGCTGGCGAGATGGGTGCGCGCGCCCGGTCCCTGCCGGCCGACGAAGTTGCGGTTGGAAGTCGAAACGCTCCGCTGCCCCGGCGGCACGCGCTCGCCATTGGACGGCGATGCACATCGAGCAGCCGGGCTCGCGCCATTCGAAGCCTGCATCGGTGAAGACCTTGTCGAGGCCCTCGGCCTCGGCCTCGCGCTTGACGCGCTCGGAGCCCGGCACGATCCAGGCGTTCACGTGCGGCGCCTTTGGCGGCCCTTGGCGATCGCTGCGGCGGCGCGCAGGTCGGAGATGCGGCTGTTGGTGCAGGAGCCGATGAACACCCAGTCGACCTTGGTGCCTTCGATCGGCTTGCCGGGCTCCAGTCCCTGGTACTGCAGCGCCGCCGTCCAGGCCGCTCGCTTCTCCTCGGGACCTGTCGCGGGGTCGGGAATGGGCCTGTCGACGGCGATCACGTGCTCGGGGCTGGTGCCCCAGGTGATCTGCGGCGCCACCTTGGCCATGTCGATCGTGTGCTCGCGATCGAACTCGGCATCGGGATCGGAGGGCAGCGTGCGCCAATAGGCGACGGCGCGCTCCCACAGCGCGCCCTTGGGCGCATAGTCGCGGCCCTCGAGATAGCCGATAGGTCGTGTCGTCGGGCGCCACCATGCCGGTGCGCGCGCCCATTTCGATCGAGAGATTGCACAGCGTGAGGCGTGCCTCGACCGAGAGGGCGCGGACAGCTGAGCCGGCGTACTCGACGGCATGGCCGGTGCCGGCGGCGGTGCCGACATCGCCGATCAGATGCAGGATCATGTCCTTGGCCGTCACGCCCTGCGGCGCCGGGCCCTCGAAATGCACGCGGAAGCGCTTGGGCTTGCGCTGGATCATGGTTTGGGTCGCCAGCACATGCTCGAGTTCCGACGAGCCGATGCCGAAGGCGAGCGTGCCCATCCCGCCATGGGTGCAGGTGTGGCTGTCGCCGCACACCAGCGTGGCGCCGGGGATCGACAGGCCCTGCTCGGGGCCGACGATGTGCACGATGCCGTTGCCGTCCTTGCCGATGTCGAAGAGCTTTATGCCGAACTTCGCGGTGTTCTCGCGCAGGCCGCGCAACAGCGGCGCGCCGGGCGGGAAGGTCTCGTCGGTGCGGCCGGGCTGGGTCGAGATCGCATGGTCGGGCGTCGCATAGATCAGGCGCGGTTGGGCCGGCGCGTAGCCTTTTTCGACCACCTCCCTGAGCGCCCTCGCACCGCTCAGGTCATGCAGCAATAGGCGGTCGATGTGCAACAACACGAAGCCGTTGCCGAGATCCTTGATGACGTGGCCGTCCCAGATCTTGTCGAACAGGGTCTTGCCCATGGCTTCCTCCGCCGAGGGAATATGCGGGGGCGGATATCAGCATCCGTCGGCCGCGCAAGGTAGCTGTTTTCCTCAGGCCAGACTGCCCTAAGATGCGCGGCAGCCGGGCCGGGGGGCCCGGAGACGGGGAGGCGCCATTTCGACCGACAGCCACGGACCTGCGCCGCACAAGCGGCCGTTGCTGGCCATCGCCGTCGTCGCACTCATGATCCTTGGCGGAGCAGGCTGGTTCCTGTTTCACGACATTGCCGGCCAACCGCAGGCCGCGGTGGCGACACCCGCGCCGACCGTCGGCGTGCAGCCGGTGGTGCAGAAGGGCGTCGCCCAGTCCTTCGAGTTCGTCGGCCGCATCAAGGCGGTGCAGGAGGTCGAGCTGCGGGCCAGGATCGAGGGCTTCCTCGAGAAGGTGCTGTTCATCGAGGGCCAGCACGTCAAGGTCGGCGACCTGCTCTACCAGATCGAGAAGGTCCAGTATCAGGCCGAGGTCGATCGCACCAAGGCCAACATAGCAATTGATGAAGCCGAACTGACGAACGCCCAGCTCCAGTACGACCGCAGCCTCGACCTGTCGTCGCGCAACTTCGGTACCCAGTCGCTGGTCGATACCAACAAGGCCAAGCTCGAGAACGCGAAGGGCAAGCTCCTGTTCGACAAGGCCGCGCTTTTGCAGGCCCAGGTCAACCTCGACTACACCGACATTCGTTCACCGATCGACGGCCGCATCGGCCGCACCCGCTACACCATCGGCAATCTCGTCAATCCGGCGAGCGGCGTGCTGGCCGTCATCGTCAGCCAGGACCCGATCTACGTCGAATTCCCGGTGAGCGTGCGCGACCTGCATACCGTCAGGGACGCGCGGCGCGGCGATGGCGGTGTCGCAGGCGTGCTCGCCAAGATCGACATCCGCGTTCGCCTGTCCGACGGGGAGGACTATCCTCACAGCGGGACCTGGAACTTCACCGATCCCCGCGTCGACCGGCAGACCGACAGCTTGATCATCCGCGCCACGCTGCCCAATCCGGACGGCGTGCTGGTCGACGGCGAGTTCGTCACCGTGGTGATCCGCGAGAAGGTCGAGGAGCCGCGGCTGGTGGTGCCGCAGGCGGCACTCCAGGTCGACCAGTCGGGCTACTACGCGCTGATCGTCGACAAGCAGCACAAGGTGGTGCAGCGCCGTGTCAAGACCGGGCCGAACGAGGGTGCCGATATCGTCGTCGTGTCCGGCCTCGAGGCCGGCGACAATGTCATCATCGAAGGCATCCAGAAGGTGCGGCCCGGCCAGATCGTGAAAGAGACAGTTCTGCCGCGCGCCGCGGGCGGCTAGGGCGCGCGCATGATCTCCGCGATCTTCATCGACCGGCCGCGCTTCGCCTTCGTCATTTCCATCATCATCACGATCGCCGGCGGTCTCTCGATCCTGTCGCTTCCGGTTGCCCAGCTTCCCGACATCGTGCCGCCACAGGTGTCGCTCACCACCGTCTACAACGGCGCCGACGCCGACGTGGTGACCCAGACGGTCGCCCAGCCGATCGAACAGCAGATGAGCGGCGTCGACAATGCGCTCTACTTTCAATCGACCACCGGTTCGGACGGCAGCTATGGCCTCATCGTCACCTTCGCCCCCGGCACCGACCCCGACATCAACACCGTCAACGTCCAGAACCGCGCCCAGCTGGTCAGCCAGATCCTGCCGCCGGAAGTGCAACGGCAGGGCCTGACGATCCGCAAGAAATCGTCCGACCAGATCCAGATCGTCACCATCACCTCGCCCCGAAAGACGCACGACGCGCTGTTCCTGAACAATTACGCGGTGATCAACCTCATCGATCCGATATTGCGGATCCGCGGTGTCGGCGACGCCGTGCTGCAGGGCGAGCTCGATTATTCGATGAGGGTCTGGCTCGACCCCGAGCGGCTCACTGCATTCCAGCTGACGCCGAGCGACGTCGTGGCGGCGGTGCAGAGCCAGAACCTGCAGGCGGCCCTGGGCAGGGTCGGCGCGGCGCCGATGCCGCAATTCCAGCAGTTCCAGCTCAACATCAAGGCCGTCGGTCGCCTGTCGCGACCCGAGGAATTCGGCGACATCGTCGTGCGAGCCAACCCGGACGGCTCGGTGGTGCGCATCAAGGACGTGGCGCGCACCGAGCTCGGCGCCAAGTCGCTCGACCGCTACACCCGCATCGACGGGGCTCCCGGCGCCGCCATCGCCATCTACCAGGCGCCCGGCGCGAATGCCGTCGAGCTGGCGGGCCGCGTTGCCAAGTTGATGGAGCAGCTCAAGCGCAACTTCCCCGACGATCTCGACTACGAGATGTTCTACGACGCCAGCGTGTTCGTGAAGTCGACCATCCGCGAGCTGGTGAACACGCTGTTCATTGCCTTCGTGCTGGTGGCGGCTGTCGTGTTCCTGTTCCTTGGCCGGCTGCGGACGACGTTGATCCCGATCGTCGCCGTCCCGGTGTCGATCATCGGCACCTTCGCGATCATGCTGGCGGTCGGCTATTCGGCCAATATCGTGACGTTGCTGGCGCTGGTGCTGGCCATCGGCATCGTGGTCGACGACGCGATCGTCGTGGTCGAGAACGTCGAGCGCGTGATCGAGGAGGAGCCCGAGCTCTCGATCGCCGACGCCACCAAGAAGGCGATGCGCGAGATCACCAACCCGATCATCGCCGTCACGCTGGTGCTCCTGTCGGTGTTCGTTCCTGTCGCCTTCATGCCGGGCATCAGCGGCACGTTGTTCCGCCAGTTCGCGATCGTGGTGTCGACCGCGATGATCATCTCGGCGATCAACGCGCTGACGCTGAGCCCCGCGCTGTGCTCGGTGCTGCTGACGCACGGCTCGACACGCCGCGGCCCGATGGCGCCGGGTGATGCGCGGCCATCGACTGGGTGCGCGACGGCTATGTCGCCGATCGTGCGCCGGCTGGTGCGGTTCGCGATCCTACGGCATTGTCGCGGTGGCCGTGGTGGTCGCCGCGGCATGCGGGCCTGTTCCGCGCGACCGCGCCGGGCTTCCTGCCGACCGACGATCAGGGCGCGTTCTTCGCGGCCATGCGCCTGCCCGAGGGCGCGTCGACCAACCGGACCGAGAGCTGGTGGCCCAGGCCGAGAACATCATGCGGGCCGTTCCCGGGTTCGAGGCGTGATGTCGGTGGTCGGGCTCAACTACATCGACTACGTGCCGTCGTCGAACACCGCGCCTTCTTCATCATCCGGCTGAAACCCTACGAGCAGCGGACCAAGCCGTCCGAGGACGTCGGGGCCATTATCGCGGCGCTGCGCCCGCAGCTTGCGGCCATCGAGGGCGCCGTCGCCTTTCCCTTCAACCTGCCGCCGTCCTTGGTCTCGGCACCGCCGGCGGCTTCCAATACGTGCTCGAGGCGCAGCAGGGCCAGTCGCCGCCGATCTCGCCGCCGCTCATGCGCGGCCTGGTGATTGCGGCCAACCAGCAGCCCGAGCTCGCCGGCGTCTTCAGCACCTACGCCGCCGACACGCCGCAGATCTATCTCGACATCGATCGCAACAAGGCGCAGGTGCTGGGCGTCAAGGTGAGCGACGTCTTCACCGCCCTGCAGGCGACCCTGGGCGGCTTCTACGTCAACGACTTCAACCTGTTCGGCCGCACCTGGCAGGTCAACATCCAGGCCGAGACGCGACTTCCGCAGCTCCGTCGACGACATCTACCGGATCTATGTGCGCAACAGCGCGGCGCCATGGTGCCGATCCGCGCGATCGCCGAGGCCGCCTGGTCCAGGGCCCGCAGGCTGTCATCCGCTACAACGGCTTTCCGCGCGGCGATGATCAACGGGGCGGCCCGAAGCCCGGCTTCAGTTCGGGCGAGGCGATCGCGGCGATGGAACGCATCTCGGCCACGCACACTGCCGCCGGGCTACGGCTTCGAATGGACGGGCACCGCCCTCAGGAAAAGGCGGCGAGCGGCCAGACGCGGCATCGTGCTCGGGCTCGCCGTGCTGTTCGCCTATCTCTTCCTGGTGGCGCTTTACGAGAGCTGGAACATCCCGCTGCCGGTTCTGCTTTCGGTCAGCGTCGGCGTGCTGGGCGCGATCGCGGCGTGGCGCTCTCCGGCCTCGCCTTCGACGTCTATGCCCAGATCGGCCTGGTCGTGCTGGTGGCGCTCGCCGCCAAGAACGGCATCCTGATCGTCGAATTCTCGGTCGAGCAGCGCGACCAGGGCAAGCCGATCTGCTGAATTCGGCGATCGAGGGCGCCCGGCTTCGCTTCCGCCCGTGACGATGACGAGCTTCGCCTTCATCCTGGGCCTGCTGCCGCTGGTCATCGCCGACCGGCGCCGGCGCACTCAGCCGCCGCGCCGTGGGCACGCCGGTCTTCGGCGGCATGCTGGCGGCCGCGATGTTCGGCATTTTCGTCATCCCGATGCTCTATGTGGTGTTCCAGTGGATGCGCGAGCGCAGTTACGCGCCAGAGGCCGACGCCAACGCCCGTCCAGACCGCTGAATCCTAGACGAAGTCGGCAGGGCCACCGCTTGATTTGCGTCAATACTTGCCGGCCAATCGGCCCTAGATAGACATAATAGTGCCCTCTGCGGGCCGTCCTATGGACCAGCCGCCTGGAGTACAATCTGGCAAAGAGAGTAGCGCAGTCATGATCGAAGCCCGCATTGTCGACACCGAGTCCGGGACCAAGGGCGGCGTCCCGAATGGCGGGCCGGCGCAACTTCCGGACACGCCTGCGTCGAGGGCGCTTGTGCCGAGCCCGGTCGCGCGGCCAAGACGTCGCTGGTGGCGTCTGCCGATGCTGCTTGTCGCTTTGACGGCGGGGGCCGCTGGCGCTGCCTACTGGTGGACACACCGGCCGCCGCCGCTGCCGGCAGGGATCGCCACAGGGAATGGCCGCATCGAAGCAGACCCGATCGACATTGCCACCAAGTTCGCCGGTCGCATCGCCGAGTTGCGCGTCGACGAGGGCGACATGGCAAAAAGTGGACAGGTCCTGGCGGTGATGGACACGCGCGACCTCGAAGCCTCGCTCAAGAAGGCGCAGGCGCAGGTCGAGCAGGCTGGCAAGGCGATCGTCGAGGCGAAGGCCAATGTCGACCAATACCACACACAGGTCGTGCTCGCCGAGCAGGAGATGGAGCGTGCCCGCAACCTGCTGAAGAGCGGCTGGATCACCAAGGAACTCGTCGATCAGCGCCAGCAGCAGCTTAGCGGTGCGCGAGCCAACGAGGCCGCCGCGACGGCCAGGGTCCGCGTCGCCGAAAATCTCCTCGAGGCGGCGGAGCACGACGTCGAGCTCTACAAGGTCAACATCGCCGACAACACGCTGGTCGCACCGCGCGACGGCCGCATCGAATATCGCATTGCCAATATCGGCGAGGTCCTGCCCGCGGGCGGCAAGGTCTTCACCATGCTCGATATCGGCAATGTCTACATGGACATCTACCTGCCGACGGTGATCGCAGGCCAGGTAAAGATCGGCAGCGACGCGCGCATCCTGCTCGACGCCTATCCCGATCGGCCGATACCGGCCAAGGTGACTTTCCTTGGCGCGCAGGCGCAGTTCACGCCCAAGATGGTCGAGACCCAGACCGAGCGCGACAAGCTGATGTTCCGCGTGCGGGTACGCATCGACCAGGAGCTACTGCGCCAGCATGCCGAAAGCGTGCGCAGCGGTCTGCCCGGCGTCGCCTACGTCAAGTTTGATTCCAAGGTCGAGTGGCCGGAGCGCCTGCAAGGGCAGCGCTGATCATGACTGGTCGCGGCGACCCGGTCGTCCGACTCCAGGGCGTCACGCACCGCTATGGGAAGATCGCCGCGCTCGACGGGCTGTCGTTCGACATTCCGTCCGATTGCACTGTCGGGCTGATCGGCCCGGATGGCGTCGGCAAATCCTCGTTGCTGGGCCTCATTGCCGGCGCCAAGCGCATCCAGGAAGGCCGGGTCGAAGTGCTGGGCGGCGACATGGTCGATGTGCGCCATCGCGCGTCGATCTGCCCGCGGATCGCCTTCATGCCGCAGGGCCTGGGCAAGAACCTCTATCCGGACCTCAGCGTGCGCGAGAATATCGAGTTCTTCGGCCGCCTGTTCGGCCAGCGCCGCGCCGAGCGCGACTTCAGGATCGCCGAGCTGCTGCAAAGCACCGGCCTCGCGCCCTTCGCCGACCGGTTGGCCAAGCAGCTCTCCGGCGGCATGCGCCAGAAGCTCGGCTTGTGCTGCTCGTTGATCCACGACCCCGATCTCCTGATTCTCGACGAACCGACGACGGGCGTCGATCCGCTGTCGCGCCGCCAGTTCTGGCAGCTCATCGAGCGCATGCGGCTGCGCCGTCCGGGCATGAGCATCATCGTGGCCACGGCCTATATGGAAGAGGCCGAGCGTTTCGATTGGCTGGTGGCCATGAACACCGGCAAGGTGCTGGCTGACGGCACCCCCGGGGAACTGAAGTCCAAAACGGGCGCTGCGACCATCGAGGACGCCTTCATCGCGCTCCTGCCGGATGAACTGAAAGCGGGTCACACGCGCCTGGAGATCCCGCCACGCACCAAGTTCGACCATCAATCGGTGATCGTGGCGCGCGACCTCACCTGCCGGTTCGGCGACTTCACCGCGGTCGACCATGTGAGCTTCGACATCGAGCGTGGCGAGATCTTTGGCTTCGTGGGCTCCAATGGCTGCGGCAAGACCACGACCATGAAGATGCTGACCGGCCTGTTGCCTGCCAGCGAAGGTACGGCGTCGCTGCTCGGCCGTCCTATCGACGCCCGGGACATGGCCGCGCGTGAACGCGTCGGCTACATGTCGCAGGGCTTCTCGCTCTATACCGAATTGACGGTTCGGCAGAACCTCGACCTGCACGCGCGGCTCTTCTACCTGCCTTCGGCGGAGGGCAGGCGGCGCGTCGATGAACTCCTCAAGCGCTTTGGCCTCGGCGACTACGTCGATCAGCTGGCTTCGGACCTGCCGCTCGGCATCCGCCAGCGCCTGTCGCTCGCCGTCGCCATCGTGCACCGGCCCGATCTTCTCATCCTCGATGAGCCGACTTCGGGCGTGGATCCGCTGGCGCGCGATGCCTTCTGGGAGCTGCTGATCGACCTGTCGCGCAACCAGGGTGTGACGATCTTCGTGTCGACCCACTTCATGAACGAGGCGGCGCGTTGCGACCGGATTTCCCTGATGGATGCCGGGCGCGTGCTGGCGACCGACACGCCGCAGGCGCTTGTGCGGGCGCGAGGCGCGGCCAACCTCGAAGAGGCTTTCATCGACTTCCTCGAAGAGGCGGCCGGCGCCCGCGAAGCGGCCGTCATCGAGCCGCCAACCATCGAGCATGCGCCCGTGTCCACCACTGGCACGACGGTCGCCGTGAGGTTCTTCAGCTTGCGCCGAATGCTGGCCTATACCGTGCGCGAGACGCTCGAATTGACGCGCGATCCCATCCGGCTCGCCTTCGCACTGGGCGGCACTGCTTTCCTGATGCTGCTCTTCGGCTTCGGCATCACGACCGACGTGAATTCGTTGAGCTTCGCCGCCCTTGACCGCGACAACAGCTATGAGAGCCGCAGCCTATCTCGAGGAGCTGCGCGGCTCGCCATACTTCGTCGAACAGCCGCCGCTTCGAGACGCGGCCGACATGCAGGATCGCCTCAAGAGCGGCAAAGTGACGGCGACCGTCGAGATTCCGCCCGGCTTCGGCCGCGACATCCGCCGCGGGCGGCCGACGGAGGTCGGCGCCTGGGTCGACGGCGCTATGCCGTTTCGCGCGGAAACCATTCGCGGCTATCTCGAGGGCGTGCACCAGCAGTACCTGTCGGACCCCGCGATCCGGGGCAGCCGCCCGGCCGCCGCGCCGCTCGCCGGCATTGCCGTCCGCTTTCGCTACAACCAGGACTTCGACAGCATCTACGCCATGGTGCCCACCATGCTGGCGCTTCAACTCGCCCTCATTCCGGCCATCCTGATGGCACTCGCCATCGTGCGGGAGAAGGAACTGGGCTCGATCGTCAATCTCTACGTGACACCCATCACGCGGCTGGAATTCCTGATCGGCAAGCAGATTCCCTATGTCGCGCTGGCGATGGTCAATTTCGTCGTACTCTTCCTGATGGCACTCTTTGTCTTCGACGTGCCGCTCAAGGGAAGCTTTCCGGTGTTGGCGGTCGGAGCGCTGCTCTACGTCATCGCGACGACAGGGTACGGAAGGGTAATCTCGGCTTTCACCAGCACGCAGATCGCCGCCTTGTTCGGCACGGCCATCCTGACCGTCCTGCCGGCCACGATGTTCTCCGGCATGATGGTGCCGGTATCGTCGCTTACGGGATTCGGCGCCTTTCTCGGGCGTGTGTTTCCCATGACCTACTTCGTGCCGATCAGCGTCGGCACCTTCACCAAGGGGCTCGGCTTCGCCGATCTTGGCGGATACCTCTTGGCGTTGGCGGCGTTCATTCCGGTGTTGACGTTGCTGAGCATCGTGCTCGTCCGACGACAGGAGAAGTGACGGCGATGCGCAGCCTGTCCACGATTTTCTGGCTCGGCATCAAGGAATTGCGCAGCTTTTTCCGCGACTGGGTGCTGCTTGGCCTGGTGGTCTATTCGTTCTCGCTCGCGGTCATCGCGCAGGCGCAGAGCAGTTCTCAGGAGCTGCACAACGCATCGATCGCCGTCGTCGACGAAGACCATTCGGGACTTTCCCGGCGGATTGCGGGGGCGTTCCTGCCGCCCTATTTCAAGCCGCCGCAGGCGGTTCAGGAACGCGACGTGGATCACCTCATGAATACCGGCGCCTACACATTTGTCGTCGACATCCCGCCGTATTTCGAGCGCGACGTGCTGGGGCGGCGAAGCCCCTCATTGCAAGTCGCAGTCGATGCCACGGCCATGGTGCAAGCCGGAATCGGATCCGGTTACATCCAGCAGATCATCTCGACAGAGATCGACGACTTCGTGGCGCGCACGTCCACTGTGCCGCCGCCGCCGGTCAATCTCTCGGTGCGCATCGCCTTCAATCCCAATGTCACGACCGCCTGGTTCACCAGCGTCATGGGCATCATCGGCAGCGTGACCATGCTGGCGGTCATCCTGGCCGGCGCCGCGGTTGTGCGCGAGCGCGAGCACGGCACCATGGATCACCTACTAGTTATGCCGATCAGCCCGTTCGAGATCGCCATGTCGAAGATCTTGGCCAACAGCCTCGTCATCACGGTGGCGGTCGGCATTTCGCTCTATCTCGTGGTGCGCACGCTGCTCGGCATTCCGATTGCGGGCTCGGTACCGCTCTTCCTGTGCGGCGCAGCGCTCTATCTCTTCTTCGCGACATCGGTCGGCGTGTTCCTGGCGACCATCGCCCGCACCATGCCGCAATTGGGCTTGCTCTACATGATCGTCGCCATCCCGCTCAACATGCTGTCGGGCGCCAACACGCCATTGGAGAGCATGCCCGCTTTCCTGCGCACGATCATGCAGGCGTCGCCTTCCACTCACTTCGTCCTGATCGCCCAGGCGATCCTCTATCGCGGCGCGGGCTTCGATGTCGTTTGGCCCAATTTCCTGGCGGTCGCCCTGATCGGCGGTATCTTCCTCGGCCTCGGCCTGCTGCGCTTCCGGAGCGTCGCGCTCCAACAGGGCTAGAGACCCTGCAGGCGCGCCGCCAGTTGATCGGCATCGCGCAGCACTTCGAGGTTCGCGTACCACGGTGAGAGTCCCGTGGGCGTCCCCCACAGCCAGTCGGAGCCTGCGGAAAGCAACATGACCGTCGGTATGCCGAGGGCGGCGGCCAGATGGGCCGGCCAGACATCGTCGCCGACCACGAACTTGCAGTTTGCCACACGATCTGGATTGCGCTCGATCGTGAGGCCTTGCGGAGGCTCGCGATGGCTGAACCAGCCGATCGCGGAGGCGGGTGCCGCCTTGGCCCGCAACGCCACTGGCGGCGGCAAGGACTCAAGGGTCCAGTTCAGCAAGTAGGGCAGGCTGCGCAGCGGCGCGGCGGCGGTGAAGTCTTGCAACGGCGCGCCGCGGGCGATCGTCGGCACATCGAGCCAGCCGGCAAGCCTGGCGGAGCACTGCACTGTCGCGTCAACTCCGCGCGCCAGCATCAAGGTATCGCGCATCGCTGCATCGCTCTCGATGTCGATCTGCTCCGGATAGATCAGCAGCCGGCCGCTGAGCGGCTCGCCCTGCCAACGCGGCAGGTCGGGTGTGTAGCGCTCGCCCGAGATCTCCAGCCGTGCCTCATGGTCGACCAGGCCGCGCAGCCAGTCGCCCTGGCGCAGCAATAGCTCGCCGCGCCGCAGGCGAAGCGGCGCATCGCCGGGCTGGCTGACGAGCGCCATGTCGAGATCGGCCAGGGCGCCCATCCAGTCGCCGCGCCTGGCCAGCAGGTTGGCGCGGGCATTGAGGGACGGCATCAGGCGGTGATCGATGGCGAGGGCGGCGTCGTAGGCGCGCTCGGCCTCCTCGAGGCGGCCCAGCGCTTCCAGCGCACGGCCGCGGTTGTGGGCGATGGCGGCATCGTCAGGTCGCAGCCGCGCCGCGCGATCGAGGGCGGCGAGAGCGGCTTCGTGTTCGCCCAGCACGCTGAGGCAACCGGCAAAGTTGACCTGGGCGCTGACTTCCTTGGGCAGGAACTTGGCGGCGCGCTCCAGCGGTTCGCGCGCCTCCTCGAAGCGGCCGAGCTTCAGCCGCGCCTGGCCCAGCAAATGCTGCGCCTGGCCGGAATTGGGCCGCGCCTCGGCGACTTGGGCGAGCAGCGGCTCGGCGGCCGCGAAGTCGCCGGCCGCGGCGCGCTGGATGGCGTCGCGGGCCATCGCCTGAAGCTGGAGGTCTGACAGCGCCACGCGCGGCCTCTAAAGCATATTCCGTCCGGCTGGAATCAGCCGGACGGAATATGCCCTTTGATCGATGCGCCTGGAACAACGCGTTTCCGATCAAATGGAACCGCCCGCGGTTCCCTTTGATCGGAACCCGCGCGGTAGCAAGCGGCGTGCTGGCTCGCAACGCAGATGGGCAATCAGGCGCGCCAGAACGGCTTTGCTGCCTCGAACTTCAGCTGACCCGGCGCCAAGCCGAGGTCGCGGATGGTGCGTTCATCGAGCAGCGCAATGTCGCGCCGCGAGCGGGCACGGCGATACCACTCGATCAACAGTCGCTTGGGGAGGATGTGCTTCATGGCCCCAGCCAAGCAGGTCGGTGCTGGGCGCTCTATCCGGCAGGTGCTGGCTATTTGAAAAAGAAAAAGCCGGCGGTCGACAGGGAGGCTGAGGAGTTGACCGCCGGCAGTGTCCGGAGGGGAAGGGGCCCGGCAGGGTAAAAATCAGGCCCCGCTCCGGAATCGCTTATCAATCGCGCCAGAAGGGCTTGTTGGCCTCGAACTGGACGGTGCCTTCGGTCAGGCCGAGGTCGCGCAGCGTGCGGTGGTCGAGCTGGCTGAGCTCGCGCCGCTCACGGGCGCGACGGCGCCAGGTGTTGAAGATCTGGTTCAGCGCGGTGTAGGTGCCGGCCAGCGGCGCCCTGGAGCTGAAATGCAGTGAGATGTCGGCCATGGGACTTCTCCCCGGAATGAGAAACACGATGTCTGGTTTGCATGTGCGCCCGGGTGGGGGTCTTTACAAATGACCCTTTGTCCTGTTTTGATTAAATTAGCTCATGTGAAAGACACTGCTTTTCGAAGGGATTTTGGCATGAAGCGAACCCTGCCTCCGCTCAACGGCTTGCGCGCTTTCGAAGCGGCCGCACGTCATATGAGCTTCACAGACGCCGCCGAGGAATTGAGCGTGACCCAGGCCGCCATCAGCCATCAGGTGCGCGGCCTGGAGCAGCGACTCGGATTAAAATTGTTCGTGCGGAGAAACCGCTCCCTGCTGCTCTCCGAGGCGGGCCAGGCCTATCTGCCGTCGGTGCGGGCCGCGTTCGACCAGCTGAACGAGGCGACCGAGAAGCTTCTGCAGAAGGATCGCGGCGGCCATCTCACGGTGACGACCACGGCCTCCTTCGCCACCAAGTGGCTGGTGCCGCGATTGGGCGGCTTCCAGCGCGCCAATCCCGAGATCGACGTGCGGGTCTCGACCGGCATCGGCCTGATCGATTTCTCGCGCGAGGACGTCGATATCGGCATCCGTTACGGCCGCGGCCAGTGGCCCCATCTGGTGGCCGAGCGCCTGGTCGGCGAGGACATCATGCCGGTCTGCGCGCCATCGCTGGTGAAGGGGCCGAATGCGCTGAAGAAGCCGGCGGACCTCAAGCGTTTCACCCTGCTGCATATCGGCACCTTCCCTGACGACTGGCAGGTCTGGCTGACGGCGGCCGGCATCAAGGGCGTCGATGCCACGCGCGGCGTCACCTTCGACAATTCGATCGTGGCCTACCAGGCGGCGATCGACGGGCTGGGCGTGGCGCTGGGACGCAATCCGTTGGTCGCGTCGGATCTCAAGGCCGGCCGGCTGGCGGCGCCGTTCGACTTCAAGATGCCGTCCGAACTCGCCTACTACGTGGTCTATCCGGCCGAGGCGATCCGCCGGCGCAAGATCAAGGCGTTCCGCGACTGGCTGATGACCTTGGCCGAGATCAAGGCGGTCGCCGCCTAGTTCGCGTGCTTTCCCTATTATTTGTGTTTGCAAATACTTTATCTGCATATACAAATAAGAAAATGGGGAGGTGACGCCATGGACTTCGGCTATTTCACGCTGAGCGACAACCGCTATCCCAACAACCCGCGCACGCCCGAGGCCTTCCTCAAGGACATCTTCGCCGAGGCGCTTTACGCCGAGAAGATCGGGCTGAACTCGGCCTGGATCGGCGAGCACCATTTCAACCTTTTAGGCGTCAACGCTTCGCCGCTCGCCATCCTGGCCCAGCTCGCGGGCGCCACCACCAAGCTCCGGCTGGCGCCCGCCGTGACGCTCTTGCCGGTACACCATCCGCTGCATGTCGCCGAGGAATGGGCGACGCTCGATCTCCTGTCGGGCGGCCGGGTCGATTTCGCCGCCGGCCGCGGCTACGACCGCAAGGAGTACGAGCCGTTCGGCGCGCCGTTCGAGGAGTCGGCCGAGCTGTTCGCCGAAGGGCTGGAGATTGTCTGGCGGGCCTGGACCGAACCCGGAAAGTGGTCGCACCAGGGCAAGTTCTACCAGTTCAAGGACGTCGAGGTGCGGCCGCGGCCGGCGCAGAAACCGCTTCGACCCTATGTCGCCTGCTTCTCGCGGCCGTCGATGGAGCTCGCCGCCCGGAACGAC
The DNA here is from genome assembly GCA_963755595.1 of uncultured Alphaproteobacteria bacterium. Lineage (GTDB taxonomy): Bacteria > Pseudomonadota > Alphaproteobacteria > Reyranellales > Reyranellaceae > Reyranella. Next base: position 94,254 of record CAVWKP010000027.1, on the reverse strand, counting down.
TGGAACGTGATCTACGCGCCCTTCGCCGCCGCCATGGTCTATGGCTCGCTGGGCGACGCCGTGCGCATCTACCGCGAGACCTGTGAGCAGCAGTTCAAGCGGCCGATGCGGCGCGCCATGTGCTCCTACTTCATCCACATCGCCTCGACGCCGACCGAGGAGCAGTACGGCAAGGAAGCGCTGGTGCACTATTTCCAGGACGCGCTGATTGCGGCGTTCCCCTCGTCATCCGGCGAGAAGGTGCCGCCGACCTACAAGTACTTCGTCGATATCGTGAACATCCTGCGCGACATGCGGCCGGAGAAGCTCAGCGACAAGTCGATCCTGAGCGGCAGCCCGCAGCACATCGTCGACACGTTGAAGAAGGTCGAGGCCGCCGGCGTCGCCGAGGTGATTCTCTACTTCAACTACGGTCAAAAGCCGCATGCGCAAGTGAAGGAACAGATGGACCGCTTCATGCGCGAGGTCGCGCCGCATTTCGCGCGCCTGCCCGTTGCCGCTTGACGGGCCGCCGCCTGACATGGGTCCGCTCGACGGCTACCTGCCCTATCTCCTGAACCGCGCCGGCGCACGCATCGCCACGGCGTTCGGCGAGGAGATGCGCCGGCTGGGCACGAGCCTGCAGGCCTGGCGCGTGCTCGCGGCCCTGCGCGAGAGGGACGGCCGGCGGATGGGCGATCTTTCGACCACGACCTCGATCGAGGTCTCAACGCTGACGCGGCTGGTCGACAATATGGAAAAGACGGGCCTGGTCGCCCGTCGGCGCGATGCCAACGACACCCGCGCCATACTGCTGCATGTCACGCCGGCCGGCCGGCGGCTGACCCGGCGTATCCTGCCCATCGCCGAACGCTACGAAGAGGTGGCGCTCAAGGGTTTTGGCGCGGCCGAGGGCGAGACGCTGAAGGCGGCGCTGCGGCGGCTCTACGCCAACATGGACGACCTGGCATAGATCGCCTCGACATGGATGTCGGCGCAATCGACCAGCGGGAAGGGCGCGGGCCGGCCCTGGAAGGCGAGGAAGAGGTCCGTGCCGCCCAGCATGATCGCCTCGGCGCCGCGCTCGCGCATCAGTCGATCGCCCTCACGCAGGAAGACGTCGCGCTGCTGGTCGGTGACGCGGCCGATCGAGGCCATGCCTGAATAGGCATTGTGCACCTCGTCGAGTGCGGCGCCCTCGGGCGCCAAAAGCTCGGCTGAGGGCACGCTGCCATAGAGCCTGCTCTCCATCACCGTGCGCGTCCCCAACACGCCGATCTTCTTCAGGCCGCGCTTGGCGATCGCCGCGGCGACGGCCTGCACACCATGCACGATCGGCAGGGGCGAGATCGCCAGAAGCTCGTTGACGCAGAAATGGCCGCCCATCGACGTGACGGCCGCCGCCTGCGCGCCGGCCGCCTTCATCCGGCCGATCAGGCGGGCGAAGATCTCGGCCTGGCGCCCGGGATTGCGCTCGTTGAGATTGCGCGCCATCTCGCGCACGTCGGCATGGGCCATGGTGAGGTCGAGCGGGATGCCGGCCGCCACGTGCCGCTCGATCAGGCCACGATAGTAGAAGTCGGTGGCGGCCGGGCCGATGCCGGCGATCAGTCCGATATGCATGGCGGTTATTCTAGTGCCCGTAGATCAGCTGCGGCAGCCACATGGTGAGCGGCGGGTAGTAGGTGATGATCATCAGCACGATCAGCAGCAGGATCAGGAACGGCAGGATGCCGCGAATGACCTCGCCGATCGGCGCCGTCGAGATGGTCGCCAGCACATAGAGATTGAGGCCGACCGGCGGATGCACCAGAGCGATCTCCATGTTGTGGGTGAAGATGATGGAGAAATGCACCGGATCGACACCCAGCGGGATCAGGGCCGGGGCGAGGATCGGCATTACCAGCAGCAGCGTCGCCACCACCTCGAGGAAGCAACCGAGGATCAGCAGCAGCACGTTGATGGTAAGCAGGAACTCCCAGGTCGCAAGCTTGTGGTCGAGCACCCATTTGACGAGCTGGGCCGGCACCCCCGAATCGGTCATCCAGTGGCCAAAGGCGATGGCGGTAGCGACGATCAGCATGATGGTGCCGGCGCTTTTCAAGGCATCGGCGATCACCGACAACGACTGGGTCCAGTGGAAGCCGCGATAGAAGCCGAGGCTGATCGCCATCGACGCCGCGGCGGCAATGGCTGCGGCCTCGGTGACGGTGACGATGCCACCGTAGATGCCGACCAGCACGATGACGGGCACCAGCAGCGCCGGCAGCGCGCGCAACGTGACCTTCAAGCGCTCGGCCATCGGCAGCGTCGGCTCGACCGGGAAATTGTTGCGGCGCGCGGTGTACCAGACCCAGCCGAAGAACGCCGCGGCCTGCAGGAGCCCCGGCAGGATGCCGGCGAGGAACAGGCGCGGCACCGACTGCTCGGTCACGATGCCGTACAGAATCAGCGCCAGGCTGGGTGGAATGACGATGCCGATCGTGCCCGAGGCGCCGATCACGCCGAGCGCAAAGGAGCGCGGATAGCCCTTCTCGAGCATTGCCGGCAGCAGGATCGTGCCCATGGCGAGCGCGGTGGCGACCGACGAGCCGCAGATCGCAGCAAACAGCGTGCAGGACACGACCGTCACCAGCCCGAGCGAGCCGCGCACGCCGCCGATCCAGGCGGTGCAGAGATCGACCAGGGCCTTGGCGACGCCGCCTTGGCGCATGAAGGCGGCTGCCATGACAAACAGCGGCAGCGACATCAGTGTCGAGGAGTTGAGCGCGTCGATCACCACCTGCGACATGCCGATCAGCGACTGTCCGGAGAACACGAACAGCACGGCGGCGCAGGCGCCGAGCACCAGGAAGATCGGCATGCCGCTCGCCAGCAGGCCGAAGAACATCACGAAAAAGAGGACGGTCCACATCGCGCGTCAGTCGATCGACGTCGTCTTGGGCGCGGAGATAATCTCGTGCTCGGCGGCGTGGCCTACCGTCATGGTCGCCGGATCGAAATGGAAGGTGTAGCGCCACAGCCGGATCGCGTAACGCACCACCATCAGCAGGCCGCCCGTCGGCAGTGAGGCGTAATAGATCCACATCGGAAAGCCGAAGTCGGTCGAGCTGTGCTCGTCGAGCTGCCATGACGACTGGGCGATCTGGAAGCCGTACCACACCATGCCGGCACAGAAGACCAGCGCCACGACGCAGTTGAAGATCTCCATCCAGCGCTGGCCTCGCGGCCCCACCAGGCGCAGCACCAGGTCGGGACGGACAAGGCCGTCGGTGCGCACCAGCTGGCTCGAGATGATCATCACACCCCAGACGACGAGATAGACGATCACCTCCTCGGCCCAGCTGATGGCGTAGGCGGGAAAGAAGTAGCGGCCGATCACCTGGACCAGCCCCACCACCATGGCAATCGCGCCGAGCAGCCCCACCAGGGTCCGCTCGATGCGATCCCAGAACGTATCGCTATTGTTCAAGACGAGTCCGAATTTAGGCCGCCGAGCCGACCGAGTCCTTCACCAGGCTGACGATCTCCGGCGAGAGCTTGGCGTCCTTGATCAGCGCATTGACGTCGCCCAGCATCGCCTTGCGTGTGGCGTTGAGCTCGTCGGTGCTGGGATCGTGGAACTTCACGCCGTTCTTCTCCAGGATGCCGCGGGCGTTGGCCTGGCTGTCGGCAGCGCCCTTGCGGTAGGCGGCGATATTGTCGGCCCACAGGCCGGTCATCAGCTTCTGCTGGGCGGGCGAGAGCTTGGCCCAGAAGCTCTTGGCGATCTGCGGGATGTACTGGCCCATGAACTGGTGGTCGGCGTAGGAAAACTTGACGCCCGCTTCCCAGAGCTTGGCCGAGTTGCAGCTCTCGTCGGTCGACACGAAGGCGTCGAACGTGCCTTGGCTCAGCGCCAATGGAACGTTGGGCCACGCGGTGGTGTTGGCGATGCCACCGGCGAACTTGATGCGCCAGGAGATCGCTGCACCGCCGGGGCTCCTGATCTTGAGGCCCTTCAGGGCGCTGAATGTGTCGAGCGGCGTCTTGGTCGAATACCAGTTCTGATAGCCGAGATCGATCCACGGCCCCAGCACCTGGGTGTTGAGCTTGGCCTGCAGCTCGTCATTGATCTTCGCCCCCGGCTTGCCGTCGGTCGCCTTGTGCGTGAGGTCGGACGGCACGCCGTAGAAATACGGCAGCTGGACCATGTCGCAGTCCGGCACCAGGCCCGTCAGCACCCAGGCGCCGGGTGCCGCCATCTCGACCTGGCCCTGCAGCAGCGCCTTGGAGACCTGCAGGTCGGGGAAGAGCTGTCCGGAATGGAACACCTCGCCCTTGATCTCGCCATTCGAGGCCTTCTCGAGCTTGGCCAGATAATCGAGGATGGCGACATTGCGCGGGTGGCTCGGCGCGGTATCGAGCGAGCAGCGCAGCTTCAGCGGTTCGGCAGCGCGCAGGATCGAGGGCGCGGCAAGCGTTGCGGTGGCGGCGCCGAGAAATGCGCGACGCGGCATGGGGAATGACATGGGCGGTTCCTCCTGAACGGGCGATTGTCTTGTCGTTGGCTGCAGTCTCGGCCGGAAGCCGGGACCGCGGAACTCAGGCCGAATGTCGCATACGGAAAGAGGGATGTCTGCGCATGGCGAAAATGACACTATGGAGCGTCTGCTGAGCGGGAGGGGCCCCATCGTTAGATGAAGCGCAAAGTCGGTCTTTTCCTCCTGGCGGTGATGGTCTCCGTCACCCTGGGCGCCACGCTGGTTGTCTCGCTGGTGATGTACCTGCTGGTCTCCGACAAGCAGACCGAGGAGCTGCAAGCGCTGGAGCGGAGCCTCAGCGACCGCTTCGAAGTCTTTACCGTGATGCTGCGCGCCGAACACGGCCGCATCCGTGCGCACATGGAAGAGGTGCTGCCCAAGATCGCCGCCGAGCTCGACGCCCTCGGCCGGACGCCGAGCGACCTCACGACCGCCGAGCTCGATGCGCTGACGGCCAAGTACGGGGTGCAGAACATCTATTTCATCGATCGTTCGTACAAGGTCTTCCAGACCAACCTCGCCTACGACATGAACCTGCAGTTCCCCAAGAGCGAGTTCTCCAATTTCCTGGACTTGGTGTACGGCAAGGGCCGGGTGATGAACGACGGCATCGACTTGTCGATGGTGACCGGAACGCTGCGCACCTACAGCTACCTCGGACCCCTGGGCAAGGATTACATCATCGAGACCTCGACCGACGTGCGTGACAATCTCAACCGTAGCGGCCTCGGCTGGATGTCGAAATTCTTCTTCGAGGACATGTTCCAGGACGCTGTCCGCTCGAACGCCTACGTCAAGGATGTCGACATCTACCTGGTCAACACCTCGGGCATGTGGTCGCTGATCCATGTCGGCGGCAAGCTCGCCCCGGAGATCGCGGAGGAGGTCGAGCGCAAGGGTCGCCACAAGACGATGGCCGCCGACGGCCGTACGCTCACGTCGTACAGCCGATACCGCTCCGAGGGGCCGGTGATGAAGGACGACCCCGTCTCGACCAAGGTTATCATCCGTATGATCACCTACGATACCGGCCTCGCGCGCGAGGCGGTGATCCGGGTCGTCACCAGCGCGCTCATCGTGCTGGCGCTGGCGCTGCCGATCGTCTTCTGGATCGCCTCGCGGCTCCTGCAGAAGCAGCTGCTCGATCCCCTGCTGACCCTGCGCGGCGAGGCCGGGGCGATCGCCGGGGGCGACCTCGACCACGCCATCGCCAACACCGCGCGGCGCGACGAGATCGGCAGCCTTGCCACCAGCTTCGACATGATGCGCAGCGCGGTGCGCAGGACGATCGTCGATCTCAAGCAGACCAACCTGTCGATCGAGCGCTTCGTACCGCATGCCTTCCTCGCCATGATCGGCAAGCCGTCGATCGTCTCGGTCGAGCTCGGCGACAACACGCGCAAGGAGATGACCGTCCTGTTCTCCGACATCCGCAACTTCACGACGCTGTCGGAGAAAATGACGCCGGACGAGAACTTCGACTTCATCAACCGCTATCTGGAGCGCATGGGACCGGTGATCCGCGACAACAACGGCTTCATCGACAAGTACATCGGCGACGCCATCATGGCCCTGTTCGAGGACCCCGACGACGCGCTGCGCGCCAGCCTCGCCATGGTCGAAACGCTCGAGCAGTTCAACGCCGGCCGGCGGGCCAGCGGCCAGGAGCCGATCGCCATCGGCATCGGGCTCAATACCGGCTCGCTGATGCTGGGCACGATCGGCGAGCAACACCGCATGGACGGCACCGTCATCTCCGATGCCGTCAATCTCGGCTCGCGCATCGAGAGCCTGACCAAGGTCTACAAGGTCGGCATCCTGATCTCGCAATATACCTACGAGCGGCTGGCCGATCCGCAGGCCTACGACATCCGGCCGATCGACATCGTGGTGGTCAAGGGCAAGACCCGGCCGGTGACGATCTTCGAGGTCTTCGAGCACAATTCGCCGTCCGATCGCTTTGCCAAGGCGCGGACGCGCGAGCTGCTGTTGTCCGGCGTCGACGCGCTGCACCATCACGACGCCGCGGCCGCCCGCCGCCACTTCGAGGAGAGCCTGGCGCTGCTGCCGGAAGATCCGGCCGCGACCAACCTGCTGAAGGCCTGCGCCTAGCGCGCGGCGGCCGCTTCGCGGAAAGACACGAGACGCCGTTGCGTCTCGTCCCACAGCGCCAGCCGCACGCAGCGGAAGCTCTGCAGCAGGGTCAACCGGCCGACATTGCGCAGTTCGGGGTGATCGTGCAGCACGCGCGGCAGCCGGTAATAGGGGATGCGGCTGCACAGGTGATGGACGTGGTGGATGCCGATGTTGGCGGTGAGCCAGCGCAGGAACGCCGGCAAATCGTAGTAGGAGCTGCCGCGGAGCGCGGCGTCGTGCACGTCCCAGTCGCCATCCTTCGTCCAGGTCGTGTGCTCGAACTGGTGCTGCACGTAGAACAGCCAGACGCCGGCCGATCGCCGCGAAGAGCATGATCGGCAGGTGGACCAGCAGGAAGGCCTTGATGCCGATCAGCCAGATCAGCAGGGCGGCGGCGAGGCCGATCGCGACATTGGTCGCCATGACGCTGAGCCACGGCCGCCAGCCCTCGCGCATCAAGCCGACCGGCAGGCGATGCTGCAGGAAGAACACATAGGCGGGGCCGATCCCGAACATGACCAGCGGGTGCCGGTACAGCCGGTAGCGCAGCCGGTTCCACAAGGGACGCGCGCGATATTCCTCGACCGTGAGGGTGTCGATATCGCCCATGCCGCGACGGTCGAGATTGCCGGTATAGGCGTGGTGCGTGGCGTGCGTGCGCCGCCACAGGTCATGGGGCGTGAGCGTCAGCACGCCGAGCGCGCGACCGAGCCAGGCGTTGGCCAGGCGATGCCGGAAGAAGGAGCCGTGGCTGCAATCGTGCTGGATGAGGAAGAGCCGCACCATGAAGGCCGCGGCAGCCACCGCGAGCGGCAACGCCAGCCAATAGCCAACGTCGAGCGCGGCCCAGCTCAGCACCCAGAGCGCCACCAGCGGCGGCAGCGTGACACCAATCTCGACCAGGCTGCGGCCGGTGCTGGGCTGCCGGTAGCGCGCCAGAAGGTGCGTCCAGAGGCGGGCATCCTGCGCCGTCGCACTGCAGGCTTCAGAGTCTTGGCTGTTTCCCAATCGAGCTGACCTTCCTTGGTCGTGGCCTCTAGGCCTTGGCGCCGGCGAAATCAACGAGCGAAGTGGCCCAGTTCGGCGGGGAGTTCAGCGACGGGGCGCGCTCGCCCTGGTGCGCGTCCGCTCTTGCCCGCTGGCCCTCGGCCGGATGCGCATGGCCCCGCCCTCGCGCTCGTCGATCTCGAAGCCGCCGGTGCCGCGCACCAGGTCGCTCAGCTTGCGATAGCCGTAGGTGCGGGGGTCGAAGTCGGAGACCATGTTGGCCAGCCGTCGGCCGAGCACGCCCAGCCCGACCCAGCCGTCTTCCGTCTCCATCTGCGAGATGGCTCTGTTGAGGATCTGGACCGCCGCGCTCGCCGGCGGAACAGGTTCGCGGCGGCCTTCTCCGGTGGCCTCGGCCGGCGCCTCGGGCAGCAAATTCTCGGTGTAGATGAAGCGGCGGCAGGCCTGGCGGAAGCTCTCCGGCGTCTTGTGCGCGCCGAAGCCGTAGACGTCGGCGCCTTCCTCGCGCAGGCGCGAGGCCAGCCGGGTGAAGTCGCTGTCGGACGACACCAGGCAGAAGCCGTCGAACCGCCCGCTGTGCAGCAGGTCCATGGCGTCGATCACGAGCGCGATGTCGGAGGCGTTCTTGCCGGTCGTGTAGGCGAACTGCTGGTAGGGATCGATCGCGTACTTCTGCAGGATCTCGGCCCACGACTTCAGCCGCGTTCCGGAGAAGTCGCCGTAGATGCGGCGCACGCTCGCCTCGCCGAACTTGGCGATCTCCTCGAACAGTCCGGCCGCGATGCGCGGCGAGGTGTTGTCGGCATCGATCAGGACGGCGAAACGCCGCGGGTTTTCATCGGCCATGGCGTGCCCGCTGGAACAGGAGGTTGGCGGCGACGGTGAGCAGGAGCGTCACGGTCATCAGGATGAAGGCGATGGCGCCGCCGAACGGCCAGTTCGTCTTCTGCGTGAACTCGTTGTAGATCAGGGGCGCCATCATCTTGAACAGCGGCCCGCCCAGCAGGAAGGGCGTGGCATAGGCGTTCATCGCCAGGATGAAGGTCAGGATCGTGCCGGCGAGGATGCCGGGCATGGCGAGCGGCCACAGCACGCGGCGGAACATGGTGGCGGGCGGCGCGCCCAGGCTGAACGCCGCCTCCTCGACGGCGCGGTCGATGCCTTCGATCACGCTCTGCAGCGACAGCACCATGAAGGGCAGGTTGACGGCGATGATGCCGATCACCACCGCCTTCTCGGTGAACATGATCTCGATCGGCTGGCTGATCACGCCGAGCCCCATCAGGCTCGCATTGACGAACCCCTTGCTGCCGAACACCACCATCCAGCCGGCCGCACGCACCGAGTTGCCGACGAACAGCGGCAGCACGATCGCCATGATCAGGAGGTTCTTGAACCGGCTCTGCGTGCGCGCCACGACATAGGCGAGCGGGAAGCCCAGCACCAGGCAGGCGGCGGTCACCAGCACGGCGACGCGCACCGTCGTCCACAGGATGGCCGTGTAGTAGGGGTCGGTGAAGAACTTGACGTAGTTGGCGATCGTCACCGCCTCGACCATCATCTTCTTGGCCGGCTCGAACTCGTTCAGGCTGTAGCGCAGCAGGATGACGAGCGGCGCCAGCAGGCAGATCGCGATGAAGATCGTCGCCGGCCCGACCAGCGCCGCCGCCGTCCAGCCTTCGCCCCGCCGCCGCTCGACGACGGCGCCGTGCACGCAGTGCGGTGTCCGCCATCCGCCGGCGCTCAGCCCTTGAACGACTTGTTCCACCACTCCTGGAACGCCGAATCGTTCTTCGCCATGTAGCCGTAGTCGAGATCGACCAGGCGCTTCTTCTCCTCGTCGGTGAAGCCGATGCGCTTCTGCACGTCGGGCGGCACCTTGGCGTTGGTGACGGTCGGGTTGTAGCCCATGTCGACGGCGAAGCCCTCCTGCGCCGACGGCGCCATCATGGCGTCGAGCCAGGCATAGGCGCCGTGCCTTGTTGGGCGCGTTCTTGGGCATGGCGAAGCCCGAGACGTACATCGGCACGCCTTCCTTGGGCGCAACGGTCTCGACCTTGATGCCGGCGTTCTGCCATTGCACGGCGCGCGCCTTCCACATGATGCCGCAGGCGATCTCCTCGGTCTTGAGCGCCTGGGCGAACGCCTCGTTGGAGGGATAGATGCGCGCGCCGGCCTTCCGGCAGGCGATCAGCCGCTCCTTGCCCGGCTCGAAGTTGCTCATCGAGCCGCCCGAGGCGAGCGCGGCCGCCACCATCGTGTACTGGTACTGGATGTCGATGATGCCGAGCTTGTTGCCGTGCTTGGGATCGAGCGTGTCGGCGAAGCCGGTCGGCGCCGCCATCAGCTTCGGGTTGTAGAGCACGACCTTGCCCGAATAGATGTGGCCGATGCCGTAGGGATACTTCATCGCGGGAATCAGGTTCTTGGCGTTCGCCATCTTCGAGTAGTCGAGTCTGCTCGACCAGGCCCTGCTCGTTCATGTCGTACATGTCGTTGGCCGACAGGCCCTGCACGTCGCGACGTGCCGCGGCGCAGCGAGCTTCTCGGCCAGCATCTTGGCCTTGCGCGGGTCGACGTTCTCCTCGGCGTGCACGCACTCCCAGCCCTTGGGCACCAGCAGCGGCGTGTCGATGTTCTTGGCCAGCAGCCGCGAATAGTCGCCGCCCCAGGTGCCGACGATGATGCTCTTGTTGTCCTGCGCGGCGGCCGGCAGACGCGCCGAGCGGCGAGCGCCGCCGGCCGCCGAGCAAGCGCGGCGTGTTGACGTGAGACGGTTCGACATGATAGCCTCCATTGAAGTCTCCGCGTTTACTCGTTGAACACCTGGCCGGCCGGCGCCTGCCAGCCGACATGAACCGATCTGCCCGACTTCCGGCGCGAAGCCGCCCTCGCGATTGGCGATCTGCACCACCAGCCGGTCGCTGGGCGACAGGCGCACGTGGATGTCGATCAGCGCGCCGAGATAGGACACGAATTCCACCGTACCGGGCAGGCTGTTGTCGAGTCCTGCTTGCCGGGCGGCGGCGATCTCGACGCCGCTCGGGCCGCAGCGACAGGGCTGCGCGGCCGGGCCTGCCGCCGGCGCAGGCCAGCGTCAGGCCGCCTTCGGTGCGGAAGCGGCCCGGCGCCTCGACCTTGCCGTCGAGGAAGGTGCTGCGGCCCACGAACCCCGCCACGAAGCGGTCGGCCGGCCGCTCGTAGAGGTCGCGCTGGCTGCCGACCTGGCGCACCGAGCCCTCGTTCATCACCACCAGCCGGTCGGCCATGGTGAGCGCCTCTTCCTGGTCGTGCGTCACCATCACCGTGGTGAGGCCGAGCTGGCGCTGCAGCTCGCGGATCTCCACCCGCACTTCCTGGCGCAGCTTGGCGTCGAGATTGGAAAGCGGCTCGTCGAGCAGCAGCACATCGGGCCGGATGGCCAGCGCGCGGGCCAGCGCCACGCGCTGCTGCTGGCCGCCCGAGAGCTGGCGCGGCAGGCGCGCGCCGTAACCCTGCAGCCGCACCAGCGCCAGGGTCTCCTCGACGCGACGCTCGATGTCGGCGCGGGCGAGCTTGCGCATCTCCAGCCCGAAGGCGACGTTCTGCGCCACGGTGAGATGCGGGAACAGCGCATAGCTCTGGAACACCATGCCGGCATTGCGCTTCCACGGCGGCAGCAGGGTGACGTCGCTGCCGCCCAATTTCACATGGCCGGCGGTGGGTTCGATGAAGCCCGCCACCATGCGCAGGGTCGTGGTCTTGCCGCAGCCCGACGGGCCCAGCAGCACCAGGAACTCGCCGTCCCTGATGCCGAGCGAGACGTCGCGCACGGCGTAGAAGTCGCCGTAGCGCTTGGCCAGGCCGGTGATGTCGAGCTGCGCCATCAGACCACGCGGGCGAGCTTGACGTAGCGGTCGGTGATCAGCATTGCCGCGCCGATCAGCAAGATCTGCACCACCGAGACCGCGGCGATGGTGGGGTCGATCTTCCATTCGAGGTACTGCAGGATGACGATCGGCAAGGTGGTGCGGCCCGGCCCGACCAGGAACAGGCTCATTTCGAGATTGCCGAACGAGGTCACGAAGCCGAACAGCGCGCCAGCGACGATGCCCGGCCGGATCGCCGGCAGCGTGATGCGCCAGAAGGTGACCCAGGCATTGGCGCCGAGATTCTGCGCCGCCTCCTCGATGCTGCGGTCGACGCCGGCGAGGCTTGCCGTCACCAGCCGGACCACCCAGGGAATGACGATGACGATGTGGCCCGCTGACCAGCGCATAGAAGGTGCCGAGCACGTCGACATCGAGCCCGTTCTCGACCTCGACATGGAAGACATACATTGCCGTGCCCAGCACCACGCCCGGCACGATCAGCGGCATCAGCAGCAGGCTGGAGAGTGGCGCGCGGAAGCTTGAACTGATGGCGCGACACGGCGAGCGCCGCCGGCACGCCCAGCGCCAGCCCGATCAAGGTCGCCAGGACGCCGACCTGAAAGCTCATGCGGAAGCCGTCGACGAACTTCGGCTGGTCGAGGATGGCGGCGAACCATCTCAGGCTGTAGCCCTCGGGCGGGAAGGACGGGATCTCCTGCCGGAAGAAAGCGAGCCAGGTGACGAAGGTGAGCGGCGTCAGGATGTAGGCGAGCGCGATCGCCGCCGCGCCGTTCAATGCCCAGCGGCGGCCGCGGCGGCGGATGAGGGCGAGCGCCGCCGCTGTCATCAGCAGCGCGTTCTTGTGGAACTTGCCGGCCTTCATGATGGCCGCCAGGTGCGGGCCGCCGTCCTTGAACAGGCCGAGATCCTTCAAGGGATCGCCGTCGACCACCAGCATGTCGGCAAAGGCGCCGGGCTGGATGGTGCCGAGCTTGCCCTCCTGGCGGACCACCTCGGCGCCGACCAAGGTTGCCGAGCGGATGACGTCGATCGCCGGCATCACGCGCCCGCGGATCTGGAACTCGACGGTCTGCTCGTTCTCCAAGGCGCCCAGAAGGTCGGAGCCGTAGGCCATCTTCACGCCGGCCTTGCGGCAAAGCTCGAGCTCGGAAAAGCCGTACTTCAGCACCTCGTCGTTCTTCTCCAGCATGACGTCGGGCATGCCGAGCTCGCTGCGCGCGGCGCTTCATGGCGTCGTAGGCGATCAGGTTGGGCACCATGTAGACGCCGTGCTTGGCCATCAGCTTGGCGGTCGGCGCATCGACCAGATTGCCGTGCTCGATGGTGCGCACGCCGCACTTCACGGCGCGGGTGATCGCCTCGGGCGTGTAGGCGTGGGTCAGCACGTAGCGGCCGAAGGCCTTGGCCTCCTCGACCGCGGCGGTGATCTCCTCCTCGGTGAACTGCAGCGATTCCAGCGGATCGTAGGGCGAGGCGACGCCGCCCGAGACCATCAGCTTCACCTGGTCCGCGCCCTGGCGCATCTGCTCGCGGGCCGCCTTGCGCACCTCGTCGGGGCCGTCGGCGATGCAGCGGATGAACACCATGCCGTTGCAGCACAGGCAGGGCGGGCCGGTGAAATCGGTGCGCCGGTTGCGGTCGTTGTGGCCGCCGGTCGGGCCGATCGAGCGGCAGGAGATGAACATGCGCGGGCCCGGGATCAGGCCCGACTCGACCGCGGTCTTGGTGCCCCAGTCGGCGCCGCCGGCGTCGCGCACCGTCGTGAAGCCGCGATCGAGCATGCGCTTCAGCCGGCCGGCCGAGCGCGCCATCATCAGCGTGAGCGGCACCGCCTCCATGCGGTTGATGTAGACCTCGCTGTGATGCGTATGGACGTGGCAGTCGATCAGGCCCGGCATCAGGGTGCGCTTGCCGCAGTTGATCACCGTGGCCTTCGACGCCTTGATCGGCTTGGCCGACACCTCCTTGATGGTGTCGCCCTCGACCAGCACCTCGTAGCCGCCGCGCGCCTCCTTCCAGTTGGGATCGAGGAGGTTCAGGTTCTTGAAGAGGAACGACATGATCCTACGCGAACAGCTACCTCATCCTGCGGAGCGCGCGCAGCGCGCATCTCGAACGTGGGCAACAGACGAGGTGACCTTTCCACCGATCCGCAAAGGTCCCTCGGCCTGCGGCCTCGGGATGACACGGTTGGTGTGGCGTGCTCCCCCGAGATCTACTTCAGCGCATTCTTGTGGAACTTGCCGGCCTTCATGATCATCGGCAGGTGCTTGCCCTGGTCGAGGAAGAGCTCGAGCTTCTTCAGCGGATTGCCGTCGATCGCGATCAGGTCGGCATAGGCGCCGGGCGCCACGACGCCGAGCTTGCCGTCCATGCGCAGGATCTCGGCGCCGATGATGGTGGCCTGGCGGATGATCTCGATCGGCTTCAGCACCTTGGCGCGATGGATGAACTCCAGGCTCTGGTCGACCTGCAGCGCGCCCAAAAGGTCGGTGCCGTAGCCCACCTTGACGCCGGCCTTCTTGCAGATCTCGAGCGAACGCAGCGCGCCTTCGAGCACGATGTCGTTCTTGGCCAGCATGTCGGCCGTCATGCCGAACTGCGCGGCGCGCTCCTTCATCGAGAAATAGGTGACGAGGTTGGCGATCATGTAGCCGCCCTTGGACTTGAGCAGCTTCGCCGACTTCTCGTCGATCAGGTTGCCGTGCTCGATGGTGCGCACGCCGTTGTTCATGGCACGCGTGATCGCCTCCGGCGTGTAGGCGTGGGCCAGCACATAGCGGCCGAAGTTCTTGGCCTCGTCGGTCGCCGCCGCGATCTCGGCCTCGGAGAACTGCAGGCTGTCGAGCGGATCGTAGGGCGACGCGACGCCGCCCGAGCACATGATCTTCACCTGGTCGGCGCCCTGGCGCATCTGCTCGCGCACCAGCTTGCGCACCTCGTCCGGCCCGTCGGCGACCGCCATGCAATAGACCATGGCGTTGCAGCAGCCGCAGGGCGCGCCCAGGACGTCGGTGCGGCGGCGCGAATCGCTGTGGCCGCCGGTCGGGCCGATGGCGCGGGCGGAAATGAACAGACGTGGCCCGGGAATAAGGCCCGATTCGACCGCGGTCTTGATGCCCCAGTCGGCGCCGCCGGTGTCGCGCACCGTGGTGAAGCCGCGATCGATCATGCCGCGCATCAGCTCGGCCGACTTGGCCGTCAGCAGGGTGAGCGGCACGCTCTCGAGGTTGCGGATATTCACCTCGGTCAGGAACACATGGACGTGGCAGTCGATCAGGCCCGGCATCAGGGTGCGCTTGCCGCCGCCGTTCACCACCTGGGCGTTGCGCGCCTTGATCGGCTTGGCCGACACTTCTTTTATGGTGCTCGCCCTCGACCAGCACCTCGTAGCCGCCGCGCGCCTCGTCCCAGCGCGGGTCGAGCAGGCTGAAATTTTTGAACAAAATCTGCGACATCGACGCTCCCCGACCCCCTCTGATTGGCGCGGCGCAAGCCTACGCTGGCCCACGGTTTGACGCTACAGTCGTGCATCACAAGATGCAGCGCGTTGTTGTTTTCGGCACCACGGGATCGGGAAAGAGCAGGCTGGCCGAACAGCTCAGCCAGCGCACGGGTCTGCGCGTCATCGAGCTCGACCGGCTCTATTGGGGCCGCGACTGGCAACCCGCGCCGCTGGAGCTGTTCCGCCACCGCGTCGAGCGCGAGATCAGGGATGGCGGCTGGATCGTGGTTGGCATCTACGGCCAGGTGCGCGACCTGACCTGGAAGGCGGCCGACACCCTGGTCTGGCTCGACCTGCCGTTCCCGCTCGTCTTCTGGCGCCTGCTGCGCCGCACGATCTGGCGCTCGATCACCCGGGAAGATCTCTGGGGCACCGGCAACCGCGAATCCCTGGTGCGCACCTTCTTCACCCGGCAGTCGATCCTGCTATGGGCGATCAAGACCCATCGCCGCAACCGCGAGCGCTTCACCCTGGAATGCGGCTTCCTCGCCAAGGACAAGACGGTGGTGCGCCTGCAGAGCCCGCGCGAGGTCGAGCGTTTCGTGCAGGCGGCTTGATGAAAGTAGAGCGCGTGACCGTCGCGACGATGGGCGATTGGATCGCGCTGCGCGCAGTGCTTTGGCCCGAGGCATCGGAGGCGGACTTGAAGCGGGAAGCGCCGGCTCTGTTGGGCAGGGAGCGCGGTGCTGTGGTGTTCATCGTGCGCGATGACGCGGGACCGCTATCCGGTTCGCCGAGGCCACCGTGCGGGTCGACTACGTGAATGGCTGTACGACGTCGCCGGTGGGCTTCCTCGAAGGCATCTACGTGCGCCGACTGGCGTCGCCGCGGAGCGGCTCGCCTTCTCGTGCGCGCGGTCGAGGCCTGGGCCAGGGAGTGCGGCTGCAGCGAGCTCGCCTCCGACACCGAGATCGAGAACGCGACTAGCGGATGACGAAGCCTGGGCTTCGAGGAGAGCGAGCGCGTCGTCTGCTATCACAAGCGGATTTCGTAAGCTCCCGGCTCACCGCATCATGCGAAAGCCGAATGGCCCGCGAGGCCAGTGGTGGACCGGCTGGTCGGTGAACAGCACCTGGAACAGCACGGCAAACATCCGGCCGACCCGCGGGTCGTCGGGGCCGGTGGCGTCGGTCCAGGCCGTCGTCTGCGACATGTACTGGTCGTTGCGGCAATAGACCGCGAACAGGTAGATCTTGCCGGGCGGGCCCGGGACCACACGTCTCTGGCCGGCGCAGACCTGTGCCGCGCTCAAATCGCCGGCGGGGTTGAAGACCAGGACCATGGAGTAGTCGGGTCGCGGTCGCTCGACCGGCACCTGGTAGGTGAAGGTCAAGTTCGGCCGCGGCTTGTTGGCCTGCATGACCGGCAGGAGGCGGCGACGCATCTCCTGTTCGCTCATGTCGGGAAACGGATTGCCCGCGGTCTCGACGCGGAACGTTTTGTTGTCGGTCGCCGCCCAGAATTCGAAGAAGTCGTACTGCGGCGCATAGTCGGCGCCGCCGATGCCGGAAGCGCAGCCCGCCGAGACAAGCAGGGCAAGGTGACGAGCGCGCGTGCGCATGATGCTTCAGCCTACCAACACGGCTAGGCTGTGGTCATGCGCTACGGTTTCTATCTCCCGACCCGCGGCCCTACGGCGACGCGCGACGCCATCCTCGCGATGGCCCGCGAAGGCGAGCGGCTGGGCTTCCATTCCGCCATGATCGCCGACCACGTCGTCTTCCCGGTGACGAGCGAGTCGGCCTATCCCTACACGCTCGACAAACGGCATCCCGGCGGCGGCGACGCGCTGGAGACCTTCTCCATCCTGGGCGTGGTGGCGGGCGCCACCGAGAAGCTCCGGCTCGTCACCTCGGTGCTGGTGCTGCCCTACCGCAACCCGGTGCTGACGGCCAAGATGGTGGCGTCGCTCGACGTGCTGTCGGGCGGTCGCGTGACCTTGGGCGTGGGCGTCGGCTGGCTGAAGGAGGAGTTCGAGGCGCTCGACAGCCCCGACTTCGACAAGCGCGGCGCGGTGACCGACGAATGGCTCGCCATCTTCAAGCAGCTGTGGACGCAATCGCCGGCCTCCTTCAACGGCCAGTTCTACAAGTACAACGACATCCGCGCCGAGCCGTTCCCGCTGCAGAAGCCGCATCCGCCGATCTGGGTCGGCGGCCATTCGCGCGCCGCGCTGCGCCGCACCGCGCGGCACGGCGATGGCTGGCACCCGGTCGGCGCCATCGCCGCCTCGCCGCTGCCGCCCGACGAGATGCGCACCCTTCTCGCCTCGCTGAAGCAGATGACGGCGGCAGAGGGGCGCGACTTCGCCAAGCTCACCATCTCCTACAAGGCGCCGCTCTACGACACCGGCGTGCCCGATCGCGACGGCAGCCGCCGCAGCTTCTCCGGCACGCCGCAGCAGATCGCCGGCGACATCCGCGAATTCGCCGAGATCGGCGTGCACGAGCTGATCTTCGATTTCCGCGGCCAGTCGCTGGCCGAGAGCCTCAAGGGCCTGCAGCGCTTCGCGGCGGAGGTCATGCCGCTGGTAGAGGGGTGACGGCGCTTCGCTATCCTGAGTGTGACGAGCGTCACCAAAGCGTCAAAAGCTGCGGCAGTTTGCGTTGGGTGGCGCAATCAACGGTGGTGACAGCGGCGCCATCCGCTCGGTAAATTGTCTCCGTATGGGCGGCCCCCTCGGGCCGTTGGGGGGTAGTCGAGTTGGCGGCCAAGCTCTTGTCGTCCGGCGGCCTGCAGTCCAGCGGCAGCATCACGGGTGACTTCGATTTTGCAGGCGACAGCGCCTTCCCGTTGTTCGGCACGACGGTATTCGGGCTAGGGCCGGTGTCCAGCGCGGGCACGGTCACGGCCGGCGGCACTGCGGGCTTCGAGGTGACGCCGGGCGGCCTGACACCCGCGCCGCACCCGCAGTGGCCGAGCGATGTGATTTTCACCCCGCTCTCCGGCGTCGTCATCTTGACCATGCCGGACGGGTACTATGGCGATCTGTACCACCCCACTGGTTCCTACCGCGAATTCATCCTGTCCGGCGGAATTGATGGCGGCATGACGGTCGGCGGGCCTGACACCGTGTTCTTCGACAGGGGCGGCATCCTGTCCGGCGCCACTCTGGCCGGCGGCTCGCTCGAGATCGCGAGCGGCGGCACTGCGGGATCGAGCACCATCGTCTTCTCCGGCGGCGGCCGGCTGACACTCGACGATGCGACGACGTTCGGCGGTGCGATCTCGGGTTTCGACAGCAGCGACGACAGCATCGATCTCGGCAACGTCGACTTCAGCCACGCAACGCTCGACTACTCGGGCAACGGCTTGAGCGGCACGCTCACCGTCACCGACGGCACGCACAGCGCAACAATCAACCTGCTCGGCGACTACACTACCGGCGGCTTCCACCTCGCTGACGACGGCCATGGCGGCACGCTGGTGACCGATCAGCCGGAGGTGGTCCCGTTCAGCACACCCGGCATCCGATACCTGGCGGGGACGAACTCCGGGGCGTCCGGCACGTACACCTTCTCGGTCGAGGAGATCCTGAACGGCGGCACGGACTCCGGGGTGACGGTGGCTGGACACAACAGGGTCAGGGTGGATGCCGGCGGCAGCGTCGGCAACGTCACCCTGTCGGGCGGCACGCTCGATATCAAGCGGGACGGCACGGCGGGATCGAGCACGATCACTTTCACCGGCGCCGGCGGCGGGCTGGAACTCGAAGATGCGTCGGCCTTCCACGGCACGGTGTCGGGCTTCAACCAGGCAGCGAGCATCGATCTCGAGAACATCAAGTTCAGCGATGCCTCGTTCTCCTACTCGGGCGGCTGGCAGAACGGCACCCTCACCATAACCGATGGCGCTCATTCAGCGGCACTCGCCATGCTGGGCGGAGACATTGCCGGCGGCTTTGGTATCACCGACACCGGCCAGTTCTATCATCTCGCCGACGACGGCCACGGCGGCACCCTGCTCACCGAGCAGATTCCACCGGACGCTCCGCTCATCAGGGCTGTCGATGGCTTCGGCATCCTGAACATCCTGTTCATTCAGATGCCGGATGTGTCGAGCGGGCAGACGCTCGTCGTGTCGGCGGGTCAAGCCGACGGTGGCGGCTATTGGATCGACGGCGGCGCCGAGGTCATCGTGCTGTCCGGTGCGGTTGCCGGCGGCTACCAGGTGATGGGCGGAACACTCGATGTGTTCGGCACAGTGAATGGCGTGGGCCTGGGTGCCTATGGTGCCGATGGCACGGAGATCGTGGAATTGGGCGGCCTGGCCAGCGGTGCCGTCATCCTGCGGGGTGCGCAGTATGTCCTGTCGGGCGGCCATGCAATCGGCACGGAAGTGGACAACGGCGGTTGGACTGGAGCCCACGGCGATCAATATGTCATGAACGGCGGCGTGGCCGACGGGACCAGAGTTGGCGCCAATGCCGAGCAGATCGTCTATGCGGGCGGCGTCGCCAACGCGACTCGCCTGGTGGGCGGCCTCGAGCTGATTGAGTTCTGGCGGTATCGTGAACGGCGCCACGGTTTCGGCCGGCACGCTCGAGATCATGAGCGGCGGCACGACCGGCTCGGCGGCCATCGTCTTCGCCGGCGGCGGACAGCTGAAGCTCGACGACGCGACGACCTTCAGCGGCGCGATCTCGGGGTTCGACAACCAGGAGAGCATCGACCTCGCCAACATCGCGTTCAGCGGCGCCGCGCTTTCGTACACCGACAATGGCCTCAGCGGCACGCTCACGGTCGGCGACGGCACGCACCTCGCGACGCTGGACCTGCTCGGCCAGTACGACATCAGGAACTTCCGCATCGCCGACGACGGCCATGGCAGCATCCTGCTGACCGACCGCGCGAGCCAGGTCATGAACGGCTGGGATCCCGTTCAGAACACCGGCGTGATCACCAATGATCCCGCGATGGTGGCCTATTTTTCGGCCCACGATCCGCTCATGCACTGGAGCGTCGAGTTCGAGCCTTTGTCACGCCTCGGTGGTCTCGACGACCACGGTGTGTTCACGTCGTATCTGTTTGGCTCTTCGCCCTTCGACATCGTGCCCACGGTCGTGAGCAGCGGACAGACGCTGGTCGTGTCGTCGAGTTAGACCGCTGGCAACTACAACGTCCAGAGCGACGGCGAGATGCTGGTCGAAGCAGGCGGGCGGGCATCCCTGATCGGCGTGGACAGCGGCGGGTTGCTCGTCGATGCCGGGACGGTCACGGACGGCTGGCTGGGCGGCCACGAGACGGTCACGTCGGGCGGGGTGGTCAGCCAGTCGCGCGTCGATCGCGGCTTCCTCGAGGTCCAGTCGGGGGGAACGGCTTCCGGCATCCTGGTCGATCACGGCGTCCTGCAACTCGAACTCGGGCGGCATCGCGAATGACGTGCTGCTGCAGGGCGGCACGCTCGAGATCATGAGCGGTGTGCAGATTTGGACAACCGGCTGGAACGCCTTCCACGGCGTCGCCTTCCAGGGCAGCGGCGGCTCGCTCAAGATCGATGACGCCCGTTACGCCGTCGCTACCGTCGCGGGCTTCGATGCGTCCGACACCATCGATCTCGCCAACATGGCGATCAGCTCCGCCACGCTCGGCTATTCGGGTGATGCGTCGAGCGGCACGCTGACGGTGACCGATGGCGCGCACACGACCTGGCTCGCCATGATCGGCAACTACGCCGCCGCCAATTTCCACCTCGCCGACGACGGCCACGGCGGCACGATGGTGACCGGGTCGTCGACTGCGAGCGACGCCCCTCCAATACTCGTCAAGTCGTTCTAGGCCATCGCTGTGCCTCCCCCGCGCGGGCACCTGGTGCTATGACTGCGGTCATGGCGCTCCACACCTTCTCCTGTATCGACGGCCACACCTGCGGCAATCCGGTGCGGCTGGTGCCGGGCGGCGGGCCGGCGCTCGAGGGCGCGACCATGAGCGAGCGCCGGCTGGATTTCCTGGCGCACCACGACTGGATCCGCCAGGCGCTGATGTTCGAGCCGCGCGGCCACGACGTGATGTCGGGCTCGATCCTCTATCCGCCGACGCGCGCCGACTGCGACATCGCCATCCTGTTCATCGAGACCTCGGGCTGCCTGCCGATGTGCGGCCACGGCACCATCGGCACGGTCACCATGGCGATCGAGAACGGCCTGGTCGACGCCGGCGACCGCCGGGCGTGCTCAATCTCGACGCGCCGGCCGGCAAGGTGGTGGCGCGCTACGAGCAGAAGGGCCGCTTCGTCGAAAGCGTGCGCATCACCAACGTCGCGTCCTATCTCGCGGCGACCGACGTCGCGATCGACGTGCCCGGCCTCGGCGAGCTCGCCTTCGACATCGCCTATGGCGGCAACTACTACGCCATCCTCGAGCCGCAGAAGAATTTCGCCGGCCTGGAGACGATGTCGGCCGGCGACGTGCTGCGGCTGTCGCCGATCGTGCGCCGCCTGCTGAACGACAAGATCCAGCCGGTGCATCCGGAGAACGAGACCATCCGCGGCGTCAGCCACGTCATGTGGACCGGCAAGCCGCGGACCGCGCGCGCCCATGCCCGCAACGCCGTGTTCTACGGCGACAAGGCGATCGATCGCTCGCCCTGCGGCACCGGCACCTCGGCGCGCATGGCCCAGCTCGCGGCCAAGGGCAGGCTCAAGGTCGGCGACGACTTCGTGCATGAGAGCATCATCGGCTCGCTGTTCGACGGCCGGGTCGAGGCGGCGGCCAAGGTCGGCAACCACGACGCCATCGTGCCCTCGATCTCCGGCTGGGCGCGCCAGCACGGCATCAACACCATCTTGGTCGACGACCGCGATCCCTTCGCGCACGGGTTCCAGGTGGCGTAGGTGCCATCATCTGTCATCCTGAGCGCAGCGCAAGGATCTCTGCGCGGTCCGCGAGCCGGCGACTCGAAGGTCCGCCTCCTCGCATCGGCACGACACTCAAACTTCTAATGACCAAAGTAGGTGGGGTGATGCCGTCGGCAGTATGATGGCCGCGTCGAACCAGCAGCTTGGGAGCGTCGCGTATGCCGACCGTTTTCCGACCGTTTTTCACCGTTTTCGACCGTTTTCGAACTGATCCCGCCGACTTGAGAATCGTTCGAATGAATCGAAGGGAGTCCGACGGTTTTCCGTGCACTCTACGGCCGTTGAAAACGGAGAAAACGGTGAAATCGGCGAACCCCGCGTTGGCGTTCCCAGAAGTCAGCATCTGGTGGCGGCGGGCTGCAGGCACCTGTTTTCTCGTTATTTTAAGCGTTACCTTCCGTAACCGCCGCAATGCCTTGCGGTCACTCCGCCGCTTTCGCCGCCTGCGTCGCCGGCGCCTTCACGCCGCCCTTGGCGAACATCGCCTCGATCTCGGCGGCGCTGTAGCCCAGCTCGCCGCAGGATGTCCGGCCCGTCCTCGCCGATGCAGGGCGCGTGCTGCTGCGGCGGATGCTGGCTGGCGGGCGGCAGGCCCGCGATATTGGCGACCGGCAGGCGGCCGACGCCTTCCTGCTCGATCCAGTCGACCGCGCCCGACTCCTTCACGTGCGGATGCTCGAGATAGTCGGTGTAGTTGTTCACGCGCTCGCAGAACACCTCCTTGGGCTGCAGGATCGCGATCCATTCCTCGGTGGTCTTGGTCGGCATCGTCTCCTGCAGGGCCTTGATGATCTTGGGCGCATTCTTGATGCGCGCCTCGTGGCCCTGCAGCTCGGGATCGTCGGCGACGTCCTTGCGGCCGATCAGCTCGAACAGCAGGCGGAAATGGTGCGGCCGCATGGCCGACAGCGTGATGTAGCCGTTCTGGGTCTTGAAGATGCCGGCCGGCATGTAGAGCACCGGCGGCGCGCCGTTGGAGAACACCCATTCCATCAGCTTGGCGCCCTGGAAAGCCGCCGCCGCGCGCATCAGGCTGGAATTGATGTAGCAGCCCTCGCCGAAGCGGAACTGGCGCATGATCGCCGTCGAGAGTGCCTTGAAGGTGTAGAGGCCGGTCATGACGTCGACCGCGATCATGCCCTGCCGCCACGGCGTGCCGTCGGGCATCCGGTTCATCACCATCATGCCGGTGAAGGCCTGGATCAGGGTGTCGACCGTCGGCCGCTTGGCGAAGGGGCCGGTCTGGCCGAAACCCGAAATCGAGCAGTAGACGACCTTGGGGTTGATCTTCTTCAGGTCCTCGTAGCCGAAGCCCAGGCGCTGGATCACGCCCGGCCTGAAACTCTCCATCACCACGTCGGCCTTGGCCGCGATCTTCTTCACCACGGCGATGCCGTCGGGCGACTTGAGATCGAGCGCGATCGAGCGCTTGCCGCGGTTGAAGGCGATCGAATGGGCGCAGTGATCGCCCTTGAGCTCGCCCAGCGCGCGGCCCCAGTCGCCTTCCGGCGGCTCGATCTTGATGACGTCGGCGCCGTGCAGCGCCAGCAGCATGGAGGCGTGCGGGCCCGCAACGCCTTGCGTGAAATCGAGGACGGTCACGCCGTCGAACGCGCCTTTGACCATGGCTGCGAATTCCTCCCGGGTCTGAACGTACGTTCAGCGAGGCCGGGCGATCAAGCGCCGATCAAGCTACAACCGGCAAGCTCTGCACGTGGTAGCTATGCGTGAGCGTCCGGCCCAGCACCGGGTCCTCGAGCGCCATCTCGAAGCGCTCGCTCGGCCGGATCGGCCCGACGCAGGGCAGGGTGCCGCAGAACATCGCCGCGCCGACCGGCAGCCGCTTGTCGCCCCGCCAGCCCGCGATCAGGTCGCGCGGCGGGCGCATATTGGCCAGCGGACCCTCCTGATAGAGCACGCGCTTGCCGCCGTCCTGGATGAAGCTGCGCAACATCAGCCTGTCCCAATGCGGCTCGACTTCCTCGAAGCGCCAGGCCGTGCGGCCGACCGCCTTGGCGCAAATTTGCTTGGCGAAGGCGACGCTAAAACTCTCGGCCTTGCGGTCGGTATGGTCGGAGCCAACGGTCACCCAGAGCCGGTCGGCGGCGCCCACCAGCACCGGCTCGACCTCACCCGAGGTGTCGTCGCCCACGCACCTGGATCTTGTCGGCCTGGGTCAGCAGCCCGGCCGCCACGCGGTAATAGAGCGGCACCGACGAGGGCGGCTGGCACGCCGATCGCCTTCAGCTCCTCGATGTGATGGTTGCAGCGCGGCAACGTCGCGGCCGGTCCAGCCGGCGATCACCAGATCCTCGATCTCGACGGCGACTTTCTCGATGCCACCTTTCGCATGGCCCTCAAACGAGAGCGTCGCCATCAGAACAACCTCATCCTGAGGAGCCGCGCGCAGCGCAGCGTCTCGAAGGATCGGGTTACAGACAGGCTGCTCGCGCCCACCCTTCGACGACGCGTCCCTGCGGGACGCTCCTCAGGGTGAGGTTATGCGGTTCGACCAATTGGGGACGTGCCTTAGAGGATGGCGAGCTGGGAATTCAACAGGTCGGTCACCAGCATGTAGCCGGGCGCGTGGGTGATGCTGAACTCGGGCTTCACCGTCGCCACCACCGACTGCGGGGTGACGCCGCAGGCCCAGAACACCGGCAGCTCGTCGTCGTGCACGGGCACGGCGTCGCCATAGTCGGGCTTGGCGATGTCCTTGATGCCGATCAGCTCGGGCTTGCCGAGATGGACCGGCGCGCCATGCACCGAGGGGAAGCGCGTCGTCACCTGCACGGCGCGGATCGCGTCGGCCGGCTTGAACGGCCGCATCGACACCACCATCGGGCCGTGGAACGGGCCGGCCGGCTTGCACTCGATGTTGGTCCGATACATCGGCACGTTGCTGTTGCACGTCTGGTGCCGGATCTCGAGGCCGTTCTCGATCAGCGCCTCTTCGAACGAGAACGAGCAGCCGAGCACGAACGAGACGAGATCGTCGCGCCAGACTTTCTTGAGGTCGCGTCACCTCGTCGACCATCTCGCCGTTCTTCCAGATGCGGTAGAG
Source organism: uncultured Alphaproteobacteria bacterium (assembly GCA_963755595.1). Taxonomy (GTDB): domain Bacteria; phylum Pseudomonadota; class Alphaproteobacteria; order Reyranellales; family Reyranellaceae; genus Reyranella. Next base: position 69,312 of record CAVWKP010000027.1, on the reverse strand, counting down.
CGGGATGTCGGTGCGGATGTCGAGATCCTCGCCCAGCGTCGGCAGGCGCGGATCGCCCGGCTCGGATTGCGGCCAGCAGCGGGCAGGGCTTGGGGTTGAGCTGGCAGAAGCGCGCGAAGTCGGCGGCCAGCGCCTTGGGCAGGATGGCGAGATTGCCCTGCACGAAGCCGGGCGCCATGCCGGAGCGTCGGCGCGAGGTTGGTGCCGGCGCGGATGCGGCGGCGCGCGTCGCGGCCGGATCTCGCCCTTGAGGTTGGTCATCGCGTCCATGACGGTCTCCTACACGTGCTGGCCGCCGTTGATCTGGATCTCGGCGCCGCTGACATAGCTCGCCCCCTTCTCGCACAGGAAGAGGATGACATCAGCCACTTCGTCGGGCGTGCCCAGGCGCCGCATCGGGATCTGCTCCTCGACGATCTTCTCGGTGCCGGGCGACAGGATCGCGGTGTCGATCTCGCCGGGCGCGATGGCGTTGACGCGGATGCCCTGCGGCCCGAAGTCGTGCGCCATCTCGCGGGTCAGCGCGGCGAGGGCCGCCTTCGACGTGGCATAGGCCGAGCCGGCGAAGGGATGGACGCGGCTGCCGGCGATCGAGGTCACGTTCACGACGCAGCCGCGCGCCTCGGACAGCTCCTTCATCAGGCCGCGCGCGAGGGCGACCGGCGCGAAGAAGTTCACGTTGAAGACCTGCCGCCACAAGTCGAATGGCGTATCGATGGCGCCGAACCGGCCGCCGGTTTCGTCCTTGGGCGAGATCGCGGCGTTGTTCACCAAGGCGTCGAGCTTGCCGCCGCCCAGGCGCGCGCGGATTTCCTCGATGCCGCGGCCGACGTCGGCGGAATCGGCGAGGTCGATCTGCACGTGGTTCTTGTCGCCGCCCGGCCACGGGCAGAGGGCGCTGAAAGGCTGGCGCGACACGGTGATCACCCGCCAGCCGCCGGCGCTGAATTTCTTGACCGTCGCATGGCCGATGCCGCGGCTTGCGCCGGTCAGCACCAGGGTGCGCGCGTTGTCGTGCAGGGGAGCGTTCATGGGCGAAGTCTACTCCATAAGAGGTACGGCTGGCGGGATAGGACCGCGACCCCTTGTATGTTCGAGTCCAATTGTCACAACACGCCATAAACCATTGTGATTACGATATTTTCCTTGCCGGGAAATGGCGTCAGCCTAGATTGTATCAGCCGGCGCCACTTCATATTTCGGGTGTCGGCAGGTCTTTTTGAAGAAGTCATTCGGGAGATGTCCGCCATGTCGGACCAACGCCAGAAGCGCGAGCCCAAGCCGCATTTGCAGACCCGGCCGGCAACCATGATCACCGCGATCGGTCTTTGCCTGATCATCATGCTGATCCAGCTCATGCCGGAGATCAACGACGCTGCGTCGCGTCTGCAGACGACAACGATCAGCAGCAGCGCCCGGTGATATAAAGGGCGCATGCGTGCGCCCAAATGAGTGTCGACAACGTCCAGGCCCTGCCGCTTGGCACCCAGCTCGGCGACTACCGGCTGGATGCGGTGATCGGCCATGGCGGCTTCGGCATCACCTACCGCGCCTTCGACGGCCAGCTCGCCAAGATGGTGGCGATCAAGGAATACCTGCCGATCGAGTTCGCCGTGCGCCGTGGCAGCGACGTGGTGCCGCGCGGCGCCCGCTTCGCCGATGACTTCGCCTGGGGCCGCGAGCGCTTCCTCGACGAGGCGCGGGCGCTGGCGCGCTTTCGCCATCCGCACATCGTGCCGGTGCTGCGCTTCCTCGAGGCCAACGGCACGGCCTACACCGTCATGGAGTTCGAGGATGGCCGCAGCGTCGGCGAGCTGCTGCGCAAGTCCGGCGCTCGCCTGCCGGCCGATGACGTGCGCCGTCTGGCCGAAGGACTGCTGAGCGGCCTCGGCGCGGTGCATGCGCAGGGCTTCCTGCATCGCGACATCAAGCCCAGCAACGTCATCATCCGCCGCGACGGCGTGCCCATCCTGATCGATTTCGGCGCCGCGCGCCTGGCGATCGGCGGGCGCACGCAGACGCTGACCAGCATCCTGACGCCGCAATATGCGCCGATCGAGCAGTACGCCCTCGACGGCAGGCAGGGCCCGTGGAGCGACATCTACTCGGCCGCCGCGGTGCTGCATCACGCCGTCGCCGGCGAGCCGCCGCCGGAAGCGGCAAGCCGCGTGCACGGCGATCCCTACCGGCCGCTCGCCAAGACCCAGGCCGACCGCTTCGACCAGCCGTTCCTGGCCGCCATCGACAAGGCGCTGGCCTTCGCGCCGGACCAGCGGCCGCAGACCGTGCAGGACTGGCGCGCGCTGTTCGGGGTCTCGCTGCCGTTCGCCCACGATGCGCCGACCCAGAGCATGGCGGCGCAGATGACGGCACCGCGCCTGGGCGGCGTCGACCGCGACAAGGACGAGCGCCTGCCGCCGCTGTGGACGCCGCCGCGCCGTCGCGGTGGCCTGGCGATCGCGATCGCCCTGTTGCTTGTCGTGCTGCTTGGTCTTGCGGTGTGGCGCTTCCAGCCGGAGCTCAGCCAGGCGTTGACGCCGACACCGCCTGCCCCGGCGCCGCAGGCGAACGCCGCACCAACGCCGCCACCGACGCCTGCTCCAACGGCAACGCCGACGCCAATGCCCGTACCCGCAGTGACGCCCGCGCCGACGCCGTCGCTGACACCGGCGGCGATGGCGCAGAAGGCGTTGGTCGACCAGGCGCAGCGCGCCGCCATCGACGCCCGCGCGGTGTTCGACAAGGCGAAGGAGGCGGCCGCCGCCGCGCGCACCATGGCGGGCGAGGCGCGCATCGCGGCCGCCCGCGCGGCGCGCTCGGGCCTCGAGAATGCGACGCGGCTCACGTCGGACGACGGTGCGAGCTATGTCGGCCAGACAAGCGACGGCAAGCGCCAGGGGCTGGGCGTCGCCGAGGCCAAGGATGGCGATCGTCAGGCCGGCGAGTGGAAGGACAACGTGCTGAACGGGCTCGGCATCGAGCGGCTCAGCGACGGCCTGCGCTTTGAAGGCCAGTGGCGCGACGGCGTGCCGGCCGGCCTCGGCGTGCGCGACCGCTCGGGCGCCGACCATGCCGAAGGCAACTTCGCCGGCGGGCGGATGGAAGGTCCCGGCACGCGCCGCAGCCTGGCCGAGCCCAGCGTCACGCAGTTCGGCGAATGGCACGCCAATTCGCTCGACGGGCCGGGCGTCGAAGTCCTGCCCGGCGGCGAGCGCTACGAAGGCTCCTTCCGCGCCGGCAAGCGGCAAGGCTACGGCCAGGTCATCGGCACCGACGACAAGGTGCAATCCGGTCGGTGGGAGGACGGAAAGCTCGTCGAATCAGCGCCCTAGCCTTGGGCAGGAGGTCGGTGGCATGGAAGTTGCGCCCCTTGGGCGCGTGACCAAGGCCCTGTCCGTCCTGCTGATCGACGACAACCCCACCCGCGCCGAAATTGTCGAGGCCGGGCTGGCGGCGGCCGGCTATCGCCTGCTGGCGCGGCTGGAAGGCACGCAGGATCTGACCGTGCGCGTGCGCGAACTCGATCCCGATGTCGTGGTGGTCAGCATCGACAGCCCCAGCCGCGACGCCATCGAGGACATGCGCCGCTCGACCGAGCAGCAGCCGCGGCCGATCGCGCTGTTCGTCGACCAGTCCGATCCCGCGACCATCGCGGCCGCCATGGAGGCCGGCGTCTCGGCCTATGTCGTGAAGGGCTTGGCGCAGGACCGCGTCCGCTCTGTCGTCGATGTCGCGGTCGGCCACTTCAACCGCTACCACGCCATGCGCGAGGAACTCGACCGCGCCCGCCTCACCCTGCTCGAGCGCAAGGCCATCGACCGCGCCAAGGGCCTGCTGATGGAGCAGCGCGGGCTCAGCGAGGATGCCGCCTACAAGCTGCTGCGCAAGCTCGCCATGGACCAGAACAAGCGCATCGGCGAGGTCGCCCAAGACATCGTCACCTACGCCAAGGTGCTCAAAAAATAGGCCCGCCCTAAATTACATCAGAGCTTAACTCTCATTTCTTTTCAATGAGTTAAAGTTTGGCACGCCTCATGCTGCAATGCACTTGAGGACCCAATGGCGGGTTCTCTCCTGATCTAGTGCGCGGACCAACGTCGGTCCGCAGTTTGGACAACGGCGTCCTGAGCGACCGGCAGCGGCCGGCCGCGCGGGACGCTTTTTTGTTTGTGGAGTGGCGTAGCCCATGGCCGAGCGAGCCAAGCTGAAGGTTGGTTTCATCCCCATCATCGATTGCGCGCCGGTCGTGCTGGCCGAGGAGCTCGGCGCCTTCGAGCGGCAAGGCCTCGAGGTCGAGATCCGCCGCGAGGTGTCGTGGGCGAACGTGCGCGACAAGCTGGCGCTCGGCCTGCTCGACGCTTCGCACATCCTGGCGCCGCTGCCGCTTGCGCTGACGCTCGGCATCGACAGCGTGAACGTGCCGACGATCAACGCCATGACACTGCAGGTGAACGGCAACGCGCTCACCCTGTCGCACGGCCTGTGGCGGGAGATGGAAGAGGCGGCGCCTGATCTGGTGTCGAGCGGCCACGCCACATTGGTCGCCAAGGCGCTGGCCCTGGTGGTGCGCAAGCGCTCGGCAGCCGGTGCCCCCGCGGTCGTCCTCGCCTCTGTCTTCCCGTACTCGGCACAGAACTACATGGTGCGGCTGTGGCTGACCTCGGGCGGCATCGATCCCGATCGCGACGTGCGGCTCGTGGTGGTGCCGCCGCCGCACACCGTGGCGCATCTGTCGGGCGGCGTGATCGACGGCTATTGCGTGGGCGAACCGTGGAACCAACGGTCGGTCGTGGTCGGCATCGGCCGGGTGGCGCTTACCGGCCCAGATATCTGGAAGGGCATGCCGGAGAAGGCGCTGGGCACGACCGAGGCCTTCGCCGACAAGAATCCCGAGACGCTGAAGGCGCTGATCAAGGCGCTGCTCGAGGCCTGCCAGTGGCTGGATGAGCCGGGCAACCGCGCCGAGGCCGCGCGCCTGCTCGCCAGCCCGCGCTACCTCAACACACCACCCGAGATTATCTCGCGCACGCTCGACCTTGCCGACTTCCACGTCTTCCACCGCAACCACGCCAACTTCCCGTGGCGCAGCCATGCCGACTGGTTCCTGAAGCAGATGGTGCGCTGGGGCCAGGCCTCGCCCGAGATCGACATCGAGGCCGTGTCGAACCGCGTCTATCGCACCGACCTTTTCCGCGCCGCGGCGAGCGAGATGGGCATTGCCTGCCCGGACGTCGATCGCCTGCCGCCGGGCGGCCACGGCGAGCCGCTCGGACCTGCCGTCGAGCCTGCGCCAATGGACTACCCGACCCGCTTGATCACTCAGACGACACAAAGGGGACACTCGCGATGAGCAAGGAAAATTCTACCTGGATTGCAGATTGGAATCCGGAAGACGAGAAATACTGGGAATCGAAAGGCAAGACCGTCGCCCGGCGCAATCTGATCTGGTCGATCCTGGCCGAACACCTCGGCTTCTCGATCTGGCTCGTGTGGAGCATCGTCGCGACCAAGCTTCCGCTCGTCGGCTTCCACTACACGACCGACCAGCTGTTCCAGCTCGTGGCTCTGCCCGGACTGATCGGCTCCCTGATGCGCTTTCCCTACACGTTCGCGGTGCCGGTTTTCGGTGGCCGCAACTGGACGATCGTGAGCGCAATGCTGCTGTTCATTCCGACCATCCTGCTCGCCTACTTCGTCACGAAGCCGGAAACATCGTTCGACCTTGATGCTGGCTGTTGCCGCGACCGCCGGCCTCGGCGGTGGCAATTTTTCGTCCAGCATGGCCAACATCTCGTTCTTCTACCCCGACCGTATGAAAGGTTGGGCGCTCGGGCTCAACGCCGCAGGCGGCAACATCGGAGTCAGCAGTGTCCAGCTGTTCATTGCCGATCTTGATCGGCTTCGGATGGGTCAGCTTTTATCTGGGATCGCCGCAAGGAACGACCGGGCTCTATCTACAAAATGCCGGACTTATGTGGTTGCCCCTGATCGCGCTCGCGGTCTATGGCGCCGTATCGTTATATGAACAACCTGACCTCCGCGCGCTCGACTTTCAAAGACCAGCTCGTCATCGTTACCCGCAAACACACCTGGGTAATGTCGTATATCTACATCGGGACATTTGGCTCGTTCATCGGCTACTCCGCGGCGTTCCCGCTGTTGCTGAAGACGCAATTCCCGCAGATCACCGTGGCGATTGCATTCCTTGGACCGCTCGTCGGCTCGCTCGCGCGTCCTATTCGGCGGCTGGCTCGCCGACAAACTGGGCGGGGCGCAGGTGACTTTCTGGAACTTCGTCGTCATGGCCGCCGCCACGACTGGCGTCATGTATTTCGTCGATGTCAAGAACTTCGTGGGCTTCCTCACAATGTTCCTCATCCTGTTCGTCACCACCGGCGTGGGCAACGGCTCGACCTTCCGGATGATTCCATCGATCTTCCGCGAAGAGAAGCTCCGGACCGCAAAGGTCTCCAATGGCGCGGCGCGCTTGCAGGCGATCAAGGATGCCAGGATCGAAAGTGCGGCGGCGCTAGGATTCATCGCCGCCATCGGCGCGTGCGGTGGCTATCTGATCCCGCGGGGCTTCGGGGCCTCGATCGCGATGACCGGTGGGCCGCATTTGGCGCTGGCGGTGTTCCTCGCCTTCTACATCACCTGCATCGCGGCGACGTGGTGGTACTACATGCGCAAGAGCTTCATGGTCCAGCTCGCCCCGAGCCTCGCCGAAGCGCGGGTGTGAGCGGCCATGCCCCAGCGCGCCGCCACCTAGGCAACCATGGCCGAATTCACCGACCAGCAGAAACGCTGGCTGGAGGGATTCACCAGCGGGCTCGCCGCGCGCAAAGCGGCGACGCGCCGGACGCGCCTGTCTCCGGCGGCACAGCCTGTCGGGCCGGATGCGTTGCAATAGGCCGCCCAGGACCGCGCCGTCGCGGCGGGCGGCAAGCTGACGGCCGAGGAGAAGGCCAAGCGCCAACGCCATCCGCTCGACCGCTGGGACGAGGTGGTGGGCCGCGCCGAGGCCGGCCAGTTCCCCAAGGGCATCGACGTCTTCCTGACCAAGTGGCACGGCCTGTTCTATGTCGCGCCGGCGCAGGACTCCTTCATGTGCCGGCTGCGCATGCCCAACGGCATCCTGACCGGCTGGGCAGATGCGCGGCCTGGCCGAGGCCGCGGACTCCTTCGGCGGCGGCTATGCCGACGTCACCACGCGCGCCAACCTACAGATCCGGGAGATCCCGGCGCACCACGCCGTCGACATGCTGCTCGCCGTGCAGGCGCTCGGCCTCACCTCGCGCGGCTCGGGCGCCGACAACATCCGCAACGTCACCGGCAGGCCCACGGCCGGCATCGATCCGCAGGAGCTCAACGACACGCGGCCGCTCTGCCGCGACATGCATCACTACATCCTCAATCACCGCGAGATGTACGGCCTGCCGCGCAAGTTCAACATCGCCTTCGACGGCGGCGGCACGATCCCGACGCTCGAGGACACCAACGACATCGGCTTCGTCGCGGCCGAGGTGACCGGCGGTGCAGGCTGGGAGCCCGGCATCTATTTCCGCCTGCAGCTCGGCGGCATCACCGGCCATCTCGATTTCGCCTTCGAGACCGGCGTCCTGCTGAAGCCGGAGGAATGCGTGAAGGTCGCGGGCGCCGTGGTGCGCGCCTTCATCGCCCATGGCGATCGCACCGACCGCCAGAAGGCGCGGCTGAAATACGTGCTCGATCGCATGGGCCGCGATGCCTTCCTCAAGGAGGTCGAGGCCGAATATGGCGGGCCGCTGCGCCGCGCTGCCGGCGCCGAGGTGGCGCCTCGGCCATTGGCCGACAAGCACGGCCATATCGGCGTCCATGCCCAGAAGCAGGCCGGGCTCAACTATCTCGGCGTCGTCCTGCCGGTCGGCCGCATCACCTCGGAGCAGATGCGCGGCCTGGCCGAGATTGCCGAGCGCTTCGGCAGCGGCACGCTCCGGCTCACGGTGTGGCAGAACCTGCTGATCTCCGACGTCGCTGACAAGGATGTCGGCGTGTGCATCGCGGCTCTGCAGGCGCTGGGGATCGGCGTCGAAGCGAGCGCCATCCGCAGCGGCCTGGTCGCCTGCACCGGCAATGCCGGCTGCAAGTTCTCCGCCTCCAACACCAAGGGCCACGCGCTGCGGCTTGCCGACTATCTCGAGGCTCGGCTCGAGGTCGACCTGCCGATCAACATCCATCTCACCGGCTGCCATCACTCCTGCGCCCAGCACTATGTCGGGGACATCGGTCTTCTCGCCGCCAAGGTCGAGCAGGGCGAGGACAGCGTCGAGGGCTATCACGTCTATATCGGTGGCGGGGCCGCCTCGACGGCCGAGCAGGCGATGGCGCGCGAATATGCCCGCGACGTGGTGTTCGACAAGCTGCCGCCGCTCATCGAGCAGCTGCTCGCGGCGTGGCTCGCCCATCGCCAGGCGCCGACCGAGACCTTCTTCGAGTTCTGCCGCCGCCATGAGATCGAGCGCTTGCGCGAGCTGGCGAGCCAGGCGCCGTTGCGGGCGTTGGCGGCATGATCGCCATCCGCACCACCTGTCCCTATTGCGGCGTCGGCTGTGGGGTCGTGGCCAAGCCCGATGGCCGCGGCGGGGCGGCGATCGAGGGCGACGCCGAGCATCCTGCCAATCGCGGCCGCCTCTGCTCCAAGGGCGCGGCGTTGGGCGAGACGCTGTCGCTCGAGGATCGTCTGCTGCATCCCGAGATCGACGGCCAACGCGTCGCGTGGAACACCGCGCTCGACACGGTGGCCGACGGCTTTCGCGACGTCATCGCCCGGCACGGTCCGGATGCCGTGGCCTTCTATGTCTCTGGCCAGCTCGTGACCGAGGACTATTACGCTGCGAACAAGCTGATCAAAGGCTTCCTCGGCACCGCCAACATCGACACCAACTCGCGGCTCTGCATGGCCTCCTCGGTGGCCGGCCACAAGCGCGCCTTCGGCAGCGACACGGTGCCCGGTCTGTACGAGGACTTCGAGCTGGCCGACCTCGTCGTGCTGGTCGGCAGCAACCTCGCCTGGTGCCATCCCGTACTCTTCCAGCGCCTCGAAGCGGCCAAGCGCGACCGGCCGGCGCTGAAGATCGTGGTGATCGATCCCCGCCGCACCGAGACCTGCGGCATCGCCGACCTGCATCTGGCGCTGCGGCCGGGCAGCGACGTGGTCGCTGTTCAATGGCTTGCTGGCCGCGCTGCAGCGACGTGGCGCCGTCGCGACGGATTTCGTGGCGCGCCACACCAGCGGCCTCGACGAGGCGCTGGCAGCGGCCGAGGCGAGCAACCTCGCCGATTGCGACCTGCCGGCGGCCGACCTTGCGACGTTCTTCGATTGGTTTGCGCGAACCGAGAAGACCGTCACGCTCTACTCGCAGGGTGTCAACCAATCGAGCGCCGGCGTCGACAAGGTCAATGCGCTGATCAACTGCCATCTGCTGACCGGCCGCATCGGCCGGCCGGGCATGGGGCCGTTCTCGATCACCGGCCAGCCCAACGCCATGGGCGGCCGCGAAGTCGGCGCGCTCGCCAACACGCTCGCCGCGCACATGGATTTCGCGCCGGCCGATGTCGAACGCGTCCGCCGCTTCTGGCGCGCGCCGCGCATCGCCACCAAGCCCGGGCTCAAGGCCGTCGAGCTTTTCGAGGCGCTGGGCCGCGGCGAGATCAAGGCGATCTGGATCATGGCCACCAACCCCGTCGCCAGCCTGCCCGACGCGGATGCGGTGCGCGCCGCCCTGAAGGACTGCGAACTGTCGATCGTGTCCGAAGCGGTGCGCGCCAGCGACACCGTCGATGCCTGCCGCATTCGCCTGCCGGCGCTCGCCTGGGCCGAGAAGGACGGCACGGTCACCAACTCCGAGCGCGGCATCTCGCGCCAACGGCCGTTCCTGCCCATTCCCGGCGAGGCGCGGCAGGACTGGCGGATCATCGCCGGCGTTGCCGAGCGTCTGGGCTTTGGCGATGCCTTTGCCTGGCAGGGCGTCGCCGACATCTTTCGCGAGCACGCGTCCTTGTCCGCGTTCGAGAACAACGGCACGCGCGACTTCGATATCGGCGCCTACGCCACGGTCGACGACGAGGCCTACCGTGCCCTGGCGCCGTTCGTCTGGCCCAACGGCGGCCGCTTCTTCGGCGACGGTCGCTTCTTTCACGCCGATCGCCGGGCACGCTTCGTGGCGACCGTGCCGCGGGCGCCGGTGCATGCGCCCACCCTCTCGCGACCGCTGCGCCTGAACACCGGCCGCGTGCGCGACCAATGGCACACCATGACGCGCACCGGGAAATCGGTGCGCCTGGCCGGCCATCGGCCTGAGCCCGTCATCGAGTTGCATCCCCGCGACGCCGCGCTGCGCGGCATCGGCAATGGCGACGTCGTGGTTGTCGAGAGCAACTGGGGCCGTGCCGTGCTGCGGGCGCATCTCTCGGAGACGATGCGACCGGGCGAGGCTTTTGCGCCGATGCACTGGACGGCCCAGGTCTCGCGCGCCGGTCGGATCAATTCCGCCGTCAACCCGGCGGTCGACCCGATCTCGGGCCAGCCGGAACTCAAGCATACTCCAGTCGAAATTCGTGCATTGGACATGCGCTGGCATGGCACGATTCTCGCTCGCCGCCCGGTGATGTTGCCGCAAATCGCCTACTGGACGCGCATCAAAGGCAGCGGCCACCACGCCTATATCGTGGCGGGCGACCAGCCGATTGCTGCAGCGCAGCAAGCGCTGTCGGCTGCGCTACGGACCAGCAATCCCGGACCCTGGATCGAGGGCGAGGCGGGATTGGGCGCGGTGATTGCCGACGGCCGCCTCGAAGCGGTCATGGCGCTCGCCGAGTCGCGTGATGAGGGCATGCGCGATCGCCTGGCGCCGTTCATGGCGATCGAGCGGTTGAGCGTCGATGAGCGCAACGCTTTGTTACGGGGCGGTGACAACGCTGATCGCGGTGGCGAGATGTGCGCCTGTTTCGGCGTGTCGTGTGCCGCCATCGAAGGCGCCATCGCCGACGGCGCGGGCACGCTTGACGCGGTGGCTGCGGCGACGCGAGCCGGCACCAACTGCGGCTCCTGCCGGCCCGAGATCCGCCAGCTGTTGCGCGCATCGCGGGTGAAGAAGGCGGCGTGATGAAGAGTTTCCCGCTGTTCCTCTCCCTGCAGGACCGCCGCGCCCTGGTCGTCGGCGGCGGCGAGCCCGCGGCGCGCAAGGTCGAGCTGCTCCTGTCGGCCGGCGCGCAGGTTTCGCTGATCGCCGAGACCGTTACTGGCGAGATTGCGCAGCTCATTGCCGATGGCCGCATCGCCTGGGCTGGTCGTGCTTTCGACGAGGCCGACCTGGCCGGCATGTCGCTGGCCATCGTGGCCACGGAAGACGATCAGCTGCAGACGCGCGTGTCGCAGGCGGCACAGGCCCGCTGCCTGCCGGTGAACGTTGTCGACACGCCGGCGCTGTCGAGCTTCATCATGCCCTCGATCGTCGATCGCTCGCCGATCACCATCGCCATCTCGACCGGAGGGGCCGCACCTGCGCTCGCGCGCAAGCTCAAGGCCGAGATCGAGCGCGCCTTGCCTGCCGCCATCGGCCGCGTCGCGCGCTTCGCCGAGATCTTCCGCGACCAGGTGCGGCGCACGCTGGTCGAGCCGCGCGCACGCCGCCGCTTCTGGGATCGCGTGCTGCAGGGCCGCGTCGGTGAGCTGGCGCTGGCGGGCGACGAGATCGCGGCGCGACGCGAATTGATCCGCCTGCTTGACGGGGCGCGCCATCAGCCGGCATCGGCGCCCGGCATGGTGCACCTGGTCGGCGCCGGCCCGGGCGATCCCGACCTCCTGACCTTGAAGGCGCATCGCCTGCTGCAGCGTGCCGATGTCGTGGTCTACGACCGGCTGGTGTCGCCGGAGGTGCTGGCGTTGGCACGGCGCGACGCCGAGCGCGTCTATGTCGGCAAGCGCCGCGCGCATCACTGCGTGCCGCAGGCCGAGATCAACGACCGTCTGGTCGCGCTGGCGCGCGCCGGCAAGAGCGTGGTGCGCCTGAAAGGCGGCGATCCGTTCGTGTTCGGCCGCGGCGGCGAGGAGATCGAGGCGCTGATGGCGGCGGGCGTCGCCGTCGAGGTCGTCCCCGGCATCACGGCGGCGCTGGGCTGTGCCGCGAGTGCCGGCATCCCGCTCACCCATCGCGATCATGCGCAGGCCTGCGTGTTTGTGACCGGCCATCTGAAAGAAGGCGAGCTCGAGCTCGATTGGCAGATGCTGGCGCGACCGCGCCAGACCGTCGTCATTTACATGGGCGCCGAAACTTTATCGCCGATCGCGCGGCAATTGATGCAGCACGGCCTCGCGCCGCGCACGCCCGTGGCGCTGATCGAGAACGGCACCACCGACCGCGAGCGCCGCATCGTCGGCACCTTGGCGACCATCGAGCGACAATCGATGCGTGCGCAACTGAAAGGGCCCACCCTCCTTATGATCGGCGAGGTGGTCGGCCTGGCCCTGTCGCGTGACAGAGAATTTCACTTTAAGTCGCAGAATCGGACTCTGATACTCTGTGACATAATTACAACAACAGAGCCGGGCAGGGGAGATGCGGAGCTTTGTGATGAGTATGGCGATCGTGCTGGCCTTCGCCGGTCAGAGCTTCGCCCAAACACCTGAAGTGCTTCGCGGCACGTCGAGCGTTCCCAAGAAAGTCCAGGCGAAGCCCGCGGTCCAGAAGACCACCGGGCACACGACGCCGCAGGCCTTGCGCGGCTCGCGTTATGGCGGATTTGCGCCGGGGCCGGTGCAGCCGATCACGCCGCCGGTGCTTGATCTCAACAGCCCGCGCAGCATTTCCCTGCTCAACGTTAATACCCAGGAGACGCTCACCGTCACCTACTGGTCGGACGGCGCCTATCACCGAGACGCGCTGAACAAGCTCAACCACTTCCTGCGCGACAGCCAGACCAACGCCGAGACGGAGATGGATCCGCTGCTGTTCGACGTGCTGTGGCACACCATGAGCATCTGCGGCTACGGCGGCACCATCGAGGTGCTCTCGGCCTATCGCTCGCCCACCACCAACGCCTGGCTGGCGAGCGTCAGCCGCGGCGTGGCGCGCGACAGCCAGCACATGAACGGCAACGCCATGGACATCCGCTTCCCCGGCGTCCCGGTGTTCAAGATCCGGCAGGCGGCGCGCTCGCTGCAGATGGGCGGCGTCGGCTTCTATCCGCGGTCGGGCTTCGTCCACCTCGATACCGGTCCCATTCGCTACTGGTAAGCCATGGCGCGCCTCGAGGTCATCGAGGGCGACATCACGCGGCTCGACGTCGACGCCATCGTCAACGCGGCCAACGAGACTCTGTTGGGTGGGGGCGGCGTCGACGGCGCGATCCATCGCGCCGCGGGCCCGGAACTGCGCGAAGAGTGCCGCCTGCTCCATGGCTGCGACACCGGCGATGCCAAGATCACCAAGGGTTACCGCCTGATCGCGCGGCACGTGATCCATGCCGTCGGACCGGTCTGGCGCGGCGGCAACGAGGGCGAGCCGGCGCTGCTGGCAAGCTGCTACAGCCGCTGCCTGACGCTGGCCGAGCAGCACGGGCTGAAGAGCATCGCCTTTCCAGCGATTTCGACGGGCGTCTACGGCTATCCCAAGGAGCCCGCGGCCGAGATCGCGGTGGGCACGGTGAAGAGCCAAGCCTGGCTCGATCTGGTGATCTTCTGCTGCTTCGACAAAGCGACTGCCGAGCTCTACCGCCGGGTCATTGCCCGAAGCGCTTCGCCGTCTTGAGGTAGTCGAGCTCCTCGGCGGTGCAGGGGCGGCCCAGCACCTCGTTGCGGTGCGGGAAGCGGCCGAAGCAGGCGACGATGTCGCGATGCTCGACGGCGTATTTCACATAGTCGTCGTTGCCGGTGCTGGCGAACAGGCTGCAGCAGAAGTCCTGGTCGGCCAGGCTCTCGCTGTGCTGGAACGGCATGTAGAAGAATGTCCGCATCTCGACCGGATAGACCGGCGGATAGCCGCGCGCCACGGCGAGCCGCGCCGTCTCGCGCGCCTTGGCATCTCCGCTGAAGGCCTTGGCGGTGCGGCGATGCATGTTCCGCGAGAACTGATCGCACAGCAGGATCAGCGCCAGCGCGCCGTCCGGCGACTTCGCCCAGTGGTCGAGCGCGCCCGCAACCGCCTTGTCCAAGAGGCCGCCGAAGCGCTCGCGGATCTCGGCATCGAGTTCGGGCGTGCTCTGCCACCAGACCTCGCGCGACTTGCCATAGCCGCAATCGCCGAGCGGCAGAAACCAGAAATCGAGGATATCGCGGATGGAAGCGGTGTTGTCGCTCATGTCGGTTACGGCATGTCCTTCTTGCCGTAGACCAGGCGGACTCCGGCGTCGCCCGGAATGGGCGGCATGGTGGCATCCCATTGCTGCCAGGCGGTCCGCATCTCGGCGAGCCGATCGGGGTGGCGCTTGGCGAGATTGGCCCGTTCGCGCTCGTCGGTGACGACGATCGAACAGGTATTCGTGCTCGGCGACCTTGAGGTACTTCCAGCGGCCTAAAAGCATCGCGCGCTGGTCGTTGTGCTTCATGCGCCAGAATAAGCGGACGGTCGGTGACGGCTGCGCGGAGTCGCCAGCACCGTCAGCAAGCGAGACGCCGTCGCTCGGATAGTCGGGATGCGCCGAGGCGCCGGCCGCCGCGAAGAAAGTCGGCGACCCAGTCCATGGTGATGGCGAGCTGGTCGGTCGTCGCGCCGGCGGGCGTGCGGGCAGGCCAGCGCACCACATAGGGCACGCGGATGCCGCCTTCCATCAGGTCCATCTTGCCGCCGACCAGCGGCCAGTTGTCGGAGAAGCGCTCGCCGCCATTGTCGCTGGTGAAGACGACGATGGTGTCGCGCGCGAGGCCCTTGTCGTCGAGCGCGGCCAGCATCGCGGCCGATGCCCTCGTCCATGTGATGGATCATGCGGCGGTAGGCGTGGATGTTGCCGCCGTGAGGTGATAGATCGGCCTGGCCTTGCCGAACGACTTCGCGAGTTCCCCGTCCTCGCGGGTTTCCCACGGCCAGTGCGGCGCGGTGTAGTGCAGGCTGAGCAGGAACGGCTGCCTCGATGAAGCGCAACGCGCGACGAACTCGACCGCGCGGTCGAGACGAGATCGGTGAGGTAGCCGTCGCGGTTCACCTCGCTGCCGTTCTCGAACAGGTCGTGCACGCCGAAGCTGTCCTGGTGGGTGAAGTAGTCGACGCCGCCGGAGAGCGGCCCGAAATGCTCGTGATAGCCGCTCTTCAGCGGGCTGAAGGTCGGCGGGAAGCCGAGATGCCACTTGCCGACCAGCGCCGTGCGATAACCCGCGGCACTGAGCTGTGAAGCGAGCGTCGGATGCTCCGGCGGCAACCCGATCACCTTGTCGCCGCGCATGGCGCTGCCGATCGGCTCCTCCGCGGCGCCGCGGATGCGGTACTGGTAGCGCCCGGTCGCCAGCGCAAAGCGGGTCGGCGAGCACACCGCTGAATTGGCATAGCCGCGCGTGAAGCGCAGGCCCTGCGCCGCCATGCGATCGATGTTGGGCGACACCGGCGCGCGGCCGCCATAGCAGCCGAGGTCGGCGTAGCCGAGGTCATCGGCCAGGATGAAAATGAAGTTCGTCGGCATGCAGGGGTTCAGATCAGCCCAGTTCGTAGGCCGCGATCAGCCACGGCTCGTTTTTGGCGTCGTCGATCCAGGCCTTCATCGGCGGATAGCCGAGGATCGCCGTGCAATAGGCCTCGGTGTCGGAATCGAGCTGCACGCCGTAGGTGCGCAGCCGCGTCGCCACCGGCGCATACATCGCATCGGCCGCGCTGATGGTTCCGAACAGGAAGCCCTCGTCCTTGGCGGCCGCCCCGGCGAAGCGCTTGCGGCAGTCGCGCCACAGGCCGGTGATGCGCTCGATGTCGGCGCGCACCTGGGGCGTCATGCCCTTGCCCGGGTAGGAGGCGCGGATGTTCATCGGCATGTTGTTGCGCAGGTCGACGAAGCCCGCATGCATCTCGGCCGAGATCGAGCGGGCATGGGCGCGCGCCGCCTCCGCGGCGGGCCACAGGCCGGCCTCGGGCTTCAGGTCATTGAGATACTCTGCGATCGCGATCGATTCCCAGATCGCGAGCCCGCGATGCAGCAACACCGGCACGCGGCCGGAAGGCGAGTGCTTGCGGATCGTGGACTGCGTCTCGGGCAGGTCCAGCGGTACCAGGATCTCCTCGAACTCTATGTTTGCGATCCTGGCCATCAGCCAGCCGCGCAGCGACCACGACGAGTAGTTCTTGTTGCCGATCACCACGGTGAAGTCGGCCATACGCCCTCCCTTTGAGTTCCCTTGCCAGCGATGGAGTTTGGCCGGCAATGTTAGCCCTTGCACTACAGTTTGGTGAACATGTCCATGTCGCTGCCTTTCGTTGATCGCTCTTCTTCTGCCTTGCCTGTGCAGTTTGTGGCTCAGCCGAAATGGCGGAGCTGGCTCAGGGAGCAAAGCGCCGCGCGGCGCGGCTGGCTGGAATCGCTGGGACTTGCCGGCAAGGCTGGCGATTTCGCAGTGCTGCCCGGACGTGACGGCAAAGCCGCCGGTGCAGTGCTTGTGCTGTCCGCCAAGCCCAACCTCTGGGACTTCGGCGCGCTGGCGACCAGGTTGCCGGCCGGCACCTGGAAACTTGGCGACACATCGCCGGTGTCGCCGACCGATGCGGCCGTCGCGATCGGGCTCGGTACTTGGCGCTTCGAACGCTATCGCTCGAAGAAGGCCAAGGCGGGACCGAAGATCGTGTGGCCGCAGGGCGCCGACAAGGTCCGCGCGTCGGCGATCGTCGAGTCGATGTGCCTGGCGCGCGATCTCATCACCACGCCGTCGTCCGACATGGGCCCGGCCGAACTCGCCGCCGCAGTGCAGGCGCTCGGCAAGACGCACAAGGCCAAGGTCAGCGTCATCGTGGGCGACGATCTCCTGAAGAAGAATTATCCGATGGTCCATGCCGTCGGCCGCGCCTCGAGCCGCGCGCCGCGGCTGATCGACCTCACCTGGGGCAATCCGCGCGATCCCAAGGTGACGCTGGTCGGCAAGGGCGTGTGCTTCGATACCGGCGGCCTCGATCTCAAGCCGGCGGCCGGCATGCTCAACATGAAGAAGGACATGGCGGGGGCGGCCACCATGCTGGCGGTGGCCGGCATGATCATGGGCACGAAGCTGCCGGTGCGCCTGCGCCTGCTCATCCCGGCGGTCGAGAACAGCGTGTCGGGCAACGCCTTCCGCCCGCTCGACGTGGTGCCGACGCGCAAGGGCATCAGCGTCGAGATCGGCAACACCGACGCCGAGGGCCGGCTGATCCTGTGCGATGCGCTGTTCGAGGGCGCCTCGGAGAAGCCCGACCATGATGGTCGACTGCGCCACGCTGACGGGCGCGGCGCGCGTTGCGGTCGGCTCCGAGCTCGCGGCGCTGTTCTGCAACAATGACGAGCTCGCCCAGCAACTCATCGCCTCGGGCGAGGCGGTGGCCGACCCGATGTGGCGCCTGCCGCTCTACAAGGGCTACCGCGCGCCTGCTCGACAGCAAGGTGGCCGACATCAACAACGTCTCGGCCGGCGGCTTCGGCGGCGCCATCACCGCGGCGCTTTATCTGCAGGAATTCGTGCCCGACGACGTGCCGTGGGCGCATTTCGACATGATGGCGTGGAATTCCACCAGCCGGCCCGGCCGGCCGGAGGGTGGCGAAGCCCAGGCCGCCCGGGCTATCTTCGCCACCATCGAAAAGAGAGTTACGCGATAGAGGGTGAAACCATGACCTACACATTGGAACAGCTGCTCGCCGACATCCGCGCCGCGCTCAAGGCCGATCCCGGCAAGGGCGGCAAGGAGGCGGTTGCAAGCTGGTGTCGAAGGTCCTGCGCGATCAGGACTTCATCGCCAAGCACCTCAACGCGGCTGACTGCAAGCCGCGCAAGGTGCTGTACGAGGATCCCGAGCTCGGCTTCTGCATCTGCGGCCACGTCTACGAGAAGCCGGCGCACGGCAGCCCGCACGACCATGGCTCGAGCTGGGCGATCTACGGCGTGGCGGTCGGCGACACCGAGATGACCGACTGGCGCATCGTCAAGAAGGGCGACGGCACCAATCCGACGCTGGTCGAGCCGGAGCGGACCTACGTGATGAAGCCGGGCGATTCGCATTTCTACGACGTGGGCGTGGTCCACTCGCCCAACCGCGACACGCTCACCAAGCTGGTGCGCATCGAGGGCTCGAACCTCGACCGCATCAAGCGGTCGAACATCAAGGAGGCCGCGAAGGTTCCGGCGGAGTAGCCGCCTTCGGCGCCACTAGGCGGCCTGGGGGACTTTCTTCCCGCGCATCGCGGCGAACTTCGCGATCGCGCGGCTGCGGCGTTCGTCGAACTTGGCCAGCCGCCGCTGCGGGTTGGGATGCGCGACGTTGTCCGGCGATCCCGGGTCCTTCTGCGAACCGGCCCAGCCGTGCGCGGCGATGTCGAAGATGATGCCGTTGAGGTCGGTGTGCTTGACCTCGTAGCCGTCCGGGTTGTTCGGGTCGCCCATGATCCAGTTGGCGCCGACATTGCGCACGATCTTGCCCTGCTCGACGACGTCGTCGACCCAGAAACCGATATGGTGGATGCCGACATAGTCTACGCCGGTGCCCTGCGAGGCCTCGTCGCTCTTGAAGTGCAGGATGGCGAGGTTGACCACGCCGTCGCTCAGGAACACGCCCTCGGCCAGCGGGCCGTCGAGCTCCGTGACTTCCTCCAGCCCCACCGCCTGCTTGTAGAATTCGGCGGTCTCCCACGGGTCCTTGACGCTAAGCGCGATGTGACGGATGCGGCCTCTGGTCTGAGCGGTCATCGATTTGCTCCCTTCCACGGCGGACGGCCGGTAGTGTAGCCGCTGGGCGCGCGCCACTCCAGCGGGTCAGTATCCGGTTTTCGGGTCGACCGTATGGCTCAAGGGCTGCCCCGCCCGCAGGCGCTTGATGTTCTCGATGATGCCGGGCGAGGCGGTGCGCGGGTTGGTGGCGCCGGCGATGTGCGGCGTCACGACCACCTTGGGATGCGTCCAATAGGGATGGCCCGAGGGCAGCGGCTCGGCGTTGAACACGTCGAGCACCGCGCCGCTCAGATGGCCCGAGTCGAGGGCCGCCAGCAGGTCGTCGTCCACCACATGGCCGCCGCGCGCCATGTTGATGAAGTAGGCGCCCTTCGGCAGGGCAGAGAAGGCCTTGGCGTCCAACAGCCCGCGCGTGTCGCGGGTGAGCGGCAGCACGTCGACCAGGATGTCGGTGCGGGCCAGGAACGTCGCAAAGCCGTCGGCGCCGTGGAACGTCTCGATGCCGGGCAGCGTCTTGGCGGTGCGGCTCCAGCCCGCGGTCGGGAAGCCGAGCGCCGCGAATTTCTTCGCCGTGTCCTGGCCGATCGTGCCGAGCCCCATGACGCCGATGCGGCGATGGATGGTGTCGACGAAGTCGATGGGCTTCCACGTCTTCGCGCGCTGGCTCGCGGCATACTTATCGATGTCGCGATGGTGCCGGAGCGCCCAGAAGATCGCGTACTCGCTCATCTGGCCGACCAGCCCGTCATCCATGATGCGCACGATCGGCACGCCCGCCGGCAGCTTGTCGTCGGCCAGCAGGTGATCGACGCCCATGCCCAGCGACACGATCAGCTTGAGGTTCTTGAGCGTGGCGAGCAGACCGCGGTCGGGCTTCCAGGCCAGCGCGATCTCGATGTCGTCGGTCTTGCCCAGGCCCTCGCCGATGGTGCGGAAGTCGATG
Organism: uncultured Alphaproteobacteria bacterium; assembly: GCA_963755595.1. Taxonomy (GTDB): domain Bacteria; phylum Pseudomonadota; class Alphaproteobacteria; order Reyranellales; family Reyranellaceae; genus Reyranella. Next base: position 49,510 of record CAVWKP010000027.1, on the reverse strand, counting down.
GGGCCGAAGGCCGCCTCCAGCACCTTCTTCCAGTGCTTCCCGTCGGTGTCGCGGCTGATATAGGCGATGGCTCCCGCCATGAAACTCCCCTTCAACGCTTGACGCTACGCCACTGTCTCCAGATTGAACGCCGCCGCGATCAGCGCCTTCGTGTAGGGCGTCTGCGGCGCGCTGAACACCTGGGCGGCGGGCCCGCGCTCCACCACCTTGCCGTCGCGCAGCACCACCACCTCGTCGGCCAGCGCGCGCACGACCTTGAGGTCGTGGCTGATGAAGAGATAGGCGAGCCTGTGGCGGATCTGCAGGTCGCGCAGCAGGTCGACGATCTGCGCCTGCACGCTCATGTCGAGCGCCGAGGTCGGCTCGTCGAGCACGATGAAGCGCGGCTTCAGCACCAGCGCGCGGGCGATGGCGATGCGCTGGCGCTGGCCGCCGGAGAATTCGTGCGGGTAGCGCTCGCGCACGCCGGGAACGGGCGGGATCGAGGCCGACCTCGACGCAGCGCCTCGTCGATCATTTTGCGCGCGCTCGGCCGGCGCTGCCGATGCCGTGCACCTCCAGCCCCTCGCCGACGATCTCGCCCACCGACATGCGCGGGCTGAGCGAGCTGAACGGGTCCTGGAACACGATCTGCATCTGGCGCCGCAGCGGCCGGATGTCGCGCTGGCCGAGCTGTCTGCAGGTCCTGGCCGTCGAACTCGATGCCGCCCTGGCTCGTCTCGAGCCGCAGCAGGGCGAGGCCGAGCGTCGTCTTGCCCGAGCCCGATTCGCCCACCAGCCCGATCGTGTGGCCTTGCGCGCAGCGCGATGCTGACGCCGTCGACCGCTTTCACGTAGCCGACGGTGCGGCGCAGCACGCCGCGCTTGATCGGGAAATACACTTTCAGATCGTCCAGCCGCACGATCTCCGGCGCGTTGGGATCGGCGGGCGCGGGCCGGCCCTTGGGCTCGGCCTGCAGCAGGTGCTGCGTATAGGCTGTGCTGCGGCCGGTCGAAGACCTCGGCCACCGGCCCCTGCTCGACGATCTCGCCCTTGGTCATGACGCAGACGCGGTCGGCCACCTTGCGCACGATGCCGAGATCGTGGGTGATGAACAGCAGCGCCATGCCGTAGCGCGCCTGCAGGCTCTTGAGCAGCGTCAGGATCTGCGCCTGGATGGTGACGTCGAGCGCGGTCGTGGGCTCGTCGGCGATCAGGAGGTCGGGCTCGTTGGCGAGCGCCATGGCGATCATGACGCGCTGGCGCTGGCCGCCCGAGAGCTGGTGCGGATAGGCGTCGAGGCGCTTCGCGGCCTCGGGAATGCCGACCTGCTGCAGGAGCTCGAGCGTGCGCTTGCGCGCGGCCTCGCGGCCGAGGCCCTTGTGCAGGATCAGCACCTCGTTCACCTGCCGCTCGATCGTGTGCAGCGGGTTGAGCGAGGTCATCGGCTCCTGGAAGATCATCGACACGCGATTGCCGCGCACGCTCAGCAGCTCGCGCGCGGGTGCGCCGACCAGCTCGGTGCCGCGGAAGCGGATCGAGCCCGAGGGATGGCGCGCCATCGGATAGGGCAGGAGCTGCAGCACCGAGAGCGCGGTCACCGACTTGCCCGAGCCCGATTTCGCCCACCAGCGCCACCGTCTCGCCGCGGGCGATGGTGAAGCTCACGCGCTTCACCGCCTCGACCGCGTTGGCGCCGGCGCCGAAGGTCACGGAGAGATCGCGGACCTCGAGCAGGGCAGGCTCGCTCACGCCAGCACCTTCATGCCAGTACCTTTCGGGGATTCAATGCGTCGCGCACCGCCTCGCCGATGAACACCAGCAGCGCCATCATCGCCGCGATCACGATGAAGCCCGTGAATGCAAGCCACGGTGCATTGAGGTTGTTCTTGCCCTGGAGAAGCAGTTCGCCAAGCGACGGCGAACCCGGCGGCAGGCCGTAGCCCAGGAAGTCGAGCGCGGTCAGGGTGGTCACGGAACCGGCCAGGATGAAGGGCAGGTAGGTGAGGGCGGCGGTCATGGCGTTGGGCAGGATGTGCCGCATCATGATGCGCGCGTCCAGCATGCCGAGCGCGCGGGCCGCCCGGACATAGTCGAAATTGCGCCCACGCAGGAATTCCGCCCGCACATAGCCCACCAGCGCGGTCCAGCTGAACAGCAGCATGATGGTGAGCAGAATCCAGAAACCGGGCTGCACCAGGCTCGCCAGGATGATCAGGAGATAGAGCGTCGGCAGGCTCGACCAGACCTCCAGGAAGCGCTGGAAGGAAAGGTCGATCCAGCCGCCGAAATAGCCCTGCACCGCGCCGGCGGCGATGCCGACAATCGAGCTCAGGATAGTCAGGCTGAGGCCGAACAGTACGGAGATGCGAAAGCCGTAGATCACCCGCGCCAGCACGTCGCGCGCCTGATCGTCGGTACCCAGCGGATGTTCCAGCGACGGCGGCAGCAGCGCCAGCGACGTCGTTTGCTCGCCGGTGGCACGCGTGTCGTAGCGATAGGGGATGAGCGGCCACAGCATAAAACCCTTAGCGTCGATCAGGTGCTGGATTTCCGTGTCGGTATAGACGGCGTTGGTCGGCAGGTCGCCGCCGAAGGTCGTCTCGGGATAGTCGCGGAAGATCGGCGAATAGAAGGCGCCGTCGTAGCGGATCAGGATCGGCTTGTCGTTGGCCAGGAACTCCGCGAACAGCGAGAGGAAGAACATCAGCCCAAACACGATCAGCGAGACCATGCCGCGCTTGTTGGCGCGAAACTGCGCCAGTCGGCGCTCGTTGACGGGCCGCATCAGCCGCGCCCCTCGAAGTCGATGCGCGGATCGACGACGGTGTAGATGAAGTCGCCGACGATTCCCATGATCAGGCCGACCAGGCCGAAGAAATAGAGCGTGCCGAACATGACCGGGTAGTCGCGGCCGATCGCCGCCTCGAAGCCCAGCAGGCCGAGGCCATCGAGCGAGAAGATCACCTCGGTGAGCAGCGAGCCGGCGAACAGCACGGAGATGAACGCGGCGGGAAAGCCCGCGATCACGATCAGCATGGCGTTGCGGAAGACGTGGCCGTAGAGCACGCGGGCCTCGACCAGGCCCTTGGCGCGCGCCGTCAGCACGTACTGCTTGCCGATCTCCTCGATGAAGGAGTTCTTGGTGAGGAAGGTGAGGCCGGCGAAGCCGCCGATCACCATGGCGCCGATCGGCAGCACCATGTGCCAGAGATAGTCGGCGATCTTGTGGGCCAGGCTGAAGCTCGCCCAGTCGTCGGACACCAGCCCGCGCAAGGGAAACCATTTTACGTAGGTACCGCCGGCGAGCAGAACGACCAGCAGGATCGAGAACAGAAAGGCGGGGATGGCATTGAGCACGATCAGGACCGACGAGCTCGCCACGTCGAAGCGGCTGCCGTCGCGGATGGCCTTGCGGATGCCGAGTGGGATCGAGATCAGGTAGACCAATAGCGTGGTCCATAGCCCGAGCGAGAGCGACACGGGCATCTTGTCGATCACCAGGTCGACGACCTTGCGGTTCTTGAAGAAGCTGTCGCCGAAGTCGAAGACGACGTAGTTCTTCATCATGATCCAGAAGCGCTCGTAGATCGGCTTGTCGAAGCCGTACATGCGCTCGATGCGCTGGATGACCTCGGGCGGCAGGCCGCGCGCGCCGCGATAGGCTCCGGGCCCGCCCGACTCGCTCTGCGGCCGCTGGATCAGCTCGCCGCCGGATGAGCTGCCGGAAAAGCGCTCGGTGGCGCCGACCGCTCGGCCTTGGATCTGGGCGATCATCTGCTCGACCGGCCCGCCCGGCGCGGTCTGCACGATGAAGAAGTTCAGCACCATGATGCCGAACAGCGTCGGCACGACGAGCAGCAGCCGGCGCAGCAGGTAAGCGAGCATCAGCGAGCGCCGCTCACGTCTTCTTTTCGCCTCGCTGCAGGCTCTTGTCCTTGGCCTCGTCGACCCACCAGGTGTCGAACGCCAGCGGATCGTACTTCGCGGTCTTCTCGGGTCGCGTGAAGCGGTTCCAGTAGGCGACCAGCTCCTTGGCCGAATAGAACTGCGGGATGATGAACTCGTGCCACTGCAGCACGCGGTCGAGGCAGCGCGTGCGCACGATCAGGCTCTCGCGGTCGGGCGCGGCGATGATCAGCTCGATCAGCCGGTCGACCGCCGGGTCCTTCAAGCCCATGCTGTTCTTGCCGCCCGGGATGTCGGCGGCCTTCGAACCCCAGAACTCGCGCTGCTCGTTGCCGGGCGACAGCGCCTGCGCCCACAGGTCTATCACCATGTCGAAATCGTAGGTGTCGGTGCGCCGCTGGTACTGCGAGGTGTCGATGGTGCGTACGCTCATGTCGATGCCGATGCGCTCGCAGTTCTGCTTCACCGGCAGCGTCAGCGCCTCGAAACCCGAGTTCGGGCAGGATGATCTCGAAGGCGAACTTGCGGCCCTCCTTGTCGGTCATCTTGCCGTCCTTGATCTCCCAGCCGGCCTCCTTCAAAAGCGCGATCGCCTTGCGCGCCTGCTCGCGGATGTTGCCCGAGCCGTCGGTCTTGGGCGGGTTCCACTCGGTGGTGAATACCTCGTCGGGAATCTTGCCGCGCAGCGGCTCGAGGATCTTCAGCTCCTCGGGTGAGGGCAGGCCCTTGGCCTCGAGTTCGCAGTTGCCGAAGAACGAGCGCGTGCGCTGGTAGAAGCCGTAGCTCAAGTTCTTGTTCTGCCATTCGAAGTCATACATCAGGCTGATCGCCTCACGCACGCGGCGATCCTTGAAGAGGTTGCGCCTGAGATTGAAGACGAAGCCCTGCATGGGCGTGGCGTTCTCGTGCGCGAGCTCCTCCTTCTTGATGCGGCCGTCCTTGACCGCCGGCACGTCGTCATACTTGGTCTTCCAGTTGCGGCCCGAGTTCTCGCGGCGGATGTCGAGGTCGCCCGCCTTGAAGGCCTCGAAGGCGATGTTGCCGTCGCGATAGTAGTCGTAGCGGACGGTCTCGAAGTTGTTGCGGCCGCGGTTCATCCACAGATCCTTGGCCCACCAATCCGGCACGCGGCGGTAGGTGATTGAGCGACCGACATCGACGCTGTCGATGGTGTAGGGGCCGCTGGCAAGCGCCGGCTCGAGCGACACCTTCTCGAAATCCTTGCCGGCCCACCATTTCGACGGCAGGACCGGCAGCGAGCCGAGGATCAGCGGCAGCTCGCGGTTGACGTTGCCGCGGAAGCTGAACAGCACCTTCCGATCGCCGGACTTCTCTGCCTTGACGACGTCGGCGTAGTAGGTGGCGTAGCGTGGTGACCCCTTGCTCTTGAGCGTGTCGAAGCTCCAGACCACGTCCTCCACCGTGATCGGCGTGCCATCCTGCCACCTGGCCTGCGGGCGCAGGGTGAAGGCAACCCACATGCGGTCCTCCGGCCATTCGATGGTCTCGGCGATCATGCCGTAGACCGTGAAGGCCTCATCGCGCGCAGGCCAGCACAGCGTCTCCCACAAGGTGTCGATGCCCGCCGCCGGCACGCCCTTGATAATGAACGGATGCAACGAGTCGAAAGTGCTGGTCAGCGGCGCACCGAACCTGGCGATGCCGCCCTTGGGCGCGTTGGGATTGACATAGTCGGGCGTCGCCGCGTCGGCGGGATATTTGGGCTCGCCATGCATGGCCATTCCGTGGCTGACATGCACCTTCGGCTGGGCCCGCAGGATCGTTGGTGCTGCCGCTACCCAGAGGGCCGCGCCGCCCGCCACTACCGTGCGCCGTTTGATCGCCATGACGTGCGCTCCCGAAGTCTTGTTGCGCCTTATATAACGCGAGGAAGTTGGGCCGGACTATGGCTGCGGGATTGCTTCGCTGTCAGTTTTCCGTGTCCGTGCACGTCACTCCGCCTTAAAGCCCGAGGCGTGGATCACCGGCCCCCATTTGTCGTAGTCCGCCCGTTGAATGGCGGCGAGCTCGGCCGGGCCGAGACCCGTCACGTCGAGTCCGAGCGGTTCGAGGCGCTGTTTCACGTCCGGCTGTCGGATGGCGTCGATCGCCGCGCGCGAGAGCGCGTCGACGATCTCCTTCGGCGTGCCGGCCGGCGCATAGAGGCCGTACCAGGCCAGGCCCTCGATGTCGTAGCCGCTTTCCTTGAAGGTCGGCACGTCGGGATATTGCGGCGACCGCCTGGCTCCGGTCGTGGCCAGGATGCGCGCTTTGCCGGACTGAGCGGCCGTGCCGAGGTCGTTGAGCGTCAGGATTGCCGCCGGAATCTCTCCCGACATCAGAGCGGGCAGGGCCTGGGCCGTGCCTTTGTAGGGGATATAGGTGAGCTCGATGCCCGCGGTCTTGGCGAACATCAGGCCGAAGAAATGCGGCAGGCTGCCGAGCGAGGCGGCGGTGAAGTTGGCGTTGGCGCCTCCCTTCTTGGCGAACGTCACATACTCGGAAAGCGTCTTCGCCGGCACGTCGGGGCCGACGCCGAGCGCGAGCGGAAAGGAAGCAAGATGCGCCACCGGCACGTAGTCCTTGAAGACGTCGTACTCGAGCCTGGCGTAGGAGTGCGGAAAGAACACCATGTTGGCGAGCGGCGTCATCAAGAGCGTCGTGCCGTCGGGCGGCGCGGCCTTGACGGTCGTATTGGCGATCATGCCCGCGGCACCCGGCTTGTTCTCGATCACGACCGGACGGCCCAGCGAGACCCGCATCTTGTCGGCGATCAGTCGCGCGATGGTGTCGATGCCGGCACCTGGCGGAAAGCCGACGACGATGCGCAACGGCCGGTCTTCGGCGTGCACCGGCGTGCGGGCCGGCAGGGCGAACGCCACCGCGCTGCCCAGGACCGTGCGGCGGCTCAACTTGTGCAACAGATGTCTCCCAGAGTCGCGAAAAGCTAAGGCTTGCCCGCGAAATTGTCACTTCGGGCGAAATTGACTTCGGAGCCGCGCCGTCTCACTTTTGGTCATGGCCGACACGCCCAATTTCGCGCCCGAGTACGACGCGCCGATCGACTATATGCGCCGCACGCGCGACTACTATCTCGCGCTGGGGTACGATAACCCCTACCGCTGGGCGCATTACATCGATGCGCCGTTCACGCCGCTCAAGAAGCCGCTGAAGGACAGCACCCTGGTATTGATCACCACGGCGGCGCCCTATCAGCCCGACAAGGGCGACCAGGGGCCGGGGGCGGCCTACAACGCGGCGGCCAAATTCTACACCGTCTATTCGGGCGATACGTCGGTCGACCACGACACGCGCATCAGCCATATCGGCTACGACCGCAAGCACACCACGGCCAAGGACTCCAACACCTGGTTCCCGCTGCCGCTGATGCGCGAGTTCGCCGGCTCCGGCCGCTTCAAGCTCGCCAAGCGCTTTCATGGCGCGCCGACCAATCGCAGCCAGCGCGTGACCTTGGAGACCGATGCACCGGAGATCCTGGCGCGCTGCCGGCAGGATCAGGTCGATGCCGCGCTCCTGGTGCCGACTTGACCCGTCTGCCACCAGACCGTGAGTCTGGTCGCCCGCTACCTCGAACGGAACGGCATCCCGACGGTGATCATGGGTGCCGCCAAGGACATCGTCGAATGGGCCGGTGTTCCGCGTTTCCTGTTCAGCGACTTCCCGCTCGGCAACTCGGCCGGCAAGCCGCACGAGCCCGACACGCAGCGCTTCACGCTCGATCTCGCGCTCAAGGTGCTGGAGAGCGCCGTCGGGCCGCGCACGACGGTTCAATCGCCGCTGCGCTGGAACGACGACGGCGACTGGAAGCAGGACTACAACAATCTCGCGCGCATGCCGCCCGAGGAGGTCGCCAGGCGCCGCGCCGAGTTCGACAAGGTGAAGCAGGTGGCGCGCGATCAGCGGCAGAAGGCGGGCGTCGCCTAGTCACGCGATGAGCAAACCCTTCACCGGCGTAAAGATCCTCGATTTCACGCGCGTGCTGGCCGGCCCCTACGGCACCTATCAGCTCGCGCTGCTGGGTGCCGACGTGATCAAGGTCGAATCACGCGAAGGCGACGACATGCGCTACGGCAACCGCGCCAACGACTGGGAGAAGCGTGGGCTTGCCGCCCCCTGGGTGTCGGTCAATGCCGGCAAGCGCTCGATCACGCTGGACCTCAAGCAGCCCAAGGCAATCGAGGTCATCAAGCGACTAGTGCCCAAGGTCGACGTGGTGACGGAGAATTTCCGGCCGGGCGTGATGGACAAGCTCGGCATCGGCTACGAGACCCTGAAGGCGATCAATCCGCGCCTGATCTATTGCGCCGTCTCGGGCTTCGGCCAGGTCGGGCCCGAGCGCGCCACCGCGGCGTTCGACGGGATGATTCAGGCGATGTCGGGCCTGATGTCGATCACCGGCTTTCCCGCCAATGGTCCCACGCGCGTGGGCTTCGCCGGTGCCGACGTGATGTCGGGAGCCACGGCGGCGCTGGGCGTCGCCTCGGCGCTTTACCAGCGCACCCACACCGGCAAGGGCCAGCTGGTCGACGTCGCCATGATCGATGCGGTGATGGGCTACCTCGCCCAGCAATTCACCGAGCACTTGATGACCGGCCGCGTGCATGAGCAGGCCGCCAACCTCTCGGTGACCCGCAAGCCCACCGGCAATCTCTTCAAGACCAAGGACGGCTGGATGGTGCTGGCCGTCATGACCGACCCACAGTTCCAGCGGCTGATGAAGGTGCTGGGCTGCGAGGCGGCGCTGGCCGATCCGCGCTTCGCCGACTGGCCCAAGCGCATCGACAACAACGCCGCCCTGCATGAGATCATCGAGGCGGCGATGAAGACGGAGACCTCGGCCACCTGGGCCGAGCGCTTCGCCAAGGCCGACGTGCCGGCGGGCCGCGTGCTCTCGATCCCCGAGACTGCCAAGCTCGACCTGATGAAGCACCGCACCGTGCTGCAGACGGTCGAGACCGAGCATGGCCCGATCCAGGTCGTGGGCTCGGGCTTTCGCCTCGAGCATGGCGGCGGCTCGGTCGACCGCCCGCCCGCCAAGCTCGGCCAGCACACCGACGAGGTGCTGGGCGAGGCGGGCTATTCGGCGAGCGAAATCGCCGAAATGCGGCAGGCCAAGGTCGTCTAAAGGGCAGGTTTTCACTCCTAGGCGTTCGGTCTAAGATGGTCCCGTCCAAGGGGTGCCTCGACAGGAGGCTGAGATACCGACCGCCGGTGACGGCAGCGCGGTGACCCTTTGAACCTGATCCGGGTCATGCCGGCGAAGGGAACGGATATCTCCTTTGCACGACACTACCGGGTCTCCTTCGTTCGTTAACCCCGGGAGATCCTCGTCATGGACAACATCATCGCCACCCCCAAGGTGACCACCGGCTCGCTGCCGGCCTCGCAGAAGATCTACGTGACACCCGAAGAGGCGCCTGACCTCAGCGTGCCCCTGCGTGAGATCACGCTGAGCGAACCCACCGAGCCCAAGGTCCGGGTCTACGACACGACTGGCCCCTACACCGATCCCACGGTCGCCATCGATGTCAGCAAGGGCCTGGCGCGCGTCAGGCGCGGCTGGGTGCTGGCGCGCGGCGGTGTCGAGGAATATGCCGGCCGGCCGATCCAGCCGATCGACAACGGCAACGTGAAGGCCGCCGCCCTGCTGCCGTTCCCCAACACGGCCAAGCCGTTGCGCGGGCTCGATGGCCACAAGATCACGCAATACGAATGGGCCAAGGCCGGCGTCATCACCAAGGAGATGATCTACGTCGCCGCGCGCGAGAACTTGGGCCGCAAGCGCGTCCATGAGCTCGCCAAGGAGCGGTTGGCCGACGGCGAGAGCTTCGGCGCGGCGCTGCCCGAGTTCATCACGCCCGAGTTCGTGCGCCAGGAGATCGCGCTGGGCCGCGCCATTATCCCGGCCAACATCAACCACACCGAGCTCGAGCCGATGATCATCGGCCGCAACTTCCTGGTGAAGATCAACGCCAATATCGGCAACTCGGCGGTCACTTCCTCGATGGAGGAAGAGGTCGAGAAGATGGTCTGGGCGATCCGCTGGGGTGCCGACACGGTCATGGACCTGTCGACCGGCCGCAACATCCACGACACGCGCGAATGGATCGTGCGCAACGCGCCGGTGCCGATCGGCACGGTGCCGATCTACCAGGCGCTGGAGAAGGTGGGCGGCGATCCGACCAAGCTTTCATGGGAGGTCTATCGCGACACGCTGATCGAGCAGTGCGAGCAGGGCGTCGACTATTTTACCATCCATGCCGGCGTGCGGCTGGCCCATGTGCCGCTGACGGCGAGCCGCGTCACCGGCATCGTGAGCCGCGGCGGCTCGATGATGGCGCAATGGTGCCTGACCGAGCATCGCGAGAGCTTCCTCTACGAGCACTTCGGCGACATTTGCGACATCATGCGCAAATACGACGTGTCGTTCTCGCTGGGCGACGGCCTCAGGCCGGGCTGCAACGCGGATGCCAATGACGCCGCTCAGTTCGCCGAGCTCACGACGCTCGGCGAACTGACCAAAGTTGCGTGGGACAAGGGCTGCCAGGTCATGATCGAAGGCCCGGGCCACGTGCCCATGCACAAGATCAAGGCCAACATGGACAAGCAGCTGCGCGAATGCGGCGAGGCGCCGTTCTATACCCTTGGGCCGCTCGTCACCGACATCGCGCCGGGCTACGACCACATCACCTCGGGCATCGGCGCCGCCATGATCGGCTGGTTCGGCACGGCGATGCTCTGCTACGTGACGCCCAAGGAGCATCTCGGGCTGCCGGATCGCGATGACGTCAAGGTGGGCGTCATCACCTACAAGATCGCGGCCCACGCCGCCGACCTCGCCAAGGGCCATCCCGCGGCGCGGCTGCGCGACGATGCCTTGTCGAAGGCCCGCTTCGAGTTCCGCTGGATCGACCAGTTCAACCTTTCGCTCGATCCCGCGACGGCGGAGAAATTCCATGACGAGACGATGCCCAAGGACGCTCACAAGACCGCGCACTTCTGCTCGATGTGCGGGCCGAAGTTCTGCTCCATGCGCATCACCCAGGACATCCGCGACTACGCCAAGAAGGGCATGGACGAGATGAGCGCCAAGTTCAGGGCCGGCGGCAGCCAGCTCTATGTGCCCGACAAGTCGCTGTCTGACAGCGACAAAGCTGCGGACTAAATAAAGTCACAGAAACAGGGTTCCTTTGAGCCTGGCCTGCGTTACACCGCCGGCCAGGGCCTCAGCCTTGCGCCCCCGGGTCGGCTGGGGGAGACTCTGGCGTTTCGCTACGTATGTTGAGGACTACCTTGCTTTGGGGGCGGACTAATAGATGAAGCGGCTAAGGACCCTACTAGGTATTGGGTTGGGCCTTGCCGTGGTCGCAGGGGCTGGCTGGTACATCACGACCCACAGCAGCTCCAGTACGGCTTCCCGCCAAGCCGGCCGGTTCGGCGCCAATGCCCCCATTCCGGTCGGGCTGGCCGCGGCCGCCAAGGGCGACATCCCGATCGTCATCAAGGCGCTGGGCACCGTGACGCCGCTCGCGACGGTGACGGTGAAGGCGCAAATCACCGGCCAGCTTACCCAGGTCGAGTTCACCGAGGGGCAGTCGGTCAAGCAGGGCGAACTTCTGGCGGTGGTCGATCCGCGCCCCTACGTCGTGGCGCTGCAGCAGGCGCAGGGCACGCTCGACAAGGACCAGGCGCTGCTCAAGAACGCCCTGATCGACCTCCAGCGTTACAAGACCCTGGTCGCCCAGGATTCGATCGCCCATCAGCAGTACGACACGCAGGCCGCTCTCGTGAGCCAGTACCAGGCGACGATCGTCACCGACCAGGCGCTGGTCGACAACGCCAAGCTCAACCTCGTCTATACCCGCATCATCGCTCCGGTCTCGGGCCGCATCGGCCTGCGCCTGGTCGACCAGGGCAACTACGTGACCTTGGGTGACGCCACGGGCATCTGCGTCATCACCCAGATGCAGCCCATGTCTGTCGTGTTCACCATTCCGGAAGATTTCCTGCCGCAGGTCCGCAAGCGCTTGCGCGATGGGGCGACCTTGCAGACCACGGCCCTTGATCGTGCGCAGAAGAACGAGCTCGCCACCGGCAAGGTCGCGACCAACGACAACCAGATCGACGTCACCACCGGAACAGTCAAGCTGCGTGCCATCTTCGACAATGCCGACGAGGCGCTGTTCCCCAACCAGTTCGTCAATGTCCGTCTGCTGGCCGACACGGTGAAGGACGCCATCGTCGTACCGGTCGCCGCCATTCAGCGCGGCCAGCCCGGCACCTTCGTCTACCGCGTGAAGCCCGACGACACGGTCGAGATCCGCGTCGTCGAGACCGGCGTCACCGACGGCGAGAAGATCGCCGTGGTCAAAGGCTTGGCGATCGGTGACGAGGTGGTGATCGACGGCACCGACCGGCTGCGCGACGGCGCCAAGATTCGCCGCCCAGGCAGCGCACCCGGCAATTCCGGTCGTCCGGTTGCCGCGGCCCCGCCGGATGGCAGCACGCCCGCCGGGCCCAACGGTGCTGCACCGCCCGCTCAACGCCGCGCGCCCGGCGCCGCGCCGGGGTCAGGCCCACAGGGCGCCAACGGCGAGCGCCGCAGCGGCGGCGCCGGTCGACCGGCCCAGTCCAACCAGTAGCTCCGGCCGCGACATGAACCCGTCGCGGATTTTCATCGAGCGGCCGGTCGGAACCTCGCTGCTGATGGTGGCGCTCATCCTGGTCGGCATGATTGCCTACAGCTTCCTGCCACTGTCGGCGCTGCCCGAGGTCGACTACCCGACCATCCGCGTGCTGACGCTCTATCCCGGCGCTGGTCCCGAGGTCATGACCTCGTCGATCACCGCGCCGCTGGAGCGCCAGCTCGGCCAGATGCCGGGGCTGAACCAGATGACCTCGACCAGCTCGGCCGGCGCCTCGTCGATCACGCTGCAATTCGACCTCAAGCTCGGCCTCGACATCGCCGAGCAGCAGGTGCAGGCGGCGATCAATGCGGCGGGCAATCTCCTGCCCGCCGACCTGCCGGCGCCGCCGATCTACGCCAAGGTCAATCCGGCCGACGCGCCGATCCTGACGCTCGCCGTCACCTCCAAGACCGAGCCGCTGACCAAGATCTACGATCTGGTCGACACGCGGCTCGCCCAGAAAATTGCCCAGATGCCCGGCGTCGGACTGGTGACTCTGGAAGGCGGCGCCAAGCCCGGTTACCGCATCCGCGCCAATCCCACGGCCCTCGCCGCCTACGGCCTTAACGTCGACGACCTGCGCACCACCATCACCAATGCCAACGTGAACACGCCCAAGGGCAATTTCGACGGACCGACACGCGCCTACACCATCAACGCCAACGACCAGATCACCGACCCGAAGCTCTTCAACGATGTCGTCGTCGCCTACCGCAACGGCGCGCCAGTGCGGCTGCGCGAGGTGGCCACGGTCGAGGACGGCCAGGAGAACAACAAGCTCGCCGCCTGGATGAACTCGACCCGCGCCGTGGTCGTGAACGTGCAGCGCCAGCCCGGCGCCAACGTCATCGCCGTGGTCGACAGCATCAAGGCGCTGCTGCCGCAGCTGCGCGACACCTTGCCCAACTCGCTCGACGTCGCGGTGCTGACCGACCGCACGCTCACTATCCGCGCTTCGGTGCACGACGTGCAGATCGAGCTCTGTTTCGCCGTCGCGCTGGTCGTTGCCGTGATCTTCCTGTTCCTGGGCGACTGGCGCGCGACGCTCATTCCCAGCCTGTCGGTGCCGCTGTCGCTGATCGGCACGCTTGCGGTCATGTATCTCGCCGGCTTCAGCCTGAACAATCTTTCGATCATGGCGCTCACCATCGCCACCGGCTTCGTGGTCGACGACGCCATCGTCATGATCGAGAACATCGCCCGCTACATCGAGCAGGGCGACGATCCCATGGAGGCGGCCCTCAAGGGCTCGAGCCAGATCGCCTTCACCGTGGTGTCGCTCACCGTGTCGCTGATCGCGGTGCTGATCCCGCTCCTGTTCATGGCCGACGTGGTCGGCCGGCTGTTCAGCGAGTTTGCGGTGACGCTCTCGGTCACCATCCTGATCTCGGCGGTGGTCTCGCTCACCCTGGTGCCGATGATGTGCGCCCAGCTGCTGCGCCGCCACGAAGGCCAGGCCCAGGGCCGCCATGCCGAGGCCGAGGCGCTGGGTGCGCGCTGGTTCGCCAAGCTGATCGACCTCTACGACGATGCGCTGGTCGTGGTGTTTCGCCATCAGCCGCTCACCCTGGTCGTCGCCGTCGGCACGGTGGTGCTGACGGTGCTGCTCTATATCGTGATCCCCAAGGGCTTCTTCCCGATCCAGGACAATGGCCTGATCCAGGTCGTCACCGAGGCGCCGCAGAGCATTTCCTTCGACGCCATGAGCGAGCGCCAGCGTGCGCTGGCCGACGTCATCCTGAACGATCCCGCGGTCGAGAGTTCTCACGTCATTCGTGGGCGTCGACGGCACCAATCCGACGCTCAACTCGGGGCGCATGCTGATCAACCTCAAGCCGCGCGACCAGCGCTCGGCAACGGCCAGCGAGATCATCCGTCGCCTGCAGCACGACACCCAGTCGGTCGCCGGCATTCAGCTGTTCATGCAGCCGTCCCAGGACCTTACTCTCGATTCGACGGTCAGCCGCACCCAGTACCAGTTCGTGCTCGAGAGCCCGAACCCTGACGATTTCGACGTCTGGGTGCCGCGCCTGGTCGAGCGCATGAACGGCATTCCCGAAATCGTCGACGTGGCCGCCGAACTGCAGAACAAGGGCCTGTCGATGTACATCAAGATCGACCGCGATACGGCGGCGCGCTTCGGCATCACTGCAGCCACGATCGACAATCTTCTGTACGACGCCTTCGGCCAGCGCATCGTCTCGACGGTCTATACCCAGACGAACCAGAATCGCGTGATCTACGAGCTCGAGCCGCGCATGGCGCGCTCGCTCGACTCGCTCTACAACCTCTACCTGCCCAGCTCGACCGCCGGCAAGCAAGTGCCTCTGTCGGCCATCGCCACCTTCGAGCAGCGCACCGCGCCGCTGCGTCTCGACCGGCTGAGCCAGTTCCCCTCTACCACCATCTCCTTCAACCTGGCGCCGGGAGCCTCGCTTGGCCAGGCGGTCGACGCCATCGTCGCGGCCGAGAAGGAGATCGGCATGCCGCGGCAGATCCAGACCCTGTTCCAGGGCGCGGCGCTTGCCTTCCAGAAGGCGCTCAACAGCCAGCTCATGCTGATCCTGGCGGCGATCATCACCGTCTACATCGTGCTGGGGGTGCTCTACGAGAGCTACATCCACCCAGTGACGATCCTGTCGACCCTGCCGTCGGCCGGCATCGGCGCGCTGCTGGCGCTGATGATGGCGGGCGACGATCTCAGCGTCGTGGCCATCATCGGCATCGTGCTGCTGATCGGCATCGTCAAGAAAAACGCCATCATGATGATCGACTTCGCCCTCGAGGCCGAGCGCCACGAGGGCAAGGCGCCGCAGGAGGCGATCCACCAGGCCTGCCTGCTGCGCTTCCGGCCGATCCTGATGACCACCATCGCGGCCCTGGTCGGGGCGCTGCCGCTGATGCTGGGCACCGGCACCGGCTCGGAGCTGCGCCATCCGCTCGGCCTCACCATCGTCGGCGGCCTGATCGTCAGCCAGATGCTGACGCTCTTCACCACGCCTGTGATCTATCTTGCCTTCGACCGCATCGGCCGGCGCATCCGCGGCATCCCGCTCGACACGCCGTTGCATCCTCTGCAGCCGTCGGGGCCGCCGCCGGGTGAACGCGAGAGCCCGCGGCCATGATGAACCTGTCGGCGCCCTTCATCGCCCGGCCGGTCGCCACGACGCTGCTCACGGCGGGAATCCTGCTGGCGGGCATCCTGGGTTTCATGGGCCTGCCGGTATCGCCGCTGCCCAAGATCGAGTTCCCAACCATCCAGGTCCAGGCCTCGTTGCCCGGCGCCTCGCCAGATACGGTGTCGACCAGCGTGACCACGCCGCTCGAGCGCCGGCTGGGCGCGATCGCGGGCGTTACGGAAATCACCTCCACCAGCACGGTCGGCAACTCGCGCATCACCCTGCAGTTCGACTTGTCGCGCAACATCGACGGCGCGGCACGCGACGTGCAGGCCGCCATCAACGCCGCCCGCGCCGACCTGCCGACGGACCTGCGCAGCAATCCGATCTACCGCAAGATCAATCCCGCCGACGCCCCCGCCCTGGTGCTGGCGCTGACGTCGGACACGATCGGTCAGGGCCGTCTCTATGACGCCGCCTCCAACGTCCTGCAGCAGAAGCTCTCCCAGGTCACCGGCGTGGGCCAGGTGGCGCTGGGCGGCAGCTCTCTGCCGGCCGTGCGGATCGAGATCAATCCCAGCATCCTGTCCAAGTACAAGATCGGGTTGGAGAGCGTGCGCGCGGCCCTCGCCGCGGCCAACGCCAATACGCCCAAGGGTGGCATTGAAGTTGGCGACCAGCACTGGCAGATCTACACCAACGATCAGGCGCGGACCGCCGCGGAGTATCGCGACTTGATCGTCGCCTGGCGCAACGGCGCGCCGGTACGGCTGAGCGACGTGGCCGAAATCATCGATTCGGTCGAGGACATCCGCAACGAGGGCCAAGCCAACGGCAAGCGCTCGGTGCTGGTGATCATCTACCTCCAGCCCAACGCCAACATCATCGAGACCGTGGACAAGGTGAAGGAGCTGCTGCCCGAGCTGCAGGCCGCTCTGCCCAACGACGTCGATGTCACCCTGGCAGCCGACCGTACCACCACGATCCGCGCCTCGCTGAAGGAGGTCGAACGGGCACTCACCATCAGCGTCATCCTGGTGGTGCTGGTGACCTTCGTCTTCTTGCGCTCGGTGCGAGCGGGCTTCGTCCCGTCGGTCGCGGTGCCGGTGTCGCTGATCGGCACGTTCGGCGTGATGTACCTGCTGGGCTACAGCCTGAACAACCTGTCGCTGATGGCCATGACCATCGCGGCGGGGTTCGTCGTGGACGATGCCATCATCGTCCTGGAGAACGTCTCGCGACACATCGAGCAGGGCATGCCGCGCCTGCAGGCGGCGCTGCAGGGCGCGCGGGAAGTGGGCTTCACCGTGGTGTCGATGACGTTGTCCCTGATCGCGGTGTTCATCCCGATCCTGCTGATGGGCGGCATCGTCGGCCGGCTGTTCCGCGAGTTTGCTGTCACCCTCACGATCGCCATCCTGATCTCGATGGTGATCTCGCTCACCACCACGCCGATGATGTGCGCTTACGTGCTGAGGCCGCCGCGCCGCGAGGGCGAGGAAGAGAAGTCACCCGGGCGGCTCTCGCGGCTCAGCGAGCAGGTGTTCGGCGCCGTGCAGAATTTCTACGGCCGCACGCTCGCTTGGGTGCTGCGCCATACACGGCTCACCATGCTGGTGTTCCTGGGCACGATCATTCTCAACGTCTTCCTCTACGTCGAGATTCCCAAGGGCTTCTTCCCACAGCAGGACACTGGCCGCATCATCGGCTTCATCCGGGCCGACCAGAGCATCTCGTTCCAGGCGATGCGCCGCAAGTTCCGCCAGTTCGTGTCGATCGTGCGCAGCGATCCGGCGATCGAGAACATCGTGGGCTTTACCGGCGGCTTCCAGACCAATTCGGGGTTCGTCTTCGCCTCGCTGAAGCCCCTGAAGGAGCGTGACGCCTCGGCCGATCAGGTAATCAACCGCCTGCGCATCAAGTTGAACCAGGTGACCGGCGCCAATCTTTTCCTGACGGCCGTGCAGGACATCCGCGTCGGCGGCCGGCAATCGAGCTCCCAGTACCAGTTCACCCTGCAGGCCGATTCCTTGGCCGATCTGTACGATTGGGGCCCCAAGCTCCTCGAGGCGCTGAAGCGCGATACCTCGGTCATCACCGACGTCGATTCTGACCAGCAGCAGAAGGGCCTGCAGGTCAACCTGACCATCGACCGCGATGCGGCGGCGCGGCTCGGCGTCGATACGCGCAACATCTCGGCCACGCTCTACGACGCCTTTGGTCAGCGCCAGGTCTCGACCATCTACAATGCGCTGAACCAGTACCATGTGGTCATGGAGGTCGCTCCGGAATACTGGGACAATCCCGAGACGTTGAAGGATATGTGGGTCAGCACCACCGGCGGCTCGATCAGTGGCGCCCAGGCGACGGCAGCGGTTGGCACCACGTTGCCGGCGACGGGAACGCCGAAGATCGCCTCGTTGACCGGCGCCGGTGCCACCTCGCTCGATCCCAGCGCGGCGGTGAGTAACCAACGGACCAACGCCATCGCCGTCTCGGGCCGCGGCGTCGCTTCCACGGGAGCAGCCGTCAGCACGTCGGCCGAGACGATGATCCCGCTCAGCCAAGTCACGCGCTACGAGTTCGGCACGACGCCGCTGGCCGTCAACCATCAGGGCCTGTTCGTGGCGACCACGATCTCGTTCAACCTGGCGATCGGCAAGACGCTGAGCGATGCCGTTACCTACGTGAACGCCACGATGCACGATATCGGCGTGCCGGCCAGCATCCACGGCTCGTTCCAGGGAACGGCAGCCGCTTTCCAGCAGTCGCTCAATAACCAGCTGCTGGTGGTGCTGGCGGCCCTTGCCGCAATCTACATCGTGCTCGGCGTCCTCTATGAGAGCTACATCCACCCGATCACGATCCTCTCGACCCTGCCGTCGGCCGGCATCGGCGCTCTGCTGGCGCTGCAGGTAGCCGGCTTGGAGTTCAGCATCATCGCCATGATCGGCGTGCTGCTGCTGGTGGGCATCGTGAAGAAGAACGCCATCATGATGATCGATGTGGCGCTGGACCGCGAGCGCCATCAGGGGCTCGAGCCGCAGGAGGCGATCTACCAGGCCTGCCTGCTGCGCTTCCGTCCGATCCTGATGACCACTCTGGCGGCGATGCTGGGCGCGATGCCCCTGGCACTGGGCTTCGGCGACGGCGCGGAGCTGCGCCGGCCGCTCGGCATCTCGATCATCGGCGGCCTGCTGGTCAGCCAGGTGCTGACGCTCTACACCACCCCGGTGATCTATCTCTACCTCGACCGCTTCCGTCGCCGCGAGCGCGACACCCATAGCCGGCTGGCGCGCAGTATGGGCGGGCTCGAGGCCCGGGCATGACGGCAATCCGACGGGCTTTGCTCGTGCTCGCCCTGCTGCCGTTGTTCGGATGTGGCCTGATCGGCCCCGACTACGAGCGGCCGCCGCCGGCCACGCCAACCACGCCGGAATACAAGGAGACCACCGATTCGGTCTTCCGCCCCGCCGAGCCGCGCGACACCATCGACCGCGGGCCGTGGTGGAACATCTACAGCGATCCGACCCTCGACCAGCTGACGGCCCAGGTCGAGGTTTCCAACCAGAACCTCAAGGCGTCGGAGGCTGCCTATCGACAGGCCGTGGCGCTGATCCGCCAGAGCCAATCGGCGCTCTACCCGACGATCGGCTACACCGGCTCGGCGCAGCAGCAGAGTGGTCGTACCGGCAGCTCGACGGCGACCGTTTCGATCGGTAGCTCGACCGGTCAGTATGCGCTGGGCGGCACGCTCACCTGGGAGATCGACGTCTGGGGCAACATCCGCCGCCAAATCAAAAGCGATTCGGCGGCCGCCCAGGCAAGCTATGCCACGCTCGCCGCGGCGCGCCTGTCGGCGCAATCGAGCCTGGTGACCAACTACTACTCGCTGCGCATCTCCGATGAGCGCAAGCGGCTGCTCGAAGCCTCGGTGGCAGCCTACGCCCGCGCCATGGAAATCGTGGGCAACCAGATGAATGCCGGCACTGTCTCGCAGTTGAATCTTGCCCAGGCGCAGGCGCTGTACGAGCAGACCCGCGCCCAGCTGGTGGCCGAGGCCGCCAACCGCGCGCAGTTCGAGCACGCGATCGCCGCCCTGATCGGCAAGGCGCCGGCCGAGTTCAGCCTGCCGCCCGCGAGGATCTCGGACACGGTGCCGACGGTCGAGGCAGGCGTTCCATCGGCGCTGCTCGAACGGCGTCCCGACATCGCCTCGGCCGAGCGCTCAATGGCCGCGGCCAACGCCCAGATCGGCGTGGCCGTAGGCGCGTACTATCCGCAGTTTACGCTGAACGCCAGCATTAACTTCGTGAGCACCATGCTCTCGACCCTGCTGCAGATCGCCAACGCCGTCTGGGCGGTCGGCCCGCAGCTTGCCGGCACGCTGGTCGATGGCGGCTCGCGCGCCGCCCAGGTCGAAGGCGCGCGCGCCAACTTCGACAAGACGGTGGCGACCTACCGCCAGACCGTGATCACCGCCTTCCAGCAGGTCGAGGATGCGCTCGCCCAGCAGCGCGTCTTCGAGGAGCAGGAGCGCGTGCAGCGCATCGCCGTCGCTGCCTCGCGCAACGCCGAGCGTATAGCGCTCAATCAATATAGCGCCGGCACGGTGGACTACACGACCGTGGTGACGTCACAGACCACCGCGCTGCAGAACGAGCAGACCCTGCTCAACATCCGGCTGGCACGCTACACCGCGAGTTCGAACCTGATTGCGGCGGTGGGCGGCGGCTGGCGCGACAGCGACATGCCGCCACCTGTGCCGATCGCCGGATCGGAAACCAGCAAGGAACTCAAGAAGAAGAGCTGGTGGCCGTTTTGACGCCGGTCACTTGGTCGGCCAGGGCACGCGGATTTCCTGCAAGGGCACGTGCTGTTGCGCGGCATGCATATCGGTTTCGCCGATCCCTCCCTGCGGGCGTGGCCGGGGGAGCGTGATCTTCACGGCATTGACCAAATCGAAGAAGCCGAAGGTGATGATGGCCTGGGTCGGTACGTTGTAGAGCTTCGACACCAGCTCCTTGGTGATCACGCCGCTCTTCTTGACGACCTCGAAGTCTTCCTTGCTCTTGAAGATGATATCCAGCGTGATCTCGAAAGGGCCG
The DNA here is from genome assembly GCA_963755595.1 of uncultured Alphaproteobacteria bacterium. Taxonomy (GTDB): domain Bacteria; phylum Pseudomonadota; class Alphaproteobacteria; order Reyranellales; family Reyranellaceae; genus Reyranella. The sequence continues at coordinate 28,686 of CAVWKP010000027.1, read as the reverse complement.
GCATTCTTGCTGCGCACCACCTTGGCGATGTCGCGCAGCGGGGTGGGGACGGTCGGCACGTCAGGCGACTTCTTCGTATTGGATGGGGAACAGCGCAGTCGGGCTGTCGACTTTCATCAGGTGATAGACATTGAACTCGCAGGCCTGGCCGAGCGGGATCTCGAGCGGCGTGAAGGGCGAGGCGAGGTTGCCTGCCGTGGCGATGCGGCCGGGATAGGGCGCGTGCATCAGGCCGGTGCGTGCCTTGCCGCAGATCGCCGTCGCCAGCGACTGCGTCGCCGCGGCGACCTCGAGAATGATGCAAAGCTCGTGCGCCGGCGTCGTCACGGGCTCCAGGTCGCCCATCACGCCATTCTTGCCGTAGACATGGGAGATGATCTGGTAGCTCTCTTCCGGCACCTCGGCGAAATAAGCGCGGGTGGCGCGAATCACTTTGGCGAGGATCTCATCGATCTGGGCGATGAAGATCGGATCGCGTGCGCCGGCGATGAAGATGCTGCGCCAGCCGGCGGTCTTGGCGCCTTCAAGCTTCACTGTGTAGTGCCTGGATGGCTCGAAGCGGCTGCCTGAGACGCGCACGCGCCGCTCGCTCACCTGCTCGTACTTGCAGTTGGAGAGATCGAGCGTGCCGCCGGGACCTGCCAGCAGGAAAGGATGGGTCTTTTCGTAGAGCGTGTGTGCGGCGACTGACGCCGTGGTGCAGCGCTCGGCGGGATTGAGCGGCTCGATCTCGAAATGATCGCGCCGGAGATAGCCCATGACGTTGCGCCCGACCGGCTCGGCGCAGAGCGCGCCGCATTCCATGATCTTTCCCATGTGCCAGGCGAGCGCCGGGTCGAAGCCGGCGCGGATCGCCATCGCCGCGGTCGGCGAGGGATCGTAGGCGCGGCCGCTCACGATCACGTCGACGCCTTCACTCTCGTCGAGCGCCTTGAGGAACGGTTCGGCGCCCATCTGCGCCACCACCACGGTGGCCGCCGCGATCTCGCGCGGCTCGAGCGGCGGCACGGGACCGAGCGGCTCGACCCGGCCGGCCTTCAGCTCCTTGGCGATATGGCCCTTGTCGATATCGGCGTAGATCCGGGCGAGCTTGAAGCGCCAGCCGCGCTTCCTTGCGATCTCGGCGATGATGTCACGGAAGGCATCGACATGGAGGTTGGTTCCGTCGCCGCCGGCCGAGGAGATCAACAACGGGATCCGGTGCTCATGCTGCGCCGCCAGCAGGACCTCGATGTCCTTCACGTAGGCCTCGCGGCTGCAGGTCATTTCACCCAGGCCGAGCTTTTGCGGACCCGAATCGGTCGAGCCCGAGTCGATGGTGATGGCGTGCGGCTTTTGCGCCAACCCGAGCTTGAAATGGTCGATCGGGAAGCCGTAGCCCAGCATGCCCGAGGGCGTGAGGATGCGGATTTCGTCGTTGCTTGCGCTGGTCATCGGTGGCCACCTTATCCCCACCATGGCGGACGGCTCAATCCGCAAGATCATCCATCTCGACATGGATGCCTTCTATGCATCCGTGGAGCAGCGCGACGATCCCTCGCTGCGCGGCAAGCCGGTCGCGGTCGGCGGCAGCCGCGAGCGCGGCGTGGTCATGGCCGCGAGCTACGAGGCGCGCCAGTTCGGCGTGCGCTCGGCCATGCCCGCGACTACCGCGCGACGGCTATGCGCGGAGCTGGTCTTCGTGAAACCGCGCTTCGACGCCTACAAGGAAGTCTCGCGCCAGATCCGCGCGATTTTCCTGGAGTACACGCCGCTCGTGGAACCGCTGTCGCTCGACGAGGCCTATCTCGACGTCACGACCAACCTCAAGAACATGCCGCTCGCCTCCGACATCGCCCGCGAGGTCCGCGCCCGCATCCTGGCCGAGACCGGCCTCACCGCGTCGGCCGGCATCTCCTACAACAAGTTTTTGGCCAAGCTCGCGTCGGACCATCGCAAGCCCAACGGCCAGTTCGTCATTCCGCCGGAGAAAGGACCAGCCTTCGTCGAGAGCCTGCCGGTCGGCAAGTTCCATGGCGTGGGGCCGGCGACCGAAGCCAAGATGAAGCGGCTCGGCATCCATACCGGCGCCGACCTCAAGGCCCAGACGCTGGAGTTCCTGCAGCAATATTTCGGCAAGTCGGGGCCCTACTACTACGCCATCGCGCGCGGCCAGGACGATCGCCGCGTCGTGCCCGACCGGCCGCGCAAGTCGGTCGGCTCGGAGACCACCTTCGCCCAGGACCTCGGCAAGCTCGCCGACATCGTCGACGGCGTGAAGTCGGTGCTGGACGATGTCTGGGGCTATTGCGAGCGCACCGGCATTGCCGGGCGCACCGTCACCGTGAAGATCAAGTACGCCGATTTCCAGATCGTCACGCGCAGCCGCACGCTGCCGGAGCTGGTGTCCAGTCGCGAGGAGCTCGAACGCATCTCGGTCGAGCTGGTGCACAGCATCTTCCCGCTGGAGAAGAAGGTGCGGCTGCTTGGCGTGTCGTTGTCGAACATGGGCGCGCTCCGCGATGCGTCGCCGCCGGAGCCGCAACTAACGCTGGGTCTGTGAACGGCGGCGCATCGCGGAGCGTCGGCGGTGGAGGGTTGGCCGCGGACTTGAGCTCAAGAACGTGCGTAAGCGGCACCGTGCGGGCCCTGGGCTTGGCCGCTGCGCGGCCACCGGCGCGGCGGAGCGCGCCTAGCCCTACGGGCCCGCCTGCGCGATAAGATCGCGCATGATCGACAAGCTCGAGTATCTGCTGGCGCTGGCGCGCGAACGCAACTTCGGCAAGGCGGCGGAGAGCTGCGGCGTGAGTCAGCCGAGCTTCTCCGCCGGCATCAAGCAGCTCGAGGATGCGCTGGGCGCCATGCTGGTACAACGCACGTCGCGCTTCATCGGCTTCACCGCCGAGGGCGAGCGGGTCCTCGAATGGGCGCGCGGCATCGTCGAGGACACTCGGGCCATGCGCAACGACGTGCAGACGCTGAAGAGGGGCCTCAGCGGTCATCTCCGGATCGCCGCGATTCCCGTCGCCTTGCCCATGCTGTCTCTGGTGACCACGCCCTACCACGTCAAGTATCCCAGGCGTGCGCTTCAGCATCTTCTCGCGCACGTCGCAGCGGAGATCGTGACGACTCTTGGACAATTTCGAGGTCGATGCCGGCGTCACCTACGTCGACGACCAGCCGCCGCGCGGGATGCGCGCCGTGCCGTTCTATCGCGAGCGCTACCGGCTGGTGACCGCGCCCGACAGTCCGCTCGGCGACCGCCAGCAGGTGACATGGGCCGAGGTCGCCAAGGTGCCATTGTGTCTGCCCGCCTCGGACATGCAGAGCCGCCACATCATCGACCGCCTGCTCAGCGGAGCCGGTGGCGACCCCGGGCCGCCGACCCTGGAATCCAACTCGATGATCGTCCTGTTCACCCACGTGCGCACCGGCCGCTGGGCCACCGTGATGCCCGACAAGCTGGCCGATGCCCTGGGCCTGACACAGCAACTGCGGTCGGTGCCGATCGTCGAGCCGGACGCCGCCGAACAGATCGGTTTCGTCGTTCCCAAGCGCGAGCCCTCGACGGCGATGCTCACCGCTCTGGTCGCCGAGGTGAACACAGTCGCCCGGTCGCTCGAGAACAACTAGCGCGCGTCCGACACGCGAAGACGGGCGTCGATAGCTTCCGACTATCACCTCACTGAACAGCCTTATTGAGCCGCGGTTCCCACCCGCGGAATGATCCTGGTTCGCCAACGGCCGCCATCAAGAAGGCCGGGCAACAGGGACGGATACGCACTGGAGAACAGGCCGCCGGGCAGGGACCCGCGCGCCGCGCACGTGGGACACGGCAGACGCCAAGCAAGACCGGCAACAATTCGGAGCAACCAGCCATGGCATTGAGTTTCCTCGACCGCGAACGCACGGTCGCCAAATCCGGCTTCAACCGGTGGATGGTGCCGCCAGCCGCGCTTTGCATGCACTTGTGCATCGGACAGGCCTACGCCTTCAGCGTCTTCAACCTGCCGATGACAAAGCTGATCGGCATCACGCAGTCGGCCCCCGGCGACTGGAAGCTGACCGAGCTCGGTTGGATCTTCTCGATCGCCATCCTCTTCCTCGGACTGTCCGCGGCCGTGTTCGGCCGTTGGGTGGAGGAAGGCGGTCCTCGCAAAGCGATGTTCGCTGCCGGCCTCTGCTGGACGGTTGGCTTCCTGCTGTCGGCCGTGGGCGTCTACGCGCACCAGCTCTGGCTCATCTATCTAGGCTATGGCGTCTTGGGCGGCATCGGCTTGGGCATCGGCTACATTTCGCCGGTCTCGACCTTGATCAAATGGTTCCCTGACCGGCCCGGCATGGCGACCGGCATGGCGATCATGGGCTTTGGCGGCGGCGCCTTCATCGCCTCGCCGCTTTCGGTCTGGCTGATGCAGAAGTTCTCCACGCCGACCCATGTCGGCGTCGCCGAGACCTTCATCGCGCTCGGCGCTCATCTATTTCGTGCTTCACCTGGGTCGGCGCCGCGATCGTACGCGTACCGCCGGCGGGCTGGTTGCCCGCCGGCTACACGGCGCCGGTCGCAGCAGCAAAGGCTGATCACCAAGAACGACGTCTTCGTCTACGACGCTCTTAAGACACCGCAGTTCTGGCTGATCTGGTGGGTGCTCTGCCTCAACGTGACCGCCGGCATCGGCGTGCTCGGCCAGGCCTCGGCGATGAGCCAGGAGATGTTCCCGGGCAAGGTGTCAGCGGTCGCGGCGGCGGGCTTCGTCGGCCTGCTCAGCCTGTTCAATATGGGCGGCCGCTTCTTCTGGGCGTCGATCTCCGACTTCATCGGGCGCAAGAGCACCTATTTCTGCTTCTTCGTCTCGGCACCGTGCTCTATGTGCTGGTGCCGCAGACCGGCGCTGATGGGCAGCGTGACGCTGTTCGTGCTGTGCTTCGTGGTCATCATCAGTATGTACGGCGGCGGCTTCGCCACCGTGCCGGCCTATCTCAAGCGACATGTTCGGCACCCGCTATGTCGGCGCCATCCACGGCATGCTGCTCACCGCCTGGTCGGCGGCGGGCATCTTCGGGCCGGTGCTGGTGAACTACATCCGCGAGTACCAGATCAATCACGGGGTCGCCGAAGGCACAGGCTTACAACACCACCATGTACATCATGGCGGGCCTGCTGGTGGTCGGCTTCATCTGCAACGTCGCTGGTCAAGGCGGTGAATGCCCGCCACCACATGAAAGCCGATCATGAGGCCGAGCGCGCTTCCAGGGCGGTGGGCGCGGTCGCCCGGCCGGCCGGAACCTGAGGAGGGTAGGCGATGGCAAACGACAAAGCAGGAACCACCGGGTTTCAACTCGCGCTGGCTTGGGGATTCGTTGGCGTTCCCCTCGTCTGGGGCGTGCTGCAGACCTTGTCCAACGCGATGAAGCTGTTCTCCTAGGCGCGGCGGAGCGCGCCTAGCCCTACGGGCCCGCCTGCGCGATAAGATCGCGCATGATCGACAAGCTCGAATATCTGCTGGCGCTGGCGCGCGAGCGCAACTTCGGCAAGGCCGCCGAGCAATGTGGCGTCACCCAGCCGACCTTCTCAGCCGGCATCAAGCAGCTCGAGGACATCCTCGGTGTCATGCTGGTGCAGCGCACCTCGCGCTTTCTCGGCTTCACGCCGGAAGGCGAGCGCGTGCTCGACTGGGCGCGCACCATCGTCGCCGACGCGCGCGCCATGCGGCAGGAGGTGCAGACCCTGAAGAAAGGCCTGAGCGGCCATCTCAAGATCGCGGCGATTCCCACGGTGCTGCCCATGGTCTCGGCGCTGACCACGCCCTATCGCGCCAAGCATCCCAACGTGAAGTTCACCATCCTGTCGCGCACTTCGATCGAGACGCTGTCGATGGTCGAGAATCTCGAGGTCGATGCGGGCCTGAGCTACATCGACAACGAGCCGCTGGGGCGCCTGCGCGCCGTGCCGCTCTATTTCGAGCAGTATCGCCTGCTGACGTCGGAGGGCAGCCCGCTTGGCGAGCGCGACCAGGTGACCTGGGCCGAGGTCGCCAAGATCCCGCTCTGCCTGCTGACGCCGGACATGCAGAACCGGCGCATCATCGACGGCCTGCTGCAGGCGGCGGGCGGCCGACCCGAGCCGACCCTCGAATCCAACTCCATGATCGTGCTGTTCTCGCACGTGCGCACCGGCCGCTGGGCGAGCGTGATGCCGGAAAAGCTCGCCGATACGCTGGGCCTCACCGAGCGCCTGCGCGCCATTCCCATTGTCGAGCCGGAGGTGATGCACCAGATCGGCCTGGTCGTGCCGCCGCGCGAGCCCATGACGCCGCTGGTCGCGGCCCTGGTCGCCGAAACAAGCCATCTCGCCAAGGCGATGGCCTGACAGTGCGGCGGCGCCTGGAGGGGGTGCGGTGAGAAAGTGATAATTTGGCCGAAAAGCATTGTGCCTCAGGGCTTTGCGTTTCTCACCCCAGTGAGAAACGGGTGAGAAAGTGGTGAGAAACCATAGACAAATGGGCCATGAGATCGACCGAACGATAGATTTTATCTATCGTATGACGAGAGCGCTTTATTGTCTGTGCACGGGTGGATGCAGATCATTGGAGCCAACCAGCAATTGGAGTGTCCGTGTCTAAAGGACAGGCCCTGGCGCGGCAGCCGCGTCATCCGGGCTCGAGCAGGCGTCGGGGGCGGACGGTCCCCAAAGGCCGCCAGATCGAGCCGGCGGCGTCGGCGGAGATTCGTGCGCTGCTCGGCAATGCCGAGCGACGGCGCGATCTCCTGATCGAGTTCCTGCATCTCATCCAGGACAAGTACGGCCATCTCTCGGCGGCGCATCTGATGGCGCTGGCTGATGAGCTGCGCATGGCGCAGGCCGAGGTCTACGAGGTCGCGACGTTCTACGCGCACTTCGACGTGGTGAAGGAGGGAGAGACGCCGCCTCCGCCCGTCACGGTCCGGGTCTGCGAAAACCTGTCGTGCAATCTCGCCGGCGCCGAGAAGCTGATCGCCGACCTGCAGGCGACCAGCGGTTCCAATGTGCGCATCGTGCGCGCGCCTTGCGTGGGCCATTGCCATACCGCGCCGGTCGCCGAGGTCGGGCACTACTTCGTCGATCATGCGGACGCGGCGATGGTGTCGAAGGCGATCGCCGAGCATCGCCACGATCCGGTCATCCCGAAGTACAAGGATCTCGCCGCTTATCGCGCTGACGGCGGCTACAAGACGCTCGAGCGGTTGCGCAACGGGGCGCTCAGCCGCGAGCAGCTGGTCGAGATCGTCGACAAGGCAGGCCTGCGCGGCTGCGGCGGCGCGGGCTTTCCCACGGCGCGCAAATGGCGCTCGGTGCTGGGCGAGCCCGGCCCGCGCCTGATGGCGGTCAATGCCGACGAAGGCGAGCCCGGCACTTTCAAGGACCGCTATTTCCTCGAGACCGATCCGCACCGCGTGCTCGAAGGCATGCTGATGGGCGCGCATCTTGTCGAGGCGGCGGACATCTATTTCTATCTGCGCGACGAATATCCGGAGTGCCGCGAGATCCTGACGCGCGAGATCGCCAAGCTCGACGCCGCGGGATTGCTGGCCGGTGTGCGGGTCCATCTGCGGCGCGGGGCGGGTGCCTACATCTGCGGCGAAGAATCGGCGATGATCGAGAGCATCGAAGGCAAGCGCGGCCTGCCGCGCCACAAGCCGCCGCTGCCCTTCCAGGTCGGCATCTTCGGCCGGCCGACGCTGATCAACAATGTCGAGACGCTGTACTGGATCCGCGACCTGGTCGAGCGCGGGCCCGAGTGGTGGACGGGCCAGGGCCGCAACGGCCGCAAGGGCCTGCACGTTTATTCCGTGTCGGGGCGCATCGCCGATCCCGGCGTCAAGATCGCGCCCGCGGGTGTCACGGTGCGCGAACTCATAGACGAATTCTGCGGCGGCATGCTGCCCGGCCACGCTCTCAAGGCCTATATCCCGGGCGGGCCGTCGAGCGGCATCCTGCCGGCGTCGATGGGCGACATCCCGCTCGATTTCGGCACGCTCGAGCCGCACGGCAGCTTCATAGGCTCGGCGGCGGTCGTGATCCTGTCGGACAAGGACTCCATCAAGGACGCGGCGCTGAACCTGATGCGCTTCTTCATGGACGAGAGCTGCGGCCAGTGCACGCCCTGCCGTGTCGGCACCGAGAAGGCGGTCAAGCTGATGGCCGCACGCGGCTGGGACGAGAAGCTTCTGAACGAGCTCTCGGTGGCGATGCGCGACGCCTCGATCTGCGGTCTCGGCCAGGCGGCGCCCAATTCGATGACGTCGGTGATGAAGCACTTTCCTTCCGACGTGGGAATCGCCAAGGAGGTTGGGCGATGAGCACGATCAAGTTCACCATCGACGGCACCGAGGTCGAAGCGAAAGAGGGCGAGACCATTTGGCAGGTCGCCCAGCGCCACGACGTCGACATCCCGCATCTTTGCTATTCGACCGCACCGACCTACCGGCCCGACGGCAACTGCCGCGCCTGCATGGTCGAGATCGAGGGCGAGCGGGTGCTGGCCGCCTCCTGCCTGCGCAAGCCGACGCCGGGCATGAAGGTCGGTGTCGCGACGGCGCGTGCCGAAGCCTCGCGCAAGATGGTGTTCGAACTTCTGGTCGCCGACCAGCCGGAGCGCGCCACCTCGCACGATCCCGAGTCGAAGTTCTGGAACTGGGCCGGCAAGGTCGGCGTCACCACGAGCCGCTTCCCCAAGGACGAGCGGCCGCCGCTCGACATCAGCCATCCGGCGATGGCGGTCAATCTCGACGCCTGCATCAGCTGCAACCTCTGCGTCCGCGCCTGCCGCGAAGTGCAGGTCAACGACGTGATCGGCATGGCCGGCCGCGGCCATCACGAGAAGATCGTGTTCGACTTCGACGACCCGATGGGCGACAGCTCCTGCGTCGCCTGCGGCGAGTGCGTGCAGGCCTGCCCGACCGGGGCGCTGATGCCCGCGACCTTGCTCGATGCCGCCCAGACCCGCACCGGGTATGCCGACCGCGCGGTCGACAGCCTTTGCCCGTTCTGCGGCGTCGGCTGCCAGCTCACCTATCACATCAAGGACGACAAGATCCTCCATGTGACCGGCAAGGACGGCCCGGCCAACCAGGCCCGGCTCTGCGTCAAAGGCCGCTTCGGTTACGACTACGCCAGCCATCCCGACCGCCTGACCGTGCCGCTGATCCGCAAGGACGGCGTGCCGAAGTCGGCCGACGACGAGGTCGATCCCGCCAATCCCTGGACGCACTTCCGCGAAGCCACCTGGGAAGAGGCGATGGCGCGCGCGGCGTCCGGCCTGCTCGAGATTCGCCAGCGCAAGGGCGGGCCGGGCTTGGCCGGCTTCGGCTCGGCCAAGGGCTCGAACGAGGAGGCCTATCTCTTCCAGAAGCTGGTCCGCACCGGCTTCGGCACCAACAATGTCGACCACTGCACGCGGCTCTGCCACGCCTCGTCGGTGGCGGCGCTGTTCGAGGGCATCGGCTCGGGCGCGGTCACGGCGCCGTTCTCGGCGGCGCTCGATGCCGAGACCATCATCGTCATCGGCGCCAACCCAACGGGCAACCATCCGGTGGCGGCCACTTTCATCAAGAACGCCGTCAAGCGCGGCGCCAAGCTGATCGTCATCGATCCGCGCGGGCAGGGCCTGTCGCGTCACGCCACGATCGACGTGCGGTTCAAGCCGGGCAGCGACGTGGCGCTCCTGAATGCGATGCTGCACACCATCATCACCGAAGGGCTGACCGACAAGCAGTACATCGCGGGCTTCACCGAAGGCTTCCCCGAGCTGGTCGAGAAGATCGGCGGCTTCTCGCCCGAGGCCATGGAGCCGGTATGCGGCGTGCCGGCCGAAACCATCCGCACCGTCGCGCGCATGTACGCGCGCTCCAGGGCCTCGATCATCTTCTGGGGCATGGGCATTTCCCAGCATGTGCACGGCACCGACAATGCCCGCTGCCTGATCGCGCTTGCGCTGACCACCGGCCAGGTGGCGCGGCCCGGCACCGGGCTCCACCCGTTGCGCGGCCAGAACAACGTGCAGGGCGCTTCGGACGCGGGCCTGATCCCGATGTTCTACACCGACTACCGGCCGGTCGAATCGCCGGCTCACGATCAGTTCGAGAAGATCTGGGGTGTGCCGCTCGATCCCAAGCGCGGGCTCACCGTGGTCGAGATCATGACCGCCATCCATGCCGGCCAGATCGAGGGCATGTACATCATGGGCGAGAATCCCGCGATGTCCGATCCCGACGTGCATCACGCCCGCCAGGCGCTGGCCAAGCTGAAGCATCTCGTGGTCCAGGACATCTTCCTGACCGAGACGGCGTGGCATGCAGACGTCGTGCTGCCGGCCTCGGTCTTCCCGGAGAAGACCGGCACCTTCACCAACACCGACCGCCGCGTGCAGCTCGGCCGCACGGCCTTGCCGCTGCCGGGCCAGGCGCGGCTCGACCTCGACATCCTGATCGACCTCGCCAACCGCCTGGGCTGCGGCTGGAATTACAAGGATGTCGGCGAGGTCTATACCGAGATGGCCGACACCATGCCGTCCCTGAAGAACATCAGCTGGCAGCGGCTGGTGAACGAAGGCGCGGTGACCTATCCGGCCGATGCAGCCGATAAGCCCGGCAACGAGATCCTGTTCAGCGCCGGCTATCCGACCAAGAGCGGGCGCGGCAAGATCGTGCCGGCGGCCGTCCGGCCACCCGACGAGATCCCCGACGACCAATATCCCTTCGTGCTGTCGACCGGCCGCGTGCTCGAGCACTGGCACACCGGGGCGATGACACGGCGCTCGGCGGTGCTCGACGAGCTCGAGCCCGAGGCAATGGCGTTCCTGGCGCCGCGCGATGTCGAACGCCTGGGCCTCAAGCGCGGCGACATGATCCGCGTCTCGACCCGGCGCGGCGCCATCGAGATCAAGGTCCGCGTCGATTCGGACGTACCCAACGGCATGGTGTTCATCCCGTTCTGCTACGCCGAGGCGGCGGCCAACCTGCTGACCAATCCGGCGCTCGATCCGTTCGGCAAGATCCCCGAGTTCAAGTTCTGCGCCGCCCAGGTCGAGCCGCTGAAGGCGCTGGCCGAAGCGGCCGACTAGGGAGATGGCCCAGCTCTCCGACGATTGCTTCGCTTTCGGCGGCAGCCTTTTGGGCATCGACGCCGCCCGCACCATGATCTTCGAGCGCGTGACGCCGGTCGCGGGCATCGAGAAGGTGCCGTTGCGCCAGGCGCTCGGCCGCACCTTGGCCGAGGATATCGCCGCGGCCATCGCCGTGCCGGGTTACGACAACTCTGCCGTCGATGGTTACGCCGTACGCTTCGACGATCTCGATCCGGCGCGGCCGACGAGCTTGCGCTGCGTCGACCGCATCGCCGCCGGCCACGACCCGGCCGGCGCGCTCGCCCCCGGTATTGCGGCCCGCATCTTCACCGGCGCCATCCTGCCCGAGGGCGCCGACGTCGTGATCATGCAGGAAGACTGCGAGCGCGACGGCGAGAAAGTGATCATTCGTCCTGGCATCAAGCGCGGCGCCAACACTCGTCGCGCCGGCGAGGATGTGGCGCGCGATTCGATCGCGCTCAGGGCGGGGCGGCGGTTGGGACCGGCGGATCTGGGATTGCTCGCCGCCCTCGGCTTCGTCGAGGTGCCGGTGCGGCGCAAGCTCCTGGTTGCGCTGCTCTCGACTGGCGACGAGGTGCGCGAACCCGGCGAGCTGCTGCGGCGCGGCCAGATCCACGATGCCAACCGCTACATCCTGGCCGGGCTGCTCGAGCGCCTGGGCGTCGAAGTGTCGGATCACGGCATCGTCGGCGACGATCCGGCGAGGTTGGGCGATGCGCTGCGCGAGGCCGCGGCGGAGAGCGACCTCATCATCACCTCGGGTGGCGTCTCGACCGGCGAGGAAGACCATGTTCGGACCGCCATCGCCAACGACGGCTCGCTTTATTTCTGGCGGCTGGCGATCAAGCCCGGCCGGCCGGTGGCCATGGGCCAGATCGGCGCCACGCCGCTCGCCGGGCTGCCGGGCAATCCGGTCGCGGCGTTCCTGACCTTTGCCCTGGTGGCCCGGCCGATGATCGAGGCGCTTGGCGCCACCACGCCCCACATTGCCCAGCGTTTTCGGGTGCGTTGCCGACTTTGCCTACAAGAAGAGAGAAGGCCGGCGCGAATACGTCCGGGCCTCGCTTGAGCGCACGCAGCCGGGTTTGGCCAGGGCCCGGCGCTACCACAAGGAAGGGGCAGGAATGCTGACCTCCCTGACCGAGACCGACGGGCTCGTTGAGTTGTCTGAAGCAACGACCAGGCTCGAGCCTGGAACCGAAGTCGACTTCCTTCCCTACAACGAGCTGATCTGACGACCGATTGGCGGGGTAATCCGCCGGATTCACGCGGTTTTTAGTTGATCAGAACGCGGTGCTCTGGTCACTATTTTGCCACAAGAAATCAAATGGCCTCATAGAAGGCGCTGATAGTTGTTTTAGGGGAGGAGTCCAATGACTGTCACACGTCGGCAGTTCATGAAGGTGAGTGTCGCTGGCCTCGCCGCATCTTCCGTCGGAGCGCTGGGATTCATCGACGCGGGCGAAGTTCTCGCTGCCGGCGTCCGGCCGTTTCGACTGGAGAAAGCGACCGAGACTCGCAATGCCTGCCCCTACTGCGCCGTGGCGTGCGGCGTCCTCATCTATTCGATGGCCGACGGCACGGCCAAGGACGCCAAGGCCAAGGTCGTCCATATCGAGGGCGATCCCGACCATCCGGTGAATCGCGGCACGCTCTGCCCGCGCGGCGCGGCCTCGCTCGGTTACGTGCACAGCGTCAACCGCCTGCAGTATCCGATGCATCGCAAGCCCGGCACCGACAAGTTCGAGCGCGTCAGCTGGGAGTTCGCGATCGAGCGCATCACCAAGCTGATGAAGGAAGACCGCGACAAGAACTTCATCGCCAAGAACCGCGATGGCGTCACGGTCAACCGCTGGCTGAGCACCGGCTTCTTCGGCGGCTCCTCGCTCAGCAACGAAGCGGGCTACCTCACCTACAAGTTCGTCCGATCTACCGGGATACTGGCATTCGAAGACCAGGCTAGAATTTGACACGGTCCGACGGTGGCCAGTCTTGGCCCCACATTCGGACGCGGCGCGATGACGAACTCATGGAACGACATCAAGAACACTGATCTCGTTCTGATCATGGGCGGCAATGCCGCCGAAGCCCATCCCTGCGGCTTCAAGTGGGTGACCGAGGCCAAGGCCAACAACGGCGCCAAGCTGATCGTGGTCGATCCGCGCTTCACCCGTTCGGCCGCAGTGGCCGACGTCTATGCGCCGATCCGGCCGGGCACCGACATCGCCTTCCTGTCGGGCGTGATGCGCTACCTGCTGGGCAACAACAAGATCCACCAGGAGTACGTCAAGGCCTACACCAACGCCTCCTACATCGTGAAGGAGGGCTACGACTTCCGGGACGGCCTGTTCACCGGCTACGACGAATCGAAGAAGAACTACGTCGATCGCTCGACTTGGGACTACGAGCTCGACGAGCAGGGCATGGCCAAGGTCGACGAGACGCTGCAGAACCCGCGCTGCGCCATCAACCTCCTGAAGGTCCATGTCGATCGCTACACGCCCGAGATGGTGGAACGCATCACCGGCACGCCCAAGGCGAAATTCCTGCAGATCTGCGACATGATCGCCTCGACCTCGACGCCCGACCGGACGATGACGTCGATGTATGCGCTGGGCTGGACGCAGCACACCACCGGCGCCCAGAACATCCGCTCGATGGCCATGATCCAGCTGCTGCTGGGCAACATGGGCATGCCGGGCGGCGGTGTGAACGCGCTGCGTGGCCATTCCAACGTGCAGGGCATCACCGACCTCGCCCTGCTCTCGACCTCGACGCCGGGCTACCTCGTCCTGCCGACCGACAAGGAAACGACCTACGCCGACTACATCAAGACGCGCGGCTTCAAGCCGCTGCGTCCGGGCCAGACCAGCTTCTGGCAGAACTACGAGAAGTTCTTCGTCAGCCAGCAGAAGAGCCTGTTCGGCAAGGCGGCGACCAAGGACAACGACTGGGCCTACGACTACCTGCCCAAGTTCGACGTCAGCTACGACGTCCTGAAGATGATCGACATGATGGCGGCGGGCCAGATGAACGGCCTGTTCTGTCAGGGACTCAACATCCTGATGGCCGGCGCCCAACAAGACCAAGGTCGCGGCGGGGCTGGCCAAGCTCAAGTGGCTGGTGACCATCGATCCGCTGCAGACCGAGACGGCGCGTTTCTGGGAGAACCACGGCGAGTTCAACAACGTCGATCCCAAGGCGATCCAGACCGAGGTCATCCAGCTGCCGGCGTCGACCTATGCCGAGGAGGAGGGCAGCGCCACCAACTCCAGCCGCGTGATCATGTGGCACTGGAAGGCGGTGGACGGGCCGGGTGAGTCCAAGAGCGACATCGAGATCATCTCCCTGCTGCGCAACAAGCTCGCCGCGCTCTATGGCAAGGAGGGCGGAGCGTTCCCCGATCCAATCGTCAACACGACGTGGCAGTACAAGAAGCCCGAGAATCCCGATCCAGCCGAGCTGCTGAAGGAGATCAACGGCTATGCGCTCGAGGATCTGCCGGACCCGGCGGATCCCAACAAGGTGCTGCTGGCGGCCGGCAAGCTGCTGCCGAGCTTTCTCCTCATGCGGGCCGACGGCAAGACCGCCGGCGGCATGTGGATCTATACCGGCGTCTATACCGAAGCCGGCAACATGGCGATGCGCCGCGACGCCAGCGACCCGACGGGTCGGGGCATCTATCCCAACTGGGGCTTCTCGTGGCCGGCCAACCGGCGCGTGCTCTACAACCGCGCCTCGGCCGATCCCAGCGGCAAGCCGTGGAGCGAGCGCAAGAAATACCTGTACTGGGACGGCTCCAAATGGACCGGCGGCGACGTGCCGGACTACGGCCCGACCGTCGCGCCGGACAAGAACGTGGGCCCGTTCATCATGAACCAGGAAGGCACGGCGCGCCTGTTCGCCCGCGCCGCCATGCCCGACGGCCCGTTCCCCGAGCACTACGAGCCGATGGACGCCTACATCGCCAATCCGCTGCACCCCAAGGTCAGCACCAATCCGGCGGTGCGCGTGTTCGCGGCCGACGCCAAGTCGTTCGGCACGCCCGACAAGTTCCCGATCGTGGCGACCAGCTATCGGCTGGCCGAGCACTTCCACTACTGGACCAAGAACGTGCACGACAACGCCGTGCTGCAGCCCGAGATGTTCGTCGAGATGGGCGAGCGCCTGGCCAAGGCCAAGGGCATCCGGGACGGCGACTGGGTCGAGGTCTCGAGCCAGCGCGGCGCGATCAAGGCCAAGGCCTGCGTCACCAAGCGCATCCGGCCGATCATGGTCGACGGCAAGCCCTGCGACGTGGTCGGGCTGCCGATCCACTTCGGCTTCGTCGGCCTCACCCGCAAGTCGCAGCCGGTCAACACGCTGACCCCGCCGGTCGGCGACGCCGCCGCCCAGACGCCGGAATACAAGGCGTTCCTGGTCGATGTGAAGAAAACCACGCCGCCGGCTTCCCAGCCGGCCACGGTTTAAGGGGAGGGTGACATGTCAGCACTTCAAGCCCTCGACCTTCGCCGCCGTTCAGCCTCCTCGGTGCCGCCGCCTGCCGCCGGCAAGCCCGCCGCCGTCGAGGTCGCCAAGCTGATCGACGTGTCCAAGTGCATCGGCTGCAAGGCCTGCCAGGCCGCCTGCCTGGAATGGAACCAGCTCGACCAGCCGATCGGCTTCTTCGATGGCAGCTACAACAACCCGACCGACCTTACGCCCACGTCGTTCACGGTGATGCGCTACACCGAGTACGAGCACGGCGATGATCTCGAATGGCTGATCCGCAAGGACGGCTGCATGCATTGCGACGACCCGGGCTGCCTGAAGGCCTGCCCGTCGCCGGGCGCCATCGTGCAGTATACCAACGGCATCGTCGACTTCGTGTCGGAGAACTGCATCGGCTGCGGCTACTGCGTGAAGGGCTGCCCCTTCAACATCCCGCGCATCTCCCAGGTCGACAGCAAGGCCTACAAGTGCACGCTGTGCTCGGACCGGGTCGTGGTCGGCCAGGCGCCGGCCTGCGCCAAAGCCTGCCCGACCCAGGCGATCGTCTTCGGCACCAAGGCCGACATGATCGCCCATGCCGACAAGCGCATCGCCGACCTGAAGTCGCGCGGCTACCAGAATGCCGGCCTGTACAATCCGCCGGGCGTCGGCGGCACGCACGTGATGTACGTGCTGCACCACAACGACAAGCCGTCGCTCTACTCGGGCCTGCCCGACAATCCGCGGATCAGCCCGCTGGTCGGCGTGTGGAAGGGCGTGATGAAGCCGATCTCGCTCGCCGTCATCGCCTTCGCCGGCGCCTTTGGCCTGATGCACTACGTCACCAAGGGACCGAACCGGGTCAGCGAGCATGACGAAGAGCAGGCGGCCGAACTCGAAAAGAACAAGGGAGCATGACGGTGGAAGCCAAGCCGGTTAGCCGCTACACCACCGCCGCCCGCATCAACCACTGGATCACCGCGGTATCGCTGATCCTGCTGGCGCTGAGCGGCCTTGCGCTGTTCCACCCCTGGCTGTTCTTCCTCACCGGCCTGTTCGGTGGCGGGCAGCTCACGCGCATCATCCATCCCTGGATCGGCATCGTCCTGGCGGTGAGTTTCCTCGGGCTCTTCATCCGCTTCTTCACGCTCAACTTCTGGAACCGCGACGACACGGTCTGGATGAAGAATCTCGGCAAGGTGATCAACAACCAGGAAGAGGGCCTGCCCGAGCTCGGCAAGTACAATGCCGGCCAGAAGCTCGTCTTCTGGGGCCAATCGATCCTGATCCTGCTGCTGTTCTGCAGCGGCATCGTGATGTGGGATGCCTACTTCTCGGCCTACTTCTCCATTGACCAGAAGCGGCTGGCGGCCGTCGGCCCATGCGCTGTGCGCGATCGCCGCCATCCTGATCTGGATCGTCCACGTCTATGCCGCGATCTGGGTGAAGGGCACAATCCGCGCCATGACCCGGGGCTCGGTGACCGGCGGCTGGGCCTGGAAGCACCATCGCAAGTGGTTCCGTCAGGAAGTCGGCAAGCCCTGAGCAGCGACAAGCCCGAGAATCCCGCTACGGCCTATGGCGAGAACACGCTCGGCGACATCGCCGAGAGCGATCCCGTTCGCCTGCCCGATCTCGCCACGATCTTCCGCCGCCGCGCCGAGCGCCTGCGCCAGCTCGCCAATGGGCACGAGCTGGAAGGCTTCCTGCGGCTGATCGCGGCGATCGTGGCGGCCCAGCACTCGGCACTTGCCGGTCTGCCGCCCGGCTCGCTGCCGGGCCCCGCCCAGATCGCCAAGGCCAAGCTCGCGCACCAGGCGCCACTCGATCCCGCGTCCCTTGCGCGCGATCCCAGCTGGCGGGCGGCGCTCGCGCGCATTCTCGCCGAGGTCGATGAGACGCTTCTGCCCGAGCCCGCGCGCTCGGCGCGGGCGGCGCTCAGCTCAGCCGGCACTGCCGAGCTCGAGGCCCTGGCCGACCGCTTCCTCGGCAGCGACGTTGCCCCGGCGGACGCGGCCAAGGTCGTGTTCGTGGCCGCCGCCCTGCAGGTCGCCTGGACGCGCATGGCGGCGCTGCTCGACAAGGGCGACCTCGATGCCGGCGCGGTCGATGCCGGCCAGTGCCCGGCCTGCGGCTCGCCGCCGATCGCCGGCGTCATCGCTCCGGGCGGCACCAAGTTCGGCCACCGCCATCTGCACTGTTCGCTCTGTGCCACGGCGTGGCGCTACGTCCGGGCGCGCTGCGTGCATTGCGGCAGCACCGACAAGATCTCGTTCCGCCAGATCGCCGGCACGTCCTACCTGCGCGCCGAGTGCTGCGAGAACTGCCACGGCTATTCCAAGGTCTTCTATGTCGAGAAGGCGAAGCCACTGGAGCCATTGGCCGACGACCTGGCCTCGCTCGGCCTGGACATGATGGTGGGCGAGGAAGGGTACGCCCGCGCGCCCAACCCGTTTGTGCTGGGCGTCATGGAGCAGCCGGCGGGCTAACGCATGAGACTGTTGCCCGGACTCTGGCGGGCCGAGCGGCGTCTTGAGAGGGCTCTCGCCGCCTGGAAGGCCGGCGACTACGGCGTGGCCCTCGATCTTTGGGCGCCGCTCGCACAAGCGGGCGTCGCGCGCGCCCAAAGCAACATGGGGGCGGCCTTCCTGGAAGGCCGCGGCGTCGAGCGCGATCCCGAGAAAGCCGCGACCTGGCTGCGGCTTGCCGCCGAGCAGGGCGATGCCGCCGGCCAGCGCAATCTCGCCCTCTGCTACTACGAGGGTTGGGGCGTGGCGCAGGACCAGGCTGAGGCGGCGCGCTGGTACGAGAAGGCCGCCGAGCAGGACGACCCGGACGCCCAGGACATGCTGTCCTGGATGAAACTTTTAGGCGGCGGCTGCCCGCAGGACTACGAGGGCGCGCGTCAATGGGCGGAAAAGGCGGCGGCACACGGTCGCGCCGCGGCCATGGCGCGGCTCGGCGACATCCATCACAACGCGCTCGGCATCGAGCGCAGCGCCGAGCTTGCCGCCGAATGGTGGCGGCGCGCGGCGTTGCTCGGGCACCCCGAGGCGCAGGTCATGCTGGGCGCGGCGCATCTCGCCGGCCGCGGCGTGGAGCGCGATCCCGTCGAGGCGCTGCATTGGCTGTTGCGCGGCGAAGCCGGTGGCGCGGGTGAGCTCGCGGTCGGTTTCCTGCGCGAGGCGCGTGCCCATGCCAAGCCCTCGCAACGCGCCGAGGCCGAGCGGCGCGCCGGCGAACCATTGTCGTGATAGGTTTGACCTGACATGCCCGAGCGCGACCGATCTCTATCGCCCGCCTGCAGGCCGATTGCACCGCCGCGGAACAGGCCGAACGCTCCATTCGCGCCACGTCGACGCGCAGATCAAGGCTGCCCAGGAGGCACGCGCCTTCGCCTGGCGACGACTCAACGCGCTCAGCGACATGGCGAAAGTGGCGGCGCGAGAGGAGGATCCTGAGGCCGCGATCGAAGGTCAGCTCGTGGCGCTGTTCCGCGAGATCGGCTGGATCGAGACGGGCCTCGCCGAGTTGGGTGAGGGCGCGCAGCCCCTGATCGAGCGGCTGCGGCCGGTTGCCCGGGCGCCTGCATGCGCAGGCCCATCCTGCACCTGACGACAAGGAGGAGAAGCCCGCAGGCGAGATCGATCCGCTAAAAGCCTTCCGCGACTTCGAGGCCTGGTACGAGGCCGAGCGCGGCCACCCGTTCCTGCAGGTCTTCGAGCGCTACACTCCTCCGACGCCGCTGGTCGAATTTTGAAGACCGACTTCGAGCAATGGCTCGCCGCGCAGTTTGCCGATACCGGGCCGTTCACGATCTTCATCGTCCTGGTGCGTATCGCCGAGCGTGACGTGAAAGCGGTGAAGTCGAGCTACGCCCAGATGATCGGCGACGAGATGGAATGGACCGAGATGCTGGCCCTGCTCGACGGCGCCCGCACGCCCTGGGACGGCGTCGCCTTCTTCGTCGGCCTGGGCTACGAGGGCGGACCGCTGCCGGAGCGTCGCCAGGGAAAAGCTCAAGGAGGTCGAGGCCTCGGTGCTGGCCGATCCGCTGGAGCTCAACCGCGGCCGCTTCTTCGATCGCCTCGGCCGCCACATGCAGGTCGACGAGGTGACTCTCCCTGAGGACCGCGACCTAGCCCGATTTCGCGCACCATGCGCTGCAGCATTGCCGCATCGGGATAGACGCCGAGGCCGGCCTGCGCATTGTCGCGCATGTGTTCGGGCTTGGCGGTCCCCGGGATGACGCAGGTCACCGCGCGGTTGGCCAGCACGAACTTCAACAGGAGCTGCGCCCAGCTGGTACAGCCGATCTCGCCGGCCCAGTCGGGCAGCTTGCGACTAGAAAGTTTGCGCAACAGTCCACCGCCGCCGAACGGCAGGTTGACCAGGACCGCGACGCCGTTGTCGGCGGCGAACGGCAGCAGGCTTCGCTCGGCGCTGCGATCGTCGAGCGAATAGTCGACCTGCACGAAATCGAAGCCGCCCGTCTTCAGCGCCGCTTCGAGGGCGCCGTGCGCGCCCTCGGTGTAGTGGGTGACGCCAAGCAGGCGAATGCGGCCCTCCTTCTTCCAGGCCCGCAAGGTCGGCAGGTGGGTCTGCCAGTCGAGCAGATTGTGGATCTGCATCAGGTCGATCCGGTTGGTGCGCAGCAGCCTGAACGACTCGTTCATCTGCGCGATGCCGCCTCCCGGCCCGAGGTCCAGACCTTGGTGGCGAGGAAGGCCTTGTCGCGCGTGCCGGCCGCGGCCAGCAGGTCGCCGACCACGCCTTCAGCGCGGCCATACATCGGCGAGCTGTCGATCACCGAGCCGCCCGCTTCGAACAGCACGCGGAGCACCTCGGCCAGCGGCGCGCGTTCGGCCGGCGAGGCGCCGACATCGAAGGTCCGCCAGGTGCCGCAACCGACCACGGGCAGCTGTTCTCCGGTCGAGGGGATCTTGCGGGTTTGCATGCGAGGTCCTGTCTGAGCCGCAGCTGGCCCGCCGAGCAGGGCGGCGGCGGAAAGCTTGAGGAAGCTGGAACGCGAAAGAGTCATGGCGAGCCTAGCGCGATCTGGAAGTCCTGGCCGATGGGGCGAGCCTCGACCGGACGGCCATTCACGGTCACGCGCGGCGCTTCGGCAAGGCCCGACAGCAGGAAGTTTCGGGCCATGCTCTCGCTGGTCTGCTCGGGCTTGGGCGTGTGGTCGATGTCGACCTCGCGCGCCCAGGGCCGGTATTCGACGCGCAACAGTCCGACCTTGCCGTCGGCCTTCAGCGACAGGCCATCGCGCGTGGTGAGCGCGAAGGGCTGCGGGTCGGGCAGGGGGTTGTAGGCGACCACGGCGCCGCTCAGCGGATCGGCCAGCAGATAGGCCTTGCGGCCGGGTTCGGTGAGCAGCACGGCGCCGTTCTTCTCCAGCCGCCCCAACGTTCCCTGCTGGGCCCAGCTCGTGTCGCGCTCCAGCCCGGGTGGCAGGTAGGGCCATTGCCCGTTCAGGCGGCGATAGGGGATCGCCTTCTCCTGGGCGCCGGGCGTGATGACGTAGTGGACTTCGGATGGCTGGCTGAAGTCGGTCGTGAAGCCCACTTCCATGACGTCGTTGCCGCTCCTGTAGGTGACTTCCAGCAGGCGCCGGCCTTCCTGCCAGGTCGCGACAAGCTGGCAGCCCTTGATGTGGCGGACGAAGGCGTCGAAGCTGCCGTGCTGCTCGGCGTCGCCCATTTCCAGCACGAACCCGCCGTAGGTGCGGGTCATGATGGCGCTGAGGTCGAGATCGCGCACCGCCACGGGGGCCGCGCGCTTCATGTTGTACATCGACACGATCAGCGCCGGCGCGATCTCGGCATTGCTCGGCGGCGCCTTGCCGCCGCCACCGGGTCCGATCTCGATCTCGACGTCGCGGCCGAGATCGCTGGCGGGCAGCGGCAGGAGGGCGAGGTAGCTCACGCCGTCGCGCACCAGGATGCGCTGGTCCGATTTCAGCCGAGACGGAAAAGTGCGTGATCTTCTGGTCATCGACGAAGATCTCCCAGTCCTTCGCCTCGGCGAAGTTCCACAGGCCGATCACCGTGGCGAGCTGCGAGACGCCGTCCTTGCCGACGGCTTCGAGAAAGCGCTCGCGGTTGTTGTGCGGCTTGGCCAAGACGATGGCGCGGTTGCGGCTCTGGAAGGTGAGCAGCAGGCCGGGGTCGCGCACCGTGCCCTCGCTGGTGGTCACGAGGTCGGGCTTGTTCGCCAGGTAGCGCGCGGTCAGCGTGCCGAGGTCTTCGATCCGCGTCGATTTCTGCGGCGCGCGCACCCATTGCGCCATCAGATCGACGGTGGCGCCACGGATGTCGGCGCTGGCGAGCCCGTGCCAGCGGCCAAGCCAGACGCGCCGCCACAAGGGCGGCTTGAAATTGCCGCGCGTCGTCTCCGCCGCCGTCTCCTCGAACGGCACCGGCTTGTCATCGATCAGTCGCGTTACCCAGGACGGTGCCCAGGGCGATTGCAAGGCCTGCATCGCCACCCGGCCCGGCGGGAAGTCGTAGCCCCACACCGCCATGCCCTGCCGCTTGGCGTTGGCCGGCTGGTCGAGATAGTTGGCCGCGCCGTCCTTCGAGACGGTGTGCAGGGCGCCGTAGATGCCGTCCTGCTCGAGGAAGAGCCCGGCGATGCGCGCGCGGCCTGCCGACGACACGAAGCGGCGCAGGCGCGAATGGTACGCCGTGATCAGCATCTCCATGGTGCGGTCGACCAGGATGCGGCCCATCAGTCGGTCGATCGGCTGGGGCGCGAAATCGGCGAACATCTTCTGCGCGCTGAGCGTGATCGAGAGATAGTACGGATCGAGCATTTCCTGAGTGCTGCCGTCGAGGAAGCCCCAGAACCGCAGCGGCAGCGCCTCCAGCCCGTGGCGGCCGTCGGCCATGGCATGCTCGGAACCGACCATCGCGCCGCCCAGCAGAGCGCCCATCGGCGCGGTGTGATTGAAGTTCTCGGTGCTGACCGTGAAGTTGAAGCCGTCGCGGAAGAACGAGGCGCGGCCGCGCCAGTCGCGCGTGCGCTTCCAGTAGTCGACGGCATCGCGGCCCTGTGGGAAGAGAAATGCTTCGGTCCGCAGGTCGGGCTGCAGCCACGACACCCAATATCCCTTCATGTAATCCTGCACCGGCGCGGGCAGCAGGTCGCGGAACAGGTACCAGACCAACAGATGGTCCTCGATCTCCCAGCCCAGCCAATAGCGCGGCGGGATGGCCAGGATCTCAGCGACGCGCGCCTGGTAGTCCTTGTAGCCCTTGTCGCCTTCGACATCGGCCCAGGCGCTGACACTGTCGCCGCCCACGCGGCGCAGCTCCTCGATGCGCTGGACCTCCCAGCCCTGTCGCGCCGCGCCGCGCACCTGCAAGGCACGTTTGGCACGCTCGTTCACCTCGGGCGGCGACAGCAGCACGGCCGTCGGCCGCGACTTGTCCGAGGTGTTGAGCTGCCACTCGCGCTCGAGCGGCGGCGGCAGGATGATCGACACAGTGCCCGCGGCCACGCGCCGTGACGTGACGATCAGGCGCGGTGTGGCAAAGCGCAGGCCGTGGCCGCCCGTCGGCATCGCCCATTCGTAGGCATTGCCGGCTTCGCGATAGCGCGAGTTGTAGGTTTCGACCTTGTGCAGCAGGAAGCCGCTTTGCTCGAGCCAGCGCAGGCGCTGCCCTGCATCGCGCTCGATGGCGGCCGTGGAGAGCAGCCGAGTGATGTCGATGCGCGCTTCGGTCTGGGCGAACGACAGCTCCTGCGGCTCGAGCAGGTCGGGGTGGCGATCGTGCGCCGGGTCGCTGGCGCCATAGCGCGCCCAGTAGCGCCGGCCGTTGACGCTGGCGTTGAAGGTCGGACCCGTCGTCTTGTCGGCGGTCCAGGCCTGGCGCAGCGCCCAGGCCTGGACATGCCAGGTCGGCGGATTGTCCGTCCACGCCTTGCGGCCGGCTTCTCGGCTGAGATAGCCATCCGGCGCGATTTCGTAGCCGGCGTAGCCGAGCGCGAGCTCGGCCCGCACCAGCACGCGGCCGCGCCTCAACAGGTCGGCGATGTCCTCGGCGGCACTGGGAAAGCGCAGCAGCACCGAGCGATGCGCAGCATCGACAGTCATGCCGCCCGGCATCGGCGTGTCCCATTGTCGGCCGTCGATGGTCGCGGTCTCGTGCTTCGGAATTTCGAAAACATCGCCGTCGCGACTCTGGGCCAGCGCCCCTCCATCAAGTGCAAGGGGCGCGGCGCCGAGAGCGGCGCCGGTCAGCAGGAGGCGGCGCCGGGCGATAAAGAACGACATGTCGACGCGGCATGTTACGCTGGCCGCCAGGAGGAAACACGATGATCCAGCGCAAGCAGCGCATCCCCATGCGCGACCTTTCGACCATGGCCGCCGAGGACCGCGAGACGGTCGAGAAGAACGCCATGAACGGCCGCGTCTTCAACATCTTCAAGGTGCTGGCCCACCATCCCAAGCTGGTGAAGCGCTGGACGCCATTTGCCGGCCACATTCTGGCCAAGCAGACGCTGCCGTTCCGGGATCGCGAACTCTTGATCCTGCGCATCGGCTGGCTGAACCAGGCCGAGTACGAATTCGCCCAGCACGAGCTGATCGCCAAGCGCGGCGGCGTGAGCGATGCCGACATCGAGCGGCTGAAGGAAGGACCCAAGGCCAAGGGCTGGAGCGCCGAAGAAGCGGCGCTGCTCCAGGTCGCCGACGAACTCTACGAGAACTCGGTGGTCTCTGACGCGACCTGGGCGGTGCTGTCGAAGAAGTACTCGACCGAGCAGCTGATGGACGCGGTCTTCACCGTCGGCCAGTACAACATGGTGTCATGGGCGCTCAATAGCTTCGGCGTGCCGCTCGACGACTTCCTGCCGGGCGCCAGGGCCTAGGATCAATTCCTCTCCAGCTAAAGGTGAGAACAGCGAGACGTCGCCGCGCCGGCAATCAGGATTCGAACCCGTGGTTGCTATCTGATACTTGCATCAGGCGCTAAGAACCCCAGACAGACACGCTGCCGTGTGCGCCAATTATCGGATGACGCTGACCGGGCAGCCGCAGATCGGGCAAGTCGCCGACAGGGATTTGAGCGATGGATCCTTCATAAGTTCGTCGCGCAGGTTCGCCTGAACGGCCGCATGCGCTGGGTCGCCGCCGCAGTGCGCCTAGTACTCCTGTGCGATCGGATTCTCGGGGTCGAGCTCGACCTGCTGGAAGGCATTCGCCGGACCGAACGACAGCGCCGTGCCGCCACCCAAAAGAGCGGCCGTGGCCTGGAGCAGTTTGCGTCGGCTTTGCATGGTCGGATACTATAACATTCCGAACCCAAATCCCACACCCCAATGCCGCCCGATCTGCCGCCGCCTGTCCTCGAAGTCTTCTACTCACCGACCTGCGTCCCCTGCCGGCTGGAACTGCCGGCCGTCGCCCAAATGGCAGGCGAGAAGGACGCACGGGTGCGCATCGTGATCCTCGACCAGGAAGAACGGGCACGGTCCGAATTGCGCGCCGTCTCAATACAGCTGGACGTGATCGCGACCGCAGCGACGTCAGCGCCAGCGGGCGAGGTGCTGCGCGGCGCCGGCAACGAACGCGGCATCCTGCCCTATGCGCGTAGCCGCACTGTCGACGGCGAGACCTGCGCCACCTGGTCGGGCGGGCTCACCGTCGCGCGCGCGAAGAGCCTGCTCGCTGCCTGCGCTCGGCTTATTTCGCCTCGCCGTTCTCGATCCTGAAAAACAGCGCCTGCTCGCCATCGTTGATCAGGCTGAGCTTGCCGGTGATCGACACGATCCGGTTGGACCAGGCGATCGGCCGCTTGGACTGGACCTCCACCACCTCATTGGGCTGGCCGGGCGGGCAGTACATGCAGACCGGTGTGTTACGGCTGATCAGGAAATGCTGGGTGCGGTCCGAGCCGTCCATCGGCAGCACGAAGCCGCGTACCGTGATCGTCTTGCCGTCGAGCGCCTTGACCTCCGGCGTGACGTGGATGCTGTAGGTGCCCTTGTCCTCGTCGTAGTCGAGCTTGCACTTGACGAGCTTGGCCCACAGCTCGTCGCGCACCTGCGGTAGCAGCTTCTGCGCCGCGACCTCATTGGCCGGCTGCGTGTCGATGGGCCCGCTGAGCTTGGGATCGAGCGCGGCGGCCGGCACAGCCGCCAGGACGAGCAGGCCGGCAAGAGAGAGGTTGGCGGAGCGTTTCAGGTTCATGACTGCAGCAACTCCTGATATCGGTGTGCATGGCCCGCAGCGCGGGGAGAGCAGCGGCCACGATTGTAACCAAAATCGTGCCGCCGATCACCGCGACGATTTCGACGATGCCGAGCTGGGGCCGGAGCAGCAGCCCGGTCTGTTCGGATAGTACGTCGCCCGCCAGCGACAGCAGCCCATATGAAACCACCGCCCCGAACACCAGGGCGCCCGCCGCGATCATTGTGGCCTCGGAGAACACCACCATCGCCAGCCCGGCGCGGCTGGCGCCAAGCGCTCGCAACAGGGCGAGATCGCGCGTGCGCGCCGCCATGGCCGTGAGCAGGCCCACCGCGGCGCCCACCGCGGCGATCGCCACCAGCAACAGGCCGAAGCCCGCGGCGGCGACGGTGAGCGGCCGCGCATAGGCCAGCAGGCGGGCGATCTCGAGGCTCGGGCTCGCCGCACTCAGCCCCTCCTTGGAGTCGATCTCGCGCTGCATGAGGATTGCCGCGGTCGGCACGCGATAGGCCGCCACGACCGCCGTCGCCGCGCCGGGCACCAGCGTGCCCTCGTCCTCGTCGGAAGAGCCTCGCTCTTGCTTCTCGGCCTTGGCCTGCTCGATATGCACGTAGCGCACCGTCTCAATGTCGGTCAGCACCAGCCGGTCGAGCACGCTTCCCGTGGGTGCCAGGATGCCGACCACCTTGTAGGGGAACTTGTCGTGCATCTCGCCGCCGGCGGCGAGGCCATGTGCGCCGACGAAGCCGTCGCCCAGCTTGAGGTTGAGTGCGCGCGCCGCGAACGCCCCTGCCACTGCCTGCAGCTTGTCGGTCCACATCGCGCCCGAGGCGATGCGCGCGTGATAGACCTCGAGCAGCGCTGGCGTGGTGCCGACGATGCGCCAGCCCTGCACGTTGTCGCCCAGCCCGATCGGTGCAGCGGCGCGCATCATGGGATTGGCCACCGCCTCGGACGCTTCTTTCTGCGAGACCAGCCCGCGCGGATCGGCGACGTGCAGGGCGCAGCACAGCACGAGATCGAGGGCCGAACCCTTCGGCCCGACGACAAGATCGACACCGCCATAGGCCTGGCGCGCGGCGCGCGGCAGCGCATCGAAGCCCACCAAGGCGGTGAGCACTGCGGCGATGCCGAGGGCGCCGACCAGCGCCGACAGCAGCGCCTGTCCCCAGCGCCGGCGCAGATAGGCGAAGGCGAGGGCCGGGAAGCTCATGCCACGGCTTTCATCTCGACGGTCGTGTCGACGACGTCGATGACGCGGCGATCGTGCGTGGCGATGACCAAGCCGGCACCTTCTGCCAGCGCGGCCTCCTTCAGAAGCGCGAGCAGGCTCTTGGCGTTGGTGTCGTCGAGCGCAGAGGTGGGTTCGTCGGCCAGCACCACGGCGGGTTTGTTGAACAGGGCGCGCGCCACCGCCACGCGCTGCGCCTGGCCGTGGCTCAAACGGTCGGCGCGCCGCGATTGCAGCTCGGCCAGTCCCAACCGCGCCAGCAGCGCATCGGCGCGCGCCGTTGCGCGCGGCAGGCCGGCGCAACGCGCCGCGAGGGCGAGGTTGGCGGCCACACTCACCGCGTCGATTAGGTGGAAGGATTGGAACACCAGCCCGATACGCCGGCCGCGAAAGCGATCACGCTGGGCGGCGCCGAGGTTCCAGATTAGCGTCTGGTCGATCGCGATCTCGCCCGCGGCGGGAGCGCGGATGCCGGCCAGCGCCATCAGCGCCGTCGACTTGCCCGAGCCCGATGCGCCCAGGATGGCGAGCGATTGTCCGGGTGCCACCGACAGGTCGGGCAAGGCAGCGATCGCCCGCCCGCCGCGCGCTAGCACCACGCCTTCGGCGGTGAGCGCCGGCGCGACCACGCGATTGCCGCTCATGTGGTTTTTCTCGTCATGCGGCGCCCTGTTTTCTTGGCCTCTGGACCAGAAAGATATATTATAACATCTCCGGTCCACAGCAAAGGATGCGGCGGATTGGCGATGGATGGGGCAAGGCGCGGAGGAGTGGGACGACGAGGCCTGCTGGGCGTGGGCCTGCTGGGCGGGCTCGCAGTGCCGACGGTCGGGTGGATGGCGCCCTCGTATGGCGCTCCCCGGCCGATTTCCGTCGTGACGACCTTTTCCATCTTGCAGGATATGGTCGCCTCGGTTTGTGGCGGCGGTGCGACAGTGCATTCGCTCGTCGGCCCCAACGGCGACACACACAATTATCTGGTGCGACCCAGCGATGCGCAGGCCGTCGGTGCAGCGACGCTGCTCGTCTCGAACGGCCTGGGCTTCGAGGCCTGGTTGCCGCGTCTGGTCGAGGCGGCTGCCTTCAAGGGCCGGCATGTCGTGGCGAGCACCGGCGTAGAGCCACTCATGCGAACCGCGGAGGCAGGCGGCACGGCCACAGTGCCCGATCCGCATTGCTGGCAGGATGTCGCCTCGGCGCGGCGCTACGTCGCCAACATCGCCGACGGCCTGATGGCGATCGATGCGGCCAGTTCGGACCGCTACGCCGAGCAATCTGCTGCCTACGACGAACGGCTGGCAGCGCTCGACGCCTGGATCCGCGCCGAGATCGACGGAGTGCCGCCCAACCAGCGCCGGGTCATCGTCGACCATGACGCGTTCGCTTACTTCTCCGCGCCTATGGCGTGGAATTCCTGTCGCTACGCGGCCGCCTCCCGGAGAGCGAGCCGCCGGCCAAGCGCGTCGCCGAGCTGATTGCCAAGGTGCGCGGGCACAAGGTCAGGGCGGTGTTCGTCGAGAACATGAGCAATCCCGCGCTGATCGAGCAGATCGCCCGCGACAGCGGCGCTGTGGTCGGCGCCGAGCTTTATAGCGACGCCCTGTCGCCGCCGGACGGACCGGCCGCGACCTATGAAGCGATGATGCGCCACAATGCAACCGCGCTGGTTGCCGGTA
>CAVWKP010000026.1:0-13624 GCA_963755595.1 uncultured Alphaproteobacteria bacterium | reverse complement strand
GCCCGAGACGACTCCTGGCCGCCGCTCGAGGACCAGCGCGCTCCTGGCACTGCCGCCTGCCAGGATGGTTTCCTGGCCGCCGCTCGAGACAGTCGTGCCGCTCGCGACGCCGCCGGAGGAGATGACCTGGACGCCGCCGCTCGACACGGTCGCGTTGCTCGCGGTGCCGCCTGAGAGCAGCGCCTGGCCGCCGCTGAGGACCACCGCGTTCCTCGCCGTGCCGCCCGCCAGGACGATCTCCTGGCCGCCGCTGGAGACGATCGTGCTGTTCGCGTTGCCGCCGGACGAGATGGTCTGAACGCCGCCGCTCGAGGCGGTCGTGGTGACGGCGGAGCCACCGGCCGAGACGACCTGCGCGCCTCCGCTCGAACACGACGGTCCCCAGCGTGAGCCCGAGCGTCTTGATCTGTTCCTGACCGCCGACAGCACGGTCGTGCTGCTCGCGAAGCCGGCCGACGAGAGGGTTTGCAGGCCGCCACTGGACAGGATGGCGCCGATTGCCATGCCGCCGAGCGAAACCACCTCGAAGTCCGCCGCTCGACACGGTCGTGGCGCTCGCGTGCCGCCGGTAAAGACAGCGACGTGCCGGACGACAGGACGATAAGGCCGCTGCTCGTCTGGCCAGACGTGATGCTGACGACCTGGCCGCTGCTTACGCTGACAGCAGTGGTAAAGCCGAGCGCGCCCATCAGCGTGATGTCGGTCGAGGTGAGAGAGTTGATCGCGCCGCCGAAGCTGATGTTGTTGAAGGCGTCGTTGCCGGCGCTGGCGTCCCAATCGCCGAGATCGCCGCATGCTGGGATTGCTGTTCCATCCGTCGAGCGATGTGGTGCCGCTGTCGATCGAGAAATAGGAAGGGGAGCCGCCGCCGGAGGTGAGTTGCCGGACGCCCGACGAGGCGTAGCGGAACAAATCCATCACCGACAAGAAGTTTGCGAAGTTCAGCCAGGAAGTCCGGCCCATCACCTCCGAGATTTCGTGCTCAACGACGCCGACGAAGTAATATGTACTTCCGTCCGACGGTGCGACGTTGGGCGCATAGGACATCGACAAGGTGTCGCTGAAGACGACATAGCCATCGTAGGTCGTCGCCAAAGCCAGTGGAGGTGATCAGCCCCAGCGCCTTCTGCTCCGCTGGGCCAAGGGCCAGGACACGAGTGCTCGGGTTCCCACTCACCGGCAGCGTCGAGGCGCCCGGCGCACCCTCGTTGATCAGCGCCTGTCGCACCGAGGTGTATGAGAACGAGGAATCGACATAAGTCTGTTGGCTTCTCCCGAGCGAGTTTCCAATCGATATCGGCGACCCGTTGGAATTCACTACGCCGTACCCGGCGGTCGATGTTGATCGTGGCGCCGTTGGTGAACAGACCTTCAAACTGGTACTAACGGCGTAATCGATGCCTGTCTTGAACCCCGCCGGTCGGCGCGCTGCTGACGCTGGCATCGTAGGTGACGTTGATCGTGAGCCCGTTCACCACCTGGATGTCGGTGCCGCTCCCGCCATCGGATGACAGGCGGAAGGACTTGCCGGCGAAGTTTTGCGCCGGGTCGAGCTGCAGGTTGTAGGTGCTGCCGCCCTCGACCAGGTTGACGACGTTGCCCGCCCCCAACTGGATGCTGCCGCCATTGGCGAAGCTGACGCCAGCCAGGTCGATCGTGTCGCCGGTGACGAACCCGCTGATCGTGCTCGTCGGCATGGTCGTGCCGCTGATCGTGAGCGTGCCGCCGGTGCCGGCGAAGCGGAGGCCACCCGTGCCGACCGAGGCACCGCTCTGGATCTCAAGGGTACCACCGGAAATGACAGTGGCGGCCGCTGTGCCGCCGGCCGACACGATCTCGAAGCCGCCGAACTGGATGGTCGTTGCGCTGGTGATGCCGCCCGATGCGACCATCTCGGTGCCGCCCGAGAGCACGAGATCGTTTATGTCGATTATGCCGGACGAGACCGTAGAGGTCTGTCCGCTGCTGATCGTGCGCGTCGGCATCCGTTAGTGGCCGAGTGGGGAACTTTTCACCCACTCTTGTAGCCTGTCTAGGCCCTGATTTTCAGCACACTTTCACGCGACTGCGGACGTGATCGCGGAGGTGCTCATTGTCACCTTCAGCACCAAAGCGTCCGTCAATCACTTCGTCGGCGCGGGTCAGATCAGGCTGGCGCCCGGCGCCATGGCGTGGCCAGGCGTCCATTTGCCGGCCTCGACGAGGGCGAGGAAGTTCCAGAGCTCGCGATTGAAGGCGTCGGGCTCCTCGATGTTCACCGTGTGGCCGGTTTTGGCGAAGATCGCGAGGCCGGCATTGGGCAGGACCTTCTTCAGCCAAAGGCTCGGCTGCAGGCAGGGCTCGTCCTCGTCGCCGCAGATGATCAGCGTCGGCAGGTCGAGCTTCTTCCACTCGGCCTCGAAGTCGTAGAGCGAGGGCCGCTTGCCCTGGTACTCGGCCATGGTGTTGGCCGCACCCGTGTCGGAATGCTCCGACAAATTCTTCACGAACTCGGCGAAGCCGCGCGGGTCCTTCTGCTTGAAGCGCGAGCGGGTTGGATTGGTGATCAGGCCGTGCGCGTACTTGGCCATGCCCTCCTTGCGGATGCGCTCGGCCGTGGTCTGCGCATCTTTCTTGAACTGCTCGTGGCCTTCGCGGCCGGCGCCCGAGCCGACGCCGGCCAGCGTCAGCGACAGCGCGCGGTCGGTGTACTGGCGGCCGAAGTGCGCCGTGGCGAAGGCGCCCTGCGACAGGCCGACGACATGCGCCTTGGCGATCTTGAGGTGTTCCAGCATGTGCCTGGCGTCATCGACGGCATGCTTCTGGCCGTACATGGCGCGGCTCTCGGGTACGTCGGAGCCGGGATAGCCGCGGAAGGAGTAGGTGATGCAGCGGTACTTGCGCGCGAAGAAGCGCATCTGCGGCTCCCAGCTCCGCCAATCGCCGCAATATTCGTGCACGAAGAGGATCGGCGTGCCGGCGCCGGCTTCCTCGTAGTAGAGCTTCACGCCGTCGGGCGTCGTGGCATGCGGCATCGCGGGCTCCGTCGTCGGTTGCTCAGGCGCCGAAGCGCTCGAGGCGCTCCAGCACCAGCGGGATCCTGTCGTCGCTCACATTGGCGAAGGCCAGCCGCACGAAGCGCTCCTGGCCCGCGCCGAACATGTCGCCGGGGATGGTGAGCAGGTTTTCCTCGTCGGCAAGCTTCTTCGACACCTCGATCGAGCGCTGGCCGGCGAAGGGATGCTCGACGTAGGCGAAGTAGGCGCCGATGCTGACCAGTCGCCAGCGATTGGAGCGGGCAAGGCCGTTGCCCAACAGGTCGGCGCGCGCCTTCAGGCCTTCGGTATTCTTGCGCGCCCAGGGCAGCAGATTGCGCAGGCCATAGAGCGCGGCCTCCTGGCCGAGACGCGGCGGGCAGATCGACACGCAATCCATCGCTTTCTCGATCTCGGCTCATCAGGCCAGCGCCTGCAGTGACGCCGCCGACGCGATAGCCGGTCAGCGCGAATACCTTGGAGAAGCTGTAGAGATGCACCAGCGTGCCACGCCACGCCGGATCGCTGAACAGCTCGTGCGGCCGCTCGCCTTCCGGCAGAAAATCCTTATAGGTCTCGTCGAGCAGCAGCGCGATCTTGTGCTTTTTCGCGAGTTCGAAGAAGGCGTGGATGGTGGCGCGGGGATAAACAGCGCCGGTCGGGTTGTTGGGCGAGATCAGGACGATGGCCCGCGTCCTGGGGCCGATCAATTTCTCGGCATCCTCCGCATTGGGCACCGCGCCGGAGCCTGGCCGGAAGTCGAGCGACACCGGCTCCACGCCCTGCATGCGCAGCCACATGTCGTGATTGAAGTAGTGCGGCCGGGGCAGGATCACCTGGTCGCCCGCCTTGGCGATGCTCATCAGGGCGAGGCAGAAGGCCTGGTTGCAGCCCGAAGTGATGCCGACCTCGCCGGGCGCGATCGTCGCGCCATAGAATGAAGAAAGATGCGCTGCGTAATCCTCGCGTAAGGACGGCAGGCCGAGGATTGGCGTGTAGCCATGCAGTGCGGGATCGAGCAGCAGCTCACCAAGATGCCGCCGCAATTCCATCGCCGGTGGATATCCCGGCACGGCCTGGCTGAGATCAATGAGCGGGCGGTCGGTGGGAAAGGTTCGGCCCAATACCCAGCGTTTGGTCTCGCCGATGGGCGAGGGCTCGACGGCGGCCAGCCATGGGTTCGGGGTAGGCCACGAGTTGGGAGCAGGAGCGTCCGGCATGCGATTTCACACTGTTTTTGCGTGCGGAGCATTCCGGCGCAACTGGACCCTGTCAAACCTGAGCTGCGGCGGTGCGTCCATCCTAAAATGCATTGCTTGGGTACCGCCTTATGCATAGCATCCGCAGCAAGGCTTCCGGGTGAGAGCCAAAGTAACGAACGGCCGTCTTCGGGACGGCTAATAGGAGGAATAGTATGGCTTCGAGTAAAGTGAGTTGTCGTCGTTTTGTAGCGAGTACGGCCGCCGTTTCGACCGCCCTGGTCGCGGCGCCGTTCGTGCGCGGCGCCCATGCCGCGGGCAAGCTTTCGGTCGGCTTCTGGGACCATTGGGTGCCCAACGCCAACAGCGCCACCGAAAAGGCGGTCAAGGAGTGGGCTGAGAAGGAGAAGGTCGACGTCACGATCGACTTCATCACTTCGCAGGGCAACAAGCTCCTGTTGACCACCGCCGCCGAGGCGCAGGCCAAGTCGGGCCACGACATCCTGGCGATGAACACGTTCCTGCCGGCGCGCTATTCCGAGCAGCTCGTGCCGGTCAACGACTTGATGGAATCGCTCGTCAAGGACAACGGCAAGGTCAATGCGACGGTCGAGTATCTCGGCAAGGTCGACGGCAAGTGGCTCGCCCTTCCGGCGACCGTCGGCAGCCAGTTCAAGGGGCCGTGCTCGCGCATCGACCTCATGAAGAAGCATGCCGGCATCGACGTCCAGGCGATGTATCCTGCCGGCGCCGAGCCCAAGGACGCCGACTGGACCTTCGACACGTTCCTCAAGGCGGCGGAAGCCTGCTCCAAGGGCGGCAACCCGTTCGGTATCGGCCTCGGCACGACGTCCGACAACGTCGATACGATCGGCGCGGTTTTCCACGGTTTCGGCGCCGTCATGGTCGACGCCAAGGGCGAGATCGTCCTCAAGAACGACCAGGTCCGCCAGGCCCTCGACTACTACAAGAAGCTGATGCAGTGGCTGCCGCCCGACGTGGCGGCATGGGACGACGCCTCGAACAACAAGTTCCTGGTATCGGGCCAGGGCGCGCTCGATCATGAACCCGCCGAGCGCCTGGGCCGTCGCCAAGCGCGATGCGCCGCAGGTCGCCGAGAATTGCTGGACGCATGGCATGCCGGCCGGACCGAAGGGCCGTTTCGGACCGTTCCTGCCGTTCTTCTGGGGCATCTGGAACTTCAGCAAGAACCAGCCGGCGGCCAAGAGCCTGCTTGCGCATCTGTCGACAGCGCCCGTCGTGGAATCGATGGTCGTGGCGAGCGGGCGGCTACGATTTGCCGTCGTTCGAGAACCTGACGAAGTTCAAGGTGTGGGCCGAGGAGGGACCGCCCAAGGGCACGCTCTTCCACTATCCCGACCCGTACCATCACCAGACGCTCTCGGTCGCCTGTGCGCCCGCACCGCACAAGATCGCTGAGCAGATGTACAACCAGGGCATCATGACCCAGATGGCGGTCCGATACTTCAAGGGCGAGCCGCTGGAGAAGACGCTGGACTGGGCGTCCGGCGAACTCGAAGGCTTCATGCGCAACTAGCGCTGAGGAAAATGGGGGGACGTCGCCGGAAGGCGGCGTCCTCGCCTTGTAGGAAGAAGACTCGAAAAGAAGTAAGACGGCACCGGCAGGGAACGGAGCAGACCATGGCAGACATCGCCGCCCCAAGTGCAACCATCATCTCCGGTGACCGGCGCACCGGCTTGCACAAGCTCATGCAGCGCAAGTCGACCATCGCCTTCCTGATGGCACTGCCGCTGATCCTGCTGATCCTTATCCTGGTGGCCTATCCGGCGGGCTACGCGGTCTATCTGTCGACGCTGAACAAGTCGATGACCAAGTTCGTCGGCCTCGGCACCTTCGAATTCCTGCTCAAGCGGCAGACCTTCTGGGACATCGTCTATCAGTCCTGCCTGTTCGCCATCACGGCGGTCATCTTCAAGGCATTCATCGGCTTCGTGGTCGCGCACTTCGTGCACAACATACCGACCAAGGGCCAGCGCAAGTGGCGTGGCATGCTGCTGGTGCCATGGGTCATCCCGCCTGCCATGAGCACGCTCGCCTGGCTGTGGCTGTTCGACCCGTCC
Source organism: uncultured Alphaproteobacteria bacterium (assembly GCA_963755595.1). Classification (GTDB taxonomy): domain Bacteria; phylum Pseudomonadota; class Alphaproteobacteria; order Reyranellales; family Reyranellaceae; genus Reyranella. The sequence goes on along the minus strand of CAVWKP010000026.1, from coordinate 7,308 downwards.
TACTCGGCCTTCAACTGGATCTTCGCGCATGTCGGATTGCCCCATATCGCCTGGACCGGCGAAAGCGGCTGGGCCCGCTTTTCGGTCATCCTGGTAAACATCTGGGCCGGCTCGCCGTTCTTCATGATCATGTATCTGGCGGCGCTGAAGTCGGTGCCCGAGCAGCTCTACGAGGCCGCGGCGATCGACGGGGCCACCTGGTGGCAGCGCATCTGGTACGTGACCTTGCCGATGATGCGCAACATCATCGCCATCACTGCGCTGTTTTCGCTGATCGTGACCTTCGCCAATTTCGACATCGTGCGAGTCCTGACGTCGGGCGGCCCGCTGACGGCCACGCAGATCTTCGCAACCTGGGCCTTCAAGGTCGGCATCGAAAGCGGCGACATTCCACAGGGCGCTGCGGTGTCGCTGTTCATGGTGCCGATCCTGGCGGTCGCGGCGACCTTCATTCTGCGCGACATCTCCAAGCGGGGGAGTGAAGTCTGATGGCCGACGCAGCAATCGCCACGGGCGCTTCCCGACCGGGCATCAAGTATCGCAGCATGAGCCGCGACCGGCGCTGGGCGCTGCGTTGGTCGTACTTCTTCCTCGTGCTGTTCGTGATCTTCTTCCTGACGCCGCCGGTCTACATGTTCATCACCTCGCTGAAGAGCAGCACCGAGATCGGGGCGGTTACGAATCCGTGGTGGGTCTACGCGCCGACACTCAGCAATTACGAGGAGCTGCTGGGCAGCAACCAATACCTGATCTTCTTTCGCAACTCGGCGCTGGTGTCGGTCTGCGTGGTCGCGATCACCATGCTGATCAGCGTCACGGCGGCCTTTGCGCTGGCCCGCATGAAATTCTGGGGGTCGGCCACGATCGCTACCGGCGTGTTCCTGACCTATTTGATCCCCGACACGCTGCTCTTCATTCCGCTGTTCAAGATGTTCTCCTTCGTGCGCGACACCACGGGCATCGAGCTGATGAACCATTGGTGGACGCTGATCATCATCTACCCGACGCTGTCGGTGCCGTTCGCCACCTGGATCATGATCGGCTACTTCGCCTCGATCCCCAAGGAGCTCGACGAGGCGGCCCTGATCGACGGCGCGAGCTGGTTCCAGACGCTGACCAAGATCTTCATCCCGGTGGCGCTGCCCGGCATCATCGCCGCGACCATCTTCAGCTTCACGGTATCTTGGGCGCAGTTCCTCTATCCGCTCGCCTTCACCACCTCGACCGACCAGCTGGTTCTGCCGGTCGGCATCGTCACGACCCTGATCAAGGGCGACGTCTTCAACTGGGGCCAGATCATGACCGGCGCGCTGCTGGGAGCAGCACCTCCGCTCATCATCTACGCCTTCCTCATGGACTACTACATCGCGGGCCTCACGGCGGGCGCCACCAAAGGTTAAAGGCAGGGGATTATGGCTCAGGTCACGTTGCGCAAGGTCTTCAAGAAATACGACGAGGTCACCGCCGTGCGCGGCGTCGATCTCGACATCGCCGACAAGGAATTCATCGTCCTGGTGGGTCCCTCGGGCTGCGGCAAGAGCACGACGTTGCGCATGATCGCCGGTCTCGAGGAGATCACCGGCGGCGACATCGCGATCGGCGGCGACGTCGTGAACGACGTGCCGCCCAAGGACCGCGACATCGCCATGGTGTTCCAGAACTACGCGCTCTACCCGCACATGAACGTCTACGAGAACATGTCGTTCGGGCTCAAGCTGAAGCGCCGGCCGAAGGACGAGATCGACCGGCGGGTCAAGCAGGCGGCGCAGATCCTCGACATCACCGAGCTCCTGGACCGCAAGCCCAAGCAGCTCTCGGGCGGCCAGCGCCAGCGCGTCGCCATGGGCCGCGCCATCGTGCGCGACCCCAAGGTCTTCCTGTTCGACGAGCCGCTGTCGAACCTCGACGCCAAGCTGCGCGTGCAGATGCGCACCGAGATCAAGAAGGTGCACCAGAAGGTGCGCACCACGACGGTCTACGTCACCCACGACCAGGTCGAGGCGATGACGCTCGCCGACCGCGTGGTGGTGATGAATGCCGGCCTGATCGAGCAGGTCGGCACGCCCAACGACCTCTACCATTCGCCGGCCACCAAGTTCGTGGCGGGCTTCATCGGCTCGCCGGCCATGAATTTCATCCCCTGCCAGCTCGAGCAGGCGGCGGGGGCGCTGCGCCTCCGCATCAGCGACAAGCTCTCTTTCCCGGTGCCGGCGGACCGCACCAACCGCTACTACGAGCCACGCCAAGAAGCCCAACCTGGTGCTGGGTCTGCGCCCCGAGCACATCATGGAGACCCGTCCGCACAGCGAGCCCAACCAGCACGACTTCGAGCAGGTGATCGAGGTCGTCGAGCCGATGGGCATGGAGACGCTGGTCTACTTCACCCTGAACGGCTTCGAGGTGTGCGGCCGCGTCAATCCCAATGCCGGGGCAGTTGCTCTGCAGCCGATGAAGCTCAGGGCCGACCTCAGCAACATGCATCTGATCGACGACACTACCGGCAAGGTCCTGTAGTCGTCGTATCGAAGCGCAAGAGGAGACATCGATGGCTGCGTTGACGGGCAAGGTCGCCTGGGTGACCGGTGCTGGGTCGGGTATTGGTCAGGCGGCGGCGATCGCGTTAGCCAAGGAGGGCGCCACTGTGGTGCTGACCGGCCGGCGCAAGGAGCCGCTGGAGGTGACCGCGGCCACCATCAAGAAGGCCGGCGGCAAGGCCGTGGTGAAGCCGGGCGACCTGATGAAGGCGGCGTCGGTCACCAGGATCGCCAAGGACATCGACAAGAAATTCGGCCGCTGCGACATCCTGGTGAACAACGCCGGCCTCAACATCCTCGAGCGCAAGTGGAGCCAGCTGACCCCGGCCGGCGCCGAGCTGGTGATCGACGGCAACCTGTCGAGCGCCTTCTATTGCTCGAGCGCGGTGCTGCCGATGATGCGCAAGCGCAAGGACGGTGTGCTGATCCACACCTCGTCGATGGCCGGCCGCACGCCCAGCCCGCTGTCGGGGGCCGCCTATTCCGCCGCCAAGCACGGCGTGGTGGCGATGAGCCACACCATCAACATGGAGGAATGCGTCAACGGCATCCGCTCCTGCGTGGTCTGCCCGGGCGAGGTGGCGACGCCCATCCTCGACAAGCGGCCGATCCCGGTCAGCAAGGAAGAGCGCGCGCGCATGGCGCAGTCGGAGGATGTCGGCGACCTGATCCGCTACGTCGCCTGCCTGCCGGCCCATGTGACGATCAACGAGGTCTGGATCACGCCCACCTGGAACCGCGGCTACGTCGCCAACCTCGCCCGCACCACGAAGTCCTGACATGACAGTCACCATCAAGGCGAAGGCGCTGGAAGCCTTCGTCGCGGACATCTTTGCTTCGGCCGGCTGCTCCAAGGACGAGGGCGGCCGCATCGGTCGCTACCTGGTGAGCGCCAACCTCTCGGGCCACGACAGCCATGGCGTGGTGCGCGTGCCGCGCTATGCGAGCCAGAAGAAGGCCGGCACCGTGCTGGCCGACGTGCAGGTCGAGGTCGTGGTCGACACGCCGGTGATCGCCGTGGTCGACGGCAAATATGGCTTCGGCCAAACCGTGACACCGCAGGCCGTGCGCATCGGCATCGACAAGTGCAAGGCGAACGGCCTCAGCGCCGTGACGCTGCGCAACGCCGGGCATGTCGGCCGCGTCGGCGACTGGGCCGAGATGGCGGCGGCGGAGGGGCTGGTCTCCATCCATTTCGTCAATGCCTCGGGCAGCGTGCTGGTGGCGCCCTACGGCGGCGTCGACCGACGCTTCTCGACCGCGCCCTACTGCGTCGGTATCCCGCGGCCGGGCGAGGATCCGCTGGTGCTCGACTTCGCCACCTCGATCGTGGCCGAGGGCAAGGTGCTGGTGGCGAGCCAGGGCGGCAAGAAGGTTCCCGAGGGCGCGCTCATCGGAGCCGACGGCAAGCCGAGCAACGACCCGCACCTGCTCTATGGCGACTACACGCCGACCGGCCCGCGCGACCACAGCAAGGGCACGGGCGCCATCCAGGCCTTCGGCGACCACAAGGGCTCGGGCCTCGCCTTCATGTGCGAGATGCTGGGCGGCTCGTTCAGCGGCAACGGCGCCACCGACCCCAAGCGCGGCCGCTTCGCCAACGGCATGCTGTCTTTCTACCTCGATCCCAAGGTGTTCGATCCGGCGGGCTTCTTTCCCAAGGACATCGCCAAGTACGTGGGCTTTGTGAAGAGCTCTAGGCCCTCGGCGCCGGGCGGTGAGATCCTGGTGCCGGGCGAGCCCGAGGCCCGCATGCGCAAGAAGCGCCTGGCTGAAGGCGTGCCGCTGCCCGACGACACTTGGGCCGCCATCGTCGAGACCGCTCGCTCGGTCGGCCTGGACGAGCGACGGATCCAGCTAGCCACGATGTAGCTCAGCCGTGTAACAGCGCGAAACAGCCGCTTTCGACGGCGCCCTGGTCGTCGCCCGGCAGGAACGTCGCGGCGGTGCAGACGTGCGGGCCCTCGAGCGCGTGATAGATCGCGACCACTGATCCGGGACCGCTGCCGGTGTGGCCCGCGACGATGCCGCCGCCAGCGATGTTGCCGGTCATCAGGCCGAGGCCGTAGCCCGGCGCCAGCCAGGGACGGCCGGCGGTCGGCACATCAAGCGGATGCCTGGTGCACATGGCCGACAGCAGATGAGGCGGCAGCAGCTTGCCCGTCATCAGCCGGTGCAGAAGGAGGGCGGCGTCAGCCAGCGGGCCCACCACTAGTCCGTGATAGACCCAGCCCGGATCGTAGTCGCTCACGCCCGTGACGCCCTCAAGGTCGGCCCGCGTTGCGGCAAAGCGGGCGTGCCCGATATCGAGTGGCTGCAGGACGAGCGCGCTGAGCGTGGCGCCGAGGTGTTCGCCCGTGGTCTCTTCGATCAGGCGCCGCACGAAGAGATAGCCAATATTGGAATAGGCCCAGCCTGTGCCGGGCGGATAGATCAGGCGCTGGGCATTGGCGCGCTCGAGCAGCAGGGTGGCGGGCCAAGCATCCTCGTGGCGCGCGACTGCCGCATGGTACGCGGCCAGTGGGCCATAGTCGGGCAGGCCGGCGCGGTGCTGCAGGAGCTGGCGCAACGTGTAACCGCCGGGCAGCGACCGGTCGAGGGCGAGGCGACCGTCGCGTGCCAGGGCAAGGGCTGCTGCGGCGATGACGGTCTTGGTGAAGCTCCACCACGGTACGTCCGTCGCGGTATCCTCGCCGGACAACGCGCCGTCGCGGATGACGGCATGCCGCATGTCAGCGTCCGGGCTTGCGCTGCAGGCGGTCGATTGCACCGACGGTCGGATCGTCGAAGGCCGCGATGGAGATGTAGTCGCGATGGAGCATCGCGCGCATTTCCGAAAGCCAACGCCGGTCGGCCACCATGGCGGTGTCGTCCGAAAGCTTCGGCAGCGCCATGCGCCAGACTCGCACTGCCTGCACGTCGTAGCCAAGTTCGAGGGCATGGTCGATCTGCCGGCGCAGGTCGGCGACGTGCTGCTCGGTGCTCCATTCCGGATGCTGCAGCAGCTGGTAGGCAAAGCCAATCCACTTGAACTTGGGCAGCTTCTGCGGCGAGGGCCCGAGCGCATCGGTGCCGGACTCCTCGGGGCCCCAGTAGAGCGAGGCATAGGCCTTCATCCAGTCGAAATCGTGGATCAGGAAGACCGTGCGCGCCGGATCTGCCCGGCGTTCGATGACCTCGAGCGACTGTTGCCAGGCGGTGTCGCGGCCGCGCAGCGGTACCAGGCTTCCGACGTTGTAGGCCAGCAGCGCCACCGTCAGGCCGGCCAGCGCGGCGAGCCCGCGACGGCCCCAGCGGTCGCGCGCCGCCACCAGCACCAGCGCCCAGCCCACCGTTAGCCAGGCCATGACGTTGATCTGCATCTGCGGATCCTGCGGCTGGGAGTAGAGGTTGAAGACCTCGCCTGCCACGAACGTGCCGCCGAACACCGCGACGAGGGCGCGCGAGCGGGTGTCGTCCTTTTGCCGCCACAGCATGATCAGCGCCACACCTGCGATCACGAGCATCGCGCCACAGGCGATGTACCGCCAGGCATCCCAGCCCGGAATGGCCTCGATGCAGGTGATTGCCGTGCCCAGCAGGTAGCCCGCGAGCCCGTCCCACAGATAGCCGACCTTGGCCCAGTTGAAACCCGCCCAGGCCGAGTGCACGCCCTTGCCCGTCCACAAGAGCTCGAACGGGCCGACCGCGCCGACATGACCGCGCCACGCCCAGGCAGCGACGCTCGCTGTCGCCACCATGCCGGCGAGCAGCAATGCGATCCAGCCGAGCCGCGCCGCCGGCCGTCTCTCGCACAACCATAGCGCTGCCAGCAGGGCGGGCAGGGTGGGAAACATCAGCCGCCATTCGAACAGCCAGCCGATGCTGAACAGGACGGAGACGACGATCACCCGCCCCGCCGTCGGCTTCGCGAACCACACGCCGGCCAGCGCCATGGCGGCGAAGGTGATCGTGTAGCTCGGCATGATGTCCTCGTTGCTGATGGCGAGCAGCAGGACGTAGCTGGAGGCGAGGTGAAAGAGCGCGGCGATCCACGCAACCCAGCGGTCGCCGGTCAGCGCACGGACCAGAAGATAGACCACGCCGAGGCAAAGCGCGGCGCTCGCCGCGTTCAGGATCGTGAGCTGCCGCCGCGGGTCGCCGGCGAAGACGCCGAGCAGGTCGAGCAGTCGGCACAGCGCGCCATAGACCGGATAGAAGAAGTAGTTGGACGGGTAGAGCGGGGCATGGGCGGGATCGGCGATCCAGGCCTTGAGCTCCAGGCTCTTGTACATGCCGTTACCCGTCAGGCCCGCCTGCGCGTTGTCGAGCCACAGGATGACGGTGACCAGGAAGGCGCCGCTGCCGACCAGCAGCAGGACGAGGTCGGTGAGGTTACCTCGTGCCCGCGCCGTGCTCGCCGCGCGCAATTCCGGAGCGTCGCTCAGCCAGGCGAACGCCAAGCCCACTCCCCCCAATGCAAATTCTCACGCTTCATCGTTTGTGAACCTCCCCAGATTCGAGCGCACGGCACGTTGTTGTTGCTCTTGCGCCTGCGACCGATGGCCAGTTCCACCGGCCAGCGTGCGAGAGTATCGGATTATCGGGGGGCGGCACAGACAGTGGCTGCCGAATCGTTGGGGGAAATCGACGCATGGCGTCGCTGCTGCACAGGGGGCTGGCGATCTTCGTCGGGCTCGGCGATCTGGTGGCCGCGCATCCGATCCTGGGCACGATCTATCTCGTGACATTCGCGACGCTCGGCCTGCTGGCGATGTGGTTCGTGTGGCGCGGC
>CAVWKP010000025.1:0-385006 GCA_963755595.1 uncultured Alphaproteobacteria bacterium | reverse complement strand
AATGCCCCGAGACTGGACTGCTGGCACGGCGCCAAACCCGTTTCCACCGCAAAACTCCACGCACCCCGCCAATAAGCCATGGCGTTGCTGGGCTTGCGCGACCTCTGCTGTGGCTGCGGCGAGATGATCGCGGTAAGTGATCTCTCCTTCACGATCGCCATACGCACGCAGACGAAAAACGCAATCTCACCGGCGTCATCGCGCTCTTCCTGCGGCATTGCGAGCGCATGAAGCTCGGGCGCGACACGAGTGCTGCCGCGCTCGGAGGGTACAGAGCGAAGTGAGAGAGGTCGAGAGGAGGATAGCGATGGTCAGTCGGCTTCGACGGCAATGGGTGGAGATGACCACCCGGACTTCCAGCAAACCGACATGGCGGGGCGATCGCCATCCTGCCGGTGGCGGCGATCGAGCAGCATGGTCCGCACCTGCCGGTCGAGGTCGACACCGCCATCAATCGCGGCGTGCTCGACGCGCACGCTGGAACTGTTGCCGGACGAGCTGCCGGTCACCGTCCTGCCGGCCATGCCGGTCGGCAAATCGAACGAGCACATCTCCTATCCCGGCACGTTGACGCTTCGGCCGAGACGCTGATCCACATGTGGACCGAGATCGGCGAGAGCGTGGCGCGCGCCGGCGTGCGCAAGATGGTGCTGTTCAACAGCCATGGCGGACAGCCGCAGATCGCCGACATCGTCGCGCGCGAGCTGCGCGTGCGGCGCGACATGTTCGTGGTGACCTGCGGCACCTATGCGCTCGGGCGGCCGCCCGGGCCTGTTTCCCGAATCCGAGTTGAAGCACGGCATCCATGGCGGCTCGGTCGAGACATCGATCATGATGCACCTCCGCCCCGACCTGGTGCGGCGCGAGCATCTGGCCAACTTCCGCCCGCACTCGCTCGACATGGAGGGCGAGTACGACATCCTGACCCCCGAAGGCCGCGTCGGCTTCGGCTGGGAGACCCAGGATCTCAGCGTGCCCGGCGCCTGCGGCAACGCGCTGGACGCCGATGCCGAGCGCGGCCAGCAGCTGGTCGAGCACAGCGCCCGGCCGTTCGTGAGGCTGCTGGACGAGATCAACCGCTATCCGCTGTCCAACCTGAAACCGGGCCCCTGAGCGAGAAATAGGCAGGCGCCGCCGGGGTGGCACGGCAATTGCGTTTTTGCCCCTGAAAAGACGGGAGGCCCATCATGACCATGACGCGATATCGCCTGTCCCGCCGCGCTGCGCTGGGGCTGGCAGGGGCCGCGGCAGGCTCGGTACTGATCAACTTCCGGGCCGCACGGCCAGCGCCCAGACCCTGGACAAGGTGAGCTACCAGACCAACTGGCGCGCCCAGGCCGAGCATGGCGGCTTCTACCAGGCGGTCGCCGCGGGCATCTACAAGAAATACGGCATCGACTGCGACCTGCGCATGGGCGGCCCGCAGGTCAGCAACGTCGCAGCTCCTGATGGGCGGCCGGGTCGACCTGATCATGTCGAGCGGGCTCGAGGCGCTGAACTACGCCAAGGAGGACCTGCCGTTCCTTGCGTCGCCGCGATCTTCCAGAAGGACCCGCAGGTCCTGATCGCCCACAAGAGCGTCGGCATCGACAGCTTCGAGAAGCTCAAGGGCAAGACCATCCTCGTCGGCGCCGTCGGGCGCGTCACCTACTGGCCCTTCCTCAAGGCCAAGTACGGCCTCAACGACGAGCAGATCAAGCCCTACACCTTCAACCTGGCGCCGTTCCTCGCCGACAAGGATCTCGTGCAGCAGGGCTTCATCTCGTCGGAGCCTTACGCGCATCGCGCCAGGCTGGCGTCCGACCCGGTGCCCATGCTGCATTGCCGATGCGGGCTTCGAGAACTACAACACCACGATCGCCCTCTCGAAGAAACTCGCCAGCGAGAAGAAAGATCTCGTGCAACGCTTCGTCAGCGCTACGCTCGAAGGCTGGGCGCAATATCTCAAGGGCGGCCCGGCGATCGAAGCGGCCAATGCGCTGATCAAGAAGGACAATCCCGACATGACCGACGACAAGATCGCCTACGCGATCAAGGTGATGAACGAGAGCGGCATCGTCGATGTCGGGCGACGCCCTGACGCTCGGCATCGGCGCCATGACCGACGCGCGCTGGTCGCGCTTCTACAAGTCCATGGCCGATGTCGGCGTGCTTGCCCAGGGCACTCGATCCGAAGAAGGGCTACACGCTCGAATTCGTCAACAAGGGGGTGGGCAAGGCCTGATGCAGATCGGCAGTCGACACCGCGGCGCGCAAGCCGTGGTCGGCGGCCGCGGCGCAGCCCGCTGGTCCAGCTCCAGCGGTGTCACCAAGCGCTTCGGCAACGGCACGATCGCCGTCACGGGCATCGACCTCGACCTGCGCGAAGGCGAGTTCGTCAGCCTGCTCGGCCCGTCGGGCTGCGGCAAGTCCACGGTGCTGCGCATCATCGCCGGCCTCGGCGAACCGAGCGCCGGCACGCATCGACTGGCCGACCGTCGACGCACGACTGGCGCGGCCAGCCGCAGCGCGAGCTCGGCTTCGTCTTCCAGGAACCGACGCTGATGCCCTGGGCGACGGCGCTCAACAACGTCTTGCTGCCGCTCAAGCTCAAGCGCGCAGCCGGTGCGCGAGGCCGCGCAGCGGGCCGAGGAGGCGCTCGGCTTGGTCGGGCTGGAGCGCCTTCGCCGAACGCCTATCCGCGCGAGCTGTCGGGCGGCATGAAGATGCGCGTCTCGATCGCCCGCGCCCTGGTCACCGAGCCGCAGCATTCTGCTGATGGACGAGCCGTTCGCCGCGCTCGACGAGATCACCCGCCACAAGCTCAACGACGACCTGCTCGCGCTGTGGGCGCAGCAAGTCGCTTCACCGTCGTCTTCGTGACCCACTCGGTCTTCGAATCGGTCTATCTGTCCGCAGCGCATCGTGGTCATGGCGGCGCGGCCCGGCCGCGTGATTGCCGATCTCGAGACCGGCGCGCCCTATCCGCGCGACGCCGCCTTCCGCACGTCGCCGGACTATGCCGCAGCTCTGCCGCGTCGTCTCGGCCAGGCTGCAGGAGGCCATCGCAGCATGACCGGCATGTCGCGCGAATCCGCAGCTGCGCGGCGACGGCACCGACGCCGAGGCGCGCCCGGTCTTCGTCGAGGAGCGGCGCTGGCTCGGCCTCACCGGTACGCGGCTGGCAGAAGATCGTGGCACCGCTGGTGATCGGTCGCTCGTGGCGCTGGGCTCTGGGAGTTCGTCGTGCGCTCAGCCGACATCCCGCCCTATATCCTGCCGGGCCCGATCCGCATCCTGCAGCACGCTGGTCACGGATTGGGGCACCCTGTCGGGCTCGCTCTGTCGATCACGCTGCGAGATCACCGGCCTCGGCCTGCTCGCCGCCGTGCCCATCGGCGGCGTGCTCTCGATCATGTTCACGCAGTCGAAATGGCTCGAGCTGTCGCTCTTTCCCTACGCCATCATCCTGCAGGTGACGCCGATCGTGGCGATCGCGCCGCTGATCATCATCTGGGTCAACAACACGCATGCTGCGCTGCTGATCTGCGCCTGGATCGTCGCCTTCTTCCCGATCCTGTCCAACACCATCCTCGGGCTGCAACTCGGCCGACCACAATCTGGTCAACCTGTTCCAGCTCTATGGCGCCAGCCGCTGGCAGACGCTTGCGCTACCTGCGACTGCCGGCCGCCCTGCCCTATTTCCTGGGCGGGCTGCGGATCTCGGGCGGCCTGGCGCTGATCGGCGCGGTGGTCGCCGAGTTCGTCGCCGGCTCTGGCGGCACCGGCCTCGGGCCTCGCCTTCCGGCATCCTCGAGGCGAGCTATCAGCTCAAGATCCCGCGCATGTTCGCCGCCCTCGTCATGGTCTCGATGACCGGCATCATCATCTTCCTGGTGCTGAGCCTGATCTCGCACCTGCTGCTGCGGCGCTGGCACGAGAGCGCCATGCGACGGGAGAACTGAGATGAGGCGGATCGGCCATGTCGCGGTGCCCGAACGCCCGCACTATTGGCTGGCCGATGCGCGCGCCCAGGCCTGCTCTGGCCGATCAGAGCGACCTCGGCCCGCCCGACTTCGAGGGCCTGGTACGCCTCGACATCGAGATTCGCGACGGCCGCATCGCCCGCCTCGCGCCACGCGGCAGCGCGCCCGCCGGCGCAGTCGATCTCAAGGGCGGCCTGGTGTGGCCCGGCTTCGTCGACATCCACACCCATCTCGACAAGGGCCATATCTGGCCGCGCTCGCCCAACCCCGACGGCAGCTTCCTGGGCGCCGCCAGCACGACGCTCGAGCGACCGCGCGGCCCGCTGGTCGGCGGACGATGTGCGCGCAGCGCATGGAGTTCGGCCTGCGCTGCGCCTTCGCGCAGGGCACCGTCGCCGTCCGCACGCACCTCGACAGCCAGGCGCCGCAGGCCGACATCTCCTGGCCGGTGCATGGCAGCACTACGCGACCGCCTGGGCGGGCCGCGTCGAACTCCAGGCGGTAAGCCTGATGCCGATGGACTTCTTCGCCGAGCCGCAGGGCGAGCACCTGGCCGACGTCGTCGCCGATGCCGGGCGGCATCCTCGGCACGGTCACCCGCTGAGCGGCGGCGGTCACGACGCCTTGCCGCCCGAATTCTGCGATCTCGCTCGAGCGACATTTTCCGGCTCGCCATCGAGCGCGGCCTCGACCTCGACCTGCATGTCGACGAGAGCGGCGATACCGGCGCCCAGGCGCTGATCGAGATCGCCGCGCATGGCCCGGCGGCTCGGCTTCAAGGGCCGGATCCAATGCGGCCATTGCTGCTCGCTCGCCGTGCAGGACGACGCGCATGTCGACGCAGACCATGCAGGCCGTGGCCGACGCCGGCATCGCCATCGTCAGCCTGCCGATGTGCAACATGTACCTCCAGGGACGCGGCACCAGGCGCACGCCGCGCTGGCGCGGCGTGACCTTGCTGCACGAGATCAGGGAGCGCAGGCATCGCGCTCGTCGATCGCCTCGGACAATTGCCGCGATCCGTTCTACGCCTTCGGCGACCACGACATGCTCGAGGTCGTGACGCAGGCAACGCGCATCGCCCATCTCGACCATCCCGTTCGGCGACTGGCCGCAGCGCCTTCACGTCCGTGCCCGCATCAGTGATGGGCCTGAAGCAATACGGCCGGCTTGAAAGCGGGCGCACCGGCCGATCTCGTGCTTCTGTCGGCGCGCTTCATGTCGGAGATGCTGTCGCGCAGCCAGGCCGACCGCGTCGTGTTGCGGGCGGGCAGGGCGATCGACACGTCGCTGCCCGACTATCGCGAGCTCGATCGCGTTCTGGACCTGACCGAGTGACGATCGCAGCCTCTCCCGCCTTCCGCGCCGCCCTCGACGGGCTGGAGCTGATCGACATCGCCGGTGCTGCTGCGCCAGCGCAGTCGCGACTTCTACTGGTACTCGCCGATTCTCAAGCGCGAGCTGGACGGCAAGGCGGCCGACCTGATCGTCGTGCCGCACTCCGTCGACGACGTGGTCCGCGTCGCCGCCGCCTGCGCACGCTTCGCCGTGCCGCTGGTCGTGCGCGGCGGGGCCACCGGCAACTACGGCCAGATGGTGCCGCTCAAGGGCGGCGTGCTGCTCGACATGGCGAGCTCGACCGCACGCTGTTCGATCTCGCGCGACCGGGCGCGCTTCGAGGCCGGCGTGAGCTGGGCGACGCCGACCTGCAATGCCAGAAGCAGGGCTGGGAGCTGCGCATGTTCCCCTCGACGCGGCGCCAGGCCACGGTCGGCGGCTTTGTCAGCGGCGGCGCGGCGGGCGTGGGCTCGATCCGCTACGGCCAGCTGCGCGACGCGGGCTCGGTGCTCGGCATGAAGGTCGTGACCTGCGAGACCGACGCCGCGACGTTGTCGAACTGCGCGGCGCCGACATCGGCAAGGCGCTGCACGCCTACGGCACGACCTGCATCGTGGTCGAGGTCGAGCTCGCGCTGGCGCCCGCCTATCCCTGGGTCGAGATGGTCGCGGCGTTCGACGAATTCGCCGTGGCTGCCCGCTTCGCTCAGGCGCTGGGCGAAGCCGACGGCATCTTCCTCAAGCTGGACAGCCTGTTCGCCTGGCCGCTTGCCGCGCTATTTCCGCAATCTCGACGGCGCCCTGCCCGCAGGGCAAGCACGTCGTCATGATCATGGTCGCGGCCGCCAATGCGCGCGTCCGTGCGCAGCCTCGTGCAGCGAACACGGCGGCACGGTCACGCTCGAGCGGCCCTACGCCGAGCAGGGCGCTGCCGCCGCTTTTCGAATACACCTGGAACCACACGACCCTGCAGGCGCTCAAGGTCGACAAGACCGTCACCTACCTGCAGACGCTCTTCCCGCTCGGCGCCAATGTCGAGGCGCTGATCGCCTCGCACGAGATGTTCGGCGAAGAGGTCATGGCGCACGCCGAGTTCCAGCGCCGCCAGGGCCGCACCAATTGCTCCTCGCTTGCAGGTCGTGCGCTACACCAGTGACGAGCGGCTGTGGGAGATCGTGCGCGGCCTCGACTCGCTCGGCATCCAGCTCTCCAACCCGCACAGCTACATCCTGGAGGACAAGGGCGCGCGCGTGCTGTCCGCCGACCTGCAGCTCGCCTTCAAGCGCGAAGCCGATCCGCAGGGCCTGCTCAATCCCGGCAAGATGAGTCGATGGACGGCGGCATGAGCCCTAGGACACCTCGACTGGAGCTAGGTCGCGGCGGATCTCGCGCCGATCGAGTGCATCGCCGACCGCGCGCTGGTGCGGCAGAAGAGCCGCGACTTCTTCTGGTATTCGCCGGTGCTGAACGAGAAGCTGAAGGGTGTGCGCGGCGATCTCGTGGTTTGCCCGGCGACGAAGACGAGGTCGATGCGCACCCTGGCTTACTGCCATGCCCATCGCATTGCCGTCACGCCGCGCGGCGCCGGCACCGGCAACTACGGCCAGGCGATGCCGCTTCAGGGCGGCATCGTGCTCGATCTCAGCCGCCTCGACCGCTTCCTGTGGCTCAAGGACGGCGTGGCGCGCGTGCAGGCCGGCCTGAAACTGATCGACCTCGAGGCAAAAGCCTGCCGCAGGGCTGGGAGCTGCGCTTCCATCCCTCGACGCGCCGCACCGCGACGATCGGCGGCTTCATCGCCGGCGGCTCGGGCGGCGTGGGTTCGGTCCAGTTCGGCGGCCTGCGCAATCGCGGCAACGTGCTGGGCGCTGCGCGTGATCACCATGGAGGCCAAGCCGCGCGTTCTGGAGCTTGCCGGCGACGACGTGATGCCAGCGGTCCATGCCTACGGCACCAACGGCATCATTACCGAGCTCGAGCTGCCGCTCGCCCGCGCCTGGCCGTGGCACGAGACATTGGTGGCCTTCGCCGATATCGGCCGCGCGACCGCCTTCGGCAACGCGCTGGGCGAGGCCGACGGCGTCATCAAGAAGCTGATCACGGCGTTCGACTGGAGCACGGCACAATATTTCAAGCCGCTGCTGCCTCACATGCCGCAAGGCCAGGCCATCGTGCTGTGCATGATTGCCGACAGTTCACGCGAGCCCTTTGCCGCGCTCGCCGCCGACGATGGGCGGCCGATCGTCTTCGAGCGCCCTATGGCAAGCGAGAGCGACGACATCCCGCCGCTCTACGAGTTCACCTGGAACCACACCACGCTGTGGGCGCTGAAGTCCGACCGCACGATCACCTACCTGCAATGCCTGTTCAACGGGCCGGACTATCTCGACAAGATCGCGCGCACCATCGCCACCTTCGGCGACGAGACACCGATGCACCTGGAGTTCACCCGCTTCGACGGCCATGTCGCCGCCTTCGGCCTGCAGCTCGTGCGCTTCACCAGCGAGAAGCGCCTCTACGAGATCATCGGCTGGCTGGAGGCCAACGGCGTTGCCGGTGGCCGACCCGCACACCTTTATTTTGGAGGACGGCGGCATGAAGACCGTCGATGCCGCGCAACTCGCCTTCAAGCGCCAGAACGACCCGCAGGGCCTGCTCAATCCGGGGAAAATGAAGGCCTGGATCGGAGACGAATTCTCACTGGATTCTCACCCCCGTGAGACGCCTTAGACGCCGGTGGCATAAGGCTTTTGTGGCCGAGTCTCATTTTCTCACCACACCCCCCTTGCTCCGTTGCCCATTTTGTAGGCAGGCCTAAAACGGCATCATCGGTGTAAGTAAGGAAGCGTCCGATGCTCGTCACCCAACAGAAAATCCTGCGCCGCTTCTGGTACCCGGTGATCCCGGCCGACCGGCTCGCCGACCAGCCCGTGCCCTTCACCCTGCTCGGCACGCGGCTCGTGCTGTTTCGCGATGCTGCACGGCAAGGCGACGGCGCTGATCGATCGCTGCTGTCACCGCACCGCCACCCTCAGCAAGGGCTGGCTCGACGGCGGCAACATCGTCTGCCCCTATCACGGCTGGACCTATGCTGCGGACGGCAAGTGCGTGCGCATCCCGCAGCGCCCCGACTACAAGCCTGGCGAGCGAGCCGGGCAGGGGTATCGCCGTCGAAGCGTTCCGCTGCCGTGAGCGCCATGGCGTCGTCTGGGTTGCGCTGGAAGAGCCGTTGCGCGACATCCCCGAGCTGCCCGAGTACGACGATCCCGCCTATCGACGCGTCTTCGAGTTCTACGAGCCCTGGCAGGCGCCCGGCCTGCGCATCATGGAGAACAGCTTCGACAACGCCCACTTCGCCTTCGTGCACAAGGAGAGCTTCGGCATCGTCGACGAGCCCGAGCCGGTGCAGCCGCGGCTCGAGCCGGATCCCGCGGGCTTCGTCATGTATGCCGATGTGCCGGTGAAGAATCCCGACATCCAGAAAGGCAATCTCGGCATCGCCTCGGACCGCACCATCCGGCAGTACGAGAAGACCTGGTGGATGCCGTTCTCGCGCAAGATGAAGGTCACCTACCCCAACGGCCTCGTGCACATCATCATGACGCTGACGGCGCCGATCGACGACCGCCAGTCGCAGGTCATCCAGTTCCTGCTGCGCACCGACAGCGAAAGCGACGCGCCGGCCGAGAACCTGATCAAGTTCGACCGCCAGGTCACGCACGAGGACATGGCGATCCTCGAAGCGTGCGACCGCGACGTGCCGCTCTCGATGACCGGCGAGCTGCACATGCCGACCGACCGGCCGGGCCTTGAGATGCGGCGCATGCTGGCGAAGCTGCTGGCCGAACATGGCGAAGCGGAGGTGCGCCGCACGGCCCGGTGCCGCAGGCGCTCGCCTCCGCCGCCGAATAACGGGGCCACCGATGCTCAACAACCGCCAACCCGTGCTGCGCCGCTTCTGGTATCCGGTCATGCCGGTGGCGATGCTCGACCAAGGGCCGCAACCCTTCACCCTGCTGGGCGAGAAGATCGTGCTGTGGAAGGACGCCGCCGGCCGCTACACGCGCCATGGTCGACCGCTGTCCGCATCGCTCGACCGCGCTCAGCAAAGGCTGGGTCGACGGCAACGCGATAGTCTGCCCCTATCACGGCTGGGCCTACGACAGTAGCGGCGCCTGCGTGCGCGTGCCGCAGCGGCCCGACTCGAACGGACTGAAAGGACCGGCGGTGCAGAGCTTCGCCTGCGAGGCGCGCTATGGCCATGTCTGGGTGGCGCTCGACGAGCCGCTGGCGCCGATCCCCGACTGGCCCGAGGAGAGCGATGCCGGCTACCGCCGCATCGACCAGTTCTACGAGCGCTGGAACTGCGCGGGCCTCAGGCTGATGGAGAACAGCTTCGACAACGCGCACATCCATTTCGTGCACCGCAACACTTTCGGCGACATCAACAACCCCGAGCCGCCGCCGCGCACGCTCGAACGCTTCGACTACGGCTTCGTCTCCCGCGCTCGGACCTGCCGGTGCTGAACAACGAGCTGCAGAAGAAGAACCTGCGCGACCCGAATGCCAGCGACGGTGCGTCATTCGACCTCCACCTGGTACATGCCCTTCGTGCGCCGGCTGCACATCCGCTACCCGAGCGGTCTCGACCACATCATCGTCACGGCGGCGACGCCGGTCGCCGACGGCGCCTGCCAGGTCGTCCAGTTCTGCTTCCGCAACGACACCGAGGCAGAGGCCAAGGCCGCCGACATCATCGCCTTCGACCGGCGCGTGACCGAGGAAGATCGCGAGATCCTCGAGGGCACCGACTTCGACGTGCCGCTCGACATGAACATTGCTGGCGTCGAACGGCACATGCCGTCGGACCAGCCCGGCCTGCTGATGCGGCGCATGCTGCTCGAGCTCCTGGCGGCGCACGGCGAGACCGAGCAGACCCGGCACTACACAGCCGAAGCTCGCCGCCGAATAGCTACCAGATCGAATAAGCCGCGCGGACCCGTTCGAGGAATGCCTTGAGCTCGGGCTCCTGGTTGCGGTTCATGTCGTAGCAGCCCAGGAACGTGATCGGGACGGCGCGGCCGACATAGGCGCGCAGCACGCGGGTGAAGATCTTGCGCGGAGGATCGCCTGCCAACAGGGCGCGCCAGCGCGTGCCGCCGTAGGTCGAGACGCCGCCCACGCGCTTGAGATGCCGCAAGGCACCGCGCACCTTGCCGTCGACCAGCTGGAAGGCCACGCCGGGCACGAACACCTTCTCCAGGAAACCCTTCAGGATCGCCGGCGGCCCGAACACCCAGGTGGGAAAGACCAGCACCAGCGCCTCGGCCCCCTCGAGCCGCTCGATCCAGGGCTTGGCCAGCGCGCGGTTGGCCGGGATGTCGTGATAGAGCAGCCGGTCCTCGCGGCTCATGATGGCGGGAAAATTCTTCGGCATAGAGATCGCAGTCATCGACCTCGTGGCCACGGCCGCGCAGCGTCTCGACGACGACGCGATGGATCGCCGCATTGAAGCTTGCCTCGACCGGATGAGCATAAACCACCATCACGCGCATCAGACTTCTCCACCGGCAAGAGCACTCGCGTGGGCCGTGTCACGCCGCCATGGATGGCGAGCGTGATGATGCGCGAGTCGAACGGCCGCGCCTCGCCGTCGCTGGCGCCTGTTCCCGGGTTCATCGCCATCGCCGGAAAGGATGCGGCCTGCAGCGAGAGGCGGAGCGCGCGCGCCGGCCGGGACGGTCGCGCACAAGGCGCGCATCTCGACCATCCGCGGTCCTGGGCTGCGCGCGTCGACGATCCGCAGGTAACCCTGCGTCAGCACGATCGCCCGGCCGTCGGGCGCGACCTGGCTTAGGATGGCGGCAATATCGTGCGTCGGCTGATCGGCGTCGACGTGGATTTCCGCCTGCACGTTTCCCGCCAGTCTCAGCGGCGCCGGCAAGCGGCGCCGACGTGTAGCAGGCGACGTCCGCCCGATCGTCGAGGGCGCTGCGCTCCTGCCCGCCGCCGAGCGACGGCGCGGGCCGCCAAGGGTCGTGCACCAGCGTATCGACGCTTGCCGCCTGCGGGCTCGCGCACCAGCCGGCCGTTCTTGGTGCTTGCGGCGGCAAGGCCACTGCTTGCGATGTACCAGGCTTGCGGCGGGGGATCAGGCCACGCGGCGAAGCCGCGCCACGTCTTTGCGCCAAGGTCGAACAGCTGCACTGGCGCTTCGCGATCGACGCCGTTGTCGCGATCCTTCAGGAAACGGTCGAACCAGCGCAGCTGCTCGTCGTCGACCGGGCTGGCGGCCCAGGGAATGTGGGGCCATGGTCCGACGATCAATCGCTGCGCCGCGCGCGATGCCGCCATTGCCTTGAAGGCGCCGAGCGTGCCCAAAAGCATCTGGTCGTGCCAGCCGCCGACGTGCAGCATCGGCACGTCGCCGGTGCGGCCGGCCAGTGCCGCCTTGGGCGAGATGCGTTCCCAATAGCCGCCCGGCTTTGGATTGCCGATCCAGTCGGCATAGTGCGTGTAGGCCTTGTAGCGCTGCAGCACGGCCGGCCGGGCCGTGACCTCCTCGTTGATTGGCAGATTGCGGGCGGCGGCGCGCATCGCCGTGAAGGCCGCGACATCGCCCGCCAGCCGCGCACGCTCGGCGCCCATCTGCAGCGCCCACGACATGCCGCCCGCGAGACAGAACGCCCCGCCCTCGTAGGCCCAGTCGGAATAAACGTCCCAGCCCATCATCGCCGGACAGAGCGCAGCAGGCGTCGGTCCGCCGGCATCGAGCGCGCCGGCCAGCGCCAGCAGCTGACGTCGCCGCCTGGTAGGAGAAGCCATACATGCCGATCCGGCCGTTGCAGCCTTCGAGCGCGGCGGCCCAGGCCAGCGCATCGGCGCCGTCCTCGCGCTCGTGCTCGAACAGCTTGAACTCGCCTTCGGAGGTGCCCGACCCGCGCACGTCCTGGATGACCACCATGTAGCCGTGCGCGGCATACCAGCTCGGATGGGCATAGACGACCGTCGAGGCGATCTTGCGGCCATAGGGCTGGCGCATCAGCAGAACGGGAAACGGCCCTGCTGCCCGCCGGGCGATAGAGATCGGCGTCGAGGCGCACGCCATCACGCGTGTGCATCGACAAGGTCTCGGGCGGCACGACCTCGCCGCTCATTTCGCCTTGGCCAGGGCCTCGAGAATGCTGGCCGAGTTCACGACGAAGCCGAAGATCTGCTTGACGTTATAGACGGTCGCCTCCCAGCAGAAGGCGGCGACGTCGTCGCCGTGCAGTCGCCGACCATCAGCGTGTCGTAGCCGAGGAAATTGGCATCGGCCAAGGTGTGCAGCACGCACTGATCGGCGTTGACGCCGCCGAACAGCAGCGTCGTCACGCCGAGATTGCGCAGGATGCTGTCGAGCGGCGTGTCCCAGAAGCCCGACATGCGGTGCTTGTCGACGCGGATGTCGGACTTGGCGCGGCGCGAGCTCGTCGACGATCGCCGCTGACCAGCTGTCCTTCTCCAGCACCGCGCGCGCCAGTCTCGGGCACTCGGTCTCCGAGACCGATGCCGGCACCCGTCGGATTGTAAACGTGCAGCAGCGCCGGGCTGAGATTTAGGCGGTCCGGCCGATTGCCCCAGTTGACCCAGACGATCGGCAGGTCGGCGGCGCGCAGCGCCGGCAGCAGGCGCACCAGCGGCGCGATCGGCGCTCGCGCCGGCGCGACATCGACGCCGATCGAGGCGAGCCAGCCGTCGCGATGGCAGAAGTCGTTCTGCATATCGACCACGATCATCGCGGTACGCGCGAGATCGATCGTGCAGTCCTTGGGTTCGGCCTTTAGAAGCGCCGGCATCGCCGGCCGCGACTTGCGCACGAGGTCGGCGCGATCGTTGCTGACGTGCCAAGCATTGCGTCGGCTTGGACCCAGCATGACCGGCTCTGTTATCGTCCGTCATGCATCCTCCCCGGATCGACGAGATTGCAGCATTATCCATGCCATGGCTCTGCACATCGAGCCAGAATCGAGTGAACGATGACCGAGCCCCTGCTCCGTAGAGCCAGCGATTGCCGCGTCTCCCGCATCTCGCCGGGCGACACCAACAAGTTCGTCATGGTGGTCGACCCGCTGGCCGACAAGATGCCCTTCGTCTCGGTGGTGGAGATCTTCGAGACCGGCGGCAAGACGCCGCCCAACGTGCACCAGCACGCGCACGAGATGTTCTATGTGCTGAGCGGCCGCGGCCGCGCCTACTGCGACGGCAAGACCTACGAGGTCGCCCAGGGCGACACGCTGGTGCTGCCGCCCGGCATGGAGCACGTGGTCGAGAACACCGGGCCCGACAAGCTCTATTGCCTCACGGTGATGGTGCCCAACGAGGGCTTTGCCGAGCTGATCCGCAACGGCGCCGCGATGGCGCTCGACGGCGCCGACCGGGCGGTGATCACCGGCTAGATCGCCATCGCGCGACGATAGGCGTTGAGCAGCCAGAGATTGAACTGCGGCAGGGTCTGCTCCAGCGGGCCATAGATGCCGCGTGGCGTGAAACGCGAGCGCTTCGACGACTGCATGCCGACATTCATCGGCACGTCTTGCGCCCAGATCTTGGAGCCGCCTTCGCTGACCGCAGCGCAGCGCGCCTGAAGGTCGGGCAGGTCGAGCGTGCTCTGCGGCAGCAGCCAGCCGCCATAGGTCACGCGATCGCTGCCGGCGAGCGTCGCCTCGACGCCGGCCGGCCGGATCAGCGTGTAGGCAACGGTGCCGGGTGCGAACATCAAGGTCAGGCTGGGCGGCAGCATGGCGAAGGTGATGCGCGAGCGCTGCTCGGGCGGCAGGGTGGCGATCGCCGGGAACGCCGCGTTCTCGCCCCAGCCGTCGCACCCCATGCCGCCATCCGGCTTCTTCATAGGCACGCTGCGCACGATGGCATTGTCGCCCGGCTTTCATCTCGGTATAGCGCACGCCGTCACCTGCCATGGCGCTGGGCGCGAAGTCGTGCGTGCCGATGTGAACATACTCGGTGTGGTAGGCGTCGGTGAAATTCTCGACATGCACCTTCCAATTCCACGGCAAGGGCTTGTCGCTCATCTTCGGCGGCATGGCTTTCAGCCCGGTCGCCTCGTAGCCTGCCCACAGCGGCTCGAGCTTGACGAGACTTGGTCCCAGCGGCGCGGCGCTCGGGTCGAGATTGATGAACATGAAGCCATGCCAAAGCTCGAGCCGCAGCGACGGCAGGCGCACTGTCTTGCGGAGCTCCTGCACGCGCTCCGCATCGCCCATGCGCGGCGCCCCGGCCAGCCTGCCCTCGAGGTCGTAGGTCCAGAAATGAAGCGGGCAACGCAGCGTCTTCTTGCCGGCTTCCGGACAGGGAATGATCTCGCCGCGGTGCTGGCAAACGGCGCTCATTGCGCGGATGACGTCATCCTCGCCGCGCACAACCAGCAGCGGCTCGCCCGCGACTTCGGTTGCCAGGCAATCGCCGACATTGGCCAATTGATCGGCGTGCCCGACGCAGACCCAGGTACGGCTGAACACTTCTGCCTGCTCGAAGGCGAAGAACTCGGGTTCGGTATAGCAGCCCGCGGGCAGCATCTTCTGCTGCACCGTCGCCTCATCGAGGCCCGCGATCTCGGCCAGGAGCGCCTCGACCACGGGTGAACGAACCTTGCCTCGTCTTGGCGTGAATGTGTCCATGTTTCCCCCTTCAGTCCGCCGCTATCCGGCTCCAGTCCAACTCCATCTGCTTGACGTCGTAGGTGCGAAGCGATTCCCAGTGGCGCCGCAAGTCGCCCGCGAACAGCCCACGCGTCACGCCCGCTACGACCTTGGGCACGGCCGCCGTCATGGCGTTGATGCTGCTGCCTGATGGCCCGAAGCTCAAGGTCGAACCGATGCCGAACAGGTGGATATCGGCGAGCCACGGCGCCTCGCCGGGCGTGCGCTCGAGGAAGGCATAGTCCGGACCGAGGTAGGGATAGGCGGCGAGCAGCGGATCCTCGTCTCCCGCCGGCGGCGTGTAGCGATGGCTCCACAGCGCGATCTTGTCGGCAAACGACTTGAGCTCGGGCCGCAGTGCGACGTTCTGGCGAATGCCGGTGCCGCAGATCGCATAGTCGGCGTAGAACGGCCCGCTTCGGGGTGTCAATGCGGATGCGGCCGTCTTCCATGCGCGCGTCAGTCCAGGTGCGATTGACGTGCATCGTGAAATTCTGGAAGGCCAGCACGCGCTTATAAGTGTCGCCCGGGAAGCCCTCCCGAGCGCGCATGATGTTGCCCATCACCCGCCAACGCCATTCGTCGGGCATCTCGCCGATATGTTTCATGAATCCAGCGAAGGTGAGCCAGCGATAGCGCTGCACCACCGAAGGCTCGGCGCGGCGGCAGAACAGGTGAACTTCGGCAGCGCCATGCTCGAGGGCTACGGCGGCATTGTCCATCGCCGAAGCGCCGGCGCCCAGCACGGCCACCGTACGGCCGCGCAGGCGCTCGAAGTCGATCATCTCGCAGGTATGGGCGCGGCGGTCGGCCGGCAGCGCGCGTACGAAGTCGGGCATCCACCATTCGCCGGTGCCGTCCTGGCCGGTGGCCAGCACCAGCTTGCGCGCCGCCAGCACCTCGCCGGTGGAGAGCGTCACCAACAGGCAGCGTCCGCCGTCGTCGAGCTCGGCTGGCGCGATCGCCGCGGCCGCCACGCCATTGCGCACCGGCAGCGCCAGCACGCGGCGGTACCACTGCAGGTAGTCGTGCCACGCCCCACTCGGGATCATGTCCAGGCGGGCGAAGCTGCCGGCGCCGCGTTCGGCGTCGTACCAGGCCTCGAAGGTGAGGCTCGGCAGCCCAAGGTCGGGCCCGGTCTGGTCCTTGGGGCTGCGCAGGGTCGGCATGCGCGCGAACGTCACCCAGATCCCTTCCCGGCCCTGCGGCGCGCGGTCGATAGCCAGGATGTTGCGCACGCGATCGCGCATCAGTGCGAAGGCGATGCAGAGCCCCGACTGGCCGGCGCCCACGATCAGCGCATCCAGCGCCGGCTTGCCCCGATACAGCCGGGGCACCATCCATTCCGTGCGCGGATGCGCCGTCATTTCGACCTCGCGCCGCACGCGGGCTTCGAGGGCGATCAGATCGGCGGAACCCATGCCGGGACGGCAGCAAGTCGTGTGCCATTGGCCCCGTCTGACGATGCGTTGGCATGCATGTTGCGTCGCAAATTTACAGACTGCACAGCCGGGAGGCCGCATGCGCAAGACCACCAGGGCCAGGAAAGCCTTGTCCCGCCGTACTTTTGTGGCGGCCGGCGGGCTCGCCGCGGTTGGCGGCTTTATCCCCAAGCGGGTGTTCGCCCAGAAGAAGGTCCAGATCAAATTTACGCTGGGCTGGCTGCCCGAAGGCGCCAACATCTGGTCCTACGCCGCCAAGCAGTTCTGGTCCAAGGCCGGCATCGAGGTCACGATCGAGAAGGGCACCGGCTCGGCCGCCGCGACGCAGGCGATCGCCCAGGGCAAGTACGAGTTCGGCATCCCGGCCGCCCCCAATTCGATTCAGCAGGCGATGAAGGGCCTGCCGCTCCTGTCGCTGGGCTGCTTCAACTACGACACGACCATGGGCGTGGCAGTGCGGCCGGAGTCGCCGATCAAGGCGCCGGCGGACCTCAAGGGCAAGAAGGTCGGCTCGACGCTGACTTCGGGCGAATATGCCTTCCTGCCCATCTTCCTCAAGAATGTCGGACTCACGCCGGCCGACATTCAGGCGATCGCGCTCGACAGCAAGGTGCGCGAGGTAGCGCTGATCGAGAACCAGTGTGACGCCATCACCTGCTTTGTCGCGAGCGCGCTGCCCAAGCTGATCGCCTCGAAGATCAATCCACGGGTCTTCCTCTATCGCAGCTACGGGCTGCCGTTCTATGCGCACTCGCTCACCACCACGAACGAGTACTTCGCCAAGGAAAAGGCACTCTGCGCCGACATGACGGCAGGCCTCTGCGAAGGCGTGAAGTTCGCGCTGCTCAATCCCAAGGAGACGATCGAGATCATGTTCAAGGAGGTGCCCGAGCTGAAGCTCGCCTCCACGGCGCAAGAGCAGATCGAGATCGGCATGGGCGTGTGGTCGTCCAACTATGTTTCCAAGGAAGCCATGGAGCACGGCGTGGCCTACGCCGATCCCGCGATCTACCAAAAGATGACCGACACTGTCTTCGCCGCCTCCAGCGCGGCGGGCGACAAGAAGCCCGATCCCGCGTCGCTCTACACCAACGAGTTCGTCGGCAAGCTGAAGCTCAGCGACGACGAATGGAAGAAGGTGAAGGCAGCGTCGGCCAAATACGCCCTCGGATGACCTCGCCGGCGGACTACGTCGTCGTCGACCGGCTCGCCAAGACCTTCAATCCGGGCACCCGCCAGCAGGTCGAGGCCGTCGCCGCGACGTCGTTCTCCGTCAGGGCGGGCGAGTTTGTTGCGCTGCTGGGACCGTCGGGTTGCGGCAAGAGCACGCTGCTGATGATGATCGCCGGCCTCGATGCGCCGAGCCGGGGCGCGATCAGCGTAGCCGGCCGGGCCATGACATCGCCGCGCGCCGAGACCGGCGTGATGTTCCAGGACCCGACCCTGCTCCCCTGGAAAACTGCGATCGACAATGTGCTGTTCCCGTTCGAGGCGATGGGCCGGCCGGTCCGGCCGGCGGCGAACCGCGCCGGCGCCCTGCTCGACCAGGTCGGATTGGGTGGCTTTCATCATCACAAGCCGCGCCAGCTCTCCGGTGGCATGCGTCAGCGCGTCGCCATCTGCCGTACGCTGGTCTTCGAGCCCGATCTGCTGCTGATGGACGAGCCGTTCAGCGCCCTCGACGCCATCACGCGCGACGAGATGAACCTCGTGCTGATGAAGATGTGGGAGGAGCACCATCGCACCGCGATCTTCGTCACCCATTCGATTCGCGAAGCCGTGTACCTGTCCGACCGCGTGCTGGTCATGAGTCAGCGGCCAGGCTGCATCATCGCAGACGTCGCCATCCCGTTTGCCCGGCCGCGCGGGCTGGAGATCGGAGAGACGACCGAGTTCAACGCGATCTGCAGCCATCTGCGTAGCAAGATCCAGCAGACGGCGCACTGATGGCCGTCACGACCGAAGCGACGCCTATAACCGCGCCGGCCGAGGCCGGCTTCGAGAGGCTGCGCCCGGCCATCCTGCCGATCGCCTTCGCCGCCGCGTTGCTGATGCTCTGGGAACTGGTTGTCATGATCGGCGGCTACCCGAAGGTGATCCTGCCGGCACCGTCGGACATCTTTGCCGCGCTGGCCGACAATTTTCCCGAGATTTGCCGGCAGGCCGTGCCCACCGTCCGCGACACGCTGGCGGGCTTCGCGCTCGCCGCCCTGCTCGGTGTCGCGATTGCCGCGCTGCTCACGTTCAGCCAACTCCTCAAGCAGGCGATCTATCCCCTGATCATCGTCATCCAGCTCGTGCCGAAGATCGCCTGGACGCCGCTCTTCATCGTGTGGGCCGGAATCGGCTGGCAGTCGCGGCTCACCATCGCGACCTTCATCGCCTTCTTTCCGATCTTCATCTCCATGGTGGCCGGGCTCGAATCGACCGACGGATCGCTGGTGCGGCTCTGCCGGGCGCTGACGGCAACCCCCTGGCGCATCTTCTGGCTGGTACGCCTCCCCGCCTCGATGCCGTATCTCTTCGCCGGCCTGAAGATCGCCATCACGCTCGCCGTGATCGGCGTCATCGTCGCGGAATTCATCTCCTCGTCCGAGGGTCTCGGGTTCTTTATCCTGAAGAGCGCGGCGCTGTTGCGCACCGACCTCATCCTGGCTGCCATCGTCGTGCTCTGCGCGGTCGGCCTCGCCTGCTATGGCGCCATCCATGCCGGCGAGATCGCCGTGCGCAGATGGCGGGGCGAATGAGCGAGCTCGGCCTGCGCCGGCTGGCGCCGCCCCTGGTGACGGCGCTGCTGCTGGTCGGCTTGTGGGAATGGCTGAGCCGCACGGGTGCGCTCAACGCCCGCCTGCTGCCGGCGCCCAGCGCGGTGTGGGCCACGCTCGCGCGCTCCATCGGCGTGCTGCTCGAACAGGCGATGCCGACCTTCTGGGGAGCGCTCGCCGGCATCCTGCTCGCCGCCCTACTTGGCATCGTGCTGGCGATGGCGGTCTCCTTCTCGCGCACCCTGATGCAGGCCGTCTATCCCACTGTCGTCTTCTTCCAGCTGATCCCCAAGGTGGCGCTGGCGCCGGTCTTCCTCATCTGGTTCGGCACCGGCTGGACCGCCAACGTCCTCTTTTCCGTGTTCATCGCCTTCTTCCCTGTCGTGGTGGCGACGATCACCGGCCTGGGCGCCACTCCGGCCAACTATGAAGGCCTCTGCCGCTCGCTGATGATGTCGCGGCTAAAATTTTTCCTGAAAGTCCGCCTGCCCTTCGCACTACCCTACATCTTCAGCGGCCTGCGCATCGGCGTGACCTTCGCGGTGATCGGCGTGGTGCTGGGCGAGTTCATCACGGCACAGGCAGGTCTCGGCTACATCATCCTGTTCTCCGCCAACAATTTCGAGACGTCGCTGCTGCTCGCCGCCATCCTGCTACTCTGTGGCGTCGGCATCGCGCTGTTCGGCCTCTTCCTCGCGCTGGAGGCCGCGGTGCTGCGCCTCTATGACAGCCGCTAAGGGAGCTTGATACCGAGCGCCTTGAGGCCGTTCTCGTAGGCAATCGCCCTCTGCACGCCGGCATCCAGCGACGACAGCGCTTCGACATTCTCCTCCGGCACGGGCCAGGTGGTGGCGTCGAGGACGGCATCCGCCACATGCGGACGGAAGAACGGATGGTCCGTGCCGAACATGATCTTGGCCGGATCGGCGAAGGACGTGAGCGCCGCCAGTGCCGGCGGATGATAGGCGATCGAGTCGTACCAGCACTGGCGCAGATAGTGGCTGGGTGGCTGGGCCAGGCCGAAATCCTTGGAGATGTCATTCTTGACGCAGGAGTTGAGGCGACCGGCGAGATAGGGCAGCGTACCGCCGGCATGGGCGATCAGGAGTTTCAGCGCGGGATGTCGCTGCAGAGCGCCGCGCAGGATGAGCCGGGCGATGGCGATCGAGGTTTCGAAGGTGAAGCCCAACGCCAGCAGGAGCGCATGGCCGGTGTCGGGAAAGAGGCTGTGGCCGATCCCGTAGTGCGGATGCACGAAGACGAAGAGGCCTGTTTTGGCGGCCGTCGCCCAGATCGGCTCGAAGTCGGGATCGTCCAGTCCCCCGCCGCGGCCGGCCGAGCCGATGATGATGCCGCGCATGTGCGGGTATTTGGCGATGCGCTCGAGTTCGGCGGCGCAGGTCTCCGGCCGCTGCAACGGCAGCACGCCGAAGCCATAGAGGCGGCCGGCCGATGCCGCGCAAATCGCCTCGAGGTCTTCGTTGAGCTGCGCCGCCAGCGCCGGTGCCTCGGCGGCCTCGACGAAATCGATCCAGGGATTGGCCGAGCTCACGACCGAGACGGCGATGCCGTGATTGTCCATGAAGGCGAGCTTGCGGCTCACCTCGTAGAACTCGCTTCCGATTGGCCGGCCGGCAGAGGTCGAAGTATCGGCCTCCTCGTCGGGCAGGATGATCAGCCGCTCACCTTTGTCGCGTGAAACGATGCGCGGAATCTGGCGACGCTGCCGCAGCAGGGCGAAGTAGCGCGGCAAGTACATGTGAGTGTGGACGTCGATAAGCGGCAAGGGCACGGAGTGAGTTCTCGCTTGTTGGCCGTGCCGTCAGTTAGTAAGCCGCAGGCCAACATGCGCCGCGGTCAATGCGGTCTCCGTGAAGCGCTTCCCGGACGACAAGCCGGCCAGCCCCGAATGAAGTCGAAAGAAGTTCTCTCTTTTGACTTCGCGGCGGATTGTGGCGTCCCGGAGAGGATTCGAACCTCCGACCCCCGGTTTAGGAAACCGATGCTCTATCCGGCTGAGCTACCGGGACGTGGCGGGGACCACTAGCAAAATAGCCTCGGTCTGTCAGGTTTTTCCGACGGTCGTCGGTTCAGCGTCGACAAACCGTCCACAAGCCCACTTTGTCTGTCAGGGACTCTTGTTAGGGACTTTGTTCACGTTTCTCTCTGGCGCATACTTCGGCGGTCCTCGCTCGAACCGGCGGTAGTGAATCAAGTTATCGTCAATCGCCTTTGTTGGCGAAGTGCCGACCATGAAGAGCATCTGCGGTCCAAGCGGCATTTCCAAGCCAATGCCGACGAAAAATTGGCGCCATATACTCATTTGCCCCTTTTGTCGTGACACGCCGCTCACCCTTAAGGCCCTGAGACCAAAGGATTATCCTGAAGGCTCCCCCAACCTTGGGCACCCCCCAAGAAGCGGCACAAGGAATTGGGCCTGCTCCAGCGGGAGGCGGCCAAACGGATGGGCATCACGAAGGAAACCTTCGCCAATTGGGGGGGGAAGGACACGACGGTGCCCGCAGCGGCCCAATTCCTGCACGTGGTCGCGTTTCTCGGCTGTGATCCGACGCGCCAGAGCCATCAACATGCCGGAGCGTCTAGAGGCGAAAAGTATGGCGCTGGGGCGCCACTCTCGACCAAATATAGCCGACTACCTTGGTTGGGGCCGAGGTACCTTGATGCGGTATTTGAAGGGAATGTGGCGCATGAAGCCAAGCCGAAGGGCTGTCTTGCAAGAATTCTTGAGCGCCTCTTCGACAAGCCTCGACGATCGCTTCAAGGCCCTACCTAGGCGACGGGAAACGTAGGCCACCTTCGCATGTGTTGATTTCCCTTGCGAATACTCGCCCGAGATGACGGACGGAAACATGCAACCAGCAGACGTACCCAGGTTTCTTTCTGGAGCCGAAATCAGGCTCCGGGATTGCCCGGACATGACGCTAGGCGCCTTCGGCCAGGTGACTGTATTTATTGCTCGGCTTTAGGGCAGATATTGTTACCGCCGTTGGTAATCCCGACTCGCTCGCGCCTGATGCCGAACGAAGACGAGTTCGTCGCAGATCATTGCACCGCAAATAACCTTGCCAACGGCCTGTTCCACGACGGCAGGTTAGTGGCCTACACGTCGCTGTTCCTTCCAAACTCCGATCAGGATCTTCGAGAGCTGCATATCTACGAGTATGTTAGGGAGCGAGCGCCTGCCGCAACGATTGGATATGTCGGCGGCATCATGGTCGACCCAGCATATCGCGGCCGTGCGCTGCAAAAGCTGCTTATCGCGGTACGAACTCGTCGTGACACAGGAGATCGGGCGCCCTCACCATTTCGCCACCCTTGGATTTGCGAATTACTTTAGTTGGCGCAACACGCTCGGCATGGGCGGGCGAGTCGTTGCCATCTATGAATTCGAGGACCCGAGATACGGCCCAACCAGCCGAATGCTGACCCATCGCGCGCCAGCACCGCCGCCGCTCGCCGACCAGATCGTTTGGCTAGACTGCCTCGACATCGCCGGCCAGCGTGAGTGCCTGCGCACCGGGCTTGTTGGCACCGAGTACCGGATGTCGAGCCGCCGCGCGGAGATCGGCTATCGACGGGAAGTCCCGTAGTCTAGGTCGATCTCAGGCTGGCCAAAGGCAAGCCGTTCTTCACGCGATCACCGGTCCTGAATATGCAGCGACGGCCCTTTCAAAGATCCTGAGCGGAATGTCACGTTCCAGCTCCATGTAAAGCATGATCGAGATACGCGACTGGTCAGAGTTGCGGTTGAAGACGTTGTGATAGTGGTAGGAATTGAAGCACGTGGCTCTCCCTGCGGGGTAGCGAACCGAATAGACTTTCGACGGGTCGATGGGTTGCAAGAAGCCGTCCACGCGAGCGAGATTCTCCTTCCCCGTCACATCGTAGGTGAACCCCTCGGGCACCTCGATCGGAATGTGAACCGTCACGCAAGTCGGGGCCTGACTCCGTCCTTGCACGTGCGAGTGCCACACCAAATGACCGCCTTGCGTAATAACCATCACTCGGGCTGGCAGGTGACAGGCGTCCAGCCGACCTATGATCTCCATCATGTAGGGGACTTCGGCCGCCAAGTCGGTGGGGGCGAGTGACAGGCCCCGCTGCTGGACGCTCTCGAGATACTCCGGCGTCGGCTCGTGGATTCCCTTGCGGCTGTCGTATTCGAAGCCGATCAGCGAACGCCCCTGCCACGACCTGCGGTACAGGTCCCGATGCAAGGCAACGTTGCCAGCCCTCGATTCATACCCGACGTAGTCCGTGATACTGGCCGCCTCCAGCCGAAGCCGAGCGAGATCGAATTCGAGGCCGAAGATCGCAGGTGCGGGATCGTCCTGAGACGTGCCTGAATCTCCGGGTTCATCATCTCTGCGATCGGCGCCGATCGCTCATGCTGTCCTAGAGTGGCCATGTCACATATCGCTCCCACCCCACACCTGCTTCTTGATCCAGCCGTCAGGCGCCAGCGCTCCTGCTCGAAGAGGTGCCTGGTTCTCAAGCAACCTTCGCATCGGGCTCTGCTCTAGAGGGTGAGAGGCTGATGCTCGATTCCGAAGGCGTTCTCAATCATCGCCCCATAGGCGTCGGGATGAACCATGGGGTTGGAGTTCATCTCGAGGAACCAAACCTGCTCCTGCGCATCGACTACCGCATCGAGCGTGATGAGCGTGTCGTGACGATATCAAAGGGAATTGCTGACAGCAGAAGCTGCCCCGCCTGAAACTGCGCTCCGATGCTTGTATCGCGTATTGTCCCGAGCATGTTCTCGTTCTCGAAGCTCCAGTCGTCGAACAGCGAAGCGTACTTGAAGTCGAGCACCACGCGCTTGCCGTTTTGTGGAATGTCGCCAAGACGATGTCCTTGGCACGCTACCATCCAGGACAGGGACACCTGATCTATCGGATGAGGATGGCGCTTGGCTGCAAAATCCAGGATTGTGGATCGTCCATCGCCGGTAATGAAAGGTGGCGGCCTCAGCTCGAGGCAAAGCCACACACCGTCCAGGTACCAGGCTTTGGCAATGCGGCCAGGGACAAAAGCTTCGTAGTACTCACCCGCCTTCAACTGGTGATGGGGATTGCCGGCCTCGATTCGTTCGAACGGCCCGCGGATGCCATCCCCGAACGAGGAGCGACTCTGCTTAACGATGAATTGGCGCACATCGTTGGAAGCCTCGCGCCAAAAGGCTGGAGTCCGAATGCCTGCCGCGAGAGCATGGTCCTTGAACCCAAGTTTATCGGCAGTGGCGGGCCACCGCCGCGCTTCGTAGGGTCGCCAACCGATGAAAGCCCTAACGTCGGCACTGAATGTCGGCGTGTAGAACCGCCGGCCGTCACGCCACTGGTTGAACTGCGGCAGGAAGCGACGGCTCTGCCCATCGACGCGCGCGTCCAGCGACAGATCGCGCGCATTTATGGTCGCATCGCCGCCGACCTCTGCAATGTACGCCTGAATACGCTTCAGGTGATTGAGGAGGCCCGTCAGGTAATACATGGGAGCGGCTCTTCCGTTTCACGCGCGTGGCACGGACGGATTTGGGGCTTTCCTCTCGATCTTGCAGCCACAGCCGCCACAGCCAAGAGTTGCGACCTGATCAGAGGCCACTGGGCGCGGACGCGTGGCGATCGACCATTTGAAGGAACGCGGCTGTCGGCGCGGTGACGTAGAAGCGGCAAGGCCTTTTTTCATAGTGAGCTCCTATCCAAAGGGATGCGGGAATAAAGACGGCGCAGGTTGAGCGCGACGGCGTTGCTGGTGATGCACACCCGCATGCCGCCGGGAAGCGAACGAAGCCAGAGGTTCCAAGCCTCGTCCGAAACTCATGGGAATCAAACCGGGAACGATCGCTCGGCCGATATGGAGAGGGGTTCGGCCTTGATGCAGCGAGGCGCCGGGCGGGGTCAGATCGAACCAGAGGATCTTGTGGCCGCGGCTGGCCAGCAACGCCGCAAGTTCATCCCATCGTTTCGAGGATTCACGGCCGACGTCCGCGAGCGCGATCCTGTCGCCGCCACGGGCGAGAAAATCCGCACGCCGGAAATATTTCCGTTGGCCGTACAGGTCCATGTGGTCCTCGGGGCTTTCGACCTGTTCCGGCTCGATTGCCCGCGGCTTACTGCTTGCCAAGCGCGTCGTGACGACGAATTCGATCTCCATCAAGGCACTGTTCAGTGCCTCTTCAGCGTCGAAGGCGGCACCCGCAGTTGTCAGAGTGAATCCGGCCTGGAGGGATTGCGCGAAGACGAAGACGACCGGCGCGAGGCCAAGCGAATGGTCTTTGACAACCACCTCCACACCCGCCTGGCGCAGGGCCCGAATACGGGCGGCGATGGCGGCTGGAAGGCTGGATGGATCGACCGTGGGTCGCGCAGTCCGGCCAAGCCAGGTTGCCATGAAGGCGTCGCGCTCGATCAATTCCAGCACGGCACGCTCCAGCGCGCCTTGCCGGGACGTAAAGGCGGCGACGCCCGAACTGCTCACCGAGGTGTAAGGGCGCAATCGATCCAGGAAATCTTCGAAATAGACCAAATCGCCGAGAACCGACCACCGCTTGCCGGTCAGGACGTCCTCGCCTTCTTTCCACAGGTAGGGCGCGCCGGTGCCGAACGGGAGGTACTGGAATTTCGGCCTTGCGTATTGCGCTGCGCTATACGCAGCGATGTCCTGAGGTACTACGGCGTTGGCCAGATCCTCGAACCGGGCCTCTTGCAGGCCCGTGGGCAGGGTGCAGCTCCAGCGCTCCTGCGCTTCCGCCTCTGCCTTGGTCTGTGCAATTGCCGGATCGCTCGACCGCCCCCATGACCAGCCGGTCTGCTGGCCCTTTACGCGAGCAGACCCGACAAAAAACGGCGCGGAATAAGAGGGCGCCTCGGTCTCCGCCCAACGGAACTCGCTCTCAGGCGCGCTTGCGCTACGAGCCTGCTCACTGGCTTTCGGGAACGCGCCGACGACGACCGACGTCAGAGGCATGACTCCGCGGGCAAGCTGAAGCTGCGCCGCAAGCCGATCCTCGACAAAGCCGCCCACTTCAACAGCCGCCACTTCGGCTTCCGCCGCAGCCAAGAGCACATTCTGCGCGGCATGGCCTGCCTCCAAAGGCACATAGAGGGCCGCACGGGTTTCGTATTTGAGCGCCGTCCGTCCAAGGTCACCGGAGATCACCACGATGCCCTGGGCAATGGTTAGGCTGTCGGGCTCGAGGAATGCCCTGAGGGGCAAGGCGCGTATCGTTGCTGACAAGCTCCGCTCCGACCCGCCCCTCATCCATGTAATGCATACGATAAACGCCGGGGACCAAATCGTCGGTGGCCCGGAGATTCACGAAATGCACCTGCAGCGGATAGATGCCACCAGCCGACGGTACCGTTCGTTGTTCATCTGCTCCATAGGCTGCCCACAACAGCCGCATGATCGTGGCAGATGAAATCGCCTGGTCTAAATACGTGCGCGTACTGATGCGTCGCTTCAAAAGTCCACAGAACTGGCTGTTCGCCGCGCCATGATAGGCAACCCCGGGTGCGGCGGTGCGGATTTGCCCGGCAGCCTCCTCGGGGAGCTCGGCGATCACGTTGCCATCGATGGCTCCGCCAATCGTTCGCGGATTTTCTACAATATCGCCACCACTCCATTGGCATATCGCGCGCTTCGCACAAGACGCCTTCCCGAGCGAGACTGTTGATGAGTTGCGTGAGGTCCGCACGATTCCAGTTGCAGCTGAGGTCCCGCAGAATGTCGTCCAGGGACGTCCGACCATCGCACCGCCGCGCCAGGGCGACCATCACGCCGGCCGGCGCTTCGATCTCGACATCGCGATCGAACAACAGGCAGCTGCCGGCGCCGCGACGCTTGACGATCAGCCGGCCGCCGAAGACGGGCTTTTCGAGTGCCGTCTTCAACAGCCGGACCGGCACGTGCCGCGGGTCTTGCCGCCTACTCATGCGTGATGCCAGTTCGCGGCAAGCGCGGAGGCGACGGCGTTGGCCGTGGCTGCCGGCAGCGTCGTTTGCCCCGAGAACGGCGGTGTCAGCGACGCCATCGCCTGCACCATTGCCTGGATGCCGGTATCGGTTATGGAGTAGCCGTCACCCGAAACGGCCTGGCCGATGTGATTTGCCGACGAACTGTACCAATTAGTCAGAGTCAGCGCCTCGTTCTGGCCGATCACCGAGATCTCGAGATCGTTGCCTGACTTGTTGAACCACAGCTGGTTGTAGTTGATGCCGGACGCGAAAGTGATCGTGTCACTGTTACTTGCCGTCAGGACTCCGCCCGGTCGTGCGGTTGACTGCGTTATTTCGACCGAGTGCCGTTGTCGTTCGTCGTCACCGGTGTCGAGCATATTGCCGGTTTCTGTAGGTCTGGACGCTTCGACTCCAGGGCTGCTCGCCCGGGCCGTCGTCGATCGGCGTCGTCGTCGACGTACCGTCATTGTTCACCGTGGTCACCGACAGCTCGACGGAGTCCTCTCTGCGTCACCACGGAGTGGGTATGCGCCGGGACTCGCCGCTTCCGAAGTCTGCCAGTAGCTTCCCGTGTCAGTCCAGTACGTTCCGCTCTCGTCGGTCGTCGAATAGCCTGAGCTGTATGCAGTCTGCGTTGTTACCCAGTCGTTGCTCTGAACCGTCTGGGACGCAGTGGCCGTCGTCGCCTTCTTCCGCCATCATCTGCTCCGTATAGGCCCAACCGCCGGTTCCGGCTCGCGTTGAAGGCGATCCGCTGCTCGCGCGCCGTCACCGTTGTCGTTATCGCCTCGGCGATCACCTGTCCGACCGTCATCGCCAGGTGGGCGGTGCCGTGAGCCAGCATGAATGACAGGCTCGTTGCCGGCGATGTGGTGCCCGTCAGGTCGGTCTGTCTGTACCTCCACGATCTTGGTCCCGTCTCATCCCGAATGCCCGACGAGGCCATCGACGTACCCGTCCCGGCCGTCCAGGTCTTGTCCACCATCGAGCGATACTGCCAGGTGGCTCCATCGGCGAGCCCACTGACGTTCACCTGGCCGTTGCTGGTGGTGAGCTTGCCGCTGCCGGTATCCTGTCCCAGGGCCAACTCGTCGGGCGCGGTGGCCGACCCGAGGACGAAGCTCAGGTTCGCCGCCGCTGAGACGTTACCTCGCCGCGCCTTCCGCCTTACCTCGACGGTCTTCGCACCATTCGCACCGAGGGCGGCGCTCGCAAATAAAAGTTCCGGTCCCGGTCGTCCATGTCGGCCCGCCATTCAGCGAGTACTGCCAGGTTCCGCCAGCCGCCAGCCCAGACAGGTCGATCTGACCATTGCTGGTGGCGCCCTGGCCGGCACTCGTCTCCTGTACGAGGGAGAGAATTGGCACCATGGCCGTGGTCGCGAGCACAAAGCTCAGGCTGGCGACCGCCGAGGCATTGTCCGCCACATCGATCTGCCGAACCTGCACGAACTTGGCGCCGATCTGCGCCGAAAGCCTGAAGAGCGATTGAGCTGCCCGTGCCCACGGTCCAGGTCTGGCCACCGTTCATCGAGTATTGCCACGTCGCGCCGGGGAGGAGGCCCACCGACGATCGACCTGCCCGTTGCTCGTGATCCCCCTGCCGGCGTCGGCGTCCTGCGCCAGCGCAAGGGTGGGCGTCGCCGCCGAAGCGTCCAGGGTGAAGCCGAGAGGGCTGGAATTGGACGAGACGTTGCCGGCGACATCGGTTTGCCGGACCAGCACGTTCTTGCGCCGTCGCCGCCAAAGGCCGTGGCAGGATGGTGCTGCCGCTGCCATTCGCCCAGGTCTGACCGCCGTCGAGCGAATACTGCCACGTCCCGCCCAGTTCGAGGCCGAACACATTGACCAAGCCGTTGTTGGCGATGGCGCTCCCGCCGCTGGTATCGGACGCAAGCGCCGCAGTTGGTGGTGAAACGGTCGATCGAGCGTGAACGAAAGCGTCCCCGCCGGAGAATAATTGCCCCAGCTGTCCGATCGTCGAACCTGGCAACCTCGTCTTCGCCCCGTCAGCACCCAAGCTCCGCCGGAATCCATGTCCCTGTCTCCGCGGTCCATGTGTTACCGCCATCGAGGCTGTACTGCCAGGCGGCGCCCGCTCGCCAGCCCGTATATCGACTTGCCCGTTGCTCGGTGATGCGTTTGTTCGTGCTGGTATCATGCGCCAGTGCCGGCGTCGGGGCCGCCACCAGGGCCTCACGCCGTTCGGGCCGGACATTGGAAGCTAGCTCGCGGCGCCATCGATTGCACGAAGGCTCCGCATGCCAGCGCTCGTCAGGGTGTATCACTCATCGCCGGAGATTATCGTGGCCGGCTGGCTGGCCTGCGCGCTGAACGGGACCGGTGAGCGCTCACGCTCTCACTCTGTCCGATCACGGTGATCGCCGAGTCGTTGCCCGACTCGTCGAACCAAAGCTGGTTGTACGAGATCCCGGCGGCGAAGGTGATCGTGTCAGTGTTGCCCACCGCCATCACGTCTGGCCCGCCCACGGCACGATCGATCGCGATTGACCGGGTGCCGTTGTCGTTAACAGTCGTCACCGTGTCGGCTAAGATTGCCGTTCTCGTAAGTCAGGACGATCTGGCTCCACGGCTGGTCCCCGGGGCTGTTGGTGACCGTCGTCGTATTCGACGTGCCGTCATTATTGGTCGTCGTAACCGACAGCTCGACGGAGTCCTTCTGCGTCACCACGGAGTGGGTATGCGTTTGGACTTGCTGTGCTTCCTGCACGTCTGCCAGTAGCTGGCGTCGGTCCAATAGGTTCCGCTCTCGTCGGTCGTCCAATAGCCTGAGCTGATGTAAGTCTGCGTTGTTACCCAGTCGTTGCTCGATACCGGCTGAGACGACGCAGTGGCCGTTGTCGCCTTCTGGCCAAGCTGGTTCTGCGATTGCCAAACGTCGCCGGCATTGACGTCATGTCCAGACGACACGCTGCTCGCGCTCCATCGCCGTTGTCGGTGACGGTGCCTGCACTGGGGCTTTGCGCAACGGCGAGAATGAAATCCCAAGCTTGGATAGGACCCCCGATGCCAATCAGCCCGCCCGCAATACCGGGCTTCCCCCGGCGACGGCGGGCGCCCCAATCCATCGATGAATACCTGGCTGACGAACGCCGCAGTCGTCAGCGAACCGAACTTGGACGCGAACTCGGTCGTGCTGGCGAGTGCCGAGACGATCTGCGCCTCGGTCATCGTGCCGTTCAACAAATTCCCCGAGTAGGTCGCGAGGCCGCTGCTATCGGCCACGCGTCCCAGGGTCGCTTGATAGAGGTTTCCGACGATCGTGTTCGCCCGAGCCGTGTCGATGATGTGGCTGAGCGTCCAGGTCCCGTTGGTCGAATAGGTGTCGTTCGTTTCCTGCGGGATGTTACCGTCTGCGATATGCTCCGAGCTTTCCGAAAGGGCGTCGGCAATGCCGGCGCGCGTCGTCGTCTCGGCGGTCACCTGGCCGAGCCAGCCCTCAAGTTCGACCAAGGTAGCCCCCCGCCCCAGTGCGTTTTGATAGATCTGCTCGATGAATTGGGGGTTAGTCAGTGACCCGTACTTTTGGGCCAACTCGCTCGACGACAGCATGTTGGTCGTCATGGTCGAGAGGTTCATGCCGCTCGACGAATAATATTGGAGGGCGAGCTCCAGCTCGGCCTTCGAGGGAGCGCGGTCCATGAGCGTGGCGAACAACCGGCGCACCTTGGCCTGCACGAACTCCTTCCTGTTCCTGGGTCAAGGTCGCCTGGTACTGCGTGCCGCCGACCGCCACCGTCACATGGTCGACGCCATCGGCATCGATCGCATGGGTCGCTTGGAACAAGGTCGTCCCGCTCCCGTTCTGGAGGAGCCAGTTGTAGCGGCCATTGGCATCGGCCTGCACCGTGGTCGTCTCGGTCAGAGTGACGTTGCCGGAACCATCCTTCGTAACTGCGACCGTGCTGCTGCCATCGGCACTGGTCGTGGTCGCGACGGACGAGGCCAGCGTTCCGCTGGCGCCATAGTAGGTGACCGTGTCCGTCTGGATCCCATTGCAGGCGACCGACTTCACGTCCGTGGTTTTCTCGTAGGAAGCGACCGTGGTGTTGGTCGTGACGCTTAGACCATTCGCGCTCGTCGTTTTCACTGTTTGCGACTTCTGCGTTGCGCTCGCATAGGTCGTCGTTGCGGTCTCGGTCTTGCTGCCGTCGGTGTTGAGCGTCGTCACATCCGTGGTCGTCTCGTCGACCACACCGTCGCCATTGAGATCCTCGGTCGTCGTGGCGCTCAGGCCATCGGCGCTCGTCGTGCGGACGGTCCTGGCGCGCAGCTGCCCGGTCCGCTGAGTTTGGACAGCACCGCCTTGGAAGTGCCGTCCACATTCAGTGTTGTGATGTCGGTGCTGGACAGGCCAACGGTGCTGCCGTCAACGACCGGCATGACCTGGACTGTCTTGGCCAGGCCGCTAGCGCTGGCCATGGTTACGATCTTGTCGATAGTCACGCCGCTTGCGTCCGTGTCCCGGACCGTGCGTTGAGGCTGCCGTCCGGATCGATGATCTTGTTCTCAAAGTGATTGGACGAGCTTGAGCCGTTGCGCGCGCTCTGAAGCGTTATGCTGAGCCCGTTGGCGCTCGTCGTCACGACGTCGGTCTCGAACAGCGATCCGTTCCGATTGAGGATCGTGGTCGTCTCGGTGCTAGTACCGTCGACGCCCGTGACGCTCTGGTCGGTGTAGTCGTTGACCGTGTCGCTGGCCTCGGAGAGGGAGGTCGTTTTCGAAAGACCGTTGGCCGACGCTTGGACGATCTCCTTGCTCCAGGCGGCGGTCGGACCGGCGATGGTCCGCGTCTCGGTGGTGCTGCCGTCGGCATTGATTGTCGTGGTGTCGGTCAGCGTGTTGGAATCGTTGGTCGAGCGGATCGTTCCCGTGGTCGTGATCGTCCTAGCTAGACCGTTGGCCGACGTGGCGGTCACGGCCGTCGCGCCGGCGATTGCGCTGGCCCTCACGTCCTTGAACGTCTCGGTGGTGCTGCCGTCGGCGTTGAGCACGGTGACATCCGTTTGCGTGTCGTCCGTGACGCCATCGCCGTTCGTGCCCACGGTCAAGGTCCAGGAAAGCCCGTTGGCCGCCGTGGTCTTGACGCTCTTGCCCGTAAGGCTGCCGGTGGCCGAGTAGGACGACACGGTGGCAACCATGGATCCGTCGGCCTGCTCTACGCTAGTCGACACCTTTGCGTTCTGGAGCTGCCGTCGGTGTTGGCCAGGACAGTAGTCGTCTTGGCGTCGGAACTGACCGTGGTGGTGGTCCTGGCGATCAGCGAGTTCGCACTCGCATACTGCGAGGCCGTTTCTGTCGTGCTCCCGTCTGCGTTGATGGTCTTGGCATCGGTGCTCAAGCCAAGCACGTTGCTAGAACCGTCATACGTGGTGTCGGTCGTCGTCAGACCATTCGCTGAAGTTGTCTCCACAGTGGTTTGCGTTACCGCCGTGCCAGCCTTGGCCGTGGTCGTCACGGTCTTGCTGCCATCCGTAGCATAGGCAGTCGTCACGATCTGCGTCTTGTCAAAGATGCCATCGCCAGTCGCGTCGGTGGCGGTTGTCTTCGTCAGACCGTTGGCGCTGGTGCTCGTAGCGGTTTGGCCGAGCAATTGGTTGCTGGCGCCGTATGTTGCCACCGTGTCGGTGACCGTTCCGTTGACCAATGTGGCCACGGTCTCGATCTGATCGAAGAATCCCCGCCCTGCCGTGTCGCGATCGACGGTCATCGCGGCGCCGGTCGCGCTAGTCCGTCCTGACTGTCTTGTCCCGGGGAGAACCGCTCGTCCCATTGACGTCAGTCACCGTCTCGGTCTGGCTGCCGTTGGCGTTGAGGACGATCACGTCCCTGCGTGTCCGATCGGTCGTGCCGTCGCCGTCTTCGTCCGTCGCTGTCACGATCGACAGCCCATTTCCGCTGCTCGTCGTTGTCGTCGACTGAATGGTGGCGCCGTTCGCGTTGGCCCTGGTCACCGTCTCAGTCGAGCTGCCTCGCCATTGAGCGCCGTGGCATCCGTGGTCGTGTAGTCGACCTTGCTGTCCACGTTGCTCGTTTGGACAGACGCGAGGCCGTTTGCGCTCGTCGTGGTGATCGTTTGGTCGATCAGGGTGTCGTTTGCGTTGCTGTCGCTGACGGTCCGCATGCGACTGCCGTTGGCGTTAATCACCGTGACGTCGGTCGTCGTCCGATTGAAGACATTGGCGGCGCTGTTCGCGTCGGTCTCGGTCGTGACCGAGAGGCCGTTGGCGCTGGTAATCTTCACCGCCTTGTCGACCAGCGTTCCGTTCGGCGCGTAGTCGGCCGTGGTGTCCTTAACGGTGCCGTCGGCCCCCGTGACGGAGGTTTGAAATTCGATCGCCACGCCATCGCCGTTTGCCGTGGTCGTGGTCACCGTGGACCGGTCGGCGCTCGTGATGATCGTCTTCTTGGCCAAAAGGGTACCATTGGCGCTGGTCGTCGTGACCAACTCGCCAACCGTGTCGTCGGGGTTACGGGTCCTTGTATCCGAGATCGTGGTGTCGAAGGTGCCGCTGCCGGTGTTG
Source organism: uncultured Alphaproteobacteria bacterium (assembly GCA_963755595.1). Classification (GTDB taxonomy): domain Bacteria; phylum Pseudomonadota; class Alphaproteobacteria; order Reyranellales; family Reyranellaceae; genus Reyranella. The sequence continues at coordinate 351,276 of CAVWKP010000025.1, read as the reverse complement.
TCCTCCTGCGTCAGCGTCGACGAGCCGTCGGTGCTCGTCGTGGTCACAGTCTGAGCGATGTTGGCGCTGTTGGCAGCGGTCTGCGTCGCGGTAGTCACGGAGCTGCCGGCGGCATTGCGGGCTGTCACGGTCACCGTTGTAGAGTTGAAAACACCGGCTCCGCTTGGATCGACCTGCGTCGTCTTGGTCAAGCCGTCGGCGCTGGTCGTGGTTACGGTGTGCCCCGTTGGCGAGCCATCAGAGGCGGAGGTCGTGACGGTATCCACGAGCGAACCGGAGGCATTGAGCGCCTTTACCTCGCTCCGAGACAGCGCCAGGCCATAGCCGACATCTTCGTAGGTCTGGCTTGTTCCGGTCCTGCCGTCAGCATTGCGGACGGACACTTGCGTCTCATAGGCCGACCCGCTCGCCCCTGCCTCGGTAATCGTCTCCTGTCCGGTTGCCCGAAGCGTCGAACGCGATGGCGTCCGTCTGAGTTTGATTGAAGGTGCCATTGGCCGCGGTATCGGTCTTGGTGGTGGTCGTTGAGCCCGTCGCGCGCTGATCGTCGTCACGCTCCGGTCGAACGTCACGCTATTGGTGCCATTCTCGACGTGGGTAGTCGTGCGGCTACCGTTGACGGTCGTCGTATCGATCGTCGTCAGGTTGAAAACGCCGTTGCCCGTCGTGTCGCTCGACCGGGTGACGCTAAGGCCGTCTACACTGGTGACCGTTACGGTGCGGCTGCGCATCGAGCCGTCACGGTTGCTGTCGGTTACGGTCTCGGTCCGCGTGCCGTTCGCGGCGACGGTCGTGCTATCGGTTTCGATCAGATCCGCATAGCCCTGTACCAGCTCGAGTTGGTCGCGACTGTCCGGGACAGCCCGTCGACGGAGACTGTCGAGACAGTGTTGTCGATCAGGCTGCCATTGCGGGTGAGATCCGAAACAGAGACCGATGTGCTGCCGTCGGCATTCGTCGCGTCAACCTCGAGCTGCCCGATATATCCTACGCCTGACGCGTCGCGGGCGATGGTCACCGTCTTTCGGTCGGCAGACGTGGTCGTGGTGGTCGTGTCCAAGAGCACGCCCGTGCCGTCGCGGTCTGTCACGGTCTCGGTCGTCGAGCCGTCGGAATTGACGACGGTGTTGTCCGTCTCAGTCTGGTCGATGACGCTATCGCCGTTCCAGTCGAAGGCGATCGTGCGGCTGCGGCCGTCGGCGCTGGTGGTGGTGACGATCCGCTCGGCCAGCGCGCCGTCCAGCGCATAGGCGCTGTTGATGAGCGTGGTCGATCCGTCGGCGTTGTGGGTCACCGCCTGCTGGACCGTGTAGTCCGTGGCGCCCGCCGCAAGGCTCGCCGCCGCCGCCGTGCCCGTGGTGCCGTCGACCGGGTGAATGTGGTTTCGCCATCGATCGACGAGCCGTCGGGCAAGGCCTGATGGTTGGCATTGGCGTGCAGATCGATCGAGCTGATGCCGACCTGTGTCAGCGTCTCCAGCTTGGTGGTGCCATCGCCATTGGTGACCAGCACCCCGAATTGACTCCACGACGCATCGCTGGCGTTTAGGACCCCGTCATGGTTGGTATTGGACACGTCCTGCAGCGCCTGCATGTCGGTCGCGGTCGGATCCCAGTCTGTGAACTCGTATTGGTCCGCCGCGTGATCGCCGCGCCGCTGGGATCGTAGACCAGCACGCCGTTGCCCGCCCCGGCCCATGCCGTGCGCTGCTGATGGCCGTCGCTGGCTATGTCCATGGAATGTTCGAGGACGATAGCTGCGTGACTTGGATGCCGTGCCGCCGAGGTCGAGGACGACCGGGAACCAATCACCGCCCCAATCACCCGCCCAATCGTCCCACCCGCCGCCGCCCCAGCCACCCCACCAAGAGGATGAACCACCACCACCACCACCACCGCCACCGCCACCGCCACCGCCGCCACCACTGGGGCGGTGGATCATCCGCGGGGGTCCAAGAATAGACCGGTGGCGTGCTGTTGTAGCTGTACGCGTTGTTGTCAGCGGCGGAGTAGGACGGGGCATAGGAGGCAGCAGCACTCTGGAGAGTTGTCGTACCCCGCAGCGTCAGAAACTTGATACGGGGCGCTGGAATTCAGGGTGTCTGTCGGGGCGGAGGAGCCGAAAGTGAGAGAAATGTCTGACCCTGGAGGACCATCTGAAGAATAAGCGTAGGGATTGAGCCGGTAATCCCCCGTACCTCCGGAGCCATCGGATGGCCAATAGATGGCTCCGCGCTCAATACCTTGAGCTGTGGGCTCCCAATGGCCAAAACCCTTTTCGGCGTCATCCACGACCCACGCAAGATCGCCGTTTTGTCGGGCGATGCTACATTTGAGGGTCAGTCGGCAGCGGTGCGTTCAAGGGTTCGCCGGGCACTCCGGCTCCGGTCGATTGAGCCGCCCACTGTGCGCTGCTGCCGCCTTGCATGCCGCTGTAGCCTTGCGGGCTGCCGATTCCCGCGGTCGCATTTCCAGTCAAGATGGCAATTGACGTATCGACGATCCACTCGCCGCCGAACGCGCCACCGATGCCGCCGACGACTCCGCCAATCACGGTCCCGACCCCAGGAACGACGGAACCGAGTGCGGCTCCATACGCCGCGCCGGCGAGTGCGCCGCCGAAACGACCACCAAACTGCGCCGCCGTGATCGCTGCTCCTTTGGTGTCTCCAACAGAGAGCTGATTGTAGACGGTCGTCCCCGTCAGGCCGACATCGACAACCTCGCCAACAATGCCGGCGCCACGGAGAACCTTGCCAGCCAAGCGCGGTAAGGCGGCTTTGTCGTTTTGTGCCTGAGGATAACTAACATCGAACGTAGCCTGTTGTTTTGGGAGACCGCCGAACGATGTCCTGCCGCTTTTTACTTCGTTAAGGTTCTCCGTCGACCCGTTCCAGACATTCCAGGTCTCCGCGCGGTAGTCGTACACGCGTCCGCCACCTGGCACCTCATACTGGTGCGTGATATCGCCTACGATCCGGTTGCCGAAAGCGGAACCATTATTTTGGTTCCGGAAATTCTGTATGTCTGCGTCAACGGCCCGCGCGCCATTCCAATGATTTGTCGCGCCACTTTCATTGACGCTCTGAGAGCCGCGCGCTACGGATTTATAGCGATTTACCTAAACGTTGCCGGATTGCAGAAAGTACTTGAGCGGACCTGTCGCACCGCCCTTGCCGGTAATCGCACTGCTATAGAATGACCAGCTGCTCGCCGTCTCCGGGGTTGCCGTGAGAACGTATAGCCCAGTGCCATAAGCACCGACCGAGAATGACATCAGATAGTAGGGAGAGACGGTGTTAAATGGGTCCATGGCTGTAGTCCCCGAATACGAAGGTTGCTCGAGGGTCGCGGTGGGTCGCGACATGTAGACTTTCCCTGCAGACTGACGCGAGGCTCACATGAATTCGCAAAAGTTGCTTCCCACCAAACTCAAATTTGTTTCTGCAGGCGAGTGCTTTGAGATATGCGATCTCAAACAGGTCTTTCTGCCAGATTGTCCAACAAAAGCCGCCCAAAGCCGGACGACCGAAAGTTGAGCCCATTCCTTCTTCGCTATCAGCTAGTCCACCCTTGTCGTCGGTCAAGAGTGTCCAAAGAAGATGCGGACGTCTTGAAATCGGAGAACTCCCCTACAAAGATCGCGATATCGACCAGCACGTTGTAGCCACGATTCTCACCCATCCAATTCGGCTGGTAGATCGTGAATACTTTGGAGCTTTCTTCGACATTCGTGATCAGTCCGCCTGCATATCGGTCGGCCCACTTTTCAATGGCCAAGACGCCATCGCCGTTCAGCGGGGCCTTAACGCCGTACCAATCCGACAGCCAATTCTGGAAAAAAGACAGGCGTTGCAGACGCGCGGTCATGAAATAAGAGAAATTCTCGTCGATCTGATCCTTGGGAAACAATCTCTGCCTGCTTATGGGGAACGTCGTACAGCGGATAGTCGGCTATCGCCCAGCGGGTCCGTTGATATCTCGGCCAGTAAAACGGATTGACTACTGTTCGGTCCGCACCTTGATCGAGCTCGCTCCAGCCTGGGCCTGCGTCTCCGAGACGGCGATCCCAGGGGCCTTTGTGATGTGATTGCAGCAATCGGTACGCAAGGCTCTGACTTCCTTGTTATCGCTCATCTCTCCCTCCCGCTCTCGTGCCGATACCGCAAGATCGGCGACAGCACGAAATCGATCACCCGCCGGTCGCCGGTGATGATCTCCGCATTGACCGCCATGCCGGGCGTGATCGGCATGCACTTGCTATCGATGCGGATCTCGGCCGCATCCAGCCGAACGCGTACGGGATAAACTAGGCCGAGCTTGTCGTCCTTGTTGGCATCGCGCGAGACGTCGATCACCTCGCCGGCGACGGTCCCGTAGCGGGTGAAGGGGAAGGCGTCGAACTTCACCGACATTTTCTGGCCCGGAGCACGAAGCCGATATCCTTGTTCAGCACCTCGCCTCGATCTCGGGCGTGGCCGAGAGCGGCACGACGTTCAGCATCGTGTCGCCGGGCTTGACCACGCCGCCCACCGTCCAGGCCGCGAGGTTGGTTACCGTGCCGTCGATCGGCGCGAGTGAGCGCGCTGCAGGTCGCGGCGCTTCCTCGCCTTCAGGATTTCCTGCTCGGCGGTGGCGCGCTTGTCGATGCGCCTCGGCGCGCTCCTTGCGCCAGGTGTTTTCGGCCTCGCGCTCAGTCTGCACGCGCTGCTGCGCCAGCGGCGCGCAGCGCGGCCTCGGCCGGTGCTGCTTGTCCAGGCGCCGACCAGGCCCTTCTCGGCCTCGACGAGCTGCTGCTGCACCTCCGAGGCATGGATGCGCGAGGTGAAGCCCTTCAGGCCAAGCCGGCCAGACTGTCGCTGCGATCGCGCAGCAGCGGCATGCATCGCTTCGAGCCGCGCGATGTCGGCATCGGCCCCCTTGATGCCGGCGCGGCGCGCGCTCGGTCTCGCCGTCAAGCGACGCCGAGCTTGGCGGTGCGCTCGTGCCATTGCGAGTTGCGCAGGCGCAAAGCCGCCTCGGTGAGGACGGGATCGGCATCGGCCGGCGCCAGCAGGCGCGCCTTGGCCGGGCCGCCGGCGAGAAGGGAGCCCGAGCCTCGCGACGTCGAGGCGCACGCGCCATGCGCTCGCGCTCCAGCCGCGTCGAGGTCCGCCGAAGCGTCGGTCGGGTCGAGGTCGATCAGCGGCTGACCCGCCTCCACCCGGTCGCCATCCTTGACGAAGATTTTGCGCACGACGCCGATCTCGAGCGGCTGCACCACCTTGGTGCGGCCGACCGGCACCACCTTGCCCTTGGCGCACGGCCACGATGTCGATGCGGCCGACGACCGACCAGCCGACGACGATGGTGAAAAAGGCGCAGAGGCTCCAGGTCAGCGCGCGGCCGCATCGGCGAGGCCGGCTGCTCCATGATCTCGATGGCGGCCGGCAGGAACTCGCGCTCACTGCCGCTGAGCTCGCGCTTGCGGCCGCGACCCTTCCCGCGCGCCACGCCTCGCGCCAGATCGCCCAGTGGCGGGCGATCCTCGAGAGGAAGGAGCGCAGAACGGCCCCGGCGGTCATGGTAGAGCCACCCGCCACAGTCATCGTGGCGGTTCGGGGGGGGGGGGGGGGGGGGCGTCCCGAGGCGCCGTCCTCGACCACGAGCCTGACGCGGTCGACGGCGAAAGTGCCCCAACGAGCCGAGAGGGGCTGCTCCCCGCATCGGCGGGTTCAGAGGGGAGGGGGAGGAGGGGAGAAGAGGGGGGGGGGGGGGGAGGAGGGGAGGGGAGGGGGGGAGGGACGGGTGGATAGAGGAAGAGGGGGAGAAGGGGTAGGAGGGGGGGACAGGGGGATGAGGCGAGGGGAAAGGTGGGGGGGGATCGGGGTGTAGGAGAGGACAAGGAGGGGACAGGAGGAGGTCTTCCAGCTCGATGAGATCAGGGGGATTTAGGAGCGACAGCAGTGGAACGCGCTGGTGCATCGCTATAGAGGTTGTTGGGTTGATGGTGCGAGGAGGGGGAGGAGGGAGCCGCCGCGGACTTGTATGCGGGTTGTGTGACACGCCGTGGCTCCAGATCAGGCTTTGCTTGCCCGGCCCCAGGCAGATCGCAGAAGGCGTACCGGTAAGGTCGCGTGGGGTCTCGAGAGCGCCGGATCCTCGGGGCGGCACCGAGTTGCCTTGCGCCTGAGCGCGACGTCGCGAGCGCGAGTACCGACACCGCAAGCAACAGGCGCGACTCATGCGCCCCTCTCCCAGTGGAGCGCTGCACGGAACCCCACCACCGGCTTCGCACGGGGAGGACGGGGGGTAGGGAGACGCCCACCTGGCGGCGCCACAGGTCGGCGTAGCGGCCGCCGCGGGGCAGCAGCTCGTCGTGGGTGCCGTCCTCGACGATGCGGCCCTGGCTCCATGGCGACGATGCGGTCGGCGATGCGCACGGCCGACAGGCGATGGGCGATGATCGATCACGGTGCGGCCCGTGGCGATCGTCGCGCATGTTGTGCTGGATGATCTCGCTCGCTCTCGTAGTCGAGCGCGCTGGTCGCCTCGTCGAACATCAGGATGCGCGGGTTGGTGACCAGGGCGCGCGCGATCGCGATGCGCTGGCGCTGGCCGCCCGAGAGGTTGGCGCCGCGCTCGCCCATCATGGTGTCGTAGCCCTCGGGCAGTTCGAGGATGAACTCGTGGGCGCCCGCGAGCTGCGGCCGCGCGCGATCACGCGCTCCAGCGGCATGCGCGGGATCGACCAGCGCGATGTTCTCGCGCACCGAGCGGTTGAACAGCACGTTCTCCTGCAGCACCACGCCGAGCTGGCGGCGCAGCCACGAGCGGATCGACCAGCGCGAGTATCGATGCCGTCGACCAGCACCCGGCCCTGGTTCGGCATGTAGAGCCGCTGGACCAGCTTGGTCGAGCGTGCTCTTGCCCGAGCCCGAGCGGCCGACGATGCCGACGCACCTCGCCGGCCTGGATCTTCCAGGACACGTCGTGCAGCACGTCGCGGCCGTCGGGCCGGTAGCGGAATTCACATGGTCGAACACGATCCGACCCTTGATCGCGGGCGGCGTCGCGCGGTTGGGACTGTAGGCGCGGCTCGGCGCGGCGTTCAGGATGTCGCCCAGCCGCGTCGACCGAGACTCGGATCTGCTGGAAATCCTGCCACATCTGCGCCATGCCGCAGGATCGGGCCGGTGACACGGCCCGACAGCATGTTGAAGGCCACCAGCTCGCCGACGCGCAAGCTTGACCGTCGATCACCAGATTGGCGCCGAACCACAGGATCGCGCGCGGTCAGACAGCTTGCCGATGAGCTCGACGCCGTTGCTGGCGACATGGCCGAGCTTGCTGACCTTGAAGGAGGCGCCGACATAGGCCGCCAGCTGGTCCTCCCAGCGCCGCTGCATCTGCGGCTCGACCGCCATCGCCTTCAGCGTCTCCATGCCGGTCACGCTTTCGACCAGGAAGGCCTGGTTCTCGGCGCCGCGCCCGAACTTCTCGTCGAGGCGGCGGCGGCACAGCGGCGTCGCCCGATCACGATCGAGGGCCCATAGCGGCATCGCACCAGCACCATGACGGTCAGCTGCCAACTGTAGAGGAACATCACCACGACGAAGATCGAGGCGAACACCACGTCCATGACCGAGCGTCAGCGCCGCGCCGGTCAGGAACTTGCGGATGTTCTCGAGCTCGCGCACGCGGGCCACCGAATCGCCGACCCGGCGCACGCTCGAAATAGCCGAGCGGCAGGCCGACCAGGTGACGGAACAGCCGCGCGCCCAGCTCGACGTCGATGCGATTGGTGGTATGGGCGAACACCCAGCGCGCAGGCCGGCCACAGGACCTCGAACACCGAGATCACCGACCAGGCCGAACACCAGCACGTCGAGCGTGCTCCAGCCCTGTGGACCAGCACCTTGTCGATCACGACCTGGAAGAACAGCGGCGTGACCAGGGCGAAGAGCTGCAGGAAGAGCGAGGCGACCAGCGCCTCGCCCAGCAGAGACCGAAAGCGCACGATCGACGGGATGAACCAGGTCAGGTCGAAGGGACGGGCCGCACCGACCGTTCGCTCCCGGGTGGTCAAGAGGATAAGTTCGCCCGTCCAGCGCTCGTCGAACGCAGCGCGTTGCTCAATCACCGGGCGATTGGCCGCCAAGTCTTGCAAAAGGACGCGATCGGTGGCGGCCGTCGCCAACAGTGCGAAGGAGCCGTCCTTAAGTAGCGCAATCGCCGGTAGTGATGCCTTTTCCAGCCGGTCGGACAGGAACGCGCTCGCGGCGCGTCTTTACTCTCCAAGCGCTTAGCAGCCCGCAGATATATGATCAGCGGTAAATACTTCGCCATCGGGCGCGAACTGATGCCTGAGCTGTGCGGCGTCTGCAGGTTTTCCCAGGAAACGAAGAAGAAGGACAAACGCGAGCAAGCCCCAATCCGGCGATGCTTGCGATGTGTTCGTCTCCCTGACTGCCATACCGCGTCTTCGCCCTGTGGCTTTTCTGTGGTCGCACTTTAGACAACACGACATCGAGCCTTCAAAAAACGGGACTCCATGCATATCTCGGACCCCCTCAAGGGAGAGCACACGCAGGAGATGCATGCCCTGCGCACAAACAACCACGCACGTTCTGTTACGAAAGATGGTCACACTTCGACTGACAGGAGTTCGTCACGGGCCTGGATCTGCGCAGATTTGCGAGGACTGCTTGCCCTCCGAGCGAAGCGTTGAAATCTCGTTATTTCCAAGGCAAGTTCTTCTCTTTAGCGCGCAACGCGTCACTCAGAAATCGGTTTGGCCAGCTGCTGCGTTCAGAAGTCTCTGCGGTCGCAATGCATCAATGCATAAGATGATGATGTGACGTTTCAATCATCGGGCGCGGCGTAACGTAAAGAGCATCATCGAGTTCGAGGCGGCTGGAAGTCTGTAGTTGCCAGCACCGATTGCCGACACCTTTCGAACAGGAGAAGACGCTGAGCTACCGGGACGTGGCGCTTCTATAGCACGAATCCCTAGTCGTCGGGCCGGATGCGGCGCAGCGACTTCAGCGCGCCGTGGCGCTTCTTGCTGTCCAACCGACGTTGTTTGCTGGCCTTGGTGGGCTTGGTTGGCTTGCGCTTGACAGGCCGCCGCGCCGCGGCGCGCACCAGCTCCACCAGGCGGGCAAGCGCCTCCTCGCGGTTGCGTTTCTGGCTGCGCTGGCCCCGGGAGTGCAGCACCAGCACGCCGTCGCGCGTCAGGCGATGGCCGGCCAGCCGCTCCAGCCGGGCGCGCACGTCGGCGGGCAGCGACGGCGAGTGGCGTACGTCGAAGCGCAACTGCACGGCGGACGAGGTCGTATTGACATGCTGCCCGCCCGGGCCGGCGGCGCGGATGAAGCTTTCGTGGATCTCGGCCGGATCGATGGCGAGCGCGCCGGTGATCCAGATCGGCGCGGCCTTGCTAACGGCCTTCGCCGCCTCCCCGGTCATTCGCCGCGCGTCATTCGTGGCCGCCGGCCTTGCGCAGCATCGCCTCAATGCTCGGACGGCCGGCCTGCCGGGCATAGGCGAGCGCGGTCCGGCCGGTGAAGTCGGCCGTGTTGGGATTGGCCTTCTTGTCGAGCAGCAGGCGCACGATCTCGGCATGGCCGAGCCGAGCCGCCACCATCAGCGCCGTGACGCCCTGACGGCTCTGTGCGGCGGGCTTGGCGTTGCGCTTGAGCAGGATGTCGACGATGTCGACATCGCCCTTCTCGGCGGCGCGGATCAGCGAGGTGTAGCCTTCGCGGTCGACCGAATCGGGAATGGCGCCGCCCTTGAGCAGCGTCTCGACCACGCCGATCTGGCCCGCCATCACCGCCACCATGAGGAGCGGCTGGCCGCTGCTGTCGCTCTGGTTGGGATTGTCGCCCTTGAGCAACGCCTGGCGCACCTTCTCCTCGTCGCCTTCGCGCACGGCCTTGACGATGGGCTTCAGCGTCAGGGTGTCGAACTGCGCCAGCGCCGAGGTGCTTGGTAGAGCCATCGCCGCGGCAAGAAAGGTCCGACGGATCATGCGTTCCCTCTCATCTCGCGTGGCCGCGCGTGGCGCTGTAACGCGCTTCGATTCGATCCCAAATCTGGGCCTCCAGTGACACGCCGTCGAAGCGGTTGATCTGCTGCAGGCCAGTTGGCGAGGTGACGTTGATCTCGGTGAGCCAGTCGCCGATCACGTCGATGCCGACGAAGATCATGCCGAGCCGGGCCAGCTCCGGCCCGATCGTGTCGCAGATCTCACGATCGCGCGTGGTGAGCTCGGACTTCACCGCCTTGCCGCCAACATGCATGTTGGAGCGCGCCTCGCCATCGGCCGGCACGCGGTTGATGACGCCAACCGCCTTGCCGTCGATCAGGATGATGCGCTTGTCGCCCTGGCGCACCTCGGGCAGGTAGCGCTGGGCGATCAGCGGCTCTCGGCTGCGCTGCGAGAACATCTCCAAGAGCGAGGCGAAGTTCTCGTCGTCGGGCCGCACGCGGAACACGCCGGCGCCGCCATTGCCGTACAAAGGCTTCAGGATGATGTCCTCGTGCTCGGCGCGGAACTCGCGCAACGCGCGCGCGTCGGCGGTAATCAGGGTCGGCGGCATGACGTTGTCGAAGTGCGTCACGAACAGCTTCTCGGGCGCGTTGCGCACCGACGCCGGATCGTTCACCACCAGCGTCTTCGGATGGATGTGCTCCAAGAGATGCGTCGTGGTGATGTAGGACATGTCGAACGGCGGGTCCTGGCGCAGCAACACGACGTCGAGCGTCGCAAGATCGATCATCTCGGCTGCACCCAGTGTGAAGTGATTGCCCTTCTCGCGCCGGAGCTTCATCGGCTGGGCGCGCGCCATCACCTTGCGGTCGCGGAAGATCAGCTCGGGCGGCGTGTAGTGCCAGACCTCGTAGCCGCGCCGCTCGGCCTCCAGCCCCAGCACGAAGGTCGAATCGCCGTCGATGTCGATGGTCGACACATGGTCCATCTGAATGGCGACTTTGAGCTTCATTGGGGTCCTCGGGCGGCCTCGGGCGTCCTTCGCTAAGGCGCGGGGATTACCCCGCGCTACTCGGGACCAGTCAGTTAAGCCCGCGGCGCAGTTCCTGCAACAGGGCAGAAGCCTGCTGGCGCAAGGCCGGGTCGCCTTGGCCCGCTTCGACGCCGAGGAAGCGCTCGAAGGCGGCGATCGCGGCGCGCCGCTTGTCGAGCCGGGCATTGATCTGTCCCGCTTCGAACAAGAGCGCGGGTCGATCGGGCGCGATCGCCAGCATGCGGTCGAGCGAACGCGCCGCGCCCGCCCAGTCCTCGAGCTTGGCCAGCCGCAAGCGGACATTGTTCTCCAGCCTGAGCAGCACGTCGCGATCGGACACGGCGTCGAAATGGCCGGGCCGCAATTCGGCGTCGGCGCCCAGCACCTGGCGCACCAGCTCGCGCAGCTGGGTGGCATCGCGCACCAGGCCATCATGGAACGGATCGACCACGTGGCGCGCGCCGTCGATCGCCACCCGGATCAGGAAATGGCCGGGAAAGGCCAGCCCCTCGGCGTCCCAACCCTGGGCGCGCGCGACATGCAGATAGAGGATCGACAGCGCCACCGGCAGGCCCTTGCGCCGCTCGATGACGCGCGCGAGGTCGGCATTCTGCAGATCGTCGTAGGTCTCGCTGTCGCCGCGGTAGGCGTAGGCGCGGCCGATCACGTCGGCCAGCCGTTCGGGCGCGGCACCGCGGCGGCGCACCAGATCGGCGAGAGCAGCCGCCATGCTCGCCACATGCTGGTGCAGAGGAGCAAGGTCGATCGCCTCGCCGCGCTGCAGGGCGGCCATCGCCAGCGCCGCCTCGAGCAGATCGAGGCGGCGGCCGTCGCCCGCGCAAAGGTCGCTGAGATGCTCGAGGTCGTTACGCGCCACGTTTCACTCCGGCGGTCGCCACACATCCGGCAGATGGCGCGGCCACAGGCCGACGACCAGGATCGCATCGAAGCGCACCGAGTGGGCGGCATAACGCGGATGGTGCGCGAGGAACAGGCTCGCCGCGCGCGCCACCCGGCCGAATTGACGCGTATAGAGCGAGAAGCCCGCCTTGTCGTAGTCGGCCCGCGCCTTGACCTCGACGAAGGCCAGGATGCCGCCGCGCCGCGCCACGATGTCGATCTCGCCCAGCCGGGTCTTGTAGCGCCGCTCGAGGATCGAATAGCCGGCAAGCCGAAGCCGCCACACCGCGCGCATCTCGGCGAGATGGCCGAGGCGGTAGGCGCGCTGGCGGGCCTCGGTGGTCATGACGGCTGGCTCCCTTGCGCCTGACGCTTGAGCTCGAGCGCACGAGCATAGACGTCGCGGCGCTTCAGGCCAAAGCGCGCCGCCACTTCAGCGGCGGCATCCTTGACCGACGCAGCCGCCAAGGCCTGCCGCAGCGCATCGTCGAGTGCATCGGCCGACGGCGCCGCGGCCTCGCCGGGCGGGCCGACCACGACAGCGATCTCGCCCTTGACCTCGGCCTGCGCGGCATAGTGCGCCGCCAGCTCGCCGAGCGGCGCGCGACGCACTTCCTCGAACAGCTTGGTGAGCTCGCGCGCCACCGCGGCCGGCCGATCGCCCAAGAGCTCGGCCATGTCGGCGAGGGAGGCGGCCAGGCGATGCGGCGCCTCGAAGAAGACCAGCGTCGCCGGCACGACGCCCGCCTCGGCGATGGCACGGCGGCGCTCGGCCGGCTTGGCGGGCAGGAAGCCGCCGAAAAAGAAGCGATCGGTCGGCAGGCCCGACAGCGCTAGCGCCATTGGCACCGCCGACGGGCCCGGCGCGGCGCTCACCGCATGGCCGGCGGCCAGTGCGGCGCGAACCAGGCGATAGCCCGGGTCGGAGATCAGCGGCATGCCGGCGTCGGACACCAGCGCCACGCGCTTGCCCTGGCCGAGTGCACGCAGGATGCGCGGCTCGTTGGCGTCCTGGGTGGCATCGCTATAGGAGATGGTCGGAGCGCCGATGCCGTGATGGCTGGCGAGCTTGGCGAAGACGCGCGTATCCTCGCAGGCGATCAGGTCGGCGCCAGCCAGCACATCGAGCGCCCTGAGCGTGATATCGCCCAGATTGCCGATCGGCGTGGCGACAATATGAAGGCCCGGCGCCACCGGCGGTTTACGCCGGGCCTGCCCGTCGCTAGCTTGTGGTCGCCCGTTGCCGTCCATCTGCCTTCGTCTGCCGGAGTCTCGCGCCGATGCGCCAACCACCAATGAAGCGGTCGTTTTTCGCGATTGCCGCAGTCGCCTTTCTGCTGGGCGCCTGCACCGAAGCTCCTCAGACTAGCACGCCAACGCCTGCGTCCACGACCACGCCGAAAGCGGGCTCGCCGATCACCGCCTCAGGCAAGATCCGCATCGCGCTGCTGCTGCCGCTCAGCGGCCGCTCGGCGGCGCTGGGGCAAGCCATGCAGCAGGCCGCCGAACTGGCCTTGTTCGACACCGGCAAGGAACTGGCGCTTGCCGCCTATGACAGCGGCGACTCGCCCGATCAGGCGGCCCAGGCCTACCGCAAGGCCCGCACCGAAGGCGTCGCCCTGGTGTTGGGCCCATTGTTCGGTCCATCGGCAAAGCCGCTTGCCCCGCTGGTGAAGGAAGGTGGCGCCAACGTCATCTCCTTCTCGAACGACGAGCAGGTCGGCCAGCCCGGCGTGTGGATCATGGGTATCGCCCCGCCGCCCGCGGTCCGGCGCGTCGCCGATCACGCGCTCGCGACCGGCATCAAGCGCTTCGCCGCCTTCGCGCCCCAGACGACCTATGGTGATCAGATGGCGCGTGCGCTGCAGGCCTATGTCACCCAGCGCGGCGGCCAGGTCGTGGCGACCGAGCTGTTCCCCGAGAATCTCGACCTCACCGCCGCCGCCAAACGGCTCAGCGAGGCGATCGGCAAGGGCGAGGGCAAGGTCGCCGTTCTGGTGCCGGTCGCGCCGCCTCGCCTCTCCTCGGTGCTGGCCTCGCTTTCGGCCGCCGGCATCGACAACCGCTCGGTTCAGCTGATCGGCACCGGCGTGTGGGATGTGCCTGGCATCGGCTCGGAGACGCTGCTGCGCGGCGCCTGGTATGCCGCGCCCGACCCCGCCAAGCGCGCCGACTTCGAGCGCAAGTTCGTTGCGACCTATGGCCGTCCGCCGCCCCGGCTGGCGTCGCTTGCCTATGATGCCGTGGCGCTGGCCGGCCGCCTGGCGCGGCTGAAGCAAGGCGGCGATTTCTCGGCTGAGGCGATCACCAACCCCAACGGCTGGTCGGGCGTCGACGGTGTGTTCCGCTTCCTGCCCGATGGCCGGTCGGAGCGGACGCTCGCGGTCATCGAGGTGCAAGGCGATCGCAGCGTGGTGGTGAGTCCCCCGCCCTCGAGCTTTGTGGCGGCGACGACGAACTAGCATGCCGGCCCTGCCCAGAGCGATTCTGTTCGATCTCGACGACACGCTGATCCGGGCCTACGCCCAGCCGGAGGACGCCTGGCGCCGCCTGCTCCATGTCTTTGCGGTTCATCTCGATGCCCACGACGCCAAAGCCATCGAGCGTGTGCGTATTGCCGTGATGGAAGAGTCGCGCAACTTCTGGAACGACCAGGCCGCGGCCGCCAAGTGGCGCCTCAACATCCCGCAGGCGCGCCGGCTTGCGGTGCGCCAGGGACTGGCCCGCCTCGGCCAATACGACGATGCGCTGGCCGACAGGATCGCCGACGCTTTCACCGAAATGCGGCGCAACGAATACCGGCTCTATCCCGACGCTCATGCCACCGTCGACGCGCTGCGCGACGCCGGCGTGAAGCTCGCCCTGGTCACCAACGGGGCAAGCGCCATGCAGCGCGCCAAGATCGAGCGGTTCGATCTCGGCCATCGCTTCCATCACATCCAGATCGAGGGCGAGTTCGGCCAGGGCAAGCCCGAGCTCGCCGTCTATCGCCACGCGCTGGAGCGGCTGGGCTGCGCGGCCGGCGACGCCTGGATGGTCGGCGACAACTACGAATGGGAAGTCGTGGCGCCGCAGAAGCTCGGCATGTGCGGCATCTGGTACGACCCCTACGGCGCCGGCGTGCCGGCGCACGCCACCGCCCAACCAACCCGGGTGATCAAGCGGCTGGGCGAGCTGCTCGAGTAGCGGCTAGGCCTTAACCCGATCCTTCGGCAGCTTGTCGGCCGTCTGCAGCATCAGGCGATCGACGCGGCCACCCTGCACCAGGTGCGTCTGCAGCACCTCGTCGATGTCCTCCTTGGTGGCGACGGAATACCAGACGCCTTCCGGATAGATCACCACCGTGGGCCCGAGCTCGCAGCGATCGAGGCAGCCTGAGGCGTTGATGCGCACATTCTTGAGGCCGAGCGCCTTGGCCTTGTCCTTCATGTGGTCGCGCAGCGCCTCGCTGCCCTTGTCCACGCAGCAGCCGCGCGGATGGCCGGCCGGCCGGCGGTTGGTGCAGCAGAAGACATGGGCCTCGTAGTAGGGCTTGGGATCGGACGGCTTCTCGCGGTTGCTCATGGCCGTCCTACTCCTTCTTGCCCGTGGCGATGTTGGCGAGCTGCGACCAGAAGGCCTGCTGCAGTTGCTGCATCTGCTCGACGCCCTGCATCGAGGCGGGGATCCAGGTCTTGAAGATCGCTTCCGGGCTCATGGCGCCAAGGCTGGAGCGCAGGCGCTCCTCGATCTCGCCCATGACGCGCTGCTGCATCGGCCCGAGATCGGGCAGGCCGAAGAAGGCGCGCGCCTCCTCGGGCGTGCAGGTCACTTCGACATTTACTTTCATGCGAGGTCTCTCCGTTTGCGCCAGCTTAGGCGATATACGCCTGCCGCAGCCATGCTATGAGGGCATATGGCCCTTCCCTGGCTGGCGGCAAACCCGCGCACGCACGCAAGCAAGCGTACGGCGCCGAGCAGCGCGCCGTGATCGATCCCGACCGCGTGCCCGATGTCGGCGCGCTGCTGGGCGACGGGCACGGACCGACGCCGCTCTATGCCTTGCCGGCACTCGCCCAGCGCCTGGGCGTCGGGGAGATCCGCGTCAAGGACGAGAGCCAGCGGTTCGGCTTCGGCGCCTTCAAGGCCCTGGGCGGCGTGTTCGCCGTCCATGAATATGTCACGGCCCATCACACGGAGGCGCCGGCCGAGCTGGTCTTCACCACCGCAAGCTCGGGCAATCACGGGCGCGCGGTGGCGCTGGGCGCGCAGTCGGTCGGCGCGTTCTGCACGATCTTCCTGCCCAAGTTCACCTCGGCCGAAAAGGAAGCGGCGATCCGCGCGCTCGGCGCCCAGGTCATCCGTGTCGACGGCGACTACGAGGCCGCCGTCGCCGAATGCCGCCTGCAGGCCGAGGAAAAAGGCTGGATCATCATCTCCGACACCTCGTGGGAGGGCTACGAGCAGGTGCCGCGCGATGTCATGCGCGGCTACACCCAGCTGGCCGACGAGATCGCACGGCAATGGAAGGCAGGGCCGACACACCTGTTCGTTCAAGCTGGAGTGGGTGGACTGGCGGCGGCCGTGGTCGGCTACCTTTGGGCAAAGCTGCCGCATCGGCCGATCGCCGTGATCGTCGAGCCGCAAAGCGCGGACTGCTGGTTCCAGAGCAACCGGGCCGGCAAGCCGGCGCTGGCGAGCGGCGACGCCGCGACGGCGATGGGCGGTCTCGCCTGCCGCGAGATCTCGCCGCTCACCTGGCCAGTGCTCGGCTTGGGCGCCGACTGGTTCATGACCATCGAGGAGGATCAGGTGATGCCGGCGCGCCGCCTGTTCGCCCATCCTCTCGAGGATGACCCGGCGATCACCTCGGGACCGTCCGGCTGTGCGGGTCTTGCGGGGCTGACACGCGTCTGCACCGACGAGGAGGCGTTCAAGGCCCTGCATCTCGACAAGAGTTCGCGCGTTCTCCTGATCAACAGCGAGGGCAATCTCGGCGAGGGCTCGGCATGAACCGGCTTGGCGCGGAAACCAGCCCCTACCTGCTGCAACACGCCAACAACCCTGTCCATTGGTGGCCCTGGGGCGAGGAGGCGCTGGCCGAGGCCAAGCGCAGCAACCGGCCGATCCTGCTCTCGGTCGGCTATGCCGCCTGCCACTGGTGCCATGTCATGGCGCACGAGAGCTTCGAATCGCCGGAAGTGGCCGCGGTGATGAACGAGCTGTTCGTCTGCATCAAAGTCGATCGCGAGGAGCGGCCCGACGTCGACGCCATCTACATGCAGGCGCTGCATCTTTTGGGCGAGCACGGCGGCTGGCCGCTCACCATGTTCTGCACCTCCAATGGCGAGCCGTTCTGGGGCGGCACCTACTTTCCCTACCCCGCGCGCTACGGCCGGCCGAGCTTCATCGACGTGCTCAAGGGCGTGGCGCAGGCCTTTCACGACAAGCCGCAGGATGTCGAGACCAATCGCGCCGGACTCCTGAAGGCGCTGAACGAGAAGGCCGTCAACAAGGCGATCGAGATCAAGGGCGAAGGCCCGCTCTTGCCGCTGAGCCTGCTCGACCAGGTCGCGACCCGGCTTGCCGAGGAATGCGATCCGGTGTGGGGCGGCTTCGGCCAGGCGCCGAAATTTCCCTCGCCTTACGTCTTCGAGCTGATCTGGCGCGCCTGGCTGCGCGGCCGCGACAAGGCGCGTCTGTTCGATGCCGTCACGGTCACGCTCGACCGCATGTGCCAGGGCGGCATCTACGACCATCTGGGCGGCGGCTTCGCGCGCTACGCCACCGACAACGAATGGCTGATCCCGCATTTCGAGAAGATGCTCTACGACAACGCCCAGCTGATCGATCTTTTGGCGCTGGTCTGGCAGGAGACCAAAAACCCGCTCTACGCCCGGCGCATCGCCGAGACCTGCGACTGGGTGCTGCGCGAGATGGTGGCCGAGGGCGGCGGCTTCGCCGCGACCTACGACGCCGATTCGGAAGGCGTCGAAGGAAAATTCTATGTCTGGGACGCCGCCGAAATCGACGCCGTGCTGGGCCGCGAGGATGCCGCCTTCTTCCGCAAGGCCTACGACGTCAGCCCGCCGGGCAATTGGGAACATCGCAACATCCTGCACCGCAATCGCGCACCGGCTCTCTTGGGCGAGGCCGAAGAGCAACGGCTGGCGGCATTGCGCGCGAAGCTAAAAGACGTGCGTGACCAGCGTGTCTGGCCGGGCTGGGACGACAAGGTGCTGGCCGACTGGAACGGGTTGATGATCGCAGCCCTCGCCAATGCCTCGGCAGTGTTCCAGCGCGATGATTGGCTGGCCGCGGCCGTGCGCGCCTGGCGCTTCGTGATGGACGGGATGCGCGACGATCACGGCCGCCTCTTCCACTCCCGCCGCGCCGGCAAACGCCTGCATCGCGCCACGCTCGACGACTATGCCAACATGGCACGCGCCGGGATCGCCTTGTTCGAGGTGACGGGCGAGACACCCTATCTCGGCGAAGTGCAGGCCTTGATCGCCGTGCTCGATCGGCATTTCGCGGATCCCGCCGGCGGCGGCTACTTCATCACCGCCGACGATGCCGCCGACCTGATCGTGCGCAACAAGCATTGCCACGACAACGCCGTGCCGTCGGGCAACGGCACGCTGGTCGGCGTGTTCGCGCGCCTGTGGGTGCTGTCGGGCAACTCGATATGGCACGACAAGGCCACACGCCAGGTCGCGGCGTTCGCCGGTGAGCTGGAGGGCAACTTCTTCCCGCTGATGACCCTGCTCAATGGTTACGAGACGCTGCAAGGCGCCACCGAGCTGGTCTTGGTCGGCGATCCGGCCAACCCCGCCACCGAGGCGCTGCGACGCGCCGTCTATGCCAAGAGCCTGCCCAACAAGATCGTGCGCCGCCTGGTGCCCGACGTCGCGCTGCCCAGCGGCCATCCTGCTGCCGGCAAGGGGCTGGTCGGGGCCGCGCCAGCGCTCTACGTTTGCCGCAACATGTCCTGTGAGGCGCCGGTGACCGACCCGGAGGCCTTGCGCCTCTAAAGGGAGTTGGTTTCGTGCAGCTTCAGCTCAAGACTTGGCAGTTCGTCGAGGAATATCTCAAGAGCAAGACCGGCATCATCATTCCCATCGGCTCGACCGAGCAGCACGGCCCGACCGGGCTTATAGGCACCGATGCGCTGACCGCCGAGATGATCGGCCGCGGCGTCGGCGAGAAGGTCGGAGCACTGGTGGCGCCGACCATCTCGGTCGGCATGGCGCAGCACCATCTCGATTTCCCCGGCTCCATGACGGTGCGGCCCGACGACCCTGATCGCGCTGATCCGCGACCAGGTGATGTCGCTCGCACGCAACGGCTTCACGCGCTTCTATTTCCTCAACGGCCATGGCGGCAATATCGCGACGGTGACGGCATCGTTCTCCGAGATCTACGCCGAGCGCTCGATGGAGCGCATGAGCAACCAGCCGCCGCTCAAATGCGTGCTTCGAAACTGGTGGGAGAGCAACGGCGTCACGTCGCTGCGGCGCGAGCTCTATGGCGGCTCGGAAGGCAGCCACGCCACGCCGTCGGAAGTGGCGCTGACCTGGTACCGCTTTCCCGAGACCATGCAGCAGAAGCCGATGGAGCCGCGGGTCGCGCCCAACGGCTCGTTCACCGATGCCGAGGACTACCGCCGCGCCTTCCCCGACGGCCGCATCGGCTCGGATCCCAACCTCGCCACGCCCGAGCACGGCAAGCGGATCTACGAGACCGCCGTCGCGGACGTGGCGCGGGATTACGAAACCTGGGTGGCGCGTTAGGCCGACTATGGACTGATGCGCCTGATCCGCTCGCGGTGAAGGATGTAGAGGCCCGAGCCTGCGACGACGGCGATGCCGGCGAAGGCGAGCGTGTTGGGCACGTCGCCCCACAGCACGTAGCCAATGGCAATCGCCCACAGCACCGAGGCGTAGCGGAAGGCGCCCATGACCGAGTATTCCGTCCGCGTGCGCAGCGCGACGATCAGGAACTGGTAACCCGACGCCAGCAGCAGCGACGAGGCCGCGATATAGGCGATGCCGCGCACCGGCATGGGCTGCCAGCCGTGAAAACTCACCCAGAGGCAGCCCACCGCACCGACCGTGACCGCCGAGCTCAACGACACGACCAGACTCGGCACCGCGGGCGGCACCCAGCGGGCAGCGATATCGCGCAAGGCGCCCACCAGCGAGGACAGCACCACCAGCCAGGTCCAGCCGTTGATGTCGCCCGGCTCCGGCTGGATCACCAGCAGCACGCCGACGAAACCCACGGCTATGGCGCTCCAGCGCCGCCAGCCGACCTTCTCGCCCAACATCAGGACCGCCAGCACGGCAAGGAAGAGCGGCGTCGACATGTTCACCGACGTGGCGACGGCGAAGGGAATATAAGCCAACGCCACGAGATAGGTGATTGCCGCGGCCGCCTCCAACAGGCCGCGCAGCGCCACCGCCGGATGGGCAACGCGATGCACCTGCCGACCCTCGCCCCTCACCGCGATCGCCAACACGCACCAGCCGGTGGCGAAAATGCCGCGCAGGCCGATCGCCTGCAGTGCCGGCATGGTCTCGCTGGCCAGCTTGATCAACGCGTCGTTGAAGATGAAGACCACGACCGATGCCGACATCGCGAGGATGCCGCGGGTACTGTCGATCACTTAGCGCCGGACATCTTCATCAGAAGCTTAAAATGCTCGTCGCTCACCGGCACGACCGAGAAGTCTCGACTGGCGCACCAGCTTGAATTCCTTGAATTTCGAATCGGCTTTGATGGCGGCCAGCGTCACCGGCTGCTTGACCGGTTCGACCGCCTTCACATCGACCGCCACCGCCTTGCCCTCCTTGTCGGTCGGATCGGGATAGGCCGCCTTCACCACCTCGGCGATGCCCACGATCTCCTTGCCCTCGCCCGAGTGATAGAAGAAGCAGCGGTCGCCGGCCTTCATCGCCTTGAGATTCGCCGAGGCCTGGAAATTGCGCACGCCGGTCCACGAGGTGCGCTTGTCCTTCACGAGCTGGTCCCACGAATAGGACGACGGCTCGGATTTCAGGAGCCAATGAGCCATTTCACTCCCCTTCTTCCTGCGGGCTCTCGCCCTCACGTCTGAGAGGACGAGCCAACAAGGCGCGGATCGCCTCGTCGAGATCCGCGCCGCGATGGAGGATAGCATCGACTGCGGCGCAAATCGGCATCTCGATCTTGAGCCGCGCCGCCCGGGCCAGAACCGCCGGCGCCGTGGCCTCGCCCTCCACGATCTGGCGCCTGCCGGCCATGTGCTGAACAAACGACGTCCCCTTGCCCAGCGCAATGCCGAGCGAACGGTTGCGCGACAGCGGGCCATGACAGGTGAGCTCAAGGTCGCCCAGGCCGCTCAGACCGGTCAGCGTTTCCAGCTCCGCGCCCATCGCCAGCCCCAGCCGCGCCATCTCGGCGAAGCCGCGGGTGATCAGCGCCGCCGTGGCGTTGGCGCCGAGTCCCCTGCCCTCGACGATGCCGGCGGCGATCGCCAGCACGTTCTTGACCGCGCCGCCCAGGGCCACGCCCAGCATGTCGTGGGTCCAGTAGGGGCGGAAGGCACCGGCCGCGAGGCTTGCCGCCAGATGCCGGCCGAGATGAGGATCGACGGTGGCGATGCTGACTGCCGTCGGCAGGCCGCGCACGGCTTCTTCGGCGAAGCTCGGTCCCGACAGCATGGCGAGCGGCCGCCCGGGCACGAGCTCGGCCATCAGCTCGGGCATCAGAAGACCGGTTGCCGCCTCGATACCCTTGGCGCAGATCACGATCGGACCGGCGCCCGGCAGGCGCGGCGCCAGCGAGCGCAGGGCTTGCGCCGGCGACACCAGCAGCAACGCGTCGCAGGGGGCCAGCGCCGCAAGATCGCGCGCGGCCTCGATCCCTGGTTCGAGCGTAACGCCAGGCAGATAGATCGGATTGGCGCGCTTGGTGGCGATGGCCTGCGAGATCGACGGGTCACGCGACCACAGGGTCACTTGCCGGCCGGCTCGGCGCGCGAGGCTTGCCAGCGCCGTGCCCCAGGCGCCACCGCCGACGATCCCGATATGGCTGAACTCGCTCACAGGCTGAGATTGAAGGCGATGGAGATGCGTTGCGCCTTGCCGCGATAGGGCCGCACCTGATGAAGTAACCAGGCCGGGAACATCACCAGCCGGCCGGCCTTGGGCCGCACCGTCTCGTTGGCGCCGACCGAGAGGCCCGCCTTGCCGTAGGCGAGATGCGGCGCATACATCGCCGGCCCCGGCCCGCGCGGATCCATGAATTCGAGCTCGCCGCCCAACGAGGGATCGGCATCGATGCCGCCATCGTCGACATAGTAGACGCCCGACCAGAAGCTGCCGGGATGGGAGTGGAACTCGTTGCCGTGGCCCGAGCGATTGACGTTGGCCCACATGTTGGCTTTCCAGGTGAGCACGACGGAATTGCCCTGGCGATCGGTGGTCACGCGATTGGCGATATTGCGGCCGATCGCCAGCAGCTTGATCGCCGCAGCCCCTCCCCAGCGGTCCATGTCCCAATCCGACTGCCAGCCGCCGAGATTGGAATGCTGCGTCCCAGGATGCGTCGTCTCGCGATGGACGATCACCGCGCGCAGGTCGGCATTGAGTGCCGCGGCGTCGGGCAAATCAGAGAGCACGACCGGCGTGGAAAACAGCGTGACCGTCTCGAAGGCGTTGCTCATGCCCGCGATCCTACACCGGCATCGAGCGGCCAGCGCGGCCGCGGCCGGAAATCGAGCGCGTCGATCTTGCCCATCCGCAGGTGCTCGATGCCCGCCCAGGCGATCATGGCGCCGTTGTCGGTGCAGAACTTCACGGGTGGCGCCACGAGCCGCGCGCCGTGCTCACCCGCCACTTTTTCCAGACGGCTGCGCAGATAGCCGTTGGCCGCGACGCCGCCGGCCACCACCAGGGTCGACATCGGCGCCAGCTCAAGCGCATTGGCACAGCGGTCGGCCAAAACGTCGCCGACGGTGCGCTGGAAGGAGGCGCAGAGATCGGCCACGGCCTGCTTGTCGCCAGCCGGCAGCTTCTCGACGGTCTGGCGCACTGCGGTCTTGAGGCCCGAGAAGGAGAAATCGCAGCCGCGCTTGCGCCACATCGGCCGCGGCAAGGCGAAACGCTGCATGTCGCCGTCCTTTGCCATCTGCTCGATCGCCGGCCCGCCGGGAAAGCCGAGGCCCAAAAGCTTCGCGGTCTTGTCGAAGCATTCGCCGACGGCGTCATCGATGGTGGTGCCAAGTTGCCGGTAGTCGCCGGGGCCTTGCACCGTGAGCAATTGGCAATGTCCGCCCGAAACCAGCAGCAGCAGATAAGGAAACGTCACATCCTCCGTCAGGCGTACCGACAAAGCATGGCCTTCAAGATGGTTCACCGCGAGGAAGGGCTTGTCGTGCGCAAAGGCCAGCGCCTTGGCCGTCATGACGCCCACCATTACCCCGCCGATCAGCCCCGGCCCGCCGGTGACGGCAATGCCGTCGAGCTCGCCGAGCTCGAGCCGGGCATCGGCGAGCGCATCGGCCAGCAGCCCGTCGATCCGCTCGAGATGGGCGCGGGCGGCGATCTCCGGCACCACGCCGCCGAAGCGGCGGTGCTCGGTGAGCTGGCTGTAAACGACATTGGCCAGGATGCGTCCGACGGGACCCGGGCCAGCCGGCGCCTCGACGATGGCGACGGCGGTTTCGTCGCAGCTTGTTTCGATGCCCAGCACGCGCATGCGTGTCTTCTAGCCTCGGCCGCCCGCCTACGCTAGAGCAGCGCCATGACCTCCCTCCTCCGCCTCGGAACGCGCGGCAGCAAATTGGCACTGATCCAAGCCGGCCTGGTGCGAGATGCGCTGGCGGCTGCGGTGCCGGCACTGAGCGCGCCGGATGCGATCGAGATCGTCGCCATCCGCACCACCGGCGATGCCATCCAGGATCGCCCGCTCTCGGAAGCCGGCGGCAAGGGCCTGTTCGTCAAGGAGATCGAGGAGGGGCTGCTGGCGCAGCGGATCGATGCCGCCGTGCACAGCATGAAAGACATGCCGACCCAGCAGCCGCCCGGCCTCGAGATCGCAGCCTTCCTGCCGCGCGAAGATGCGCGCGACGTGCTGATCGCGGGTGAGACGAAGCGCATCGCCGACCTCAGGCGCGGCGCGATCGTCGGCACATCGGCGCTGCGCCGTCGCGCGCAATTGCTGCATCTGCGGCCCGACCTTGAGATCGTAAATCTGCGCGGCAATGTCGACACGCGCCTGGCCAAGCGCGAAGCCGGTGTCGTCGAAGCAACGTTGCTGGCCTTGGCCGGCTTGAAGCGTCTCGGCGTGGCGCATGTCGGCACGCCAGTACCCGAGGAGGAGATCCTGCCGGCGGTCGGCCAGGGCGCGGTCTGCATCGAATGCCGCGCCGACGATGCCCGCACGCGCGCCTGGCTGGCGGCCATCGACCATAAGCCGACGGCGATTTGCGTGGCTGCCGAGCATGCCATGCTGGCGGTCCTCGACGGCTCCTGCCGCACGCCGATCGCCGGCCACGCCGCGCTCGCGGGCGATTCACTCTGGCTGCGCGCATTGATCGTAAAGCCCGATGGCAGCGAGCTTTTAGCCACCGAGCGACGTGGTGCGGGCAGTGACGCCGAAGCGATGGGCCGCGATGCCGGCCTCGAATTGAAGCGCCGCGGCGGCCCGGGCTTCCTCTCGACCTGACGGGTGCCAGCCCCTAGAGTCGCGCCATGCGTTCGGGGGGACGTTTCCTGCTGGCAATTTGCCTGATCGCGCCGCTGCTTGCGGCCTGCGAATCCGCCCCCGTGACCGGCCGTTCGCAGCTCATGCTGGTGAGCGAGAACGAAGAGCGCCAGATGGGCGAGCGAGCCTACAGCCAGCTGCTGTCGCGCGAGATCCGAGGTGCAGCGAGGCGCTGGGCAAGGACGACCGTCGACCGGGTCGGCGGCCGCATCGCCGAGGCCGCCGAGCACCCGCCCGCGAAGATGTGGAAGGCGCCGCACTACGATTGGGAGTTCCGCACGATCAACAAACCCGTCGTCAACGCCTTCTGCCTGCCGGGCGGCAAGATCGCGCGTCTACACCGGGCTGCTGACGGTCGTGCAAAGCGATGCCGAGCTTGCGGCGGTGATGGGCCACGAGGTGGCGCATGCGTTGGCGCGCCACAGCGCCGAGCGGCTGAGCGATCAGCGTGCGGCGACATGGCGCTCACCGCCGCCACCGTGGCGCTTGGCCGTGATCGGTGCGCGCAGCGGCACCACGAGCCCCGGCACGAGTGCTGCGATTAGCGTTGCGGCCATGGCCGCAGGGGCGGGCGTCAACTATGGCATGCTATTGCCGATGTCGCGCAAGCAGGAATCGGAGGCCGATCACATCGGCCTCGTGCTGATGGCGCTCGCGGGCTACGACCCGCATGCGGCGATCGCGCTGTGGGAGCGCTTGGCCTCACTCAACAAGGGACAGAAAGGGGCGCAATGGCTCAGCACCCACCCGACCGACGACGCCCGCATCGCCGACATCAAGAGTTGGGTGCCGGAGGCGATGAAGTATTATCGCCCGCGTGACTAACTCGCTCGAATACGACGCGACAGGTTTGCTGTGTCCGCTGCCGGTGCTGCGCGCCAATCGCAAGATGCGCGAGCTCGATGTCGGCGGCCTGCTGACCGTGCGCGCCACCGACCCGGCAGCCGAACAGGATTTCCCCGCCTACTGCCGGCAGACCGGTCACGAATTGGTCTCCGCCACGCGCGAGGGTGACGTGCTGGTGTTTGTCATCAGGAAGAAGGCATGAGCGATTTCAAGACGATCGATTCGGAAAGGGTGTCCGGCAAGCGCGTGCTGGTGCGCGTCGACCTCAACGTGCCGATGAAGAACGGCAAGGTCACCGATGCCACCCGCATCGAGCGCGCCGCGCCGACCTTGAACGAGCTCGCCGCCAAGGGCGCCAAGGTGATCGTGCTCAGCCACTTCGGCCGGCCCGACGGCAAGCGCGTGCCGGAGATGTCGCTCAAGCCCCTGGTCGAGCCGCTCTCCAAGGCGCTCGGCAAGCCGGTGGCCTTCGCCGACGACTGCATCGGACCGCAAGCCGAGACGGCGGTGAAGGCGCTCAAGCCCGGCGAAGTGCTGTTGCTGGAGAACCTGCGCTTCCACAAGGAAGAGGAGAAGAACGACAAAGCCTTCGTCGATAAGCTCGCGGCGCTGGGCGACGTCTATGTCAACGACGCCTTCTCCGTCGCGCACCGCGCCCACGCCTCGACCGAGGGCGTCGCCCATCGCTTGCCGGCGCTGGCCGGCCGGCTGATGCAGGCCGAGCTCGAGGCGCTGCACAAGGCGCTGGGCAATCCCAAGCGGCCAGTCTGCGCGGTGGTCGGCGGCGCCAAGGTCTCGACCAAGCTCGACCTGCTCGGCAACCTCGTCGGCAAGGTCGACAAGCTGATCATCGGCGGCGGCATGGCCAACACCTTCCTGCAGGCGCAAGGGATTCCCGTCGGCAAGTCGCTGTCGGAGAAGGACCTCGGCAAGACGGCGCTGGAAATCCTCGACAAGGCCAAGGCCGCCAAGTGCAAGGTGCTGTTGCCGGTCGACGTCGTGGTGGCCACCGAATTCAAGGCCGGCGCGCCGAGCAAAGTGGTCGACGCCACCGCCTGCCCCGACGACCAGATGATCCTCGATGTCGGGCCGAAGTCGATCGCGCTCTACCAGAAGGAAGTCGCCGAGTGCGCCACCCTGGTCTGGAACGGCCCGCTCGGGGCTTTTGAGATCAAGCCGTTCGATGGGGGCACGATGGCGTTGGCCCGAACGGTCGCCGAACTGACCAGCGCCAAGAAGCTGCTGTCGGTGGCGGGCGGTGGCGACACGGTGGCGGCGCTGGCGGCAGCGGGAGTGGAGGACAAGTTCTCCTATGTCTCGACCGCGGGCGGCGCCTTCCTGGAATGGATGGAGGGCAAGACCCTGCCCGGCGTTGCGGCGCTGATACGGGCAGCCTAGCCTCGGGCCCATGAGCGGCCCCGTCATACCTGACCGTCCGCGGCTCCCCTGGGACCCGCCCGATCATTTCGAGAAGCGCGTGCCTGAAGGCGACAATCGCGAGCGGCTGGTCTGCGCGCGCTGCGAGTTCATCCATTACCAGAACCCCAAGATCGTCGCCGGTGCGGTCTGCACCTGGAACGACAGGATCCTCTTGGCCAAGCGCGCCATCGAGCCGCGCAAGGGCTTCTGGACCGTGCCGGCGGGCTACATGGAGCTCGGCGAGACCACCGAGCAGGCCGCACTGCGCGAAGCCAAGGAAGAAGCTTGCGCCACCATCGAGATCGATCGCCTGCTCGCCATGTACAGCGTGGCGCGCATCGGCCAGGTGCAGATCATGTATCGCGCGCGGCTGGCGAGCGACGACATCGCGCCGGGCGTCGAGAGCGAGGACGTGGCGCTGGTCGACTGGAACGACATTCCCTGGGACCAGCTCGCCTTTCCGACCGTGGTGTGGGCGCTCGCGCACTTCCATGAGTCGCGCGCCAAGAAAGATTTCGCGACCTACTCCAATCCAACCGGCGACCTCGCGCGCATGTGGCCGCCGCGCAAGCCCACCGGCCTTTAGGACTCGCCGGTTTGGCCGGCTTTTGCTAAAATCGTACGAACGTTCGGTACGCGGACGAATCGGAGGAAACCATGCTCACTTCAGCCGCAAACGACATGCTGACGCGCGTTGGGCCGGGCACGCCGATGGGCAATCTGATGCGCGAATATTGGATTCCGGCCTGTCTGTCCTCGGAGCTCAAGGCCGACGGCGAGCCGATGCGGCTCATGCTGCTCGGCGAGCAGCTGATCGCCTTCCGCGACACCGACGGCCGTGTCGGCATCATGGAGCATCGCTGCCCGCATCGCTGCGCCTCGCTGTTCTTCGGGCGCAACGAGGAAGGCGGCCTGCGCTGCGTCTATCACGGCTGGAAGTTCGACGTCGAAGGCAACTGCCTCGACATGCCGAACGTGCCGCCGGCGCAGGACTTCAAGGCGCGCATCAAGGCCAAGGCCTACAGAGTGGTCGAGCGCTCGGGCTTCGTATGGACCTACATGGGCACGCGCAAGGAAGCGCCGCCGCTGTCCAACATCGAAGTGCTGATGTTGCCCGAGGAAGAGCGCTTCACGCGCGTGCACCAGCGCGACTGCAACTGGTTCCAGTCGCTCGAAGGCGACATCGACACTTCGCACTTCGGCTTCCTGCATGTCGGCGGCGTCAAGACCGAGGACGTCGATCCCGAGACCATCAATAAATGGGCGGTGGGCGACAGGGCGCCGGACTACAAGTCGACCGAGACGGACTGGGGCACGATGTATGCCGCCTACCGGCCGGCCGAGCCCGGCACCTACTACTACCGTTTCGCGCATTTCATGTTTCCGTTCATCACGCTGACGCCCAACGGTTTCTTCGAGGATCAGCTGGCGTGCACGCTGAACGTGCCGATGGATGACACGCACACCATGACCTACAACCTCGCCTGGAAGAAGAAGACCCGGCCGCTCGAGACGCTGAAGAACGGCGAGTGGATCCCCGGCCTCCAGCCGCAGGTCGAGTACCTGCCCAATACCAACGACTGGTACGGCCGCCATCGCCTGGTGGCGCGGCGCGAGAACGACTACCTGATCGATCGCGACATGCAGAAGAACGGCAACTATACCGGCATCCAGGGGATCGGCCGGCAGGACCAGGCGATGATCGAATGCATGGGCGAGATCGTCGACCGTTCGCTCGAGCACCTGGCGCCCTCTGACCGCATGATCGCCATCACCCGCAAGCGGCTCCTCGAAGCGGCGCAGACGCTGATGAAGGAAGGCAAGGTGCCGGCCAGCGTCGACAACCCCGACGTCTATCGCGGCGCGCGCGGCGGCGCGTTCATCGCCTCGGCCAAGATCGACTGGCTCGACGCCTATGCCGAGAAGCTGCAGACCGCGTTGAGCCCGCTCGACCTGTTGAACAGACTGCCGATGGCGGCCGAGTAGCGGCCCCACGGATGATAATGGGCGGCTGCCGATGACGGTTGCCGTCAGTCTTCCGACGGCCGCGCCCCGGCGCGGCCTCGGGCGCTTCGGCCGGCCGACCGGGCTCGCGCTGCTCGTCCTGCTGCTCGGCTTCCTGACGCTCTACCCGATGGCGATGCTGTTCTACGGCAGCCTGCATTCGACGCCGCCCGGCATCGCCGGCACCTTCAACCTCGACGGCTACACCGGCCTCGCCTCGGCCGAGAACCTGGCGGTGATCGCCAACACCGCCGGCCTCTCGCTGATCAAGACCGTGCTGTCGCTGGCGCTGGCCATCCTGCTGGCCTGGATCGTGGCCCGCACCGACACGCCGGCGCGCGGACTCCTGGAAGTGCTGATCACGCTGCCTTTCTTCATCCCGCCGATCCTCACCGCCACCGCCTGGGCGATGCTGGGCAACGCCCAGGTCGGCACCATCAACCTTGCCTGGCGCTGGCTCACCCACTCCGACCGCTCGCTGGTCGACGTCTATTCCTACGGCGGCGTGATCTGGCACATGATGCAGTACTCGACGCCGTTCATTTTTTTGTTCGTCGTCGACGCTTTCCGCGCCATGGACCCCTCGCTCGAGGAATCGAGCCGCATGTCGGGCGCCACGCGCTGGCAGACCTTCTGGCGCATCACCTTCGCCCTGATGCTGCCGATCACCACCTCGCCTTCATCCTGAGCTTCATCCGCGGCATGGAGTCGTTCGAATCAGCGGTGTTCTTCGGCACGCCGGTCGGCATCAACGTCATCACCACGCAGATCTACAATCTGATCACCCAGCGTGCGCAGCCCGACTACCAGTCGGCGACGGCGCTGGGCTTCGCCGCCATGGCGCTGATGTTCCTGCTGCTGGTCCTGCAGGGCCGCCTGCTCGGCGGGCGCAGCTTCACCACCGTGACCGGCAAGGGCTATCAGCCCAACGTCACCCAGCTCGGCTGGCTGCGTTGGGTGACCTTCGCGATCTGCATCGGCTTCTTTGCGCTGACCGTCGTCCTGCCGGTCGGCCAGCTGCTGCTGAGCTCGTTCTTCCAGTTCTTCGGCTTCTACCAGGCCGACATGCTGACGCTCGATCACTATCGCAACGTCTGGGACAACAGCGAATTCTGGCGAGCGCTCGGCAACACCATGCTGCTGGGCTTCGTCGGCGCCAGCGCGACCATGCTGCTGGGCGGCATCGCGGCCTACATCACCACGCGCACGCGCTGGCGCGGCCGGCGGCTGATCGACATCCTCGCCTGGCTGCCCTGGATGATGCCCGGCATGGTGCTGGGCATCGGCTTCCTGTGGGGTTTCGCCGTCCTGCCGCACGCCATCCCGATCTACGGCACGCTGTGGGCGCTGCTGCTGGCCTATGTGGCGCTCGGCACACCTGTTGCCGTACGCGTCACCGCGGGCGCCTACGCCCAGATCGCGACCGACATCGAGGAATGCAGCCGCGTCCATGGCGCGAACTGGTGGCAGACGCTGGGCCGCATCCTGGTGGCGCTGGCGTGGCCCGCCTTCGCGGTCGGCTGGGTGCTGATCTTCTTCGGCATCATGCGCGAGCTCAGCGCTTCGATCCTGCTCTATGCACCGGGAACCGAGGTGCTGTCGGTGGTGATGCTGAAGATGTGGACCGCCGGCAAACCCGAGGAGGTGAGCGTCATCGGCCTCCTGATGCTGGTGCTGGTGCTGCTCTTCCGCTGGGTGCAGCTTCGCTTCATCAAAAGGCGCATCAGCACGCTATAAATATAAGGAAGACAGGGAAGGATTCGCCATGTTGAGACGAAATGTCCTGGGAGGGCTCGCCGCAAGCGCCGCCCTTGCCCGGGCGGCCGCCGCCCAGGATGCCGACTGGCAGAAGGTCGTCGACGCCGCCAGGAAGGAGGGCAAGCTCGTCATCTACACCGCCTCCATCGGCTCGCCGTTCCACAAGACCGTGTTCAAGGCGTTCGAGGCCAAGTACGACATCAAGATCGAGCTCTTGGAGGCGCGCGCCAGCGAAGTGCGCGAGCGGGTGCGCGTCGAGCAGTCGGCCGGCCGCTTTCTGGGCGACATCCACCACAACGGCAGCACCACCACCTGGCTGATGACGCGCGACGGCAACTTCCAGCCGCGCGGCGAGGTGCCGAACACCAAGAACATCGTGCCGCCGTTCGAGGCCGACGACATCAAGATCCCGGCCGAAGTCATCAGCTACTGCCTGATGGTCAACAAGAACATGGTGAAGCCCGCCGACGAGCCCAAGAGCTGGAAGGACATCCTCGATCCCAAATGGTCCGGTAAGATCCTGTCCGATGACTATCGCGCCCTGGGCGGCGGGGCGGTGTTCTTCGTCGTCATGCAGAACACCTTCGGCAAGGAATTCCATGACAAGCTCGCCGCCCAAAAGCCCGTCTTCTCGCGCGACATCGCCAACAGCGAGCGTCGCGTGGCGCGCGGCGAGTATCCGCTCTACATCCCGTTCTCGCTGCAGGACACCAACAACCTCAAAGGCCTGCCGGTGAAGCCGATCGTTCCTGAGGAAGGGCGGCCCTACGTACGGTTCGACCTCAGCGTGCTCAAGAACGCCCCCCATGCCAACGCCGCGCGCGTGTTCATGAACCACTATCTCGAGGTCGATTCGCAGCTCGTCTTCGCCAACGCCGGCTACAATCCGGTGGTCAAGGGCGTCGTCGAGAAGACGCTGGAGGAGATCCGGCCCCTGCTCGCGACCAAGGCGATGGGCACGACGATCCCCGAGAAGCAGGACGCCATGCTCGAGCTCGCCAAGCAGATCTACAAATAAAGAGCGGAGCGCGTGCCCAGCGTCACCCTGCACGCGGTCGGCCGGCGCTTCGCCGACGTGGCGGCCGTCGACGGCATCGACCTTGCCGTCCAGTCGGCCGAGTTCGTGACGCTGCTCGGGCCCTCGGGCTGCGGCAAGACCACCACCTTGCGCATGATCGCGGGGCTGGAGCGCAACGACACCGGCTCGATCGCGATCGGCGATCGCGTGGTGAGCGACGCACCGGCCGGCCTGTTCGTGCCGCCCGACCATCGCAAGCTCGGCATGGTGTTCCAGTCCTACGCCATCTGGCCGCACATGACCGTGTTCGACAATGTCGCCTATCCCTTGAGCGTGCGGCACGTGGCGAGGCCTGCGATCCGCGACAAGGTCATGAAGGCGCTGGCGCTGGTCGAGATGGAGCGCTACGCCGACCGGCCGGCACCGGCCCTGTCGGGCGGCCAGCAACAACGTGTGGCGATCGCTCGCGCCCTGGTGTTCGAGCCCGAGGTGCTGCTGCTCGACGAGCCCTTGTCCAACCTCGACGCGCGATTGCGCGCCCAGATGGGCGATGAGTTCCGCGCCCTGCAGCGGCGGCTAAAGATCACCACGATCTACGTCACCCATGACCAGGAGGAAGCGATGGCGCTCTCCGATCGGGTGGTGGTGATGCAGAAGGGCCGCATCCTGCAGATCGGCCCACCCGAGACGGTCTATCGCCGCCCGGCCAGCCGCGACGTCGCCTGCTTCTTCGGCACGCCCAACCTGATCGACGCCAAGGTCACCGCCTGCCGGCCGGCCGACGGCGAGTACGTTCTCTCGATCGAGAGCGGCAGCGGGCGCGGCGATTGCCGCGCCGATCAGGCGTTCGGCGTGGGCGAGCCGGTGGTCGTGATGGTGCGGCCGGAAGACGTCGCCCTCGCCGCCAACGGAACGGCCGCATCGGCCGGCCAGCTTACCTGGACCGGCAAGGTCGTCGATGGCGTGTTCCGTGGCCCGCGCCGATCGCTCTCGATCGAGACGGCCAAGCTGCGCTTCAACGTCGAATGCCCGGCGACACGGGCGGCCGCGGTCGGGCAGGCCGTCACCTTGCTGGTCGACGCCGGCAACGCCTGGGCGTTGAGGCCCTAGATGGCCCGGTTGCGGGAACAGGACGCGAAGAAGCGGGCGGCCAGCGGCTATGGGCCGGACTTCCTCGAAGCCTTCGCCCGCGGCCTGCGCGTGATCGCAGCCTTTGGCCGCGAGAAGAAGCAGCTGACCTTGAGCGACGTGGCGCGCGCCACCGACCTCCCCAAGCCCAGCGTGCGGCGCGCGCTCTACACCCTCACCTGCCTTGGCCTGGCCGAGAGCGATGGCCGCTCGTTCCGGCTGACGCCGCGCATCATGGAGCTGGCCTCGTCCTATCTCGGCTCCAACATGGTCTCGACCATCGTGCAGCCGGCCTGCGAGCGCATCGGCGATCGCACCGAGCAGTCATGCTTCGCCGCCGTGCTCGACGGCTACGACATCGTCATGATCGCCCATTCCCTGCATGGCCGGCCCGACGTGCTGGCGCCGACCATCGGGATCCGCCGTCCCGCCTTCAACACCGCCGCCGGCCGCGCCATCCTGAGCCAGCTGCCGGACGAGGCGCTCGACGCCTGGCTCGAGAAGCTCGAACCCAAGCTGATGACCAAGTTCACCGTCACCGACAAGAAGGCGCTGCGCGAGGAGATCCTGCACGTGCGCGCGCAGGGCTACGCGATGACCGCGCAGGAACTGCGCCGCGGCTATCACGCGGTCGCGGTACCGCTCCGGCGCTTCGACGGCGCCACCATCGCAGCCGTCTGCGTCGCAGTCTGGCTCGAGGACTTTTCCGTCGGCACATCGGCCGAGAAGTACCTGGCCGCCCTGCGCGAGGAGACCGAGGCGCTGCAGGCGCACCTGCTTTAAGGCGTTATTGCTCTGGATCGAGCAACACCACCGGTGTCATCGGGATGCTAGACGAAAGGATTGTCCTTGCCGTCGTAGTGGCGCTTGAGCAGCGGCACCTGCAGGAAGGCGAAGACCAGGGTCAGCGGGAAGCTGACGACCATTTTGCTGAGCGCCCAGTGGGCGTCCGATAGGTTGCGCCAGGCGACCTCGTTGACGATGGCGAGCACGAAGAAGAACAACATCCATCGTATGGTGAGTTTTCGCCAGCCTTCGTCGGTGAGGCTAAACGCTGCTCCGAAGATCGGCTTGAGCAGCGGCCGGCGAAAGAACAGAAGCCCGCCACCCAGGATGATGCCGAACAGGCAATTCACGATCGTCGGCTTCAGCTTGATGAAGATCGGGTCCTTGAACCAGATCGTCAATCCGCCGAATACCAGGACGAAGAAGCCACCCACCAGCGGCATGACGGGCCAACGTCGCTCGAGCCACCGGTAGATCGGCACGCAGATCGCCGTCGCGACCATGAACACTACCGTGCCGGCGTAAATGTCCCAACGATTGGTGACGACGAAGAACAGCACAAGCGGTCCGAGCTCGAGCGCCGTGGCATAGAGCCGGCGCATGCCTTTTTCTTCCTTGATCTCTTCGCTCATGCCGGCAACCCCATCAGTCCGCGCGCGAAGGCCCGCGCCTCGAAGGGGCGCAGATCGTCGATGCCTTCGCCGACGCCGATCGCCACCACCGGCAGCTTGAATTTCTCCGCCAGCGCCACCAGCACGCCGCCCTTGGCGCTGCCGTCGAGCTTGGTCACCACCAGCGCATCGACCGGCGACATCGCCTTGAAGGTCTCGACCTGGGCATGGGCGTTCTGGCCGGTCGTGGCGTCGAGCACCAGCAGGCAGGAATGCGGCGCCGACGCATCGAGCTTGCGGATGACGCGCACGATCTTGGCGAGCTCTTCCATCAGATTGGTCTTGTTGTGCAGCCGGCCCGCCGTGTCGATGAGCAGCACGTCGCACCCGTCGGCGCGGGCCTTTTCCAGTGCCTCGTAGGCCAGCCCTGCGGCATCGGCGCCGGTTTCCTTGGCGATCACCGGCACGCCCGCGCGATCGCCCCAGACTTTCAGCTGCTCGACCGCGGCGGCGCGGAAGGTGTCGCCCGCCGCCAGCATCACCTTCCTGCCCTCGCCTTTGAACAGATGGGCGAGCTTGGCGATGGTCGTGGTCTTGCCGCTGCCATTGACGCCGATCACCAGCACGACGTGCGGCTTGTGCGCCGGGTCGACGGCGAGCTCGGTCGCGACCGGCTGCAGGATCTCGGCGATATGATCGGCGAAGGCCGAGCGCACCTCCTCGTCGGTGACCTCGCGTCCGAAGCGCTCCCTGCCGAGCTTCTCGACCAGCCGGGCGGCCACGCTGACGCCGAGATCGGCCTGGATCAGTGCATCCTCGAGTTCGTTCAGGGTCGCCTGGTCGAGCTTCTTCTTGGTGAAAAGCCCGGTGATGCCCTCGGTAACACGCTTGGTGCTTTTCGACAGCCCGGCGCGCAGGCGCGACAGCCACGAGCCCCCCTTCGGCGCGGTATCCGTCGCGCTCACAGCTCGCCGCCCCTCATAACTCACCTTTGTACGAAAGGGAGATGCCGCCGGTCATCATGACGTGGTCGTCGCGCAGCCATTCGATGGTGAGCGTGCCGTGCTCGACCATCACATCGACCTTACGGCTGGTGAGGCCGCGCCGCGCCGCGGCGACGCCGGCCGCGCAGGCGCCCGAGCCGCAGGCGAGCGTCAAACCGGTGCCGCGCTCCCAGACGCGCAGCCGGAGCCGGTCCTTGCCCGCCATCTGCGCCACGCCGATGTTGGCGCGCTGGGGAAAGAACGGGTCATGCTCGAGCTTCGGCCCGAGCTCCTCGAGCGGAATCGCGGCGAGGTTCTCGACGAAGAAAGTGGCGTGCGGATTGCCCATGTTGGTGCCGACGGGATCCTGCAACGGTCCCAGCCCGACCGGCATGTGATTGGTGTCGCACGCCTCGCGCACCGGAATCTCGCGCCAGTCGAGCTTGGCCAGCCCCATGTCGACGGCGATCACCGGCAGGCCGTTGGCGCCCATGCCGGTCTTCTGCAATTCGAGCAGGCCGGAAATGGTTTGCACGGTGACCTGATCGGCCTTGCGCTCGTCCATCACCAGCGAGGCGA
Organism: uncultured Alphaproteobacteria bacterium; assembly: GCA_963755595.1. Lineage (GTDB taxonomy): Bacteria > Pseudomonadota > Alphaproteobacteria > Reyranellales > Reyranellaceae > Reyranella. Next base: position 315,507 of record CAVWKP010000025.1, on the reverse strand, counting down.
CGCAGCGCGTGGCGTTGCCGCAGGCGCCGGCCTCGCTGCCGTCGGGATTGTAGATGCGCATGAAGATGTCGGCGTCGCGATCGGTCGGCGGCTCGAGCACGATCAATTGATCGCAGCCGATGCCGAGCTGGCGATGGGCGATGCTGCGCCGGCGCTCCAGCGGCAGGTCGAGCGCCTTCTTCCGACCGTCGAGAATGACGAAATCGTTGCCCAGCCCGTGCATCTTGAGAAAGGGGGTGCCGCCCGCCGTGGAGCTCATGCCGGGCTATATGGCCGTTCGACCGGGCCAGCGCAACGAGCGTGCGCGGACCTGTCCCGCATGCGGGCCGCCCAGCTCACGCACGTCCAGCTTGTCGAGACGCTTGGTGTAGATCGTGAGATGCAGGATGCCGAGCGGCTCGTAGGGCATGGCCGGCTCGACGAACAGCGAGCGCTCGGCGTCCCACGCCGGAGTCGCGTGATGGACCGGCCAGTTGCAGCGGCTGGGCAGCGGCTCGCAGGCGAAGCCCTGGTCGTAGACCAGCACGTTCAAGGTGATTTGATCGGTCATGTCGGCCGAGCGCTGCAGCGCCTCGCCGAGCAGAGCTGCCCAGCCAGCCCAATGCGGCGCGTCGTGCTCGAGGGCAAACACGCCGGCATTGATCAGCGGATAGCGGATCAAGCGGTCGGCCGTCGCCTGGTCGAAGGCCGCCGCGTAGGCGGCGCCGTTGATCGACGAAAATTCCTTCCAGGCGTGACGATAGTGCCGCATCGAGCGGTGGATCTCCGGTGCCACCGCCAGCGCTCCGGTGCGCGCTGCGGCGAGGAACAGGGCCAGCGCATCGCCTTGCTGCACCCAGCAATCGCCGTCGATCCAGAGATAGAGGTCGAAGCCGGGAAAGTAGCGCGGCAGGAAGGGCCGCGCCGTCAGCGCCTTGTAGCCGTCCTTCAACTGCGCGCGGCCGGGAAAATCGAAGTCCCATTGCGGCACGACCAACGTCGCGCCCTGAGCGCGGCACCACGCCTGCTGCTCCTCGGTGAGGCCGCAATCCAGCACGCCGAGCGCCATGGCCCGGCCTTCCACCGTGCCGCGCAGCGAGGCGATGCAGTCGCGTATCAGGTCGAAATAGGCAGCGTCGCCGCCGGTGATTGCGATGGTCTTTTCCGTCACCGGCGAATGATGGCACAGTCCCGGCCCACGGAGGAACTCAATGGCCAAGCACGTCGATTACTACCTCTCGCTCAACTCGCCCTGGGCCTATCTGGCGTCGAAGCGCTTCGAGGCGATCGCCCGGAAGCACGGCGCCGACGTGACGATCTGGCCGGTCGATTTCGGCTCGGTGTTCTCGGTTTCAGGCGGGCTGCCGCTGCCGAAGCGCGCGCCGCAGCGCCAGGCCTACCGCATGATGGAGCTGAAGCGCTGGCGCCAGCATCTCGGCATCAAGCTGACCCTTGAGCCCAAGTTCTTCCCGGCCAACGAGATCCCGGCCGCGCGCTGCGTCGTCGCGCTGCGCGAGCAGGGCCGCATGGCCGATGCGATCAAGCTGGCGCACGCGGTGCTGAACGCCCTGTGGACCGAGGACAGGAACACCGGCGATCCGGCGACCCTGAAAGCGATCATCACCGAATGCGGTCTCGACGGCGACGCGGTGATGAAAGCGGGCGAGACGCCGGAGATGGCGGCCAAACGCGACGCATACACAAAGCACGCGATCGACCAGGGCGTGTTCGGCGCGCCCTTCTTCGTGATCGACGGCGAGAGGTTCTGGGGTCAGGACCGGCTCGACTTTGTCGACCGCAAGCTTGCGGCCTGAAAAAATATCCTGTCACGGCAACACCGCTTTTGACCCAAAGCGGACATTGCGCATCAATGCAATCCAGGTTCGTTATGAGTTCGCGGCGTAGAGGAAAGCGCGCCAAGCGCTACTTTCCACGCTGGGCGTCAATGCTCCACGGACCTGGGCCAGCGGCCGCGATATAGAGCAGGAGGAACGTGTAGATGATCGCCGCCTCGCCGCCATTCCGCGCCTTCAGCGGACCTCGCAAGTAGGGCTCGAGCTTCCTGATCCAGTCCGACTTGACAATCAAGGCTCTACGATTAACGTGTTAACTAACTGCGCTTCAAAGTCGTGGAGGAAACAAGGTGAACGATCAAGGCCACGCGAGAAGCATCGACAGCGGCACGGCTTACGAAAGCCGGCCCTCGACTTATCTGGCTTCTCTCACCGAGGTCGGTCGGGGCACGCCGATGGGCGAGCTGCTGCGCCGCTACTGGCATCCCGTCGGGCTCGTCTCGCATGCCGCCGATACGCCACGCGAGGTCCGGGCGCTGGGCGAAGACCTGGTGCTGTTCCGCGACAAGACGGGACGGCCGGGCCTTGTCCGGGCGCGCTGCTGCCATCGCGGCACGACGCTCTACTACGGCAAGGTCGAGGAGCGCGGCATCCGCTGCTGCTATCACGGCTGGCTGTTCGACGTCGAAGGCCGTTGCCTCGAGCAACCGTGCGAGCCCGAAGGCGGCAAGCTTCGCGACCGTGTGCGCCAGCCCTGGTATCCGGTGCAGGAGCTCTATGGCTTGATCTTCGCCTACATGGGACCGCCGGCAAAGAAGCCGATCCTGCCGCGCTATGAGTGTCTGGAAAATCTCGACGCCGGCGAATTCATCGATTTAGACGATTCCAGCATCGGCAGCGGCGGCCCTCAGATCGTGCCCTGCAACTGGCTTCAGCATTTCGAGAACGTGGTCGACCCCTTCCATGTCGTCGTTCTGCACGGCACGCACAGCGGGCCGCAGTTCTCCGAGATGATGGCGCGCATGCCCGACGAGGTGCATTTCGAGCGTACACCGCTCGGCGTCAGATCGTGGTCGACGCGCCGTCTGCCCGACGGCGGGGTCATGCGCGGCTCGGCCGAGGTGGCGATGCCGACCTTGCGCGTCGTGCCCAACCCGCGCGCCGGCGTGGCAGGCGCCAGCCTGTTCGGCCGGGTCGAGAGCATCGGCTGGACGTTGCCGATCGACGATACGCACTTCCGCATCTACGTCGCCGGCCGCGTGCGTGAAAAAGGCGAGCTGCGCCGCATGCGCTCGCGCCAGGGCGGCAAGCTCTGGGAGCATCTGACGCTCGAGGAGCACCGGCAGTTTCCCGGCGACTTCGAGGCGCAGACCGGACAGGGCGCCATCACCTTCCACTCCGACGAGCATCTCGCCGAGAGCGACAGGGGCGTGGCGCTGGTACGGCAGTTCCTGCGCCAGCAACTCGACTTGGTCGCGAGAGGCCAGGATCCCGCAGGCGTGAGCTTCGGCGAACAGGCGCCGCCGGTGACCTTTACCGCCAGCCGCGAGCGACAAGCCGCCGAATAGGAGGAAAGCAATGAAGGCCCTCGATACCGGCACCGGCTACGAGACCAGACCCTCGGCCTATATCGCGGCCCTCACCGAAGTCGGTCGTGGCACGCCGATGGGGGAATTGATGCGACGCTACTGGCATCCGGTCGGGCTCGTGTCGCATGCCACCGACACGCCGCGCGAGGTGCGCGTGCTTGGCGAGGATCTCGTGCTGTTCCGCGACAAGACCGGGAAGCCCGGCCTCGTGCAGGCGCGCTGCTGCCACCGCGGCACCACTCTTTACTATGGCAAGGTCGAAGAGCGCGGCATCCGCTGCTGCTATCACGGCTGGCTGTTCGACGTCGAAGGCCGTTGCCTCGAGCAGCCCTGCGAGCCCGAAGGTGGCAGGCTCCGCGATCGTGTGCGCCAGCCCTGGTACCCGGTGCAGGAACTGTATGGGCTGATATTCGCCTACATGGGACAATCGGCAAAGAAGCCGGTCTTGCCGCGCTACGAATGCCTCGAAGTCCTGGACGATGGCGAGTTCATCGATGCCGATGACACCAGCATCGGCAGCGGTGGCGGTGCGATCGCGCCCTGCAACTGGCTGCAGCATTTCGAGAACGTGCTCGACACCTACCATGTGCCGATCCTGCACGGGAATTTCAGCGGCACCCAGTTCACAGAGGTCATGAACCAGATGCCCAAGGTGACGTGGGCGCCGACGCCGCGCGGCGTGAAGGCCTTCTCGACACGCACTCTTCCAAACGGAAAGGTCATGCACCGGACAACGGAAGTTGCCTTGCCGACCCTGCGTGTCGTGCCCAATCCCTTCGTCGGCAGCTACGGCCGGGTCGAGAGCATCGGCTGGACCCTGCCGATCGACGACACGCACTACCGGATCTACACGGCCGGCCGCGTGCGCGAGAAGGGCGTGTTCCTGCCCAAAGGTGTGGGTGCTGCGACCAACCGCAAGCGCTGGATCGACATGACGCCGGAAGAACGCCGCGAGTCTCCCGGCGATTGGGAGGCCCAGGTCGGCCAGGGCGCCATCACCTTCCACTCCGACGAGCATCTCGCCACCAGCGACCAAGGCATCCTGCTGCTCCGTCGCTTGCTGAACAGCCAGGCCAATGCCGTGAGCCGCGGAGAGGATCCGGTCGGCGTCAGCTTCGATCCGGCCGAACCGCCGATCGTCTTCGAGGCCGGCAATTTCGTCGTCGACGCCTGATACGCGACGTCCGGCCGTGACCAACAGGAAGCCCCTCTCCGAATTTCCCCGCCCGCGCATCATGGACGATCGGCGGTCGCTGCCGATTGCCCTGTTGCGCGCGCGCGAAGCAGTGATGTCCTGCTTCCGCCCTCACCACCGCAGGGGCGGCGTCACCGAGCAGCAATGGCGGGTCATCCGCGTCCTCTATCTCGACGGCGAGATGGATGCTGCCGAGCTGGCCCGCAAGGCTTACCTGCTGGCGCCCAGCCTCTCGCGCATCCTGAAGGACCTCGAGGCCGCGAAATACCTCAGGCGCCGGCCGGGCGATTTGGATTCGCGGCAGAGCCTGCTGTCGTTGTCACCCAAGGGATCGGCCATGGTGACCCGCGTTGCTCCCTTTCTCGACGGCATCCACCGAGAGATCGCCCGACGATTCGGCCGCGAACGAGTTGATGAGTTGTTGGCGCTGCTTGATGAGCTTGAGCGAGCGTTGGCCGAGCCGCCCAACGAGCGGCGCGCTGCCCAAATAAAAAGCGGGATGAATTAACCATGACCACCAAGCGCGTGCTCGCGGCCTCGGTTGCCTGCTTGGCGCTATCCGCCGTGTCCGCCCAGGCCCAGGGGCGCAACGACCCTGGCGTCAGCGACACCGAGATCAAGCTCGGTCAGACAGCGCCCTATAGCGGGCCCGTCTCGGCCTACGGCACGTTCGGCCGGGCATCGGTCGCGTACTTCGCCATGATCAACGAGGCAGGCGGCATCAATGGCCGCAAGATCAACCTGCTCGTGGCCGACGACGGCTTCAGTCCGCCCAAGACCGTCGAGCAGGTCCGCAAGCTCGTGGAGGCGGACGGCGTGTTCGCGATGTTCGCGCCGGTCGGCACGGCGACCAACATCGCGGTACGCAAGTACCTCAACGACAAGAAGGTGCCGCAGCTCCTGCTGCAAAGCGGTATCTCCAAGTTCAACGACCCGAAGAATTTCCCATGGTCGCTGTCGGGATTGCCGAGCTACGAGACCGAGGTGAAGGCCTTCGCCAAGCACATCCTGAGCGTGAAACCCGAGGGCAAGGTGGCGATTCTCTATCAGAACGACGACTTCGGTAAGGAGTACCTCTCGGGCCTGAGGGATGGGCTGGGCGCGCGGGCCAAGCAGATGATCGTGGCCGAGCAGAGCTTCGAGCTCACCGATCCGACTGTCGAATTGCAGGTCATCGGCCTGCGCGGCAGCGGTGCCGACGTGCTGCTGATCGTGGCGACGCAGAAGCAGACGGTGCAGGCGCTGCGCAAGGCGCACGATCTCGACTGGCATCCGCTGTCGCTTATTGCCTTTCCCGCCGCCTCGATCACGCGGACCTATGTTCCCGCCGGCATCGAGGCGTCGAAAGGCGCCGTTTCATCCTCGGTCTTCACCGATCCCTCGGATCCCGAGCTGCAGAGCGATCCCGACGTGAAGGCCTACAATGCCTGGATGGACAAATATTATCCCGCTGGCGACAAGTTCGACGCGCTGCATGTCGCGGCCTACGTCGAAGGCCAGCTGATGGTCGAGATGCTCAAGCGCTGCGGCGCAGACGTTACGCGCAAGTGCGTGATGGACCGAGCGGCCAGCCTTAAGGACCAGCGGGTGGCGATGCTGCGCCCGGGCATCACCATCGGCACCACGCCCGAGAACTACAATCTCTTCAAGAAGCTCCAGATGCTGACTTTCGATGGCAAGCATCTTGTGCCGACCGGTCCGCCGATCGCTGCGGAGTGAAAACCACGATGACGCTTGTTGAGCCATCTTCGGGTTGCTGCTGAAGTGCGTCGCAAAGGACAGGAAACTCACGTGGGCTGAGCTGGTCTCTTCAACCTCCGGCGGGCGGTTCGCGTTTACTCCTCCGCTGGGGCCACGCGCAGCCGATCAATCTCCGTCTGCGCCTGCAAGATCAGTTTCATCACGTTGACCCGTTGGATCACCAGCCTGGTGTTGCCCGGAGCCAGGCCGAGATCAGCCGTGACTTTGTCGAGTCGCTCTCGCAACTCTACCAGAGCGGATTCCAGCGCTTTGAGCCGCTGAGCCACGTTCAGTTGGTTATGGCCAGTCAAGAAACCTCCCCCCAGTAAGCGCCATCCACATAAATGCCCCGAACGGCCGGGATGAGTGGTGTCGCATACCCGATCATGACGCGTCTGTTCCGTTCTTCCCGCCGTCGCCCGCCGGCGAGCCGGCGGCCTCGATCAGGACTCGGCCTCTCATCTCAACTCCGCCGACGAAGATTCGGATGGCAGCAGCGCCGGGATCGAAGGCTGGGTTCGCCTGGGCGGTCGCTGACGCGGGCATCGGCAAGACGGAGGCGTGCGGCCTTGGTGTCGGCATTGTTGTCGGCGCAAGTGCCGAGGACGAGGTGGTCGGGATTTACGCAACGCCGTACGTTGCAGCGATGGCAGAGGATCATCCCATCCGGAATTGGGCCGTGCTTCAGCGTCCAGGCGAGCCGATGCGCCAGCCATGCGCGACCTTGGTAGCGGAGCCGGCCGTAGCCGCAATTGAACGCGCCGCCATTCCAGATGTGGCAGCCGCTCAGCGGCTCGGGCTTGCTGTAGAAGGCGAGGCGCTCGGCGAGCGACCAACTCGGGTTGCAGTAGGGCCGCTTGGACTGGACGTAGGGGACGCGTTTCCTGCTCATGGGAGCCAAGATAAGCGAGATCGGCCGAGATCACCTACTTTGGTCATTAGAAGTTCAAGTGAAGGTGTCTCACCCGTCTCAAACCAGCACCTTGAGACCGTGAACTCGGTCCGATCACCTCACCCTGAGGAGGCGCGCAGCGCCGTCTCGATTACCGCGGAGTAACCTCCGCGGCTTGGTGGGACGAGCACCATGCCTGTTGCCCATCCTTCGAGACGCCGCGCTACGCGCGGCTCCTCAGGATGAGGTTGATTGTTTCTAATGCATCAGCCATCGAGATACGCCGCCGCCACCAGGGCCAGGCCGTTGTTGGCGATGTGCGCCACCAGCGAGGGCAGCAGCGAATCGGTGCGCTGGCGCAGCCAGCCGAACAAGAGGCCGAGCGGAAACACCAGGATGATGTGCGCGGGCTCGGTGTGCGCGGCGGCGAAGGCGAGCGAGCTCACGATCCAGCCGACGTTCTTGCCCCAGCGGCCGGCCAGCCAGCCGTAGAGCAGGCCGCGAAACACCAGCTCCTCCACGAGCGGCGCCAGCACGGCCAGCAGCAGCAGGCTGAGCGCGAGCTGATGGACATCGCGTACGATGTCGAGCACCTGCTTCATGCCCTCGGGCTGCAGGCCGACCTGGCTCACCGCCACCGACAGCGCCATCGTGCCGAGCGCGCCGAACACGACGTACTTCCAGTGGGCACCGCGCAGGCCGAGCGCCGGGATGGCCGCCCGACCGAGCGGCGCCACCGCCACCACGACCGCCAAAAAGCCGATGGCGAAGAAGGCGCCCAGGATCGGCAGCATGTCGTGCGGCGGCACAAAGCGCAGGACAAGGAAGCCAATGGCCGCCAAGGCCACGAAAAAGAGGATCAAGGACCACCCCGGAATGGGGCGATAATCCTTGATAATCAACGGGTTGGGGTCCGACGGCAGGGCTTTTGACTCCTTGTGCGGGAGGCCTTATACCCCGGCCGCTCAATCGGTCGTGCCGATTTCTCTGGGTTCCCCCTTCGGGGAGCAACGTCGATCCGCGAGGGTTCGCGCATCGGCGCGATATCTCTTTGGGCGAATGGGATCTGGATGTTCGAAGGCCTGAGCAAGCGTCTGGGCGACGTATTCGACAAGCTTCGCGGGCGCGGCGCGCTCTCCGAGGCCGATGTCGATGCGGCGCTGCAGGAGGTGCGTACCGCGCTGCTCGAGGCCGACGTGGCCCTTCCGGTGGTCCGCCAGTTCATCGACGAGGTCCGCCCCAAGGCGATCGGCGCCGACGTCATCCGCTCGGTGACGCCGGGCCAGATGGTGATCAAGCTCGTGCACGATCACCTGGTCGAGATGCTGGGCGGCACCGTCGCCGACCTCGACCTCAATGCCATCCCGCCGGTCGTGATCCTGATGGTGGGCCTGCAGGGCTCGGGCAAGACGACCTCGTCGGCCAAGATCGGCTACCGCCTGAGCCAGGGCCCGCAGGGCATGGCGGCCGAGTTCGGCGGCAGCTTCTCGGTCAAGCGCAAGGTCATGATGGCCTCGCTCGACACCCGCCGCCCGGCGGCGCAGCAGCAGCTCAAGATCCTGGGCGAGCAGACCGGCGTGCCGACCCTGCCGATTGTTCCCCTGGAAATGCCTCTCGCGATCACGCGGCGCGCCCTGGAAACGGCGCGGCGCGAAGGCTTCGACGTGCTGATCCTCGACACCGCCGGCCGCCTCGCGATCGACGAGGAGCTGATGAAGGAGGTCAAGGAGATCTCCGACACGGCCAAGCCCAAGGAGACGCTGCTGGTCGCCGACGCCATGACCGGCCAGGACGCGGTCAATGTCGCCAAGGCGTTCAACGAGCGGCTCGCCGTCACCGGCATCGTGCTGACCCGGGTCGACGGCGACGCGCGCGGCGGCGCGGCGCTCTCGATGCGCGCCGTCACCGGCCGGCCGGTCAAGCTGATCGGCGTCGGCGAGAAGTTCGATGCGCTGGAGCCCTTCCATCCCGACCGCATCGCCGCCGCATCCTCGGCATGGGCGACATCGTCTCGCTGGTCGAGCGCGCCGCCGAGACGATCGACAAGGAAGACGCCGAGAAGCTCGCCGCCAAGGTGCGCAAGGGCCAGTTCGACATGGACGACCTGCTGAGCCAGCTCCGCCAGCTGCGCAAGATGGGCGGCATGTCGGGCCTGATGGGCATGCTGCCGGGCGCCCTGCAGGCCAAGGCCGCGATGTCGAAGGCCAAGATCGACGAAGGGCAGCTCAAGCGCCAGGAGGCGGTCATCCTGTCGATGACGCCCAAGGAGCGGCGCAATCCCGACCTGATCCATGCCTCGCGCAAGAAGCGCATCGCCAAGGGATCGGGCGTGCAGGTGCAGGACGTCAACAAGCTCCTGAAGCAGCACGCCGACATGCTGAAGATGATGAAACGCGTCAACAAGCTCGGAGAGAAAGGATTCATGCGCAGCCTCGGAGGCATGACGCCCCCGCCCGGCTTCCCGCGCTGAAGTTTTGAAGGAGACAGAATGCTAGCCATCCGCATGACACGTCACGGCGCCAAGAAGCGGCCGTTCTTCCACATCGTCGTGGCCAACTCGCGCAGCCCGCGCGACGGCCGCTTCATCGAGAAGCTCGGCACCTACAATCCGCTGCTGCCGCGCGAGCACGCCCAGCGCATCACGCTCGACAAGGAGCGCATCGCGCATTGGCTGCAGGTCGGCGCCCAGCCCAGCGACCGCGTCGCCAAGTTCCTGGCGCAGGCCGAGATGATGAAGCCGCGCGAACGCCGCGAGCAGACCAAGAAGAGCCAGCCGCGCACCAAGGCGCAGGAGCGCCTGAAGGCTGCTGCTGCCGGCGGTGGTGAAGCTGCTGCCGCGGCACCGGCGGCGCCGGCTGCCGCTCCGGCTGAAGGCGAGGCCAAGGAGGCGGCGGCGAGCTGATGAGCAAGGACCGCGTCCTGCTCGGCGTCGTCGCGGCGCCGCACGGAGTGCGCGGTCTGGTGCGCATCAGGAGTTACACCGAGGACCCGATGGCGGTCGCCGCCTATGGCCCGCTGTCGGACGAGACGGGAAAGAAGGCGTACCGGGTCGAAGCGTTGAGTGCCGCACGAGGCGCGGTGCTGGCCCGGATCGAGGGCGTAGCCGATCGCACGGCGGCCGAGGCATTGCGGGGTTTGCGGCTCTATGTGGAGCGCGAGCGCCTGCCCGGCACGGGCGAGCGGGAGTGGTACGAGGCGGACCTGGTCGGTCTCGCCGCGGTCGGCCGGGACGGCCGGGATTGGGGGAAGGTGATCGCCTTCCACGATTTCGGCGCCGGGTCGGTGATGGAAGTGTCGGGCGGGGTGATGTTGCCCTTCACCGACGAGGCGGTGCCCGAGATCGACATCGCGGGCGGCAAGGTTGTGATCGAGCCTCCGGCGGGTCTGTTGCCGGGCGGCCAAACGAAGGAGGCGTGAAGCAACGTGTGGCGCGCTGTGGCGCTGACGCTCTTTCCGGAGATGTTTCCGGGCCCGCTGGGCGAGAGCCTGGCCGGCAAGGCATTGAAGGAAGGAGTGTGGTCGCTGGAAGCGGTCGATATCCGGCGGTTCGCCAAGGATCGCCATGGCACGGTGGACGATGCGCCGTTCGGCGGCGGCGCCGGCATGGTGATGAAGCCCGACGTGCTGTCGGCGGCCATCGAGGCGGTCGGCCAGGCACCAGGGATGGCGGGAGTGCCGAAGCTCTTGCTCTCGCCGCGTGGCGCGCCGTTCAGTCAGGCGCGCGGGCGGGAGCTGGCCGAAGGGGCCGGGCGTGCTGCTGGTGTGCGGGCGGTTCGAGGGCGTGGATGAGAGGGTCATCGAGGCCCACGCGCTGGAGGAGGTTTCGGTCGGCGATTTCGTGCTCTCGGGCGGCGAGATCGCGGCCATGGCGGTGATGGATTGTTGCGTGCGGCTGCTGCCCGGCGTGATGGGCGCGGCCCAGTCAGGAGACGAGGAGAGTTTCGAGGACGGATTGCTGGAGTACCCGCACTACACCCGGCCCGCGACCTGGGCCGGCCCGGATGGGACCGAACGGCGCGTGCCGGAGGTCCTGGTCTCGGGCCACCACGGCAAGGTCGCCGAGTGGCGGAGGAAGCAGCGGGAGGAGATCACGCGGCGAAGGCGGCCCGATCTGTGGGGCCGCCGGGGACCTGCGAAGCTGAACGAAGAGAAGTGACGAAAGGAAGACTGCGATGAACATTCTAGACACGATCGGCCAGGCGACGATCGACAAGGTGCAGGCCGAGCGGCCGGTGCCGCGCTTCGAGCCGGGCGATACGCTCCGGGTCCATGTGAAGGTGCAGGAAGGCAACCGCGAGCGCCTGCAGGTCTATGAGGGCCTGTGCATCGGCCGCAAGAATGCCGGCGTGAACTCGGCGTTCACGGTGCGCAAGATCAGCTTCGGCGAAGGCGTCGAGCGCGTGTTCCCGCTCTACGGCCCGCTGATCTGGGAGATCGAGGTGGTGCGCAAGGGCACGGTGCGCCGCGCCAAGCTCTATTACCTGCGCGACCTGCGCGGCAAGGCGAGCCGCATCGCCGAGGACGTCGAGGCCCAGCGCGAGCTGGTCGCCGAGCAGGCCGAGGAGGCCGCCAAGCGGCCGCGGCGCGAGAAGCTCAAGAAAGAGAAGCCCAAGGACGAGAAGGCCACGCGCGCGCCCAAGGGCGCGGCGAAGAAGTAGGCCCGCCATGGCGTTCCGCAAGAAGTCCGCCACGCCGCCGCCCCCGCCTCCGCCGCGCACGCTGTTCGAGAAGATCTGGGACAACCACGTCGTCCATCGCCAGGACGACGGCACCTGCGTGATCTACGTCGACCGTCACCTCGTGCACGAGGTGACGAGCCCGCAAGCCTTCGAAGGCCTGCGCATGGCCAACCGGCCGGTGCGCCGGCCCGACGCCACCATCGCCGTCGCCGACCACAACACGCCGACCACCGACCGACGGCGCATGGAAGAGGAGTCGCGCATCCAGGTCGAGACGCTGGAGAAGAACGTCGCCGACTTCGGCGTGCCCTATTTCGACATGAACGACGCCCGCCGCGGCATCGTGCACGTGATCGGCCCCGAGCAGGGCCTCACCCTGCCCGGCATGACCATCGTGTGCGGCGACAGCCACACTTCTACGCACGGCGCGTTTGGCGCGCTGGCCTTCGGCATCGGCACCTCCGAGGTCGAGCACGTGCTGGCGACGCAAACGCTGATCCAGCGGCCGGCCAAGAACATGCGCGTGGCGGTCGAGGGCAGCCTGCCGCTCGGCGTCACGGCCAAGGACGTGATCCTGGCCATCATCGGCAAGCTCGGCACCGCCGGCGGCACCGGCTATGTGATCGAATATGCCGGCCGCGCCATCCGCGAGCTGACGATGGAAGGCCGCATGACGGTCTGCAACATGTCGATCGAGGCGGGCGCGCGCGCCGGCCTGATCGCGCCCGACGAGACGACCTTCCAGTATCTCGAAGGCCGGCCCTACGCGCCCCAGGGCGGCGCCTGGGACCTGGCGCTCGGCCAGTGGCGGCGCCTGCCGTCGGACAAGGCTGCCAACTTCGATTCGCGGCTCGACCTGCTGGCCTCGGACATTCCGCCGATGGTGACCTGGGGCACCAGCCCGCAGGATGCGCTGCCGATCACCGAGGTGGTGCCCGATCCGGCCAATGCGCCGGACGAGAACCGCCGCGAGGCGTGGACGCGCTCGCTCGCCTATATGGGCCTGACGCCGGGCACGCGGCTGGTCGACGTGCCGATCGACCGGGTGTTCATCGGCTCGTGCACCAACGGCCGCATCGAGGACCTGCGCGCCGCCGCCGAGATCGCGCGCGGCCGCAAGGTGGCGGCCAACGTGCAGGCCATGGTCGTGCCGGGCTCGGGCCTGGTGAAGGCCGAGGCCGAGAAGGAAGGTCTCGACAAGATCTTCCTCGAGGCGGGCTTCGAATGGCGCGATCCAGGGCTGCTCGATGTGCCTGGCCATGAATGCCGACCGGCTCGAGCCGGGCCAGCGCTGCGCCTCGACCTCGAACCGCAACTTCGAGGGCCGTCAGGGCCGCGGCGGCCGCACGCATCTCGTCAGCCCGGCGATGGCCGCGGCGGCGGCGATCAAGCGGCACGCTGGCGGATGTGCGCGACTTCCAATAGCGGCCTTTCCGCAGGCGATGCTATCTTCCCGGGCGGTGCAGCGATGCACCGCCCGATCTTTTTGGGCCGATTTCTTTGGGGAGAAAGAAGTCGCCATGGTGAACGCGCCCCCGCCGCCCTCCTGGTCAGGCCAGCAGCAGGTCGCGGCGCCCGAGTCCCTCGGCCCGCCCGGCGGGATTCTGGATCCGTTTCGTCGCCTATATCGTCGACGCCTTCATTCTCATGCTGGCGGTGATCGTGGTCGCCGTCGTCATCGTTGGCCTCGCCGTGGCGATCGGCGGTACCAGCGGCAAGGACTCGGATGTGGCGATCGGCATCGGCGTGGTCCTGGCCGTGCTGGCCTACCTCGTCATCGGCTGGCTCTACGAGGCGTTTCTGACCAGCGGCCCGCGCGGCGCCACCCTCGGCAAGCAGGCGGTCGGCGTGCGCATCCTGTGCGCTGACGGCACACCGCTGTCGTTCGGCCGCGCCACCGGCCGCCATTTCCTGAAGGTGATGGTGACGCCCATGATCCCGTTCGCCATCGGCTACCTGATGGCCGCCTTCACCGCGCGCAAGCGGGCGCTGCACGACGTCATGGCCGATACATTCGTGATCAAGACTGAGGGACCACGCGCATGAGCGATCCGAACCAGGCCCGCAGCCTGCAGCCGCCGCTGGTCTCCGGCAACATCTTCGCCAACATCCCGCAGCTCGTTTACCTGCTCTACCTGCTGGGCTTCGTCCTCCATCCCGCCTCGCTGGTCGGGCTGGTGCTGGCCTTCGTCAATCGCGACGGCGCCTCGCCGCTCGAGCGCTCGCATTACGACTTCCAGATCTCGACCTTCTGGCGTGGCCTGATCATGGTCGTGGTCGGCATTGTCGCGGCGTTCGTCGTGGTCGGCTGGCTGATCCTGCTGTTCTGGGCGGTCTGGACGATCGTGCGCTGCATCAAGGGCCTGACCAACCTGAGCCGCGGCCTGCCCATGGCAGCCGACATCGGCTGGAAGTTCGGCTGACAGGTAGTCAAAGTACCTTGATTCGGCTGCCTTGACGGCACAGGCGAAAGCCCGTTTATTCCGCCCTCACGAGGGATCCCATGGAAAAATTCACGACGCTGCGCGGCGTTGCCGCCCCGATGCCTATGGTGAACATAGACACGGACATGATCATTCCGAAGAACTTCCTGAAGACCATCAAGCGCACCGGCTTGAAGGACGGGCTGTTCTACGAACTGCGCTGGACGCCCGACGGGCAAAAGAAGGACTTCATCCTCGACCAGCCGGCCTACCAGAACGCCAAGATCATCGTCGCCGGCCCCAACTTCGGCTGCGGCTCGAGCCGCGAGCACGCGCCGTGGGCGCTGCTCGACTTCGGCATCCGCTGCGTGATCTCCGAGGATTTCGCCGACATCTTCTACAACAACTGCTTCAAGAACGGCATCCTGCCGATCAAGGTGCCGAAGGAGATCATCGACAAGCTGATGGACGATGCGAGCCGCGGCTCCAACGCCGTCATCGAGGTCGATCTCGAGAAGCAGGAGATCAAGGGCCCGGACGGCGGCACCGTCCATTTCGACATCGACCCGTTCCGCAAGCGCTGCCTGCTGGAGGGCCTCGACGACATCGGGCTCACCATGGAGAAGAAGTCGGAGATCGACGACTTCGAGAAGAAGCAGAGAGAATCGCAGCCCTGGCTGCACGCCGCGGAATAGACATGGCTTCCAATCGCACCCTGCTGGTGCTGCCGGGCGACGGCATCGGCCCCGAAGTCATGAACGAAGTGCGCAAGATCATCGCCTGGATGGGCAAGAAGCGCGCGGTCGGCTTCGACATCAAGGAAGACCTGGTCGGCGGCGCCGCGCTCGACAAGCACGGCGTGCCGACTCAGCCGACGCCACCATGAAGCTCGCCCTCGAGCGCCGACGCCGTGCTGTTCGGCTCGGTCGGCGGCCCGAAGTGGGACACCGCCGACTTCAGCAAGAAGCCCGAGCGCGGGCTGCTGCGGCTGCGCAAGGAAATGGACCTGTTCGCCAACCTGCGCCCGGCCAAGGTGTTCGACGCGCTGGTCGATGCGAGCTCGCTCAAGCCCGAGATCGTCAAGGGCCTCGACATCATGATCATCCGCGAGCTGACGAGCGGCGTCTATTTCGGCGAGCCGCGCGGGCGGCACACCAACGCCCGGGGCGAGGTCGAGGCGTTCGACACCCAGCGCTACACGGCGCCCGAGATCCGCCGCGTCTGCGCCGTCGCCTTCGAGCTGGCGCGCAAGCGCAAGAACAAGGTCCTGTCGGCCGAGAAGGCCAACGTCATGCACACCGGCGTGCTGTGGCGCGAGGAAGCGACCAAGCTGCACAAGGAGAAATACTCCGACGTGAAGCTCGAGCACATGTATGCCGACGCGCTCGCCATGCAGCTGCTGCGCTCGCCCAACCAGTTCGACGTCATCGTTACCGACAACCTGTTCGGCGACATCCTGTCCGACGAGGCTTCCATGCTGACCGGCTCGCTCGGCCTGCTGCCCTCGGCCTCGCTCGGCGCGCCCGATGCGACCGGCCGGCGCAAGGCGCTGTACGAGCCGATCCATGGCAGCGCGCCCGACATCGCCGGCAAGGGGTTGGCCAACCCGATCGCCGAGACGCTCTGCTACGCCATGATGCTGCGCTACTCGTTCGACCTCGGCAAAGAAGCCGACCTGGTCGAGACTGGCGGTCGAGAACGTGCTGAAGGCGGGCTACCGCACCGGCGACCTGATGGTCGGCAACACCCAGGGCACCAAGAAGGTCGGCACCCAGGAAATGGGCGACGCCATCGTCAAGGAACTCGACAGGCTCGCCTAGACTTCCGGCGGCCGCCATTCCGGGAATCTCCCGGCGCCTGGTGGTTCATCTCCACCGCTCGAGTATTCAGATCTTTTCCCAGTCTACGGGTTGCCGCAACTCGAGCAGGCATCGTCGGCCACGGTCTCTCTTCTGACCGAGGCCGATATCATACTGATCGAGAACAACGACGGGCGCGTGTCACGTCGCGCCAAAGTCACGCAGGTTTGGTAATGGGAGTGTCAGTCGCAAGTACAGCGTCGACGATGATCTGTGCCTCGCGAAGGATATTCCGCAGATGATCCTCGCCTTTGAAACTCTCCGCGTAGACCTTGTAGATGGCCTCGGTGCCGGACGGGCGCGCGGCAAACCATCCGCTTTCCGCGATGACCTTGATCCCGCCAATCGGCGCGTCGTTCCCCGGTGCCCGGTTGAGTACGCCCCTTATGGGCTCACCCGCCAGTTCCTTGATCCGCACTTGCTGCGGCGAAAGACTTGCCAGCTTCCGCTTCTGCTCGTCGGTTGCCGCAGCCTCGACGCGATCGGCAGTGGCCTCTCCGAGGTTTCGGGTGAGCTCGCGATAGAGTACGGCAGGATCCTGGCCGGTGCGCGCGGTGATCTCCGCCGATAGCAGCGCCGATGCGATTCCGTCCTTGTCGGTGGTCCAGACTGAACCGTCGCGGCGGAGAAAGGACGCTCCGGCGCTTTCTTCGCCGGCGAAACCCAAGGAGCCGTCAAACAAGCCGTCGGCAAACCATTTGAAACCGACGGGAACCTCGTGAAGTCTACGGCCCAGCCGCGCGGCCACCCGGTCGATCATGGCGGTACTGACGACTGTCTTGCCGATCGCTGCATCCGCCTTCCAATCGGGTCGATGGCGAAACAGATAATCGATTGCGACTGCGAGGAAGTGGTTCGGTTGCATGAGGCCCGTCGTCGGCGCCACGATGCCATGCCGGTCATGGTCGGTATCGCAGGCGAAGGCGATGTCGTATTTTTCCTTGAGGCCAATCAACCGCTGCATGGCGTATGACGAGGAGGGATCCATACGGATGCGGCCGTCCCAGTCCAATGTCATGAACCTGAATGTCGGATCGACCTGCTCGCTGACCACGGTGAGGTCGAGCCGATAGCGTTCGGCGATTCGTGACCAGTAGTGGACGCCGGCGCCGCCCAACGGATCCACCCCCATGCGGATCCCGGAGGCACGGATCGTATCGAAATCGATCACGCTGCCGAGGTCGCCGGTGTAGGCATCGAGGAAATCGTAGGCATTGACGGTGGAGGTGCGCCGGGCTTGGTCGAATGGCAGTCGTTGGATATTCCTCAAGCCATCGGCCAGCAGCGCGTTGGCCTGCTTTTCGATCCAGCTGGTAACGTCGGTATCGGCCGGGCCGCCGTTTGGTGGATTGTACTTGAAGCCGCCATCTTCGGGCGGATTGTGCGACGGCGTGATGACGATCCCATCGGCCAATCCGTCCTTGCGCCCTCGATTGTGAACGAGAATTGCTTGGGAAATCGCCGGCGTCGGCGTGTATTCGCCGCCCCGGGCGATCATCGTGTTGACGCCGTTGGCCGCCAGGACTTCGAGAGCGCTTTCGAAGGCAGGCCGGGACAACGCGTGTGTATCGAAGCCGACGAACAGGGGCCCGGAGATCCGCTGTCGCCGGCGATACAGACAAATAGCCTGGGTGATTGCCAGCACGTGCGGCTCGTTGAACGTGCCGTCGAACGACGAGCCGCGATGCCCGGAAGTCCCGAATGCCACAAGCTGCGCGGGTACCGCGGGATCTGGGCGTCGGCTGTAGTACGCGTCGACGAGTTTGCCGACATCGACGAGTTGTTCGGCGGATGGTGGATGGCCCGCTCGCGGATCGATCCGTGACCCTCCGTCCTGGGCCGGAACGTTCTTGACCGGTGCGTTCTTCGCTAGCACGGCTTGCTCTCTTCGGCTTTCGGATCGTGCCAACCTTGCTCGTCGGCGATAATTCTCGCCGCCGCAGCAGGTCCCCACGTCCCCTTTTCATACGTCACCACAGGCGCCGCATTGCGCAGGACCGGATCGATCACCCTCCACGCCGCTTCGACACTATCCTTGCTGGTGAACAGCGAGGTGTCGCCACGGATCGCGTCGCTCAGCAGCCGGGCGTACGGCGGCGTCTCGCCGTCGAGCAGGTAACGCGCGACGAGTTCGGTGGCCTCGCCTCGCATTTCCTCGCCTGGATGCTTGACCATGGTGCCCGCCGAAATCACGACCTCGGGACTCAAGCGAAAGCGAAAATAGTTCGACGGCACCGGGGCGCCTTCATTGAAGATCATCAACGGCGGCCGCCTTAGCTTGACCATCACCTCGGTACTCGTGACTGGCATGCACTTGCCAGCCCGGATGTAGAAGGGCACGCCGGCCCACCGCCACGTATCGATCTGCAATCGCAGCGCAGCAAACGTCTCGACCTGCAAATCATCGGCCACGCCCTTTTCGTCTCGATAGCCGCGAAACTGCCCGCGCACCAGGCGGTCGGGTTGAAGCGGCTGTATCGCGCGGAACAATCGTAGTTTTTCGGCGCGCATTGCGTCGGGCTCATGTCCCGCAGGCGCATCCATCGCCAGCAATGCCATGACTTCCAGCAGATGGTTCTGCACCACGTCGCGGAGCGCCCCGACTTCATCATAAAAACTACCCCGGCCTTGGACACCGAAAGTCTCGGCCATCGTGATTTGCACGCTCTCGACATAGGTGCGGTTCCAGATCGGCTCGAGAAATGCGTTGGCAAAGCGGAAGTACAGCAGGTTCTGCACCGCTTCCTTCCCCAGATAGTGGTCGATGCGAAACACTGCAGCCTCGGGAAAGACCTCGAGCAGGGAGCGATTGAGTTCTTGTGCCGAGGCGAGGTCTCGCCCAAAGGGCTTCTCGACAATGACTCGTGCATTCTTTGCACAGCCGGCCTTCGCCAAACCCCGCATCACGGCGCCGAACATGCTCGGAGGAATTGCAAGATAATGCAGCGGCGCCCTGGCGGCGCCTAGCGCGTGTCGCAGACGCTCGTAGGTGTCGGCGTCTTCGTAGTTGCCCGGGACGAATTGAAGCTGGGCTGACAGCTTGGCGAACGCGCCGGCGTCCAGACTGCCGCTATGCTCGAGGCTGTGGCGCGCACGTTCGCGCAGCTTTTCCAAAGTCCAACCAGCGCGGGCCATCCCGATGATGGGCATGTCGAGCTCGCCGCGCTTGATCATCGCCTGCAGTGCTGGGAATATTTTTTTGGCAGCGAGGTCGCCAGTCGCGCCGAAGAATACCAGGGCGTCCGAACGAGGTGCGGTCATCTGGGTCTACCTTCGTGGCATTCAACATTCGACGACAGCCATGGTGGCCTGGCCCCCACCGCCGCTCCACTCATCTGCGAAAGAGTGGCTTCCGCGGAGGCGACGGCTGCGCCGGCTGCTGACTCTTCTCTTGGTTTTGCTGGACTTGCTGAGGTTGCTCTGGCTTTGGCTGTTCGGCGTGGCCGCTTGCACTTGAAGGTGTTTTGTTCTCGGTCATAGGGCTCCTCCACACGTTGGGTCAACGTCGTTGAACGCGCGACAATGTGTTCAGTTCCGCGTGATCTCGAGGAGCGCCGATCGAGGACGAAGTAGTACCCAAACTAAGCAGATGTTCCCTCGTCTGCCCCCGATAGAGCGCACCGTTACATCCACAACTTTCGGCGGTCGGTGGTCACAAGTGACCATGCGTGACCCTGCAAAGCGCCCATATCCCTTTCAAGCTAAAGCGAGGGGCACGGCGATGGAAAAGATCAAGGACAACGGCCAGCGGTCCGCCTACCGCGACTCTCTGAAGCGTCGCAATAGCACGATGCGCGAATTGCTCAGGATGGCTGACAAGCCGATGGGTGAGCCTCAAAGCGGCCAGCGGCAAGCGCAGGCGGCTGCGAAGCCTACCGAGCAATCGACTTCCTTGTGGGCTTGGTTTGCCGCCTCACCGCGGCTTTCAGACGAGCCTCCCAATGGGATTGATTATTGTTTCCGCCAGCCTTTCGGGCGGCGGTAACGGTCGCCTCATACTGCCTCAAGCTGATCTTCGGTTTGGTCATTGTGTGACACCACATTCTCCGGACAACCTCCAGTGAGGAAGGATGCTTCAGGTGAACGTCACCCTGGCGGCAAAGTTTCCGATGTGCCTAGTCTAGCGGTCCGCATCGGCGGCCTTGTCGAGAGCCGCCGCGAAGTCCGCCATCTCGCCCGGCGCGACATCGGACACCGCATGCATCTCGAAGCCGTCGTGACGCCATTCGGCCATGGAAAAGCCGTCGTGCACGGTGACTTTGGCCGGCGTGTTGCCCGAAGAGGACGCGGCCACAACGACAGCGCGATGCGATGCTGGTTGTGGCGATAGACCAGCACCGACACCTTGCGGCCACCCACGACATCCACCCGCCCACCTTCGAGCGGAAAGCCGACCGATGTGAGGTCGTGCACCGGCGGCGAATAGTCGATGCGGCCGGCGAACCACGGCTTCACCGTATGGCGATCGGTCGACGCGACATCCACCGCATGATCGCTCGACGCCACGCGCAGATAGGTCGACACCAGTTCGTCGTCTCCCGGTCCGCCGCGGCCGGTCAGCGTACCGCCGACCCAGCCGATGCTGACGGCCACGATCAGGCTGGCCGCCATCGCCATCCAGCGCATGTTCTGTCTCGCCGCCGCGGGCCGCGAAGCCGCGCCGGAAATGGCGCGCAGCTCGCGCTCGATGCGCGCGCGCAGCAAGTCGGGCACGGGCTCCAGCGGCAGCTCGCGCAAGAGCCCGCTCATCGCCCGCCCCGCCTCCAGCCGCTTGCGGCATTCCGGGCAGGCCTCGAGCGCGCGCTCGAACTCGGCGCTGTCGGAGGCCGACAACTCGCCGTCGAGGTACGCGTCGACCATCGCCTCACATGTCGGGCAGTCCATGGTCTCTCCTTCCAAGGCGGCCGCGCAATTCGACCGCCAATTTCTCGCGCGCCCGCGCCAGGCGCGACATCACGGTGCCGATCGGCAGATCGAGCACCGCCGCGATATGCTTGTACGAGCAATCCTCGACCTCGCGCAGGACGAGGATCTCGCGCGCCTCGGCCGGCAGCGCCGCCAGCGCCGCCGCGACGTGGCGGCGCCGGTCGCCGGCCAGCGCGCTCTGCTCCGGATCCGGGCCCTCGGCCGCCCGGTCCTCTATCTCTTCCAGCGGCCGGTCGTTCGCGCCGCTCTTGGCCCGCATGTCGGTCCAGGTGTTGCGCACGATGCGCAGCAGCCAGGGCTTGGGCTCGCCGCCGCGGAAGGCGTGGAAATAGCGCAGCGCCCGCAACATGGCCTCCTGCGCCACGTCCTGGGCGCCACCGGATCGCGCGTCAGCCAGCGCGCGAAGCCGTAGGCCGCGTCGAGATGCGGCAGCATGACGGTGCGAAACCGCTCCACCGTTGCGCCATCAGGCTTCGGCGTTTCCGACATGGCGCCCATACGACATCAATACCGCCCGACCGTCGATTCTATTCCGGGGGAATAAACCCGGGCGGCCCCCGGTAGGGCCTCGCAGTTCATCGCAGAGGGCCCCATGCAAAGCACCGATCGTCGCGACTTCCTCAAGCTGGCCGGCATCGCCGGCGTCACCTTCACCGCAGGCCTGTTTCCGGGCCGGCAGGCCTCGGCGCAAGCCGGCGGCGACTTCCATTTCGTGCAGATCTCGGACACCCATTGGGGCTTCAAGGGCCCGCCCAATCCGGACGCCGAGCACACGCTGGAAAAGGCCATCGTCACCGTGAACGGCCTCGCCCAGAAGCCCGACTTCATCGTCTTCACCGGCGATCTCACCCACACGACGGAGGACGGCAAGGTCCGCCGCGAGCGCATGAAGCGCTTCAAGGAGATCGTCTCGGAACTCAACGTCAAGGACGTGCGGTTCCTGGCCGGCGAGCACGACGCCTCGCTCGACAAGGGCGAAGCGTTCAAGGAGTTCTTCGGCGCCACCCACTACACGTTCGACCACAAGGGCGTGCACTTCATCGCCCTCGACAACGTCTCCGATCCCGGCGCGAAGCTGGGCGACGAGCAGCTCGCCTGGCTGGCCGCCGACCTCAAGCAGCGCAAGACCGATGATCGGATCGTCGTGCTGACCCACCGTCCGCTGTTCGACCTCATGCCGAACTGGGACTGGACGACGGCCGACGGCGCCAAGGCGATCGACTTGCTGATGCCCTACCAGAACGTCGTGGTGTTCTACGGCCACATCCACCAGGAGCATCACCACATGACGGGCCATATCGCCCATCATGCGGCCAAGTCTCTGATCTTTCCGCAGGCAGCGCCGGGTGGTGATGCGCCCAAGCGCCCGCCGCCGCCGCCGTTCGACGCCTCGCTGAAGCCGCTCGGCACGCGCGACGTCACGGTGTCGGCCAAGATCATCATCACCGAGCTGCCGGTCACCAAGGCCTGATCCCATGAAGCGTAGAGTATTCACCGCGCTGCTGATCGGCAGCGCGGTCGGGGGAGCCGCGCGCCTGCTGGCAGCCGAGACCCCGAACGAGATCAGCGTGGTTGCCATGAAGTTCAACTTCACCCCCGAAACGGTGAAGGCGAAGGTGGGCCAACCGTTGACCTTCGTGCTGACGTCGCTCGACCGCATCCACGGCTTCAAGATGCCCGCCTTCGGCATCCGCACCGACATCATTCCCGATCAGGAAACGCGCGTGACGATCACGCCGGACAAGGCCGGCAACTTCGCCTTTTTCTGCGACATCTTCTGCGGCGACGGCCACGAAGACATGGGCGGCACGCTCGTGGTCGAGGCCTAGGGCGGTATTCGCTTCGGCAGAATCACCTCACCCTGAGGAGCAGCTCGCGGCGCTCATCTCGGCGTCGACTGCGCGGCGGCGTCGGGGAACGCCATGCCGCACGATCTCGGCTGCTCAGCTCCGCGCAACCGGGTATTTTGCCAGGATCGTGCCGATGCGCTTGAGCGCCTTGTCGGCCGCCGCCTGCGCCGTCATCCCCTCCCTTACGACGTCAGCCACCGCGATGCCCCAGACCTGGTTGGCGTTGGCCTCGGCGTAGCCCGGGTTGAAGCCCGGATAGTTGGGCACCGTCGGGTCGATCATGCCTTCGGTGGCGTAGGCCGCGACGTGTGGGTCCTCCTTGAGCCAGAACGGATCCTCCTTCACGAGGTGCGGCATCGGCGGCAAGTAGCGGCCCAGCCCGGTCTTCAGGTTGGTATTCAGCACATCGGGCTGGATTGCGTACTTCAGGAAGTCCTTGGCGACCGCAACGTTCTTCGCGCTCTTGGCGATGAAGGCACCGGGCACACCGAGTGTAGCCCGCATCGGCCTGCCGGCGTTGTCGTTGCTGCAGACCGAGCGTGATGGCGTCGTTGTACTTGTCCTTCTCGTGGAACATCGCGACCTCGGTCGAGATGGTGCCGTCGAGATTCATCAGGATCTGCTTGGCGTGGAAGGCGTTGTTGTCGTCGGCGTCGCTCCAGCTCAGCGCCCCTGGCGGCACGTAGCCTTCCTTGTAGGACGTCGTGATGTAGGTGAGCGATTTGATCACCGCTTCCTTGACCTTGGGATCGTCGAGGTGCGCCCGGCCGTCGGGTGTGACGATGTCGTCACCGCCATTCGCGATCAGGAAGTGGTGGAACAGGGTGTTGCCGTCGGCCGGCCCGTTGGTGGTCGGCTGCAGGCCGTGCACGTAGATCGCCGCGCTGGGTCTCGCGCAGCTTCTTCTGCATCGGCTTGAAGAAGTCCCAGAACGCGTCCCAAGTCTTCGGCGCGTCGGCCAGCTTGAAGCCGGCCTTTTCGACCAGCGAGTTCCAGACGTGGAACGGCGACACCCCGCATTTGATCGGCACATAGGTGTAGCCGCGCTGCTTGGTGACATTGTTGTAGTATTGGGACGTCAGGAGCGCCGTCGGGTGGAAGTGCGCCTTTTGGGTCTCGACGACGTCGCTGACGTCGATCAGCTTGTCGTTCCAGGTGTTCTGAGGCACGACTGTCTCGTCGGCAATGGCGTGATACATGATGTCGGGCGTGTCGCCGCTGGTCAGGCCCGCGACGATCTTCTGCATGGCCGGCCCGAACGGGATCAGGCTGAAGTCGATCTTGTTGCCGCTCGTCTTTTCGTAGGCGGCCACTGTGGTCTTGAACGCCTCGTCCTCTTCCTTGACGAAGCCCTGGACCCACAAGACGGTTGCCGTCTTGGCCTGTGCGTTGGCAATGAAGGGGCTGGCGAACGTTCCGGCCGCCGCCAATCCAGCCGTTCCGCGAAGCACCGAACGCCTTCCCAGTTTACTCATTGTTTGCCTCCCAGGTCGCTCGTCGCTGAAAAACTTCAGACGCAACGTCGCCGCTGTCCCGCGCAGCTACCCAAATGCCGGCGACAAAGGCCGGCATCACGG
This sequence comes from uncultured Alphaproteobacteria bacterium, assembly GCA_963755595.1. Lineage (GTDB taxonomy): Bacteria > Pseudomonadota > Alphaproteobacteria > Reyranellales > Reyranellaceae > Reyranella. Next base: position 291,005 of record CAVWKP010000025.1, on the reverse strand, counting down.
GCCAATCACCTCGACCACCCTGTCCCCTGTGTAAGGGGCAATCCATTTTGTTCACCCAAACCATACGCAAGAAATGAGCGGCGGTCATGCAAGTTGGCGCGGCGGGATACTCGGTCAGCACTGCTGTCCCAATTTGTTTCGCGAAAGCACGTTGGTTCGCCGCCCTGCAGGCGGAAGGCGGCTTGGCTAAGCGCCTCCGCCAAGTCCGTTGTGGGTCACTCGCGCCTGCTAGCGACCCTTCATCAACGAACCAAGGATGCTGCGCAGGATCACCGGGCCTTCCTTGCGCAGCACCTTGGTGCCCTCGCGCACCAGGACAGTGCCGGCGGCGCGACCCATCGACTTCATGGTCGCCTCGAGCGGCGTGTCGCCGTGCTGCGCCGGTGCCTTCGGCGCTGGTAGCGGCGCCTTGCGAGCAGGTGGTGGCGCGGGCGGCGGCGGGGCGTCGTCATGCTTCACCTGGCCCGAGGTCGAGCGCTTGTTCAGCACCTCGTAGGCCGATTTGCGATCGACGACTCTGCTCGTATTTGCCGGCGAGCGGGCTTGCCTTGACGATGGCCGCGCGCTCGGCGTCGGTCACCGGGCCGATCCGGCCCTGCGGCGGCTTGATCAAGCAGCGCTCGACCGGAGTGGGCACGCCCTTGGCATCGAGAAAGGAAACCAGCGCCTCGCCGACGCCGAGCTCGACGATCGCCTCGGCCGCCTTGAACTTGGGGTTCGGCCGGAACGTGTCGGCCGCCGTCTTCACCGCCTTCTGGTCCTTGGGCGTGAAGGCGCGCAAGGCATGCTGCACGCGGTTGCTGAGCTGGCCCAGCACTGTGTCGGGAACGTCGAGCGGGCTCTGGCTGATGAAATAGACGCCGACGCCCTTGGAGCGGATCAGCCGCACCACCTGCTCGATCTTGTCGAGAGCGCCTTGGGCGCGTCGTCGAACAACAGATGCGCCTCGTCGAAGAAAAACACGAACTTGGGTTTGTCGACGTCGCCGACCTCGGGCATCACCTGGAACAGCTCCGACAGCAGCCACAGCAGGAAGGTGCTGTAGAGCCTGGGGCTCTGCATCAGCTTGTCGGCCGCCAGCACGTTGACGATAGCCCGCGCCCGAGGCATCGGTCCGGATCATGTCCTTGAGGTCGAGCGCCGGCTCGCCGAAGAAGCGCTCGCCGCCTTGTTGCTGCAGGGTGAGCAGCGCGCGCTGGATGGTGCCGATCGTCTGCTTGCTGACATTGCCGTATTTGGTGGTGAGCGTGGCCGCGTTCTTGGCGACGTCCTCCAGCACCGCCTGCAGGTCCTTGAAGTCGAGCAGCAGCAGCTTCTGATCGTCGGCCACCTTGAAGACGATGTTTAAGACGCCTTCCTGCGTGTCGTTGAGCTGCAGCAGGCGCGCCATCAGCACCGGGCCGATCTCCATCACGGTGGTGCGCACGGGGTGGCCCTTGTCGCCGAACAGGTCCCAGAAGATCGCGGGGAACGCGCGGCCCTTGTAGCCGTCGAGCTTGAGCTGCTTGGCGCGCTCGAGGGCCTTGGGATTGTCGCCGCCGGCCACGGCGATGCCCGACAGGTCGCCTTTGACGTCGGCCATGAAGACCGGCACGCCGGCCGCCGAGAAGCCTTCGGCGACGGTCTGCAGGCTCACGGTCTTGCCGGTGCCGGTGGCGCCCGCGACCAGACCGTGGCGATTGCCGAATTTCAGGAGCAGGTATTGGTTGGTGTCACCCGCGCCGACCAGGATCGATGTTTCGTCTGCCATGGATGGAGATTAATAACTTCACCTCGCCCGTCTTCGGGGGAGATGTCAGCGTCTGACGAGGGTCACTGACCGCTAGGGGTCATGATCCCTCCGTAGCGGAATACCGCGACACCTCCCCCGAAGACGGGGGAGGGGAAGACCAGTAGACTGTCGCCATGCCTCTTCCCCGCCTCGCGATCGCCGTCATCGGCGACGAAATCGGTCCGTCTCTTGCCGAGATGATCTCCTTCTGCGCCGAAAACGACGTGCATCGTCTCGACATGCGCACCGTCGAGGGCAAGAACCTGCTAGGCATGACGCTCGACGAGGTCGACGCAATCGCCAAAGCGACTGCACAAGGCAGACATCAAGGTCCCGACCTTCGTCTCGCCGGTGCTGAAATGGCCGGCGGCCGGCAAGGCGGCCGCCGACGCCAAGGTCGACTTTGCCTTCGATCCGTCACTTTGCCCGACCGATGATCCCCTGGCGCATGCCTTCGATGTCGCGACCGTGCTGGGCGCGTCCCGGCTGCGCGTTTTCAGCCACTTGCGCTATCCGGGCTACAAGCCGGCGGACCTCGCGGCGTCGATCGATCGCCTGATCGATCTGGCCGTGCGCTTCGATGTCACCATCGAGATGGAGAACGAGCCGGTCTGCAACATCGGTTCGGTGACCGAACTGGCGCAATTCTTCGCCCACTATCCCGAGCCGTCGGACCACCTGCGGCCGCTGGTCGATATCGGCAACAGCTGGAACATGGGCCTGCCGCCCAGCGACGACGAGATCGCCGCCCTCGCGCCGCTGGTCGACCTGATCCATCTCAAGGACCGCGACTTCGCTGCCAGACGCACGGTGCCGCTGGGCGACGGCGGCGTGCCGTGGGCCAAAGAGTTGAAACGCCTGCTGGGCGGCGCGCGCGCACCCGAAATCGTCGCCAGCATGGAAACCCATTGCCCGCAGGACGGCCGCAATGCCACAGCCAAATCGGTGGCTGCCCTGAGGAGAATTGCGGGCGAGATCGGCGTGGAGATCGTCTAGAAGCGGGTTATGCCGCGCTTCGCCTTCGTCACCGTCGACGTCTTCACCGACCGCCGCTTCGGCGGCAATCCACTGGCCGTGTTCCCTGACGCGCAGGGCATGAGCGACTCCGACATGCAGGCGCTGGCCGCGGAGTTCAATCTCAGCGAGACGACCTTCGTCCTGCCGCCGTCGGACAAGGCCAACACCGCCCGCGTGCGCATCTTCAACCGCAAGGCCGAGATGCCGTTCGCCGGCCATCCCAATGTCGGCACCGGCTGGGTGTTGGCGCAGCTCGGCCGCGCCCAGGGCGGCGTGATGCGCTTCGAGGAGATCGCGGGCCTGGTCGAGGTGCAGGCCGATGCTGGCCAGGTGACCATCGCCGCGCCGCAGCCGCTTTCCCTCGGGCCCGAGATGCCGGTCGACTTGCTGGCAGGCTGCGTCGGCATCGCCGCGGCCGATGTCATCACGACGAACCATCACCCGGTGTCCGCGCTCGGTCGGCAACTCGTTCGTCGTGGCCGAGGTCACGGGCGAGGCCCTCACCCGCGCCGCTCCTGACATCGCGCGCTTCCGGGAGGCCGTCGCCACTTACACGGCGATGGGCGCCAACCGGCTGCCGCTCTATCTCTACGCACATGACGGCAACCGCATCCGGACGCGCATGTTCTCGCCGCTCTCCGGCACGGTCGAGGATGCCGCGACGGGAAGCGCCGCCACCCCGCTCGCCGCGCTGCTGCTGTCCCTCGGCAAGGACACCGAGGGCCGCTATGAGATGGTCCAGGGCGTCGAGATGGGTCGGCCGAGCCGGCTGCTCTGCTCGGCGCATCGCGCGGCCGACGGCATCCGCGCGAAGGTTGGTGGCACCTGCGTGCCGGTGCTGGAGGGAACGGTCGAGCTCTAGGTCGGCTGGACGACGTAGCCAGCGCGCGGAAAGTGGACGACGACGTCGCCCACGCGCGGATCGCTGCGGATGATCGAGACTCGATCGGCCGTCAGCCCGACCAGCGTGCCGCTCACCGGCACCTTGCCGGTATCGTCGGGTACCACGCTGACCTTCTGGCCGGCCTTGAGCCCGCTGGGATCGCCCTCGTCGACTTTGGCCGCTTCCGGCGTTGCCGCCTTGGCGACGTCCAGCGCCTCGACCGCCGTCATGTCGGCGGGCTTGCCGCTGCCGAAGGCCTTCATGCGCTCCGACCAGGCCACGATCTTGGGCAGCCGGTCGAGCGGCGCGGGCTTCGCGCCTGCGCCCATGCGCACCTGCAGGAACCACACCGGATTGTAGAGCGCGCAGTCGGCCAGGCTGGGCGCTCCGCCCAGCAGGTAGGGCCGGCCGTCGCGCAGGATCTGCTCGGCCAAGGCCAGCTGCGCGTAAGTCTGGTCGCGCGCCATGGGAACGGCGGCCTTGAGCTGGTCGGAGTCGAACTGCCGCCCGGAGAACTCGCTGCGGTCCTTCTTGAAGGCCTCCGGCAGCTGATCGCTGATCGCGCCCATCACCACGCCGACGGCAGGCCAGAAGATGGTGCGGTCGATCCACATGGCGAGCGCCCGCGCCTCGCCTTCCTGGCCGACCGGCAGCAGCGGCGGCTTGGGCGCGCGCTTCTCGATCTCGAGCATGATGAGCTGGGTGTCGCAGTAGACGTCGGCGCCGACCTGCATCACCGGCGTCTTGCGGTAGCCGCCGGTGAGCGGCATCAGGTCGGGCTTGGGCATGATGTTGGGGATGACCACCGACTTCCACGCAAGCTGCTTGATGCCGAAGGCCACGCGCACCTTCTCCGAGAAGGGCGAATTCGGGTAGTGGTGCAGGATCAGGTCGGCCATGAGCGCTCCTGTCTCAGTGGATGGTCGCCAGCGCGACCAGGAGGGCAAAGCCCAGGCCGCCCGCCACCGCGAGCCGCCACGCCCAAGCATAGAGTCGCGAGCGCGTCGCCACCAGCGCGCCCAGTCGGGCGATCACGCCATCGTCGAGGCCGGGCGATGCATCGAAGAAGCCACGCGCCAGGTTGATCACCGGAAAGGCGCAGCCGCAGCTCGCCACGCTGAGCAGCAGGCTGACATGGCCGACCGCGAAGCCCAGCGTCTTGATGATGGGCTTGGACTGCGCGAAGGGATCGGCGCCGCTCACGACCACGAGATAGGCCAGCGCCGCCACCACGATGGCGTTGAAGCGCAGCAGCGCCGAGGTCTTGGAATCGAGCGCGTTCAGCATGGCGAACAGCCGGTCCCAGGCGTCGACCCGAGCCTTGTCCTCGGGCGTGCCGTCGATCGCCTGCAAGCGCGCCAGCGCGAGCGCCTGGGCAGCGCCGCTCATCCGCGCAGCGCCTTGATGCTTTCGGCATATTTGCCGGGGCCTGCGCCAAACACGGCGGTGCCGGCAACCAGCACATCGGCGCCCGCTTTGATGCAGCGCCTGGCCGTCTCCGGATTGACGCCGCCATCGACCTCGAGATGGATCGGCTTGCCCAGCGCATCGATCGCGCGGCGCAAGGCCGCGATCTTGGCGAGCTGGCTCTCGATGAAGGTCTGGCCGCCGAAGCCCGGATTGACGCTCATCACCAGCACGAGATCGAGATCGCCCAGCACATATTCGATGGCGGCGAGCGGCGTCGCTGGATTGAGCACGCAGCCCGCCTTCTTGCCCAGGCCCTTGATCAACTGGATGGTGCGATGGACGTGCGGGCCCGCCTCGGGATGGAAGGAGATCACGTCGGCGCCGGCCTCGGCATAGGCCGGCACCATGGCATCGACCGGCGTGATCATGAGATGCACGTCGAACGGCAGCCTGGTGTGCTTGCGCAGCGCCTTCACCACCATAGGGCCGATGGTGAGGTTGGGCACGAAGTGACCGTCCATGACGTCGACATGGATCCAGTCGGCGCCGGCCGCCGTCACCGCCTCGATCTCCTTGCCGAGCTCGGCGAAGTCGGCCGACAGGATCGACGGCGCGATGCGGACCGGCTGTTGCGGCATGCGAAGCCTCAGGTCCCCGCTCAAGTACCGGGACGCGTCGGCGCGTCCCAGCCTTTGCGGCGGAAGGGATGGGTCGGGAAGGAGCCGAGCATCTTCAGCTCGTCCTTCTCGGAGAAGAACGCCAGTTCCTCGAGGGCGAGTTGCAGGCCGCGCTGCTCGGGATGGCCCTCGACCTCGGCGTAGAACTGCGCCTGCTCGAAATGCGCACCGCTGAGATAACTCTCGAGCTTGACGATATTGACGCCGTTGGTCGCGAAGCCGCCCAGCGCCTTGTAGAGCGCCGCCGGCACGCTCTTCACGCGGAACAGGAACGCGGTCATGCAGCGCACCGTGCGCCAGTCGGGCTTTGCCTCGTCGCGCGAGAACACCAGCATGCGCGTGGTGTTGTGGTCGGCATCCTCGATGTTCCGGGCCAGCACCTTGAGGCCGTAGATCTTGGCGGCCAGCGAGGAGGCGATGGCGCCCACGTGTTTGTCGCCGATCTCGGCGATCTCGCGCGCCGCGCCCGCGGTGTCGGCATGCACCAGGGGCGCAATGCCATGCTTGCGCAGGAAATTGCGGCACTGCGACAGCGCCTGGACATGACTCTTGGCCGTCTTGATGCCCTTCAGCGTGACGCCGGGCAGCGCGACCAGGCAATGCTCGACGCGCTGGAAATGCTCGGCAACGATCTTGAGCCTGGTGTGCGGCAGCAGGCTGTGCAGGTCGGCGACGCGGCCGGCGATCGAGTTCTCGACCGGGATGATGGCGAGCTCGGCCTTGCCCGCCTGCACGGCGTTCATCGCCGCATCGAAGGTCGGGCACGGCAAAGTCGTCATGTAGGGAAACGCCGCACGGCAGGCCATGTCGGAATTGGCACCTGGCTCGCCCTGGAATGCGATCGTGTTGTTGGCCCTGCTGGCCACCGCCCTTGCCATCTGAACAACTCCCCCCGCCACTCCCCGGGGCCGCCCGGCAAAATGCGAAAAACCTCGCAGAATCCGTGACTTGCGACGTTCCGCCGCGCGAGCCGGCCGGTGCGATCGGATACTACTGAGGACGCCTCGGGCGTGCTACAGCAACGCCCGAAAAATTTGCTGCGGCGGGATTTGACGAGCGAGATCTGACGATGGCTAGTTTCAACACGGTTGCGGGCTGCTTTCTGGCCTCGGCCCTCTTCGCACTGGTGGCTGGCAAGGTCTCCAACGCCCTCGTTTCAACCCATCCGCTGGAAAAGCCCGCGATTGCCGTGGCCGATGCGCCCACCGAGACCGCCTCCGCGGCCCCGGCCGCCGAGCTGGCGCCGATCGGGCCCAAGCTCAAGGACGCCAATGTCGAGCACGGCAAGGCACTGTTCCAGCAGCAGTGCTTCACCTGCCACACCATCGACAAGGGCGGGCCCAACAAGGTCGGGCCCAACCAGTGGAACCTGGTCGGCCGCAAGAAGGCGAGCGAAGCGGGCTTCAGCTACTCATCGGCCCTGCAGTCCAAGGGCGGCGAGTGGACCTACGAAGACATCAACCACATGATCTTCAAGCCTCAAGCCTTCGTGCGGGGCACCAAGATGGCCTTTGTCGGCCTGCCCAAGGAACAGGATCGCGCCGACGTCATCGCCTATCTCCGGACGATGAGCGACAACCCGCCGCCGCTGCCCTGAGGCATCGCGTGACCGGGTCGGTTCCCGCCGAGCTGGTCGCTCTGGCTAACCGCCTCGCCGATGCCGCGCGGCCCATCGCGGCCCGCTATTTCCGCACGCCCGTCACGGTCGACGACAAGAGCGACCTCAGTCCCGTCACCATCGCCGACCGCGAGGCCGAGACGGCGATGCGCGCGCTGCTCGCCAGCCAGGTGCCGAGCCATGGCGTGTTCGGCGAGGAGCATGGCGCGGAGCGCACCGACGCCGAATATGTCTGGGTGCTCGATCCGATCGACGGCACCAAGGCCTTCATCACCGGCCTGCCGATCTTCGGCACCCTGATCGCCCTCCTGCATCGCGGCGTGCCGGTGCTCGGCATCATCGACCAGCCGATCCTGAAGGAGCGCTGGCTGGGGATCGCCGGCCGGCCGTCGACGCTGAACGACAAGCCGATCAAGGCGCGCGCCTGCGCCTCGCTCGACAAGGCCTACATGTATTCGACGGCGCCGCTGATGTTTGCCGGGCCCATCGCCAAGCGCCATGAAGCGCTGGCCGAGAAGGTGAAGCTCTTCCGCTGGGGCGGCGATTGCTACGCCTATGGCCTGCTGGCCGCCGGTCACGTCGACCTCGTGGTCGAGAATTCGCTGAAGCTCTACGACTTCGCCGCGCTGGCGCCGGTGATCAAGGGCGCCGGCGGCATGATCACCGACTGGCACGGCAAGGAGCTCGACATGAACTCCGATGGCTCGGTCATCGCCGCAGGCGATTCAGTGATCCACCGCGCCGCGCAGAAAATCCTCACGGCCTAGGTCGAACCAGACCGACTCGGTCGCGCGATAGACGACGTTTTTGCGGTAACTGAGACCCAACCGCTTCATCACTGCCTGCGAGGCCAAGTTAGTGGGCATGGTGATCGCGAAGATCAAATCGAGTCCTATGGTCCCGAAGCCCAACCGAAGGGCCGCACGCGCGGCCTCGGTGGCGAAGCCATATCCCCAGGCATCGGGATGCAGAGACCATAGGACTTCGGTCTCCCCGAATTCCGGCACGAAATTGAGGCCGGCATGGCCGATCTGCCGGCCGTCGCGAAAGACGCCCCATGGCCCGTATCCGCGCTCGCGCCAGCCCGTGGCGTAGCGGGCGATCGCGGCATGCGCAGCCTCGGCCGGATCGGCGGGCGCCGGCAACATCCACTTCACCACCTCGGGATGATAGCGAATCGCGGCATAGGACTCGGCATCGGCCGGCGTCAGCGGTCGCAGCGTCAGGCGCTCGGTCTGCAGGGTGGTCATCTTTACATAACTTTACATGCCGGCCATGGCGGCGAAACCGCTCTGCCCCATGTTCCGTCGCACGGGGACTTCCCCAAGCAAACGACGGAGACGGAAATGACTACTCTCAAGACGATGATGGCAGCGTTGCTGGCCGGCAGCCTGTTGGCGACGGCGGGTGGCCTCGCCTATGCCAAGACCGACGGCAGCCTGGCCTTCGATCCGGCGCAGATGCAGCAGCGCCTGGAAAAGCGCGTCGATCGCGCCCTCACGGGCACCGACGCCACGGCCGAACAGAAGAAGAAGATCGCCGACATCCTCGGCGCCACCTTCAAGGACATGAAGCCGCTGCATGATCAGCGCGTCGAGAACCGCAAGGCAATGGCCGATGCCATGCAGGCGCCGACCATCGATCCGGCCAAGATCGAGGCGCTGCGCGCCGACCGCATGAAGATCGCCGACGAGAGCTCCAAGCGCTTCACAAAGGCGCTGACCGACGCGGGCAACGTGCTCACCGTTCAGCAGCGCCAGGCGTTCTTCAAGAACTGGAGCGCTCGCCACGAGCATCATGGCAAGCGTGGGTGACATCGGGTCTGCCTCGGCCTGATACTGGGCTCATGGCCGAGCGCATCCTGATGATCGACGACGATGACCGCCTCGCCGGGATGGTTTCCGACTATCTCGGCGGGGCGGGCTTTCGTTTGACCATCGCCGGCACGGCGCGCGACGGCGAGGCGCTGCTGAAGCGCGAGAGCTTCGATGCGGTGATCCTCGACCTCATGCTGCCCGATGCCGACGGCCTCGATCTCTGCCGCCGCCTGCGCGGCGCCAGCGACGTGCCGATCCTGATGCTGACCGCGCGCGGCGAGCCGATGGACCGCGTGGTTGGTCTCGAGATCGGCGCCGACGATTATCTCGCCAAGCCTTTCGAGCCGCGCGAGCTGCAGGCGCGGCTGCGCGCCATCCTGCGCCGCAAGGGCGGCCCCCAGAAGGCAGAGGTCCTGCGCTTCGGCCGGCTGGAGATCGACAAGGGCGCGCGAACCATCCGGGTCGACGGCGAGGACCGTCTGCTCACCTCCTACCAGTTTGCCTTGTTGCTGGCGCTCGCCGAGCGCGCCGGCCGCGTCTTGTCGCGTGATGCGCTGATGGACGTCCTGAAGGGCGAGAAGCTCGAGGCGTTCGACCGCTCGGTCGACGTCCATGTCAGCCGCATCCGCGCCGCCATCGAGGACGATCCCAAGAAGCCCAAGCGCATCCTGACCGTGCGCGGCACGGGCTATGTCTTCGCCCGCGACCAGGATCGCTGATGCAGCGCCTCTACCTGCAATTCTACGCGACCATCCTGCTGGTGCTGGCGGTGTTCGTGGCTGCGGCCCTGCTCACCTGGCGGCTGGTCGAGGAGCAGACGCCGCAATATTTCGACATCGCGGCCGAGGTCACCGGCGCCTTGCTGCCCGATGTCGATGCGCCGCAGGAAGAAGACCAGAAGGCGCTCGATGCCCTGCACCGCAAGCTGCGCTTCGATCTCGCCCTCTATCGGCCCGACGGCAGCCTGCTTGCCGTGGCGGGCCGCCCGCCGCCGCGCTTCGATCCCAATCGCGCCCGCATTGGCTGGCGGCGGAGCAGCGCGGGTCCGACCTTCACCCTGCAGCTGCCCGACGGCCGCTGGCTGGTGGCGCGCCAGGTGCGCGAACGGCCGAGCCCGACTCTATGGATCGCGGGCTTCCTGTTGCTGCTGGCCGCGGCGATCGCGGTCGGCGCCTATCCGGTGGTGCGTCGGCTGGGGCGCCGACTCGAGCGGCTCAAGGCCGGCGTCGAGCAGCTGGGCGGCGGCAATCTCGGCGCGCGCGTTCAGGTCGAGGGGCGCGACGAGCTGGCAGCACTCGCCGCAAGTTTCAACCGCTCGGCCGCGCGCATCGAGGAGCTGGTGGCGGCGCATCGCCTGCTGCTCGCCAATTGCAGCCACGAGCTGCGCACGCCGCTGGCGCGCATCAACGTGGCCGCGTCCTTGCTGGGCGAGACCGCCGACGCCAAGACGCGCGATTCTCTGAAACGCGATATCGCCGAGCTCGACCAGCTGATCGAGGAGATCCTGCTGTCGAGCCGGCTGGAGGCCGTGCAGGGCCTCGAGCACAACGAGCCCGTCGACCTCTTGGCGCTCGCCGCCGAGGAAGCCGCGCACTACGACACCGAAGCCAGCGGCCAGCCGGCCACGGTCAAGGGCGACCGGCTGCTGCTGCGACGGTTGATCCGCAATCTGCTCGAAAACGCCCGGCGCTATGCCGGGAACGGCCCGATCGATATTTCGGTCGTCAAGCAATCCGACCGCGCCGTGCTGGACGTGCGCGATCACGGGCCCGGCGTTCCACCGGACGAGCGCGAGCGCATCTTCGAGCCGTTCTATCGCCTGGCCGCCACGCGCGAGAGCGGCCGCGGCAGCGGGCTTGGCCTTGCCCTGGTGCGCGAGATCGCGCGCCGCCACGGCGGCGAGGCGGTTTGCTTGGCGGCAGAGGGCGGGGGCAGCCGCTTCCGCATCGACCTGCCCGCCCAGTAGGATGCCCTCCAAACCGGAGGAAGCGTCATGGACTTCGAGATTCCCGCTGAGATCGCGGCCTACCTGCGCGAGCTCGACGCGTTCATCGAGCGCGAAATCCGGCCGCTCGAGCGCGAGAACGACAATATCCGCTTCTTCGACCATCGCCGCGAGCATGCCCGCACCGACTGGGACAATGACGGCCAGCCGCGCCATGACTGGGAAGAGCTTCTGGCCGAGATGAAGCGCCGCGCCGACAAGGCGGGCCACCTGCGCTTCGGCCTGCCCAAGGAGCTGGGCGGCAAGGAAGGCTCCAACCTCGCCATGGCGATCATCCGCGAGCATCTCGCGCACAAGGGGCTCGGCCTGCACAACGACCTGCAGAACGAGAGCTCGATCGTCGGCAACTTCCCGGTGGCGCTGCTGCTCCATCGCTTCGGCACCAAGGAGCAGAAGGAGCGCTACATCGAAGGCATGTTCAAGGGCACCGAGCGCATCGGCTTCGGCCTCACCGAGCCGCTGCACGGCTCTGATGCGACCTTCATGGAGACCACCGCGGTCAAGCAGGGCGGCGACTGGATCATCAACGGCATGAAGCGGTTCAATACCGGCATGCACACCGCGACGGTCGACCTCGTCTTCGCCCGCACCTCGGGCAAGCCGGGCGATGCGCGCGGCATCTCGGCGTTCCTGACCCCGGTGAAGACACCCGGCTTCAAGATCGAGCACATGTGGTGGACCTTCAACATGCCCAGCGACCACGCCGAGGTGTCGCTGACCAACGTCAAGGTGCCGGCCTCGACGATGCTCGGCGAGGAAGGCCGCGGCCTCGACGTGGCGCAGACCTTCGTGCACGAGAACCGCATCCGCCAGGCCGCCTCCAGCCTCGGCGCGGCGCAATACTGCATCGACATGTCGGTGGCCTACGCCAAGAACCGCAAGGTATTCGGCAAGGCGCTGGCGACCAACCAGGCGATCCAGTTTCCGCTCGCCGAGCTGCACACCGAGGCCGAGATGACGCGCGGGCTGGTGCGCAAGACGGCGTGGCACCTCGACCGCGAGCACCACATGAATGTCAGCGAATGGGTGGCGATGTCGAACTACCGCGCCAACCGCCTGGTCTGCGACGCGGCCGACCGCGCCATCCAGGTCCATGGCGGCATCGGCTATTCGCGCCATACGCCGTTCGAGCACATCTATCGTCACCACCGGCGCTATCGCATCACCGAGGGTTCGGAGGAGATCCAGATCCGCCGCGTCGCCGGCGCGCTGTTCGGCTTCTGGGGCGCACAGAAGGCCTCGACGGCGCCCAAGAACTCATGAACGCGCAATGACCTCACCCGCCCGTCGCTGGACGGGCGACGCCTTGATGCTCGTGACGGCCCTGCTGATGGGCTCGAGCTATCCCGTCGCCAAGGACGTGCTCGCCGTCATGAGCCCGCTGCTCTACAGCAGCTCGCGCTACCTGATCGCCGGATTGTTCCTGTTGGCGGCGTTGGCCGTGCGCGGCCAACCGCTCGGCCTGCCGCGCCGCGACTGGCTGCCGATCCTGTTGCTGTCGCTGCTGGGCGTCACGCTGTTCCAGGCCTGCTGGGGCTTCGGCATCGCCCGCACCTCGCCCAGCGTCGGCTCGATCGTCATGACCACCACGACGACATTTTCGGCGTTGTTCGCCTGGATGCAGGGCCGGCGGCTGTCGGCGCTGGGTTGGGCCGGCATTGCCATTGCCTTCGCCGGCGTCCTGCTGGTCGTGAACAACAGCCTGACCCGCATCACGCTCGCCGTCGGCAACATCGAAGGCGCCGCCTTCTGGCTCGTCGCCGCCTTCGCCTGGGCGCTCTATGTCGACCGCAGCGTGACCTACAATGTGCGGCTGGGCTCGCTCAGGGTCGTGGCCTGGACCACGTTCCTCGGCGCCCTGGTGCTGCTGGCGGTCGCGCTCTACAGTCGACTCCCTGGCCGAATTCGGCCGGCTCGACGAGCGGCTGTTGGGGTACTGGCTCTATACCGGTGTCTTTCCGGTGGGCGTCGCCTACCTCGGTATCGCCGCCGGCCTCGACCGGCTCGGGGTGAGCCGGGTGATGGTCTACATGTATCTGATCCCGGTGGCGGGGGTGGGCCTCTCGGCGGCATTTTTCGGCGATCCGCTGACCTGGGCGCGCGTGCTGGGCGGCCTGATCGTGCTGTTTGGCGTCATTCTGACGCGCCTGGCGCTCGACCGTGCCGCCCGCCTTCGCTAGAAGGGGCGCGTGAAAAGCACCGTCAAAAAGCCCTCCCTGAGGCCTGTCGCCAACGAGCTCACCACCCCCGGAACCGGCGGGCGGCGGGCATTCGTGTCGCGCCACACCAAGGAGACGCGCATCGCCGCCGCCATCAACCTCGACGGCACCGGCAAGTACGACATCAAGACCGGCATCGGCTTCCTCGATCACATGCTGGAGCAGCTCTCCCGCCACAGCCTGATCGACATCACGCTGCGCGCCGAGGGCGACCTGCACATCGACTACCACCACACGACCGAGGATTCTGGCATCGTGCTCGGCGAATGCCTGATGAAGGCGCTGGGCGATCGCGCCGGCATCCGCCGCTATGGCAGCGCCCAGATCCCGATGGACGAGACGCTGACCGAAGTGGCGCTCGACGCCAGCAACCGGCCGTACCTGATCTGGAAGGTGACCTTCTCCAAGCCCAAGCTCGGCACCATGGACACCGAGCTGTTCAAGGAGTGGTTCCAGGCCTTCGCCCAGCAGGGCGGGCTGACGTTGCACATCTGGAACCACTACGGCGAGAACAACCACCACATCGTCGAGAGCTGCTTCAAGGGCCTGGCGCGCTCGCTGCGCGTGGCCTGCGAGATCGATCCGCGCCAGACGACGGCGGTGCCCAGCACCAAGGGTGTGCTCTAGGCACACACCTTCCATGACCGTCGCAATCGTCGATTACGGCTCGGGCAACCTCAGGTCCGCCGCCAAAGCCTTCGAGCGCGCCGCCCGCGAGAGCGGCGGGGACGATCGCGTGCTCGTCACCTCGAACCCGCGCGAGGTCGCGGCCGCCGACCGCATCGTGCTGCCGGGCGTCGGCGCCTTCGCCGACTGCCGCGCCGGCCTCTATGGCGTGGCCGGCATGGTCGACACCCTGCAGCGCGAGGTGATCGAGCGCGCCAAGCCGTTCCTCGGCATCTGCGTCGGCATGCAGCTGATGGCCACGCGCGGCGTCGAATACGGCATCCATGCCGGCCTGGACTGGATCGCGGGCGACGTGGTGCGCATCGAGCCGGGCAAGGATCATCTCAAGATCCCGCACATGGGCTGGAACGAGCTGCTGGAGCTCAAGCCGCACGCGCTGCTGGAGGGCCTCAAAGCGCGCGACCACGCCTATTTCGTACACTCCTTCCAGCTCAAGACCACACAAGCCCAGACCCTGCTCGCCACAACCGAGTATGGCGGGCCGATTACAGCCGTGGTCGGCCGCGACAATCTCGCCGGCACGCAATTCCATCCGGAGAAGAGCCAGGCGACGGGCTTGCGCCTGATTGGCAACTTCCTGCGCTGGAAGCCCTGAGCTGCGCGCCGGCGCGGCGCTGAACGCTCATTCAAAAATTTCTCCGTCGTGTCATCAAGCTGGCCGCAACTTTCCGCATTTCTGTGCATTCCTCGACGCGGCAATGCGGGAGGAAATACAAAATGACAATCGGCACCATGCGGTCGGTCCTGCTCGTCGAGGACCACGCCATCGTCGCCTGCGACCTGCAGAGATTTCTCGGCAGCACGGGCTACCATGTCGTCGGACCGGTCGGCTCGCCTCAAGAAGCCCTGAGCAAGATCGCCGCCGGCGAGCTCGATGGTGCGGTGCTCGATGTGAAACTGACCGGAGATGCGGCGCCGCAAATCGCAGACGCCCTTAAGGCGGCCAAGGTCCCGCACATCTTCATCAATGGCTGGGCGGTTGGCCGGATTCCCGAGCAATGCCGCGACCGGCCCCTGCTCAACAATCCCTATGACTACCACTCGCTGCTCGACGCTCTGAATGGGGCCATGGCAGAGAAGTCGAACCTCTGACATGCGCGCCTGCGCGTTGTCGCCGCAGCCTCCTGAGGCCTAGGCTCTGAGTGCTCTCACGCTACCCGCGTTCCCATCGCTGAGTTTTGAAACAATCTCCTTGGGAGGAGCCCTCATGACAAAGCAAGCAAGCACACGCGACTTGTCTCGCCGCGGCCTGATCGCGGCCGCCGGCGTCGGTGCCGTCGCCCTGCCGGCGATCGCCCGAGCCCAGGCGCCGGCCGCACCGGCGCCGGCGCCGGCCGCGCCGCCCACCACGATCACTATGCCGCCGCGCGATTTCAGCCCGCGCGGTGCGCCGACGACCTATTTCAGCGACCCCGACGTGCTGGCCGTCGATCCAGCGTTCAATGCGCTGGCTCAGCCCAACGCCAGCATCAAGCGGCTGTGGACTGGCGCCTTGTGGATCGGAGGGGCCGGCGTGGAACGCCGAGGGCCGCTATCTGGTGTTCAGCGACATTCCGAACAACCGCCAGCTTCGCTGGCTGGAAGATGACGGCCATGTGAGCGTGTTCCGCATGCCGTCGAACAACAGCAACGGCAACACTTCGACTTCCAGGGCCGCCAGCTGACCTGCGAGCACCTGACGCGCCGCGTCGTGCGCTACGAGCACGACGGCTCGGTCACGGTCCTCGCCGACAGCTACAACGGCAAGCGGCTCAATTCGCCCAACGACGTCGCGCGCATCCCGACGGCAGCTACTGGTTCACCGACCCGCCCTATGGCGGCCAGCTCTACGAGGGCGCGCCCGACGCTGCCGGCGGTCCCGACCAATGCCCAAGGCAAGCTGAAGTCGACGCTCGGCCAGGCGGTCGGCATGGGCACCCTTCAAGCGCGAGCTGCCGACCAACTGCTACCGCGTGCGACCCGACGGCAAGATCGACCTTGTGCTCACCGAGGAGCAGGTGCCCGATCCCAACGGCATCTGCTTCTCGCCCGACTACAAGAAGCTCTACGTCGTCAGCACCGGCAAGGGTCCGGGCGACACCGGGCCGGGCGGCAAGGGCGACGTCCACGTGTTCGATGTCGGCGGCCGACAACAAGCTCTCCAACGGCAAGCGCTTTGCGGACTTCATGATCGACGGCGTGAAATGCGGGCCCGACGGCATACGCTGCGACGTCCAAGGCAACCTGTGGGCCTCGAGCAACGCCGGCCGCCATGTCGGCTACAACGGCGTCACGGTATGGACCCCCGAGGGCAAGCTGATCGGCCGCATTCGCCTTCCCGAGGTGTGCGGCAACATCACCTTTGGCGGTCCCAAGCGCAACCGCCTGTTCATGGCGGCGAGCCAGTCGCTCTACGCGCTCTTTGTCGGCACGCAGGGCGCGGGGCCCGGCTGAGCTGGAGCCAAAGTCACCCGGACCCCGGATCGATCGGGGTCCGGTCGCGACCAGCGCGTCCGGTCTTCGATGTTGCGCGCCAGGACCTCGCGCTTGCCGACGTGGTTGGCGGCGGCTGACCACGCCTTCCTGCTCCATGCGCTCGATGATGCGGGCGGCGCGGTTGTAGCCGATCTGCAGGTGGCGCTGGATGAAGCTGGTCGAGGCCTTGCGCTCGCGGCGACCAGCGCCACCGCCTGGTCGTAGAGCTCGTCGCCGCGAGCCTGCCGCCGTCCTCGCCGCCGCAGCGCCGAGCGCGCCTCGCCGTCGGGATCCTCGGTGACCTCCTCGATATAGTCGGGCTCGCCGCTGCGCCTTGAGGAGGCGCACGACGCGCCTCGACCTCGCTCGTCGGAGACGAACGGCCCGTGCACGCGGGTGATGCGGCCGCCGCCCGCCATGTAGAGCATGTCGCCGCTGGCCCAGCAGCTGCTCGGCGCCGCTGCTCGCCCAGGATGGTGCGGCTGTCGATCTTGGAGGTCACCTGGAAGCTGATGCGGGTCGGGAAGTTGGCCTTGATCGTGCCGGTGATGACGTCGACCGAGGGGCGCTGCGTCGCCATGATGAGGTGGATGCCGGCGGCGCGCGCCATCTGCGCCAGGCGCTGCACCGCGGCCTCGATGTCCTTGCCGGCGACCAGCATCAGGTCGGCCATCTCGTCGACGATCACGACGATGAAGGGCAGCGGCGTTGAGTGTCGAGCGGCTGCTCCTCGAAGATCGGCTGGCCGGTCTCGGGATCGAAGCCGGTCTGCACCTTGCGCATCAGCGTCTCGCCCTTCGTCTGCGCGCCTCGCGGAGCCGCTCGTTGTAGCCCTCGATGTTGCGCACGCCGAGCTTCGACATCGCGCGGTAGCGGTTCTCCATCTCGCGCACGGTCCATTTCAGCGCGACCACCGCCTTGCGCGGCTCGGTGACGACCGGCGCCAGCAGATGCGGGATGCCGTCATAGACCGACAGCTCCAGCATCTTGGGATCGATCATGATGAACCGGCAGCGGTCGGGCGGCAGCCGGTAGAGCATCGACAGGATCATCGTGTTGATGCCGACCGACTTGCCCGAGCCGGTGGTGCCGGCGATCAGCAGATGCGGCATGCGCGCGAGATCGGCGATGACCGGCGTCGCCGCCGATGTCCTTGCCGAGCGCCAGCGGCAGCTGCGCCGGTTGCTCCTCGTAGTGCTCGGGTCGACAGCAGCTCGCGCAGATAGACCGTCTCGCGCCTTGGCGTTGGGCAGCTCGATGCCGATGACGTTGCGGCCCGGCACGACGGCGACGCGCACCGAGACCGCGCTCATCGAGCGGGCGATGTCGTCGGCGAGGCCGATGACGCGCGACGCCTTGATGCCGGGCGCGGGCTCGAGCTCGTAGAGCGTCACGACCGGGCCGGGCCGCACCTTCACGATCTGGCCGCGTGACGCCGAAATCCTCCAGCACCGTCTCGAGCAGGCGCGCGTTCTGCTGCAGCGCCGCCTCGTCGATCTTGGTCTCGGTCGTGACCCGCGACGGCAGCGACAGCAGGTCGAGCGGCGGCAGCTGGTATTCGCCGACGCCGAGATCGAGCTCGCGCTGGCCCGCCCTGGCAGCGCGCTTGCCCTGCGCGGCCGCCGACTTGCGCGGGATGATCTTGACGCCGCGGCGCCGCCGCGGCGACTGTTGCTGGTCGGCCAGCAACGCGTCGCGGCGTGAAGGGGTTCTCGTCGCTCTCCTCGGCTCGGCGGCCACCTCCGGCTCGCCGGCGGCGCGGGCAAAGGTCACGACCTCCTGCGGCGGCCACGGCGTCCGACCGGCTCGGGCGCTGCGGCGCGCGGCCGCAGCCGGCCCAGGATCGGCTCGATGCGAAGCCGCCGGCCAGGCGATCGAACAAGGTGCGCTCGCGCAGGCTGTCGGGCGCCGACCCGTCGAGCGACGGCGGCGCCCGGGATGCAACGGCATGGGTGCCGGCGGGATGTCCGGCGCCGGCCGCTCGATCGGCGAATAGGGCGCGTCGACCATCAACGAGTCGCGCGGCGGCAGGGGCGTGCCATCCACCGGGATCTGCTCGAACCGACCCTTCTCGAAGTGCGCCGGGTCATACTGGCTGGCATCGATCTCGCCCGGGATCTCGGCATAGCCGATCTGCGGCGCCGGCGGCTCGGCCTCGTCGTCGAACGACTGCGGCCGGCCGCGCCACAGGCCGACGCCGGCCCGCATCAACCACACGCCCACAGGAACGGCGCGCGCAGGATGCGGAAGATCAGCGGCAGGTCGGTGCGGTTCATGCCGAGCGCCGGCGCCATGGCGATGAAGGCAAGCGCCGCACAGCCCGGCTCGATCAGGGCCAGGCTGCCGCCGCTGGAATGGCTCAGCACGAATCTCGCGGAACCGGCCGACCAGCGCCAGCCCGACCAGGCCGCCCGGCGCCGGCATGCGTCGCCGCACCACCGACGTCGCCCAGGCCAACGCAGCCCACGCTCATCATCAGGAGCGCCAGCAGCAGCAGCGAGAGGCGAAGCCGAAGAAGCCGAGATGGTGGGTGCGCACCATGCGCACGCCCCAGGTGATCAGCGCCACCGGCACCAGCACGATGGCGAGGCCAAAGGTCTGCAGCAGCAGGTCGGAGACGTAGGCGCCGGGCAGGCCCATCAGGTTGTTGGGCGGCATGCCGGTGGCATGGTTGAGCGAGGGATCGGCGTTGCTGAAGGTGAAGATCGACATCAGGAGCAGCACGCCCGCCACGGCGATGCCGACACCGACCAGCTCCATCATGCGGCGGCGCAGGAAGTCGCGCCCGCCCTCCGGCAGGATCGTCGTCTTGTGGGTGCTGGCGATCCCGAGCATGGCCATCACGCTCCCCGCGGGAAGTCCGACTGAGTCTCGGTCAGGCGCGGATTGAACATCGACGACCATCCAATGGGCGGCCCCCGAACGGAGAGCAGCCGGGCAACGCAGAAATGCCGGCTGGAGGGGGTCCGGCCGGTCTTGGTTATCGGGCTATTCTAAGGGACAAATAAGCCTTTAACAACAAGGCAATAGGACGCTTCCTTGAGACGAAGGGCCACAAGCCCTTGGGGCTACAGCGCGTTGGAGCCGGTTTCGCCGGTGCGGATGCGCAGCGCCTGCTCGACGGCGGTGACGAAGATCTTGCCGTCGCCGATCTTGCCGGTGTGGGCGGCCTTCTGGATGGCCTCGACGGCGCGCTCGACCTGGCTGTCGTCGACCACGATCTCGACCTTCACCTTGGGCAGGAAGCTCACCAGGTATTCGGCGCCGCGATAGATCTCGGTCTGGCCCTTCTGGCGGCCGAAACCCTTGACCTCGCTGACCGTCAGCCCCGAGACGCCGACGCCCGTGAGCGCGTCCCGCACCTCGTCGAGCTTGAACGGCTTGATGATGGCCGACACGAGTTTCATAGGGCCTGTCCTCCAGCCTTTGCGGCTTGTCGGCGCACACTGGCAGAAAAAGCCTTCGTGGAAAACCCGCCGCGCCCAGCCGAAGACGGCTGGGCCTAGGCAGAAAAAGGCCCGGCGGAAAACCCGCCGGGCCGAAGGGACCGCCGCGACACGAAAGCGGCGGTGGAGGGAACCAGGGAGGAGTTGGGTTCCCGAACTCGATGAGGAAGGATTAGTGCACCGTCTCCCCGTGCAAATTGATGTCGAGGCCCTCGACCTCTTCCTCGTTGGTGACGCGCAGCCCGATCAGGGCATCGACGATCTTCAGGATCACGAAGGTGGCGATGGCGCACCAGGCGATGCAGACCAGGCAGCCCCACAGCTGGGTCAACACCTGGCCGGGATTGCCGTCGATCAAGCCCTTCTTGCCGGCGCCGCCGACCGCTTCGACGGCAAACACGCCCGTCAGGATGGCGCCGACGAAGCCGCCGACGCCGTGCACGCCGAAGGCGTCGAGTGAGTCATCGTAGCCCATGGCGTGCTTGAGACCCGTGGCGCCCCAGAAGCAGAGCAGGCCGGCCACGATGCCGATCACCAGCGCGCCGGTCGGATTGACGAAGCCCGAGGCGGGCGTGATGGCAACCAGGCCGGCGACCGCGCCGGAGATGATGCCCAGCACCGACGGCTTGCCGCGCGTCATCCACTCCGCGAACATCCAGGACAGCGCCGCGGCGGCGGTCGCGAACTGGGTCACCGCCATCGCCATGCCGGCGGAGCCGCTGGCGGAGGTCGCCGAACCGGCATTGAAGCCGAACCAGCCGACCCACAGCAGCGAAGCGCCGATCACCGACAGCACGAGGTTGTGCGGCGCCATGTTCTCGATGCCGAAGCCCTTGCGCTTGCCGATCACCAGCGCGCAGATCAGACCCGCGACGCCGGCGTTGATATGCACCACCGTGCCGCCGGCGAAGTCGAGCACGCCCAGTTCGCCCAGGAAGCCGCCGCCCCACACCCAGTGGGCGATCGGGGCGTAGACCACCAGCGACCACAGGCCCATGAACCACAGCATGGCCGAGAACTTCATGCGCTCGGCGAAGGCACCTGCGATCAGCGCCGGCGTGATGATGGCGAAGGTGAGCTGGAAGCACATATAGACCGACTCGGGAATCGTCTTGGCGAGATCGCGAGATGCTGTCGATCGTCAGGCCGGCCATGAATACCCGGCTGACGCCGCCCAGGATGGTGCTGCCGGTGGTGAAGGCGAGGCTGTAGCCCAGCACCAGCCACAGCACGGTGACCAGGCAGGTCACGGCGAAGCTCTGCGCCACCGTGGCCAGCACGTTCTTCTTGCGCACCATGCCGCCGTAGAACAGCGCCAGGCCGGGGATGGTCATCATCAGCACCAGCGCCGTCGAGGTCAGCATCCAGGCGGTGTCGCCGGAATCGATCTTGGGCTTGTCGTCCGCCGCCAGGGCGATGGCGGGAGACATCAGGACGGCGGCCGCAACCGCGGGCAGGAGCGTCGAACGAAGGGAACGGATCATCGGTCTTTCCTCGAAAAGGATCACAGCGCGTCGGCGCCGGACTCGCCGGTGCGTATGCGGACGGCCTGTTCGACCGATGTGACGAAAATCTTGCCGTCGCCGATCTTGCCGGTCCCGGCCGCCTTGCGGATGGCATCGACGGTACGCTCGACCAGGCCGTCCTCGATCACGACCTCGATCTTCACTTTGGGCAGGAAGCTCACGGCATACTCGGCGCCGCGGTAGATCTCCGTCTGGCCTTTCTGGCGGCCGAAGCCTTTCACTTCACTGACCGTCAGGCCCTGGATGCCAAGCCCGGTCAGCGCGTCGCGGACCTCGTCGAGCTTGAAGGGCTTGAAGATCGCCATCACCAATTTCATTGCATCCCCCTGGCGGCTGCCCCGCCGTGCCGTGCGTGGACTTGCAAGGCCCATGCCAGCGCAATAAACCCCTTAGTTTTGGGCACTTGCCGCGCGTCGTGCCTGCTCAAATATCGGGCACTGGTCGAGCCATGGCTAGCCTGCCATTTTCCACACATGAGCCCGACCGTGGACA
Organism: uncultured Alphaproteobacteria bacterium; assembly: GCA_963755595.1. Taxonomy (GTDB): domain Bacteria; phylum Pseudomonadota; class Alphaproteobacteria; order Reyranellales; family Reyranellaceae; genus Reyranella. The sequence goes on along the minus strand of CAVWKP010000025.1, from coordinate 268,983 downwards.
AAGAGCGCCTCGACCTCGCGGTTGTCGGCGCCGGCCTCAATGGCAGCCTGCTCGCCCTGGCGGCGGGCGTTGCGGGGCTGAAGACCGCGTTGATCGACCGCCTGCCGCTCAAGACCATGAGCGAGGCGGGCTTCGACGGCCGCACCACGGCCATCGCCTACACCAGCCAGCGACTGTTCCAGGCGGTGGGGGTGTGGGACGAGGTGGCGGCCGAGGCCGAGCCCATCCTCGACATCCGCATCTCGGATGCCGGGCACGACGGGCGCGCGAGCCCCCTCTTCCTGCATTTCGATCACCGCGAAGCGGCCGCCGACGGCCAAGCCGCGGCGCCGATGGGCTGGATCGTCGAGAATTGGTTCCTGCGTGCCGCAATCCAGCGCCGCCTCGCCGCCTGCCCGAACGTCGAGCTGATCGCGCCGGACGAAGCGCTTGAGACCAACCGCGATGTCCACCAGGTCGAGCTGGTGCTGAAGAGCGGCCGGCGCCTGGCCTCGCGGCTGGTCGCCTCGGCCGAAGGCCGCTTCGGCACCATGCGCGAGGAGGCCGGGATCGGCGCGCGCACCTGGTCGTACAACCAGATCTCCATTGTCGTGGTGGCGCGCCACGAGCAGCCGCATCGCGGCGTTGCCCAAGAGAAGTTCCTGCCCGGCGGACCCTTCGCCATCCTGCCGATGCGCGACAGCGAGAGCGGCGAGCATCGCTCGTCGATCGTGTGGACCGAGCGCGCCACGCTCGCCAAGCGCCTGCTCGAGCTCGAGCCGGCAAGCTTTCAGGCTGAGTTTGCCCGCCGCTTCGGCGATTTCCTGGGTCACGTCGAGACGATCGGCCCGCGCTGGTCGTTTCCGCTCGGCCTCGTCCATGCCGAACGCTACATCGACGAGCGGCTGGTCCTGGTGGGTGATGCCGCGCACGGGCTGCATCCCATCGCCGGCCAAGGCTACAATCTCGGCGTCCGCGACATCGCCGCCCTGGTCGAGGTGCTGATCGACGCCAAGCGGCTGGGGCTCGACATCGGCGCCGCCGACACGCTCGAGCGCTACGCGCAATGGCGGCGCGCCGACAATCTCACCATGGTCGCCGCCACCGACCTCCTGAACCGGCTGTTCTCCAACGACATCAAGCCGCTGCGCCTGGTCCGTGACCTCGGCCTTGCCGCCGTCAACCGCACGCCGGCGCTGCGCCGCTTCTTCGTGCGCCACGCCATGGGACTGGTCGGCGACCTGCCCAAGCTGATCCGCGGCGAGCGGCCTTAAGCGCCCATGATGTTGACGTTCGAAACGGCCCGCCTGCGGCTGCGGCCACGCACGCTCGACGATCTCGAGCCGATCGTGGCCATGGACACTGATCCCGAGGTGCGGCGCTATCTCGGCGGTCCGCTCGATCCCGTGGCGCACCGCGCCGAGGTTCGCGGCAACATCGTCGACGGTACGATGCCGAACTATCCGCGCTGGGCGATCGAGTGGAAGGACCGACCGGGCTTCCTCGGCCAATGCGGCACGCGGCCGTGTCATCTCCCCGGCACGACCGAACTGACCTGGCGGCTGGTGCGCATCGCCTGGCGCCAGGGCGTCGCGAGCGAAGCTGCCGCCGCGATGCTGGCCCATGCCCGCGCCGAGCGCGGCGTCGGTCCGGTCGTGGCTTTCATCCATCCCGACAATGCGGGCTCCCAGGGCGTGGCGCGCAAGCTTGGCCTGCGTTCGGCCGGCGAAACCCAGCTGCACGGCACCCGCCAGCTAGTCTATCGCTCCACCTAGCTTGCCGAGATCGCTCAGCCGCGGATCAGGGCCAGGAAACCTGGCGAGGCGATCAACTTCTGGAGCAAGTCCTGAACGGCCGGAAAGAAAGAGTCGGCGACATTCTTGCACGCTGACACACCAGTCCAGGAACCGGGAAACCGGTAGTGCTCTACGACCGAGACATAACGGCCAGTAGATGACGTCACAGTTAGGTTAATGTCCCAAAAAGAGTTTATCGACGAGAAAGCGAGTTTGTCGACGCTGCCTGTTAGCGTAACGATGCCGCTGTTGTCGTAAACACCTGCTATTTTCATTTCATCAATCAATGCTTTGCGGATGTATCCCGCATAGCTCAGCCCGTCGCCTACCAGAATCATGCCCGTCGCGCGGCATCTGTTGTCGAATTGCGGGGGATCGGAGAAGCTGCCGACCGCGATCCGAGCGGGAGCAAGGCTTCTTAGCGCAACGACATCGTCCGCCGATACGCCGTATCGCGGCACCGGATGGCTGTTGCAGCCACCAGCAAGTAGTGCCAACGCCGCAAATAGCCAACTCCTAACTGTCATGGGCCCCCCCGAGCGAGCACTTCTCGTACGTCTCGCTACCTTAACGGTCAAGCCAAGGATGCTTTGCCAGTCAATCGAACGAGGGCGCCCGGCTGGACTCGCGGACGCCCCGCCACCCTATCTCAAGGACCAATTTTCGAGGGAATCCATGGCCCAGCCTCAAGTGCCCGTCACCGTGCTCACCGGCTATCTCGGCGCCGGCAAGACCACGCTGCTCAACCGGATCTTGAGCGAGCAGCACGGCAAGAAGTACGCGGTGATCGTCAACGAGTTCGGCGAGCTCGGCATCGACAACGACCTGGTGGTCAATGCCGACGAGGAAGTGTTCGAGATGAACAACGGCTGCATCTGCTGCACCGTGCGCGGCGATCTCATCCGCATCATCGAAGGGCTGATGAAGCGCAAGGACAAGTTCGACGGCATCCTGGTCGAGACCACCGGCCTGGCCGATCCCGGTCCGGTGGCGCAGACCTTCTTCACCGACGAGGACGTGAAGGCCAAGACCAAGCTCGACGCGATCGTCACGGTGGTCGACGCCAAGCACTTCCTCGGCCAGCTCGAGCAGGGCGACGAGGCGCAGGAACAGGTGGCCTTCGCCGACGTGATCCTGTTGAACAAGACCGACCTGGTGAGCGGCGACGAGCTCAAGAAGGTCGAGGGCAAGATCAAGGCGATCAACCCCTACGCCCGCATCCACAAGACCGAGAAGAGCAAGATCGAGCTCGCTGCCATCCTCGACAAGGGCGCGTTTGACCTCAAGCGCATCCTCGAGTTCGAGCCGGACTTCCTCGAGCACGGCCACGATCACGACCACGAGGAAGAGGTGAAGAGTTCAGCTTCACGTCCGACCGGCCGGTCGATCCCGACAAGTTCCAGAAGTGGATGGGCGCGCTGCTGCAGCTGCGCGGTCCCGGACATCTTCCGCAGCAAGGGCATCCTGGCGATCGACAACGCGCCCAGGCGCTACGTCTATCAGGGCGTGCACATGATGATGGATGCCGACTGGGGCCAGCCCTGGAAGGACGGCGAGAAGCGCTCGAGCAAGCTCGTCTTCATCGGCCGCAACCTCGACGGCGAGAACCTCAAGCGCGGCTTCGAAGACTGCCTGAAGTGAGCAGCACACCTCATCCTGAGGAGCATCGCGAAGCGATGCGTCTCGAAGGATGGGCAACGGACGCGATGCTCGATCCCACCCTTCGAGACGCGTCCCTGCGGGACGCTCCTCAGGGTGAGGCTGGTCTGGTATTCGATAACCAATGAAACTCGATCTCGCTAATCCCGACTGGCGGCGGACCCTGCCGCCGTCGCGCTCGGTCGCGGCCGACGCGCCTGTCGTCGCCTGCGCCTTCGGCAGCGACGGCAAGCTCGCCGCTTTCGCGCTGGGCGACGGCCGCGTGCGCCTGCTGCCGGCAGATATCAAGGAAGCCGCGCCCGAAGCGGGCGAGCCGATCCATAAAGGCGCCGTGCTGTCGCTGATCGCCGATCCCACAAGCGACGGCTTTTTGAGCGGCGGCGACGACGGCCGCCTGCTGCGCATCGCGCCGGACGGCAACGCGACCGAGATCGCCAACCAGAAGGGCAAGTGGATCGACCGGCTGGTGGCGCACCGCGCCACCGGCATGCTCGCCGCGTCGGTCGGCAAGATGGCGCTGGTGGTCGACAAGGCGGGCAACTCGCGCGAGTTCGGCCCGCACCAGAGCACGGTGGCTGCGATCGACTTCAGCAAGGACGGCAGCCGCATCGGTTGCGCCCACTATGGCGGCATCACCGTGTGGAGCATCGGCAACGTGACCCTGCCGCCGCGGCGCTTTGCCTGGGCGGGCAGCCATGTCGCGCTGAAATGGAGCCCCGACGGCAAGTTCATCGCCACCGGCACGCAGGAAAACGACATCCATGTCTGGCGCATCGCCCAGGCGACCGACATGCGCATGCAGGGCTATCCCGCCAAGGTGAAGTCGCTCTCCTGGTCGGCCGATGCGCGCTGGCTCTACACCTCCTCGCAGCCCCTGTTCACCGCCTGGCCGTTCGCCGGCAAGGGACCTGAAGGCAAGCCGCCGCTGCAGTTCGGCGAGGAAGGCGCGGGACTGCTCACCGTCGTGGCCGCCCATCCCGCCGCAGAATTCGTGGCCGGCGGCTACGACTTCGGGCGAGCTGCAGCTCGGCGACATCAAGACCCGCCGCTCGGTGGTGCTGAAGATGTCAGACGGCTCGCCGATCAGCTGCCTTGCCTGGTCGCCCGACGGCTTCCATCTCGCCATCGGCAACGACAACGGCGACATGCTGGTGGTCGATCTCCGCCGCTAGCGCAAAGTCCGTTCGATCCGAATCACCTCATCCTGAGGAGGCGCGAAGCGCCGTCTCGAAGGATGGGCAACACAGAAAGTGCTCGGTCCCACCCTTCGAGACGCGGTCCTTCGGACCGCTCCTCAGGGTGAGGTCGTTTGGTTCAACTTGAATGGGCGGGAGTTTAGCCGTCGGCGCGGCCGACCAGGAGCCGGTGCGAGGCGAAACACAGCGTGCCGGCGACGGCGAGCGCGGCGGTGAGCGGCACCATGGTGCCGTCGAAGCCCTGGCCAACCGCGACGCCGAACAGCGAGCCCACGCCATACTGCAGCACCCCCATCAACGACGAGGCGGTGCCCGCCATGTGCGGGTAGCGCTGCAGGGCCATGGCGGTGGCGTTGGGCACGACCAGCGCCATCATGGCGACGTGCGGCACGATGAAGAGCAGGAACGGCCAGACGCCGATGGCGCCGGTCTGCCTCTCGATCAACGCCAGCACCAGCCCGGCCGGCCCGAACACGACCGGCACGATCACGCGCGTAGCGCAGGATCTTCGACGAACCGAACACCGGCGCGAAGCGGGCGTTCATCAGGTTGCAGCCGGTGAACAGCACGATGGCGGCGGCGAAGATCAGGCCGAAGGCGCGCGGGCTCAGGCCATAGCCCTGGATGAAGGCGAACGGCGCGCCCGACAGCCAGGACATCAGCGCGCGCGAACTGGAACGTGCTGGTGAGCGCGTAGCCCATGAAGAGGCGGTGCTTCAGCAGCTGGCCGAAGCGGCCCACCACCGAGCCGAGATGCAACGGCTGGCGATATTCCGGCCGCAGCGTCTCGGGCAGCCGCAGGCCGGCGAACGCGAGGCCCACCACGCCGATGCCGGCCAGCACCCAGAAGATGGCGCGCCAGCCCCATAGGACCAGAACCTGGCTGCCGATCAGCGGCGCCAGCATGGGCGCCAGCGAGCTGCAGGCCATGATCAGCGACATGGCGCGCGCAGCCTGCTCGCGTTCGGCGAGGTCGCGCACCATGGTGCGCGCCAGCACGACGCTGCCGCAGGCCGCCAGCCCCTGCAGGAAGCGCAGCAGCACGAGCTGGCCCGCTTCGGCGGCAAAGGCGCAGCCGATCGTGGTGGCGATGTAGATCGCGATCCCCGACAGGATCACCCAGCGGCGGCCGAAGCGGTCGCCCGCCGGGCCGTAGAAGATCTGGCCGAAGCCGAAGGCCAGCATGAACGCCGAGAGCGTGAGCTGGATGTCGCCCGCGGTGCTCTTGAGATCGCTGACGATGGTCGGCAGCGCCGGCAGGTACATGTCGATGGAAAGCGGCGTGAAGGCCGACAGAAGGGCCAGCAGGACGAGCAGCGGCGGCGTGAGGGTGGGACGGGTTGCGGTCGCTGTCATCGGCAGAGGGTGCCGACGCATATCACGAGAGGCGCTCGCGGGCCTGAACTTCTAATGACCAAAATAGGGGAACCCGGCCCCGCGGGAGTAAAATGCCCGCATGACCCCCTCAAGGGCCCCGTGTTTTCCATTATTCGCAGCGAGCCGACAGTTGGCGCAGTTAGCGCTACCCCGCTACCCCCTCGGTACGACTTTCCGCACTTTCCGCTAGTGCGCTACCCCTCGGCAGATCGTTCGGTTTCGCGCAGCGAGGAAACTCCGCAATTAGCGCTACCCCGCTACCCCTCCCCCCGTTGCTCGGCGAAGAGCTGCTTGCGCGCGCCGAGGGGGGAGTCCCGGATTTGCGGACTGAGAGGGCAGAAAAGCCGATTTCACCGGCATCGGACCCGTCCACCAGGCGCGGACGATTGTGGACGGGCGACGCACCGGCGCTAGTACCTGCGTCCGACGAGCAGGCGGTTGAACAGGAAGCAGCAGGCGCCGGCGACGCCCATGGCGGTGGTCATGGGGGCGATGGTGCCGTCGAAGGTCTGGCCGACAACGGCGCCGAAGATCGCGCCGATGCCGAACTGCATGACGCCCATCAGCGACGACGCGGTGCCCGCCATGTGCGGATAGCGCTGCAGCGCCATCGCCACGGAATTGGGGCCGATCAGGCTGATGGTGGCGATCTGCGGCGCCGAAGCAGGCACGAACGGCCACATGCCGATGGTGCCGTAGCGCGCCTCGATCAGGCCCATGACCAGGGCCACCGGCCCGCACGATGCCGGGCACGATCACGGCATAGCGCAGGATCTTGCCCGCCCCGAAGACCGGCGCGAACTTGGCGTTCAACAGGCTGCCGATGGTCATGAACACCACCATGCCGCCGAAGATCAAGCCGTAGGCGCGCGGCGCCACGCCGTAGCGTCTCGATGAACACGAACGGCGAGCCCGAGAGGAACGACAGCAGCGCCGAGAACTGAAAGATGCTGGTGAAGGCATAGCCCATGAACGCCTTGTGGCGGAACAACTCGCCGAAGCGCTTGAGGATCGAGGAGAGCACGAGCGGCTGGCGATATTCCGGCCGCAGCGTCTCGGGCAGGCGGATGTAGGCTGGCGACGAGCGCCACCACGCCGATCGGCCAGGGTCCAGAAGATCGCGCGCCAGCCCAGGAACCACAGGATCTGGCCGCCGATCAGCGGCGCCAGCATGGGCGCGATCGAGGTGCAGGCCATCATCAGCGACATGGCACGCGCCGCCTGGTCGCGCTCGGCGAGATCGCGCACCATGGTGCGCGCCAGCACCACGCCGCCGCACGCCGCCAGCCCCTGCAGGAAGCGCAGCAGCACGAGATGTCCGGCGGCGGCGGCAAAGGCGCAGCCGACGCTGGCCAGGACGTAGGCGAGAGTCCGACCAGGATCACCGGCCGGCGGCCAAAGCGATCGCCCGCCGGTCCATAGAAGATCTGGCCGGCACCGAAGGCGATCATGAAAGCCGAGAGCGTGAGCTGGATGTCGCCCACCGTGCCGCGCAGGTCGACGGCGATCACCGGCAGCGCCGGCAGGTACATGTCGATGGAGAGAGGCGTGAAAGCCGACAGCAGCGCCAGCAGGATGAGCAGCACGGGCGTGAGCCGCGGCCGACTTGCGAGGGCGGTGGGCGCGATGGGGGCGTTCATTGCGGCGGGTGTAGCAGCCAATCCATGCCGGCGTCCCATGCTATAAGCGGACCATGACGTCTCTGCCCGACATGACGGAAATGCAGATCAGGCGGTACGCGCGACATATCGTGCTGGCCGAGATCGGCGGCATGGGCCAAGCGCGGCTGATCGCCGCGAAGGTACTGGTGGTTGGCGCCGGCGGCCTTGGCGCGCCCCTGCTGCAATATCTCGCCGCCGCGGGCATCGGCACGTTGGGTGTGATCGACGACGACATGGTCGATCTTTCCAACCTGCAGCGGCAGATCATCCATCGCACCGCCGATATCGGCACGGCCAAGGTCGAAAGTGCCCGCCGCGCGCTTGGCGACATCAACCCCGAAGTGCCGCGTGGTCATGCATCCGCGCCGCCTCACCGAGGCCAATGCCGAGCAGATCATCACGGGCTACGACGTCGTGGCCGACGGCAGCGACAACTTCGCCACGCGCTATCTCGTCAACGACATCTGCTATCGCCTCAAAAAGATTCTGGTTTCCGCCGCGATACTTCGTTTCGACGGCCAGATCTCGACCTACAAGGCCTGGCATGGCGCCGGCCATCCGTGCCTGCGCTGCATCTTCCCCGCCGCTCCGTCGGAAGATGCCGTGCCGAGCTGCGCGCAGGCGGGCGTGCTGGGCGCGCTGGCCGGCACGCTTGGGGCGCTGCAGGCGACCGAGGTGGTGAAGGAGATCCTGGGCATCGGCCGTTCGCTGTCGGGGCGGCTGCTGACCTACGATGCCCTCGACGCATCGTTCGACGAAATGACCATCAGCAAGCGGCCCAATTGCCCGACCTGTGGGACCACATGAGCGAGGGCGGTCTCTCGGTGATCCTGCGCAAGGGCGACTATGAATGCGCGCACTACGCGCTGGCGCTGGTGAGCGCCGCCGTCGCCGTCAACAAGCCCGCCGTCCTGTTCCTGACCATGGGCGGCATCCGCGCCCTGATGGGCCCGCCCCCGCCGCTCGACGACTGGGAGCCGCGATGCCCTCAACAAGCAGCGCGGCGTCGGCGACTTCGAGACGCTGCTGCAGGCCTCGGTCGAGCTTGGCGTGCGCTTCATCGTGTGCGAGATGGGATTGCGCTCGCTCGGCATCGATCGGGCGAGCCTGCGCGCCGACGTGCCCGTCACGATCGCCGGCATCGTGACCTTGCTGGAAGAGACCAAGCCCGGAATGCATCTTTTGGAGATCTCATGACTTCTGCCGCCTTCGACGTGCTGGGAATCGGCAACGCCATCGTCGACGTGATCACGCATGCCGACGATGCGTTCATCAAGAAGCACGCGCTGGTCAAGGGCGGCATGACCCTGATCGACGAGGCGCGGGCGGAGACGCTCTACGCCGCCATGGGCCCCGGCGTCGAAGTCTCCGGCGGCTCGTGCGGCAACACCATCGCGGGCGTCGCCTCGTTCGGCGGAAAAGGCGCCTATGTCGGCAAGGTGCGCAACGACCAGCTGGGCGGGGTGTTCGGCCATGACCTGCGCGCCACCGGCGTCACCTTCGATACGGCGCAGGCGACCGCGGGGCCGGCGACGGCGCGCTGCCTGATCGTGGTGACGCCCGACGCGCAGCGCACCATGAACACCTACCTCGGCGCCTGCATGGGGCTCGGACCCAGCGACATCGACGTCGAGGCAAGTGGGCTCGGCCGCAGTGACCTACGTCGAGGGCTATCTGTGGGATCCGCCGCGAGGCCAAGAAGGCGGTGCTGAAAGCCTTCGATGCCGCGCACGCCGCTGGGCGCAAGGTCTCGATCACGCTGTCGGACTCGTTCTGCGTCGACCGCTATCGCGAGGAGTTCCGGGCGCTGATCCGCGACAAGGTCGACATCCTTTTCGCCAACGAGGCCGAGATCAAGTCGCTCTATCAGGTCGATTTCCTTCGACAAGGCGCTGGCCGCGGCGCGGGCCGAGAACAAGATCTGCGCACTGACCCGCAGCGAGAAGGGCTCGGTGATCGTCAAGGGCGGCGAAACCCACGCCGTGCCGGCGGCGCCCGTCGGCAAGGTCGTCGATACGACCGGCGCCGGCGATCTCTACGCCTCGGGCTTCCTGGTCGGCTTCACGCGCGGCAAGCCGCTCGCCGAATGCGCGCGGCTGGGCGGCATCGCCGCGGCCGAGATCATCTCCCATGTCGGCGCGCGACCCGAGAAGGCGCTCAAGGACCTGATTTGAGCGCGGCCGTACCGCGGCGGAACTGGCGCGAGACCGTCGCGACCTACAGCCATCCGCGCGTCGTCACGCTGCTGTTCCTGGGCTTCTCGGCCGGCCTGCCGTTCCTGCTGGTGTTCTCGACCCTGTCGGCCTGGCTGCGCGCGTTCGGCGTCACGCGCACCGCCATTGGTTTCATCTCGTGGATCGGCATCACCTACTCCTTCAAGTTCGTGTGGTCGCCGGTGGTCGATCGCGTGCCGCTGCCGCTGCACCACGCGCTGGCTGGGCCGCCGCCGCTCGTGGATGCTGCTGGCGCAGTCGGGCATCGGCCTCGGGTTGCTGGCCATGTCGTTCTGCGACCCGGGCGTGGACCTGTGGTGGCTGGTGCTGTTCGCGCTGATCGTCGCCTTCTCGTCGGCGACCCAGGACATCGCGCTCGACGCCTTCCGCATCGAGGCGACGGACGAGAGCCTGCAGGGCGCCACGGCGGCGACCTACCAGCTCGGCTACCGCATCGCCGTGCTCGCCGCCGGCGCCGGCGCGCTCTACATCGCCGAGTTCGGCTCGTGGCCGCTCGCCTATCGCGTCATGGCGGCGCTGGCCCTGGTCGGCATCGCCACCACGCTGCTCATCGCCGAGCCGGAAAAGCGCACATCCGCCGGCACGGCCGAGCGCGAAGGCAAGGTCGCCGACTTCGCCGCACGCCTTGGACCGATGCCGTCGTGGCTGAGCGAGGCCCTGATCTTCCTCTACGGCGCCATCGTCTGTCCGTTCGTCGATTTCTTCGTGCGCTACCGCTGGCACGGCATCACCCTGCTCGCCTTCATCGGCCTGTTCCGGCTCTCCGATATCGCCATGGGCGTGATGGCGAACCCGTTCTATATCGACATGGGTTTCAGCCTGCAGCAGATCGCCAACGTGTCGAAGATCTATGGCTTCGTGATGTCGATCCTGGGGGCGCTGCTGGGCGGGGCGCTGGTCTTCCGCCTCGGCGCCTCGCGCCTGCTGGCGCCGTCGGTGTTCCTGATCGCCACCTCGAACCTCACCTTCGCCTGGCTGGCCTGGCTCGGCACGCCCGACCAGCTCGTGCTGGCGGCGGCGATCAGCGTCGACAATCTCGCGACCGGCATGGCGGGCTCGGTGTTCATCGCCTTCCTGTCCGGCCTCACCAACGCCGCCTACACCGCCACGCAATACGCGCTGTTCAGCTCGATCATGACGCTGCCCGGCAAGCTGATCGCGGGCTATTCCGGCTGGATCGTCGATACGCTGCAGGCCGCCGCCTCGGCCAGCCACAAGTTCAGCGGCTATGCGCTCTTCTTCATCTACACCGCGCTGCTCGGCGTGCCGGCCTTCGTGCTGGCGATCGTGGTGCGCCGCCACTTCGAAAAAGAAACCCCTCCTTCCTGACGGAAGGAGGGGAAAGTAGATCGGCGACGGGGTGTCCACCGTGCCGGGGGAACCTGCCTATTCCGGAGCGGGGCGTGGGATATGCCGGCCGGGAACAAGCAGTCTCGGTGTAGCCGGGCCCAGGCTACAAAACCGTGACCGGTGGTGTGGAAAACCTTTTCAGCCTTGCGCGTCCAGCGCGTATCCGGCGGCGCGAACGGTGCGGATCACGTCGGCGTGATTGTCACCGTTGAGCGCGATACGAAGGCGGCGGATATGCACGTCCACCGTGCGCGCCTCGACATAGACGTCCTTGCCCCACACCGCGTCGAGCAGCTGCTCGCGCGAGAAGACGCGGCCGGGATGCTCCATGAAGTGGCGCAGCAGCCGGAACTCGGTCGGCCCGAGATGCACCGGCTTGCCGCCGCGGATCACGCGATGGGCCACGAGATCCATCACGATGTCGGCGTAGTTGAGCGCCTCGTCGGCCAGCGCCGGCCGGATGCGGCGCAGCACGGCGCGGATGCGCGCCACCAGCTCGGTCGGCGAGAACGGCTTGGAGACATAGTCGTCGGCGCCGGCATCGAGGCCGCGCACGCGATCGCCCTCCTCGCCGCGCGCCGTCAGCATGATGATCGGCAGGTTGGCGGTCGAGGTCTGGCGGCGCAGCTGCCGGCAGACCTCGATGCCCGACATCAGGGGCAGCATCCAGTCGAGCAGAATGAGGTCGGGCGTGTCCTCCTGCACCGAGGCGAGCGCCTCCTCGCCGTCGAAGGCGACCGTGACGCCGAAGCCCGCCTGCTCGAGGTTGTAGCGCAGCAGCTCGACGAGCGCGGTTTCGTCCTCGACGATCAGCACGCGCGGCTTGATCGAGGACGTCTGCGTGTCGCGGCGCGAGGGCGAGGTGGCGACCGTTCATTGCGCGGCGTCCTTGGTGTAGAGGGCGCCGCTGCCCTTGCGCCGCGCTTCGGCGAAGCTCTGGCCGGTCGAGCGGAAGCTCACCAGCTCCGGCGATGTTGGTGACGTGATCGCCGGCGCGCTCGATGTTCTTGGCCATGAACAGCAGATGCGTGCAGGCCGTGATGGTGCGGGGATCTTCCATCATGTAGGTGAGCAGCTCGCGGAACAGGCCGGTATAGACCTGGTCGATCTCCTCGTCGCGCTCCCACACCGAATGCGCCTTGGCGACGTCGTCGTCGGCGAAGGCATCGAGCACGTCCTTGAGCGCCGTGCGCACCAGGCGGCCCAGGCGATCGATGCCCGCGACCGCCGAGGCCGGCGCCGTGCCCTGCGCCAGCACGATGCCGCGCTTGGCGGTGTTCTTGGCGTAGTCGGCGATGCGCTCGAGGGCGGCCGCGATCTTGATCGAGGACAGCACGACACGGAGATCCACCGCCATCGGCTGGCGCAGCGCCAGCAGCTGCACCGTCTGCTCCTGGACCTCGGCTCGAGCGCATCGACCCGGGCGTCGTCGGCGATCACCTCCTCGGCGGTCGCGGTGTCGCGCGTCGCGCACCGCGATCAGCGCCTTGGCGAACTGGCTTTCGGTCAGGCCGCCCATCTCGTTGATCGTGGCGTTGAGCCGCTCGAGCTCTTCGTCGAAGCGCTTGAGCGATGTGTTCGCTCGCCATTGTTGCTTCTTCCCTTCCGGTCAGCCGAAGCGGCCGGTGATGTAGGCCTGCGTGCGCTTGTCCTGGGGGTCGTGAAGATCTTCTCGGTCTCGCCGAACTCGATCAGTTCGCCGAGATACATGAAGGCGGTGAAGTCCGAGACGCGCGCCGCCTGCTGCATGTTGTGGGTGACGATCACGATCGTGTAGTCCTTCTTCAGCTCGTCGATCAGCTCCTCGATCTTGGCGGTCGAGATCGGATCGAGCGCCGAGCAGGGCTCGTCGAGCAGGATGACCTCGGGCTTCACCGCCACGGTGCGGGCGATGCACAGGCGCTGCTGCTGGCCGCCCGACAGGCTGAGGCCGCTGGCGTCGAGCTTGTCCTTGACCTCGTCCCACAGCGCGGCGCGGCGCAGCGCATGCTCGACGCGGCCGTCGACCTCGGCGCGCGGCAGCTTCTCGTAGAGCCGGATGCCGAAGGCGATGTTCTCGTAGATCGACATCGGGAACGGCGTCGGCTTCTGGAACACCATGCCGATGCGGGCGCGCAGCAGATTGATGTCCTGGCTGGCGTCGAGGATGTTCTCGCCGTCGAACAGCACCTCGCCCGTGGCGCGCTGGCCGGGATAGAGGTCGTACATGCGGTTGAGGACGCGCAGCAGCGTGGACTTGCCGCAGCCCGACGGACCGATGAAGGCGGTGGTCTTGTTGGCGTAGAGCGGCAGGTTGATGTTCTTCAGCGCCCGCGCTGTCGCCATAGAAGAAGCTCGAGATCGCGGATCGACGACTTTCTCGGCAAGGCCAGCGGTGCGTGTCGATGCTGGCATGCGGTGGCGATCGGCGTGGCGACCGTGGCGGTGAGCGTTGCGAAGCGACGTTCATGACTTTCTCGCGGTGAGAGAGCGGGCGATGATGCTGAGCGCCAGCACCGTGATGGTGATCAGGAGCGCGCCGGTCCAGGCGAGCTTCTGCCATTCCTCATAGGGCGACAGCGCGAACTGGAAGATGACGACCGGCAGGCTGGGCATCGGCGCGTTCATGTTCCAGGCTGAAGAACTGGTTGTTGAGCGCGGTGAACAGGAGCGGCGCGGTCTCGCCGCTGATGCGCGCCACGGCGAGCAGGATGCCGGTGACGATGCCGGCGCGCGCCGCGCGATAGGCGATGCGCATGATCATATGGGCGCGCGGCAGGCCGATCGAGGCCGCCGCCTCGCGCAGCGTGTCGGGCACCAGGGTCAGCATGTCCTCGGTGGTGCGCACCACCACCGGGATCACGATGACCGCCAGCGCCACCGCGCCGGCACAGCCCGAGAAGTGGCCCATCGGCGCCGACCACGATCTCGTAGATGAACAGGCCGATCACGATCGAGGGCGCGCTCAGCAGAATGTCGTTGATGAAGCGCACGATCGACGGCGAGCTTGTCGTGCCGGCCATACTCGGCCAGATAGGTGCCGGCGAGCAGGCCGATCGGCGTGCCGATCGACGACCGCCAGGATGGTCATGACGATGCTGCCGATGATGGCGTTGAGCAGGCCGCCGGCCGAGCCGGGCGGCGGCGTGTTCTCGGTGAACACCGACAGCGAAAGCCCGCCGATGCCCTTGTAGAGCAGCACGCCCAGGATGAGGACCAGCCAGCCCAGGCCGAAAGCCGTGGCGGCGAAGGCCAGCCCTTGGCGATGGCGTTGCGCCGTCGGCGGCGGGTATAGAGGGCGTTCCTGGCGGCTTCAGCCATGGCGCTCACCCATCCGCCGCTGGATGCGCATCAGCATGTAGCGCGCGATGGCCAGCACGATGAAGGTGATGACGAACAGGATCAGGCCGAGGGCGATCAGCGACGAGGTATAGAGATCGCCGACCGCTTCGGTGAATTCGTTGGCGATGGTGGCGGATATGGTGGTGCCGGGCGCCAGGATCGAGGCCGACACCTTGTGCGCATTGCCGATCACGAAGGTGACGGCCATGGTCTCGCCGAGCGCGCGGCCCAGGCCCAGCATCACGCCGCCGATCACGCCGACGCGGGTGTAGGGCAGGACCACGTGCTTGAACACTTCCCAGGTGGTGCAGCCCAGCCCGTAGGCCGCCTCCTTCAGCACCGGCGGCACGGCGTCGAACACGTCGCGCGAGATCGCCGTGATGAACGGCAGCACCATGATCGCCAGGATCAGGCCCGCGGTCAGCATGCCGATGCCGTAGGGCGGTCCCTCGAACAGCGACGACAGGACAGGCACGTCGCCGAACGCATCGATCAAGAAGGGCTGGATGTACTTCTGCAGGAAGGGCGCGAAGACGAACAGGCCCCAGATGCCATAGATGATGCTGGGGATGCCGGCCAGCAGCTCGATGGCGATGGCGATCGGCCGGCGCAGCATCATGGGGCAGAGCTCCGTCAGGAAGAACGCGACCATCAGGCCGACCGGCACCGCGATCACCATGGCGATGATCGAGGTCACCAGCGTGCCGTAGATCGGCGCCAGCGCGCCGAACTTCTCCGTCACCGGGTTCCACACCTCGTCCGGTGACGAAGCAGAAGCCATACGCCCTCAGCGCCAGCCGGAGCCGATGACAAGCGACAGGATGACGCCGCTCAGCAGGGCCAGCACCGTGAGCGCAGCGCCGCGCGTCAGGCCCGAAAGGATGTCGCTGGCGCGCAGGCGCTTCAGCACCGCAGCGCGTGACGAGGCTTCCGCGGCGCCCAAAGTCGTGTCGCTCAATGCCACTTCGGACACTCTACGCCCCCTCGCGCCCGGTAAAAGGGGCTCCCGGCCGTTCAGCCGGGAGGCCCATGCTCATGCGATTAGTGCGTCATGCCGAACAGCGGCTTGCCGCTCGCCTCCTTGATGTCAGTCGCTCCACATCTTTTGGATGTCGCTCAACACGTTGCCCGGCATCGGCACATAGTCCAGAGCCCTTGGCCATGTCGCCGCCCTTGGCATAGGACCAGGCGAAGAACTTCAACGCCTCGCCCGTCGCCACCGGATCGGACGGCTTCTTGTAGATCAGGATCCAAGTCGCCGCGGTCATTGGCCAGGACTGATCGCCCGGCTGATTGGCGAGGATCACGCCGTAGCCCGGCTGGCTCTTCCAGTCGGCGTTGGCGGCCGCAGCCTGAAACGCCTCGGAGGTCGGCGACACGGTCTTGCCCGCCTTGTTCACCATCTTGGTGAAGGTGAGCTTGTTCTGCTTGGCGTAGGCATACTCGACATAGCCGATCGCGCCCTTGGTATTGCCGACGTTCTGAGCAACGCCTTCATTGCCCTTGGCGCCGATGCCCGTCGGCCATTGCACGGAGGTGTTGGTGCCGACTTTCGACTTCCAGTCGGGGCTGACGTCGGAAAGGTAATAGAAGAAGTTGTAGGTCGTGCCCGAACCGTCCGAGCGGTGGACCAGCGCGATCGCCTGAGACGGCAGCTTGGCGCCGGGATTGAGCTTGGCGATGGCGGGGTCGTCCCATTTCTTGATGTCGCCGAGGATAGATCTTGGCGAGCGTCGGTCCGTCGATCATCGAGTTCGCCGGGCTTGACGCCGTCGAGGTTCACGACCGGCACGATGCCGCCCATGACCATCGGGAATTGCGCCAGACCCGCCTCGTCGAGTTCCTTGCCCGGCAGCGGCGCGTCGGAGGCGCCGAAGGTCACGGTCTTGGATTTGATCTGCTTGATGCCGCCGCCTGAACCGATCGACTGGTAGTTCAGGCCAATGCCAGTCTCCTTCTTATAGGCATCCGCCCACTTGGCGTAGACGGGATAGGGGAACGTAGCGCCGGCGCCGGAGATATCGGCGGCGAATGCCGTCCACGAGGTCGCGACCAGCCGCGGCCGTCGCGAGCGCAATTTTGGTGAGTTTCACGGGTGCCCTCCTTCTTGAGCAGGTACGTGCGTAGAAGGCTGTCGTCTCGCTTCTATTGCAGTTTTGCTACAATCCCGTGACAGTCGCCCGAAGGTGCTGTGGATTGCGTTCGGGCGCCAAAAAGCCGTTGCGAATCAATGGGTAGAAAACAAGAATCAATTGTTTTCAATGACTTAGATGAGAGGGGGTGGCGCGGAAAATGGAAAAAAGTGGCCAAAAGCCCTGTGCCATCGGCATCGGACGTTTTCCACGCAGTGGAAAACCTTGGAAAACCCGTCAACCGGCGGCCGGCAACGTCACAGTGAAGGTCGAGCCCTTGCCCGGCGTGCTCTGGATATCCAGCCGGCCACGATGGCGGTTGACCACGTGCTTCACGATCGCGAGGCCGAGGCCGGTGCCGCCGAGCTGGCGGGAGCGGGCGGTGTCGACACGGTAGAAGCGCTCGGTGAGGCGCGGCAGATGGGAGGCGGGAATGCCGTCGCCCTCGTCGCTCACGGCGACCGAGACGGTCCCCTCCTCGGCCGACCGGGCGGTCACTTTCACCGTCGTCGCGGGCTTGGCGTACTTGATGGCGTTGTCGATCAGGTTCTGGAACACGATGGTGAGCTCATCATAGTCGCCGACCGCGCGCGGCAGCGCCGGCTCGATACTGAGCTCGACCCGCACCTTGCGCGACGACGCCTTGAGCTGCAACAAATCCTCGACTCCCGCCAGCACGCGCGCCAGGTCGACCTCGGTGTCGGGCCGGGAATGCTCGTGCTGCTCGATGCGCGACAGCATCAGGAGATCGTCGACCAGGCGGCTCATGCGATCGGCCTGCTCGGCCATGATGCCGAGGAAACGCTCGCGCGCGTCGGCATCGTCGCGGGCCGGCCCGCGCAGGGTCTCGATGAAGCCGGTGATTCCTGCGATCGGCGTCTTGAGCTCATGGCTGGCATTGGCAACGAAATCGGCCCGCATGCGCTCGGCGCGCCTGAGTGCCGTGGTGTCGTGCAGCACGATCAGCACCAGCGAGCGGTCGGCCGCAGCCCTAGGCAGGCGACGGGCATGGGCGATGACATCGAGCTCAGGCGCGCCCGACAGCACGATCTCGACCGCGACCTGGTCGGGCCCGACGAAGTTGCCGTCGGCCGTGTCGAGCAGCGAATTGATCGCCGACAACAGCTCGGGATGGCGCAGCGCCGTCGACAAGTCGCGATCCGCGCCCATGGCGCCCAGCAACGCCACCGCCGCGCGGTTGGTGCGCACGATGCGGCGCTGGCGGTCGATCGCGATCAGCGGGTCGGGCAAGCCGTCGATAATGGCCTGCGCGGAGGCCGCGAGATTGTCGATCGAGGCGCGCTGGCGGCGCCAGCCCGCCGACAGCGTCGCAGCCGCGGAGGCGAGTTCCTCGGTGGCCGGCGCGAACGGCAGACGCGGCATCACCGGCTCCTGCTCGCCCGACAATTCACCGACGAAGCGGGCGAAGCGCGCCAGCGAGCCGAGATAGCGCTGCACCAGGATGGCGGTGACGACCGCGATGCCGGCAAAGGCGATCAAGGCAGGGCGGCCGGCCAGATAACCCGCCCAATGAAGGCCACCCAGGGCGACAGCTGACGGCGCCAGCGCCACCAGGTTGGCGGAAAGGTAACGGCGGAGTGGGAGCGCCTGGTCGGCCATGCCGGCCGACTAGAGCATATTCCGTCCGGCTGAAACCAGCCGGACGGAATATGCCCCTTGGTCGACGCCCCGGGAGCAACGCGTTTCC
The DNA here is from genome assembly GCA_963755595.1 of uncultured Alphaproteobacteria bacterium. Lineage (GTDB taxonomy): Bacteria > Pseudomonadota > Alphaproteobacteria > Reyranellales > Reyranellaceae > Reyranella. The sequence continues at coordinate 250,570 of CAVWKP010000025.1, read as the reverse complement.
AATCAGCTGGAACCGCAAGCGGTTCCAGCTGATTGGAACCCGCGCTATACCGCAGGCTCGGCAGCCGGTGCTGATTTGACGGGTTTGCCGCGCTCCTCGAACCGTTGCAGGACGGTGAAGAACGACGGCACGAACAGCACGGCGAGGCAAGTCGAAGCGATCATGCCGCTGAACACGCAAAGGCCGAGCGAGATGCGGCCATTGGCGCCCGCCCCGGTCGCCGTCACCAGCGGCACCACGCCCAGGATGAAGGCGAAGGAGGTCATCAGGATCGGGCGTAGCCGGGTCTGCGCCGCCTCGACTGCGGCCTCGACGATCGGCTTGCCGTGCAGCAAGCGGGCCTCGCGCGCCACCTCGACGATCAGGATGGCGTTCTTGGCGCTGAGCGCGATCAGCAGCATCAGGCCGATCTGGGTGTAGAGATTGTTGGCGCCGCCCAGGCTGCCGAGCGCGATCGCCGGCCCCAGCAAGGAGAGCGGCACCGCGAGGATGACGCTGATCGGCGCGATCCAGCTTTCGTACTGGCCAGCAAGGCAGAGATAGACCAGCGCGATGGCCAGTGCGAAGACGATGGTCAGCTGATTGCCGACGATGTTCTCCTGGTAGGACATCGCCGTCCATTCGTAGCTTGTGCCGGGCGGCAGGATCCGCTCGGCGATCTCGTTCATCAGCTCCATCGCTTCGCCCGAGGAGAAGCCGGGCGCCGGCGTGCCGACGATGGCGGAGGACGGATAGAGATTATAGAGGGTGATGATCGGCGCACCCTGGGCCGAGTGCAGCGTGGCCAGCGCGCCGATCGGCACCATCTTGTTCTCGGCGCTGCGCACATAGAGCTTCAGCACGTCCTCGGGATGAGCGCGATAGTGCGAATTGGCCTGGACATAGACCTGCAGGCTGAGGCCGAACTTGTTGAAGCGATTGACGTAGGTCGAGCCGAGATACGCAGACAATGTTGAGAACACGTCGCCCACCGCTACCTTCAGCGTCTCGGCCTTGGAGCGGTCGATATCGACCCGCAGGTTCGGCGCCCCGGCACGAAATGACGTGATCGGGTTGGCGATCGTCGTCTGGGTGCGGGCCTGCTCGATCATCGTCTGGGTCACGGCCTGCAGCTTGTTGAGATCGAAGCTGCCGTCGCGCTGCTCGATCTGCATCTGGAAGCCCGAGGCATTGCCGATGCCCTGGATGGGTGGCGGCGCCAGCGGGAAGGCGCGGCCGTCCTGCATGCCGGCCAGCTCTTTCTGGAAATGGAGCGCGATCGAGCGCAGGTCCTGGCCCTTCTCCTTGTCGCGTATGCTCCAATCCTTGAGGATGACGTAGGCGACGCCGGCATTGGCCAGCGCCGCGCTGCTGTCGAGGATCGACATGCCCGAGATGGCGACCACCTGCTGGACGCCGGGCGTCGCTTTGGCGACACGCGTTACTTCCTCGAGGGCCGCGACGGTCCGCTCCAGCGCCGCGCCGTCGGGCAGCTGGACGCCCACCATCAGGTAGCCCTGATCCTCGTTGGGAATGAACGCGCTAGGCAAGCGGGCCACGCCCCAGCCGCCGAGGCCGGCTAGCGCCAGCGCCACCAGCACCATGAGCAAGCTGCGCTTGACCATGGCGCCGATCAGCCAGGTGTAGGCGCGCTCCAGGCGCCCGTAGCCGGCGTTGAAATAGCGGAAGAAGACGTTGCGCTGCTCGGGCGGTACCGCGGGCCGGAGCCACAGCGCGCACTGCGTCGGCTTCAGGGTCGCGGCATTGATCGCGCTGATGAAGGCGGTGGCGGCGATCACCAGGGCGAACTGGGCGAACATCTTGCCGGTCAGGCCGGGAATGAAGGCGGCCGGAATGAACACCGACATCAGCACCAGCGTGATGCCGACCACCGGGCCCATCAGCTCGTTCATCGCCTGGATGGCGGCGTCGTGGCCGGACATGCCTTCGTCGATGTGCCGCGCCACGCCTTCCACGATCACGATGGCGTCGTCGACCACGATGCCGATCGCCAGCACGATGCCGAACAGCGTCGAGAGGTTGATGGTGAAGCCGAGCGCTGCCATGGCGGCGAACGCGCCGATGATGGTGACGGGGATCGTCGTGGCCGGCACCAGCATCGCCCGCCAGTCCTGCAGGAAGATCACGATGACGATCAGCACCAGCACGCCCGCCTCGATCAGGGTCATGAACACCTCATTGATCGAGGTCTTCACGAAGCCCGTGGTGTCGAACGGCACGCTGTAGACGAGTTCCGGCGGGAACGCCTTTTTCAGCTCCTCCATCTTGTTGTGCACTCGATTGGCGACGTCGAGCGCGTTGGCCTCGGGCAGCTGATAGATCGCCATGCCCGAGGCGGGCTTGCCGTCGATCTTGAAGTTCTGGGAGTAGGTCTGCGCACCGAGCTCGACCCGCGCCACGTCCTTCAGCCGCAGGATCCTGCCGCCGTTGGCGTTCTCCGACTTGACGATGATGTTCTCGAACTGCGCCGGCTCGGCGAGCTGGCCCTGGATGTCGACCGTGTACTGGAAGTCCTGGCCCTCTGCGGCGGGCGGCGTGCCGACCTGGCCCGCGGTGACCGACTGGCTCTGCCCCTTCACGACCTGGATCACGTCGTTGGGCGCCAGCTGGTAGGTGAAGAGCTTCTGCGGATCCATCCAGATGCGCATGGAGTACTGGCCGACGCCCAGCACGTTCACGTTGCCGACGCCCGGAACGCGAGCGAGCTCATTCACCAGGTTGATGGTGGCGTAGTTGCTCATGTACAGGCTGTCGTAGCGCCCGTCGGGCGACGTGAGCCCTACGATCTCCAGGATCGCCGTCGATTTCTTCTGCACGACGACACCCTGCGCCTGCACCGGCATCGGCAAGGACGCCAGCGCCGAGCTCACGCGGTTCTGCACCAGCACCTGAGCAAAATCGAGGTCGGTGCCGATGGCGAAGGTCACGGTCAGCGTGTAGGTGCCCGAATCCGTGCTGGTCGAGCTCATGTAGATCATGCCCTCGACGCCGTTGACCTGCAGCTCGATGGGCAACGCTACGTTGTTGACCAGCGTGTCGGCCGATGCGCCGGGATAGGTGGTGGTGACCTGCACGGTCGGCGGCACCACGTTGGGATACTGCGCCACGGGCAGGGTCACCAGGGCAACCGTGCCGATCAGAACGATAACGATCGCCAGCACATTGGCCAGCACCGGCCGTTCGATGAAGAATTTCGAGATCATGACCTGGATCCGCCCGTTACTTCGGCGGAGCCGGGATAGTCGTCAGCTTGGGCACGACCTTGGCGCCGGGAACGGCGTTGCCGTTGGTCGTGAGCACGACCCGGTCGTCGGGTTTGAGACCGCTTTCAATCACCCTGAGATCGCCAACCAGCAACTGGCCGGTCTTGACGCGGCGCTGCTCGACAACGTCGTCCTTGTTGACCACCAGCAGATACTTGCCTGCCTGGTCCTCGGACACGGCGCGGTTGGGCACCGCCAGGATGTTCTGCGCGCCGAATGCCACGGGCACGCGTACCCGAGCGAAAAAGCCCGGCAGCAGATCACGGTTGGGATTGTCGAACAGGCCGCGCACCTGGATCGTGCCGGTGGTCGGGTCGACCTCGGGCGAGACGTAGTTGAGATGGCCCTGGTGCGGGAAGCCCTCTTCGTTCATCAGGCCGATGTCGAGCGGGACCTTGGCGAGCTCTTCCAGGGAAAGCCGCTTCTCCTTGAGGTTGGAACGGACGTTCAGCACCTCCTGCTCGCTCATGTTGAAATAAGTGTAGATCGGGTCGAGCTGCACGATGGTCGCGAGCTTGGTGGCGCTGGTGGCGCCGACCAGCTCGCCGACCGAGATCAGGTGGCGCGTGACGACGCCGTCGTACGGCGCCTGGACGTTGGTATAGCCGAGGTTGGTCTGGGCGACGGTGAGAGCAGCCTTGTTGTTGTCGACATCGGCCAGCAACGCGTCGCGCTTGGCCTTGGCGATGTCATAGGTGTTCTGGGCCGTCACGTTCTGGCGCAGCAGGGTCTCCTGGCGCAGGAACTCCGCCTGCGCCTGCACCAGCTGCGCCTGGGTGGCGGCGAGCTGGGCTTCGGCCTGCTTGACCTGGGCAATGTAGGTCGTGGGATCGATCTGGAACAGCAAGTCGCCCTTCTTGACGAAGGCGCCGTCCTGATAGCCGATCTTGATCAGGAATCCCTCGACGCGGGCGACGAGGTCGACGGTATTGAAGGCCTGGGTATTGCCGGTCAGCTCGATGAAGGGAACCATCGATTGCTGCAGCGGCACGGCGACGCTGATCTCGGCCGGCGGCGGCGCCACGAACTTGTTCTCGGGCTTGCAGCCCGCCAGCGACGTCAGCAGAAGAACGACAACCAGGCTTGCACCGCCGCGCCCCACCATACGATCACGCTCCCCCGAAATGCCTTCGAGCGATAGCGCATCCGGCGGCGGATTGCCACTCAGCTAGGTCGTCGTGGCACGAACAGCCGGATGACGGCGAGGCCGTAGACGAAGCCGGCGATGTGGGCCGCCCAGGCGACCGGCTCCCCGCCGGCGCCGGGCGTGCCGCCGAAGATGCCGAAGAACACGTTGAGGGCGATCCATATTCCCGCGATCGGCAGCAACGACGACAGGCTGCCGACTTGCCGCATCAGCATCAGCACCGCGCCGAACACGCCGCTGATCGATCCCGAAGCGCCGATGACCGGGTCGGGCGAATCGGAAAAGAACAGCACGTGGACCGCGCCCGCCACGATGCCGGCGGAGAGATAGAAGAGCACGAAACGTCGCACGCCCAGCAGTCGCTCGACCGGCGCGCCGAACGCCGCCAGCGACAGCATGTTGACGCCAAGGTGCACCCAGCCGCCATGCAGGAACTGGTAGGTGACGAGCGACACCAGGCCCAGCAGCAGGCTGCCTTGATCGCCGGTGATGTTGGCCGGCACCAGGCCGAACTCGATGACGAGCTGCTGGTCGACCGAATCGCTCAGAACCTGACGCAGCAGATGAATCGCCACATTGATGGCGATCAGCCACAGGATGGCGGGCGGCAGATTGATCGCCCGCTCGCCGGCGCCGCGCTGCGGGCCAGGACGCTTGAGGTTGTCAAAAGGCATGAAAGAAGACTTAGCGCTTCAGCCGTCGCGTGCCCAGCCACAGAAAGAGGCCGCCCAGCAGAAGGGTTGGCGAGCCAAACAACAGCGCCGCGATGGCGTCCTCGCTGAACGGCCGGAAATCGCTGAAGGCGAGCACGCAGCCCAAGGTCAGGAACAGGACAATGCCGCCCGATATGGCGAGGAACCAACCGAGCGCACGGCCGGGCGGTGGCGAACTGCCAGTGGTTGGAGGCGGTGCGGCGGCCGGATCGCTCATGGTGCCCTCTCAGCGCTTCAGCCGCCGCGTGCCCAGCCACAGAAAGAGCCCGCCGAGAAGGAGCGTGGGTGAACCGCAGACCAGTCCCATGGCGCCGTCTTCGCTGAACGGCTTGCCGTCGCTGACCGCGAGCACGCAGCCCAACGTCAGGAACACAACGACGGCACCCGATATAGCCAGGAACCAGCCAAGCCCGCGATTGGGTGGCGGCACTGGTGCCGGACCGGTGGGTGGCGGAGGCGCCGCTGGCGGCGCGGCCGCCGGATCGCTCATCGTGCCCTCTCTGCCGCGAGCCGCGCGTTCCCGGCGGCGCCGGGTCGATAGAAGGTGTTGTAGGTATCGAACGGCACGATGCGGCCTTCCGGCGTCACGAAGTGGACGCAGGAGCGCTTGACGTTGCCGAGGCAGAAATTGAAACGGTCGAGGAACTCCACGATGGTGACGCGGAAGACGTTCTCGTAACCCGAGCCCTCGGGCATCGGCACGTCGGGCAGGCAGCAGAGCAGCGAGCCCAGCCGCTCCGACGTATTGGTGTCGGCGGTCGAGAGCGATAGCAGGTCGACGAAGCGCTTGCGCAGCTCGGGATACTTCTCGAACGAGATCGCGTTCGGGATGCTGGGCAGCAACGCCTCGCGCGGCACCAGCGAGGTGAGCGGGATCACCTTCTCGCCGTCGCGCAGGCCGTAGCCGATCGAGATCGAGGCCGGATTGCAGGGCAGCGGGATCATGTCGCCGTCGGCGAAGATACCCGACTCCTCGACGATGCGGCGGCGGATCTCCGACAGCACGATGCGGTTGCGATCGGGATCGAAGCCGTCGTTGCGGCCGGCGTCCTGCACCGGCTGGAAGGTGACGCCGCGCACGCATTTGTACTTCAGCGCATGGCGCACGATCTCGCCGATCTCGCCGTCATTGACGCCGCGCTTGACCGTGCAGACCAGCGTGGTCGAGATGTTGCGCGCCTCGAGCGCCGCCAGCGCCTCACGCCGGATGCGCGACAGCGCGGCCCCGCGGATGTTCTTCAGCGCCTCGTCATTCAGCGAGTCGAACTGCAGGTAGACCTCGAAGCCCGGCCTGATCTCGGCCAGGGCATCGACGAAGGCGGGATCCTCGGCGATGCGGATGCCGTTGGTGTTGATCATGATGTGCTTGATCGGCCGCCGCCGCGCCGCGGCGATGACGTCCAGGATCTGCGGATGGATGGTGGGCTCGCCGCCCGAGATCTGCACCAGGTCGGGCTCGCCCTCGCTTGCCACCAGGGCGTCGAACATGCGCTCGATCTCGGGCAGGCTGCGATGGGTGGCACGCCTGGGCGAGCTGTCGGCAAAGCACACCGGGCAGGCGAGATTGCAGGCCTCGTTGATCTCCACGATGGCCACGCAGGAATGCTGCTCGTGGTCGGGGCAGAGGCCGCAATCCCACGGGCAGCCGCGCTCGGTGCGGGTGAAGGGCGCCAGCGGCCGGTCGCCGGGCTTCAGGTACTCGAGCGTGCGGCGCCAGTAGACGGGATCGTCGGACACCAGCGTCTTCATCACGCCATGCTCGACGCAGCGCTTGGAGTAATAGATGCGCCCGTCCTCTTCGACGATCTTGGCCGGCACCAGGCCGAGGCAGGTCTCGCACAATGACGTCGTCTGGCCGAGGAAGAGATAAGGCGCCGACTTGCGCGCGATACCGTCGTACATGGCGCCCCCTCAGGAGCCGCGAGGGCTCCGGATCATCGCGGCAGCGTATAGGACGAGGCCTGCACAAACCAAGTGAAAGACGTTGAACGGCCCGACCAGGGTTGCATAGGGCTTGATGAATTCCCAGACGAAGCGCTGCAGCCCATACCAGCCGACCACGAGGTAAAAACCGTTGGCCAGCCAGAACGGATCGCGCTTCTTCAGCCGCCACAACAGCACGACCAGCATGGCGCCCATGGCCAGCGCCTCGTAGAGCTGCACGGGATGGCGTTGCACGCCATCACCGAAATCGACAGCCCACGGCAAGCTGGTCGGCGTGCCGTAGGTGAAATCGTCGAGGCCGGCAAAGAAGCAGCCGAGACGGCCGACGGCCACGGTGGCGCAGAACGGCGCGGCGAAGGCGATGCCCGTCGAGCCTGTGATGCCCGTCAGACGCTTGAAGAGCTCGACGGAAGCGACGGCGCCGGCGATCCCGCCCGCCATCGAAAAGCCAATGGCATGCACGCCGCTCAGCCAGGTGTTCAGCGTACCGAAGAACATCGCACCGACCAGCCCGCCGCAGCCGGCGGCGATGGCATAGGCGCCGGGATGGTCGACCTTGTCGGCGGGCAGCAAGCCGGCGGGCAGGAGGCGGCGGGTCGAGAACCAAAAGACCGCGACCGACGACAGCCACGCGGCGACGTCGAACGCACTATGGATGTAGGGCAGCCCGAAGGTCAGGTCTTGGATCCGCCCTGGCCGAGCGCGCGCAGGCGCAGGCGCAGTGCATTGAGCTTGATGAAGCCTTCGGCGTCGCGCTGGTTGTAGGCGCCCTGGTCGTCCTCGAAGGTCACAGTCTTTGCCGAGTAGAGCGACGTGGGCGACTTGCGGCCGACGACGCTGGTGTTGCCCTTGTAGAGCTTGAGCCGCACGGTGCCGCTGACGTTCTCCTGGCTCTTGTCGATCAGCGCCTGCAGCATCTCGCGTTCGGGCGAGAACCAGAAGCCGTAGTAGATCAGCTCGGCGTATTTCGGCATCAGCTCATCCTTCAGATGCGCCGCGCCGCGATCGAGCGTGAGAGTCTCGATGCCGCGATGGGCGATATGCAGGATGGTGCCGCCCGGCGTCTCGTAGATGCCGCGGTTCTTCATGCCGACGAAGCGATTCTCGACCAGGTCGAGGCGGCCGATACCGTTGGCCTTGCCGAGTTCGTTGAGCTTGGCGAGCAGCGTGGCCGGAGACATCTTCACGCCATCGACCGCGACGGCGTCGCCCTTCTCGAAATCGATCTCGACGTAGGTCGCCTTGTCCGGCGCTTCCTCGGGCGAAATCGTCCGCTGATACACCATGGCGTCGGCTTCCTGCCAGGGATCTTCCAGGATCTTGCCCTCGCTCGAGGAGTGCAGGAGGTTGGCATCGACCGAGAACGGCGCCTCGCCGCGCTTGTCCTTGGCGATCGGGATCTGGTGCTTCTCGGCGAACTCGAGCAGCTTGGTGCGCGAGGTGAACTCCCATTCGCGCCATGGCGCGATCACCTTGATGTCGGGCTGCAGCGCGTAATAGGCGAGCTCGAAGCGCACCTGGTCGTTACCCTTGCCGGTCGAGCCATGAGCCACCGCATCGGCGCCGACCTTCTTTGCGATCTCGATCTGGCGCTTGGCGATCAGCGGCCGCGCGATTGACGTGCCGAGCAGGTACTGGCCTTCATAGAGGGCGTTGGCACGGAACATCGGGAAGACGAAGTCGCGCACAAACTCCTCGCGCAGATCGTCGATGTAGATGTTCCCCGGCTTGATGCCCAGCATCTCCGCCTTCTTGCGCGCCGGGCCCAGCTCCTCGCCCTGGCCGAGATCGGCGGTGAAGGTCACGACCTCGCACTCGTAGGTGGTCTGCAGCCACTTGAGGATCACCGAGGTATCGAGACCGCCGGAATAGGCCAGCACGACCTTCTTGATGTCGCCCTTCTTGTGCGGGCCGGTATAAGTAACGCTCATGGCTTGCCCCAGCGGCTTTGCGGTTCGATGAAAGCGCGCGAATATAGCCGCCGACCTTGCCGCCGCAAGCGCGCTATAATCGCGCCGCAACATCGCTAAGACGCTGAAAACCATGGCTTCCGCCCTCGATCGACTGTCCTACGCCGCGCGCCAGGCGGCGCGGATCGCCTGGTATGCCGGCCACTATGCGGCGGGACGGCGGCTCCTGAAGCCGATGCCCAAGCCAGATTTTGCCATCGGGCCGACGCCGACGCGGGCCGAGATGACCGCCGATATGCGCTCGGTGTTCGAACGCGAATGGCGCGACGTCGAAGCTGGCCTGTTTGCCGCGCCGCGCGCGCTCGGGCCCGATCCCGCCGAATTCCTGCGCCGCAGCCTGCTCTACTTCCGCGACTTGCCGCAGGTCGATGCGCGCCGTCACGGCAAGCTCGACGACGAGCTGCCGCCGGGCGACCAGGGCGACGGCCTGCCGAGCTACTATCGGCAGAACTTCCATTTCCAGAGCGACGGGTGGCTGAGCGAGCATTCGGCCGCGATCTACGACACCCAGGTCGAGGTGCTGTTCACCGGCGCCGCCGACGTCATGCGCCGCCGCGCCATGAAGCCGATCGCCGAATGGATGGCCGGGCGCAGCCAGCGGAACTTGCGCGGCCTCGATGTCGGCTGCGGCACCGGCCGGCTGCTCGCCTTCATGCACGACGCGTGGCCCGGCATAAAGTTCTCCGGCGTCGATCTCAGCGTACCTTATCTGGCCGAAGCTCGTCGGCTGGTCGGCCGCACGGCGCGGGTGAAGCTGATCGAAGGGGCGGCGGAGAAATTGCCGTTCGACGATTCGAGCATCGACTTCGTCGTGTCATCGTTCCTGCTGCACGAGCTGCCACAAGAAGTGCGCATGCAAGCCCTCGCCGAGATGGTGCGCGTCACCAAGCCAGGGGGACTCATCGTGATCGTCGAATCGATCCAGAAAGGCGACCAGCCGAGCTGGGACGGCCTGCTCGATCTTTTCCCGCACTATTTCCACGAGCCTTACTACGCCGACTATGTCGAGGGCCGCCTCGAAACATGGTCGGCCGACGCGGGCTTGACGGCGGGCAACTCCGAACGCGCCTTCCTGTCGAAGGTCGCCGCCTTCACCCGCTAGAGCAGGACCTTCTGCCCCTTGAGACGCACGCTTGCGCTCTTGAGCTGACCGCAGGCGGCGGCGATATCGCGGCCGCGGGGCGTGCGCACCGGTGCGCTCAGGCCGCCGTCATTCACGATCTCGGCGAAGCGGTGGATGCGGTTGTTGGAGCTGCACTCGTAGGGCGCACCCGGCCAGGGGTTGAACGGGATCAGATTCACCTTGGCGTGGATCGGCGTCAGGATCCGCACCAGTTCGCGCGCGTCGGTATCTGAGTCGTTCACGCCCTTCAGCATGGCGTATTCGAAGGTGATGCGCCGGCTGTTCTTGGCGCCGGGATAGGCCGCGCACGCCCTCAAGAGTTCCTTGATCGGCCACTTCCGGTTGATCGGCACCAGTGTGTCGCGCACCTCGTCGCTCACGGCATGCAGCGACACCGCGAGATTGACGTCGAGCGCCTCGCCGACCTTGGGGATCATCGGCACCACGCCCGAGGTCGAGAGCGTGATGCGTCGCCGGCTGAGCGCAATGCCCTGGTCGTCCATCGCGATCTTGAGCGCGGTCACGACGTTATCGAAATTGTAGAGCGGCTCGCCCATGCCCATCATGACGATGTTGGAGAGCATGCGCGTGGTTTCGGTCGGCGTCGGCCATTCGCCGTAGCTGTCGCGCGCCACCATGAACTGGCCGACGATCTCGTCGGGCGTGAGATTGCGCACCAGCGCCTGCGTGCCGGTGTGGCAGAAGCTGCAGGTGAGCGTGCAGCCAACCTGGCTCGAGACGCAGACCGAGCCGCGATCCTCCTCGGGAATGTTGACGGTCTCGGCCTCGTTGCCGTCGGGGAAGCGCAGCAGCCACTTGCGCGTGCCGTCGACCGAGCGCTGCTCGGTGACGATCTGCGGCCGCTCGATCACGAAGAGCTCGGCCAGCCGGTCACGCGTCTTCTTGGCGATGTTGGTCATCAGCCCGAAATCGGTGAGGCCATGCCAGTAGACCCACTGCCAGACCTGGCGGGCACGGAACGGTTCTAACCCCGCCTCAGTCAGTGTCGTCTTCAGCTCGTCGCGCGACAGCCCGACCAGGTTGCGGCGCGTGTCGTTGCGGCCGCGGAACGGCTCGACGATTTGCAGCGGTTCGGTGGGCAGGGAAGGCATGGAAACAGGGAGATAGGCGTGCCGGGCAACGCGCGCAATGGCTGGAGCATAGTCCATCCGGCTGGAATCAGCCGGATGGACTATGCCTTTTGGTCGAAGCGCCTCGAACAGCGCGTTTCCGACCAAATGGAACCGCCGGGCGGTTCCATTTGGCCGGAACCCGCTCTATCGCTGGGCCCGCGATTGCCAAGCCTCGATGGCCGGGAAGCGGTGAACGAAATTGAGGATATTGAGGCTGAGATTGTCGTGGACGAGATAGCCGACGCCGATCTCCAGGGCGAGAACGAGGGCCACCGTCGCCTTCCAGGGCAGCAGATAGGCGAGCGCAAAGCCCGTCATCATGGCCAGCGTGTCCGACAGCGAATTGAGGATGCTGTCGCCGGTATAGCCGGCAGCGAGCGCCTGCTTGCGGTAGGCCTCGATGACCCAGGGCGAATTCTCCGCCATCTCCCAGGCGGCCTCGATGCCGACGGCGATCGCCAGCCGGGCGAGCACGGGCGCCCGCGGCAGGAGGAGCCGCAGGAGTCCGTAGAACAGGATGCCGTGGACGATATGCGAGGCGGTGTACCAGTCGGTGAGCTGCTGCGACAGCTCGGACGACCAGATGTCGCCGACCCACAGGCGAACCGTGCCGCAACTGCAGATCCAGACTCGGCCCATGGCGTGCAGCACCAGCGCCTGCGCCGCCATGATGAAGAGCACGACGGCCCAGGCGATCCGCGAGGCGCTCATTGCTTCGACTGCAGCCTGGCGCGCGCCCGGCGCTTGCGCTTGTAGATCGGCTCGCCGAACACCGGCAGGGGCGCTGCCTCCGTGGGCGCCCCCTCGGCGACGGGCCGCGGCGCATGGCGTCCCAAGGTCAGCAGCCGGTCGTACATGACCAGCGCGCCGGCCACGCCCAGGTTCACCGAGAAGCGCGTCGGGATCTTGATCAAATAGTCGCAGCGTGCCTGGAGCTCCGCCGACAGGCCCTCGCGCTCGGCACCCAGGATGTAGGCCGCCTGCCGCGGATGGCGGAAGCTTGGCAGCTCGATCGCCTCGTCGGAGATCTCGACGCCGACCAGCCGGCAGCCCAGCGGCAGGCGGAATGTGGATAGATCGGCGAAATGGTAGGTCGGCACCGAGCGCGGGGTGTCCGAAGTGTCGCTGTGGGAGCCCTCGCGACGGTTATACTGGGCCCGCACTGTGAACACGAAGGAGGCACCGAAGGCATGAGCTGTGCGGAACAAGGTCCCGACATTCATCGCCTTGCTGATGCCTTCGACGCCGATGCCGAAATAACCTTTCATGGCTCAGCATTTTGTAGCATGAACCAAGCCCAGAATGACTGTGCCATCGCCATTGGATAACGTTCGCGCTCAATATGAAGCATTGCCCTATCCGTCGCGCGACCCGCGCGACGAGGCGATCCGCCTCATCACCGGCACGCCGAGCCACATCCTCGAGATCAACCACTACCTCTTCTCCGGCCGGCTGAACTTCAACCGGCCGTTCCGCGCCCTGGTGGCGGGCGGCGGTACCGGCGATGCCTGCATCATGCTGGCCCAGCAGCTGGCCGACCGGCGTTGCCCGGCCGAGGTGGTCTACCTCGATCTCTCATCCGCATCGCGCCAGGTCTGCGAGGCCCGCGCCAAGGCGCGCGGCCTGCGCAACGTGCAGTTCCTGACCGGCTCGCTGCTCGACCTGCCGAACATGAACATCGGCAGCTTCGACTACATCGACTGCACCGGCGTGCTGCATCACCTGCCCGATCCGTCGGCCGGCATGAAGGCGCTGGCGAGCGTGCTGCAGCCCGACGGCGGCGTCGGCGTAATGCTCTACGGCCAGTACGGCCGCACCGGCGTCTATCCCCTGCAGGAGATGCTGCGCACGCTGGCGCCGCTCTCGATGGCGACCGAGGACCGCATCGCCATGGCCAAGCGGCTGATCCGTTTCCTGCCGACCACCAATCTCTTCCGCCGCAATCCCTATCTCAACGACCACGTCACCGGCGGCGATGCCGGCCTCTACGACCTCTTGCTGCACAGCATCGATCGCGCCTTCACCGTGCCCGAGATCGGCACGCTGGCGGGCGAGGCCGGCCTGCGCGTCGTCGCCTTCCTCGAGCCGGTGCGCTACGAGCCCGCCACCTACATGAGCGATCCGGTGATCGCGCGGATGGCGAACTCGCTGCCCTTGCTCGAGCGCGCGGCTTTCGCCGAGCGCCTGTCGGGCAACCTGCGCACGCACGTCTTCTATGCCACGCGGGCAGGCTTCGACACGGTGGCCCGACCCGAGGACACGCAGGCGATCCCGGTGCTGCGCGAGATGGATGCCCAAAAGCTCGCCGCCGGCCTGCAGCCCGGTTCGCCGCTGATCGCCAATCTCGACGGATTCCCCTGGCGCGCGCAGCTACCGGCGCTGGCGCCGCGCATCATCTCGCAGATCGACGGCCGCCGGTCCGTCGCCGAGATCTACACCTCGCTCAGCAGCCAGGGCGCCCTGCCGCAATGGGAAGATTTCTACGCGCAGTTCGAGGACCTTTACCTCAAGCTCAACGGCGTCAATCACCTGCTGCTGCGCTTCAGGACTTAGGCGCGCGCAGCAGAGCGCGCGCCGGCAGCGTGTAGCGCTGCAGGACGCAAAGCGGCCGAATACCGCTTTTCGCCGAAGGCGAAAACGGCGACGCGGGCGCCGCAGCGGGCCAAATGCGAGCTCGTGCCAATCGAGATCCGAGCGCTAAGGGGCCGATTCTCCCCTCACCGGCCGCACAACCAGCAAAGACGACGGCAAGAACGCCAAAACCATTGGTGAGAGCTCGAATCGCTTACCGATGCTGTAACAGGTCACAGGAATATGTCGTCTAAGGGAAGGGCGCAGGGATGTAAGGGGCAACCATGAGCAGCGAGAGCGACTTGGTTTTGTTGGCTGACGGCATTGCGAAGCTGGAGGAGGAGCTTGCTGAGGCACCCGCGACAGAAGACAGAACCGAAATCGAGGCCCTGCTTGAACTCGCCCGAGAGACCTACACGATGGTTAAGGCGAGATTGGAAAACGCCACTCGCACCGCGCGCGGACGAAGCAATCGGCGTTCTCTCTATTTGCAGTGACCTTGATACACCCCGATAGCGTTGCAAATTTGCAGTGGGCATCGGACCAAGTTCACCGCCGCTTGTCGCTGCCCTGGAGAGCCGATGACGCGGCGGGCCTCGGGGTGCGCCCTGAAAGGCTCTCCGGCTAGTGCTAAGGTCCTAAAGTGACGAAGTAACCGGGTGCGAGCCTTTGGGTCGTTTTGATTCTGATGGCCTTAAGGAGATCGTCCGCGGGCTGTTGTCTGAGATCGTAAACTCGCAGCCGCATCACCGACGTCTGCTTCGGAACTCCAGGGGGAGTCGGTTGCGGAAGCCTGGTTTGAAGGGCTTCATCGAAAAGTATCGCGATATTCGCTAATGAGTTGAATGTTTGAAGGCTTCCGACAAGCGGCTCCAACTCAGCCGACGGGACCTGGGAACCACCTCTGGCACGCGCCATCCAACTAGCGAGTAAATCCGATGGCACCTCGATATCGTAAAACCGCGGTACAATACTCTCGGATGTCTCAGGCGCTTTGCGAGGATTAGCGTTACTCGTAGACGAGCGCCCCGCTTCGCTATGAAGCTTCACATCCGATGGTTCGAGAAGAAGATCACGATTTGCGATCGTTGCCATAGCCACCTGAATGGACGGCACCGTCGCGATTCGCTCTGACACCGCTGTATCAGTCCGTGAGGCACTCGGACCGCGCCCCAAATTTAGCAACAATCCTCCACCTAGAACCATCGCCACGCCGGCGGCCGCAGCAACGCCGGCGATTTTCCACGAGAGCAAAGCGGCGCCAAATGGTCGTTTGATTGGAGACCGACGCGCGGCGGCCCTTTCGGCCTCCCTAAGAATCCTCTCCGTTAAAGCATGCGATGGCGCGGGACTGCTCTCTGCCTGCTGCAGGAGACGCCTTTCCATAACGCGCTCCGCGGCGAACGCGTTCTCCCGGACCAACCTTTCGGCTGCAGAAGCGGCCTCCCCGGCAAGCTGTCCAGCGACAAACTCGTCTACGATTTTGAGTTGGTCGGAAGACAATGGAGTCCACTGCCGCCGTCGATTGAACAGAGCAGCCATCAAGCTCGCGCCATCCCTGTCAGCCATGTCTCGGCGGGATGGCATATCTTCCTCTTCACCGCCTGGCCCGCTATTCATTGCCTGGTAGCTCCGCGTAGTACCCGGCCAACTGGGAATCGCTCCAGCCGTGCCATTCGTTTGAAGAGGCGATGTCCGGCCCACATTTGTTACACCGAATCAGGAAAGAATTCTGGGGCCAAGGTTTTCAGTCGGCTAAGCAGGCGCGCTTGGGCTCGCGATAGAGCGGTCCTCAGGGCGCCCGGGGTAAGCTGGAAGCGCTCAGCAATCTCGTCATTCGTGCGATCCCTATGAAATCGGTCGCAAATCATTGCACGATCGCGCTTGTCGAGCGCTGCCCAGGCTTGGATGCCCAGACGCCGCAGCTCGTTCAGGTGGACTTTGAGAGATATCGTCTCTTCCTGGGGGTCCAAATAGGCTTCAATTTCTGCTGCCCCCCCGACGGCTTCTTCGCGGGATCGCTTAGCGCGGTAGAAATCAACGACAAAGTTTCGCACTACCTTTGCCAGGTAGACCGGAAGCGACGTTCCTCTTTGCCACAATTGCAAAGGTCTGTATTCCTTTGCCATCAGCCGCTCAAAAAACGCTTGGAACACATCGTCGACATCAGCTGCATTCGCGCGCTTGCGGATGCAGCCATAGATCAATTGGCTATGCCGCAGGTAGAAGCGCCGGAACGCACCCGGGTGACCGCGAACGACCAGATCGACCAGCTCTACGTCCGAGATGTCGTCGCTGTGCAAAAATCTCCCCGAAGTGCAACTGCCGCACAATAGCAACCCGACGTTTCGCCATCTGCATCGGCGGCCTCTCTACTAGTGAAAATCCCTGGAACGATCACCGTCAAGATGCCGTCTCATTAGTGGACGGGGGCCGACGCTGGCACGTCCCTATCAAAATGGGGAGGAGAGTTTTTTCTCCATCAAGCGCCGTTCGGGCTCGGTGCGCGCCAGTGCCATCGCCTTCTCGAAGTGACGGCGCGCCTCGTCGCGCTGTCCCAGTTCGGCCAGGAACACGCCGCGCGCGGCTTCTCCGTAGGGACTGCCCTCCATGATCGGCAACGCAGCGAGGCCTGCCGCCGGCCCATCGGCCCGGCCGACCGCCACGGCGCGCGCGAGCGCCGCCACGGGCGAATGGTCGACGTCCAACAATCGATCGTAGATCGCCACGATGCGCGCCCAATCGGTCTCGGCCGCGCTCGGCGCCATGGCATGAAGCGAGGCGATCTCGGCGCGCAGATGCCACACCGTCAATTCGTCTGCCGCGCGCCGAGCGCTCGAGATGGGCGAGACCAAGCGCGATCAGGCCGCGATCCCATTGCTCGCGCGGCTGGTCCTCGAGCAGTTGCGCCACGCCGTCAGGCCCGACTCGCGTGGGCAGACGCGCCGCCGTCAGCGCCAACAAGGCAGCCAGCGCATCGCTCGCCGGGCCCATCGTCATGGGATGCTGGGCCAAGGCGCGCGCCAAGCGCACGGCCTCGACGCAGAACTCGGGCTGCACCAGCGCCTCGCCCGACGACGCCGAGTAGCCTTCGTTGAACATCAGGTAGAGCGCCGTGCGCACCGTCTCGGCGCGCTCGGGCAAGGCCTCGGGCGGCGGCGGCTCGATGGCGACGTCGGCGGATTCCAGCTGCCGGCGGGCGCGCACCAGGCGTTGGGCGATGGCTACGGGCTCGCTCAGCATGCCGGCGGCGATCTGCGGCACGGTGAGGCCGCACACGGTCTTGAGCGCGAAAGTAACGCGCATTTCGGGCGACAGGGCGGGATGGCAGACCGCGAACAGCAGCGCCAGCTCGTCGTCGTTCAGCTCGCGATCGAAGCGGCCTTCGCTCTCAGTGGTTGGGGGAGCCAATGGGACAAGATCCTCGGCAAGGGCCGTCCGGCGCGCTTCGCCGCGTAGCAGGTCGAGCGCGCGATTCCTGGCGACAGTGGCAAGCCAGGCTTCCGGCCGCTCGGGCACGCCCTTGAACGGCCACAGCGACAACGCCTGCAGGAGCGCGTGCTGAACGGCATCCTCGGCAACGGCGATGCGGCCCGCGCCCAGCCGCCGCGCCAGCGCCGCGACCAACCGATGGGTCGAATCGCGCGCCAGCGAGGCGACGAGGCTGTGGACCTGCCCGCTCAGCCGGCCGCCTTGGCCCTGGGGGCGTTGGCGGGGGCCTCGGCCGCCGTCATCAGGTCGATCGGGCGGAGCTCGACCCAGTTGGTGGCATTCCAGAGATGCGGGCAGTCGCGGGCGATCGCGTCCGCCTCGGCGTCATCCTTGGCCTCGATCACGAAGTAGCCGCCGACCACGTCCTTGGCTTCGGCATAGGGACCGTCGCTCGACAACGGCTTGCCGTCGCGCATGCGGATGTGCCGTACCCGGCCGACCGCGAGTTTTTCGCCGCCGACCAGCTTGCCCTTTTGGCGCATCGCCTCCGCCCATTCGTAGTAGCGACGCACCACGTCCGTCATCGTCTCGGGCGGCAACTGCGCGTTGGTGGCGGGCAGTTGATGCAGCAACAGCATGTATTGAGCCATATCGACCTCCTGGTTGTGACGGCACCTATCGCGTGCCGTCACCCCATTGACGTTCGAAGCACGGGCAGATCGACAAATCCGCGGCCTAGCTGGCGGCCGCGGCCTGGGCCTGCGCCATGCTCTCGATCGGCCGGATCTCGATCCAGTTGGTGGGCGAGAGCGCCACGTGCGGGCAATCCTTGGCGATCGCCTCGGCCTCGGCCTGGTCCTTGGCCTCAATCACGAAGTAGCCGCCGACCACGTCCTTGGCCTCGGCATAGGGGCCGTCGGTGACGACCGGCTTGCCGTCCTTGGCCTTGACGTGGCGCACGCCGCCCGCGGTCAGCTTCTCGCCGCCCGCCAGCTTGCCCTTGGCGCCCAAGCCTTCCGCCCAGGTCATGTAGCGCTTGGTCATTTCCAGCATCTTCTCGCGCGGCAGGTCCATGTTGTAATTGGGGGCTTGGTGCAGCAGCAGCATATATTGAGCCATGTCGGTCTCCTTCGGTGACGACGGCCTATCCCGTCACCTCATCGACGTTCGAGACTTCCCGGAATCGACATTGTTCTTCACTTTTTCAGCGCATCCGGATTGAGGACATTGATCGGCTTGCCGTCCAGCCAGGCCTCGACGTTCTTGATCGTCCCCGCATAGAAGTGCCGGTAGGCGTCCTCGACGACGTAGCCCAGGTGCGGGATCAGGGTGACGTTGTCGAGCTTGGTCAGGGGATGGTCGGCCGGCAGCGGCTCCTTGTCATAGACGTCGAGGCCGGCATGCAGGATGGTGCGGCTCTTGAGCGCCGCGATCAGCGCGGCCTCGTCGACGATCGGCCCGCGCGAGGTGTTCACCAGGATCGCGGTCTTCTTCATCTTGGCGAGGTCGGCTGCCTGGATCAGGCCGCGCGTGCGATCCGACAGAGCGAGATGGATCGACACGAAGTCCGACGTCGAGAGCAGCTCGTCCTTGCTGACGTACTTGGCGCCGCCGGCCGCAGCCTTCTCGGGCGTGAGGTTCTGGCTCCACGCCACGACCTCCATGCCGAACGCCTTGCCGTAGGCGGCGGCGCGGCTGCCCAGCTTGCCGAGGCCGAGGACGCCGAGCCGCTTGCCCTCGAGCACGACCGCCTGCGCGATGCCGTCGTGCCACTTGCCGGTGCGCGCCAGCCGCTCGGCCTTGCCGAGATCGCGGGCGCACATCATCAGCAGCGCCCAGCCGAGCTCCGCCGTCGGCGCATTGGAGCCGCCGCCGCCCGTGGTCGAGATCGGGATGCCGCGCTCGGCCGCGGCCTTGTCGTCGAGGCTCGCCGCGCGCGCCCCGGTCAGCACCATGAACTTGAGGTTCGGCAGCTTCTCGATCAGGGCGCGGGGAAAGGCCGTGCGTTCGCGCAGGAGGCCCAGGATTTCGAACGGCGCCAGCTTTTTGGCCGCATCGTCGACCGACTTGAACGGCTCGTGGAATACCGTGATCTCGACGCCGCGCTTCTTCAGGCGGTCCCAATCCGCCATGCGCATGGCGACCTTTTGATAATCGTCGAGCAGGGCGAGTTTCATGGTTTGCGGCATGGCGTTTCCTGGGAGAAGATGGCGACCTCGATACTATAGCCGCTGGAGGCGGTTATGAGCATCACCGTGACGCCCAGCCGACCCGACTTTATGGCCGAGATTTCCGGCATCGACCTCGCGCGGCCGCTCGGTCCGGCCGACCGCGACGCCATCGAGGAGGCGATCAACCGCTACGCGGTCGTGGCGTTTCACGGCCAGAAACTCAGCGACGACCAGCAGATCGAATTCGCCGGCCATTTCGGGCCGATCCACTCCTCGGCCCAGCGCGCACGGCATCGCAGCATCAAGCATCGCCTGGATCGCGACGAGATCGCCGACATCTCCAATCTCGACGGCGACGGCAAGGTGCTCGAAGTGAACGCCCGCCGCCGGCTCGACTGGCTGGCCAATCGGCTATGGCACACGGATGCCTCGTTCCGCGCCGTGCCGGGCGCGCTGTCGATGCTCTACGCCCATGTCATTCCCGACGAAGGCGGCGACACCGAATTCGCCGACCTGCGCGCGGCTTATGACTCTTTGCCAACCCAGACCAAGGCGCAGCTCGAGGGCAAGATCGCCATCCATTCGATCTGGCATTCGCGTGGCCAGCTCGACGTCACCAAGTACACGCCCGAGGAACTGGCGAGCCTGCCGCCGGTGCCACAACGGCTCGTGCGCACCCATCCCGGTTCGGGTCGCAAGACGCTCTACATCGCCGCCCACGCCTCGCACATCGACGGCATGCCGGTGCCCGACGGCCGCCTGCTGTTGCTGGAGCTGATGGAGCACGCCACGCAGCGCCAGTTCGTCCATAGCCACCGCTGGCGCGAGGGCGACCTGGTGATCTGGGACAATCGCTGCACCATGCATCGCGCGCGGCCGTTCGACACGACCAAGGTGCGCGACCTGCGTCGTGTCACCACGCGCGACGTCGCCTCGACCCTCGAACAAGCAGCTTAAGGAGCGACCCGTGGCGCGGCCCGTCGATATCTGGCTGGCCGCGGGCGTGCGCACGCCCTTCGCCAAGGTCGATGGTCCCCTGCAGGCCCTCGACGCGCTCGAGCTCTCGGTGCCGGTGGCGCGCCACATGGCGGGCCTGCTCAAGGGCGGCCGGCCTGACTTCGCGGTGTGGGGCGTTGTGGTACCCAACCTGCTCTGGAGCAACCTCGCGCGCGAGGTGCTGATGGATGCCGGCATCGATCCGCGCACGCCTGCCTTCTCGACCATCATGGCCTGCTCGACCAGCATGATCGGCGCCATCGAAGCCGCCGGCATGCTGGACGGCGACAGCCTACAACCTGGCGCTGGTCGGCGGCGTCGACAGCCTGAGCCGCATCCAGTTCGGGCTGGGCCAGAAGCTGTCCGACTGGCTGCGCAAGTTCCAGAACGCGCGCTCGCTCGGCCAGAAGGTCGACCACGCCACGCACCTGCAGCTCGAGCGACATCCAGCCTCTACATCCCGGCGATCGTCAACCGCACCACCGGCATGAGCATGGGCGAGCACACCGAGATCACCGCCAAGGAGTGGCAGATCGGCCGCCAGGAGCAGGACGCAGCTCGCGCTGGAAAGCCATCGCAACGCCATCGCCGGCTGGGAGAGGGGCTTCTTCGACGACCTCGTGATCCCGTGGGCGACACCAAGCGCGACACCATCCCGCGCAAGGACACGTCGCTGGAAAGGCTCGCCAAGCTCCCGCCCACCTTCGATCGCACCAGCGGCCAGGGCAGCCTGACCGCCGGTAATTCCTCGCCGCTGACCGACGGCGCGGCGGCGATCTGGGTCGCGACATCAAAGGGCCTGGCGCGGCTGCCCGCAGCACACCGCGCGTGAGGCTCGTCGATTGGGAGATCGCCTCGGTCGATTTCCGCGTCGAGGGCCTGCTGATGGCGCCGGCCTTCGCCATTCCGCGCCTGCTGGCGCGGCACGATCTCGCCTACGGCGACATCCAGCTGTGGGAGATCCACGAAGCCTTCTCGGCCCAGGTGGCGTTCCACCTGAAGGCGCTGCAGGACACGAAGTTCCTCGCCGAGCGCGCGCAGGTGCCGCGCGACTTCGGCCCTTTCCCGCGCGAGCGACTCAACCCCAACGGCGGCAGCGTGGCGCTCGGCCATCCCTTCGGCGCCACCGGCGCGCGCATCATCAGCCATGGCGGTGAAAGAACTGGCAGGCATGCCCAAGGGCAGCCGTGCCATCGTCAGCATCTGCGCCGATGGCGGGCTGGGCAGCGTCCTGCTCCTCGAGTTCGGCGTAAGACCATCATGCAGCCCAAGCCCGGCGTCACCCCGACGCTCGCCCGTTTCGTCGCCAACACGCGCTGGGAAGACATTCCCGATCCGGTGAAGCACGAGGCCAAGCGCGCCCTCCTGAACTTCTTCGCTGTGGCGCTGGCCGGCTGCCGCACGCCGCCGATCGAGATGGCGTTGACGTCACTGGCAGAATTCTCCGGCGGCAAGCAGGCCACGATCGTTGGGCGCAGCGAGCGCATCGACGCGCTCAGCGCCGCCTTCCTCAACGCCGCCGGCGCCAATGTCTTCGACTATTGCGACACGCACCTGCCGACGGTGGTGCATCCCACCGCGCCGCTCGCGCCAGCCTTGCTGGCGCTGGCCGAGCTGCGGCCGCTGAGCGGTGCTCAGTTGCTGCTGGCCTTCATCCTGGGCTTCGAGATCGAATGCAGGGTCGGCGGCGCGGTCTCGCCCGGCCATTACCCGAAGGGCTGGCACATCACCTCGACCTGCGGCGTGTTCGGCGCCGCCGCCGGTGCAGCGAAGCTGCTCGGCCTCGGCGACAAGCAGATCGTCTGGGCGCTGGGCACGGCCTCGACGCAGTCGGCCGGCCTCTGCGAATGCCTGGGCTGGCCGGCCAAGAGCGTCAGCGTCGGCAATGCCGCGCGCAATGGCCTCCTTTCCGCGCTGCTCGCCGAAAAAGGTTTCGAGGGACCGGCCGAGCCGATCGCCGGCGCCCAGGGCTTCCTCGCCGCCATGGGCGAGCCGCCGAACTGGGCCGCGCTGCTGGACGGCCTCGGCACCCGCTGGGAAGTCGCCAACAATTCGATCAAGCCCTATCCCTGCGGCTTCGTGATCCATCCGGTGCTCGACTGCGCCCTCGACTGGCGGCGCGCCCATCCGCAGGCCGCAGTGGAGCGGGTCACGATCCGCGGCAATCCGCTGCTGCTGCAGCGCGCCGATCGCCCCAACGTCGCGACGGGCCGGGAATCGCAGGTCAGCTTGCAGCATGCTGTCGCCGCGGCACTGGTGCAGGGCAAGGCGGGGCTCGATCAGTTCACCGACGCCTGCGTCAACGACCCAGCGGTGCTCGAGATGCGCCGCCGCATCGAGGTCACCGCTGACCCAAGCCTCTCGACCATCGCCGCCGAGATGGAAGTGTGCACCAATGACGGCCAAAGGCGCAGCCTCTCGACCCAGGCCGCGCGCGGCAGTGCGGTCAACCCGCTGAAGGACGGCGAGATCGAGGACAAGCTCAGGGCGGAGGCAGAACGCTGGCAGCCGGGCCACGATATCCAGTCCCTGATCGACGCCGTGTGGGCGCTCGAGCGCCTCGACGACGTCGCGAAGCTCGCGGCGCTGACGGTGCCGCCGACGCGCCCATCGACGCCGCCCACGGCCACGGTGATGCCGGCGATGGCGACCTGTCGACGATCATGCGTGAATGTCGATATCGCCCCGAGCCGCGGCGGCGACGGCGCTCGGCATCATGGATTTCGCCTTCGCCATTTCCGGCTTCCTGGCGCCCGCCATCACCGGCTGGGTGCTGGACCTGCGCGGCTCCTTCACCGATGGCTTCTTCTTGATGGCGCTGCTGGCGCTGTCGTCGGTCGTGGTCGTGCTCGCGCTGCACCGGCCCGACGAGGATCGGGAGAACCCGGGCCTGTGAGCTGAGCAGGCGAAAGAAAATTAGCCGGGTTTACCGCTCCTTGCCGCCGATTTTCCACTGGTTGGAAAACGGCCGATGCCGATGGCGAAAGGGTTTTGGCCACTTTTTTCCATTTTCCGCCTCCCCCCTCTTGTCTTAAGTCTCTGAAAACATTGCAAATGCATCCTTTATCCATACCAGTATACAAAAGGAACTAAGACGACTTCCTAGAGCTTTCGCCCCAGATAGCGTTCGACCGCCCGCTTCTCCCAGTCGGCATTCAGGAACGGGATCTTGTCGAACACCCGCAGGCCCTGCAGGCCAAGCGCCAGGGCCCACGGAATTGCAGCCCACATCACCCACCAATAGCGGGGCGAGGTGAGCAAGTTGACGAAAGCGAGGAAGCCCAAGATCAGCACAGACTCGACGACTTGAATGTAGAAGCCCTTGATCTTGCGCACGCGCGCGAGCGCTAGCGCTTCATCCGCGCTGACGGCCGCGTTCGCGGCTGGGTCCAGGGGCGGGGTCGCAGCTGAGGTCATGTGTGCCTCTCTCAATGCGCCAAAGTTGACGTCGAGCACTGCGGCGATCGCCTTGAGGGACTCCGCACTCGGCGTCTGCCCGCGCTCGATGCGCTGGATCGTCCGAACGCTGAGCCCGGTGAGCTCCGCAAGCTGTTCCTGCGACCAACCCCTTTGCAGGCGCAACTTCTGGATCAGCAAGGGGGAGTCGTCAGTCATGGGCGGAGAGTGGCGCTGAGAAGCATCTTAGACCACGTCATGACCCCGACACCGCCCCGACTTTCCACTGACAACGGCGAATCCTCGGGCATTCAGCAGGGCATGCCGAAGCCATTCAGCCATTTTCAAGATTAGACGGGGAAAAATTGGAGCGGGCGAAGGGATTCAAACCCTCGACCCCGACCTTGGCAAGGATCAAGACTAAGCTAACTCCTTGATCTTGCTAAGCACGGAGTACCACGACCTGCCACGATGCGCAGGAACATATCACGAATGACGCGCAACTTGCGCGCAATTGCTACCAGCCGCTAACTCCGACGTACCTCAATCATGCAATCAAGTTGGTCAGCGCCATGGATGCTTGTGCGAAGCTTGCCGTTCAGACCCCTTCCGAACATGTTGGAGACGTCCTACTGCCGCCACATCGGATCAGGTCGAGCCGTCAAGGGGCTGACCGACTGCGACGATCGAGCAGCTCTGCGACGTGCTGGCCAAGGCGGACCAGATAGCGCCGGGTTTCATGCTCTGCTGTCGGGCCGTCACCAGCCACCACGGCGGCGACAAACGCTGCGTGTCCGGCTCTCACGAAAGAAGGCAGGTCCCGGGGGCCGAAGGCCACTCTGATGAAGAAGTCGCTTCGGTCCCAGAAGGACTCGCCCATCCCCGTGCTCAGGGGCGAGCGCGCGAGTTCGTGCAGCATTTCGTAGCGGCGACGATTTCGCTGCCGCAGCTCGACGAAGCGGGCGGTGGGGTCATTTGGAAGGCCTGTCGTGGACGCCAGGGCCGCGCACCGGCGTTCAAAATGGTCCGCTTCATCGGTCGAGCGCCGCTCGGCGGCCAGGCGGGCGATGACACCCTCAGTGGCTCCGAACAATTCATAGAGGTCCTTCACTTCGGCGGGGACCGGGCGGACCACGCGGCAGCCAACCTGGGGTAGGATCTCCAGGAGTTCCTCGACCGTCAGACGCCGGATCGCATCCGTGACCGGTGCCCGGCTTATCGAGAGAACCCGACCGACTCCTTCAGACGATATCTGGTCACCGGGATCCAGCCCCCCGCCGAGCAGCAGGCCCTTGAGATAGGCGTAGGCGAGATCGTGCAGGCGGGGCGTGCCCCGCCATAGGGATTGGGGAGCGTCCGGCAGGTCGACATTGAGGGCGGCTCTCATCTGCGCTTTACTAGCATACTAGTATGTTCGTAAGATAGTCCGGCCTAAGTCAGCCGAGGGAGGAAGGCGATGTACGCTGCCGCCAATGCAGAAAAAATCGTCGCGGCGCTCAAGGAGACCGAGGCCGAGTCCGAGACGAACCGCAAACTGAGCGATCGCGCTGTCGAACTGCTCCACGAGTTCGGGGTGACCCGCATTGTTAGTCCGGCCGCTTACGGCGGTTACCAGTTGCCGGTCCGAGCGCTGGTTGAGGCCGAGCGCATCGTGGCGCAGGGCAGCACCGCGGCGTCATGGGTGTTGATGGTGTGCGCCGCCCACACTTTCATTGCCGGCCGCATGCCGCGTCTCGGGCAGGACGAATTCTTCGGCGGCGACGCCGGCATGCTGATTCCCGGCGTGCCGTCGCTTCGCGGCACCTGCCAGCGCGCCCAGGGTGGATATATCCTCAAAGGGCGGTGGCCCTACGCCAGCGGCGCCGACCACGGCGACTGGGTTCTCGTCGGCTGCCGGGGCATTCAGAACGAGGCCGGCGAGTCCTGTCCTTCCCAGATCGTCGTGATGCCCAAGAAGGACGCCGTCATCGACGACACCTGGTTCACCCTCGGCATGCGCGGCACTGGCTCCAAGGACATCGTCCTTAACAACGTGTTCATTCCCGAACACTACGCAGTGCCAATGATCGAGGCTCAACTCGGGACGGTGCCGGGCGTCAACGTTCCGCTTTACCGGCTCCCGATCCGGCCGACCCTGGCGACCATGCTGCTGGGTACGATCGTCGGGATGGCCGAGCGGGGATTGCAGCTCTTTATCGATAAGACGCGCGGTCGCCGTGACGTCTACACCGGGGCCATGAAGGCCGATAACCCCGGTGTGCAGCGCCGCGTCGCCGAGGCGGGTGTGGAGATTGCCTGTGCTTGGGCGCTGACGCAGCAGAACTGCGATCTGTTGGAGCAGGCAATGCACCGCGAACCGCCAATGCCGACCGTGATGCGCGCGCAGGCTCGCTGGAATGCCGCCTACGCCACCGAGCTGTGCCGGCGTGCGTGCAACAGGCTGTTCGAAGGCGCCGGCGCCGGCGCTGCACACGACAGCCACGCCATGCAGATTTTCTTCCGCGACATGAACACCGCGACGCACCACGCAATGCTCGACTTCGACACCAATGTCGAGATCCAGGGCAAGAGCCTGTTGGGCGTGGAACTGAACGACGCGTGGGTTTGAGCGCGGAAGCGGAAATAGTGCCCAGGGGCGGCCGCCCGAATGCCCTACGCCTCAATGACTTCCAGGCGTCGAGCATCGCAAAAAGAAACGTGCCGCCGGCGCGGCTGCTCGCACCGCTGCGTCGCCGCGACGCGCCACTATCAGCCACGTCATCACGTGGAAGGAACAGCCGGTCAAAAGCGTCAAGAAGGCGTTCAGGACGCTTCGGAGGGAGACGGGCGACCAGCACCCAAGACGCTGGAGCGCGTCTACGCCAAAGCCGACGTCGAACACCTTCGGGATGCCGCCGAGCGCTCAATAACTGGTGGCGCGCAACTCGCGCGCGCAACTTCACCCAAAGTCGCCCAGCCTGCGAAGCCCGCGAAAGCGGTTCAAACCGTTGTAACGACTGATAGAAAGATTGGAGCGGGCGAAGGGATTCGAACCCTCGACCCCGACCTTGGCAAGGTCGTGCTCTACCCCTGAGCTACGCCCGCGCTCCGTATCCGGCCGGGTAGGTGCCGGAAGGCGGTGGTGATAGGGGTTTTCCGCCGGATTGGCAAGTCCGCCGCCTCGCCGTGGGGCCTTCAGCCGCGGGCCAAAAGAAGCTGCAGATACTTGCCGTATTCGCTGTTCTTGATCGGCCCGATGAGCTTCTGGAGCCCCGCATCGTCGATATAGCCCTTGCGCCAGGCGACCTCCTCGGGGCTGCCGATCTGCAGGCCCTGGCGGTCCTCGACCGTCTCGACGAATTGCGCGGCGCGCAGCAGGCTCGACGGCGTGCCGGTATCGAGCCAGGCATAGCCGCGGCCGAGCTTCTCGACGGTGAGCCGGCCCTGCTTGAGATACTCCGCATTGACGTCGGTGATCTCGAGCTCGCCGCGCGCCGAGCGCGGAAGGGAGGCGGCGATCTCGCAGACATCGGCGTCGTAGAAATAGAGTCCGGTCACCGCCCAGTTCGAGCGCGGCTCCTTGGGCTTCTCGACGATCGACAGCGGCTTGTCGGTTTTGTCGAACTCGACCACGCCATAGGCCGAGGGATCGCTCACCCAGTAGGCATAGATCACCGCGCCCTTGCCCTTGGCGCCGCGCTCGGCCAGCGCCGGCAGCGCGTCACCGTAGAACAGATTGTCGCCCAGGATCAGGCCGACGCGGTCCGTTGCCCACGAAGTCGCGGCCGACGATGAACACCTCGGCGATGCCGCCCGGCTTGGGCTGCACGGCGTAGCTGATCTCGAGGCCCCACTGCCGGCCGTCGCCGAACAGGCGGCGATAGGGCTCCTCGTCCTGCGGATTGACGACCAGCAGGATCTCGCGGCACCCCGCCAGCATCAGCGTGGTGAGCGGGTAGTAGACCATCGGCTTGTTGTAGACCGGCAGGAGCTGCTTGTTCGCGGCCCGGGTCATCGGGTAAAGCCGCGTGCCGCTGCCGCCTGACAGGACGATGCCTTTCATCCACCTTGATGTAGCCCGATGCTGAGCCCGCAACAACTCTTCGCCCGTCTCGAGGAACTGGGCCTCGCCCACGACACCGTCGAGCACGCGCCGGTCTTCACCGTCGAGCAGGCCAAGGCCCATCGCGGCGCCCTGCCCGGCCATCACATCAAGAACCTCTTCCTGCGCAACAAGAAGGAGGAGATGTGGCTGGTGGTGGCGCTGGAGGACCGCGCCATCGACCTCAAGCGCCTGGGCGAGATGCTCGGTGCCGGCCGGCTCTCCTTCGGCAGTCCCGAGCGGCTCAGCAAATATCTTGGCGTGGAGCCCGGCTCGGTGACGCCCTTCGCGGTGATCAACGACACCGGCCATCAGGTGACGCTCGTGCTCGACCGCGAGCTGCAGTCCGAGGGGCCGATCAACGCCCATCCGCTCACCAATGCCATGACCTCGGCGATTTCGCTCGCCGACCTGCTGCGCTTTTTCGAGGCGACGGGCCACACGCCGCGCTGGCTCGATTTTCAGGCGGGTTGACAGGACCGGCTGGGGCATCGCCACCGACCAACTTGCGGCACTCGCCAAGACGCTGTGACAAGGCGGTTGGCATTTGTTACACAGTAACAAATGCCGCTGCGTGCCCTTCTCGCCGTTCTTTGGCTGCTGCCGCTCGCCGCCCCCCAGGCGGCGGCGGAGACCAAGCTAAAGGTGGTGGCGACCTTCTCGATCCTGGGCGACCTCGTGGCCAATGTCGGCGGCGATCGGGTCGACGTCGCGGTGCTGGTCGGCCCCGACACCGACGCCCACACCTATCAGCCCAAGCCCAGCGATGCGCGCACGCTTGCCCAGGCGCAGGTGCTGGTGAGCAATGGCCTGGGCTTCGAGGGCTGGATCGATCGCCTGGCCGAGGCGGCGAGCTTCAAGGGCCGGCACATCGTGGCCGCGGCGGGGGCGGCGCAGGAGAGCGACCCGCATTGCTGGCAGGATGTCGCCTGCACCCGCCGCTACGTCGCCACCATCGCCGACGGGCTGGCGGCCGCCGATCCCGCCAGCGCCGCTCTCTATCGCGCGCGCGCCGCCGCGTACGACCAGCGCCTCGCCGACCTCGATCGCTGGATCCGCGCCGAGATCGCGCGCGTGCCGGAGAACCAGCGCAAGGCGATCACCGGCCACAACTCGTTCCGCTACTTTGCGCGCGCCTATGGCGTCGGCTTCAGCGCGCCGCGCGGCTACAACACCGACAACGAGCCGACGGCGCGCGATGTCGCCAACCTGATCCGCCAGGTGCGCGAGCAGAAGATCAAGGCGCTGTTCATCGAGAACATGACCAACCCCAACCTGGTCGACGAGATCGCCCACGACTCCGGCGCCACCGTCGGCCCGCGCCTCTACAGCGACGCGCTCTCCAAGCCCGGCGGACCGGCCGCGACCTACGAGGCTCTGATGCGCCACAACGTGACGGCGCTGGTCGCGGGGATGTCGAAGAACTAGATCGCCGCGAACGGCAGGCCGGCGGCTCGGCGCGCTTCCTGAAGCGTGTTGTACATCAGGCAAGCCACAGTCATCGGGCCGACGCCACCGGGCACGGGCGTGAGGTGGCCGGCGACCTTGAGCGCTTCGGCGAAGGCGACGTCGCCGACCAGCCGGCTCTTGCCCCCTCCCTGGCCCCCTCCCTGGCCGTTGTCGGCCGGCAGGCGATTGATGCCCACGTCGACCACCGCAGCACCGGGCTTGATCCAGTCGCCGCGCACGAACTCGGGCTTGCCGATCGCCACCACCAAGATGTCGGCGCTGCGGCAGAGCGCGGGCAGGTCGCGCGTGCGCGAATGGGCGATGGTCACCGTGCAATCGGCGCGCAGCAGCAGTTGCGCCACCGGGCGGCCGACCAGATTCGAGCGGCCGACCACGACGGCCGTCTTGCCGGCGAGCGAGCCCAGCGCGTCGGCGAGCAGCATCGACACGCCGAGCGGCGTGCAAGGCACCGGGAAATCGAGCGGCGCGCCGGGCGCGACCGAGCTCAGCCGGCCGACATTGATGGGGTGGAAGCCGTCGACATCCTTGTTCGGATCTACAGCCCGCAGCACGTGCGCAGTGTCGATGTGCTTGGGCAGCGGCAACTGCACCAGGATGCCGTGGATGGTGGGATCAATATTCAGCGAGGCGATCAGCGCTAAAAGCTCGGTCTCGCTGGTGTCGGCCGGCAGGCGATGATCGAAGCTTGCCATGCCGAGCTCGGCCGCGGCCCGGCCCTTGCTCTTCACGTACACCTGGCTCGCGGGATCGTCGCCGACCAGCACGGTGGCGAGGCCGGGCCGGAGCCCCTTGGCGGCAAGCAATTCGCGAACGCCCTTGGCCACGCGCTCGCGCAGGCGGAGTGCATAGGCCTTGCCGTCGATCAGCTTGGCGTCAGCCATGCGCGCGCATCCACTCGCCGATGCGGGTCACGATGTTCGCCGGTTCGCCGCTGACACTCAGGGTCTTGTGTCGTGCCGCGGCACCCTTGATGACGGCGAAGGCGGACTTGGGCAGGCGCCATTCTTGCGAAAGCAGGGCAATCACGGCGTCATTGGCCTTGCCGTCTTCCGGCGGCGCGGTCACTGACGCCCTGAGCCCCTCGCCCGCTGTCTCGAGCGCAGTGCGCCGTGCCCGTGGCTGGACGCGAAGCTCGATCGTCACGCCGTTCATGCTGCGTCTCAGAAAAGACGGATCGCTCAACGCGGCCAGTATTCCCACAGCAGGCTGCGCAGGAAGAACAGGCCGAGCAGCAGGATCACCGGCGAGATGTCGACGCCGCCGAGGTTGGGCAGCACGCGGCGGATCGGCCGCAGGGCCGGCTCGGTGATGCGGTAGAGGAAATCGACCACCCAGCGGATGAACTGGTTGCGGGTATTGACCACGCCGAATGCCACCAGCCAGCTCGCGATCGCGCTCGCGATCACGATCCAGGTGTAGATGTCGATAATCTTGTCGATGAGAATCAACAGCGAGGTCATCGGCTTAATAGTCCTCCGCCGCCGGCAAGCCGCCGGCCGCGCACCCTACTCAACGGTGGTTGCAGGTCAAAGCCCATTTCACACGCGTGACAACGTCAGTTCGACGCTGCCCAGGCGGATCGAACGGGCGGCCGAAATGTCGCGCGGACCGTGCTCGGGCAGCAGCCGCGCGCCGTCGATATAAGTGCCGCCGGCACTGCCGAGGTCTTCAAGGCCGAGCCGCGTGCCGGCGGTCAGCAGCCGCGCATGCGGCTTGCCCACCGAGGGATCGGGCACAACGAGATCGGTCGGCTCAGCGGCCGGGCCGCCGGTCAGGCGATACGATGGCGAGGAGCCGTCGAAAGCGAGCGACACGCCGCCGCCGTCGAGCCGCCAGCCGCGCCGATCGGGCAAGGCCTTCGGGGGCGCCGCAGATGCCGGCTGCGCGCCGGGCAGTGCGGGCACCATCTCGTCGCGCGGCCAGCGCATGAAGGCGAACACCCAGAGCAGGACCAGCGGCACCACCGTGCCGACGCCGGTGAGGGTGAGCAGCATCGCGCCCAGTCCCGCCCAGCCCGGCAGGCCCGCCTTCTCGACGATGCGCCACGCCATCCAGCCGGCCAGCACCAGCCCCACCAGGGTGAAGGCGCCGCTCAGCCCGAGGATGCCCGCCAGCGCCGTGAGCTCCGCCATCAGCGCCGCCCCGCCTCGCCGGCGGGCCACTCGCCGAAGGCAAGGATGGCCATGACGATGAAAGAGCCGATCACGGGCACGAGATGAAACAGCGACAGCGCGCCCGAGTAGCCGGCGCGCGACAGGATCCGCCAGCTCGGGATGATCAGCAGCAGCGACAGCAGCAGGTGGACAATGACGATGACGAACAGGACGGCTGAGCCAAGCCCGATCGCCCAGTTCAGCAGCCAGGAGCCCATATCAGGCCACACATCAGGCAAGGGCTACGACTTCGATCTCGACCAGCACGTCGCGCGGCAGGCGCGCCACTTCGACGGTCGAGCGCGCGGGCGCGGCGCTGCCGAAATACTCGGGCCGGCCGTAGACCTCGTTCATGGCGGCGAAGTCGTTCATGTTCTTGATGAACACCGTGGTCTTGACGGCGCGGTCGAGGTCGCTGCCGGCGGCCTTGAGCACGGCGCGCAGGTTCTTCAGCACCTGATGGGTCTGCTCGGCGACGCCGCCCGCCACGATGTTGCCGCTCGCCGGATCGAGCGGGATCTGGCCCGCGCAATAGATCATGCCGCCCGCCGCGATGGCCTGCGAATAGGGCCCGAGCGCTTTGGGCGCGCTGTCGGTCTGCACCACCTTCTTGCCGTTTGCCACGCTGCGATCTCCATGAAAAGTGAGCCGGAAGGTAGCATCCCTGCCTCATCCTGAGGAGCGCCCGAGGGCGCGTTTCAAGGATGGAACGAGCACCATGTTTGTAGCCTACCCTTCGAGGCGGCGCTTCGCGCCTCCTCAGGGTGAGGTGGGTATGCGCTAGCATAGGGCCGTTTGCTTGACAGGTGGCTCAGCAGGCATTATCCGCGCGGTCACCTCGGGAAGTGGGGGGCTGTAGCTCAGCTGGGAGAGCGCCTCGTTCGCAATGAGGAGGTCAGGGGTTCGATCCCCCTCAGCTCCACCAACCCGAAAGGCCACCTGTACGTGAAGGTGCGGCTAAAACATCCAAAACCTGCCGACCTCGGACTGGCCGCCAAAGAAGGCGCCGTCCTGTGCGCGCTGAAGACACCTGAGCAAATCCAGGAATTCGTGATCGGCTTGCATGCCAACTTCGAGCAGCAGGGCGACACGCTGCGCTCGGTGCGCGGCGTGCTGGAGCACCGCCAGGCGCACTGCATCGAGGCGGCTTTCACCGCGGCCTGCGCGCTCTGGCTGCAGGGCGAGCCGCCGCTGCTCCTGGACCTGACCGCCAAGGGCGATTCCGACCATGTCGTCGCGGTGTTCCAGCGCGGCCGCTGCTGGGGGGCGATCTCCAAGAGCAACCACGTCTGGCTGCGCTGGCGCGACCCGGTGTATCGCAGCCTGCGTGAGCTCGCGATGTCGTACTTCCACGAATACACCAACAAGCAGCGCAAGAGCTTGCGCACCTATTCCGTGCCGGTCGACCTGCGGCGCTTTCCCACCGAGATGTGGGTGACCAATGCGGAGGATTGCTGGGAGGTCGGCGCGGCGCTTTGCGACGTGCGCCACTATCCGTTGATCACGCCCGCCCAGGCGCGGCGCCTGATGCCGCGCGACGCCACGGAACTGCGCGCCGACGACCTCGTTCAATACGAAAGCCGGGACCGCAAGCGCGCCCGCAGGTATTGATGAGGTACTTCCTTAGTGTGCTGCTGTTGCTCGTCGCCTGCTCCGCGCGGGCGCAGGTGCCGCCGGAATGGCAGGCGGCGGCGCAGGTGGTGATCGGCGAGCTCGAGCGCGACACGCCGCAAGCCAGCAAGCCGTGGGACGGCCGCGAGCTGGTGCAGGGGCTGCAGCTCGCGCGGGCGTGGCGCCAGCACAACAACGGCAATATCGAGAACACGCTGGCCGAGTACCTCACCTTCACCCTGCTGTGCCGTCAGCCCGGCTGCGCCGGCAGTACCATCGAAGGCCAGCCCTATCTCGCGGTGGCGCAGCAGGTGAAGGCCCTCAAGGCACAGCAAGGCGGACCCTATGCGCTGGCCAGCAATGCCCATGCCTGGCTGGCGGGCCTCGCCGATCCGACGGGCGCGGCGGCCAAGAACGCCGCTCTGTGGAACAAGGATCTCGACGTGGCGGCGGCCGACTTCGCCACCTCGAACATCTACGCGTTGGCCTGGCTGCTGGCCCGCACCCGGCCGACGGCGCCGGAGCAGGCCGCGACCTTCTCGCGTTTCGCGCTGTTCGTGCAGGAGCGGGGCTGGATCGGCGCGCGCTGCCTTGATATCTCCAAGGTGGCGACGGTGCTCGACGCGCCGCCCAAGGTGGAGACCTGCAAATGACCCTGTCGATCGCCAAGCTCACGCCCGCCATCGGCGCGGAGATCTCCGGCGTCGACCTCGCCGCCCTGTCGAACGCTCAAGCCAGCGCGCTGCACGACGCGCTGATGGCGCACCAGGTAATCTTCTTCCGCGACCAGACGATGACCGTCGAGCAGCACAAGGCGCTGGGCCGCCTGTTCGGCGAGCTTTTGGTCCATCCCGCCGCCAAGGCCGAGGTCGAGGGCCATCCCGAGATCCGCGTCGTGCATGCCGACGAGACCACCAAGATCGCCACGGGCGAGGTCTGGCATTCCGACATGTCGTGCGAGCCCGAGCCGCCGATGGGCTCGATCCTCTACCTGCACGAGAGCCCGCCGAGCGGCGGCGACACCGCCTTCGCCAACATGTATCTCGCCTACGAGACCCTCTCCGAGCCGATCAAGCGGCTATGCGAGGGGCTGACGGCGCTGCACACCAGCGCACACGTCTATTCGAAGGACGCCTATGCGCGCTCGGACAAGAAGTTCCCCGAGGCGGTGCACCCCGTGGTGCGCAGCCATCCGGTGACCGGCCGCAAGGCGTTGTTCGTCAATCGCGGCTTCACCACGCGCATCATGGAACTACGCAAGCATGAGAGCGATGCGCTGCTCGAGATGCTGGTGCGCCACGCCGAGACGCCGGAATTCCAGTGCCGTTTCCGCTGGACCACCAACTCCGTCGCCTTCTGGGACAATCGCTGTGCGCTGCATCGCGCGACCTTCGATTATCACCCGCAGGTGCGGCACGGACACCGTGTCACGATCAAGGGTGACAAGCCCTTCTACCGGGCATGAAAAGGGGGCCGAAAGGCCCCCTTCTCATTGGCGTTGCTCGAGCGCCTACTCGGCGGCGATGGCCTTTTCCACGAACTTCTTGGCGTCGAAATCCTCGGCGACCTTGAGGTCGTTGCCCAGAAGCTTCTCGACGTCGATCTTGGCGTATTCCATCACGCCCATGTCGCCCAGTGCCTTCTGCACCTTGGGCCCGAACAGGCCGATCTCCTTGAGGATCGGCACGATGCGGGTGAAGAGACGCGAGCGGAACGACTGCATGGCGCCCGAGTTGTAGGCGTGCTCCATCAGCTTATCGACCGGCAGGCCCGAACGCTGCCAGACCTCGGCCTGGTTGAAGCGGTCGCGCATGAAGTAGAGCGCCTCGACGGTGAACTCCTCGCGTTCGGCCCGCTCGGCGTCGGAGAGCTGCGGATAGTACTCGCGCAACGCCATGCGGCCGAAGGTGACGTGGCGCGCCTCGTCCTGCATGACGTAGGCGTTCACCGAAGCGGCGAGGTTGTTCTTGGCCGAATCGCGGATGCGCTGGAAGGCGGCCAGCGCCAGGCCCTCGATCAGCACCTGCATGCCGAGATAGGTCATGTCCCAGCGCCGGTCGCTCAACGTCTGCTCGAGCAGGTTCTTCAGCGACTCGGTGATCGGATAGGCCGACTTGAACTTCTCGTGGATCAGCCGCTTGTAGGTTTCGACATGGCGAGCCTCGTCCATCACCTGGGTGGCGGCATAGAACTTGGCGTTCATGTCCGGCACGGTGTTGACGATCTTCGCCGTCGCGATCAATGCGCCCTGCTCGCCATGCATGAACTGGCAGATCGAATGGCATTGGAGATTGAACCGCAGCCAGTCGCGCTCCTTCTCGGTCATCTTGTCCCAGAAGGGCGTGCCGTAGATGGGAATGGTCTCGTCGGACATGCCCATCGGGTTGCCTTCGAACAGCTCCTGGGACCAGTCGAGGCGTGTCGAGGTGTCCCACTGCTGCTGCTTGCCCTTTTCGTAAAGGTTCAGCAGATCGGCCGAGCCGTCGTCATATTCCCAGTTGAAGGCGATCTCGGTCGCGCCGTCGAACTTCCAGTCGGTGATTTCGACCGGCAGCTGGTAAATCTTCTGTGTCGTCATGGGCCTTGCCTCCTGGCGCCGAAACTTGTCCATTCCCATGCCGGAGCGCGACAAAGATGACGCTCCGTTCATTTTTCTAACCTACCACATTCTGGTAGGAGAGTCCCTCGGGAAATCGCAGCTAGAGAACGTGGATTTATCAATGGCTTACCACCAATTGCGCATCTCCAAGATCGTTCAGGAAACGCCCGATGCGCGCTCCTTCGTGCTCGACGTGCCGGCCGACCTCGCCGACAAGTTCAAGTACCGGGCCGGCCAGTTCCTGACCTTCCGGGTGCCCCACGGCGAGGGCGCCTTCAACCGCTGCTACTCGCTGTCGAGCGCGCCGGAGATCGATGGCCAGCTCAAGGTGACGGTAAAACGCGTCGCGGGCGGCAAAGGCTCCAACTGGTTCAACGATCAGCTGAAGGAAGGCGGCACGCTCGACGTGCTGCCGCCGGCCGGGCGCTTCGTGCTGAGCGACAGCAATGTGCCGTTGCTGCTGTTCGGCGGCGGCAGCGGCATCACGCCCATGATGTCGATCATCAAAAGCGCATTGCGCTCGGGCACGCGCCGCATCCGCCTGTTCTACGCCAACCGCGACAAGCCTTCGATCATCTTCGACGCCGAGCTGCTGTCGCTGATCGCCAATCACCCGAGCCGCCTGGAGGTGATCCACCATCTCGATGCCGAGCAGGGTCTGACCAAGGCCGAGGAGATCCGGGCGGCGCTGCAAGGCTTCGAGAGCGGCGAGGCCTATCTCTGCGGCCCCGGCCCGTTCATGACCTTGATCGAGCGCACCCTGGCCGATGCCGGCATGCCGCGCGAGCGGGTGCGCATCGAGCGCTTCGAGGCGTCGGGCAATGACGCCGTGCCGGTCGAGCCGCAGGACGAAGGCGATGTGATCCCGAGCGAGATCACCATCCATTTCGAGAACAAAGTGCACAAGGTGCCCTACAAGAAGGGCCAGTCGATCCTCGAGGCGGCCCGCGCCGCCGGGCTCAATCCGCTGTCGTCCTGCGAGGAAGGCTTCTGCGCCTCCTGCGCGGCCAAGCGCATCAAGGGCAAGATCGTGCTGGCCAAGAACGACATCTACACCGCCGACGACCTCGCCAATAACTGGATCCTGACCTGCCAGGGCCATTGCTTCGGCCCCGAGGTCGAGATCACCTACGACGTGGTGTAGCGCCTACATCGGCGGGACAAGGCCGTCCTTGCCGTAGGTGATGCGCGGCGTCTGCAGCGTGCCGTCGGGCATCTTCTGCGCCGCGGCGATGAAGATGCCGGTGCCCGGCTTCACGTCGCTGGCGTCACCCGGCGCGTAGCTCACGACCACGGTCTCGGGCGTGACCAACAGCGTCTTCTCGCCGCCCTTGTACTTCACGGTGAGCTTCTGGCCGCTCACACCGGCGACCGCCGTCTCGACGTTGGCATTGGTCATGGTGGCCTGAGGCTTGAGGTCCCAAGGACGGTGGCCCTCGCCGGTGCCGCGCATCGCTTCGGGGAAGATGTGAACCTCGACCGCCTTGAGGCTGCCGTCGGCGTCCGGCATGGCGGTCGAACCGACGAACATGCCGGGCTTGATATCGGCCATGCTGGCTTTGACCATGGCGACGAACAGCGGCTTGTCGCCCATCGTCACCTTCACCGTTTGGCCATCGCGCGTCTTCACGACATAGGCGGCGCCCTCCACCCGTTCGATCGTGCCGCGCACGCGGACAGGTTCCTGGGCCAATGCCGGCCCAACCAGACAGGCTGCAGCCAGACCGGCGACAATAAGCGTACGGTGCAGTACGGAACGCATGGCAATTCTCCCCCAGCAAGCCCGCCGACGCTTCTAGCACTGGGGGTCAATTCACACGGTCCGCGATGGGGCGATTGCACGGCATTGTGAAAGCGGTTGGCGGCCCGCCGGGAACCATGTAGTATTGGCATTGGAAGTGCAGAGTTACCCGGGCAGGTAGCGATCCGGGAACAGACTGCAAGCTGGGGGCGAATATGCGGCATATCGCTTGGGCGGTAACCTGGATGGTGGTCGGGCTGGCAACGACGCTGGCGACGGCGAACGTGCTGATGCACAACGCCCAGCTGCGCCGCGCCGCCAATCCGCCGGCCATCGAACCGGCCGCGCCGGCGCCTGAGCCTTTGGCCAGGCCGATGGCCAAGGCACGGCCACCGGCCGAGTTCGGCCGCAGCGTGATCCCCGCCAGCTACCGGCAGCGCGGCCGCGATTAGGATCCGCCGCCGGCTATTCGGCCGCGATCGCCTTTTCCACGAACATCTTCTTGTCGAAGTCGTCCGCCACCTTGCCGTCATTGGCGAGCTGCTCGGCAACGTCGATCTTGGCGTAGTCCATCACACCCATCTCGGCGAACGCCTTCTGGATGCGCTCGCCCCACAGGCCGATGTCCTTGATCGTCGGCACGACGCGGCTGAACAGGCGGCCGCGGAACGAGTTCATCTGCTTTGAATTGTAGTGGATCTCGTCGAGCATCTTGGCCGGCAGGCCGAGCCGCTCCCAAACTTCCGACTGGTTGAAGCGGTCGCGCATGAAATGGAGTGCCTCGACCGCGAACTCCTCGCGCTCGTCGCGCTCGGCGTCGGAGAGATGCGGATAGTAGTCGCGCAAGGCGAGCCGCCCGAACGACACATGCCGCGCCTCGTCCTGCATGACATAGGCATTGACGGCGCCGGCCAGCGTATTGCCGGCCTTGTCGCGGATCGACTGGAAGGCGGCGAGCGCCAGACCTTCGATCAGCACCTGCATGCCGAGATAGGTCATGTCCCAGCGCCGGTCGGTCAGCGTCTGCTCGAGCAGAGTCTTGAGCGCGTTGTTGATCGGATAGGCGAGCTGGAACTTCTCGTGCAGGAGCCGCTTGTAGGCCTCGACGTGACGCGCCTCGTCCATCACCTGGGTGGCGGCGTAGAACTTGGCGTTCATGTCGGGCACCGTGCCGACGATCTTGGCGGTCGCGATCAGCGCGCCCTGCTCGCCATGCATGAACTGGCTGATCGAATTGGCCTGCAGCTCGCGGCGCAACCACGACTTCTCCTTGTCGGTCATCTTGCGCCAATAGTCCGTGTCGTAGATCGAGATTGCCTCGTCCTTGAGCTCCATCGGATTGTCGGGATTGAGCTCGAGCGTCCAGTCGAGACGCGTCGAGGCATCCCACTGCTGCTTCTTGCCCTTCTCATAGAGCTCGAGCAGCGCCGCCGAACCGTCGTCGTATTCCCAGTTGAAGGCGATCTCGGTGGCGCCATCGAACTTCCACTCGGTGATCTCGACGGGCAGGGAGTAGATGCGTTCAGTACTCATGATGCAGGCCTCCGGCCGATTCCTTGTCGGCCAATTCTTTCAAGCAGGATGGCTCACTTCTTGTCGAAATGCCATGCGCCGTCCCAGCCCTCTGGCAGGCCGTCGCGGACCAGCGCGGTGCAGCGCTCGGCGAAGGTGCGGCACGGCGCATCGTCAGGCCTGAGCGCTTGCGCTGCCTTGAAGCCCGCCAACGCCTGCTCGAAGCAGCCCTTGTCATAGGCATCGTGCGCCGTCCGCCACAAATCGAGGAACTCGGCATGATCGGCCGCCGTCGCGATCTCGCCCATCGGCTCGTAGATCTCCAGCACCTCGGTGGTGCCGGCCGCGACGACGCGATCGATGTGGCGCCAGACGAAGCGCGCGACGGTCGGCCTCGCCACCTCGCCGCTCGCCAGGATGTCGGTGCCGTAGATCTTGTTGAGGCCTTCCAGGCGCGAGGCCTGGTTCGCGACCGCGCCGACCAGCGTGTAGTTGATGCGCTCGCGCCCTCCGACATTGCCGACCAGCGCGGGCCCGGTATGGAGGCCGATGCGGGTGCGGAAGGCCGGCCGGCCGCGCTGGCGCCATTTGTCGGCCAGCCTGCGGCTGGCGTCGGCCGCCTGCAGGGCCGCGCGCACGGCATTGGAGATATGGTCGGGATCGGGCTCGGGCGCGTTCCAGAAGGCCATGACGCTGTCGCCGATGTACTTGTCGATCATGCCGCGATTGCCCGAGATCGCCGCCCCCAGCGCCTCGAAGTAGCGCGACAGCCGGCTGGTCAGGAGCTCGGGCTCGATGCTCTCGCTGATGCGCGAGAAGCCCTCGATGTCGGTGAACATCACGGTGAGGTCGCGCCGCGTGCCGCCCAACCCGGTGGCGGTTGGCGAACGCATGATCTGGGTAACCAGGTCCTTCGACACGTAGCGGCCGAACACCTCCAGCCCCTCGCGCATGCGCTCGATGGCGTCGGACAGACGGCGGATCTCGGTGATGTGGCTCGTGACCGGCACGGTGTCGGAGAAGTCGAGATGGCGGATGCGCTCGGTCTTGGCGGCGAGCCGCGACGTCGAGCGCGAGACCAGCAGCGACGTCACCAGCACGGCGAAGATCGCGAGGCTGACCGCAACGGCAGCCAGGATCGCCGCGCGGTCGAGCAGCACGCGGCTATCGGCCGACAGCTCCTCCATCGGCACGGCGGCGGCGATGGCGAGCGGCCGGCCGAGCGCCGCCGGCAGAGAATGCACGAAGATCTTGTAGTCGCGGCCGCCCGCCTCGACCTCGCGCGTCAGGCGCTGGCCCCGGTCGCCTTCCAGCACCGTCTGCCGCAGCACCTTCCGCGCGGCGCCATCCTCGGGAAAGCAGCCCTCGCTGTCGGTTTTGCAGGGATCGGTCTCGATCAGCACGTCGGAGGTGCCCATCGAGATCAGCACGATGGTGTTGGGCGTGATCCTGTAGTCGCCCATCAGGCGTGACAGCGTGCCCAGCGTGAAGTCGAAGCCGATCACCCCGCCGCCGCGCATCGGCAGGCCGGCGGAGATGCCGGGTTCGGTCGACCAGGCGAAGCGATAGGGCTCGGTCAGTATCGGTGCCTGCTTGGCCTCGGCCTCGACGTACCAGGGCCGCACCCTAGGGTCGTAGCTGTCGGGCCGCGAGCGCGGCGCGCCGCCCGCGCCCGCCACCATCCAGGTCTCGCGGCGCGCCGGGCCTTCGCCGTCGACGGTGCGCAGCACGATCGCATCGGCGTTGGGCGCGGCAAACTCGATCCTCCGCTCGGCGGGAAACTGCGAGAGCCGGCCGGCATAGAGGAAGTGCCCGTCGGGATAGCCGACATAAGCCGCGGCCACCGCCGGATGGCGGCCAAGCACCGCCACGAGCTGGCGGCGGCGTTCATCGTCGGCCTCATGCCCGGCCGCGGCGTGGAAGCTTGGCGCTTCAGCGAGCGTCAGCCCGACCGCGGTGATGGTGCGCAGCCCATCGGTGAGCGTGGTGGCCACGGCATAGTCGAGCGCGGACATGCGCTGGTTGACACTGCGCTGCTCCAGCACATCGACGGCATGCCAGCCCAGCCACAACAGCGCCGAGGCGAGCGGCACGACGATCAGCCCCATCAGCGTCAGCAGCGTGATGCTGAACGGAACCGAGCGCGTTACCGCGGGTTTGCCCGGGTTCTTGCTAAGGCTGGAGTTGATAACCGCCTCGGTCGGTGATCAGGATCGCCGCGCTGGTCGGATCCTTCTCGATCTTCTGGCGCAGGCGATAGATGTGCGTCTCGAGCGTGTGCGTGGTGACGCCGGCGTTGTAGCCCCACACCTCGTTCAGCAGCACGTCGCGCGCCACCGGCCGGTCGCCGGCGCGGAACAGGTACTTCAGGATCGAGGCTTCCTTGTCGGTCAGCCGGATCTTCTTCTTGCCGCCCTTCTCCATCAGCATCTTGGCGGCGGGATGGAACTCGTAGGGGCCGATGGTCATCACCGCATCTTCGCTGCGCTCATGCTGGCGCAGATGGGCGCGCAGCCGCGCCAGCAGGACGTTGATGCGAAACGGCTTGGTGACGTAGTCGTTGGCGCCGGATTCCAGCCCCAGAATGGTGTCGGCGTCGCTGTCGGCCGCGGTCAGCATGATCACCGGCGCGCGCACGCCCTGGCGGCGCATCAGCTTGCAGAGCTCGCGGCCATCCATGTCGGGCAGGCCGATATCGAGCAGCACCGCGTCGTAGTGGGTGAGCTTGGCCTTCTCCAGCCCCTCGGCCGCCGTGCCGACCTGAATGGTCGTGAAGCCGTCGTAAAGGTCGAGCTGCTCGGCGAGCACCGTGCGCAATGCCTGGTCGTCGTCGACCAGCAAAATTTTCTTGCCGCGGTGGTTGCCCGTCATTCCGGTGCCTGATGCGTCCATGGCCTGCACTTTACTTGTTACGGTGCCCCTGCAAAAGCGGTTCACTTCGGCAAAATGGCCGCGCCGTGCTAGATATAGCGACATGACGGGCCAGCTTCATTCCCGCACCGCCACTGCGCTCACTGCCGTCGAGCGCGCCATGGCCGAATTGCGACGCGGCGGCATCGTCGTGCTGCGCGACGATGACGGCCAGGGCGGCCTGGTGATCGCCGCCGAATCCTGCGGCCCGCGCGCCTTGCAGCGCCTGCTGGGGCTGGCCCAGAACGCCCCGGTGCTGGTCACCACCCGTCGCCGCGTCGAGGCGATCGGCATGGAGATTCCGCCGCATATCGCGGGCGGCATGGGGCAGACCAACAAGCCGATCACGCTCGAGCTGCCCGAGGGCGTTCCGGTCGACATCATCCTGGCGCCGCACGAAAACGAGGAGGCCGGCCGCCATGTGGCGTTGCGCTCGCTGTCGCGGCCGGTGGTGAGCCATGCGCCGCGCGTCGCCGAGACCGCGATCGAGCTTGCCAAGATCTCACGCCTGCTGCCGGCCGTGGTGCTGGGGCCGCTCAGCCGCGACCCCGGCAACAAGCGGCGCGACTGGGCGCGCGAGCAGGACCTGATCTATGTCGATGTCGCCGACGTGCTCTCCTACGAAGACACCGCCGCACGCAACCTGCAGCAGGTCGCGCAGGCGCACGTGCCGCTCGAGGGTGCGGAGAATGCCCGCATCCTCGCCTGGCGTCCCAGCGACGGCGGCAAGGAGCATCTCGCCATCGTGGTCGGCGAGATCGATCCCACTGAGCCGGTGCTGATCCGGCTCCACTCCGAATGCTTCACCGGCGATCTCTTGGGCTCGCTGCGCTGCGACTGCGGCGTGCAGCTGCGCGGCGCCATCGAGCAGATTTCGAAGCAGGGCTCGGGTGTCCTGCTCTATCTGGCGCAGGAAGGCCGCGGTATCGGGTTGGTCAACAAGCTCCGCGCCTATGAACTGCAGGACGACGGCTTCGACACGATCGACGCCAACGAGCAGCTCGGCTTCGACGCCGACGAGCGCATCTATGCGCCGGCCGCCACCATGCTGAACCGCATGGGCATCAAGCGGGTGCGGCTGATGACCAACAATCCCGAGAAGATCAGCCAGCTCGAACGCTACGGCATCGAGGTCGCGGAACGCGTGGCGCATTCCTTCCCGGCCAACGGGCACAACGAGAATTACCTCAGGACCAAGGCCGAGCGCGCGGGCCACTTGCTCTAGAGGTCCCGCATGCGTGGCACGAGCGACAACGTCGTTCTGGTCTTCGACCTGGAAACGGTGCCCGACGTCCGGGCCTTTGCCGTCGCCGAAGGGCTCGACGGCCATCCCGACTGGTCGGTGCGCAAACAGATGGGCGAGAAGGTGGCGCGCCAGATCTTCCAGCGCATCGTCTGCATCGGCTCGCTGCTGTCGGTGCGCGGCGCCGACGGCGTTTGGCGGCCGAGCGGGCTGGAAGCGCCGCACGCCGGAAGTTCCTCCGAGCGCGAGTTGATCCAGGACTTCGTCGACCGCCTCCTGCCTCTT
This sequence comes from uncultured Alphaproteobacteria bacterium, assembly GCA_963755595.1. Taxonomy (GTDB): domain Bacteria; phylum Pseudomonadota; class Alphaproteobacteria; order Reyranellales; family Reyranellaceae; genus Reyranella. Next base: position 207,106 of record CAVWKP010000025.1, on the reverse strand, counting down.
GCCGCGCGTCTCGTGACGTTCAACGGGCACACTTTCGACCTCCCGGTGCTGCGCTACCGCGCGATGATGCATTCGGTGAGCGCGCCGGCTCTCGTCAACCGGCCGTACTTCGACCGCAACCGTGATGACATGGTCGACCTTTGCGATCTGTTGTCGGCTCAGGAACGCCACGCGCGGGTCAGCCTGAACGAGCTTGCCCGGGTGCTCGGCTTGCCCGGCAAGCCGGCGGGTCTCGACGGCGGTCAGGTCGAGGCCATGGTTCAGGAGGGCCGACTGGCCGAAGTGGCGGACTATTGCCGCAGCGACGTCGTCAACACCTATGGCGCCTGGCTGCGCTATGAGCTGTTCTGCGGCCGCGTCAGCGAGCCTCAATTCGCAGCGAGTGAATCTGCGCTGGCGGCCTTCCTCGCCGCCAAGTCCTGAGCGACACTTCCGCCAACGACTCCGGAAGCGGAGCGTGCAAAGGAGGAAACCTCATGGCCAAGCTTCGTCGCCGCGCTTTCGCGGCCGGAACTGCTGCATTCGCGCTCGCCGCTCCGTCGATCGTGGGCGCGCAGAAGAAGTACGATCCAGGCGTCACCGACAGCGAGATCAAGCTTGGCCACACCAATCCCTATTCAGGGCCGCTGTCGGCCTATGGCGTGATCGGCAAGGGCATCACCGCGTTCTGGCAGATGGTCAATGACGGGGGTGGCATCAACGGCCGCAAGGTCAACTTCATCACCTACGACGACGGCTTCCAGCCGCCCAAGACCGTCGAGATGGTGCGCAAGCTCGTGGAGGATGACCAGGTCTTCGCGATCTACCAGCTGCTCGGCACGCCGACCAACACGGTGGTCCAGAAGTACCTCAACCAGAAGAAGGTGCCGCAGCTCTTCGTCGCGACCGGCGCCTCGAAGTGGGGTAACCCCAAGGAGTTCCCGTGGACCATGGGCTGGCAGCCCGACTATGCGACCGAGGCGGCGATCTACGCCAAGCACATCATGGCGAACCATCCCAACGGCAAGGTCGCCATGCTCTACCAGAACGACGATTCGGGTAAGGACTACCTCAACGGCTTCATCGCGGGCTTCGGCAAGAACAAGGACAAGTTCCTGATCAAGACCGCGAGCTATGAGGTCACCGATCCCACCGTCGACAGCCAGGTCATCCAGCTCAAGGATTCCGGCGCCGATGTCTTCTTCAACGACGCAGCGCCCAAGGCCGCGGCGCAGGCGATCCGCAAGGTGGCCGACCTCGGCTGGAAGCCCGCACATTACCTCGCCAACGTCGCGGCCTCGGTCGCCTCGACCTTGAAGCCGGCTGGTCTCGACAACAGCACGGGCATCATCACCGCGGCGTATCTCAAGGATCCGACCGACCCGCAGTGGGCCACTGCGCCCGACTTCCTCGAATGGAAGGCGTGGATGCAGAAATACATGCCGACGGGCAACCTGTCGGACGCCTCCTACACCTATGCCTACTCGGTGTCGTGCACGATGCGCCATGTGCTGACCCAGTGCGGCGACAACCTCACGCGCGAGAACCTGATGAAGCAGGCGGCCAGCATGAAGGACCTGGTGGTGCCGATCCTGCTGCCCGGCATCAAGATCAACACCAGCCCGACCGACTTCTATCCCATCCAGTCGGTGCAGCTGGCCCGCTTCGACGGCGAGACCTGGAAGCTGTTCGGCGACGTGCTGAGCAACGAGAGCGCCTGACAGCGCGGACAACTACCAATGAGGTAATTGGTTCGGCGAGCCGGTCGGGCACGTTCGTGCCATGAACGAACGTGCCCCCGGCGAATGGCAAGGCGTGGCCATTGCCCTGCTGTCGAGCTCGCTGGGTGGCGGGGCGGCAGTCGCGACGCGCTTTTTGATCACCGGCGCCGACCCGCTGACCTTGGCGACAGTGCGCTTCGGCGGCGGCGCGCTTTGCATTTTGCCGCTGGCGCTGCTGCTCCGGCCCAAATGGCCGACGCGCGCCGATTGGCCCGCGGTCGCCGGGCTGGGCTTCCTGTTCTACGCGGTGTTCTTCGTCTTCTATAACCTGGCGCTCTCCTACACGACGGTGGCGCGCGGCACACTCGCTCTCTCGACCTTGCCGCTGATGACCATGCTGGTCGGCGCCGCCTTGCGCATCGAGCCGTTGACCTGGCGCAAGTCGATCGGCGTGCTGCTCGCCATGGGCGGCGTCGCCTTGGCGCTCACCGCCAGCCTGAAGACCGCTCCCGCGGGCGCCTGGCGCGGCGACCTGATCATGGCCGGCGCCACGCTCTGCATGGCGCTCTACAGCGTCTTCGCCCGCCCCTTCATCGGCCGCTCGAGCGCACTGGGCTTCCTGGCGGCCGGCATGGCGGTGGGCGGCGGCACGCTGATCGTCCTCAGCCTCGCCACCGGCCGCCTCGCGACGCTCGCCACCTTCAATGAAGCGCAGGCCTGGACCAGCCTCTATCTCGCGGTCGGCGGCGGCGCGCTTGCCTTCTTCCTCTGGGTGCTGGCCCTCACCCGGGCGAGCCCGACGCGCGTCACCAACACCATCACCATCAACCCGCTGATCGGCATGACCGCCGGCACGCTGCTGCTCGGCGAGCCGGTGACGACCGCCCTGGTGCTCGGGCTGGTGGCCGTCGGCGCGGGCGTCGCGGTGGCGACGAGCTGACGCCCCGGATTTACCGCGCTTTTCCACCCGGTGGAAAACGTCCGATGCCAATGGCGTAAGGCTTTTAGGCCGCTTTTTCCATTTTCCACCACCCCCCCTTGCATTTCGTCAGGATTTGCCTGACAGTCAGGATATTCCTGACGGGAGGTCACCATGGCCGAAACCAGGACGCTCTACTGCTCCTTCTGCTTCAAGTCGCAGCACGAGGTGAGGAAGCTGATCGCCGGCCCCGCCGGCGTCTTTATCTGTGATGAGTGCGTGGGGCTCTGTAACCAGATCATCGCCGACAGCCCGCCGCCCCGAAGCCGATGTCGCTCGACGAGGTGCCGACAGAGCGACTGCTCGAGCGCCTCAGCCCGATCGAGCAGACGGTCCAGGGCAAGGGCAGCCAGCTGCAGAGCGTGGTCGACCTCCTGCGCGCGCGCGAAGTGAGCTGGGCCGAGATCGGCGCCGCGCTCGGCATGTCGCGCCAATCGGCGTGGGAGAGGTTCAGCTGATGACGACGGATCGCAAGGCTGCGCTCGCCATCATCGCCGTTGGCGATCTTTTTCATGCCACTACGCCTAATGGCGCGAGCTTGATTTGCCGTGCGCTCGATGTCAGCGGTTCAACAATCCGGTCCCGGACGGTGACGTCACAGTACACACTGGAATTCGACCGAGCGACAGGGGTGGCAACGCCTGAGATCGAAGGCGATCGCATACCTTGCACGGTCGACTCCGTGGCGCCGGTTCCTGATGAGGTACGCGCGGCTTTGCTCGGGTTGGACGACATCTACTCGAGAAGCACGCGCGATGCTGAAGGGCACAAGCTGACGGAGAGCGAACGGCGCGCCCTCGTCTTTGCCGCACTCTTCTATCCGCAGAACTCAATTGCTCAACCCTGGGAGATGATGGGAATCGACCGCAAGGTCGAGCCAGCGCACGATCCCGAGGACTTTGACGGCTTGAGCGGTGACGAGAAAGTCGACTTGATCCTGGTGAACTACCTCATTCCGATGAACAAGCCGCGAAGCTGAGCGCCGACACCTGAACTTCTAATGACCAAATTAGGTGGCGCGATCCGACCTCGGTTATTGTCGGTCCCATGAGTACAAACCCGCTTGAGTGGGGCTGGCATACAGGCCCCGTATCCTCTTCATCGGAGTGGAAGCCAAAGCCAACATTGATCGGCGGCGCAGATTCGACCCAAGCCACCAATGGTGATGGCGTCAAAGTCGCGGCCTGGGGCGACTTAAGGTGCCAACTTTGTGCGCTGGACGAGGTGACGGCGGCACACGGCTACGCACAAGATCGGAGAAACAAACATGTGTCGAAAGTGCGCCGTGAAAATGCTGGGAATGGAAAATTCGCCCGCCGACGAACTGATGGACACGATCAGGCGCTTCGAACTCGACCGTAAGTAGGAAACGTCACCCATGTTTGGGATGCGCTAGACCCTTCACTACGCTCAGATGACTCAGCCCGCTACCCCGGCACCCGCACCCATCCCTCCATCAGGCGGCGGGCCGAACGGCTCATCATCACCTTCTTGATCGCCCATTGGCCTGCTTCCTCGCGCGCCTCGGCGCCGACGGTGAGCGTGCCGGAGGGATGGCCGAAGCGGAGGCGTCCGTCTCTGCCGGCCGGCGCCACACGATGGACCAGCGTGCCCGGGATCGCGGCGGCGGCGGCGATCGCCACGGCGCCGGTGCCGGTCATGGCGTGGTGCAGCACGCCCATCGAGAAGATGCGGGCCAGAAGATCGATGCCGGCCGCCTCGACCTTCTTGCCGTCGGAGGCGGTGTAGGGCGCGGGGTTCGCGACGAAGGCGAGCTTGGGCGTGCCCGGGCGCTTGGCCGTCGCCTCCGCCGCCGTCTTGGTGAGCCCCATCGCCACCGCGCCGTGCGCGCGCACGGCTTCGGCAAGCGCCAGGAGCTTCTTGTCGCCGTTGATGTCGCCCTGCAGCTCGGTGCCTTTGCAGGCCCAAGCGCGCGGCATCGACGAAGATCGTGGGATTGCCGGCATCGATCAGCGTCGCCTCGACCTTGCCCAGGCCCGGCACGTCGAGCGTGTCGATCGGTCGGCCGGTCGGGAACAGCGCGCCGCCTTCGGCGGGCTCGAGGAAATCGAGCTTCACCTCGGCCGCGGGAAAGGCCACGCCATCGAGCTCGAAGCCGCCCAGCTCCTGCACCTCGCCGGCCTGCATCGGCACGTGGCTGATGATCCGCTTCTTGATGTTGGCCTGCCAAATCCGCACCACGGCGGTGCCGTCGCTGGGCGCGCTCACCAGGCCGGTGCTGATGGCGAACGGGCCCGACCGCGGTCGAGAGATTGCCGCAATTGCCGGTCCAGTCGACCACCGGCTTGTCGATCGCCACCTGGCCGAACAGGTAATCGACGTCGCAATCCGGCCGCGCCGATTTGGACAGGATCACGATCTTGCTGGTGCTCGAGGTGGCGCCGCCCATGCCGTCGGTCTGCTTGCCGTAGCGGTCGGGGCTGCCGATCACGCGCAGCAGCACCTTCTCGCGCTCGGTGGGATCGGCGGGCAGGTCGTCCTTCAGGAAGAACACGCCCTTGCTGGTGCCGCCGCGCATGTAGACGGCGGGAATGCGGAGCTGCTTCATCGCAAGACTATAGCGCAGTCTCCGACCGGCAGCCGCCAGCGTTCCGCGCGGGCCGGTAGCCGACGCTCGGCGATCAGGAACACGGAAACGACCAGGATCCCAACCAGGTGCAGCCCGGCGAGCGACATCGCCAACAGCATCAGCGCCCAGCAGGCGCCGATGCACCACAGGGCGGCGGACGCACCGTAGACGAGACAATCGCGGTCGGCTGCCCAGCCAAAGGCAGCAAGCCGCGGCACGCGATGGCAGCGATTGAGACAGCGCTGGCGCGCGGGCGTGCACTGCCACGCCAGCGCCAGGGCCAGCACCAGCACCACGCCGAGCCATGTCCCGGCGACGGCGGCCGCGACGACGAGCAAGACCAGCGCGGCGATCGTCCAGATCACGCCATAGGTGAGCGAGAACAGCGCAAGGGCGCGCCAGCGCCGACGGGCCAGGCTCCGGGTCCAGAGATGGCCCACCGGTCCCGCCAGCAGCAACGGCATCATGGCCAGCACCATCGCCGCCGACGCCAAGACGAGCCCAGAGACGAGCCAAGACAGGACTGCCGGATCCGGCCCGCGCCCTGCGCTCAGCGACGCCCGGCACAACTGCGCCATCGGCAGGCGAAGCTCGATCCAGACCAGGGCGAGCCAGCCGCTGAGGCTCGCCAGCAGAAGCGGCAGCAGGGTGGCTTGCCACGCCGCCGATCGCACCATGCCGCGCAGGACGGCGGCGGGCACGTCAGCGGCCCTGGCGGTAGAGGCTGACCCGGCCGACCGAAACCTGGTGCGGCACCTCCGTCTCCGTCGCCGGAACGAAGCGCACGACGAGATGGTCGGTGTCCAGGCTGTTGGCGACGTGCAGGCGGTCGACAATGCGGGTGACGTCCAGCACGGTGTTCAGCCCGTTGCCCGCGCGCGGCCCATCGCCGCGCGAGGCCTTGCGCACGCCGAACAGCGACATCGTGCCGGCGAGATTGTCGGGCGCGTTGGCCACCCCGGGCGGCGCGACATAGACGCGGTACGAGCCGCCGCCGCCTTCGCTACGGATGTTCTCGAGGTTCAGGAACACGCGGTCCGGGTGTCCAGTGCCCGCGGCGGCGAACGACTGAAGACTCTGGCGGACCCTGGCCGTGGTCGGCCGGTCGAGCCGCACGCGCGTCTCGACGGGTTCGGCCCCAAGCTGCAGCCGGGCGTCATTGGCGCCCAGCAGTTCCGCCGGCTGTCTCACGGGCGCGCGGCCGGGCGCAGGCGGTGCGCGCCTGGCGGGGGCAAGAATGGCGTGGCGGGCCGCCAATGCGGACACACCGCCCAACGGGTCAGAAGTGTCCTCATACGCATAATCCAGATTTTGCGCCCGGACATCGAGCATGTCACGGGGCGCGAAGGTCAGCGGATTGCCCTGTGCGTCGGGCACGACGAAGGCGCGGGTCGTCGGCCCGCCGAGCCACGTCGGGTCGGTCGGATCGAAATGTGCGGGATCGCGCGCCCGCCAGACCTCCCACAGGCGGTCGACGTTGGCGTGATGCAGCCAGAACACCGGGTCGAGCGCGGCGGTCTCGGGCATCGACATCAAGCCGAGGTTGCGCGCATCGTTGGGGTTGGTGCCGCGCCGGTGGCCGCCCACTTCGTCGTGCACGTTGTTGTGCGGCATGCTCTCGAGCATGCCGTTGGGTGCATTGTCCTCGCCGCCGTGATGGAACGCCGTCGGCGCGCCGCCGAAACCCGGCGAGCCGCCCGATGGCACGCCGACGAAATCCGGCTCGGTGAGGCAATCGAGCGCGATGGCCGCGGGATTGAGATTGATCTGCCCGCGTCCGTTGGCGCCGTAGCGGCGGTCGGGTGCGAGTGGATTTTGGGAACCGTCCGGCAGCGTGGCGGCCGTGAGCGAGAGCGGCAGGGTGCGCGCGTTGGCGTTGGCGGGATTGTTGTAGTTCCAGTAGGGCAGCGCCCAATCTGCCGGGCCGCCCTGCTTGACGATCGAAGCACGCACGATCGACTCGAACGACCACAGGTACCCGCGATGCCACGGCAGGAAAAACCAGCTCTGGTGCTGGCACTGGTCCCAGTCGCGACCGGCGGTCGATGGCGGCCTTGTCCCCGGGGCGAGGTAGCCGAAGGCTTGCCAGAGCTGCGCGTCGAAGCCGTGCATGGCGGCCAGGTAACCCCAGCTCGTGGCGTCGCCAATGGGGCGCGATTGCAGATCGGCGACGGCACGGGCGTACCAGAGCATCTCGTCGTTCCAGTCGTTGCCCAGACGCCAGAGATCCTTGCGTGTGAACGGCATGGTCCCCTCCTCGATCGATGCGGCAGCGCCATGGTTGTATTACCAATCTGGAACTCGCGCAATCTGCGTCCGCAAGAACTGGCTGCTGTTTGGCACACCCAGTGCTAGGTACAGTGGGTGACGACCTCAGCCCATCCGACCCGCCGCGGTTTCATCGCCGCGGCGGCGCTTGCCCCTCTCATCGCAACTGAAGCTGCAGCGCAATTGCGGACCGACGAACCCAGCGACCTCTCCTACCCCCAGGGCTTTCGCTGGGGCACCGCGACCTCGGCCTACCAGATCGAGGGCGCGACCAACGTCGATGGCCGCGGGCCGTCGATCTGGGACACGTTCTGCCGCGAGCCGGGCAAGATCCGCGACGGCTCCAACGGCGACGTGAGCGCCGACCATTATCACCGCTATAAGGAGGACGTGGCGCTGATGAAATCGCTCGGCGCTCGGACCTACCGGTTCTCGATCGCCTGGCCGCGGGTCTTTCCCTCGGGCCGCGGCAAGCTCAACCCCGACGGCCTTGCCTTCTACGACCGCCTGGTCGACGAGCTTCTGGCCAACGGCATCGAACCCTTCGCCACGCTCTATCACTGGGACCTGCCGCAGGCACTGCAGGACAAGGGCGGCTGGGAGCGGCGCGACACGGCGTACGACTTCGCCGACTACGCCGGCGCGGTGGCGGCCAAGCTCTCCGACCGAGTGAAGAACTTCTTCACGCTGAACGAGATGCAGAGCTTCATCGAGCACGGCTACGGCATCGGCATCTTCGCGCCCGGACTGAAGCTCCCAGAGGACCGTCTGGCGCAGGCACGGCACCACGCCGTGCTGGCGCATGGCCTCAGCGTGCAGGCGATCCGCGCCAGCGGCCGCGCCGGCACCCGGGTCGGCCCGGCCGAGAACATCACGGTGGCGCTGCCGGCCTTCGGGATTCCGGCCCATATCGAGGCGGCCGAGCTCGCCACGCGCGAGCTGAACGCAGCCTATCTCACGGTGATGATGGAGGGCCGCTACACCGACGCCTACCTCAAAGGCCTCGGCGCCGACGCGCCCAAGTTCGACGACGGCGATCTGAAGATCATCGCGAGCCCGGTCGATTTCGTCGGCCTCAATGTCTACACGCCCGGCCCCTACGTTTTGTCGAGCGAGGCAAGTCCTGCTTACCAGGTGCTGAAGTTGCCCACATCCTATCCGCACATGGCGTCATCCTGGCTGAGGCTCGCCCCCGAGGTGCTCTACTGGGCGCCGCGCCACGTCGCGCGCCTGTGGAAGCCGAGCGACATCTACATCAGCGAGAACGGCACCTCGAGCAAGGACAAGCCGGACAAGGACGGCCAAGTCTACGACCTCGATCGCGTGATGTACCTGCGCAACTGCCTGACCCAGCTCCACCGCGCCACCCAAGAAGGCGTGCCGGTGCGCGGCTACTTCCTCTGGAGTCTTTTGGACAATTTCGAATGGGCCGACGGCTACGCCACGCGCTTCGGCCTGGTCCATGTCGACTACGCGACGCAGAAGCGGACGCCGAAGCTCAGCGCGGCGTTCTATCGCGAGGTGATTGCGCAGAACGCACCGGCGTGAAGCGACTACCATCTGTTGTGCCAGTTACCGGGAGTGACCGTTAAAATAACGGGAAAATCCATCCCTACCTAGAGCCATCCTATCCTGCGAAGCGCCCTACGGGTGCTCCCAGGTGAGGCGATCTTGCTGAAACGCGATACGCGACACATCGAACTCCTGCGGCCTTTACCACTCGCCATCATACGCCGGACCGATCGGAACCGCCTATTTTGGTCATTAGAAGTCCCGAGCCTCGCGATCGGCGCGCCTCGTCGACTACGAGCGCGGATCTAGTTCTTCTTCTCGTCCTTCTTTTGCTCCTCCGTCACCGCCGGAGCGGCGGCCGCGGCCTTGGGCGGCGGCGGTGCCTCAACGACGTGCGGCGGCGGGATGGCGGCGGTAGCCGGTGCAACAGGCGTGGCGTGTTGTTGCGAAGCGGGGTTCACGAGCGGCGGCGGCGCGCTGGGATGCGGTGCCGGCGTCGCGAGCTGCGGCGTGGCCTGTGCCGGTGGCGAAGCCGGATGTGACGGCAGCGGTGTGGCGTTGTTGCTGGCGCCGCTGTCCCGATTGTTGGGCTCGCGCGCCGGCTGGGGATGCTGCCCGGTCTGCGGGGCGGCCAGAGGCGGAGGTGCAACAGTGGCCTCGGGCTTGGTCACCGGCGGCTTCGGCGCCGGAGCCGCGGGTGTCGCAGGTGTCGCAACGGTCGGCGCGGGCTTCGTCGGCTCGACCTTGGTCGGCTCGGCCTTTGCTGCCGGCGCGGCAGTCGGATGTTGGGGCTGTGCCGGCGCGGGTGCCGTCGTCGCCTTGTTGTCGTTCAGCACCGGCGGGGCGCTGCCGACGCGCGGCTGCAGCTGCGGTACCGCGGCCCTGCCCTGGGCGTTGGGCGCAGCACTTCCCGTGGCCTTGATGGTCGCGGCCGGCGTGTTCGGCGCCGTCGCGATCTTCGGTCCGGGCGCCGTCGGCGCGGTGGCTGCGGCGGGCTTGGCGAGTGTCGGCATGTCAGCAACGGCCGTCTTGGTGACCGGCAAGCTGGCGCCGGCGGCCGGAGCCGGAGGCAGCGGTCCTCGAAGCCGGAGCGTTGCGATCGGCCGGCTTGGCGGCGGCGGGCGCGGTGGCAGGCGCAGCCGTCGCGATGGAGGCCGTCGGGGCAGGCGGTGCGGCAACCGGTGCGACCCGCGCGGCGGCCAGTTGCGCGGCCGACACCTGGAGGGTGGCGCGCGCGACCGGCTGCGAACGGACGAAGACGTCCGCCGGTACGACCGTGGCAAAGCGCTGGTTCGCCAACACCGGGTTCTGCCCGGCGACGACCGCTTCGTGGCGCTGCGCGGCCTGCCAGCGACTCTCGAGAACCTGCGGCTGGACCTGGGCGGATTGGTTGATGCGGTTATAGTAGTCGCGGTTGGTGGAATAGGACGGCACATAGGTCTCGCGCGGACCCAACGGGAACCAGCCAACGGGCGCGTTGTTCTGGTTGCCGAGCGTCACGGCGAGCTCGATGCCACCGATGAAGGCAACCAGCGCCGGCGCATAGACCGGCTGCACGTCGCGCTGCGGCGGCACCCACACCCAGCGATTGCCGCTGTTGGCCCACCGGCCGTAGTGATAGGGCGCGTAGCCCCAGGGCTGATCGTCGATCCACGTCCAGCCCCACGGCTGCACATTGGACCAGTGGCCGGTGCGATAAGGCTGCCAGCCGGCCGGCGCCGAGCGCGGCGACCAGACGTTGCCGTACTGGCTGTCGTTGCTCCAGCTGCCGTAGGCGTTGAGATCCTCGTAGCCGGTGACGCCGGATGACAGATACTGGGCCGGCGGGTCGTAGTTGACCTGCTGGTCGCGCACCGCCCAATAGGCCACCGGCGGCGGCGGAGCACTGTTCACGGTGCGAAGCTGCGGCGTGCCGACGTCGCCAGAGATCTCGCCGACTTCGCCGGCACGGACCGCGAGCACCTGGCCGTTCAGGCTCTGGATCTGGGCGGCGCCGGAGCGAACGCCGAGACGCGTGGCATCCTCGGTCGTGCCGGCCTCGACGTAATAGTCGCCCTGCTGCTGCAGGGTGATGGTGCCGCGCGGGGTGATGATCTGATAGGGCGTCCCGGTATCGAGCGTGAAAGTCTTGATGTCGATGCGGCCGCGGTCGATCTGCAGGCGGGTCTGGCTGTCGTCGATGGCCAGCATTTCCAGCTGGGTGGCGTTGTCCATGCGGACCCGGGTGCCGGCGACCGAGAGTTCGCTTCGGGCATTGGGTTCGGTCCAGATCGCATCGCCCGAGGTGAGCGGCGTGTTGACCACGGCCGGAACTCCAGGCGGTCTGCTGATCATCATGGAAGGAAACGGTGCCCTCGATGAAGGCGAGCCGGCCGACCCGGGCTGGCGGATCGCTTTGAGCCTGCGCCGCGGCGCCGAAGCCCATGAGGCCGGCGATCAGGACGACGGCGATGCGAATGGAATGGTTCATGCTGCGGCTCCTCAGCGGCTCAGAATTGGAAGTGTTCTCCAACGGGTCGTGCTCTGCGCGCTGATGATGCGGCCGTTGCGGTCGAGGCGATTGTCGTGGTGGTCCGTGGGTCACTAACGCGGCTGCCAGGCCGATGGGTCCGCCGCGAAACCGCGAAATTTGATCGTGTAGGATCACTCTCACCGCACGCACAAGATAACGGCGGGCAATGCCTGCCCGCCGTTCCTTGGCGCGCAGACTAGAAGATCCGAACCGAGATGCCCGGCGTGTTGTCGTAATACACCGGCGGCGCCTGGTAGCCGTAGTTGTACGGCGTGCCGTAGATCACCGGCGGGGCCTGGTAGTTGTAGCCGTAGTAGTGGTTTTCGTAGCTACGGTTATCGCTCGTGCCACTGGCCGTTGCCGTACCAGCGTGCGCTGGCCGGGCCGGCCAGGGCGCCGAGAGCGAGCATCGCTCCCAGCACGAGGCCTGCCGCAGTCTTGGTGTGCTTGAGGTAAGTCATGATGGCCTCCTAGCTCTTCTTCGCGTGGTCGCCGAAGGACATGAAGACCTGGTCGGCGTTCTTCTTCTGGTCAGCCGGCATCGAGTTGTAGAGCGACTTGAAGGCCACGGTCAGGGTCTTCAGCCCATCCATGCGGGCCTGGGTGAAGTCCTGGAAGGTGACCAGATCGTCGACCGCGGTCATGCTGGCCGGCGGAATCGCGCGCTTGGTCTGGACCAGCTTGTCCATGGCGGCGGCATTGTCGCGCATCGCCGTGGCGACGCCGTTCCACTTGGCGTCCTGATCGGCCGTGATCTTGAGCGACGCCTTGAGCGTGGTGATCCGCTGCTCGACGGTCTCGGACTTGCTGCTGGTGGCGGCCGCCGCGGCCGGGGGCTTCTCTGCGGTGCTCTGCGCCACAGCCAGGCCGAACGAGCCGGCCAGCAGGGCGGTGCCCATCACGGACGCGATGGCGAGCGAACGCACGACCGGCGCGAGCCGGGGAATCGGACGAATTGACATGTGATTTCCTTTGGAAGGGTTGTGGCCGTCAGTCGCCGGCGACTGCCTGCACGAATGGGCCGCTCATGGTGAACGGCGCCCATGACCGGAAGTTTCCCGAGATTGAGAGCCTCCGCGGCCCTGATATTTTCGTCTATGTGGTCAAAAGGGACCAGATTCCCTGGCCGCGCCCGGGCAACCCTTCGCGGGTCGGCAGCCCAATACCCCAAGTTGCTGCCTTCATTGGCCCGCCTGATCTCCCCCGCAACGATCAGGTGGGCCTTCCTTTTTCGCGGATCGCACACGCAACGGCCAGCCCTAGAGGCTGGCCGCTCGTCACATCAAAACGTGGTCGTCGCTCAGGACGGAGCGTAGCTCTTGCCGGGCCAGCGATAGCCGGGCATCGGCAACGGGATCTTGTCCTTGATCAGGCCGTCTTCGAGCACGGGAATGCCTTCGGCATAGTTGCCCTGCTCGCAGCGGTAGGTGGCAATCGCCGCTACGTCGCGCGTTTCGGCGCGGCGGTACTCGCGGTACTTGTCCATCAAGGCCCTGCAATAGGACGCGGGATCCCGGAAGATATCCATACTCACTTGGCCCGTGCCCATCGCGATCACGACGCGACGGTTCTGCGGCTCGCGCACGCCGTCGGCGGTGGGGACCAACAGGTCATCTTCACCGCGTCCGGTCGCGACGACGGCGTCCGGCGGTACGCCTTGCTGCACCAGGGCATTCTTGACGGTGTTCGACCGGCGCAGGGACAGCGCCATGTTGTAGTCCCGCGGACCTGATGTGTCGGTGTAGCCGACTGCGGTGATGCGGCTCTGGCCGCCATTCTTGAAGGTCCCAGCGGCCTGCTGGACCGTGGCCATTGCCTGGCCCGAGAGGTCAGAGCGGTCCCAATCGAAGAACACCATGTACGAGGTGACTTGAGCGGGCGGCGGCGACTCCGGTGGTGCGGTGAGCGCTTGCACCTGCGTGCAGGCCCCCAACAGCAAGGCAGAGCCAACGAGGGCATATAATGGTTTGAGCATGATCGGAAACCTCCAGGTGGTGGTGTGGTACCGCGTTAACGCTGCCCCACCTGAAAGGGTCCCGCTTATGAATTGCGAAGAGTGTCTCCTTTAGACCAACGGAGTCGGGCCGCGACCTTCCTCCTCATGCCACCTCTCGATGGAACGGACACGGTCGATGCGATTGTTGTGGAGGTTGTGCCGTGCAGCGCGGCTTCGAATCCGACGTTCCGTCGCGAAGCCACTGAACTTTTCTCGACCGTCAATCGTGCAGGATCACGCTCAACAGTGAGCTGTGAACCTTCACGGTGCCGTTGTAGTCGATGAAGCCGAGCTTCCTGAACTTGTTCATGAAGTAGCTGACGCGAGGCCGCGTCGTGCCGATGATCTCCGCCAGTGTCTCCTGGCTGATCTTCGTGGTGATCGGCTGCGGCGCGCCTTCCTTGCCGAAATTCGCCAGCATGAGCAGCGTGCGGGCGAGGCGCTTCTCGCTCGAATTGAACAGCTGATCGACCAAGTCCGCCTCGACGCGGCTGTTGCGCGTCAGCAGATGGGCCGTGAACAGCTCGCCAAACGCGGGCTCGGCATGGAGGACGCGCATCATCTCGACCTTGCCGACCCGCATGACCTCGCTTTCGACCATCGCCCGGGCCGTCGCCAGCCGCAACGGCTGGCCGATCAGGCAGCCTTCGCCGAAGAACTCGCCCGGACCGAGAATGGCGACCACGGCTTCCTTGCCCTGCTCGGACTCGACGACGATCTTGATCCTGCCTTTTTGGATGTAAAAGACCGAGTCCGCCAAGCCTGCCTGCGCAAATACGACAGCGTCCTTGGCGTGCTTTGTGATCGTGCGGCCATGATTGACGGTAGCGAGAAATACCTTCGGATCGAAGGTCGCCTTGCCATTCGTCGCTTTGCCGTTCGTCGCCTTGCCATTCGTTGCCAAGGCCAGGTTCTTTGTCGCGATGATCAGGGTCCTCCGCCTGCGGGCGCGCTTGCACACGTCATGCGCGGGCAAGACGGGCGGTAAGGTGCCCGAATCCCAAGTCTGTCGGCCGCGCGTGACGTGGTCGCCTGGCAACGCTTAGTCCCCGGACAGCGAATTGGCTGTTCAATATTGAACATCCGAAACGCGCCGCCGGGCCCGTCAGCGCCTACCCCAACGGCAGTGTCTGGGCAGAGTAGCTGATGAAGACGGGGACTATCGCCCAACCCTCACACAGCGGTTGCCAATGTTGGTTCGCCATAGCGGCCCGTTGGGCCATTCGCGCCGTTCGATCAGGTGCAGCGCGCGCAATCGTGCATTGATCTCGGATGGCAACCTGGGTTGTGTCCGTGTGCCATCCACTGCGGCAAGTGCGGCAAATTCAGTGGTAGTAAGAGTGATTTTCGGCGCCATGCGATATTCCTAGCTCCAGCTGATGCTGGCGTCTGTCTCGAATTGTGGGGCGCCGAGGCCGGTCCCTCCATGCCGCTAAGCCACCCAACGGGCCTAGACGCGCCCGCCGAGCGCGCGCGTCTACTAGCCAACCGCTCTATCGATCGCCGGCGCAGGCGGCGGATGGTGTGTCGGCCTGGTGAGCAGCCCTGAGACATTCGGCGACGGTGCGGTACGGGGAGGCATCGAAGGATAGCGCCACTGTCGTGTGCGAGGACTGCCACCACCGGCCATCGGCTGCCGTGGCACCGAGCAGGATCGCAGCGGCGGCGATCGTTACGATGAAGAACAAGGGCATGCCCTTCTCCCCTCCTGGGTTCCCATGAGCAACGCGTGCTGCAACCGGAAGTTTCCCTATGTCCTCTTCCGCCGGGACGGAACTCCCTGTAGCTGACCGCGCCCAAGGCTTTCACCATCTCGAACAGTCTCTTGCGCACCCTGCCCGCGCGGATCCTGTAGTAGGCGCGCACAAGCGCGAGCGTCTCGCGCTTGGCCAGGGAGTCCTTGTCCTGTTCGAAGGCCCCCGCCGGCCCGGGCATATCGTCGAAGAAGTAGGAGACCGGCACGTCGAGCGCCCTGGCAAATTCGAACAACCGGCTCGAGCCCATGCGGTTCGTGCCGCGCTCGTATTTGTGGACCCGCTGAAAGCTCAAGGCGACGGCGGCGCCGAGCTTGGATTGGCTCATGCCGAGGAGAAAACGGCGCTGCCGCAGACGCATGCCAACATGCACATCCACGGGGTGTATTGCCATGGCAGTTCCTTTTCATCGGCAGACGGCAGCAAGAGATTCGCTGCCCGTCGGGAACGTTGCCGCCGGGGCGACGTTCCCCAAGCAGGCCATCCTCAACGGAAGGTTGTCCGCGGAGTGCTGTCATGAGTCGTCGTATTTTTCCATTCGCGGAGCTGATCCTCTTTTCCGGCATCCTGGCCGGTGGCTACGTGATCGTTGCCGCCGCCAAGTCCACGGCCACTCCAGTTGCCATGAGCGACCGGCACGACAAGCAGCCCACGGCCAGTGAAGCGGCGAACCCAGCCTCGACCCCGGCACCAACCCTGGCGCCTCCGACGAGGATTTCTTCAGCCAAGCCACCAGTGCCCCTGCCGACAAGTCGCCACGCCACCTATTGGATCGAAGATCCCCCGCAGCTGCCCGCGACGACGACGGAAGGCACCGTCACGGCGCAAACAGACAAGAAAGCGACCTCCGACCTCGCGGCAAAGGCCATGATCGAGGCCGACGGCTACAAGAACGTAAGATCTCTCGTCCAGGCACCGGATGGCGCGTGGCGCGGTCTCGCCATGCGGGGCGCCGTCGAGATCGCCATCAGCGTAGATGCCAACGGCCGTGTGTTGGCAGAGTAGCCAAGCGTGATGGCCGACCGGGACGGATGCGTTGAGGCGGGCGAATAGGCCTGTCGTCCATCCCAAGTATGTCGCGATGGCGCTGTTGCGGCGCTTCAGATAATCGCTGTACGCGGTCCGCTTCTCGTCATCCCTGGTTTTTTCCATGGCCGTGCCCCTTCTCTCAACTCTCAGGGAAGTCATGGGCGCTTTGCAGGGTCTCGCATGGTCACTTTTGATCATGGCCCGCCGGAAGTTGTGGGCATCAAGGAATATGCAATCACCTTTCCGTCATAATCGCCGGCGGATGGCACGCGCGCACCTGTCGCCTCATCGACTATTCGAGGGACGTATGGGCGGAGCCCCCCGTATCCATTCCTGAGCGTGCCCCTAGCGCGCTCTTCTCCCTGCATGCCCGTCGCCACCTCTCCCCGGTGACGGGCATGCACTCTCTGCACCTCCCAACACACAGGCAATCTCGATGCGCAGGACTCTTGGCGTTCTATTGGCGGCGGGCATGGCAGCCGCCCTGTTTGCGCTGCCCGTCGGGGCGGCGTCCGACCCGAGCAGGCTGATCGAGACCGTGGCCGCCCGGGTCACCGAGATCGTCAAGACCAGGACCGGCGCCGATCGCGAAGCCGCCATCCGCCAGGTCCTGCACGACAATTTCGACTTGCCCTACATGGGGCGCATGGCCCTGGGCAGCCATTGGAACCAGGCCAGCGCCGAGCAGAGGGCCCGCTTTCTCGCGGCTGTCGAAACATCGGAGGCGCGCGCCTACAGCGAGCGGCTTGGCCAATATGCCGCGGGCAGCTTGATGGTCGACAAGGTCATCGCCCGTGCCAACGGCCAGTGGACCGTCGACAGCCGTCTCAATCTCGCCGGCGGGCAGCCGATCAAGCTCGAATGGGAAGTGCGCGACAGCGGCCAAGGCCCGCGCATCGCCGACGTCAAGATTGCCGGCGTCAGCATGTTCCTGACCAAGCGTGCGGATTTCGATTCCTACATCCAAAGGACTGGTGGCACGGTCGAGCCGCTGGTCGAGGAGCTGGAAGCCCGCGTCAGCCGCCGATGAACCCCGACATGGGCGCGCGACAGGGTGCTCAATGTGAGACGGACGCGCCCCGGTTCACGACCTAGGTGCGACGCCACTGCGATCCGCTCGTAGCCGGTCCGGCGATCCCGTTAGAACCTTCCCCGCCCGCGAACGAGGCGAACGATAACCAGCAGGATGATCGCGCCGAGCGCCGAGTAGATGATTTCGGACACCATGCCGGTTCCCAGCTGGATGCCGAACCGAGGAAACAACCAGGTCGCCACGAAGGCACCGGCAACACCGACCACGAGATCGCCAATAAGTCCAAAGCCGGTGCCGCGCACGACCTTGCCGGCCAACCAGCCGGCGACGATCCCGACAAAGAGAATGACCAGAATGCTTTCGTTTGACAGGGTCATGACGTCAGTCTCCGCGTGCGGTCAAACGGTCCGCTGTGGCGAACCACCATTGGTAACCGGTATGTACGGGTTGGGCGGTAATCCCGAGCCTATCAGGGTATCGGCGATCGCCCTTGCCGCCTACGGAGTCATGGTGTGGGGCGAGATCCTGTGGCCGGCGGCGTCGATACGGTCGCCGCGGTCGTCATAGCGGAAGCCGTATTCGTCCTTGAAGGCGGTGCCATGCTGGACGCTGCCACGCGCCGGCGACGCGGTTACCGACCGGCTGTCGGGCGGCTGCAGCCCCGGCCTCTCGCGTGTGTAGTCGCCCGGGCTCACTTGCGGGCCATTGGTGATGAGCACCGGTCCCGACTGGGCCTGGGCAACGCCCGCAACGGCAATCAAGGCAAGCGTTAGGACTGCCAATCGTGTGCTCATCGCATCCTCCTGCGCGGTTGATCACCCGCATTGGCGGGTACCCGCACCAGCGGGCTCTCGCAATGAACGGCTCGACTGCTCGAACGTTCCTCGCCTAACCGTCAAATCGCTCTGGCCCGATCCCGACAGCCACGACTAGGGAGACGATGAGAAGCCACGCGTCCTGAAACCAGCCCAAGTCAGATAAAGACCGAGGACGAGGGTGGGCACGACATAGAGGTAAATATGCTCACCATAGTGCAGCTGTTCGAGGAGCCTGGTCAGTGCTTGCGGCGTCAGAAACAACAAGAATATTCCCTTCGCCAGGATCAGCCATCCGACGAGGGTGACGACCACCGGCAACGGACCGCCCGACCAGGCATTGTGCCCAAGTACCATCGCGAGTCCGATGGCGAGGCTGATGATGGCGTAGCAAAGCATGACTGGCCCGTCGGCAACCGCAACGGCGATCATTGCGCTTCCCCGTATCAATAAAGCGACCACGAACACGACGGTGAAAAGACCAATGAGCCGCGCAAGGAAAACAGAGAGCCGGGACATGCCAACCTCCTCGACATCGATTGAAGCGGTGCTGCCGAGACTAGTAGCCTTCTGGCCAATCCCCTAGGAGCAGCTGACGTGAAGCTGACGGTGGAGTGTCCGAACAGCGGCGGCGCGGCGTTCCGAATACCTTTATGTCATGAGGGCACGTCAGCTGTTTGCGGGCCGTATCTCTCATTAGACGCGATCGAATGACGCGTCGTTGGAGACAGGTCATGATGAAGCGTACTCTTTGCACGTTCGTCGCCGCTGCCGCGATTTCCACACCAGCGATCATCGCGCCGGCAATCCTCACGCCGGCCGCGGCTCAGGTCGGTGTCAACGTGAACATCGGCATGCCCATGCCAATGCCGGCGCCGTTCTTCGAAGTCGTTCCCGCGCCGCGCCCGGGTTACCTCTGGCAGACCGGGTACTGGCAGGGTGAAGGCAGCCATCGCTATTGGGAGCGTGGCCGCTGGCAGGAAGATCGCCGCTTCTCGGAGCACCGCCGCGAGGAGCGGCGCGATTGGAACGAGCACGGCCGCTACTATCGCTGATCTATTCGATCTGCCGACAGGCGTCGACATAGGAGCGGGGCGTCACGACACGCCCCGCTTTCATTGTCCCTGGTTGAAAAGCGCTCGATGACGAGAAGCTGACGCTTTCGGCCCTCGCGCGTCATTGCACGATGCAGGTTGTTTGTCGCCTGGTCGTCTATTGGAGGGAGGTTTGCGCAACACCGGCCGTATCCCTCCTTGAGCGTACCCTAAGCGCGCGCTCCTTTCGGCACGCCCGCCGCCGCCTCCCCTCTGCGACGGGCGTCTTCTCTCTGCAAATTGCTCACGATCGGCAGCTTTCGCTGCCGCCCCCTTCAACACGCAATCAACGCTTTGCACACGCAGGTACCTCGATGCGTAGATTTTTCGGCACGCTATTGGCCGCCAGCGCGGCGACCGCCCTGTTTGCGCTGCCCGTCTGGGCGGCCGACCCGAGCAAGCTGATCGAGACGGTGACCGCCGAGGTTGTTGAGATCGTCACGACCAAGACCGGCGCCGATCGCCAAGCCGCCATGCGCCAGGTTGTGCAGGACAATTTCGATGTGCCCTACATGGGGCGTTCGGCCCTGGGGACGCACTGGAACCAGGCCAGCGAGCAGCAGCAGGCACGCTTCCTTGCGGCGGTCGAAACGTCGGAGGCGCGCGACTACAGCGAGCGGCTCGGCAAGTATGCCGGGACCACCGTGACCATCGGCAAAGTGACATCCCGGCCCAACAACGTATGGATCGTCGATAGCCGCCTCAACCGGACCAGCGGCCAACCCATCAAGATCGAGTGGGAAGTGCACGACCGTGGTCAAGGCCTGCGCATCGCCGATGTCAAGGTCGAGGGCGTCAGCATGTTCATGACCATGCGCTCGGATTTCAATTCCTACATTCAAAGCAATTTCGGCGAGGTCGAGCCCCTGGTGAAGGAACTGGAGGCACGCGCCGCCCGTCAATGAACCCCGCCTTGGGGCCTGGCCAGGGTGTTCAATGTGAGACAGACGGCTCCTGGCTCACGACCTAGACTGGTGGGGGTGCCACCTTGAGGGGGATGTGCCATACACGCGGTCCCCGAGGCTGCCTTCCACCGCGCTGTCCGCGCTCCCCCTCTCCTACCCTCTTCATCCGTCGGCGGTGCCGTTGGCAAAGAGCCAGAAAGCTGATTTCATGAGTGCTGCCGCGAAGAAATCGACCTTCCAACTGGTGCTGATCAAGCCCACGCACTACGACGACGACGGCTATCCGATCACCTGGCTGCGCTCGCACATTCCTTCAAATACCCTGGCCGCGCTCTACGGGCTGGGAGAGGACTGCCGCAAGCGCCAGGTGCTGGGGCCGGATGTCGATATCGTCGCCCGGCCGATCGACGAGACCAACACGCGCATCCGCATCGACCGCATCGTTGCCGACATCAAGCGCTCCGGTGGCCGGGCGCTGATCTGCCTCGTCGGCGTGCAGACCAACCAGTTTCCCCGCGCCGTCGACATCGCCCGTCAGTTCATCGAGGCCGGCCTTCCCGTCGCGCTGGGCGGCTTCCATGTCTCGGGCTGCATCTCGATGCTGCCGGTCATGCCGCCTGAGATCCAGGCCGCCATGGACATGGGTGTCTCGATGTTCGCGGGCGAAGCCGAGGAAGGCCGCCTCGACGAGGTGCTGCTCGACGCCTGGAACGGCACGCTGAAGCCGCTCTACAACTACATGGACGACCTGCCGAGCATGGAGGATGCGCCGCCGCCCAGCCTGCCGCCGGCGGCGCTCGCGCGCAACGAAGGGATGATTTCGAGCTTCGACCTCGGCCGCGGCTGCCCGTTCCAGTGCTCGTTCTGCACCATCATCAACGTGCAGGGCCGCAAGAGCCGCTTCCGCACGGCCGATGATCTCGAGGCGATCGTGCGCGACAACTACAAGCAGGGCATCAGCACGTTCTTCATCACCGACGACAACATGGCCCGCAACAGGCACTGGGAAGATTTCTTCGACCGGCTGATCAAACTGCGAGAAGACGAAGGCATCAAATTGTCCCTGATCATCCAGGTCGACACGCAGTGCCATGTCATCCCGAACTTCATCCATAAGGCGCGCTGGGCCGGCGTGTTCCGTGTCTTCATCGGGCTCGAGAACATCAACCCCGACAACCTGCTGGCCGCCAAGAAGCGCCAGAACAAGATCACCGAATACCGCAAGATGCTGCAGGCCTGGCACACCAGCGGCGCCTCGACCTGGGCGGGCTATATCCTCGGCTTCCCGGGCGACACGCGCGAGTTGATCCTGCGCGACATGGAGATCATCAAGAAGGAGCTGCCGCTCGACATCCTCGAGCTGTTCATCCTCACACCGCTGCCCGGCTCGGAGGACCACCAGACCCAGTGGAAGCAGGGTGTCTGGATGGATCCTGACCTCAACAAGTTCGATGTGCATCACCGCGTCGTCCATCATCCCAGGATGAGCGACAAGGAATTCGACCAGACCTATGTGGATGCGTGGCGCGCCTACTATACGCCCGAGCACATCGAGACAGTGGCCCGCCGGCACGGCGCCACCAAAGGCGGCAATCCCGCCGAGCCGGTCCGCTTCATGACCATGTTCAAGATCATGTTCGAGGCCGAGGGCATCCATCCGCTGGAAGGCGGCATCGTGCGCATGAAATATCGCCGCGACCGCCGCTACGGCATGCCGATCGAGCCGATCGGCGTGTTCCACTACCGGCTGGCGCTGGAATTTTCGAAGAAGCTCAAGATCTACGGCCGGCTGGCCTGGCAGGGTTGGCGCATCGGTCAGAAGGTCAAGTTCGATCCCAAGCGCCTCGAATACACCGATCTGGCGCTGGAGCCGGTGATCGAGGAGGATCTCGACAAGCTCGCGCTGTTCGCCGAGACGGCGGGCGGCGAGGCCGCCCTCAGCAAGCGCCGCGGCGAGGACATCGCCCGCGCGCGCGTCGCCGCCGCCCACAACCAGCGGCTCGCCGCAGCGGACTAGCCGGCACTTGCTGGTCAATAGTGAACAGACGCCGCTGACCTACTGCCTACAATCTCCGAGGCACCCACACGACAAGGGCCGTCGATTGCGTGCGTAACGGCGCCTGACGATATTCTCCCCTGGCAGGTTGCCGCCGGCCCGCCCGGCCCCACCGGGCGGGCCTTTTTCGTGTCCGGCTTCAGGCGGCCGGGAATGTGATGGTGAAGCAGGCACCGCGTCCGGCCGGATTGGCCTGCGCGGCGAGCCGGCCGTTGAGCTGACTCACCAAGGCGATCACCACCTTCAATCCGAGGCCGCCGCCGGCCCGCTCCGGCGTGAAGCCCGGCACCAGGCCCTCGCCCTCGTCGGTAACGCGGAGCGCATACGTGCCGGCACCGTACGGCATGAACGCAACGGCAATCGTTCCGGCGCCATGCTTTCTGGCATTGGTGAGCAGTTCGTGCGTGATCAGCCCAAGGGCCAGAATCTGGGTCGACGGCACATTGGTCTCGACACCCCCGACGGCAATGTTGGCCCCCAGGATGTCGGACAGCTCACCGCACAGCCGGCGGAGATAGGCCAGGATCGGCACCTCGGCGGCGACTTCGTCGGCGGCGAAGTGCCGGTGCACGCGCCCCACGGCCGACACGCGATTTGCCGCGATCGCCAGCTGATCCGATGCCTCGGAAGTATGGACCATGCCGCTCTGCAGGCGGAGCAGGCTGGCCACGAACTGCAGGCTGTTCATCACCCGATGGTCGGTTTCGCTGGCCATCACCACGGCCTGCGCCAACGCCCGACGGGCTGACAATCGCCGTTCCAGATGGTCCATCACGATGTCGGCGAACGTCTTCAGGTAACGGATCCGCTGCTCGTCGCACGGCAGGACCACGCGGTCGATCACGCACAGCGTGCCGACGTCATGACCGTCGCTCGTGCACAGCGGCACCGCGATGCAGAAGCGCAGTCCGTCGTCATCGACGACCGGCTGGCTGGCGAACGATCGGACGCCGGCCCGCGCGCCGGTTTGCAACTGCGGTTCGAGCGAACGCAACATGGACACGCGGCCTGCCGCCGACCGGCCGACTTCCGTCGCCTCCAGGCCATGGTGCGACTTGAACCAGATGCGATCGTGATCGACGAAGCCAATGACTGAGACAGGAGCATTGAAAAGATCGGCCGCCAGCGCCGTGATGCGGTCGAAGTCCGCCTCGGGCGGGCTGTCGAGGATCTCGTAGCGCTTCACCGCCGCGAGACGGAGAGGCTCGTCGGTCATGCGCGGGACGGCGGCCGCCGCGACGATGACGGGATTGTAGCGCTCTGTGGTCTGGAGCTGATGCAACATGGCCTGCGCCCCCCGGCGGGGTACCGCGCGGATCATCTGCCCTCTGGGACGCGGTACTTCGGTGACCCTAGGCGGCGGGGGCAACCGGAGTTTGTTCAGTATTGATCACCCGAGAGCCCACGAAACCTTGGCCTGTGGACTAGTCATGCAGGACGACGCTCAGCAGCGAGCTATGGACCTTCAGATGGCCGTTGTAGTCGATGAAGCCCAGCTTCCTGAACTTGTTCATGAAGGTGTTGACGCGGGGCCGGGTCGTGCCGACGATTTCTGCCAGCGTTTCCTGGCTGATCTTGGTCGTGATCGGCTGCGGCGTGCCTTTCTTGCCGAAATTGGCCAACAGAAGAAGCGTGCGGGCCAGGCGCTTTTCGCTCGAATTGAAGAGCTGGTCGGCGAGATCCTCCTCGACACGGCTGTTGCGCGTCAGCAGATGGGCGATGAAGAGTTCGCCGAAGGCGGGCTCGTCATGGAGGACGCGGATCATCTCGGCCTTGCCCACCCGCAGGATCTCGCTCTCGACCATCGCCCGGGCGGTCGCCAGCCGCAACGGCTGGCCGATCAGGCAGCCTTCGCCGAAAAATTCGTCCGGGCCGAGGACCGCGACCACCGCCTCCTTGCCCTGCTGGGAGGCGACGACGATCTTGATCCTGCCCTTGCGGATATAGAAGACCGCGTCGGCCGGGCTGGCCTGCCGGTAGACAACGGCGTCGCGGGCATAGGTGGAAGCGGTCCGACCGTGGTTCACGGTGGCAAGGAATATCTTCGGATCGAAGGTCGTCTTAGCTTTTCGCGCCATCTCCTGCTCTCGTCTGTCACGCCGCGACGAGCATATTCCGCCGCCGTTCCCGCTGCCAGCCCGTTTGATCGCCCTCACCCCGGCCGGTCCTGCCTCTCCCCTTTTATCTCAACGGCCGCCGCCGCCGAGGGATCCCTCGCCAAGGCGCGGGGATTACCCCGCGCTTTACGCTGCCAGCCCGTTTGATGGCTCTCACAGGCCCCCTGCAAGACGCTGGCCTTGCCGAGAGAAACCTTTGCCGACCCCCACCGTTCAATGGCGTACCAACCCATCACTTCGAACTTGCCTTGCCGGGCGACTTGCCGGGCCTGTGGTGGCGAAGCTCGCGCCCAGCGACTCGAAGCGCAATGGCGTTACCCGTTCGGCCAGAAAGGCACAACCCATGACAACCTTCACTCGCCCCTTGGCGATCAAGCTGATCCTGATGACGACCATCCTGTTGAGTGCGACGGCGTGCGGCAACACCTGGGGCCAGCGCGCGGTCACCGGCGGCGCGATCGGTGCCGGCGCGGGAGCCGGCATTGGCGCCGTGACCGGCATCGGCATCCTGCCGGGCGCCGTCGTGGGCGGTGTGGTCGGTGCCGGTGTCGGCGCCGCGACGACACCGGGCGGTTGAGCTCGAATGGTGCGCAAGATCGCACCTGCCCTTCTGATGACGGCCCTTGGCATCGCGATGCCATTGGCCGTCATCCATGCGCAGTCCGCGGCGACCACGATCCCGCGCGAAGCCGACAGGTCGTGGGCCAAATACAAGGGCTGGACCGACCCCACCCAGGAGAGGTGGGCCAAGTTGACCGACGACGATCTCCAGCAGATCGACGGTCGTCGCGAGGTCCTGATCGGCAAGCTGCAGACCCGCTATGCCATCAGTCACGAAGAGGCGGAGCGCCAGGTCCGCGACTTCGAGGCTAGGCGACCTTAGAGCCGCCGCGGCGCCGCTACAGCGCGCTCCTACGGGTCGAATTTCTGTGGCAGAAATAAACCCGAATAGTGGTCATTAGTGACCACACTCCTGCCGCCCCCAAGCCCACATATCTCGTGTCCGCCCGTCTTGCCTCAGCTCGGTGACCCCGCGCTCACTCGCAAGTATTCGGTGCCGCAAGGAAGCTCTCCTCGGCACCGTCAACTCCGATGGCGGCCTCCAGGGCACGAAACTTAGACGCACAATTCAGGAGAATTCCATGTTCAATCCCAGGCTCTTGGCGGCGATGTCGGTCGGCTTGATCGCTGCCGCCTGTTCCGGTCCCTATGACCAGCAGGCGCCGGCGCCATCGTATGCCTCGAGGGCGCTGACCCAGTCGGAGCGCAACTGCCTCGACTACGGCTTTGCTTCAGGCAGCGGCCCGTATGATCGCTGCGTCCAGCGCGAATCGAGCGCGCGCGCGGCCGGTCGCGTGAACCGCAACTATGCCGAGGCGCGCCTGCTCGATGATTCGCGCAGCGCCTGCTCCGACTACGGCCTGGATCGGGGCACGCAGCGCTACGACAACTGCGTATCGCGTGAGGTCGATGCCCGCCGCTATCGCGAACAGAGCCAGATGTCCGCGCCACCGGTCTATACCCCCGACTACGCTCCGGCGCCCACGCCCTATGCCTATGTCGCTCCGCGCACGACCGGCGTCGAAGCCGCCCGCGACGAATATGGCTTCCGCTACGACGCCGAGGGCAACCGCATCGATCGCAACGGCCGCATCATCAGCCCGCAAAGCACCACGCCCTAGGCCGAAGGCCGGGAACGCCTCGCGCGAGCCCGGCCGCCCCGCTTCAAGGAGATGCTTCAATGTCACTCGGAACAATCCTGCTCATCATTCTGGTCATCGCCCTGCTGGGCGGTTTCAGCGGCCTCGGCGGCGGCTACGGCTATGGCTATGGACACCGCTCGATGGGTGTCCTCGGCACGGTGGTCGTCGTCCTGCTCGTTCTGGTCCTGCTCGGCAGACTGTAATCCGGCGACGCCAACAAAATCAGGAGACGCAAAATGCTCACAACCCAAACGATGAACGCCGACTTTGATTGCGACCTCAAGAGTATCCTGCCCCGCCTGCGCGTCTATGCCATGTCGCTGACCCGCGACATCGACCGCGCCGACGACCTGGTCCAGCAGACGGCCCTCAAGGCGCTGGCGGGCCGCGAGTCCTTTCGCGCTGGCACGAACTTCGCGGGCTGGATGTTCCGCATTCAGCGCAACGAATTCATTTCGGAATTGCGACGCGCGCGCCCGACCGTCAGCATCGAGGATCCGGTCGCGCAGTCGAAATCCCATGCGCCGCTGCAGGAAACCGGCCTGATCATGCGCGAGTTCATGGCCGCCTTCCGACAGTTGTCGGACGCAAGACGCCAGGCTCTCCTCTTCGCGACGGTCGACGGCCAGCCCTACGACCAGATCGCCCGGCGCGCCGGGGTCACGGTGGGCGCGATCAAGAGCCGGGTCCGGCGCGGCCGCGAAATGCTCAAGCAACTCCTCGAGCCGCAAATCGCCCCCGGTCAGGGCGCTGGCCCCAACCACCCCGCACGGAGAACAATCCCATGTCTGCTCTCTTGAAATTCGTCACACTCGGCGCCGTCGCGATCCTCGCGGCCGGGACCACCCATATCGCGCTTGCCGTCGACGCCCTGCCGGACGCGCGTTTCGTCGGCTTCGTCCAGGAAGCCAACGACTTCGAGATCGGCTCGAGCAATCTGGCGCTGCAAAGATCGAGCAACGAGGCGATCCGCGGCTACGCCAATCGCATGCTCGTCGACCGCGGAGAAATGGCCGGCCTGCTGTCCAAGGCGCGTAGCGAGGCGGGCGTCAGCTATGCACCCACGCCCGGCATCGGCCGGCCCCATCACGCCGACGTACTCGATCGCCTGGCCACGCTGCAGGGCGGCGAGTTCGACAGCGCCTACGCCAGCGCCCAGCTCACGGCCCAGCTCGAAGCGGTCGCCCAGGTCGGCGCCTATTCGCAAAACGGCGGCAACGGCAATCTCAAGAAGTTCGCCCAGGAGTCGCTGCCGAAGCTCCAGGCCGAGCTCGACCACGCCAAGCGGATCGCCGGCCAATAGACAGCCGAGCGAAAACGCCCGAGGTGACACATGAGACGCATGATATCCGTCTGCACGCTGCTGGCCGCCGCGATCGGCGCGCCGGCGGCGGCGCTGGCCCAGAATGACGCTGGCTTCAATCAACAGTGCTACGGCGCCGGCAGCAGCCCGGACGCGACGATCGAGGCTTGCACCGGCATCATCACGGGCGGCTTCGTGGACCGCAAAGACCTTGCGGCAGCGTTCAAGGCGCGCGGCAACGCCTATAACGACAAGGATGAGTACGACACCGCGATCGAAGATTACGGCCATGCCGTAGCGATCAATCCGGCCGATGGCGGCGTGTTCAACGATCGTGCCGCGGCCTACGCCGCCAAGGGGCAATACGCGCTGTCCATCCTCGACTACGACCGGGCGCTCGCGATCGAACCGGAAAATGCGATGGCGCTGAGCAACCGCTGCTTCGCCAAGGCGGTGATGGGCCAGCTCGAAGAAGCATTGGTGGACTGCAACGAATCGCTCCGCCTCAGGCCGGGCGATGCCAACACATTGGCCTCGCGGGGCTTCGCCAACCTGAAGCACGGTCAGTCGGAAGCGGCAATTGCCGACTATGACGCCGAGATCAAGATAAACGGGGGCACTGCCTACACGCTTTACGGCCGGGGCATCGGCAAGCGCCTGAAGGGCGACCTCCCAGGCGGCAATGCCGACATGGCCGCGGCCACCAAGATCAATTCCGGCATAGCAGAGGCGATGGCAAAGCTTGGCGTGCGCCTTTGACGGGAAAACGGCCCAGGACCCTCACAAGGGCCGTCAGTGCCAGTGGCCGAATTGCAGGGCCAGCAGCAGCAGGACCGCCCCCGCGAGGACGGCGGTGAGGCCCTTCCAGAACAGCAGCGGGTTGTGCTTGATGAGCGGCGCGGCGTTGTAGTCGAGCAGGTCCCGGTTGGGATACCTGAGGTCGTGGATGAACTCCGAGAGCTCGTCGTAGCGCTCGAGCGGATCGGGGTGCACGGCCTTCCGCAGCGCGCCGTCGATCCAGGCGGGGATCTCGCGGGCGTCGTCGAGGACCGAGGCATAGGCCACCTTGCCCTGTTGGGCTCGCGTGCGCGCCTGCGCCATGCGCGCGCCGTAGGGCAGGCGGCCGGTGATCATCTGGTAGGCGATGACGCCCAGCGAATAGATGTCCGAGCGCGTGGTGCCCGCCTCGCCCAGGAAGTGCTCCGGCGCGCTGTACTGGTGCGTGCCGAGCCCGCCTTCGGGGCCGGCCGAGGGCATCGCCTCGTCGATGCCGCGCACCTTGGTCGAGCCGAAATCGATGATCTTCACCGTGCCGGTCCGGTCGATCATGATGTTCTCGGGCCGCAGGTCCTGGTGCAGCATCTCCTTGCGGTGGAAGGCCTGCAGGCCGGCGGCGATCTGCTCGACGATGCGCCGCACCGTTTCGAGGGCAGGCGCGGGATGGTCGATCATCCATTGCGCCAGCGTCTGGCCATCGACGTATTCGCTGACAGTGTAGAGGAAGTTGCGCTTGCGCTCGGCCAGCCGCGGCTTCAGCACGTGCGCGCTGTCGATCCGCCGCGCCACCCATTCTTCCATCATGAAGCGCTTGAGGTAGGCGGGCTCGTCGCGCAGGTCGATCGACGGGATCTTCAGCACGGCCAGCCGCCCGTCGTCGGCATCCTCGGCGAGATAGATGTGGCTGCGGCTGCTGGCGTGGATCTCGCGCACGATCACATAGCCGTCGAAGGCCATGCGCGGAGCAAGCAGCGGCGGCAGCGGCAGCTCCTCCTGCTCGGCCAGCATCTCGGCCGCCTCGCCGGCCGGCAGGTCGTCGACCCTGACGATCTGCACGGTGAGATTGTCCGGGCTGCCGTGCTCGAGCGCCGCGGCGACGATCCGCCGCGCTGCCGCGTCGAAGTCGCCGGCGCAGGCCGCGATCGCCTCGACCACGGCGCGCGGCTGGGTGTGCTCGTAGACGCCGTCGGTCGCCAGCACCAGCACGTCGCCGGCGGTGAGGCTCACCTCCTGGTAGTCGAGCTCGACGCGGGCCTGCACGCCGAGCGCGCGGCCGAGATAGGTCTGCTGCGAGGAAACGACGACGCGATGGTCCTCGGTGAGCTGCTCCAGCGAGTTGCCGGCCACCCGGTAGATGCGGCAGTCGCCGACATGGAAGATGTGCGCCGTGCGCGACTTGATGACGAGCGCGCTCAGCGTGCAGACATAGCCCTTGTCGGCGTCGTAGGCGTCGCGGCCGCGGCGGGTCTGGGCGTGCAGCCAGGAATTGGCCGCATCGATGACGCGCTGCGCCGAGGTCTTCACCGACCACGAATCGGGTGTGCAGTAATAGTCGAGCAGGAAGCTCTTGACCGCCGATTTGCTGGCCACCCGGCTCACCGGACTGCTGCTGATCCCGTCGGCCAGCGCCACCGCGACCCCCTTCAGGCTGAGCGCTGGCTCAGCCGGGATCATGGCGCCATGGAAGTCCTGGTTGGACTCCTTGCGGCCCCGCTCGGAGTGCTGGCCGATCGAGATCTTCAGTTCATGCGCCATCCGGCCCGATATTACTCATTACTCGGCGGCGGCGAGCGCGCGCTTGGGTGCCGTCCTGACATGCGTGGCGTAGAGCGTCAGGCCGGTGAAGGCCAGGCCGCCCACCAGGTTGCCGAGGATCGTGGGGATCTCGTTCCAGATGAAGTAGTCCATGATCGAGAACTTGCCGCCGATCATGAGCGCCGTCGGGAACAGGAACATGTTCACCACCGAGTGCTCGAACGTCATGCCGAAGAACAGCATGATCGGCATCCACATGGCGATCACCTTGCCCGGCACCGTGGTCGAGATCATGGCGCCGACCACGCCCATCGACACCATCCAGTTGCACATCGCGCCGCGCAGGAAAAGCATCAGCATGCCCCCTGCCCCGTGCGCGGCGTAGCCCAGCGTGCGGGCGACACCGATATTGGCCAGCGTAACGCCGACCTTGTCGGGCTCGGTCGTGAAGCCGTAGGTGTAGGTCACCGACATCATGAACGCGACGGTCAGCGCGCCGGCGAAATTGCCGATGAACACCAGGCCCCAGTTGCGCAGCATGCCATCCACGGTGCAGCCGGCGCGCTTGTCGATCAGGGCGAGCGGCGTCAGCACGATGACGCCGGTCAGGAGGTCGAAGCCCATCAGGTAGAGCATGCAGAAGCCGACCGGGAACAGAATGGCGCCGATGATCGGATAGCCGGTCTGCACGGTGACCATGACGGCGAACGCCGCGGCCAGGGCGAGGATCGCGCCGGCCATGTAGGCACGGATCACGGTGTCCCTGGTCGACATGAAGATCTTGGACTCGCCCGCGTCCACCATCTTGGTCGCGAACTCCGAAGGCTGCAGATAGGCCATTGTTGCTCCTTTTCAACGTTTCCCTGTTTGAGACAATTCCCGTTCTCTCACGGCGCCGCGGCGACGCTCATGTCGAGGTAGATGCGGCCGTTCTCGAGCTTCACCGGAAAGACGCGGGTGCAGCCCTGGTCGGCGCCCATCGCCTGGCCGTTGCCGAGGTCGATGATCCAGTTGTGCAGCGGGCAGGCGACCTTGCGCCCGTGCACGATGCCTTCGCTGAGCGGCCCGCCCTTGTGCGGGCAGCGGTTCTCGAGCGCGAACACCTCGTCGTTCACCGTCCGGAACACGGCGATGTCGCGGCGCGGCGTCCTGACCACGCGCGCGCCCCGCGCCGGGATCTCGCCGAGCGATCCGACGTCGAACCAATAGGCGCTCATTCCGCCGCCACCTTGCGGGCCACCTTGCCGGCCGACGCCAGCACGGCGAGCGGCCTGAACTCGCGCAGCTCGCGGCCGGCCGCGCGCTCGGCCCACGGGTCGCGCTGCACGGCGCGCTGCGACTTCTTGAACCGCTGCACCAGCGCGCGCCGGTTGTCGCCATCGTCCATCACCGCGGCGCGGATCTTTTCCAGGCCGTACTTCTCCGACCATTTCCACACGCGGTCGAGATAGACCGCCTGCTCGCGATAGAGCTGCATGACGGCGGCGACGCATTCGATCGCCTCCTCCTCGCTCTCGACGTGGCCCAGCAGGTCGGTGCCCGCACGTGCAGGCCGGCAGCGCCGGCGATGTGGATGTCGTAGCCCGACTCGACGCAGACGATGCCGATGTCCTTGATCGTCGCCTCGGCGCAGTTGCGCGGGCAGCCCGAGACCGCGAGCTTGACCTTGGCCGGCGTCCACGAGCCGCACAGACATCTTCTCCAGCTTGATGCCCAGCCCCGTGGAATCCTGGGTGCCGAAGCGGCACCATTCGGTGCCGACGCAGGTCTTCACCGTGCGCAGGCCCTTGGCATAGGCATGGCCCGACACCATGCCGGCGGCATTGAGGTCGGCCCACACCGCGGGCAGGTCTTCCTTGCTGCACGCCGAGCAGGTCGATGCGCTGGCCGCCGGTGACCTTGACGGTCGGGATCTTGAACTTGTCCGCCACGTCGGCGATGGCGCGCAGCTCGGCGGGGGTGGTGACGCCGCCCCACATGCGCGGCACCACCGAGATAGGTGCCGTCCTTCTGGATGTTGGCGTGCACCCGCTCGTTGACGAAGCGCGACTGGGCGTCGTCCTGGTACTCGCCGGGCCAGGCGCAGAGCAGATAGTAGTTGAGCGCCGGCCGGCAGGTCGGGCAGCCGTACGAGGTCTTCCAGCCGAGCTCCTGCACACCGCGGGCATGGACCGTGAGCTCCTTCGCGACGATGAAGCGCGCGCACTTCCTCGTGCGTGAGGTCGGTGCACTTGCACATCGGCTTGCGCCGGGCCGCGGCATAGCCGTCGCCCAGCGCCAGCGCCAGCAGCGCCTCGACCTTGGCAGTGCATTGCCCGCACGAGGCCGAGGCCTTGGTTTGGGCGCGCACGTCGTCGAGCGTGGCCAGCCCCTTAGCGGAAATGGCGTTGGCGATCACGCCCTTGGCTACGCCGTTGCAGCCGCAGATCTCGGCGTCGTCCGACAGGGCGGCGACGGCGGCGATCGGGTCGAGCACGCCGCCGCCCTGGTAGGCGCTGGCCGAAGATCAGCGTGTCGCGCAGGTCGCCGACGTCCGCGCCCTTCTTGCAGCAGGTCGAAGTACCACGAGCCGTCGGCGGTATCGCCGTACAGCACCGCGCCGACGAGCGATTGTCGCGCAGTGCCACGCGCTTGTAGACGCCGCGCGAGGGATCGCGCAGCACGATCTCGTCCTTCTCGTCGCCCTCCGAGAAGTCGCCGGCCGAAAAGACGTCGATGCCGGTGACTTTTAGCTTGGTCGAGAGCACCGACCCCGCGTAACCCTGCGCCGGCTCGCCGGCCAGGACGCGCCGCGAGACGTGCGCGCCATCTCGTAGAGCGGCGCCACCAGGCCGTAGCACAGGCCGCGGTGCTCGACGCATTCCCCCACGGCATAGATGTCGGGATCACTGGTGCGCATGTAGTCATCGACCACCATGCCGCGCTTGACTTCCAGCCCCGCCGCCTTGGGCAACGCGATGTGCGGGCTGATGCCGACCGCCATGACGACGAGGTCGGCCGGCAGGATGCGGCCATCCTGGAGCTGCACCTTCTCGACCCTGCCGTCACCCAGGATGGCGGCGGTGTTGGCGCCGGTCAGGATCTCGATGCCGCGCTTCTCGATCGCCTTCTGCAGGAGGTACGCCGCATTCGGATCGAGCTGGCGCTCCATCAGGGTCGGCATGAGATGCACGACGGTAGTCTTCATGCCGCTTCATGGCGAGGCCGGCCGCGGCTTCGAGGCCGAGCAGACCGCCGCCGATCACCACCGCGTTGCCGCCCCGGCCGCGCCGCGGCCAGCATGGCCTCGACGTCGTCGAGGTCGCGGAAGGTGACGACGCCCAGCAGGTCGACGCCCGGCACCGGGATCAGGATCGGCCGCGAGCCGATGGCGATCACCAGGGTGTCGTAGGGCTCGGTTTTGCCGGCGTCGGTGCGGATCGTCTTGGCAGCGCGGTCGATGGCGATGGCGGTCTCGCCGCGGCGCAGATCGACTCCGTGGCGTTCGTACCAGGCGTCGTCATGGACGATGATGTCCTCGAACCTCTTTTCGCCGGACAGCACCGGCGACAGCATGATGCGGTTGTAGTTGACGCGCGGCTCGGCGCCGAAGACGGTGACGTCGTAGCGATCGGGCGCACGCGCGAACAGCTCCTCGAGCAGGCGGCCGGCCGCCATGCCGTTGCCGAGAACGACGAGCTTCTGTCTGGAAGGACTTGCGAGCTCAGTCATCTGTGATCCCGTACGCCGATCGTGTCTGACCGGAAGCGGGGACTGGCACGCCTTTACTCAGAGGGCAGCACAGTACGCGCCGACATTCCTCGAGAGCGGAGCGTCGGGCGTTCCCTTATCCACGACCGCCATTGGCCGTAGTGATTCCGGTGGGTGGAGCCGTCGTTGGCCTGCCGATACTCCAGCAATCGGCATGCCAATCGCGGCAGCGGCTCCTACCATCCCTTGGGGTAGTCACCGGAAGTGACCGTTAAAATAACGGGAATTTAACGGTCACTTCCGGTGACTACGCGACCGGTCGATAGTTGGCAACGGGGCGTGACATTTTCAACACGTGAAGTCCTGCAGCATTGGCGACGAGGCACTATAAGCCCGACCGGCCCGAACCGACGACTTTGGTCATTAGAAGTTCGCCAACGCCGGAACCGCCGACCGGTCTGGATCAACTCGTCGTGAACGTCTTGAAGCTGTACCAGCTGCATCCCCCATCAGAAGGGCAACGTAACTGTCGGCGGGAGTGGGTACCCATGACCATGACGCCAGACGACCCTCCGCATCAGCGACCCGGCCTCGGCACCGGGAGGCCCGCTCCCGAGGAGCTCTTTGACGATCGAGCGGGCGAACCAGGAGCGAAGGTCCCGATCCCGGCCGACCCCACCTGGCGGGATGTCGTCGTGATGCTGGCGCTGGGGGCGGTGATCGTCTTGACCATCTTCGCGGTCCACCCCGTGCCGCGTCCTTACCCCACGGTCAACATTTCCACGGCCGTGCGCGTGCCGCCGGACGCAGCAACCCGCCCTGACGTCCCCGACGACGATGACCTCGTTCCCTGCTCCGATCCCGAACATGTGCACGAGAAGTGTCGAGCACGGTGAGGCCCTGCCGGGCTAGAGCGCGAAACGCCAACGGCCTGAGGCGCTGACAGCGCACGTCGTCTCTGGTCAACTCGTTGCAAGACGAGGGACCGGAAACGCACATGAAGATCAGGACGCAGGCCGACATTGCCGAGCTGGAAAAGCTGCCCGTGGGCGAGCACGTCCGTCACAAGAACGTGCTCGAGATCGTTCGGGACAGCGGCGCCCGGCACGCCGACCGCGTCGCCTTCCGCGCCCTCTCCGGCACCACGCCGACCGATCCGGCACGCGACGTCACCTACCGAGAGATGCTCAGGCGGGTGTTTCAGACCGCCAATCTGCTGCACGCCTCGGGCGTCAGGCCGAACGACACTGTCACCATCCTGATGCCGGGCGTGCCGGAGACCTTCTACGCCCTGTGGGGTGCGGAGATCGGGGCTGTCGCCAACCCGGTGAACTACTTCCTCAACGCCTCGCAGATCGCCGGCATCATGAAGGAGGCCGGCGCCAAGGCACTGGTTGCCGCCGATCCGTCGCTCTTCCCCGACATCTGGCCCAAGGTCGAGGAGATCCGAGCCGCCCTGCCCGGCCTGAAAGTCTTCCGCGTCGGCGGCAAAGGCGCTGCGCCGGCCGGCGTGATCGACTTCGAGGCCGCCCTCGACAAGCAGCCCGGCGACAAGCTCCTCGCACCCAAGCCGCTCGAGCGCGACACGGTGGCCGCGCTGTTCCACACCGGCGGCACGACCGGCCTGCCCAAGCTCGCGCGCCACACCCACGGCGCGCTGGCGCTCGCGGCCTGGAGCAACGTGCTGATGTTCGACCTCGGGCCCGGCACGGTGATGATCAACCCGCTGCCGCAGTTCCATGTCGGCGGCTCGATCGTGGGCGGCCTGTCGCCGATCGCCAACGGCTGGACGGTGCTGCTGCCGACGCCGCTCGGCGCGCGCAATCCCAACGTGGTGCGCGACTGGTGGAGCATCGTCGAGCGCAACAAGGTGACGGTGGGCGGCGCAGTGCCGACCAGCCTGGCCGCGATCATGAACGTGCCGCGCGAGGGCCACGACCTCTCGTCGCTGAAAGTCTTCGTGTCGGGCGGCTCGACCGTGCCGGTCGAGCTGATCCGCCGCATCGAGGGCGAGCTCGGCGTGCCGGTGGTCGAGGGCTACGGCATGACCGAGGTGCATTGCTACTCGACCATGAACCCCATGCACGGCGAGCGCCGGCCGGGCTCGGTCGGCCTGCGGCTCCCCTACACCGAGGTGCGCGTGGCCGACGTCGCCCCCGATGGCTCAGGGGGCGGCACGATCCGCGGCGACTGCCCGCTGGGCACGATCGGCCATGTGCTGATGCGCGGGCCGCAGGTGACGCCGGGCTATCTCGACAAGCGCCACGACAAGGGCGCGATGCTCGCCGACGGCTGGCTCGACTCGGGCGATCTCGGCCGGCTCGACAAGGACGGCTACCTCTGGCTCACCGGGCGCTCGAAGGACCTGATCATCCGCGGCGGCCACAACATCGATCCGATCGTGATCGAGGAGGCGCTGGTGCGCCATCCCGCGGTCGAGACCGCCGCGGCGGTCGGCCTGCCCGACGCCTACGCCGGCGAGCTGCCGATGGCCTTCGTGCAGCTCAAGCCCGGCGCCGAGGTGACGCCAGACGAGCTGCGCGAGTTCTGCCGCCGGGAGATCCCCGAGCGCGCCGCCGTGCCGGTGCAGGTGGTGCCGATCCCCCTGATGCCGCTCACCGGCGTCGGCAAGATTTTCAAGCCCGCGCTGCGGCTCGACGCGGCGCAGCGCGCCTTCGCCGCCGCGCTGGCGCCGCTAAAAGCCGAGGGCGCGACGGTCGAGGTGACCGTTCGCAACGACCCAACGCACGGCACGCTGGCCGTGGTGCGGGCAAGCGGCGCGGCCCGCGAGGTGGTGGCGAAACGCTGCGCCGACTTGCTGGGTGGCTTCCAGATTCGGCACGTGGTGGAGTGAGGCGGTTCCCGTTCTGGGATGACCGTGGCCGAAATGCCGGCTTACTTTTGACGAATTCGAACCCATATAAGGGCTTCACCAGGAGGAACCCAATGAGACTCGGCGCAAAATTGATCGCAGCTGCGTGCCTTTCGCTGTTGCCCGCCGTCTCTTCTGCCCAGACGGCAGGCGGGGACCTCGCCTATTGCCGCGCCCTCAGCGACGTCTACGTGCGTTACGTCGGCCATGACTGGCAATATGGCGACCGCCAGAGGCGGCAGGCCAACAACGATGCCCAGGTCGCGGTCGCGCAATGCGAGCAAGGAAATGCGGCGGCGGCCATTCCAGTTCTCGAGCGTGAGCTCATAAGAAACAAGTTTTCGCTTCCCGCGCGGGGCTGACGGCCCGATGGAAGACCGGGAGATTCGAGCGGCTTTGGATCTTCACTGGGCGGCGTCCGACGCCAACGACTTCGAGGTCGAGCACCAGATCTACCGGGAGGACGCCGTGCTCGAGTATCCGCAGTCGGGCGAGCGCATCCGCGGCCGGCGCCATATCCAGGCCTCCCGCTCCGCCCAGCCGAACAAGAAGCGCTTTACGGTGCGACGCATCCTGGGCGCTGCCGACCTTTGGATCACTGAATTCATCCTCACCTACGACGGGCAGCCGTCCTACTCGGTGAGCATCATGGAGTTCAAAGACGGGAAAGTGGCCCGCGAGACCCAATACTTTGGCGATGCGTTTGAGCCGGGGCCTTCACGCGCTCAATGGGTCGAGCGGATGCGGTGAGAGGCGAGCGGTCACCATCTCTCGGTCCACGGCCGAAGCGCCACTTCGAACGCCCAGGTCGACCGATGCTGGCGATGGAGCTGCAGATAGGTCTCCGCGATGCAGTCAGGGTCGGCCATGTTGTCGTCGACGGTCGTTCCGGCCCGTCGGTGCGCGCGGCTGCCGTCTTCCTGCGTCCAGCCGATCGCGGCGTCGATCGGCACGTTGGCGACGTGGATGCCCTGCGGCATCAATTCCCGCGCCATGCTCTGGGCGAGCCCCGACTTGGCATGGCAGGCCATGGCAAAGGCGCCGCTCTTGGCGAAGCCCTTTAGTGAAGCACTTGCGTTGGTGAAGATGATCGTGCCTTTCGCGCCGCGGGCGTTCGGCTTGTTGTCGCGCATCAGGCGAGCGGCCTGCTGACCCACCAGGAACGCGCTGAACGCCGAATTTCGAAGGACAGCGAGCGCCATGCCCGGCTCGGCTTCGGTAATGGCCTTGCCGAAGATGTCGGGCACCCGGCCGTCGATGTTGTGCACGACCAGCGTCGGCGCGCCGAGGTCCCGGACGACGTTCTGGAACAACAGTCCCACCGCCGCCGGGTCGCTGGCATCGCAGGCATAGCGGCGCACGCCGTGCGCCGTCTCCAGGGCCTTCAGCACCGGCTTGTCCGGCGTCCTGGCCGCGACGCCGACCCGCATGCCGTTGGCGGCGAACAGCCGGGCGCAGCTCGCGCTGATGCCGGGACCGCCCCCGACAATGAGGGCCACGTCTTGTGTGTCGGGCTGGGTCATGTGTCAGTAGGCCTTTCCGGTCGGATAGGTCGCGAACTTGGGCACGCTGGGATCCATGTGGTCCCAGGGCTGGGCGCTCCTGGCGAA
Organism: uncultured Alphaproteobacteria bacterium; assembly: GCA_963755595.1. Classification (GTDB taxonomy): domain Bacteria; phylum Pseudomonadota; class Alphaproteobacteria; order Reyranellales; family Reyranellaceae; genus Reyranella. The sequence continues at coordinate 169,036 of CAVWKP010000025.1, read as the reverse complement.
GATGTTGGCCTCGGGCCGGAACCAGCTCGGATCGTCGAAGGTGCAGACGCGAACGCCGACGATGTCGGGCCGGGTCGATACCTGGACATAAAGCGGCGTGCCGCAGTCGCCGCAGAAAACCCGGGTGATGTTGTTGCCGGAATCGGCCTTGGCCACGTAGCTCCGCGCCCTGCCGCGAACGATGCGGAACCCCGCCACCGGCACACGCACCGCCGCAACGTGCGGCGCGCCACTCTGGCGCTGGCAATCCCGGCAGTGACATTGCAGCGAGAACTGCGGTTTGCCCTCGCACTCGTAGCGCACCGCACCGCACAGGCATCCACCGGCTCGCACGGACATGGGATCCTCCTCAGGCCAGGCTCTGCGGCACCATGATCGGCTATCGCAGCGCCTGGTCGAGCGAAAGATCGGCATATGCCCAGTAGTTCTGTTTATCCGGGGAATGGTGCGGAATTGTTCAGCGCGGTGAGGGCTACCGGGTTAGAGCGCGTGCCTGAGCGCCGCCGACCTTTGGGTCACTGAGTTCGTCCTGACCTACGATGGGCAGCCGAGGGCCCCGGCGCAGAGCCTATGGACTTGCCGACTTCGGCCTACCCGTCCAGCGAGGAGGAAGAACCTTGGTATTGAGGAAGAAAGGGCCGCGGTTGTCGGTCAGCCGGAACGAACCGACCACCGGCAGGTCGTATTCGCTGCGGAAGTAGATCTCGGATCGTGTTGCGACGCCAAGCTCATCGTTGGTCGTCCCTCCGAGGGCGGCGGAAAAAGGACACTTGAAGGTCGCCGAACTCGCCGGGCCCAGCCCCGAAGGATTGCCCGCCGGAAACCGCACATCGTTCGCCTTGATGGCCGGGATGTCCGGCGCTCCGCCATGCAACAGCACGCAGCTGATGCCGAGATGCGCCAGCGGAAACCACGGGCTCGTGTTCTCGACCCGGAAGGTGACATCGAAGGGCGTGCCCACCTCGACGGCTTCCGACGAATACGCCGGAACCGGACGCAGCGACCAGACGACAAAGGCGGCGCCGGCAACCGCGGCAACGGTTGCCGCCGCGAGGATGACCCATATGAAGGACTGCGCGCCGATGGTGGCCATTTCGAGCAAGCCCTGCTGCAGCGGCGGCTCGATGACATGAGGCTGCTGTCGCGGGCGCGACCGACTGCCCGCTCGACGGCTCTTCTTGCCTCGTTTTGCGGGCTTTCGCTTCGTCGTCATGGAAGCCCGGATGCCCTAAGGCGCGCCGAGGCCCCTCACTCCGCCGCGACCTTCATCCTGAGCCGCGCCGTCTCCGCCTCGTCGACCGCGCCGTCCGCCGTCAGCGCCACGCCATAGAGCTCGCGCGCCGCCTTCTTCGACACCAGCCCCAGCGCCACGTCCTCCGCGACCTTCGCGGCCGGCCGCTTGTGCGGATCGCCGTAGCCGCCGCCGCCCGGCATCGAGACGATCAGGCGGTCGTTGGCCGGGACCGAGGAATGCGCCTTGGGCGGCAGTTGCTTGCCCGACTTGAGCTCGATCGCGCCGGCGGTGCCCGGCAGGCCGCCCAGCCTTCCGCGCGCCGGGAAGACGACGCGGTCGAAGGTGGGCGAGATGCCGAACGGCATGCCCTCGGCGCTGCCGATCTCCATCACCTGGCCCAGGCCGCCGCGATGCTCGCCGGCGCCGCCGGAATCCTGGCGGTATTCCTTGGACCAGATCACCAGCGGCGCCAGCGTCTCGGTGATCTCGACCGGCACGTTGCGCACGCCCGACGGGAAGGCCGTGGCGCTGAGGCCGTCGGCGCGCGGGCGCGCGCCGGTGCCGCCGGAATGGAACGACATGACGTTGTAGGGCGTGGCCTTCTCCATCTGCGCCGGGTCGAGCTCGACGCGGCCGGCGCCGCCCATCAGGCGGAGGTTCCACAGGCACGACGTGCCCTCGGCCGGCACGCCTTCGGGCAGCGCCTGGATCAGGCAGCCGAACATCACGTCGGGCAGCATGTGGCCGATGGTGCTGCGCGCGGCGACGGGCGCGGGATGGCGGGCGTTGAGGATCGAGCCGTCGGGCGCGGTGCAGCGGATGGTGGCGAGGCTCGCGAAGTTGTTCGGCACCCGGGGCGCCACGATGCACTTGATGCCGAAGGCGGTGTAGGCGTCGGTGTAGCACATCGGCACGTTCAGCCCGAGGCTGACCGCGGGCGGCGCGTCGTAGTAGTCGACGTCGATGCCGTCCGGGCCGACCGTCAGCGCGGCCTTGAGCGTCATCGGCTTGCCGTTGATGCCGTCGACCGTCATCTCGTTCCTGTAGGTGCCGGGCTTCAGCTTCGAGATGGCGGCCGAGGCTGGCGGCGCGGCTGTGGTCGAGGATGTGCGTGGCGAGGCCGTCGATGTCTAAAAGCTCGAACTCGTCCATCATGTCGAGCAGCCGGCGGCCGCCGATCTCGTTGGAGGAGATCAGCGAATAGATGTCGCCGATCACCTGGATGGGCTCGCGCACGTTGGCGGCGATCAGGTCGACCAGCCACTGGTTGACCTTGCCCTTGTCGACGATCTTGGTGATGGGGATGTAGATCCCCTCCTCGTAGACCTGCTGGGCGGCGCCGACGATGCCGCGGCCGCCGATATCGACCACGTGCAGGGTGTCGGCGAAGAAGCCGACCGGCTTGCCGTGCCGGTAGGTCGGCGTGACGATCACGATGTCGTTCAGGTGCCCGGTGCCCTGCCACGGGTCGTTCAGGATATAGACGTCGCCCTCGGCCATGTCCTTCAGCGGCACCTTGGCGATCACATGGCCGACGCTCATCGCCATGGAGTTCACATGGCCCGGCGTGCCGGTGACGGCCTGGGCCAGCATGCGGCCCTTTGTGTCGTAGACGCCGGCCGACAGGTCGCCCGCCTCGCGCGTGGGCGTGCCGAAGGCGGTGCGCACCAGGGTCTGCGCCTGCTCCTCGACGACGGAGATCAGGCGGTCCCACATGACCTGGTTCGCGATGCGGCTTAAGGGGTGATTGGGTCTCATGGCGGCAAGTTACAGCAAAATATGGGCCCCGGAATGCCCTCTCTTGGAAATCATTTCCGCCGCTCGGACGGGACTGCCAGAATATAAGAAAATCCTGACGCTTCGCCCGTGCGAGGATCACTCTTCTAGGGGGCTTCAATGACATTGCCAGCGGCAACGCTCGATCACGTGGTGATCAATGCGCGCGACGACATGGACCGCGCCGCCGATATCTACACGCGGCTGGGTTTCACGCTGACCGAGCGCGGCTACCATTCGCTGGGCTCGATGAACCATCTCGCGATGTTCGGCACCGACTATCTCGAGCTGATCGCCGTGCCGAAGGGCGCCACCACCGGCCGGCTGGATCTGCTGCACTTCCCGTTCGGGCTGAACGGGCTGGTGTTCGGCTCGGAGGATTCGGCCGTCACCTACGTCGAGCTCACCAAGGTGGGCGTGCCGGTCGAGCCGCCGGTCGAGTTCACGCGGCCGGTGAAATACACCGGCGGCCAGGGTGATGCGCGCTTCCGGACCGTGCGCATGAAGAACGGCGTCGTGCCCTATGGCCGCGTCTACTATTGCCATCACTTCACGCGCGAGCTGGTGTGGCGCGACGAATGGCGGCATCACAGGAACGGCACCGTGGCGGTGGCGCGCGCCATCATCGTCGAGGCCGATCCGGCCAAGGGCGCCAAGCTCTATGCCGACATGTTCGGACCGGAGACCGTGCGCGACATCAAGGGCGGCAAGTCCGTCGTGATCGGCAATTCGCGCTTCGACATCGTGACCGAGGCGACGCTCAAGGCGGAGTTCGGCGACGCCGCCCCCGACGCCGAGGGCCGCCCGGCCTACATGGCCGGGCTCACCTTCCGCACGGTCTCGCTTTCCAAGGCGGCACAGGCCTTGCAGGACGGCAAGATCGGCTTCGTGAAGAAGGACGGCCGGCTGATCGTGCCGGCCAAGCAGGCCGTGAATGCGGTGCTGGAGTTCATTGAGTAGTGCGTAACCCCCTCACCCGTCCTCTCCCCCTAGCGGGGGAGCGCAGAATGCCATTCCGAATTATCGCTATGCTCATGTTCCTCTCCCCCTTGGAGGAGAGGTACGTGAGGGGGTAATCTCGGCGAGCCATGAAATTCGACAACCAGGGCGACGCAATATCGCGCGAGGCGCCAGGCGATCGTGTCGCGCTGTTCGACCTGGGAACAGGCAGCGAGCGCCGGTACACCTACGCCGACCTGCGCCGCCTGACCGGCGCCATCGCGCGCGGGCTCCTGAAGCGCGGCCTGCAGCGCGGCGATCGCGTGGCGATCCTGTCGGCCAACCGCGCGGAGTATCTGTTAACCTTCCTCGGCACCATGCAGGCCGGCCTCGTCTCGGTGCCGGTGAATTTCAAGCTGCCGGCTGAGACCGTCGCGTACATCATCGAGGACAGCGACGCCAAGCTCGCGATCGGCGACGACACGCGGCTGGCGCTGGCGCCCAACTCGATCCCGAAGATCTCGTTCGACAAGGACTTCGCGGCGTTCCTGGATGAGGGCCCGTTCACGCCGGCCAAGATGCAACCCGACGAGCCGGCGCTGTTCCTCTACACCTCGGGCTCGACCGGGCGGCCGAAGGGTGTCGTGCTGTCGCACTTCTCGCACACCTGGGCGATGACGATACGCGCCCGCTGGCCCGGCCCGCCCGGCCAGCGCTCGCTGGTGGCGGCGCCGCTCTATCACATGAACGGGCTGGCTTCCTGCCAGGCGATCTTCTGCCAGGGCGACTCGGTCGTGCTGCTGCCGCAGTTCACCTCCAAGAGCTACATCGAGACGGCGGCCCAGTACAAAGTCGACTTCCTCACCTCCGTGCCGACCATGATCGCCATGATGCTGCGCGAGAAGGAGCTTTTGGCCGCGACCGACCTCTCCTCGGTGCGCGTGGTGCGCATGGGCTCGGCGCCGCTCACCCAATCGCTGATCGACCAGGCGCAGGCGGTGTTTCCCAAGGCGCTGGTCGCCAATGCCTACGGCACGACGGAGGCCGGGCCCGTGGTGTTCGGACCGCATCCCAAAGGGCTGAAGCAGCCCTCGCTGTCGACCGGCTACCCGCATCCCGCCGTCGAGCTGCGCCTGGTGCGCGACGGCAAGGTGGTCGAGGACGAGGGCGTGCTCGAGATGAAGTGCGGCGCTCTGATGACCCGTTATCACAAGCTGCCCGAGGCCACGGCGAAGGTGATGACGCCCGACGGCTTCTACCGCACCGGCGACGTGTTCCGCCGCGACGAGAACGGCTTCTTCTTCTTCGTCGGCCGCGCCGACGACATGTTCGTGTGCGGCGGCGAGAACATCTATCCCGGCGAGGTCGAGAAGATGCTGGAGAAGCATCCCGGCATCCACCAGGCCGCCGTCATCCCGGTGCCCGATGAGCTCAAGGGCCACAAGCCGGTCGCGTTCGTGGTGCGGCAGCCAAGGGCGCCGATCTCGACGAGCAGGCGGTGAAGACATTCGCGCTCGCCAACGCACCGGCCTACCAGCATCCACGCCGCGTGTTCTTCATCGACGAGATGCCGCTGGCCGGCACCAACAAGATCGACAAGCGCCTGCTGGAGAAGCAGATCCCCGAGGGAATGGAGCTATAGGATGAAAGCAGCAGTCGTCCGTCAGCATGGCGGACCGGACCATCTCAACTTCGAGGACAACTTCCCCGATCCCAAGCCCGGCGAGGGCGACGTGATCGTCGCGGTCAAGGCCTCGTCGCTGAACTACCACGACGTCTTCACGCGCCGCGGCATGCCCGGCATCAAGGTGCCGATGCCGGCGATCATGGGCCTCGACGTCGCCGGCGAGATCGCCGAGGTCGGCGCGGGCGTGAGCGGCTGGAAGAAGGGCGATCGCGTGCTGGTCGATCCGATCAACCGCGTCGAGGGCGGCTTGATGGGAGAGACCGTGCATGGCGGCCTGGCCGAGCTCTGCAAGGCGCGGGCGCATCAGCTGATCAAAATTCCCGACGGCGTGACTTTCGCCGACGCGGCGGCGCTGCCCGTGGCCTACGGCACGGCGCTGCGCATGATGACCACCAACGGCCATGTCGCGAAGGGCGAGAGAGTGCTGATCCTGGGCGCCTCGGGCGGCGTCGGCGTGTGCTGCCTGCAGCTTGCCAAGCTCGCTGGCGCCGAGGTGATCGCCTGCGCCGGCACCGACGCCAAGGCCAAGCGGCTGATGGAGCTCGGCGCCGACAAGACGATCAACTACATCACGCACGACTTCCAGGACGAGACCTACAAGCTCTACGGCAAGCCGACGCGGCGCGGCGGCGGCACCGATCGCGGCGTCGACGTGGTGGTGAACTACACCGGCGGCGACACCTGGGTGAAGTCGCTGAAGGTGCTGAAGGTCGGCGGCCGGCTCCTGACCTGCGGCGCCACCGCGGGCTACGCGCCGCAGGAGGACATCCGCTTCATCTGGACCTTCGAGCTCAAGGTGCTGGGCTCCAACGGCTGGGCGCGCTCGGACATCGAGACGCTGCTGAAGCTGGTGCAGGAGGGCAAGCTCAAGGTGCTGGTCGACAAGATCTTTCCGCTCAAGGACGCGCGCGAGGCGCTGCGCGTCATCGAGGACCGCGAGGTGTTCGGCAAGATCGTGGTGGCGCCATGAACGACGCCGGCCGCCCAAGCCGCCCTTCACCGGCGCCGAGCTGCAGAAGATGCTCGACGGATCGCCGTTCATCCATTTCCTCGGGCTGACGGTGACCGAGGCCGATCCGGCGAAGGAGCAGGTCACCATGAGCTGCGCCTTCCGGCCGGAGTTCGAGCGCGGGCCGGGCAGCGGCATGTGGCATGGCGGGCCGATCGCGGCGATCATCGACACGGTCGGCGACTATGCCCTGATCATGACGCTGCGCCGGCCGCTGCCGACGGTCAATTTCCGCGTCGACTATCTCAGGCCGGCCATCAAGACCAACCTGGTCACCACCGCGAGAGTGCGGCGCGCCGGCAAGAGCGTGGGCGTGGTCGATGTCGATGTGTTCAACGAGCAGAAGGCCTTGGTCGCGGTGGGGCGCGCGACCTATTCGACGCTCGTGGGAGTGCACGAAAGCAGGACCGCAGGGACGAGTTTGCGTCCGCGATCGTTGGGACCGGTTCGAGCTTGTGGACAACGGAGGGAAGCTCATGAGCAAGGTTACGGGACGTCGCACGTTCGGAGCGACCGCGGCGCTCGTTCGGCGCCGCGCTTGGCACTGGTCGCGCCCGCCTGGGCGCAGGAACCAAAGCGCGGCGGCACGCTGGTCGCGACCTGGGGCGGCGGCGAGCCGCAGGCCTGCTACGTGCCATCGGGCGGCGGCTCAGCCCGACCTTCTCCTCGTCCAAGCTGTTCGAGCGGCTGGGCGGCGCGCATGGACCGGCGAATTCGAGGGCGATGCTGGCGCGAGGGATGGAAGCCCGCCGCCGACTTCAAATCCTACACCATCAAGGTCCGCAAGGGCGTGAAGTTCCACGACGGCAAGGACATGACGGTCGACGACGTCGTCTACTCGATCGATGAGATCTGGAAGAAGTATGCCGCGGCGGCCGCGCTCACCGACTATGCCGGGGCAGAGGCGCCCGACGCCGACACGGTGGTCGTGAAATTCAGCAAGCCGGTGCCGGAGTTCTTCTTCTCCTCGCTGGTGAGCGGCAACGTGAACTACATCGTGCCCAAGCACATCTATGCCGGCAGCGATCCCGTCACCAACGCCGCCAACAACGCGCCGATCGGCACCGGCCCGTGGAAGTTCAAGGACTGGGTGCGCGGCAGCCATTTCGAGTACGTCAAGAACGAGAGCTACTGGCGGCCGGACTTCCCCTACCTCGACAAGCTGATCATCCGCTATGTGCGCGATCCGGCCGGCCGCGCCGCCGCCATGGAGGCGGGCGAGATCCATATCGGCGTGTTCAATCCGGTGGCGCCACCCGACATCAAGCGGCTGGTCAGGGACGGGCAAGTTCGTCGCCACGACCAAGGGCTACGAGGAGTCCGTCTGGTCGACCTCCTTCGAATGCAACCTGCGCAACCCGATCTTCGCCAAGCGCGAGGTGCGGCAGGCGATGTTCCATGCCGTCGATCGCGCGCTGATCGCCAAGACGGTCTATCTACGGCTATGCGCGGCCAGGCACGAGCCCGATCTTCTCGCCCAACAAGGAGTTCTTCACAGCCGACACCTTCAGCACCCAGTACGACCCCAAGAAGGCCGCCGCCCTGCTCGACGGCGCTGGCTTCCCGAAGAAGGCCGACGGCAAGCGCTTCACCTTGAACCTGCTGGCCGCCGGCTGGTTCGCCGAGAACGGCAAGATCGGCCCGATCGTGAAGCAGGGTCTGGAAGACGTCGGCGTCGGCATCAACCTCACCGTCCCCGACCGGCCGACCTCGATCAAGCGCATCTATACCGACTACGATTTCGACGTCGCGATCTCCAACCAGGCCATCCGTCCGAGCCGGTGCCGGCGACGACGCAATACTACACGACTCGACGGCATCGAGAAGGGCGCTGCGTTCCGCAACGCCTCGGCTTTCCATACCGACGAAGTCGACGCGCTGGTCGAGCAGATCAAGGTCGAGATCGATCCGGCCAAGCGCAAGGCGCTGGTGGTCGATTTCCAGAAGATCGCCACGCGCGAGGCGCCGAACCTGCCGCTGCTCGAGCTCGAGACCGATCACCATGGCCAGCACCAAGGTGCAGAACCACTCCAACGATCCCAACTACCTCGCGGCCAGCTGGCACGACATATGGCTGGCGTCATAGCATCGTCGCGGCGCGTCGCGACCCTTCGCCTGCTGCAGAGGCGACTGGTCCAGGCCGTGCCGCTGATGCTGGGCGTGGTGGTGATCAACTTCATCCTGATCCATCTCGCCCCCGGCAGCTTCCTCGAGCTGATGACGGCCGAGAACCAGGTGAGCGATCCCGCCACGGTCGAGCTCCTGCGCACGACCTATGGCGTCGACGATCCGGTCTGGCTGCAGCTGGCGAAGTACATCTGGGCGTTGATGCATCTCGATTTCGGCTTTTCCTACCGGCAGAACATGCCGGTGATCGACGCCATCGCCATCAACCTGCCGGCCACGCTGCTGCTGATGGGCTCGAGCATCGCGCTCGCCTTCGTGGTCGGCGTCGCGGCGGGCGTGGTGGCCTCGACGAAGGTCCGCACCTTCTGGGACAGCCTGGTCTCGCTGGCGGCGATGTTCTTCTTCGCCGCACCCTGTTTCTGGCTCGGCATCATGATGATCGTGCTGTTCGCGGTGAAGCTCGGCTGGATGCCGGTCGGCGGCATGGCGCACCATCGGCGGCGCAGGAGACGGCCTTTGGCGGCGTGCTCGATATCCTGCACCATCTGGTGCTTGCCGCCGCTCGCCTTGGCCTGTTCTACGCCGCGATCTATGCCCGCGTCATGCGCTCCTCCATGCTGGAGGTCTCGCAGCTCGACTTCGTGCGCACCGCGCGCGCCAAAGGGCTGTCGCGCAGCCAGGTGACCGTGCCCACGTGCTGCGCAACGCGCTCCTGCCGGTCGTGACGCATGCTCGGCGTGCAGATGGGCACGGTGCTGGCAGGCCGGTCGTGATCGAGAGCGTGTTCAGCTGGCCGGGCGTCGGGCTCGCTCTTGTTCGACAGCGTGATGCTCGCGCAATTACCCGGTGGTCCTGGGATCCTCGTGCTCGGCTCGCTGGTGGTGATCACCGCCAACATCGCCGTCGACCTCACTCTATATGTGGCTCGATCCACGCATTCGGCAGATTCGATGAGGGAGATCCGCTGATGGACTTCCTCGGCCGCTTCTCGCGCAACCGCGGAGCGCTGGTGGGGCCTCGTGATCCTGCTCGTCGCCCTGATCGGCGGTCGCAGCACCCTCCTCTTCCCGCGCCGACCCGCTGCGCATCGTCGGACCGCCGGAGCTGTGGCCGGGCACGACCCGCGCTTCCTGCTCGGCACCAATTCGCTCGGTCGCGACATCCTGGCCATGATCGTGCACGGCGCGCGGGCGACGCTTCTCATCGGTCTCTTCGCCTCAGCCTGTCGCCACCCTTATCGGCGTCAGCGTCGGCGCCACCGCCGGCTATTTCGGCGGCTGGGTCGACGAGGTGGCTGATGCGCGCCACCGAGCTGTTCCAGACCATCCCCAACCTGATCTTCGTGCTGACCATCGTGGTCGATCCTGGGCTCGACCCTGCACAACATCGTGATCGCCGTCGGCATCGTGAGCTGGACGCCGATCGCACGCATGACCCGCGCCGAATTCCTGGCGCTGCGCGACCGCGAGTTCGTGCAGGCCTGCCGCTCCATGGGCATGGGCGACCTCGGCATCATCGTTGGCGAGATCCTGCCCAACGCGCTGCCGCCGGTGATCGTGCTCTCCTCGCTGGTCGTGGCCGGCGCCATCCTGTTCGAATCGGCGGTGTCCTTCCTCGGGTTGGGCGATCCCAACGTTGCGAGCTGGGGCCGGCTGGTGGGCGATGGCCGCCAGCTGATTAGAAGCTCCTGGTACATCTGCGCCATTCCCGGCGTGGCGATCATGATCACCGTGCTCTGCCTCAACCTGATCGGCGACGGGCTGAACGACGCGCTCAATCCCAAGCTCCGGGACCGCTGATGGCCGCCGCCCCAGCCCCCCTGGAGGTGCGCGGCCTCAGCACCACGCTGTTCACCCGCCGCGGCGAGATGAAGGCGGTGGATGGCCTGACGCTCAGCGTCGGCGCCGGCGAGACGGTGGCGCTGGTGGGCGAATCGGGCTGCGGCAAGTCCCTGTCGGCGCTCTCGATCATGCGCCTGCTGCCCGATCCGCCGGCCCGCATCGTCGGCGGCAGCGTGACGCTCAACGGCCGCGATCTCGTGTCCTTGCCCGAGCAGTCGATGCTCGACATCCGGGGCAAGGAGATCGGCATGATCTTCCAGGACCCGATGAGCTCGCTCAATCCGGTGGCCACTGTCGAGCGACAGATCGTCGAGGTGCTAACGACGCACACCGACTCTGAGCCGTACTGCCGCCCGGCAGCGCGCGCTGGAACTGCTCGAGATGGTCGGCATGCCTGACGCAGAGCGCCGGCTCGGCGCCTATCCGCACCAGCTTTCGGGCGGCATGTGCCAGCGGGTGATGATCGCGATGGCCATTGCCTGCCATCCCTCGGTGCTGATCGCCGATGAGCCGACCACGGCGCTCGACGTCACGGTGCAGGCGCAGGTGCTCGCACTCCTGAAGCGACTGCAGGCCGAGGCCGGCATGGCGATGATCTTCATCACCCACGATCTCGGCGTGGTCGCCGAGACGGCCGACCGCGTCGTGGTGATGTATGCCGGCCGCAAGGTCGAGGAGGCCGTGGTCGACGATCTCTTCGAGGCGCCGCTGCACCCCTATACGGCAGGCCTGATCGGCGCCACGCCGACGCCGGGCGCGGCGCGGGCCGAGCGGCTGGCCGACATTCCCGGCATGGTGCCGCCGCTCAACGAACTGCCCGCCGGCTGCGCCTTTGCCGCGCGCTGCCCGCGCGTCATGGCACGCTGCCGCGCGCGAGAGGCCCGCGCTTACCGAGCCGCGGCCGGGCCGCGTGGTCGCCTGCTTCGCCGCCGAGCAGGACGCCGCATGAGCACCCTGCTCTCGCTCAGCGACGTCCATGTCCGCTTCAACACCAGCGGCCGGCGTGGTGCGCGCGGTCAATGGCGTCAGCCTCGACCTCGCCGTCGGCGAGACGCTGGGGCTGGTCGGCAAATCGGGCTGCGGCAAGAGCACGCTCGGCAAGGCGATCCTGCGGCTGGTGCCGATCGCCGAGGGCGAGATCCGGGTCGAGGGCGTCGACATCGCGCCGCTCGATAAAGCCCGGCTCAACGACATGCGCCGCAAGGTGCAGATGATTTTCCAGGACCCTTATGGGTCGCTCAATCCGCGTTCCACCGTCGGGCGCAGCGTGGCCCAGCCGATGATCGTCGCGGGCTGGACGGCCGCCGCCACTGCCGAGCGGGTCGAGACGCTGCTGCGCTGGGTCGGCCTGCCCGCCGACGCCAGGCAGCGTTATCCGCATGAATTCTCCGGCGGCCAGCGCCAGAGGATCGGCATCGCCCGTGCGCTGGCGCTCAGCCCCAAGCTGATCATCTGCGATGAGCCGGTGTCGGCGCTCGACGTCTCGGTGCGTGCCCAAGTGATCAATCTGCTGGAGGACCTCAAGCAGCAGTTCGGCGTCTCCTACCTCTTCATCAGCCACGATCTCAGCGTGGTCGAGCACATCGCCGACCGGGTCGCGGTGATGTATCTCGGCACCATCGTCGAGGCCGGCGCCCGCGACCAGATCTGGCGCAATCCGCAGCACCCTTACACCAAGGCGCTGCTGGCGGCGGCACCGATTGCCAACCCCAAGCTCGCCCGGGCGCGCCAGCGCACGGTGCTGCAGGGCGAGCTGCCGAGCCCGCTCGAACCGCCGGCCGGCTGCCCGTTCCATTCGCGCTGCCCGATCGCGCAGGATCGCTGCAAGTCCGACAAGCCCGAGCTGCGGGTGGTTGGCAGCGGCGCGTTGGCGGCCTGTCACTTCCTCTAAGTCTCCGCTAGGGTGACGCCGCTTCGAAAGGTGGGGGACTTGGTGTTTGTCTAGGCGGCTGCTTCTCGCAATTGCAGGCATTGGCGCCGTCGCTGTCGTTGCATTGCTGGCCCTGGCATGGCATCCGGCCATCCCTCCTGTCGCGCCGCCCGCGCCGTCCTCCTTCGCGCCACAACTGGTATCCAGCGGCGAGATGCTCGCCGGAGCGGGCAATTGCATGGCCTGCCACACGGCGCGCGGCGGGCAGCCCGGCGCCGGCGGCCGGCCGTTCACCATGGCGATCGGCACCTTCTACTCGAGCAACATCACGCCCGATGCCGAGACCGGCATCGGCAGCTGGTCGGAAGCGGCCTTCGCGCGAGCCTTGCGCGAGGGCGTCGCGCGCGATGGCCGGCATCTCTTCCCGGTCTTCCCCTACGATCATTTCACCAAACTTTCCGACGGCGACATCAAGGCGCTCTATGCCTACGTCATGACCCGGCCACCGGTGAAGGCGCCCGACCGGCCCAACACGGTGCCCTTCCCACTCGACGTGCGCGCCCTGCAGGCGATCTGGAAATTGATCTATTTCAAGCCCGGACCCTACCAGCCGGATCCCCGACACGACGCGCAATGGAATCGCGGGGCCTATCTCGCCCAAGGCCTTGCCGCCTGCGGCGCCTGCCACACCGCGCGCAATGCGCTCGGTGCGGAAAGTGTCGGTCATCCCTATGGCGGTCCCTATGGCGGCGCGCTGTTCGCCGGCTGGATCGCCACGCCGCTCGATGTCAGCCCCTCGCCGGCGCGCTGGAGCGAGAACGAGCTCTTCGCTTATCTGCGCACCGGCGAGAGCCCGCCCCATGGTGTGGCGGTCGGCCCGATGCGCCTCGTCGTCAAGGGCCTCGCCACGCTGCCTGATTCCGACCTCAAGGCCATCGCCGCCTATTTTGTCGGTCTCAACCGGCCGTCCGGTGCGTCGCTCGCGCCCGGCATCGCCAAGGCGATGGCGCCCGATCCGGCCGTCAGTCCAGGCGAGCCTCAGGGGCTCAAGATCTATCGCGCCAACTGCGCGGGCTGCCACGACCAGGGCGGTGCTGCGCGTTCGCCACTCGGCCTGAACGCGTCGCTGTGGCTCGAAGACAAGCCGCACAACTTTATCCGCACGGTGCTCGACGGCATCGACGGCAGCGACGGCCTGCCCGGCGCGATGCCCGCCTTTCGCGACACGCTCAGCGACGCCGATCTCGAGGCGCTGGCAGCCTACCTGCGATCCGTCCGGACGAACGCGCCCGGTTGGCCAGGCTTGGGCAAACTCGTCCGCAAGATCCGCACCGCGTCGATGTCGCAACCTTGAGATTTGATTATGATCGCAACCATGCGTGCTTTTTCCCTTTCCGCCGTCCTGATCTTCGCCGTCTTCACCGGCCCGGCCTTGGGCCAGACCATGGAGTTCGGTTGTCCCAGCCCCGGCACCACGTTCAGTTTCGACAGTGGCGTCAACGTCGTGGCGCGTGAGCAAGACAGCATGGATTGCAAGATGGAGGTCGTGGGCGGCGCACCGTTCAAGGTGCGCGGCTTGCTGATCGCCAACCCCTCGCCCGATGGCGCCGACACTTCGTCCTTCATTGCCGCGCTGCGCCCCGAGCGGTTGTGGCCGCTCAAGGTCGGCAACAAGATCGAGGCGAGCTACAGCACAGGTGGCCGCAGCTGGACCTACATCCTGACCGTGGCGCGCTACGAAAAGCGCCTGGGTCCAGGCGACGCGCAGTTCGATACTTTCGTGATCGAGATGAACGAGCTGGGCGCCGACGGCCAGCGCTCGATCTCGCGTTGGTGGGTATCACCGCTCGAGAAGTACGTGATCCGCTTCGATTCCAGCGACAGCACCGGCCGCGCCAACCGCGCCGTCGTCACGGCCATCAAGAAATAGCCTCACGCTCAGCCGACCGTGCCCGGCTCGGTATTGGCGCCGCACACCAGTGTCGCCACGCGCTCGCCGGGCGCAGGCTTGTAGACACCAGCCATCAGGGCGGCGAGGCCGGTCGCGCCGGACGGCTCGGCGATCACTCTCAGTTCCTCCCATAGGGCACGCTGGGCGGCACGCACCGCCTCGTCATCGACCAGAAGGGAATCGCGCACCAGCTTCTGGGCGATCTCGAAATTGGGCGCGCCGATGCGACTGGCGCCCAGCGCATCGGCGGCGATGCCGGAAATCTTCACCTCGACCGGCCGGCCGGCGCGACGGGCTTCGTACAAGGTCGGCGTGCCCTCGGTCTCGACGGCGACGATCTTCACCGTGTCGCCGACCGCCACGGCGCAACCCGCGATCAGACCGCCGCCGCCCACCGCCACCAGCAAGGTGTCGAACTTGGCCTGTTCGGCGAACTCCAGGGCCACACTGCCGGCGCCCGCGAAGACGACCGGATCGTCGTAGGCGGGCACCATCAGCGCACCGGTCTCGGCCACCCGTTTCTCCGACAAAGCGCGCGCATCGGCATAGACGGCACCGACTTGGTGCACGATTGCACCATAGCTCTTGAGCCGCGCGACCTTGGCCGGCGAGGCGATGGTCGGCACGAAGATCTCGGCTTTGTGGCCAAGCGCTCGGGCGGCATAGGCCGCGGCGGCGCCATGGTTGCCACCGGACGCGGCGATGATGCCGGCCTTAGGCACGTTCGACGCGAGTAGCTTGTGAAAGGCGCCACGGCCCTTGAACGATCCGCTGAGCTGCAGCAATTCCAGTTTCAGCGCCAACGGAGTAGAGCCACCGAACACGCCCGGCGGCAGTTCGATCACTGGCGTGCGCCGCACATGCGGGCGGATACGGGCCCAGGCGGCCTCGACGTCGCTGCGGGAAATCATGACTTGCTCAGGCGCGGCGGCAGGTCGGTATGTGTCGCAGGAAGTGATCGAAGTCGGGCGTGGTCGCACGCGGATCCTTGGCGGCTTCGTCGTAGCGGCGCAGCCGCACCGCCTCTTCGTGCTGCGGATGGCGTCGGAAGGCTTCGATCTCGGCGGCCGACATCGGCCCGCCCTGCAAGCCGAGGCTGCGTACCGAATCGGGCGAGAGCTTGCCGAAGTAGTCGGGCTCGACGGCGCAGAGATAGCGCTTGGCCGCGACATGCAGGCGGACAGGCTCGCTGACCTCGGGACCGAAACGCTCGGCCAACCATTTGGCGCCGAGCTCCTCATGCACGTCGTCGATGCCGCGGCCGGCCGGATCCTCGCCGATCGTGTGGACCATGTGGCCAACATCATGAAGCAGCGAGGCGAGCACGGTCGCAGGCGAGCAATTGTCGGCTTCGGCAAGGGCCGCCGCCTGCAGCGCGTGCTGCAGCTGGTTGATCGCGCTCAATCCGTAGCGACGCGTCGCGCGGCCGGTGAAGATGTCCAAGAGTTCCTGGCGCAGGGGATCGCTCATGCGCTCTTTTTAGCACGAACCGTCTGCGGGTAGCCGGGAATCAGCGCCAGCGCCGCCTTGAGCGGATCGGGCCCCCAGGCGCGCGTCACAAAATCGCCATGCATCTCCCAGCCGCCGCACGGCACGAAGGCCATCGTGCCGGGCACCAGCGAGGTCGGTAAGCCGTTCGTGTAGGGAATGCGCCGCTTGGCCAACAGCCCCTGCAAGGTGGCGTTGTTCTCGCGCGTCGAATTCGGTGAATGCGCTCAGCAGGAAAGCGAGCCGGCGACGCGCCGCGGCCCAGGCGGCGAATTTGTCCTCATCGCCATAGAGCGAGTCCATCAGGATGACGCCCTTGATGCGGTGTGCCGCCCCGCCGCGCTCGAGCGCATAGGCGGTCGAGAGATAGCCGCCGCTGTAGGAGACGATCACCACCGGTGCGACGTTGAAGTGTGCGCCGGCGCGGCGATCGCCATAGAGGCGCATCAGGCGCTCCGCCGCCTCGTCGATATAGGTGGCGAAATGGCCGGGCCGCCAGAAGTTGCCGGCGCTGGAATCGGCGGCGTCGAAGGCAAGCTGTGGCGCCACCAGGGCGATGTTCTGGCCCAACTCGCTGATCTGGCGTGGCACCGCCTGGCGCATCTGCACGTCGCGCTCGAGCGTGGCGCCCTGGCCGTGCAGGTAAAGCACGATCAGCGACGGCAGCTGAGGATTGTAGCCGGCCGGCAGGAACAGCAGCGACCGGCGGTCACTGTAGGTCGTATCCTCCCAGCAGACATCGCCCTTCAAGGTCGTGTGGCCGCGCCGCTTGCCATCCTTGGCGTCGAGGAAGGGCTTATTGGTGCCCGGCAGGTTGCCGCGATAGGGAAAGGCAGAAGCGTTGAACGCCACCAATTGGGTCTTGGCGTCTTTCAGCGGCTGCGGACCGACTGGCGGGCGCGCCGGCGGTGTGGGCTTCTTGGCCGCTTGCTTCGTTGTTCGCGCGCGTGCGGCCGTCGGCATCAGGAGGCCCCCCAGCAGCAGCGCCCGCCGCTTCACGCGGCCGCTGGCCGCTTCCCGGAGAGCGGCATCAGCACGGAGAAGAAGGCGGGTAGTGCGATCAGATAGGCGATAGCGCCGACCAGCACCACGGCCGGCAAACCGAAGCTCGTGGCCACGATCGGCACCAGCGCCGCGCCGATCACCGAGAAGCAGCCATTGATGCCCCAGGCCCACAGGAACATGTGGTCCTTGCCCAGCCGCCCCAGCGTGGTCATCGCGGTCGGCATGGGGAAGCCCATCAGGAAGGCGGGCGGCATCAGCAGCAGCAGGCAGAACACGATACGCAGCAGGTAGGGAAGTGTGCCGATCCAGTCGAGTGCATAGTCGATGGTGAAGGCGTAGAGCGTCAGGATCAGGAAGATCGCCAGGAAGATCTTGGGCATCGTGGTGCGCGCCCGATCGAGGAAGCGCTCGGACACGAAGCTGCCGATCCCAGAGAAGACCAGCATGCCGGTGATCAGCACCGACGCCGAGACCGTGGCGTTGGAGAGCGCCAGGATGAAGTGGGCGATCATGCCCACCTCGACGATGATGTAGCCCAGCCCCAGGCAGAGGAAATAGACCATCGTGCCGAACTTGCCGGGATAGCGGCTGAAGATCGTGCGCCAACCGAAGATCAACGGAAACAGCACCAGCGTGAAGGCAAAGACGGCGGCGATGCCGAGCGTCGCCCACAACAGCAGATAGCCCCATTCGTCCTGCACCAGCTCCAGCCGGTCGGTGAACTTCAGCAGATCCTTCACCTTGATGTAGGCGGCGAAGTAGGGCTGGTGATTGGTCAGGATCCTCGTGTCGAAGACGTAGTCGTCCGCCACCTTCTGCCAGCCGCCGTGGACGTGATACTGCCAGGCGAGCCGCGCCAACACGGTCGAAGGCACGTGCGGCGGCGGCGGCGCACCGTCGACTTTCGCCTCCTCCGCGCCAGGAGCGGCCCCTGACATCTCTGGCGGCGGCTTGTCGTTGGGCTCCTTCTCCGATGGTGCCGTGGGATCGGCGGCATCGCCCTCGGAGAAGAACTGGTCGCGATAGTCCTGGAGGATCTGCGCCAGCTCGGAATCGTCGACCTTGAGTCCGGGATAGTAGATCTCATCGAACGACATCGCCTTGGTGTGCGCCTGCAGCTTGGCGATCTCGTCGGCGCTAAAACCACCGCGCTTGTAGAGCACCGTGGCTGTCGAGAGATAGGAGGAGACCACGAAGAAGTCCTTGCCGATGTCGCGGATCGCCAACGTCGCGCGCGGCCGCGGCCATGGTGGCATAGAGCTTCAAAACCGACTTGGGCGGCTCTTCCTTGTTCCATAGCGTCACCGACAGGATGCCGCCTGGCTTCAGGGCGCGCATGTAGGCTTCCATCGCCTCGCGCGTATAGGAGTACTTCTCGACAATCGGGAAGCCGCCCGGGCTCGACAGGCCTGCCGAATCGGCCAGCGACAGGTCGATCACGTCATAGCGGTTCTTGGTATTGGCGAGGTAAAGCCGGCCGTCATAGTCGATGACCGTGACCTTGGGATTGTGCAGCACGTCGCCGGTGAAATCGCGCAGCCCCTTGTCCTCGCGGAACGCAGTCAGCACCGCGGGATTGCCCTCGGCCACCGTGACATGACTCGAGCCCGACTTCAGGGCGATCGCCGTCGACAGCCCGCCGCCGAACTGCACCACGAACGTCTCGGGCGCCTGCTTCAGCACATAGGGATAGAACATCGGCAGGTAGCGGAAGTAGGGCGTCTCCTCCGCCGGCAGGTCCTTGATGATGCCCGACGGACCGTCCGAGTCGAGATACATGCCGAGATAGGCATTGGCCGGCATGTTCTTGAGGTTGAAGGCGGCGTTGTCGGACTGGCCCGGCGCGAAGTGCAGGTAGGAGGAGGAATAGACCTCCATGTAGCCGAACGGCGAGGCGCGCTCGTAGGTACGCTGGTTGTCGGGGAACTTGCGCGCGTAGGCGACGCCCTTGTAGTCCGACACGGCGAGCTTGGGGATGCCGAGCACCGGCGGCGCCACGTAGTGCACGAGCGCCGCGAGGACCGCTGCGCCGACAATGGCCATCACGCCTCGGCGATCGCCGAACGAGACGAACCACAGCACACCGCCCGCCAGCCAGAGCAGCAGCGGCGCCATGATGATGTCCTCGGGCGTGAAGACATAGAGGGCGAGCAGGACCGCGAGGCCGCACAGGCCCGAGCCGACGAGGTCGGCGAAGTAGACGCGGTTAAAGGTCTTCCGTGCCTTCAGGAACACCACGCCGAGATAGAGGGCGCCCGCCAGGAACGGCAGGAAATAGAGCACGAAGTTGGCGAACAGCCGCCACTTCTGCATCGGGTCCGAGATCAGGAAGATGGCGTTGAACGGCACCTGCTGGGCGGCGAGGTTGCACACCACCATCAAGGGCCCGAAAGCGAGCAGCGCACCCTTCACCGCGCCCTGCCAGTGGCGCTCGAACCAGCCCTTGCCGACACACATGACGGCCGAGGTGAGCCCGAAGCCGAACATGGCGAGGCTCACCACCAGCGAGCCGAAATGCGCCCAGCTGCCGACCGAGAAGACGCGCATGATGCCGATCTGCAGCGCAATGATGCTGCCTGCGACCAGCCCGACGGACAGATAAAAGGTGATCGGCGGGCGATGGTCGAGATCGACCGCGACGGTCCCGGCCATGTCAGCCCGCGTCAGCGGTTATGGTTGCCGACGATCTTGTCGCCCTCGAGCTTGGTGAACGGCACGAAGTTGACGATCTTGCCGCCATAGATGTCCTCGCGGGTCGTCGTGATCGAGCCGTCGGCGCCCTGGAGCTTGGCGATCTTGAGCACGCGCTGCGCGCCCGGCGGGCCGACCGGGATGACCATGAGACCGCCGGCCTTGAGCTGCTGCAGGAGCGGCGGCGGCACGTGGTCGATGCCGCAGGTCACGATGATCTTGTCGAAGGGGGCGGCCTCTTCCCAGCCGTAGTAGCCGTCGGCCGCCTTGGTCTTGATGTGCTGGTACTCGGTGTAGCCCTTCTCGATCAGCTTGTCGTAGAGCGCGCGCGTGCGGTCGGCGAGCGGCTTGATGATCTCGATGGTGTAGGAATTCTCGGTGAGGTTCGCGATGTAGGCGGATTGGCAGCCCGAGCCCGTGCCGATCTCCAGCACCTTCTCGCCGCGCTTGACGTCGATCACGTTGGTCATGCGGCCCTGCAGGTGCGGGCCCGACATGGTGACGCCATAGCCAATGTCGAGGAAGTTGTGCTCGTAGGCCCGCTTGTGGATCGCCGGATTGACCGACGCGAATTCTTCGCGCGGCGTGAGCAGAAACGCCCGGATGGTGGGGGCGCCCCAGATATCCTTGTTCTTGAGCAGCGCCTGGAAGCGGTCCCAGCGCTGGCCGAGGAACACCGGATCCTCGCCGCGGCCCTTGCCCCAGGCGATGAAGTTGTCGCGCGTGTCGGTCGGCGGGTTGAGATCCCAGCTATAGGGCTTGATGGTGGCGGCAAAGGCCGGACGGACGATGGCCGGCGCGGTAAGGGCGGCGGCGGCAAACGCAGCGCCCGAGACGAAACTGCGTCTCTGCAAGATAGTCCTCCTTGGCGCGGGCCCCTTTTAGGGAGGGAGGGGATCGGGGTTGGCCGCGCAGCCCTTAGATACGGGAATTGTGGCGGTTTTGCCAGTGCGGCGGGGTCGCGGCCCCCATGCGGAGACCACGACGGCCCTTAGGTGTATTTCCGCACGTCGTCGATCACCTTGCCGTCGTTGGGCAAGGAGCCCGGCTTGGCGAACTCGACCTTGCCGCCGACCTTGCACACGGTGCGGATGGTGCCTTCCATCGCCTTCTCGAGATCGGGCGACGGCTGGGCGGCCTCGACCTTGAGGGTCATGAGATCGGCCTGGTTAACCCAGTCGATTACCAAGCGCAGGCGACCAAGCCCCGGGTGCTTCTTGGCGATCTCGGCGATTTGCCCGGGATCGACGAACATGCCGCGCACCTTGGTGCGCTGGTCGGCGCGGCCCATCCAGCCCTTGATACGCATGTTGGTGCGCCCGCACGGGCTGGGGCCGGCCAGCACCGCCGACATGTCGCCGGTGCCGAAGCGAATCAGCGGATAGGCGCGGTTGAACGTCGTCACAACGACTTCGCCGACATCGCCTTCGGGCACCGGCTCGCCCGTACCGGGCCGCACGATCTCGACGATCACGCCCTCGTCCACCGTCATGCCCTGGATGGCTTCCAACTCGTAGGCGATGGTGCCGACATCGGCCGTGCCGTAGCTCTGCAGGCAGGTCATGCCCTTGTCGATGAACATCTGGCGCAAGGAGGGCGGCAGCGCCTCGGCGCCGACGAAGGCGTGCTTGATCGACGAGATGTCCTTGCCCAGCTCGGCCGCCTTCTCGACCAGGATTTTCAGGAACGACGGCGTGCCGACATAGCCGGTGGGCTTGATGGCGGCGATGGCGTCGAGCTGCAGCTCGGTGTTGCCGACGCCGCCCGGCACCACAGCGCAGCCGAGCGCCTTCAGTGCCGATTCCATCATGATCCCGGCGGGCACCAGGTGATATGAAAACGTGTTGTAGACCACATCGCCCGGCCGGAAGCCGCCGGCAAACATGGCGCGCGCGCCGCGGAAATAGTCCGGCTCGTCAGTGTCGACCTCGAAGATCGGGCCCGGCGACATGAAGACGTGGCGCACCTTGCTCATGGGCACGGCGATCAGCCCGCCCATCGGCGGGTTCTTCTTCTGCACCTCGCCCAACATGCTTTTGCGCAGCACCGGCAGCTTGGCGAGCGCGGCACGCGAGGCCACCGAGGCCGGATCGACGTCCTTCAGCCACTGGGCGAAGAACGGCGCGTTGGCCTTGGCGTGGGCGATCTGCGCCGGCAGCGCCTGCATCAGCGCCTTCTCGCGCTCGGCTGGACTGCGGGTTTCCAGGGTGTCGTAATGTTGCGCCATCGGTGCGTTTCCCTTCGTTCTCGGGACGCACCGTAGACCGGCCGCGAGCCTACTGAAAGCGCGGCCGCTGGCCCGATACGCGCGGCGCACCAGGACACACCGGTTCGCTGCCGAGCGGAACGATCTCGAACTTCTCCCAGTTGCCGGTCTTCGCGTAGCTCATGCCGTCGACCCTGCCCTTGTCCGCCAGGCATTTCATGTAGGGCTGACAGAAGATGTCCGCTCCCGCCGACGACGTTTCGACGCACGGGTGGACCTCGGGAAGCTGGCGGCAGTCGCAGGCAGCTTTCGATGCCGCGGCATAGAAGGGATCGAACTTCGGCAGGTCCTTCGCCCCTTCGCCCAGGGCGGCGGCGGGGTCCACCGCGATCGCATTGGCGATACGAATCGACGACTTCAAGACCTGATCGGTGAAGATGCTGGCGGCACGCTGGGCGACATAGACCACGCCGTTCTTGACGCCCGTGGCACCTTCGACGCCCGGCGTCTGGTCGGGGACTCCGAGGTCGCCGTGGATCAGCATGATCATGCGCAACGTGACCTTGTGCATGTCCACGCCCCTCGGCAGCACCCGTTTGGGCGAGACCAGGAAGACATGCTGGCGCACGCCGCCGTCGCCGTACATCTCTCCGTCGATGAAGACCGGCGAAAACGCCACTTCGATCGCCGTGGCGCCGTCGATGACGGCGCGATAGCAATCGTCGCGCTGCGTCTTGCTGGAGAACCTGCCGGTCTTGACGCCGTTGGCAATCTTTTTCATGTCGATCTTGACGAACCGGCCGCTGTCGAGGTTGGTGAGGCCGATAAAGAGGGCGCGGGTGTTGGGCTGCGCGGCGACCTTGTCGATGAGGTCCGACGTGACGTTGTCCTCCAGGAGCTTCTTCTTGCCCGACGCATCGAACAGGCTGTTGGCCCACAAGAGCGACAGGCTGCGCTGCGTATAGATCTGCGCGTCCTTCAGATTGAGGTAGAAGTTGACCAATGTGTCGTCCATTCCGCCGACGAAGGCATGGGTCGCCATCAGGGCGCCCGTGCTGACGCCGGTCACGATCTGGATGTCATTGCGGGCGGCCGGCCTGGCGGCGGCACCGATCTCGCCCCATCCCTGGAGGAAGCCCGCGCCGTAGGAGCCGAACTCGCCGCCGGCGGAGAGATGGAGCATGTTGACGGTCACCGGCCTGTTCCTGTCCAGGGCCGAGCCGTCGATGTTGGACGAGTACTCGTCAAGACTCCGCGTTGTGTCGGGGACCTCGAAATTCTTCAAGTTGCAGACGTGGTTTTCCGCCGACGATGTCGGCCGCTCGCTGCCGCAGGCCGCAAGCGCCGACAAACCCAGGATCGCGAGAAGCCCCCGTCGCATCGCATCCTCCCCCAATAGAGAGACCGATCGTCTCTGCCAGCAGGGGTTGAGGATAGGTGGCGCCTAGCCGGTCGTCAAAGCCAACGTTTGCGGCGGCGGTAGTGCTTGACGTCGCGGAACGAACGGCGGCCCTCGCCGCCGATGCCGAGGTAGAATTCCTTCACGTCCTCGTTCTCGCGCAACTCGGCCGCGTTGCCGTCGAGCACGACGCGGCCGTTCTCCAGGATGTAGCCGTAGTGGGCATAGCGCAGCGCCACGTTGGTGTTCTGCTCGGCGAGCAGGATCGACACCTTCTCCTGCTCGTTGAGGTTCTTCACGATCTCGAAGATCTCCTCGACGAGCTGCGGCGCCAACCCCATCGACGGCTCGTCGAGCAGGATGGTGCTGGGCCGGCTCATCAAGGCACGGCCGATCGCCGTCATCTGCTGCTCGCCGCCCGAGGTGTAGCCGGCCAGGCTTGCGCGCCGCTCCTTGAGCCGCGGGAAGTAGTGGTAGACCTTCTCGAGGTCATCGGCGATCTGGCGGCGCTTGCCGCCCTGGATAAAGGCGCCGGTCAGCAGATTCTCCTCGACCGTGAGATGGCCGAAGCAATGCCTGCCCTCCATGACCTGGATGACGCCGCGCCGCACCAGGTCGTTGGGCGTCAGCCCATCGACCCGTTCGCCGCGGCAATGGATGCGGCCCTTGGTGACCTCGCCGCGTTCGCTCAGCAGCAGGTTGGAGATCGCCTTCAGCGTCGTCGACTTGCCGGCGCCGTTGGCGCCGAGCAAGGCCACGATGGCGCCGTCCGGCACCGACAACGACACACCCTTCAACACCAGGATGACGTGATTGTAGATCACCTCGATGTTGGCAACGTCGATGACGTTGCCAGGCGCGGTCTGTGGTGCCGAAACGGCCATTCGTGCGCTCAGCTCTCCTTCGAGCAGTCGCGCGCGGTGATCTTCTTCTCCGCGGCGTACTTGCCCGCGGTGTCCTTGACCAGCGGCTCGATGATGGCATCGTCGGCGGTGAACCAGTCGGAGATCACCTTCCACTGCTTGCCGTCCCACTGGTGGACGCGGCTGAGCCGCGAGCCTTCGTGGTCGGCGCAGGAGACCTTGATCGGTCCGATCATGCCCTCGAAGCCGAGCTGCTTGATGCGCGCGGCGGTGAGGTCGAGATGCTCGAAGCCCCAACGCACCTGCTCGCCGGTCATCGGCTTGTTGCCGAACTTGGCCATGGCGGTGCGGATGGCTTCGGTGCCCAGCATCGAGTTGATGAGGCCGCGGTTGTAGAGCACCTGGCCGAACTCGTCGCCTTTGGCCAGCGACTTGCCCTGCGAGATCGACGTACTTCTCGACGTCCTTGTGGACGTCGAACTTGCCGGCGGGATGTTGCAGCATCAGGGCCTTGTAGCCTGCCGCCTTGTCGCCGGCCGGGATCACGTCGGGCTCGGCGCCCGACCACCACACGCCCAGCATCTTGTCGCGCGGGTAGTTGACGTTGCCGGCCTCTGTGACGGCGGCGGAGTTCATGACGCCCCAGCCCCACAGCAGCACGTAGTCGGGCCGCTGCTGGCGGATCTGCAGCCATTGCGATTTCTGCTCGCTGCCCGGCGCCGGGACCGGGATCGGCAGGAACTCGTAGCCGTACTTCTTCGACATCGCCTCGAGGGCCGCGATCGGCTCCTTGCCGTAGGGCGAGTCGTGATAGAGCAGCGCGATCTTCTTCCCCTTGAGCTTGTCGAAGCCGCCCATCTCCTTCGCAATGTACTGGATGGCCACGTTTGCAGCGGTCCAGTAGGTGCCGAGCAGCGGGAAATTCCAAGTGAAGACCGCGCCGTCGCGGCTGTCGGCACGCCCATAGCCCATGGTGAGCAGTGGGATCTTGTCGCCCGGCGCCTTCTCGGTGAGCGCGAAGGTGATACCGGTCGAGAGCGGGCTGAAATAGGACGCTCCGGTCGGCCCCTTGCCCTTCAACCGCTCGTAGCACTCCACGCCGCGGTCGGTGGCGTAGCCGGTCTCGCACTCCTCGAACAGGAGCTTGACGCCATTGATGCCGCCGTCGCGGGCATTGAGCATGGCGATGTAATCGGCAGCGCCGTCGGCGAACGGGATGCCGTTCGGGGCATAGGCGCCGGTACGGTAGACCAGACCGGGAATGAACTGCTCGTTCTGGGCCTCAGCGGTCGTGGCGGCAATGATGCCAGCCGATATGATCGCGGCGCCCATGAGCGCTGCTTTACGAAATCCCATCGTTTCCTCCTCAAATGTGGCCGGTCTTGCGGCCGGCATCCTTGTCTCAAAACCTAGCTTTTCTCGCTCAGTGCGGGAAGGGCCACAGCCTGAGCTTCTCCTTGGCGACCGACCACAATCGCGCGAGGCCATGCGGCTCAACCACCAGGAAAAACACGATCAAGGCACCGAAAATCATCGATTCGAAGTGCGACACCGTGGCCGTGCTGATGTGCCAGCCGAAGGCGGCGCCGAGCGGCGGCAGCGCCTGGTTGAGGAAGATCGGCATCAGCACGATGAAGATGGCGCCCAACACGCTGCCCAGGATCGAGCCCAGGCCGCCGATGATGACCATGAACATGAGCTCGAAGCTGCGGTCGATGTCGAAGGCGGCGGGCTCCCACGAACCGAGATAGACGAAAGCCCATAGCGCGCCCGACACGCCGATCAGGAACGACGACACGGCAAAGGCGGTGAGCTTGGCGTACATCGGGCGCACGCCGATGATCTCGGCCGCGATGTCCATGTCGCGGATCGCCATCCACTGCCGCCCGATGTGGCCGCGCACGATATTCTTGACGCCGAGCCCCAGCACGCAGGTGAAGGCGAGCGCCACCAGGTAGTTCGCCGTCGGCGACGACAGGTCGTAACCGAAGATCTGCAAAGGCGGCGCGTTGACCGAGCCCGAGGGCGTGTCGTTGGTGATCCATTTGATGCGCAGGAACGCCCAGTCGCCGAAGAACTGCGCGGCGAGCGTGGCGACGGCGAGATAAAAGCCCTTGATGCGCAGACTTGGGATGCCGAAAACGATGCCGATCGCGGCCGCGAAGAAGCCGCTCAACAGGATGCAGACGAAGGGATTGAGGAACGGCAGGCGGACGGCGAGGTTGTAGGCGGCATAGGCGCCAACGCCCATGAAAGCTCCCGAGCCGAGCGAGACCTGACCGCAATAGCCCATCAGGACGTTCAGCCCGATCGCCGCCAACGCCAGGATCACGGTGGGGATCAGGACCGCGCGATAAACGTACTCGGTGGCGACGAACGGCACGACGAAGAAGGCGATCGCCAGCAGCGCCAGCATGACGAAGCGGTCCTGGGCGATCGGAAAGATCGCCTGGTCCGCCTGGTAGCTCACCTTGTATTGGCCAGCCTCGCGGTAGATCACTCCCGCCTCCTAGACGCGTTCAATGATGCGTTCGCCGAACAGGCCCTGCGGCCGGAACAGCAGGAACAACAGCGCCACCACATAGGCGAACCAGATCTCGATGCCGCCGCCCATCGACGGTCCGAGGAACACCTCAGAGATCTTCTCGCCCGCCCCGATGACCAGGCCGCCAATGATCGCGCCGGGCACCGAGGTGAAGCCGCCCAGGATCAGCACCGGCAAGGCTTTTAGCGCCAGCAGGCTGAGCGAGAACTGCACACCGAGCTTGCTGCCCCACACTGCGCCCGCGACCAGCGCGACCAGGCCCGCCACCAGCCAGACGATGAACCAGATCTGGTTCAACGGGATGCCGACCGATTGCGCGGCAGCGTGGTCGTCGGCGACGGCGCGCAGCGCTCGGCCGATGCGCGTTTTCTGGAAGAATATCGCCAGCCCCGCCACCAGCAGGCCGGCGATGACGGCGGCCCAAATGTCGAGCTCGTTCACCAGGATGCCGCCGTCGAACACCGACTCGAGGATGAACAGCGGCTCCTTGGGCAGGCCGATATTGAGCGGATAGACGTCGGCGCCGAACACCGTCTGCGCCAGGCCCTCGATGAAGAAGGTGACGCCGATCGTTGCCATGAACAGGATGATGCCTTCCTGGTTGACGAGCTTGCGCAGCACCAGTCGCTCGGCCGCCCAGGCGACGATCGCCATCACGACGGCGGCGAAGACGAATGCCGCGACCAGGGCGAGGCCGAACGGCCAGTGCCATTGCTCGAAGAGCTCGAGCGCACGCACCAGCGCCAGCGCCGCCGCCAGCACCATCGCGCCCTGGGCGAAGTTGAAAACGCCCGACGCCTTGAAGATCAGCACGAAGCCCAAGGCGACCAGCGAATAGAGCACCCCCGCCAGCAGGCCGCCGATCAGGACTTCGAGGAAGAAACCCATCGCCATTCCTCCTAGTGGCTGACGCCGAGATAGGCGTCGATCACTGCTTTGTTGCTCTTGATGACTTCCGGAACGCCGTCGCCGATCTTCTTGCCATAGTCGAGCACTACGACCCGGTCGGAAATGTCCATGACCACGCCCATATCGTGCTCGATCAGGCAGATTGTGGTGCCGAACTCGTCGTTCACATCGAGCACGAAGCGGCACATGTCCTGCTTCTCCTCGAGGTTCATGCCGGCCATCGGCTCGTCGAGCAGCAGCAGCTCGGGCTCGGCGGCGAGCGCCCGGCCGAGCTCGACGCGCTTCTGCAGGCCGTAGGGAAGCTGGCCGACCGGGACCTTGCGGATGTGCTGGATCTCGAGGAAGTCGATGATGCGCTCGACCACCTTGCGGTGCTCGATCTCCTCGCGTTCGGCGGGGCCGGCGCGCAGCGCCTGCCAGAACAGGCCGGTCCTCATGCGCAGATTGCGGCCGGTCATGATGTTGTCGAGCGTGCTCATGCCGCGAAACAGCGCGATGTTCTGGAAAGTGCGGGCGATGCCCTGCTCGGCCGCCTCGTGCGGGCGCATGCGCGAGCGCTTCACGCCCTTGTATGTGATGGCGCCCTGCTGCGGGTGATAGAAGCCGTTGATGCAGTTCAGCATCGACGACTTGCCGGCCCCGTTGGGCCCGATGATGGCGCGGATCTCGCCCTTGGCGATGTCGAAGCTGATGTCGGTCAGGGCCTTCACGCCGCCGAACGCCAGGCTGATGTTCTCGACTGCCAGCAGGACGTCGTTGAACGAACGCGAACGCAGGGCCATTGCGTTCAGCTCGCCTTCCTGAGCGGCTGGGCATGTTTGGGGGCGAGGTCGCGGATCTCGACATTGCCCTCGATGGCGCCCTTGCGGCCGTCCTCGAAAGTGACGTCGACCTTGATATGGACGTCCTTGGCGCTGCTGTAGAGCGCATCGACGAGGATCTTGTAGCGCTCGCCGATGAAGCCGCGGCGTACCTTGTTGGTGCGCGTCAACTCGCCGTCGTCGGCTTCGAGCGCCTTGTGCAGGATCAGGAACCGGCGGATCTGGGCGCCCGCCATGCGCGGATCGGCGGCGAGGTCGCGATTGACCCGCTCGATCTCGCCTTGCACCAGATCGTAGACCGCCGGGTGGGCCGCCAGCTCCTGGTAGCTTGCGTAGGCGATATTGCGCCGCTCGGCCCAATCGCCCACCGCCGGCATGTCGATGTTGATGAACGCCGTGACGAAGTCGCGGCCATGGCCGAACGCCACTGCCTCGTTGATGTGCGGGAAGAACTTCAGCTTGTTCTCGATGAACTTCGGCGCGAACAGCGTGCCGTCGTTCAGCTTCCCGACATCCTTGGCGCGATCGATGATGCGCAAATGCCCGCGCTCGTCGAGATAGCCCGCGTCGCCGGTGTGCACCCAGCCGTCGGCCGTCTTGGTGTCGTTGGTCGCCTGCGGGTTCTTGAAATATTCCTTGAATACGCCGGGGCTGCGATAGAGCACCTCGCCCGCCTCGGTGATGCGGACCTCGACCTCGGATACGGGCTTGCCGACGGTGTCAGGAAAGACCTCGCCGTTGGGATGAATGGTGACGAACACCGACGCCTCGGTCTGGCCGTAGAGCTGCTTCATGTTGACGCCGAGCGATCGGTAGAAGTTGAAGATCTCCGGACCCACCGCCTCTCCGGCGGTATAGGCGACCCTGACGCGGCTCATGCCGAGCGTGTTCTTGAGCGGACCAAAGACCAGCAGCGATCCCAGCCGGTAGAGCAGCCGATCGACCGGCGATACGGCGCGGCCGTCGAGCAGGGCAGGACCGACGCGGCGCGCCAGAGCCATGAAATACTGGAACAGGCGGCGCTTCAGCGCGCCCGCGTCCTCCATGCGGATCATGACCTGCGTGATCAGGTTCTCCAGCACGCGCGGCGGCGCGAAGTAATAAGTCGGCCCGATCTCGCGCAGGTCGGTCATCACCGTCGCGGCCGATTCGGGACAATTCACGACCAGCCCGACGACATAACCCTGGGCATAGGAGAACAGATGATCGCCCACCCAGGCCATCGGCAAATAGGACAGCAGCTCGTCGCCTGCCTTCAGCCCATCGAACGCCGCACCGGCGCGGGCCGCCCAAATCAGATTATCGTAGCTCAGCACCGCGCCCTTGGGGCGACCCGTCGTGCCCGACGTGTAGAGCATGATCGCATCGTCGCCACCGCGGCCCCTGGCGACCTCGTCGGCGACCGACTGAGGTGATGCGGCCAGACGTTTGGCGCCCCGCTCCTGCACCTCCGAATAGGAGAGCAGCCCGTCATAGTGCCGGAGCCCGCGCGGATCGTCGTAGATCAGCGTCTTGAGCGACGGCACGGATTTCTGGATTTCCTTGAGCTTGTCGATCTGTTCCTGGTTCTCGGCGATGGCGTAGCGCGCACCGGCATGCTCGACGACGTACGCCAGCTCCTCGGTGACCGAGTCCTGATAGACCGGCACCGGCACACCGCCCAGCGACTGCGCCGCAGCCATCGACCAGTAGAGCTTGGGCCGGTTGTCACCCACAACGATCAGCCGGTCGCCACGGCCAAAGCCCAGCTCGGCCAGACCCGCCGCCAGGAGGCTCACCTCGCGGGCAACGTGCGCCCAATCATAGGTCTGCCAGATGCCGTATTCCTTCTCGCGGTAGGCGGGCTGGTGAGCTCGCTCCCGGGCGAGCCCGGCCAATAGCTTGGGAAAGGTGTCCCGAGCCTCGTCGCCATCGGCTGATGTGGCCGTCGTCATCCCTGCCTCGCCCCCATTCCGGCCGATTTTCCGGCTCGTTCTTGGGCCGCCCCGTTTCACAACGCGGTGCTGGACGGCACATAGCCATAGTCAATTCGGAGCGGTCAAGCCAGCCGCAGGTCGCAGACGCAGGCTGAAGACCGCGCCACCTTCCGGCCGGTTCTCGACCGTGACGCTGCCGTCATGCGCTTCGGCAACGCGAGCCACGATGGCGAGCCCAAGCCCGCGGCTGTCGCCGCTGGTGCGGTCACGCCGCCAGAAGCGGCGGAAGATCGATTCGCGGTCGGCGTCGGGAACGCCCGGCCCGTCGTCGAGCACGCGCACGCCGTCCTTCATCACCTCGACCTCGATCGAGAGGCCTGGCGGGGTATGGCGCAACGCGTTCTCGATGAGGTTGCGCACGGCACGGAACAGCGCCTCGGCGTGGCCGCGTACCCAGACCGGCCCGGGCTCGCCGGTGAGCGCAATGGTCTTCCCGAGCTCGACAGCGAGCGGAGCCATGAGTCCCACGGCGTCGGCACAGATCTCGTGGAGATCGGCCCTGGCGTCAGTGGCGACGATGAAGCTTTCCAGCTCGGCGATGTCGAGCACCTGGTTGACGGTACGCGTCATGTTGACGAGGTCGCCGCGCAGCGCGTCGCGAACCGGCCCCGGCTCGAGCGAATCGACGCGCGCACGCACGATGGAAAGCGGCGTGCGAAGCTCATGCGCCATGTCGGCTGTGAAATCGCGCTGGGCGCGGAAGCCGGTCTCCAGACGATCGAGCGCTTGGTTGACGGCGTGCACCAGCGGCGCGATCTCGGCCGGCATCGACTGTTCGGGCAGGCGCACTTCGGTGCGCTGAGGACCGATAGACAGGGCCGTGGTCGAGGCTTCGCGCACCGGTTCGAGCGCGCGACGAAAGATCAGGATGTCGATCAGCAGCAGCAGCAGCAGGATCGGGAAGGTGATCCAGGCGACGCGCGGAAAGAACGAGGCCACGACGTCGTCGATGATGACGTCGCGATGGGCCAGATCCTGGCCGACCTGGATGTAGTACATGTGCTCGCCGATCGGTCGCTGCACGCTGACGCCGAACAGCACCGCGCCGGTCGAGCGGCGGCGGATGAACCAGTCGCTCACCGACTGCTCGTCCGGCGTGAACAGCGCGCCGCCGTCGGAGCGCGACGAGAACAGCACGCGGCCCTGGGTGTCGAGAATGGCATAGGCATAGAGGCCGTAAGTGGCGGAATAGAGCGGCTGCACCTCGGTCGGGATGTCGAGCGCCAGCCCGCCGTCGGGCTGCGGCCGCAGGAAGCTCGAGATGGTGAAGGCCTGGCTGCGCAG
This sequence comes from uncultured Alphaproteobacteria bacterium, assembly GCA_963755595.1. Classification (GTDB taxonomy): domain Bacteria; phylum Pseudomonadota; class Alphaproteobacteria; order Reyranellales; family Reyranellaceae; genus Reyranella. The sequence continues at coordinate 137,415 of CAVWKP010000025.1, read as the reverse complement.
CGCGTCGCGATGCAGGTTGTTGGCGGCCTGGTCCAGAAGATAGTAGAGCGCGAGAGGCATCAGGATCGAGGTCACGCCGATCGCCACCACATGCAGGACGACGATGCGGGTGATGATCGACCGGAAGCGGCTCACCCGGCCTTTTCCTCGGCCATCAGGTATCCGACGCCGCGCACGGTGTGGATCTTCACGCTGGCGCCGGCGTCGCCCAGCATCTTGCGCAGGCGATGGACGTAGACCTCGACCGCGTTCGACCCGACATCGCCCGACAGTCCAAACAGGTGATCCTCGAACAGGCGCTTGGGTGCGACGTTGCCGCCGCGACGCAGCAGGATCTCCAGCACCGCGGTCTCACGTGCCGGAAAGGCGCGCGGCGCGCCGCCGACGAAGACCTGCCGGCCCTCGGTGTCGAGCGAGACGTTGCCGAAGGTGAGCAGGCGACCGAGCAGGTTGCCGGGGCGGCGCAGCAACGCCTGCAGGCGCGCCACCAGCTCCTCCATGGCGAACGGCTTGGCGAGATAGTCGTCGGCACCCTCGCGCAGGCCGGTGACGCGATCGGTCACGCCGTCACGCGCCGTCAGCACGAGGACAGGCGTCGCATCGCCCTTGCGACGAATCTCGCGCAGCAAGGTCAACCCATCTTCGTCGGGCAGGCCAAGATCGAGGACGATGGCGGCATATTTCATCGTCGCGAGAACGTGAAGAGCATCGCCAACCGTCCCCACCGAGTCGGCCGCCAGTCCGCCCTGGGCGAGGCCTTTGATCAACAGCGACACAAGGTCTGGGTTGTCCTCGACGAGAAGCACCCTCATAGGTGTGCGCCTCCGCTCATTTCAGCTTGGTGTAAGAACTCTAGCACGACGCCTGCGGGCCCGCGCGTCAGGTTGTCGTAATAGGAAGGGACTAGTTTGCCTGGAATTTCCTACTTGTGCATCGCTCACCGAAACTCGCCCCTATGACGATCGACACCAAGCCGCCCTTGACCAAGCCGCCCTTGATCATCGGGCTCAGGCGCAGCCGTCTCTGGCTGGGCGCCGGCGCCGTGGTCGTCGCTGCGGCGGTGGTCGGCATGTGGGCGCTGAACAGCGGCCAGGGCAACGCCGTGGCCCGATCCGAGAAGGTCGCCCGCGACACCGACGGGGCGTTTCGTCCGAGCGAGACGCAGTGGGCAAGCTTCAAGCTCGCGGCCGTGCGCCAGGTCGCCTTCCGCGACGAGCGCGCGACCGACGGCAAGATCGCCATCAATGAAGACACCACCACCCCCGTCTTCTCACCCTATTCCGGGCGGGTCAGCCGCCTGATCGCCAAGCCGGGCGACCATGTCGAAGTCGGCAAGCCCCTGTTCGCCATCGACGCCAGCGAATACGTGCAGGGCCAGAACGATCTCGTGACGGCCGTGGCCGGTGTCGAGAAGGCAAAGTCCAGGCTCGAGCTGGCGAAGACCAGCGAAAAGCGCCAACGGGAGCTGTTGTCGATTCGTGGAGGCGCGCTGAAGGACTTGCAGCAGGCCGAATCCGATCTTGTGCAGGCGCAAGGCGACATGCGCTCGGCCGAGATCGCGCTGGCAGCCTCGCGCAACCGCCTGCGCATCCTGGGCCGTACCGACGAAGAGATCGACCATCTCGAGAAAGTCGACCGCATCGGCGCCGAAGTCGTCGTCGGCGCGCCGATCGCCGGCACGGTGATTCAACGCAAGGTCGGGCTCGGCCAATACATCAACGCCGGCGCCACGGATCCGATCTTCACCGTCGGCAATCTGAACACGATCTGGCTGATCGCCAATGTGCGCGAGTTCGATGCGCCCAAGATGAAAGTGGGCGCCGCCGTCGAGGTCATGGTGCTCGCCTACCCCGGCCGCGTGTTCAACGCCAAGCTTTCCTATGTGGCTCCCGCCCTCGATCCGACCACGCGTCGCTTGCCGGTGCGCGCCGAGGTCGAGAACCCGGACCGTGAGCTGTTGCCCGAGATGTTCGCCTCCTTCCGCATCGTGGCAGGCCCAACCCAGCTGATGCCCGCGGTGCCTCAGGAGGCGGTGATCTACGAAGGCGCGCAAGCCCGCGTGTGGGTCGCACGGCCGAATCAGAAAACCGTGGTTTCGAGGCCGATCGAGGTCGGTGTGACGACCAATGGCCTTGTCGAGGTACGCAAGGGCCTGGCGGTCGGCGAGACCGTGGTGGCAAGCGGCACCCTTTTCATCGACCGCGCGGCGACGCGCGACTGACGCCCGCGCTCGCGCGTTTCGATCATGCATGCCATCGTCGCCGCAGCGCTCAAGCAGCGCATCCTGGTGATCATCCTGGCCATCACCATGATGGTCGGCGGCCTGTTTGCCTACCGGACGCTGAACATCGAGGCCTATCCCGACCCGGTGCCGCCGCTGGTAGACATCATCACCCAGAATCCTGGCCAGTCGTCGGAAGAAATCGAGCGCTACATCACCATCCCGATCGAAGTGCAGATGGCGGGGATTCCACATGTCCAGGCGATCCGCACCATCTCGCTGTTCGGCCTGTCGGATGTGAAGGTGCAGTTCACCTATGACGTGACCTACCAGCAGGCCTCGCAGTACGTGATCAACCGGCTGTCGCAGCTGCCGCCGATGCCCAATGGTGTGCAGCCCACCCTGTCGCCAACCAGTCCGATCGGCGAGATCTTTCGCTATCGCATCGTCGGACCACCCGGATATACGGTGCTCGACCTCAAGACTCTCCAGGACTGGGTCCTGCAGCGCCGCTTCAAGGCCGTTCCCGGCGTCATCGACGTCACGGGCTGGGGCGGCAAGACCAAGACCTTCGACATCACCATCGATCTCGACCGGCTGCTCGCCTACGGCCTCACCCTGAAGCAGGTGCTGGACGGGCTGAACAACGCCAACATCAATGTCGGCGCCAACACGGTCAATATCGGGCCGCAGTCGGCGATCGTGCGCTCGGTCGGCCAGATCCGCTCGATGGAGGACATTCGCGGCACCATGCTGGCCGCGCCAAACGGAGCGCCGGTGCTGGTGTCCGACGTGGCCACCGTGACGGTGGGCAATCAGCCGCGGCTCGGCATCGCGGGCCAGGACAACGACGACGACATCGTGCAGGGCATCGTGCTGATGCGCCGCGGTGCCGAGACCATGCCGACCCTGACCGGTGTGCTGGCCGAAGTAGACAAGATCAATTCTTCGCGACATCCTGCCGCCCGGCGTGCGTATCGAACGCATCTACGACCGCAGCGCACTGGTCGAGATCACCACCCACACCGTGCTGCACAACATGGTGATGGGCGTCACCCTGATCTTCCTGATCCAGTGGCTGTTCCTCGGCGATCTGCGCAGCGCGCTGATCGTCTCCGCCACCATTCCCTTCGCGCTGTTGTTTGCCGTGGTGATCCTGGTGCTGAGCGGGGAGTTGGCCAACCTGCTCTCGATGGGCGCCATCGACTTCGGCATCATCGTCGATGCCACCGTCATCATGGTCGAGAATATCTTCCGGCACCTCGCGCAGGCGGGTCATGGAGTTGCCCTGCGCACCGGGCGGCCGACGCCCGACGGCCTGTCCGGCAAGGCCGCACTGATCTTCCATCGCATCTACCGAGGTTACCCAGGCGATCTTCTTCGCCGCCACCATCATCATTGCGGGCTTCCTGCCCCTGTTCACCTTGTCGGGCGTCGAAGGTCACATCTTCGCGCCGATGGCCAAGACCTATGCCTACGCCCTGTCGGGCGGCCTGCTGGCGACCTTCACCGTGTCGCCCGCGCTATCGGCGCTGCTCCTGCCGGACACGGTCAGCCACGCCGAAACGCGGGTCGTGCGCGCGCTCAGCGCCTTTTACAGCCGCGTGCGCGGCGTCGTTCTGGTACGCCGCCGCTCGACGGTCCTGGCGGGCGTCGGCGTCTTTGCGATCGCCGTCTTCGCCGGCAGCTCGATCGGGCTGGAGTTCCTGCCCAAGCTCGAAGAAGGCAACATGTGGATCCGCGCCACGATGCCATCCTCGATCTCGCTCGAGACCGGAAACGACTACGCCAACCGCATGCGGAAGCTCATCAAGGGCTTCCCCGAGGCCGAGACGGTGATCTCCCAGCATGGCCGGCCCGACGACGGCACCGACTTCGACCGGCTTCTTCAACGTCGAGTTCTTTGTGCCGCTGAAGCCGATGGAAAAATGGCGCAAGGGCCTCGACAAGGAAGCGCTGGTCGCCGAGATGAACGATGCGCTGGAAAAGGCCTTTCCCGGCATCGAATTCAACTTTTCCCAGTACATCCAGGACAACGTCGAAGAGGCCGCATCGGGCGTAAAGGGCGAGAACTCGGTGAAGGTCTCGGGCAACGACCTGGGGACGCTCGCCAAGCTCGCCGAAGAGGTCAAGAACGCGATCGCGACCGTGCCCGGCATCACCGATCTCTCGGTCTTCGCCTCGCTTGGCCAGCCGACCATCCGCATCGACATCGACCGCGCCAAGGCGGCGCGCTATGGCCTCGCCCCTGGTGACATCAACGCCACCGTTCAGGCGGCGATCGGTGGCCAGGCCGCCGGGGACCTCTACGAGAGCGGCAGCGACCGACATTTCCCAATGGTCGTCCGTCTGGCGCCGCGTTACCGCGAGAACCTCGAGGCGATCAAGCGCATCCCGATCGGAGTGCAGGGCGCCAACGGCGTAACCCAGGTGCCGCTCCCCGAAGTCGCCACGATCGGCCTGGTGTCGGGTGCCTTTTATATCTATCGCGAGCAGCAGGAGCGCTACGTTCCGGTGAAGTTCAGCGTCCGTGGCCGCGACCTCGGATCGGCCGTGATCGAGGCGCAGCAACGGGTCGCCGAGAAGGTCAAACTGCCAGGCGGCTATCGCGTCGAATGGGTCGGCGAATTCGGCAACCTCAAGAAAGCGCTGCAGCGCCTGGCCGTCGCCGTGCCGATCGCAATCTCGCTCATCCTGCTTCTGCTTTATGTCAGCTTCGGCACCTTGCGTGACACGCTGCTGGCCGCCAGTGCCATCCCGATGGCATTGACTGGCGGTATCCTCGCGCTCTTCATTGCCGGCATGCCGTTCAGCATCTCCGCCGCGATCGGCTTCGTTGCCCTGTTCGGGATTGCCGCCATGAACGGCATCATGGTGCTGAGCGCCTATAATCGCATCGTCGAATCCGGCATAGAGCGCGACGAGGCGCTGCGGCGGACCTGCGAGCAGCAAATGAGACCGGTTCTGATGACCTGCGTGGCGGCCTGCGTCGGCCTGCTGCCGGCGGCATTCTCGAGCGCGATCGGCAGCCAGGTGCAACGGCCCCTGGCCGTGGTGGTGGTGGGCGGCACACTGCTTGCACCCTGCCTCTTCCTGACGGTGCTGCCGGCCGCGATCGGCCTGTTCTCCCGCCGCCAGGCCCGTCAGCCCGCATCACAGCCTGCGATCGCGGAGACGCCGTGATGCGGCTGCCATCCGCCCTCGCCGCGACGACTGCGCTTTGCACCGCGCTGATGGCGTGCACGGTCGGTCCTGATTTCTTGCGTCCGGATGCACCCAAGGCGATGTCGTTCCTGCCCGACGCGCCGACCGAGTTCGTGTCCGGCGACATTTCCGGCGGCGAAGCCCAGTCGCTGGTCCAGAGCCATGGACATCCCCGGCCAGTGGTGGGGCGTGTTCCAGTCGCCGCAACTCAATGGCCTGATCGAGACCGCGTTGCGCGCCAACCCCGACATCAAGGCCGCCGTCGCGGGCCTGAAGCAGGCGCGCGAGAACGCTCGCGCCCAGCGCGCCACCATGTTTCCGACTCTGCAAGCAGGCCTCGGCGCCTCGCAGAACCAGACACCGACCAGCCTGTCGCCGGCGACCGCGTCGGGCGACCTGATCTACGGCCTGTTCACGGTCGGCCTTACCCTCACCTACAATCTCGATCTGTGGGGCGGCAATCGCCGCCAGATCGAATCGCTGGATGCGCTGGCCGAGGCGCAGTGCTTCCAGCTCGAAGGCGCCTATCTGTCGCTCGCCTCCAACGTCGTAGCCGCCGCCATCCTGGAGGCCTCGCTGCGCGCCCAGGTCGAAGCGACTGAGCGCATCATCGCCGCCCAGCGCGAGACGCTCGGCATCCTGCAGCGCCAGCAGGGGCTCGGCGCGATCCCCGGCGGCGACGTCGCCGTCCAGCAGGCGGCGCTGGCCCAGGCCGAAGCGACCCTGCCGCCGCTGCAGAAGGCGCTGGCGCAGCAGCGCAATCTGCTGGCGACGCTGACCGGCCGCTTTCCCGACCGGAACCTCGCCGAGCAGTTCACGCTCGCCGACCTCAAGCTGCCGCGGGAGCTGCCGCTCAGCCTGCCGTCCAAGCTGGTCGAGCAGCGGCCCGATGTGCGCGCCGCGGAATCCAACCTGCATTCTGCCAGCGCCTTGGTCGGCGTCGCGACCGCCAACCAGTTGCCGAATATTACCTTGAACCTCGGCCTCAACACCCAGTCACTCGAGCACCGACACCCTGTTCGGGCCAGGCCTGACCGGCATACACCGTCGGCGCGCAGCCTGCTGCAGACGATCTTCGACGGCGGCGCGCTCGCCGCCAGGAAGCGCGCCGCGCAGGCGGGGCTGGAGCAGGCCGAGGCGCAGTATCGCTCGATCGTGCTCACCGCCTTCCGCAATGTCGCCGACGTCCTGCGGGCGCTGGAGTACGATGCGCTGGCGCTCAAGGCCTCCGTCGACGCCGAGCGTGCCGCGGCAACCAGCCTCGAAATCGCCCGCCGCCGCCTGGACGCTGGGCGATACGACCTATGTCGTCGTTCTGCTCGCCGAGCTCACCTACCAGCAGGCCCTGCTCGATCGCGTTCAGGCACAGGCCAACCGGTACACCGACACTGCAGCGCTGTTCCAGGCGCTCGGCGGCGGCTGGTGGAACCGTGAGGCGCCTGAGCCCGAGGCTAAAGGCGGGGCACCTCGTTGCCGGCCGCCGACCGCGCCACGGCCCGTAGCATCCACCGCGTTGCAGAGATAGTGCAGTCGCAGTAGTGGTGAATTCCCGCAAATTGCGTCATAGATGATGCACAGGGAGGGTCCGCAGAAGGTGCGCGGGCTTCAACAACAAGGCACGACATGCAGGCGATTGTCGGCGCGGCGCTTCGGCAGCGCGTCCTGGTACTCATTCTGGCTGCGGCGCTGATCATCGGCGGTTTGTTCGCCTATGGCCAGTTGAACATCGAGGCCTACCCCGATCCAGTTCCGCCACTGGTCGAAATCGTAACCCAGAATCCCGGCCAATCCTCGGAAGAGATCGAACGCTACATCACCATTCCCATCGAAGTCCAAATGGCAGGACTTCCCTATGTGACGTCAGTGCGGACCATTTCCCTGGTCGGCCTTTCAGACGTGAAGGTCCAGTTCACTTATGACGTGACCTACCGTGAAGCCTCGCAGCTTGTGATCAATCGCCTGAACCAACTCGGCAGCCTGCCCAATGGCGTTCAGCCGACATTGTCGCCGACCAGCCCGATTGGCGAGATTTACCGCTACCGTTTGGTCGGCCCGCCCGGCTACACGGTGACCGATCTCAAGACCCTGCAGGACTGGGTGCTCGAGCGACGCTTCAAGGCGGTGCCCGGAGTGGTCGACGTCACCGGCTGGGGAGGCAAGCTCAAGACTTACGACATCACGGTCAACCTCGACCGATTGCTCGCTTATGGGCTGACGCTGAAGCAGGTGCTCGACGCGCTCAACGGAGCAAACGTCAATGTCGGCGCCAACACCGTCAATCTCGGTCCGCAGTCGGCGGTAATCCGCAGCGTCGGGCAGATCCGCTCGATGCACGACATTCGTCACACCATGATCGGCGTCCGCAACGGATCGCCGGTGCTCGTCAGCGACGTCGCCACAGTGTCGGTTGGCTTCCAGCAGCGGCTCGGCATTTGCGGCCAGGACAGCGTCGACGACATCGTGCAGGGGATCGTGCTGATGCGGCGCGGTGCGAAGACCTTGCCGACGCTCAATGCCGTGGAACGCGAGGTCGAGCGTATCAACCACTCCGATTTGCTGCCGCCCGGCGTGCGTATCGTGCGAATCTACGATCGTCGCGCGTTGGTAAACGTCACCACCCGCACTGTGCTGCACAACATGGCGATGGGTGTCGCGCTGATCTTCTTCATCCAGTGGCTGTTCCTCGGCAACCTGCGCAGCGCCTTTATCGTGTCGGCGACAATCCCCTTCGCGCTCCTATTCGCCGTCATGATTCTGGTGCTGAGCGGTGAATCGGCGAACCTGCTGTCGATGGGCGCCATCGACTTCGGCATCATCGTCGATGCCACGGTTATCATGGTCGAGAACATCTTCCGCCACCTCGCGGAGGTGAGCGCGGGGCATCGCCCGTCGATGATCGCTCCGCCACGCGGCATGACCGGCAAGATGGGTGTCATCTTCCAGGCGTCGAGCGAGGTCACCAAGGCGATCTTCTTCGCCGCCACCATCATTATCGCGGGCTTCCTGCCGCTTTTCACGCTATCCGGCGTGGAAGGGCACATCTTCGGGCCGATGGCCAAGACCTATGCCTATGCCCTGTCGGGGGGGTTGCTCGCCACCTTCACGGTCTCACCGGCACTCTCGGCATTGTTGCTGCCGGAGACGGTCTCGGAGACCGAGACAGTCATCGTTCGTTTCCTGCGGCGGCTGTATCACCGGGTCATTGGCATAGTCCTCGAACGCCGTGGCCTGGCACTCGCCGCCGGCGGCAGCCTTGCGCTGATCACCGGTCTGGCAGCGAGCACGGTCGGCCTGGAATTCCTGCCCAAACTCGAGGAGGGAAACATCTGGATGCGCGCGACAATGCCCGCGTCCGTGTCGCTCGAGGAGGGCAATGTCTACATCAACAAGATGCGCGCGGTCATGAAGAGCTTCCCGGAAGTCGAGACCGTGATTTCCCAGAACGGTCGACCGGACGACGGCACCGATCCCGACGGCTTTTCCAATGGCGAGTTCTTCGTGCCGTTGAAGCCGTTCGAGCAATGGCCCAAAGGCCTAGACAAACAGACACTGATTTCGCAGATGTCTGCGGCTCTGCACAAGGCCGTCCCGGGCGTCAACTACGCCTTCTCGCAATACATTGAGGACAATGTCGAAGAAGCGGCGTCTGGTATCGATGCAGAGAACGCGATCAAGATCATCGGACCAGACCTGGATACGCTGCACAAACTTTCTTTGAAGATCAGGGGCGTTGTGGAAACGGTGTCAGGCATCACCGACGTGGCCGTACCGCCTCTCGTCGGTCAGCCCACCATCCGCATCGATATCGATCGCGACCGCGCGGCCCGTTACGGGCTCTCGCCCGGCGACATCAACGCCACCATCCAGGCCGCCGTCGGCGGACAGGCGGCCGGCGATCTCTACGAAAGGGGAAGCGACCGACACTTCCCGATGCTCGTGAGGCTGGCGCCACAGTACCGCCAGAACATGGAAGCGTTGCGTCACTTGGCCATCGGCGTGCAGGCTGACGGAAACGTTGTCCAGGTGCCGTTGGCCGAGGTCGCACAAATCGGCCTGGCGGCCGGCGCCTTCTATATTTACCGCGAACAGCAGGAGCGTTTCGTGCCCGTGAAGTTCAGCGTGCGCGGGCGCGACCTCGGTTCCGCGGTCCTCGAAGCTCAAGATCGGGTCGCCAAGGAGGTGCCGCTGCCAAGTGGTTATCGACTCGAATGGGCCGGCGATTTCGAGAATTTCCAGAAGGCCATCGATCGCCTGGCTATCGCCGTGCCCATCGCCATAACCCTGATCTTCCTGTTGCTCTATGTCAGCTTCGGCTCGTTCAGGGATACGTTGCTAGCGGGTAGTGCCATCCCGCTTGCACTGTGTGGCGGCATCCTGTCTCTGTGGCTGGCCGGCATGCCGTTCAGCATCTCGGCCGCTATCGGATTCGTCGCCCTATTTGGCATCGCCGCCATGAACGGCATCATGGTGGTCAGCTGCTTCAATCGTCTGCTCGAAGGCGGCATGGAACGTGAGCAGGCGCTGAGACGCACCTGCGAGTTGCAAATGAGGCCCGTGCTAATGACTTGCGTTGCGGCCTGCGTCGGCCTTCTGCCGGCTGCTTTCTCGACCGCGATCGGCAGTCAGGTGCAGCGTCCGCTCGCCATCGTCGTTGTGGGCGGCATGCTGCTGGCGCCGTTGCTGTTCCTCACCGTGCTGCCTGCCGCCATCGGCAGCTTCTCACGGCGGCGCGTCCCGGTTACATCTGAGGCGTGATTTCGGACGCCTTCATCGATCTCGGCGACAGGACGTTACGCTGTCGCAGGCTTGCGCCACAACGCGGCGACGGCCTCGAGCGCACGACGCTGGTCTTCCTGCACGAGGGCCTGGGCTGCATCGAGATGTGGCGTGATTTCCCGCAGAAGCTTTGCGACGCCACGATGTGCGCCGGCGTGGTCTATGACCGCACGGCCTATGGCAGATCGAGCCCGTGGCCGTCGGATCCCGGCGTGCGCTACATGGAAATCGAGGCGGACGAGGTCCTGCCGAAGCTGCTGGCGGCTCTCGGCATCGCCGATTGCGTGCTGGTCGGCCACAGCGACGGCGGCACGATTGCCCTGAATTACGCCGCCCGAGATCCCGATCCGCTGCGCGCCGTGGTCACATTGGCCGCACACGCGGTCAACGAGCCGGTCTGCGTTGCGAGCATCGTACGGGCGCGCGAGGCCTTCGCCGCAGGCGAGTTGCGCCAGCGTCTCGTGAAATATCACGGCGACAACGTCGACCGCGCCTTTCATCTATGGGCGGACGCGTGGGTGGCGCCAGGCTTCGAGCCGATGGACGCCAACGGCAGGCTGCCCGGCGTACAGGTGCCGGTGCAGGCGATACAGGGCGAAGACGACGAGTATGGCAGCGAACTGCAGCTCGGCATCATCGCCGGCAAGGTCGGCGGCTATTGCGAGACCCGGCTGGTGCCAGGCTGCGGGCACAGCCCGCACCTGCAGCAGCCGGCCTATGTGCTGTCGGAAATCGCCCGCTTCGTGTCGCCGCTGGCGCTGATCAGCTAAAGCCGCTTCAGCTCGCTCGACGCCGCCCAGTTGAGTTCAGACGACGTGGGGCAGCGTGCCTGAGCGAGCTGCAACTGCTCGCGCGCGCGTTGCTTGTCGCCGCGTCGCACCGCGTCGATGCCGACGAAGAAGGCAGCGGGGCACTTGCCGTTGGCGCGCTTGGCGCTTTCGTCGGATTCGGCGGCGACCTCGAGTTCGCCGGCGGGCAGCTTGCCCAGCAAGAACTTGGCGATCGGCCCCGGCCACTCGTAGAGATTCTCGTTGCCGATTTCCTTGTTCAGCATGGCGCGCGCGTCTTGCCTGGTGTGGACCTGGGCTGCATAGCGCCACAAGAGCGGCCCCAAGCGCTGCTTGACCGTGGTGCGGCCGGCCAGCGTGCCATCGAAATCGTCGGCAGCTTGCTGGAAGTTTCCGAGATTGAAGTTGGCTTGCGCCCGATAGTAGAGCGCCGTGCGGCGATCGCCGGGACCGGCAGATGCCGCCACTGCGCTGTCGAGCATGGAGAGCGCGCGGGGAAAGTCGGCGATCTGCATATGGACCTGCGCCTGGGCAATGGTCAGCCACGGATCGCCGGGCTTGCGCTGCAGCCCATAACCCAGGATGCGCAGCGCTGTCGCCCGGTCGCCGCCCCCGGCTAGCTCCGGTTGCGTACCGGACAGGACCACTTGCCAGCCGTTGGGCAGAACCTTGCCCATCTCGACGATGTCCTTCTGGCTGTCGGCTTCACGACCAAGACGGCTGAGCTGGAACGCCCGGACGCTGAGATAGACCGAGCGGTCGAGTGGCGGCAGTTGCGACGTCGAAAGGATCTTGTTCAGCGTTTCCAGCGTGGCATTGCGGGTCGCCGCGGGAGCCGCTGTCCCGCCCTGCCCGCCGCCGAACTGACGGGCCGTCGGATCCCACTCGGCATTGCCCTGCATTTGCGCCGAGGCGGCTCCCGATGCGGCCAGGGCGACCGCAAAAGTCGCGAAAAAACACCGGATACTGCTCTGCATACCGATAATCTGGCACACCGCATCGCGGCCTGCATCCGTCGATTGCCTGTGCCGTCCGGGGCCCCTATTTTGCCACCCCGACCGCAATACCGTTCGCAGGAGTACCGACCATGGCAGCCTCCCACCCCAACAGCTTCAAAGCCCGCAAATCGCTGAAGGTCGGTGGCAAGAGCTACACCTATTTCAGCCTCGCGGCGGTCGAGAAGGAGGTCGGCGATCTTTCCCGTCTGCCGTTTTCACTGCGCATCCTGATGGAAAACCTGGTTCGCCACGAGGATGGGACGACCGTCAAGAAGGCCGATATCGCGGCCTTCGCCGACTGGGTCAAGAACGGCGGCAAGTCCACCAAGGAGATCAACTTCCGGCCAGCACGCGTCCTGATGCAGGACTTTACCGGCGTGCCCGCCGTGGTCGACCTCGCCGCCATGCGCGACGCCATGGGCAAGCTCGGCGGCGACGCCAAGAAGATCAATCCGTTGGTCCCTGTCGATCTCGTCATCGACCACTCAGTCATTGTCGACAATTTCGGCAATAACTCCGCCTTCGGCGCCAATGTGAAGCTCGAGTACGAACGCAACCTCGAGCGCTATCAGTTCCTGCGCTGGGGCCAGATGGCGTTCGACAATTTCCGTGTCGTGCCGCCCGGCACCGGCATCTGCCACCAGGTGAACCTGGAATTCCTCTCTCAGGTCGTGTTCCAGCAGAAGAACGGCAAGGAGACGGCTCTCTATCCCGACACCCTTGTCGGCACCGACAGCCACACGACCATGGTGAACGGGCTCGCCGTGCTCGGCTGGGGCGTCGGCGGCATCGAGGCGGAAGCTGCGATGTTGGGCCAGGCCCAGCCGATGGTCATTCCCGATGTTGTCGGCTTCAAGCTCACCGGCAAGCTGAAGGAAGGTGCCACTGCCACCGATCTGGTGCTCACCGTGACGCAGATGCTGCGCAAGAAAGGCGTGGTCAACAAGTTCGTCGAGTTCTACGGCGAGGGCCTCGATGACCTGCCGCTGGCCAACCGCGCCACCATCGCCAACATGTCGCCCGAGTATGGCGCGACCTGCGGCTTCTTCCCGATCGACAAGATCACTCTTGCCTATCTCAACACCACCAACCGCGGCAAGACCGCCAAGATCGTCGAGGCCTACGCCAAGAAGCAGGGCCTGTGGCGCTCCAAGAAGTCGCCGGAGCCGGTCTTCACCGACACGCTCTCGCTCGATCTCGGCGACGTCGAGCCCAGCCTCGCTGGCCCCAAGCGGCCGCAGGACCGCGTGCCGCTTTCCCAGGCGAGCCAGCAGTTCGTCGCCAACATGGAGAAGGAATTCGACCGCAAGGACGATGGCAAGCGCGTGAAGTGCGAGGGCACCGACTACGACCTCGGCCATGGCGACGTGGTGATCGCCGCCATCACCTCCTGCACCAACACGTCCAATCCTTATGTCATGCTGGGCGCCGGCCTGATCGCGCGCAACGCGGTCAAGCATGGGCTGAAGGTGAAGCCCTGGGTCAAGACCTCGCTGGCACCGGGCTCGCAGGTCGTCACCGAGTATCTCGAGGCGTCGGGCCTGCAGAAGGACCTGAACAAGATCGGCTACAACCTCGTGGGCTACGGCTGCACGTCGTGCATCGGCAATTCCGGTCCGCTGCCTGATCCGGTCACCAAGGCGATCGGCGATGCCGACCTGGTGGTGTGCGCGGTGCTCTCGGGCAATCGCAACTTCGAGGGCCGCGTCAATCCGCTGACCCGGGCCAACTACCTCGCCTCGCCGATGCTGGTGGTGATCTACGCACTCGCCGGCTCGATGAAGATCGACATCACCAAGGATCCCATCGGCATCGGCAAGGGCGGCAAGCCGGTCTATTTGAAGGACCTCTGGCCCTCCAACAAGGAGCTGCAGAAGCTGGTCGACAAGCACGTCACCGCCAAGGCCTTCAAGAAGCGCTATTCCGACGTCTTCAAGGGCGACAAGTTCTGGCGCTCGATCAAGGTCAAGCCGACGCTGACCTACGCCTGGGACAACAACTCGACCTACGTGCAGAACCCGCCCTATTTCGACGGCATGGGCAAGACACCCGGCGCGATCGGCAACATCAAAGGCGCCCGCCCGCTCGGCCAGTTCGGCGACTCGATCACCACCGACCACATCTCGCCCGCCGGCTCGATCAAGAAGGACGGCCCCGCCGGCGCCTATCTGCTCGAGCACGGCGTGCAGCCCAAGGACTTCAACCAGTACGGCACGCGCCGCGGCAATCACGAGGTGATGATGCGCGGCACCTTCGCCAACATTCGCCTCAAGAACGAGATGGTGCCGGGCATCGAGGGCGGCTTCACGCACGACTATCGCTCCGACGAGCCGGTGCCGATCTACGATGTGGCCATGCGCTACAAGAAGGAACACACGCCGCAGATCCTGATCGCCGGCAAGGAATACGGCACCGGCTCCTCGCGCGACTGGGCCGCCAAGGGAGTAAACCTGCTCGGCGTGAAGGCCGTGGTATGCGAGACCTTCGAGCGCATTCACCGTTCGAACCTGGTGGGCATGGGCGTGCTACCGCTGCAATTCAAGGACGGCATGACGCGCAAGACACTCAATCTCACCGGCCATGAGACCTTCGACGTCGGTGGCATCGATGGCGGCCTCAGGGTCGGTATGGACGTGCCGCTCACCATCCACCGCCGCGACGGCGCCAGCGAGACGATCACGCTCACCTGCCGCATCGATACCGCCGAGGAGGTCGAGTATTTCAAGAACGGCGGTGTGTTGCACTACGTGCTGCGCAACCTCGCGCACGCGGCGTAGGAACGGTCAATCGTGGCGACGGGGCTGCCGGGCCATTTCGTCGCCATGGCCCGCAACAATGCCTGGGCCAACCATCGGCTGCTCAGCGCCTGCGAGGCGCTGACGCCTGAAGAATTCGCTGCCCCTCGCACGAGTTTCTTTCCGTCGCTGCGCAAGACCTTGAATCACATCCTCGACGTCGATCTCTACTACATCGACGCTCTCGAGGGTCTCGATGCCCTGCGCCGATACAGCGAGCCCGACCGGGACTACGCCGATGCAAGGTCGCTGCGCCTGGTGCAGACCGCAAGCGACAAGCGGCTGATCGCCTTCTGCGAGCGCCAGACCGACGAGAGCCTGCAGCGCGATTGTGTGCTGCCGCGGCCCAACCGCAAGCCGCCGCCCACGCCGGTCGCATCGGTGCTGGAGCATCTTTTCCAGCACGATATCCATCATCGCGGCCAGGCGCATGCGATGCTGGCCGGCACGCGCGTGCCGCCGCCGCAGCTCGACGAGTTCTTCCTCGCCGGTGAAGAGGAGTTGCGGCGAGCGGAACTGCGTGAGCTCGGATTGCCGCTCAGATGACTGCGCCGCGCTCATCCTTCGCTGGCGCCGCGATAGAAGTGAGCGATCTCGGCCGTTCCATCGCCTTCCACCGCCTGTGGCTGCCCATGCTGGGCTTCCATCGCGTCTGGGCGAGCCCCGACCGGGTGATGTGGTCGCGCGGCTACGATCACTTCGTGATGCGTCAGGCCAAGGACGGCGTGAGCTATGGGCCTGGCGCGCTGTGGCTTGCCGTCTCGGCAGAGAGCCGCGCCCAGGTCGACCAAGTTTATGCCGAGCTGCGCGACGCCGGTGCCGAGATCCTGCAGAAGCCGCAGGAGCTCGACTACTTCGCGCCCGGCTTCTACTCCGTGGGCTTCCGCGATCCCGACGGCGTGCCGATCGAGGTCGTGCACCGCTGGGACGAGTTGCCCGAGGTGGCCGACGCCGAACAGGTGCGGGTGCCCGGCCATGGCGTGACGCTGGGTGGCTATTTCTTCAGGCCGCAGGCCGGCACGCCGCCCTATCCAGCGTTGATCCTGCTGCATGGCTTCGCCGGCCACGCCCACAACATGGCGGGGCTGGCGCGCGCCGCCGCCAACAACGGCTACGTGGCGCTGGCCCTCTCACTACGCGGCTGGCTGGGCTCGGAGGGCGAGAACGACCAGGGCCTGCGCCAGCCGCTCGACGTGCTGGCGGCGATCGATTGGCTGGCCAAACGGCCGCTGGTCGATCCGAAACGGTTGGCGCTGGTCGGCGCCTCGATGGGCGGTCAGGTGGCCTTGCTGGCCGCTGCCCACAAGCCGCCGGTGAGTGCCGTCGCCGCCTTCTTCGCGCCGACAGATCTGGCGCGCTGGCGCGACGCCAATCCCTTCATCCGGGACTATCTCGACGATCTCTGCGGGCCAGAGGGCTTGCCGGTGCGCTCGCCGATCCTGCGGGTGGCCCAGATCGACGTGCCGGTGCTGCTGATCCACGGCGATCGCGACGAGAACGTGCCGGTCGAGCAGACGCGCGCCATGACCGAAGCGCTGCGCAGCCATGGCAAGGACGTCGAAGACATCATCGTTCCCGGTGCCACACACTACTTCACCGAGCAGCAGAACGCCCAGGCGCGGCGCAAGCTGTTCGACTTCCTGCGTCGTCACCTCAATCGGAGCTAGCGTTCATGCGCGTGTCGGATGCCATCAACTCCCGCCGCTCGATGCGGGTCTTCAAGCCGGACCCTGTGCCGCAGGCGGACATCGAATGGATCATCAGCACGGCCACGCGCGCAGCATCCAACGGCAACCTGCAGCCCTGGAAACTCTACGTCACGACCGGCAAGGCGCGGCAACGGCTGTCGGCGGCGATCCTCAAGGCGATGGATGACGGCGACAATGGCCCGGGCGCTGAATACAACGTCTATCCCAAGGAGTTCACGCCGCTCTACGACGCGCGCCGCAAGCTGGTCGGCAAGCAACTCTATACGCTGCTCGGCGTGCCGCGCGGCGACGCCGCCGGCATGCTGAAGCAGTTCCGCAAGAACTACGACTTCTTCGACGCGCCGGTCGGCATGATCCTGTGCGTCGAGCGGCGCATGGGCAACGGCCAGTGGATCGACTGCGGCATCTTCCTCGACCAGCTGATGCTGCTGGCGCGCGAAAAAGGCCTGCACACCTGCCCGCAGGCCGCCTTCAGCCGCTACCAGCACGTCGTGCGCCGCGAGCTCAAGATCCCCGACGAGCAGGTCGTGATCTGCGGCCTCGCCCTCGGCAAGGCCGATCCCGACGAGGTGCCGAACAACCTGATCACCGAGCGTGCGCCGATCCAGGATTTCACGACCTGGTTCACCGAGTGAGGGCACGGCCTCAAGCCGGCACCATGACCCATGCCGCATTCTGGGCGACGGCGCTCTTCGCCGCCGCGAGCTTCTGGTTCGCGCCGCGGCCGCCGATGGCTGATCTGCCGCAGCATGCCGGCCAGATCGCACTGCTGCACGATCTGCTAGTGGGCCAGTCGAAGTGGCGGTCGCTGGTCTATATCAACTGGTTCACGCCCTACTTCGCGGGATACGGGCCGGCGCTGCTGCTGTCCTTCTTCATGCCGGTGCTCACGGCGCTGAAGCTGCTGCTTTCGTTGGCCTATCTCGAGCTTCGTGGCGGCGCAGGTGGCGCTGCGGCGGATGCTCGGCGCCGACGGGCGACTCGACTGGCTGGTCATCCCGTCCTTCTTCGGCACAGTCTATGCCGCGGGCCTCTATACCTTCCTGCTGGCGGCGCCGCTCGGCATGTTGTTCGTCGGGCTGGCGTTACGGTACGCGCGCGCTCCGGCACCCGCGATCGGCGCGCTGCTCCTGGTCACGGACCTCGTTCTTTTCTTCGCCCATGGCCTGGTCTTCCTGTTCGCTAACATCATCGCCGGGACTCTTCTTGCTGCTGAACGCGCGCTCGCTCAGGTGGCTGGCCACGCCGGCGCTGCCTTATGTCGGCGCCGGAATGCTGGTCCTCGCCTACGGCCTCGCCCGCTTGCGCTTCGAGAGCGTGCCGGCGGGCGATCCCGCGAGCTTCTCCTGGGGCTTAGGTGTTCTGCGGCTCAGCTTCTCTTATCTGTGGGCCGCATGGGCGACCGACGATCCGCGTAAACCGCTGTTCGTCCTCCTATTCGTGGCCATGCTCGCTGCTCCTCTTGTGCTGCGCAGTTCGGTCGGCCGACCCGAGGCGCTGGTGCCGTTCATGGTGACCCTGCTGGTCTGGATTTGCGTCCCGTTGCGCGCCGCGGGCACCGGCATGCTCTACCTCCGCGCCACGCATGTTCGTGCTGCCCTTTTATGCGCTGATGTTTCGTCCATCGCCGGCGATGCTGAGCCGCTTCCGGCTCCTGTGGCTGCCCATGACATGCTGGATATTCCTTGCGGTGCACGCCGATCGGTTCCTGGCCTTTGCCGTGAGAGCGCGCCGTTCGAGACCGTGCTCGCCGCCGCCGAACCCGGGCAGCGTGCCCTTTCAGTGGTATTCGATTGGCCAGCTCCGGCACCGGCAACGAGTTCGCCTACATACACTGGCCCGCCTGGTTCCAGGCTGAGCGTGGCGGCTTCGTCGATTTCAACTTTGCCCGCTTCCTGCCGCAGATTGTCCGCTATCGGCGCGATCGAATGCCGACGCGCTTCGGCCGAGAGGAATGGTCGCAAAATCGGCCGAAGGCTTCGACTGGGAGCGCGATGGCGCCGCGGCCTACCGCTACTTCTTCGTCCGGCATGCCGGGCCGTTGGCGACGACGTTCTTTCCGGCGGGCCAATGTCGGCCGGTGCTGGTCACGTCGGCCGGCGACTGGTCGCTTTATGAATATATCCGCTGCTGGACGCCGGCGCCGTGACCGGGATAGAGTTCAACGTCGAATTGCCCGAGGCCGCTGGCGCGCGCTAAAAGCGAAGCGAACGCGCGCCGCTGATGGACTTCCGATACTTGGTTCAGGGAATGAGGACCAACCGCGCCGATCTTACGATCGCCGCCGTCTGTTGCGCCGCGATCGGCTCGTACGACGCGCTCTACGTCTTCCTCGCTCTGGTAGGCGCGCCGCATTTCTGGCCGCCGGTCCACGCGTTGTTCCCCGACTTCCTCGTCTTTCATGGCGCGGCGCGCGCGTGGCTCGCCGGCAAGGCGGCACTTGTGTACGACATCAACGCCTTCACGCGCTTCCAGAACGCCCTCTATCTCGACCGTTTCGGCGGCGAAGCTGACTTTCGGCCGTTTTTCTATCCGCCGACCTGGATGCTGATGCTCCTTCCCTTCGGTTGGCTCGCCGCCGGCAAGGCCTACGGTGCATTCATGGCCATCACCGCGGCAGCCGCGACGGCCCTGGTCGGTTGGCGTGACAAATGGATCTGGCTCGCGGTCGCCACGTCTCCTGCCGCTGTCTGGGTCGTGGTCGCGGGCCAGAACACGTTTCTCAGCGTCGCGCTGTTCTATGGCGGCATGCGCCTGCTCGACCGCTCGCCTGCGCTGGCAGGCATCCTGCTCGGGCTCATGACCTACAAACCGCAGCTCTGGATTCTGGTGCCGGTCGGTTTGCTGGCGGCCCGCCAATGGCGCGCCCTCTTGGCAATGGCGCTGACGGTCGCGGCGGCAGGGCTGATCAGCCTCGGCGTGCTGGGCATCGATTGTTGGCGCGCCTTCCTGACGTCCAGCCAGGCGGCAAGCGGCAACGTCGTCGCCGACGCCATGTACGAGCACTTCTACACCCAGATGGTCACCCTGTTCGCAATGGCACGTAGCTGGGGCTTGCCGACGAATATTGCGAACCTGATCCAGCTCGGCGGCGCAGCGCTCTCCGGTGTGGCCGTCTGGTCGGTTTTCCGCACCTTCGGTCCAAGCCCGACGCGCACCGCCTTCCTTGCCGCCGTTACCTTCCTCGTCTCGCCCTACACCATGAACTACGACCTGTTGCTGCTGATGCCCGCGGTCGTGACGCTCTTTCGCATCGGAGCGGCGGAAGGCTTCTATCCCGGCGAACGGATCCTCCATGTCATCCTGTGGCTGATGCCCACCTTCGGACTCGCGCTCAACAGACTTGACGTGCCGATCATGCCCCTGTTCGTGCTGTTGGCGGCCGCCCTCGCCTGGGCGCGTCTGCAGGCCGCGGCCAAAGTCGAATTGCCCGAGGCCGCTGGCGCGCGCTAAAACCGCATGAAGTCAAGCCAACAAGGCACGCGGGAGGAAATCATGAGCGATGAGGTGATCGCGGTCAGCCCGGACTGGGCCAAGCGCGCCTATGTCGACGAGGCCAAGTACAAGGCGATGTACGAGGCCTCTATCAATGACCCGGCCAAGTTCTGGGGCGAGCACGGCAAGCGTGTCGACTGGATCAAGCCCTATAGTCCCGGCGCGGTGCGCGACGTCGACTATACCGGCGATGTCCGCATCCGTTGGTTCCATGACGGCGTGCTGAACGTCTCGGCCAACTGCGTCGACCGCCATCTCGCCAAGCGTGGCGATCAGGTCGCCATCATCTGGGAAGGCGACGATCCGGCGAAATCAAAGAAGATCACCTATCGCGAGCTGCACGCCGAGGTGTGCCGCATGGCCAACGCACTGAAGGAGCTCGGTGCGAAGAAAGGCGATCGCATCACCATCTACCTGCCGATGATTCCCGAGGCGGCCTACGCCATGCTCGCCTGCGCGCGCATCGGCGCGATCCACTCCGTGGTGTTCGGCGGCTTCTCGCCCGACAGCCTCGCCAACCGAATTGTCGACTGCGACAGCAATATTGTCATCACCGCCGACGAAGGCCTGCGCGGCGGCAAACCGGTGGCGCTCAAGGCCAACACCGACGAGGCGATCAAGAAGGCGCCGGCCGTCAAGAAGGTGCTGGTGGTCAGGCACACCGGCGGCAAAGTCGGCTGGGATGCCAAGCGAGACGTGTGGTGGCACGAGATCGCGGCAAAGGTGAAACCCGATTGCGCGCCCGAGCCGATGGGGGCGGAGGATCCGCTGTTCATCCTCTACACCTCGGGCTCGACTGGTAAGCCCAAGGGCGTGCTGCATACCACCGGCGGCTACCTGGTCTTCGCTTCGATGACCCATCAATACGTCTTCGACTACCACGATGGCGACGTCTTCTGGTGCACCGCCGACGTGGGCTGGGTGACCGGCCACAGCTACATCCTCTACGGACCGCTGGCCAATGGCGCGACCACGTTGATGTTCGAGGGCGTGCCCAACTATCCCGACTCCAGCCGCTTCTGGCAGGTGATCGACAAGCACCAGGTCAACATCTTCTACACCGCCCCGACCGCGATCCGCGCCCTGATGCGCGAGGGCGAGGCGCCGGTGAAGAAGGCCACACGCAAGAGCCTGCGCCTGTTGGGCTCGGTCGGCGAACCGATCAATCCCGAAGCCTGGCTGTGGTACTACCGGGTGGTCGGCGACAGCCGCTGCCCGATCGTCGATACGTGGTGGCAGACAGAGACGGGCGGCATCCTGATCACGCCGCTGCCCGGCGCCATCAAGCTCAAGCCCGGCTCGGCGACGCGGCCGTTCTTCGGCGTCTCGCCGGTGATGGTCGATGCCGCAGGTGACGTGCTGCAGGGCCCCTGCACGGGCAATCTCTGCCTGATCAATTCCTGGCCCGGCCAGATGCGCACGGTCTATGGCGACCATCAGCGCTTCATCGAGACCTACTTCAAGACCTATCCCGGCAAGTACTTCACCGGCGACGGCGCGCGGCGCGACGAGGATGGCTACTACTGGATCACCGGTCGCGTCGACGACGTCATCAACGTCTCGGGCCATCGCATCGGCACCGCCGAGGTGGAAAGCGCCCTGGTCGGCAACACCAAGGTGGCCGAGGCGGCGGTCGTGGGCTTCCCGCACGACATCAAGGGCCAGGGCATCTACGCCTATGTGACGCTCAAGGCCGGCCAGCAATCCTCCGAGGAATTGCGCAAGGAGCTGGTCGCCTGGGTGCGCAAGGAGATCGGCCCGATCGCCACGCCCGACGTCATCCAGTGGGCGCCCGGCCTGCCCAAGACTCGCTCGGGCAAGATCATGCGCCGCATCCTGCGCAAGATCGCCGAGAACGATTTCAGCAATCTCGGCGATACGTCCACTCTCGCCGATCCGGGCGTGGTCGACGATCTGGTGAAGCACCGCGGCAAGTAAGGAGACAAATGGCCAACCCGACGATCCTGCAGCTCGCCGCGGACCTGGCCGCCAGCCGCACCACTTCCCGCAAGCTTACCGAGGCCGCGCTCGCCCGAATCGAAGACCCCAAGGGCGAGGGCAAGCGCGCCTTCATCAAGGTCTACAAGGCCCAAGCGCTGGCCGCGGCCGATGCCAGCGATGTGCTGCGCAAGGCCGGCATCGTGCCCTCGCCGCTCGCGGGCCTCCCCGTTTCGATCAAGAACCTCTGCAACGTCGCGGGCGAGACCACGCTTGCCGGCTCCAAGGCGCTCGACGATGCGCCGCCCGCCAAGCAGGACGCGCCCGTGGTGGCGCGGCTACGGGCGGCCGGCGCCGTAGTCGTCGGCAGCACCAACATGAGCGAGTTCGCCTTCTCGGGCGTCGGCGCCAACCCGCATTATGGCACGCCGGGCAATCCCGCCGACCGCAAGCGCGTGCCGGGCGGCTCGTCCTCGGGTGCGGCCGTCTCGGTCGGCGACCAGATGGCGGTGGCGGCGCTCGGCACCGATACCGGCGGCTCGGTGCGCATTCCCTCAGCGGTGTGCGGCCTGGTCGGCCTCAAGCCGACCGCGCGGCGTGTGCCGATTGACGGCGTGGTGCCGCTCTCGACCTCGCTCGATTCCATCGGGCCACTCGCCAACTCCGTCGAATGCTGCGCCATCGTCGATGCCGTGTTCGCGGGCAAGCCGATCGTCGTGCCCGAGGCCGCGCGGCTTTCGGGCCTGCGCTTCGGCATCCCCAGGCAATTCGTCATGGATGACCTCGATCCCGTGGTTGCCAATGCCTTCGAGCGCGCCTGCAAGGCGCTCTCAGCCCAGGGCGCGAAGATCGAGCAGGTCGACCTGCCCCAACTGAACGAGCTTCCCGCCATCAACGCCAAGGGCGGGTTCGCCGCGTCCGAGGCTTATGCCTGGCACCAGAAGCTGATCGCACGGCGCGGCAACCTGTACGATCCGTTCGTTCATCCGCGCATCATGCGTGGCAAGGAGATGAGTGCGGCCGACTATATCGATCTGCTGCACGCCCGCGCCGACCTGCAGAAGCGGGTGTCGGCGGTGACCCAGAACTACGACGCCGTTATCAGTCCGACCTGCGCCATCACCGCGCCGACTCTCGAAGAGGTGGCAACGCCCGAAGGCTTCACCAAGAAGAACCTGCTGCTGCTGCGCAACACCACGATCGGCAACTTCCTCGACCGCTGCGCCATCAGCCTGCCTTGCCATGCGGCGGGCGAACTGCCGGTCGGATTCATGCTGATGGCCGAGAGCATGGCTGACAAGCGCCTGCTAGCCATGGCGCGGTCGGTCGCGCCGGTGATCGCTGGTCGTTGATATCTGGGGTCGTACGACCGGCTTGCACGCTCCCCATCACGCGCCGAACCGCGCCTTGGCCTCCTGATAGGCGGCATCGAAGCCCGCTTCGAGCCCGGCATTGAGGCCGCGGCACGAGCGCACCACCGCATCGGCCCATTGGACATAGTCGCGCAGCCGTTCTTCTGTCCATCCCTTGGGCGGGCTCTGCACCAGCGAGCGCAGGTTCGACGTTTTGTCGGCGAGCTTGAGCAGCTTGGCGCGCCGCGATTTGCCGGGTGTCTTCTCGATCTGCAGCCGCTTGCGCTCTTCTTTGCGCAACGACTTGTCGTCCGTCACCTCTGCCACCAGCTGAGCGACCTCCGGCCCAAAGCGCTGTACGAGATCCTCGTAGGTGGTGTCGGTATCCTCGAGCGTGTCGTGCAGCAGACCGCCCAGAAGCAAGACCACATCCTCGCCGCCGGTCGCCTCGGCCAGCAGCGCCGCCACTTCGGTCAGGTGGTTGATATAGGGCTCCGCCGTCTCGCCTTTGCGCCGCTGCGCGATATGCTGGCGCGCAGCGTAGTCGGCGGCGCGAGTTAGCAGGACCAGATCGTCCCTCATTCGTCACCCCTCATCAATTCCTGTTGTGCGACCTCGCACCCCGCTTGTCGAGCCGCTTGCGCCGGACCATGTTGCCGCCATGTCACGCACCATGAAGGCCCTGCTGGGCATCTGGATCGCCGTGCTGGTGGGCGCTGCCAGCTGGATCGGCTGGGACGCCATGCATGGCGGACAACCGGCGATCGGCGGGCCGTTCGCGCTGGTCGATCAGAACGGCCGCACCGTCACCAACGAGAGCCTCAAGGGCAAACCGACCCTGATCTATTTCGGCTACACCTTTTGCCCAGATGTCTGCCCGACCTCGTTGCTCCTGATGGAGACCGCCATCGACAAGCTCGGCGCCGATGCCGCGAAGAAGGTGAACCTCGTCTTCATCACCATCGATCCCGAGCGCGACACCCAGAAACTGATCAAGGACTATGTCGGCAATTTCGGCCCGACCTTCATTGGCCTCACCGGCACGCCCGAGCAGGTCGCCGCGGCCGCCCGCGCCTATCGCGTCTACTACCAGAAGGTGCCCGGCAAGGATGGCGCGCCGTACCTGATGGACCATTCCTCCATCGTCTATCTGCTCGACCGCAACGGCCGGTTCGTCACGCACTTCACTCATGAAGCGAAGGCGGAAGCAATCGCGGCAGGCGTGGAAAGGTTGCTCTAACACCTTCCGTCCGCGATAATCGATAGTGATCGTGCGTCCCGGCGCCCAACTCAATTCACTCAGCCGCTGTTCGAACGAAGCGTACTGGCTTGCGTCAGTAGGGTCCCCCGCGAATTAGAGATCGAGGTCCGCGACCAGTTCACGGCTACTCGACCTTGATGCCGGTGACACGGATCACCTCGCCCAGCCTCGCGTATTCGGTACGCACCAGTGCGGCGAACACCTCGGGCGGCTCGCCGCCAGGCTCGACGCCGAACGATGCGAACCATTGGCGCGCCTCCGACGATGCGAGTATGCGGGCAATCGCAGCGTACAATTGCTCGATGATCGGTCGGGCGTGCCGGCGGGCGCGGCGAGGCCCGCCCAGGCAGTCAACTCGTAACCAGGCACTCCCGCTTCGGCCATGGTCGGCAATTCGGGCATCGCCTTCAGCCGTTGGGCACTGGTGACGGCAAGCGGCCGCAGCCGGCCGTCGTCGACGAACGGCTTCAAGATGGTGAGGCTGTCGATGGTCCAGGTCACGTGCCCGGCGACGACGTCGACAACCGCCTGCCGCCGCCCTTGTACGGGACGTGCGTCGCCTTGGTTCCGGTGAGGTGCAGCAGCATGGTCGAGGCGAGATGCCCGGGAGTGCCTATGCCTGGCGAGGCGTAGTCAACTGACCTGGCTTTGCCCTGGCCAGCGCCAGGAGTTCCGCAACTGAATTGGCCGGCACCCCTTGTGCACCACCAACACCTGCGGCCCGACGCCGACGCGAGTGATCGGTATGAGGTCGGTCAAAAGGTCGTAGCCCAGACTTGCGTAGAGATGCGGATTGATGGCCATGGTGCCGATGTGGACGATGACGAGCGTGTAGCCGTCCGGCGCGCTGCGTGCCCCCGCGACGGTGCCTACGTTGCCGCCAGCGCCAGGACGGTTCTCGACGACAATCGGCTGGCCCAGCGCAGGCGCCAGGTGCTCGCCCAGCCAGCGCGCGCGGATATCGGTGACGCCACCAGCGCCGCCGGGACGATGATGTGTATGGGCTTGCTCGGCCAACCCGTGCCTTGCGCCTTCAGCGTCGCCATCGGGCGCAAGCGCACACAGCAAGCCGGTCAATCGCAGGCTTTGCCGACGTGTAGGACGCATGCCACTCGCTCCCGTTGGGGGCCGGCACGATAGCACGGTGTTCCCCTCGCAAAGTAAGCTTCTCTCAAGGCTGAACGAACGCGCGTTGCGATCACTTGGAAATCGGCGAATTAAATACTTGAATATCAATTGCTGAGTACAACAAACTCTCGCGGCCCCGTGCGTCAAGCCGACTTCCGCTTAGGGTCACGCGCGACAGTTTCGCGATGTCCGCTGCATGTCGGTTCTACCCCGGCAGCAGACATTTCCGGGCCCGGTTGGCACTTCGCATAAGTGCCAGCTTGCGGAAGTGCCCACGGTGCTCATTCGGTCACGTCACCTCGTCAGTACGCGGAAAAAATGTCAGTGCTACGACTTCAAGATCGAGCAGTGTTGATGGTTCTATTCCGCCCCTAGGTTTTGCATTCGCCTATATTCTCTAGGGCGAGCCGTGACGTTGGTCGTAGCCACCGTCGTACGTTCACATAGCGGCCGTCAGCGCCGGGAAATCCTCACAACCAAACAGCGCTACAGCGACAAGTAGGGCGATTACACTCGTACTCAGCCACTTTCTGTTCATGGAGCTGATCCCCGGGCTCGAGCGAGCGGTTACTAGCCAGGTATAAAGCCATAGATCTGGCTCAATCAGGCCAACCCCGGCGAGGTTGGAGGTCGGCTCTCGGGTCAAACCGCTGCTCAGCTCCGCGCAACCGGGTATTTCGCCGGATCGTGCCGATGCGCTTCAGCGCCTTATCGGCCGCCGCCTGCGCCGTCATCCCCTCCCTTACGACGTCAGCCACCGCTATTCCCCAGACCTGGTTGGTCGTTGGCCTCGGCGTAGCCCGGGTTGAAGCACGGATAGTTGGGCGCCGTACGGTCGATCATGCCTTCAGTCGCGTAGGCCACGACGTGTGGGTCCCCCTTAAGCCAGAACGGATCCTCCTTCACCAGATGCGGCATCGGCGGCAGGAAGCGGCCCAGCCCGGTCTTCAGTTCGGTATTCAGCACATCGGGCTAAATCACGTATTTCAGGAAGTCCTTGGCGACCGCGACGTTCTTCGCGCTCTTGGCGATGAAGGCCCCATTCACACCGTGTAGCCCGCATCGTCTGGCCGGCGTTGTCGTTGCCGAGACCCAGCGTTATGACATCGTTGTACTTGTCCTTCTCGTGGAACATCGCGACCTCGGTCGAGATGGTGCCGTCGAGATTCATCAGGATCTGCTTGGCGTGGAAGGCGTTGTTGTCGTCGGCGTCGCTCCAGCTCAGCGCCCCCGGCGGCACGTAGCCTTCCTTGTAGGACGTCGTGATGTAGGTGAGCGACTTGATCACCGCTTCCTTGACCTTGCGATCGTCGAGGTGCGCCCGGCCGTCGGGTGTGACGATGTCGTGACCGCCATTCGCGATCAGGAAGTGGTCGAACAGGGTGTTGCCGTCGGCCGTCCCGTTGGTGGTCGGCTGCAATCCTTGCATGTAGATCCCTCTCTTTGTCTCATTTAGCTCCTTCTGCATCTGTTTGTAGAAGTCCCAGAACTCATCCCAGTTCTTCTTTGCTTCTTCCATCTTTAACCCTTCCTTTTCTACCAGCTAGTTCCAGACTTGTAACTTCTACACCCCACATTTTATCTTTACATATTGTAGCCTCTCTGCTTTTGACATTGTTGTAGTATTTTGACTTCAGTAGCGCCTTCTCGTTGTAAGTGCGCCTTCTTTGTCTCTACTACTTCTCTACTTTCTACCAGCTTGTCGTTCCAGGTGTTCTGAGGCACGACTGTCTGGTCGGCAATGGCGTGATACAGGATGTCCGGCGCGTCGCCGCTGGTCAGGCCCGCGACGATCTTCTGCATCGCCGGCCCGAACGGGATCAGGCTGAAGTCGATCCTGTTGCCGCTCGTCTTTTCGTAGGCGGCCACCGTGGTCTTGAACGCCTCGTCCTCTTCCTTGACGAAGCCCTGGACCCACAAGACGGTTGCCGTCTTGGCCTGTGCGTTGGCAATGAAGGGGCTGGCGAACGTTCCGGCCGCCGCCAATCCAGCCGTTCCGCAAAGCGCCAACACCTTCCCGTTTGCTCATTGTTTGCCTCCCAGGTCGCTCGTCGCTGAAAAACTTCAGACGCAACGTCGCCGCTGTCCCGCGCAGCTACCCAAATGCAGGCGACAAAGGCCGGCATCACGGGACAATCACCTCGACCACCCTGTCCCCTGTGTCAGGGGCAATCCATCTTGTTCACCCAAACGATACGCAAGCAATGAGCGGCGGTCATGCAATTGGCGCGGCGGGATACTCGGTCAGCACTGCTGTCCAATTTGTTTCCGAAAGCACGTTGGTTCGCCGCTCTGCTAGCGGAAGGCGGGCTTGGAAAGGCGCTCCGCCAAGTCCGCTGTGGGTCAGGCGCGTCGGGTTCGCGATGTCTGCCGTATGTCCGGTTGGCGGCCAACTCCAGACATGGCGACCCGAAAAATGAACTCGGCATAGACCTGCTATGGCGCTACGAGTTCCAGCGGGGCGTCACAGGCCGCACATTGGCAGTGCGGTCATGTCATATCGAGCGAACGGAAAGCCGCCACTTCTAGCGCGTCGATCGGCGCGACGCGTCTCGCTGCCCTTCACGACCTTCGGCGACATCGCCTCGCTCGGCCTCGAGGCGCGGGCCTGGTGCTCGAGCTGCAAGAGCTGGGGTCGCAGTGGACGCCAGCAATCCGCTCTGGGCCCGCCGCCGCTTCGCTGGCGCGCACCTGCGCTGCCGCAAACGACGATACGATGGCGTGCCCTGTGGAGGCTTCGGGCATCTGTCGATCGTGCCGCCCAAGCGGTCAACCCCGCCCGCGCGATCGAGCGCGTTCATCTCACCTGCGGGCGTTGCCCGCCGTCGTGGGAGATCCTCGATGTCAGGTTGGACCTGCCGCCCTGGTCGGCCATCACGCTCGGCGAGAGCGATCGCTTCTGCTGCCCGGCTGCCGCGGTGTCGTCATGTGGCACGCGCAAGGTGGCAGCAGCACGCCGTTCTCGGAGGGCTATCGGGGCTAGAGGGTGGGCAGTGCCCTAACTTGAGCGCGGTGGTTCTGGCCTAGCGCATAAACCTGTCGATACTCCTGCGAGCTTGTTTTCGGAAATGTTCTGCTTCCTCTTGCTCGGGCAATGGCCGAATACGCCTCACGCAACAGGCGGCCGCCGGTCTCTCTGAAGGGCGAATCGACAACTTCTTTGAGGTGTCCTCATCGTACTTGGGGAAGGGCCATCATACGAAAGTGGCCGGCTTTCGAGGATTCACCACCGGCAGATATACAACGGTCACGGTCCTGACGGCAGCTCCGGTTTGACTAATGCCAGTGCTGAACCGATCATAAATAGCTAGGCATGCACTACGGGACGGGGGAACCATGCCGGATCCAGGCACCCCAGACGACTTCCGACCAGGGGCAAATCCCGTCCGAAAACACACGCAACATCAGTTCCGAGCCTGTCTCCGCCGTGCCTGGCCCGATCGTGGTCTACAGCGCGCCGTCGCCCGTGCCGACCAAAACGCAATCGGAATTGCTGGCCGACTGGGAACGGTAACCCTCAGTCTCGGCCCGGCGGCGGCGCACCGGCAGCAACCGCGTCGGCCAAGATCGGTTCGACCTCGCTCGGCCTCAAGTACACCACCACCGCCGCCGATCTCGCGGCGCCGGGCGACTGGATCTGCCGGATCTTCAACGCCAGCCTAGTGTCTCCGGTCTTCACGACCAAGATCACCTCCAGCGCCCATCCTCCAGTCATCGTCTATCCGATCAAGTCCGCGTCCTTCGACATCCCTCTTCTCGGGACCTTGCTCCAGGAAGTCGTCGAGACAGCAGCCGTGCGCATTCACCTCGAGGCGAGCAGCGACGGTCCAACCAATCGGTCGCCTCATGGTCCGTGCCGATCGCTAACCTGATCAGCAGCGACACCAGCACCGGTTCCACATCGACGACGCTAGCAAGGGCGCCACGTTCAGGCTTCTCGGCCTCAACTCCGATCCAGCGGGACCGACCATCTACGTATCGACCAATCCGCTCGCCATCGTGCTGACGCTCGGTTTCGACACCCAGGGAGCGGTTTTGCAATCGCAAACCACCCTCGTGCCGGATGGCACGATCGACTGGTTCCAGGTCACTCTCACGGTCCACTTCGACGGCACCATCGTGCCTGAATGCGACGTGAAAGCGACGATAAATGTAATCGACTACGACGTGAGCAGCGACATCAAGAGCAAAGTCAAGTCGCAGATCGGCGACATGATCTTCAACAACTACCTCTCGCCACCATCGGTCGTCGGTTACCTTGAGAAGTTCTTCGTTCAACTGATGCGCCTGACCACGAAGTTCGAGCAGCGGGGATTGCCGATGCTCGGCGTGGGGCACGTCAAAAATTACACGGTCCAGGGCAACAGCCTAATCGTCAACTACTACCAGGTTCCTCAGCCACTGATCACGACCCATCAGTAGGAGGACACGATGCCGTATCCGACCACAGCGTCGCAGACGATTTACTCTCAGCAAACGATGACGCTGGCCTTCCGTCCCCTAGCAGCAGGACTGATCAACGTCGTCGTCAAGGCTTCGGCGATCATTCCACCGCCGCCATCGACGACAGGTGGCGGTGAGCACGACCCACCGCCGATTCCTCGGTTAGCGTTGCGACTGGATATGTTCGCGCCCGGCACCACAACGGCCGCCTTCACGGAGTCGAAGAGTGTCGACGTCCGTGGTACGACGCCGGACCGTCTCCTGCTGTTTTGCGACGTTCCGGCCGCTGAAAGCCAGCTAGCCGCCGATTGGACGGTCAAGGTCACCAATCTCGGCACCTTGTTTGGCGGAAACCCGGCTAACAGAAATTTGCAGGAGAGCTTCAATGTCACAGTCCGCTACCAGACGATGGCGGGCGATCTCGGCAAGATCGACCACATTTTTGTGGTGATGATGGAGAACCGGTCGTTCGACCACATGCTCGGCTACCTCAAGCTTAGCGGGAGGAACGACGTCGAGGGGCTCACCGGCACCGAATTCAACCGCGATGCGGCGGGCACCAAGTATCCGTCGACCAGGCTCGCAACGACGAATTTTATTACCGATCCTGGCCACGGCTGGACCGACGTCGCCGGCGCGCTGCCGGGCAATCCTCCCTCGACGACGCCGTATCAACTGAACGGCGACAGCGGGGCGGGTCTCCCGAGCAATGGCGGCTTCGTGCAGAATTTTGCCGTCCAGATTGCGGCGTCCCGCCCCCAGCCGCCGCACGACTGGACGACCCTGGCGCCGGGCGCATCGCACACCATCCAGTTTCGACCCCAACCGCTGACGACGCCGACCGGCAAGCTCGGCGCCCGCAGCGTGCCGACGTCGATCCCGGCAAGATCGAGCTCCGGCCTGCTTGGCACGCTCTCGCTGTCCCGCCCCGGCGGCGGCACGCCAGTCGCAACGAAACGCCGCCATCGGCAGCGGTGCCGTCTCTACTACCGGCACCATCACACTCTCCGATCTGGCAGACCCTGGAAACTGGTTGTGCCAGATCACCAACAACTCGGACACGACGCTAGATTTCATCACCGACATAAGCAACTCGGTGGGCCCTACGACCCTGAAGGCGAGGAGCCGCTCTCCTCTATCATGGGTTACTACGACAAAAGTGGCGTCCCCGTTTACGATGCCTTGGCCAGCCAGTTCGTCGTCTGCGACCACTGGTTTGCGTCGATACCAACCGACACGTTTCCCAACCGGCTCTATGCGATGAGCGGCGGCGCCGACGGGCTGCTCACCACGCCGTCCGACGCATCGGTCGCGGGCAGCCCTCCGGCTTATACGCGCAAGACGATCTTCGAGTTCCTCCAGGAACACGGGGCCGACTGGAACATCTTCTTTTCTGACCTGCCGTTCGCCCTGGTATTCGCGGCACTCGCTCAAGACGCCAAGTACACATCCCGGATGCTGCCAGTATCGGAGTTCGTCGTCAGCGCGGCGACCGGCGAATTGCCGGCAGTGGCGTGGATCGACCCGAACTTCAACGATGTTCCCGACGGCAGCGACAATGCCAGTGACGATCATCCTCCCGGCGACGTAGCCCGCGGCCAGCAATTCATCGCCCGGATCTACGATGCGATCGCGACGAGTCCGGCGTGGTCGAAGTCGATGCTGGTCATCACCTACGACGAGCATGGCGGCTTCTACGACCACGTCCTGCCGGCGGGGACGCCGCCGCACACTGACGGACCGAAGGACGACGATCCCAATTTGACCCGTTATGGCGTGCGTGTGCCGGCGATCGTCGTGTCGCCCTGGGTGCCGCAGGCACAAGCTTCGCACACCATCTTCGACCATACCTCGATTTTGTGCACGATCCTGCTGCGCTTCTGCACGACTCCAATGGCGGGCTGAAACCGGCTCCACTACGACGACCAGCGACACGGCCACGTCGTCCAGCACGACATCCGCGAACACGGGCGTCATCGAGGTAATGAGAATGGGCGGCACCGGCGGGCTAGGCTCGGTAACCCCCAGCATGGGCGCTCGCACCGACACCGCCAACAACCTCGGCCCGTTGCTGTCCCTCGATTCGCCGCGGAAGGCGACACCCATAGCGCCGGTGATCGCGGCGCTGTCGCCCAAGCCCGGTTCGCAGTCCGCGGTCACCGGCATTGGCGCCACGATTCGCATGGGCTTCTCGGATTTTAGTGGTGCGACACGAGGCCAGCCTCTCTATGCCACTGACAATCCTCGCGCGTGCCGAACAGGGTGATAGAATGAGCGCGCGCGATGTCACCTCCGGGCCATGAACTGACCTCAGGTACCTTCGAATGCATGTCTCTTGTCTCGCAAGCCGACGCTAAACCAAACCGCGCCGCGTGAACTGACGCCGCTGGTGGTCCTATTCGTTGTCGGGGGCGTCTCGGACTCGATTGTCGTCGCCCGCTGACACCAACGCGGCAAGCGCCTCAAGGTGCGCGGCGGCCAGATCCATATCGTGCCGCAGCGTCACGTCGGCCACTGACGCGGGCTTGCCGTGGCCTCGGTCCAAAAGCTCTTTGGCGGCCGCCACCCGGACCCGTGCGTCCTCGTCGTCCAGCACCCTCACAAGGACGGCAATAGCGTGCGCCGTGTGGCTGCGGATCTGCTCGCGAAATTCTGCCTGCAATGCTGGCCTGCCGGCCGGATTGCCGGACTGCCCCTTCACCCACGTGCCGGGCCGTTGGGATCCGTTTTCCATGCTGGAACGGTATCACGATATCCCACCTGTTTAACCTGTTAGCAGGTGAGACGCGCAAAGGGGCCATTTTCCAAATTTTTTTTGCGGCCGCCGTGCCCTCGAGACAGGCCCCCCTGGAGGGTCAAACGGCTGGGAGTGGTCCGTAGCGGGAGCAGGTCTTGGTATAGAAATGGCCCCCTCCGGTGGTACCCGGGGTCCTTTACTCAGATCCTGAGCATTATCTTGCTCGTCTGTGTTCGCAATTCAAATGCAGCAACCCGACTCGGAAGTTCGTATAGTGTAAACTCAAGCGGTGTCTCCGAGGCATGTCTTGGAAGACAACGCGGGTACAAAAGCGGGTACATCCGTTGCGATCTAAATAGTTAGTCTAACAAAATCAAATAGTTAAGACCCTTGGACATCTAACCTCCTGAATTATCACAATTTGTGCACCGCACTATCCACGTGACAGCCGGGTTGCGGCGAGTACAATCCGCCCCCCAATGTTGCTGTATCAAGCGTACGAACTACAGCGCCACCTTTCCCAGCCTGTTCGCCTTTGGGCCAACGCGCTCGAGCGGCTCTATTCCAGTCCGTACAATCCGCTGTCCGACACCTGGTTCGGCAAGTCGATTGCGGCCAGCGCCGAGATCGTCGCCCGGCTCACGCAGAACTACGGCAAGCCCGTCTTCGGGTTGAAGACCACGCAGGTCGGCAACGAGACCGTGGCGGTCAACGAAGAGATCTTGCTGCGCAAGCCGTTCTGCCAGCTACTGCGCTTTCATCGCGACACCCCTCGCAAGGATCCCAAGGTTCTCCTTGTGGCACCGATGAGCGGTCATTTCGCCACCCTGCTGCGCGGCACCGTCGAGGCACTGTTGCCCGAGCACGATGTGCACATCACCGATTGGGTCGACGCGCGCGAGGTCGAGCTGTCAGAAGGCAATTTCGACCTCGACGACTACGTCGACTATGTCATCGAGTTCTGCCGCTACCTTGGGCCCGACGTGCATGTCATTGCCGTCTGCCAGCCTTCGGTGCCGGTGCTCGCCGCCGCCGCGCTGATGGCGCAAGCCAAGGATCCACGCCAGCCGCGCTCGCTCACCCTGATGGGCGGCCCGATCGACACCCGCGAGAGCCCGACCACGCCGAATGACCTGGCGATGCGCAATTCGATGATGTGGTTCCGCCAGAACGTGATCTCGACGGTGCCGTTCAACTACCCGGGCGCCATGCGCCGCGTCTATCCGGGCTTCCTGCAGCTCACCAGCTTCATCACCATGAACCTCGACCGGCACATCAATGCCCACATGCGCCAGTTCGAGCACCTGATCAGAGGCGACGACGATTCCGCCGACGGCCACCGCGCCTTCTACGACGAATATCTCGCGGTGATGGACCTCACCGCCGAGTTCTACCTGCAAACCGTGCAGATCGTATTCAAGGAACACCTGTTGCCGCGTGGCGCATGGGTGAGCCGAGGCCGGCCGATCGACCCTTCGGCGATCGAGACCGCCCTGATGACGGTCGAAGGCGAACTCGACGACATCTCCGGCATCGGCCAGACCAAGGCCGCCCATGCGTTGACGCCCAATATCCCGGGCGCCCGCCACGTCCATTGGGAACAGCCGCGCGTCGGCCACTACGGCATCTTCAACGGCCGCAAGTGGCGCGAGCAGATCATGCCGCGGGTGCGCGACTTCATCCGCGCCAACGACGCCTAAAGGACACGATTCGGGCGCATTGCCGGCCCGTCGCGCGGAACCGGCTGCGCGCCGATCATCGTTGCATTTCTGGTGTTCAAACACGGAGGAGCACGATGAACAGCTTCACTCGCCGCGGACTGCTGGGCGGCTTCGCGATCGCGACCGGCGCCGGCCTGATGGCGGCGCCGGCGCTGGCGCAGTTCAGTGCCGAGGTCTACGTGCCGGCGGCCCCGCCGCCACCGCGCGTCGAGGTCGTTCCCACCCTGCCGCCCGAGCGCCTCGAGGTCATGCACTGGCAGCCAGGCTATTGGCGGTGGAATGGCCAAGAGTATGTCTGGGCGGAAGGCCACTATGTCGAACGGCCGCGCGCCCGGGCGGAGTGGACTCCGGGCCGCTGGGAGCAGCGTCCGCGCGGCTGGGTCTATATCGAAGGCCACTGGAACTGAAGCCTTTCCCGTTTCAGCCCCCGCTGAAGCCCTGAGAGTACGTCGTGGGCCTTGAGCAGCATTGGGCCAACGCCGCCAATACCCTGGTGGCGTTGGTGACGGGCTATGGCCTGAGGGTCGTCGGCGCCATTGTCATCCTGGTGGTTGGCTGGCTTGGCGCGCGCCTCATCTACGGCGGCATCGTGCGGCTGTGCGCGCGATCGACGCGCATCGACCGCACCGTCACCCTCTTCCTCGCCAACGGCGCGCGCTACAGCGTGCTGGTCTTCACCTTCGTCGCCGTGCTCACCAGCTTCGGCATCGCCACGACCAGCTTCGTCGCGGTGCTGGGCGCGCTCGGCATCGCCATCGGCCTAGCCCTGCAAGGCACGCTCTCCAACCTCGCCGCCGGCATCATGCTGGTGCTGTTCCGGCCCTTTCACATCGCCGACCGGATCGAGGCCGGCGGCATCGTCGGCGTGATCCGCGAGGTCAATCTTTTCTACAGCGAGATCGACACCGACGACAACGTCAGGGTGGTCGTTCCCAACGGCAAGTTGTGGGGCGAGATCGTCAAGGTGCCGTCGCGCAACGACACCGAGCGCGTCGAGCTGAAATTCACCCGACCGCTCGACGACGACATCGAGACGGCAATCGCCCGTGTGCAGGAGATCGTCAGCCACGACAAGCGGGTGACCGAGATGGCCCAGATCGGCGTCGATACCGTGACCGACGTCAACTACGTGCTGGTGGCGCGCCTGTGGGTGCCGCGGCGCGCAGGCCATGCAGGTCCATTTCGACGTCAATCGCGCGGTTAAGGAGGAGTTCCAGCGCCGCTCGCCAAACCGCGAAGAAGCCCGCGCCGCCGACTAGCCGGGCGGGCGCCGATGCCGCTAGCATCGCCTGCGATGTCCGTTCCCGTCGATATCACCGCCTGGAAGCCCGCGCCCTTCGCACTCGGGGGCGAGACCGTTTTCGCCATCGGCGATATCCATGGCTGCGCGCGTGAACTCACGTCCCTGCTCGACGCCGTGGCGACGCTGGCCGGCGAGCACGACGGCCCGCGCCGCTTGGTCTATCTCGGCGATGTGGTTGACCGCGGCCCCGACACGATCGGCGCCTTGGGACTTTGGGCCGAGGACGCGGCCGCGCGCGGCGTCGATCGCATCGACCGCATCATCGGCAACCACGAGATCGTCATGCTGCTGCCGCTGGCCGGCAGCCCGCATGCCGCCAAGGCGGAAGCCATGTGGCTCGGCGACGGCATGGGCGGTGGCAAGGTATTGGCGGAAATGCGCCGGGCGGTCGGCGATCCGCGAGCGAAGCCCAGCTACGAGCTTGCGGCCACGGCGCTCGGCGAGAAGGTGATGCGCCTGCTCACGACTCAACGCAGCCACATGCGCATCGGCAACACCCTCTTCGTGCATGGCGGGCTGGACGGTCGCGCTGACCAGGCAACTTTCCTCGCCCCGCCCTGGACCGCTTTCACCGACGCCCGCTGGGCCTGGATCACCCATGGCTTCCTCGACTGGCAGGGTGGCTTCGCCGGCACGCTGGTGGTGCATGGCCACACGCCACCGGCCAAGCATTGGCCGCTCACCCACATGGAAGACCCGCATCTTTTCCTGCATGACCGCCTCGGCCTCGACGGCGGCAGCGCGGTGACGGGCTTGGTGGTCGGCGCCGAGATCCAGGACGGCCGCTATCGCATCCTGAAGGCGGGAAGGCCCAAGCACTCCTAGCCCGGCGGGGAATTTGCAGTGGACTTTCCCACCTTGGTGGGAAGCCTCCGATGCCGATGGCATAAGCCTTTTAGGCGATTCTTCCCAGAATTCTGCGCCGCCCCCCGCGATTTTGAGTATCAATCGCGACTCGCGCTGGCCTGTCGTTGCAGCACTTCGAGGAACGCCGCCCCGTAGCGCTCCAATTTGGTGTCGCCGACTCCGTGGATCTCGCGCAGGGCCCCCAGGGAACCGGGCCGATGGGTGGCGAGTTCGATCAGGGTGCGATCGGAGAACACCACATAGGCCGGCACCTTCTGCGCCTGCGCCAGCTTCGAGCGCAGCGCCTTCAACGCCGCAAGCAGCGTGGCATCGGCATCACTTGCGATCGCCGACGCGTCGGCAGCGCGCTTCTCACGACGCGACGCCTTGGCCGGCGCCGCCAGCTCCTTGCGCAGCTCGATCGTGGCTTGGCCCTTCAGCACCCGCCAACCTTCGTCGGTGACCCACCAGCGGCCGTGCTCCATCAGATCCTGGGCGATCAGGCCGGTGGCCGAAAGCTGGCGGAAGATCGAGCGCCATTCGACCGCGCGCCGGTCGGCGCCAACGCCGAAGGTCGGCAGGCGGTCGTGGTTGAACTTCAGGATATTCTCGGTGCGCTCGCCGCGCAGCAGCGCGACCAGATGCTCCACGCCAAAGCGCTCGCCGGTACGCAGAATGGCCGACATCGCCTTCTGCGCGTCGATCGTGCCGTCGAAGCGCTCAACGCCTTCCTGGCACAGATCGCAGTTGCCGCAGGGTTCCGAGCTCTCGCCGAAATAGGCGAGCAGGGTCTGCCGCCGGCAGCGCGGCGCCTCGGCCAGCGCCAGCAGGGCATTGAGCCGCTGACGCTCGATGCGCTTGCGCTCGTCCGACGACTCGGCCTGCTCGATCTGCAGGCGGCGCAGCTGCATGTCGCCCATGCCGTAGAGCGTCAGCGTATCGGCGGCGAGACCGTCGCGGCCGGCGCGCCCGATCTCCTGGTAGTAGGCCTCGACATTGGCCGGCAGGTCGGCATGGCAGACGAAGCGGACGTCGGGTTTGTCGATGCCCATGCCGAAGGCGACGGTGGCGGTCATCACCACGCCATCCTGCTGCTGGAAGGCATCCTGGTTGGTGTCACGCACCGTCTTGTCGAGGCCGGCGTGATAGGGCAGCGCCTTGACGCCGGCGTCCTTCAGGGTTTGCGCCAGCTCCTCGACCTTGCGGCGCGAGGCGCAGTAGACGATGCCGCTCTCGCCCTCATGGGCCTGCACGAAGGCCAGGGCCTGGCGCGACGAGCGCTCCTTGGGCTTGAAGGCGAGCCTGAGATTGGGCCGGTCGAAGCTGCGGACGAAGGTGCGGGGCGGATCGGCGAACAGCTTTTCGACGATGTCGTCCCGCGTCGGCGCGTCGGCCGTGGCGGTGAGCGCCATGGTCTGCAGGCGTCCGCCGATCTGGCGCGCCAGCGTTCCCAGGGTGAGATACTCGGGGCGGAAGTCGTGGCCCCATTGCGACACGCAATGCGCCTCGTCGATCGCCATCATCGTGACATTGCTCTCGGCCAGCATCTCGACCGTGTCGGGCCGCGCCAGCCGCTCGGGCGCGAGATAGAGCAGGCGCAGCTCGCGCCGGCGCAACAGCGCCAGCACGCGCGTATTCTCCTCAGGCTCGTTGCTGGAATTGAGGCTGCCCGCCGCCACACCGGCGGCGGAGAGCGCACGCACCTGATCGCGCATCAGGGCGATCAAGGGCGAGATCACCACCGTCAATCCCGGCCGCGCGATCGCCGGCAACTGATAGCAAAGCGACTTGCCCGAGCCGGTGGGCATGACCGCCAGCACGTTCTCGCCCTCGAGCACGGCGCGCACGACCTCTTCCTGCCCCGGGCGAAAAGCGTTGAAGCCGAAAACGGAATGCAGCAGGGCGTGTGCAGACGCGAGCGATGCGGACATTGGTCGGTCACAGAGTATCGTCGCCGGCACGATGCTGCACTGTGGATGAACGCGAGTTGCGCTTTCGCCGCATTCAATTCACGATGGGTTCCGCCGGCAACCAACTGCGAGTTGCAATCGCGCGCTCGCCGCCCGACGGACGACCGAAGATACCAGGTACCACCGAACCGACTGATGCAGGACTGACACTGCAAGTCGTCGTCACGCCTCTTCCAAAGTGACGCCCCGCGAGCGCCGCTTTTCGACGGCTGACTGAGCGCACCCACCAAGCGACTCGTCCCCTCGAAACAGTTTGTGGAGTGTTGTCATGAGCATGCAGAAATCGATCGCCATCGCGGTAGCAGCAGCTGCTGCCTTGGCAGCGTCGCCGCTGGCCGCGCAGCAGGCGAACAACAGCAAGTGGGAAGGCTTCTATGCCGGCGTCAACGCCGGCGGACTGTGGCGGAACACGAACGCTTCCATCGGCGAGAACAACACCGGCGGCGGCTTCAACGGCAACGGCGACGGGTTCGTCGGTGGCGCGCAGGGCGGCTACAATTACCTGCTGGGCTCGGTGCTGGTCGGCGGTGAAGTCGACTTCCAGGGATCGACGCTGACCCAGAGCCTCAGCGGCGGCGCCGGCCCCTCCTTCATCGGCGCCACCTCGGCGATCCCCTGGTTCAGCACCTTCCGCGCCCGCGCCGGCTATCCGCTCGGCTCGGTCATGCCCTATGTGACCGGCGGCGCCGTGTGGGGCCACCAGACCCTGTCGGGCTTCGATTCGATCAGCGGTCCGTTCAACGCCTCCAACAATTTCTGGACCTGGACGGCCGGCGCCGGCGTCGAAGGCCGTCTGAGCGATCAGTGGTCGACGAAGCTCGAATACCTCTACATGGGCACGCCCGACACATCGCTCTCCACGCCGGCCACCACCAGCATTAGTGAGCATTCCGTCGGCAATCTCCTACGCGTTGGCCTGAACTACAGGTTCAACTAGGAAATTAAGCCGAGAATCCGACCGGCAACCGA
Source organism: uncultured Alphaproteobacteria bacterium (assembly GCA_963755595.1). Taxonomy (GTDB): domain Bacteria; phylum Pseudomonadota; class Alphaproteobacteria; order Reyranellales; family Reyranellaceae; genus Reyranella. The sequence goes on along the minus strand of CAVWKP010000025.1, from coordinate 97,761 downwards.
ATTCTGCCCCGAAACCGTTCTTCCTTTGGACGGTTTGGGGAGAAGGGCGATGGTCGTCTTCGAACTGGCGGTGCTGCTGGCGATCTGCAGCGTCGCGGCGTTCCCATGCTGGCGGTACAGCGTCGAGTGGGGCTACCTCCCGAGCGTTTCAGCGGGCGCGCTCTTGCTCGTCGTGATGGCGGTGGCTGTGACCGACAAAGGCCCGGATCGGCTGGCCAGGCACGGCGTGGCGGCACCGACCGTCAAGGTCGCGGCCGCGCCGACGACCGACGCCGATCGCCGCCGCAGCGTCGAGACCGTCAAGGTTACGCCGCCGATCTCTCAGTGACCTCTGCTTTTAGTGACGGGCGGCCTGGCCGCCGTCGAGGGTCATCACCACGCCGCTGATGTAGCTGGCACGATCGGAGGCCAGGAAGACTGCGAGGTCGGCCACCTCGTCGGGCTCGGCCGCACGGCCGAACGGCATGTGCTTGGTGAGCTCGGGCCAGCGCTCGGGATCGCCCCATTGCTGCTGGGCCTGGCCGCGCAGCAGGGTCAGCATGCGGTCGGTGCGCGTCGCCGGCGGATTGATCGCCACCACGCGCACGCCGTGATCGACGCTCTTGGAGCCGACGGCTCGGGTGAAGGCCATCAGGCTCGCATTGCCCATGGTGCCGGTGACGTAGTCGTAGTTGTAGTTCTCGCCGGCGAGTCCGATGATGTTCACCACCGCGCCCTTCTTGCGCGCGTACATCTTCTCCAGCATGGCGCGCGTGGCGTTGATGTAGCCAAACACCTTCAGCTCCCAGGCTTCACGCCACTTGGGCTCGGTCATGGTGAGAATGTCGCCGCGCGGGATGGCGCCGGCATTGTTGACCAGAATATCGGCGTGGCCCACAGCATCGACCACCGAACGGACCGTATCGCCCTTGGAGAAATCGGCGGGATGGATCTCGACCGGCACGTTGTGGCGGGCGCGGATCTTGTCGCGCGCACCTTCGAGCGACTCCTTCGAGCGCGAGGCGATGTGCACGGCACAGCCTTCCGCCGCGAAGGCCATGGCGCAGGCAAAGCCGATGCCGCGGCTGCCGCCCGAGATCAGCACGGTCTTGCCGGAAAGTTTCAGGTCCATCGTTCGTGTCTCCTAGAGGCGATAGGTCGAATCGATCGTGGCGCGGCCATCGTCGGTTTTTACGCGGCCGTCCTTCACCATCTGAATGAGATGCGCCAGCATCGAGCGGCCAGCCGCGGCATGCAGGTGAACCGGCGTATCGGCGTAGTTCTTGGCCACCATCTGCGGAATCTTCTGCGGACCTTCCTTGAGCCGCGCCATGATCTGGGCCTCGCGGCCCAGGCGATGCTCGATATAGGCCTGCACGAAAGGATTGGGACTGCGTATCTCTGCGCCGTGGGTCGGGATGTAAAGTGCCTCGGAGCGCGGCAGCAGCTTGCGCAAGCTGGCGAAGTAGTCGGCCATGTTGCCGTCGGGCGGTGAGATCACCGCCGTCGACCAGCCCATGACGTGATCGCCCGACAACAGCGCGTTGTCTTCTTTCACGGCAAAGCAGAGATGGTTGGAGATGTGGCCGGGCGTATAGACCGCCTCGACGTTCCAGCCATCGCCCTTCACCACGTCACCGTCATTGAGCTTGATGTCGGGGGCGAAGGAGAAGTCGCCCTCCTGCTCGGTCGCCACGCCGGCGGGCGTCGGATGAGGCCCGTAGCTATAGACCTTCGCGCCGGTCGCCTTGGCGACGGCGGGCGTGGCCGGCACGTGATCGATGTGGGTGTGGGTGACGAGAATATGCGTCACGGTCTCACCGCGCACGGCGCGCAAGACTGCGTCGATGTGATCCTGCTGGTCGGGGCCGGGATCGACGATTGCCACCTTGCCGTGGCCAATGAGGTAGGTGCCGGTGCCCTTGAAGGTGAAGGGGCTGGGATTGCGCGCCACCACGCGGCGGATCAGCGGCGTCACCTCCATCGCCGTGCCGTAGTCGAACTTGAAGTCCTTGATGAAGGGTATGCCGGGCATGAAACACTCTTTACGGGGTGGGTGGTGTCAACTTGTACATGCCGTTGCGGATGTCGGAGCTGACATAGATGTTGCCCGACTTGGCGACGGCGACGCCGGTCGGCACCAGCGCCGGCGGCCCGCCGGGATAGGCCGCCAGGCCGATATCGAGGTTCGAGGCGATCACGGTCTTGGCGCCGGTTGCAGGATCGATGGCGACGATGCGCTTCTGGCCAACCTCGGCGACGTAAAGCTTGCCGTCCGGCCCGACATCGATGCCTTCGGGGCCGGCCAGATTGTCGGCTACGACCTTGCGCGCGCCGGTCGCCACGTCGATCTGGGTGACCGCGCCAGCGGCAATTTCGGTGACGTAGATCAGGTTGCCTGGCCCTTGCGCCAGGGCCACCGGCGCCCGCAGTTCCTTGACCACGGTGCTGCGCGTCTTGCCGTCAGGACTGACCTTCACGAGGTTGCCGCTGCCCAGCTCGGCGACATAGAGCGTACCGTCATTGGCCTCGAGCGCATCGACGGGAGCAGCGAATTCGCCCAGCGTCGCCACCAGCTTGCCGGTCTTGCGGTCGATCTTCTCGACGGTCATCGAGAACCAGCTCGACAGCAGCACGTGCTTGGGCCCGATCGAGAGCCCGATCGGATAGGAATGGGTGTCGCCGTGCACGCGCAGCACGTCGCTGACTGCACCGCTCTGACCGTCGATCGTGCGGTAGCTGAACACGTCGGCGACGTGCACGGTCTCCTTGCCGTTCTCCGTCACCACGCCGATGTCGGCCGGAATCGCCAACTTACCCTCGACGATGGTCTTGGGCGCGCCGGTCACCTTGTCGACCAGATAGATGCCATTGTCGGTCATCGAGCTCACGAACAGCCGGCCGCGCGAATCGAAGGCGAGGTTGTCGAGGCCGGGCTTGAGCGAGGCCACCAGCTTCTTCTGCTTGCTGGTGAGACTGACGCTCCATACCGAACCGTTGGCGGTGTCGACGACGTAGAGGTTGTCCGGGTTCTGGGGATCGAGGTTGACGGCGGCCGGCGTCTTGAAGCCTGAGGCGATCACCTCGACCATGCCGTTTTCGACATTGATCTTCACCGCCTCGCCCTTGAACCACAAGGGACCGTAGAGGAAGCCGTCGTTCTTGTTGATCTCGAAGCCGTTCAGGCCGCCCAGCTTGTCGGCGATGCGGCGCAGGTCGTTGCGCGGGAAGGACTTGAACTCGGGCTTGTCGACGTTCTTGAGATCGATCTCGTACAGGGCATCGCCGAGGAAGACTTCCGACACGAACAGCCGCCCATCCTTGCCGAAGGCGATGCGAGTTGGGGCCGGCCATCCCGTTGGCAACTTCGATGATCTTGCCGTTGGGCTTGCGGATGAAAACCTTGCCCAGCAGGAAGGCCGTCCAGGCCATGGTGCCGTCGTCGGCGAAGGCGATGTCGTCGGCCATGCCGTTCGGCTCGCCGATGAAGCGGTCGACTTCGCCCGAATCGACTTGCACGCGATAGATGCTCTGGCCGATCACTGAGCCCGCGAACAGCTGATCGTCCTTGTTGAAGGCAAGCCCATGCACGCCGTGGAACCACGAGCCCGGCACCAGGATCTGCTGGTTGTATTCCTTGGCCGGGGCCGGCGGCGTCGCCTGCTGCGCCAGCGCCCCGCCCGTCATGCCAAGCGCCAGCACCATCGCCGCCAAAACCCGGCCCAAGCCCATTCGTTCCCTCCGACCGCGCCTCTCGCGGCGCGGACTTTAGACCGGGTGACAGGTTTTGTAACGCCGAACCCTTCGGCTACCATCGCCGCTCGAAAAGGCGCGCAGTCGCAGGAGGAAGTCATGTCGGGTCCGCTTTCAGGATTGACGATCGTCGAGCTGGCCGGCATCGGGCCGGGGCCGATGTGCTCCATGATGCTGGGCGACATGGGCGCCGACGTGATCCGCATCGACCGCACCACCGCGCATGTCATGGATCGCTTTGCCGATCCCAAATACGCCGTGCACAACCGCAGCCGCCGCTCGGTCTCGGTCGACTTGCAGAAGAAAGAGGGCGTGGAGGTCGTGCTGCGCCTGATCGACAAGGCCGACGGCATCACCGAGCCGTTCCGCCCCGGCGTCGCCGAACGGCTGGGCGTCGGGCCCGAGATCTGCCTCAAGCGCAATCCCAGGCTGGTCTACGGCCGCATGACCGGCTGGGGCCAGGAAGGCCCGCTCGCCAAGGCGGCCGGGCACGACATCAACTACATCGCCCTCACCGGCGCGCTGCACGCCATCGGCCCCAAGGATCGGCCGGCGCCGCCGCTCAACCTGGTGGGCGATTTCGGCGGCGGCGGCATGCTGCTCGCCTTCGGCATGGTGTGCGGCCTTCTCGAGGCGCAGCGCTCGGGCAAGGGCCAGGTGGTCGATGCGGCGATGGTCGATGGCGCCGCCCTGTTGCTGGGCGGCGTCTACGGCATGGTGGGCGCCGGCCTGTGGAACGACAACGAGCGCGGCGCCAACATGCTGGACGGCGGCGCGCATTTCTACGGCACCTACCAAACCAAGGACGGCAAGTTCGTCTCGGTCGGCTCGATCGAGCCGCAATTCTACGAGCTGCTGCTCGAAAAGACCGGGCTCAAGGGCGAGAGCCTGCCGGCGCAGCGCGATCGCAATGCCTGGGCACAGCTCAAGAGCCGGCTGGAGGCGATCTTCCGCACCAAGACGCGCGATGAATGGTGCGCCATCATGGAAGGCACCGATATCTGTTTTGCGCCGGTGCTCACCATGACAGAGGCCTCGCAGCATCCGCACGCCAAGGCGCGCAACGCCTATGTCGATGTCTCGGGCTTCCCGCAGCCCGCCGCCGCGCCGCGCTTCTCGCGCACCAAGGAGAGCGTCAAGGGACCAGCGGCACGGCGCGGCGAGCATACCGAACAAGTGCTGGGCGAGCGCGGCTTCACGGCCAAGGAGGTCAGCGAACTCAAAGCTGCCGGAATCGTCGGCGCACAATAGCGCCCGTGATCCGCGCCTTCGACCTAGCCCTCCGCCAGCTCGGCGATCCCAAGCTGCGCGCCGTCGTCTGGCAATCTCTGCTGCTGTCGCTGTTCCTTCAGATCGCCGTCGCCGTTCTCGGCTGGTGGGCCCTGCAGCGCTTCGCCACGTTCCAGTGGGACTGGGTGAACCAGGCGATCCGCTGGCTGGGCGGCGGCGCCGTGACCGTGCTGGCGCTGCTGCTGTTCCCGGCAAGCTTCGGCATCGTGATCTCGGTCTTCATGGAGCGCATTGCCGACATCGTCGAGGGCGAATACTACCCCGCGCTCGGCCGAGCCCGCGGCATTCCGATCTGGACGGGAATCTGGACCGGCGTTGTGTTCCTGTTCGCCGTCGTTGCGCTCAACCTCGTGATGCTGCCGCTCTATCTCGTCGCCCTCTTCGTGGTGGGACTGGGTGCGGTGCTGTTCTACGCCATCAATGGCTGGCTGACGGCGCGGCTCTATTACGAGCAGGTGGCGCTCAGGCGCCGCAGTCCGGCCGAGGTCAAGGCCTGGCGCAAGGCCAATACCGGCGTGCTGTGGCTCACCGGCATCGTCATCGTCTTCCTCGGGACCATCCCGATCGTCAACCTGATCGTGCCGGTGCTGGGCACCGCGGCCATGGTGCATGTGGCACAAACGCTCAGGCCACCGCCAAATTTCCGGCCGACCCTTTAATCCACCGGCGAGCGGCGTTAAGATCGCCGGCATGAAATCGGCCTTCTTGGCTCTCGCTGTCGCTCTCCTCCTGGGCGGCTGCGTATCTGACGGCGCTCCCCAATATTCCCTGACCGGCGGCGAGCAAGGCGTCTTCCGCTCGTCCAATCCCGGCCGCGCCATCCCTGTAAGCACGATCAAGGGCATGGACGAACGCCAGCTGCAGGCGACCTTCGGCGCGCCGGCGCTCGATCGCAAGGATGGGCCGACGCGCGTGCTGCGCTACCAGTCCGACGGCTGCAGCCTGTTCGTCTATGTCTCGGCCGGCCACGCCCAGTACACCGACTCTTACGACCCGCAGCTGCGGCCGCTCGCCAACACCGACCAATGCGCGGGCTCGGTGGCCGCCCAACGCCGCGCGGTCTGAGTTAGCACACTTACTTGCCGCCGCGATCCTCGCGCCACAGGTCGAGCTTCTCCTGCACCGGGCGGTCGGAGAAGGAGAACAGCACGGCCTCGGCCTTGGCCTTGTGCACGACCTTGGCCCAGCTCGGCACGACGAAATGGTCGCGCTTCTTCCAGCGCAACGTCTTGTCGCCGACCGTGCTCTCGCCCTCGCCTTCGACTATCGAGAACACCGTGCCGTCGGTGCTGCGATAGGGCGCCGTCGCAAAGCCCTTGGGCAGGAGCTGCATGAAGGTGCCCATGGTGGCCATCGGCGCGCCGCCGCTCGCCGGATTCACATAGCGCAGCTTGTAGCCATGGCAGGCGTCGGGCGGGCCGGCCTTGGCGAGGCCGCTCAGCGCCTCGCGCGTGCGGGCATAGGGATAGTTGAAGATCGGCGAGGTCTGCTTGGTCGGCTTCCAGTCGACCGGCAGCAGGCCGCTGGCGTACTTGGCGTCCGACGTGCCCTCGGGTGCGGTTACCGCCTGCTCGTCCTCGGCGCCGTTCTCGGCGAAGCCCGCGTTGAACATGGCGACCATGGGAATGTCGAGCCCGTCCAGCCACACCATCGGCTTGGAGGAGTTGTTGCCGTGATCGTGCCAGGTCCAGGTCGGCGTGATGACGAAATCGCCCTCGCGCATGATGGTGCGCTCGCCATCGACGGCGGTATAGGCGCCCTCGCCCTCGACGATGAAGCGCAGCGCCGACTGGGTGTGGCGATGGCTGGGTGCCACCTCGCCCGGCAGGATCAGCTGCAGCCCGGCATAGAGCGTGGGTGTGATGCAGGCGCTGCCCGGCATCGAGGGGTTCTCGAGGATCAGCACACGCCGCACCGCCTCCTTGGCGGTGATCAGCGAACCCGACTCCATAAGGAACGGCCGCACCTTGTCGTAGGCCCATGATGCCGCGACATATTTGGGTGCGGGCGACGGCGGCACGAGCTGATGCAACGACTCCCACAGGGGCGCCATCGAAAGCGCGCCGATGCGCTCATAAAAATCGCGGCGGGCGTTGTTGCGGGTGCGGCCGCCGTCCATGGCGTGCCTATTCCGCGGCGGCGCGCATGGGCGCCCGGGCGAGGCGAGCGCGGGCTCGCTGGCGGCAGGCGTCGGCGAAGGCATTGAACACCTTCAGCGATACCGGATTCTCGAGCGCGCGGTGCTCGGGGTGCCACTGCAGCGCCAGCGTGAAGGCCGGCGCATCCGGCACGCTGAAGGCCTCGACCTGGCCATCGTCGGCCAGCGCCTCGAGCCGGGCGCGCGGCGCCAGGCGATCGACGCCCTGGGCATGCAGCGAATTGACCGAGACGCGGCGCTCGCCCAGCAGGCGATGCAGCAGGCCGCCTTCGACGACCTGGATGTCGTGCGCCGGCGCGTAGTTCTCATCCGCAGTGGGCGCCTTGGGGGCGCGATGGTCGCGCCGGCCGCCGACCTCGTGCACCAGCTGATGCAAGGTGCCGCCCAGCGCCACGTTGACCTCCTGCAGGCCGCGGCAGATCGCGATCAGCGGCACGCCGTGATCGATGGTGTGGCGGATCAGCGGCAGGGTGGTGGCATCGCGCGCCGGATCGTGCGCCGTGCCCGGCCGGCTCGCTTCGCCTTCATAGTGGTGCGGCTCGACATTGGACGGGCTGCCGGTCAGCAGCACGCCATCCAGCATGTCGAGCAGGCGGTCGAGCGCTTCGGTCACGGCATTGTCGCCCAGCTCCGGCCCCATCGCCGGGATCACCACCGGCAACGCACCAATGGCGCGGATGACGGCCTGGATATATTTGTCGCCGACGGTGTGGTGCCAGCCACCGCGGCCGTTTTCCTTGAGACACGCGGAGACGCCAACCAGGGGACGTAGAGACGAGCGATCCATGGGGCCTTTATAATCGCCAACAGCCGTCCCCTTGGCAATTGCCCGGGGCCTCTGCCTGCCCGCGCCTTGTGCAGTGCTGCCCTGCATGCTACCGCCCGCCGCCAACCCATTGAAAGCAGACCATGACGACCACCCCTCCGCCGCCCGATGCCAACCCAGGCCCGCAGGCTCAGGCCGGCCCGCTCACGATCCATGGCCAGTACATCAAGGACCTGAGCTTCGAGAACCCGCGCGCGCCGCAGAGCCTGATCGAGCAGAAGCAGCCGCAGCTCACGCTGAACGTCAACGTCACCACCCGGCAGTTCGATACCAAGACCTTCGAGGTCACGCTGACGGTCGAGGCCAACGCCCAGACGCCTGAGAAGGAGCCGCTCTTCGTGCTGGAGCTGGTCTACGCCGGCACGGTGAGCCTGGGCGAGGTGCCGCAGGACGCCTATGGCCCGTTGCTGCTGATCGAGACGCCGCGGCTCCTGTTCCCCTTCGCCCGCGCCATCATCGCCAACGCCACCCGCGAGGCGGGCTTTCCACCGCTCAACATCGCGCCGGTCGATTTCGTGGCGCTCTATCGCCAGCAGCTCGACGCCTCGGGCGGGCAGATCCCCGGCGTTCCGACGGGCCCGGTCGGGCACGCCTGAACGGCGTCAGGCGGTGAGCCAGAGCGGCTCGGAAAGCTGCTTCAGGAACTCAGCGTGCGCTGCAAGCTCGGCGACGCTGGCGCGCATGCGGTCGCGCCGGCCGGACCGGCAGGCCGGTCGCAGCCAGGGCGCCGGCACCCGGTTGTGCGGCGATCTCGGGCGCCAGGCCGAGGTCGCGCTGGCGGCCGCCACTCAGCTCGAGATAGACCTCGGCCAGCAATTCCGAATCGAGCAGGGCGCCGTGCTTGGTGCGGCTTGAATTGTCGATATTGAAGCGCTCGCACAGCGCATCGAGGCTGGCGCGCTGGCCGGGAAACTTGCGCCGCGCCATCGACACGGTGTCGACATAGGGATTGCCGAGCTGCGGCCGGCCGAGCCGCTCGAGCTCGGCATTGAGGAAGCCGAGATCGAACTGGGCGTTGTGGATCACCAGCTGCGCATCGGCGATGAAAGCCAGGAACTCCTCGGCCTTCTCGGTAAACAGCGGCTTGTCGGACAGGAACTCGTCGGTGAGGCCGTGAATGTCCTGCGCCCCGGTCGGCATGATCATTTCCGGATTGAAGTAGGCGTGAAAGGTCTTGCCGGTCGCCACCGTGTTCACGAGCTCGATGCAGCCGATCTCGACCACGCGATGGCCGGCCAGCGGATCGAGGCCCGTGGTCTCGGTATCCAGGACGATTTCCCGCACACGCCGCTTGTAGCCTACTTTCGCCGCGCGCGCGCAAGCTGGGCTGTGTATTTCTCGCGCCACGGGTTGGCGGGCCAAAAGCGACCCGGCCGCTTCTTGAGTTCGGCGACGGCCTTTTCCAGGGCGGCGCGGGTCGGGGCCAACCCCAGGCCGGTCGGAATGACGATGGTCGCTTTGCGCCGCTTCACCGAATCGGGCACCTGTTGGCGCAGGATGCCGGCAAGTTTGTCGTCCGTCATGCCGGGCCGCGCCAGCACGCGGCGGCGCTGCAGGAAGGCCGGCGCGCTCACCACCAGCGTGGCATCGACGCGGCGATCGCCCGAGCCTTCGAACAGCAGCGGGATGTCCAGCACCACCAGCTTCTCGCGCCGCCGGGCGGCGGCCCTCAGGAACCGGCGCTGCTGCTGGCCGACCAGCGGATGCACGATGGCCTCGAGCCGGCGCAGCGCCTCCTTGTTGCCGAACACGCGCGCGCCCAGCGCCTGGCGATCGAGCACGCCGTTCTTCACCACTCCGGGGAAGGCTGCTTCGATCGGTGGCAGGGCGATGCCGCCCGGCGCCTGCAGCGCATGGACGGCCGCATCGGCGTCGTACACGGGCACGCCCATCTGCCGCAGCATCTTGGCTGCGGTCGACTTGCCCATGCCGATGGAGCCGGTCAGTCCGACAATCACCATCTATCAGGGAACAAGGATCGTCTGGCCCGTGGTCTTGCGGCTCTCAAGATCGCGGTGGGCCTGCGCCGCCTCGGCCAGCGGATAGCGCTGATCGATCGCGATCTTGACCTTGCCGTTCTTCACCATCTTGAAGACCGACTTGGCCGACGCTTCGAGCGCCTTGCGGGTGGCCGTGTAGGCACCGAGGCTCGGACGCGTGACGTACAGCGATCCCTTGGTGTTCAGGATGCCGAGCGCCACCGGCGCCACCGGCCCGGAGGCATTGCCGAACGAAACCATCAGGCCGCGCGGCTGCAGGCAGTCGAGCGAAGCCGCCCAGGTATCCTTGCCGACGCCGTCGACGACGACCGGCACGCCCTTGCCCTTGGTGATCTTCTTCACTTCATCGACGATGTTTTCCTTGGTGTAGTCGATCACCCACTTGTAGCCGTTCTTCTTGGCGATCGCCGCCTTCTCGGGTGACGACACCGTGCCGATCACCTTGTAGCCGCGGGCCTTGGCCCACTGGCCGAACAGCAGTCCAACGCCGCCGGCGGCGGCATGGAACAGGATAGTGTCGCCCTTCTCGAGCCAACCCTTGGGGGTGTGGTCGACCAGGTATTCGGTGGTCATTCCCTTGAGCATGATTGCCGCCGCCGCCTCGTCCTTCACGCCCTTGGGCACATGCACGAGCTGGTCGACGCCCATCAGGCGTTCTTGGCAGTAGGCACCCAGCACGCCGCAATAGGCGACGCGATCGCCCTTCTTGAAGCCCTTCACCTTGGGGCCGACCGCGGTGATCACGCCGGCCGCCTCGCGGCCCACCGCGTTGGGCATCGGCGTCGGATAGAGGCCGCTGCGGGTATAGACATCGATGAAGTTCAGGCCGATCGCGGTGTGCCGAATCTTCACCTGGCCGGGGCCGGGATCGCCGACGTCGACGTCAGCCAGCTGCATCTTCTCCGGTCCGCCGTTTTCGTGGATCAGAATCGACTTCGACATTGTTATTCCCCCCTTGATGACTGCAGGCGTCAGGCCCGCCGCGGCGCGCTGAGTATAATGAGCGGCCTTTTTCGCGCCAGCCCGCCGTCCAGAGGAGACCCCATGCAGCGGCGCCATTTCGTTCTAAGTGCAACTGCGGCGCTCGCCACACCATCCATTGTGCATGCCCAGGGGCTCCAGAAGAGCGCCAAGGCGAGCTTCCGCCTGGTCACGCTCAACCACGACCTGGAACAGCCTTGGAGCATCGCTTTCCTGCCCGACGGGCGCTTGCTGATCACCGAGCGCCCGGGCCGGCTCAGGGTCTTCGCCAACGGCAGGCTGGAACGCACGCCGCTGGCCGGCGTGCCCAAGGTCTATGCCTCAGGCCAGGCCGGCCTCCTGGACATTTGCCTGCATCCGGCCTTCGCTCAGAACCGCGTGCTCTATCTTTCCTACGTCACGGACGGCCGTGGCGGCGCCGTCACCACCGTGACGCGTGCCGAGCTGGGCGACGGTGGCTTGAGGAACGTCACGCCACTATTCGAGGCGCTGCCGCGCCGGCCGGGTAGCCTCAATCTCGGCTCGCGCATCCTGTTCGATCGCGCCGGCCTGATGTACGTGACCTGCGGCGATCGCTTCCTGATGAAGCAGGCGCAGGATCTTTCGGATCTCGCGGGCAAGATCGTTCGGCTCAGGGATGACGGCTCGGTGCCGCCGGACAATCCATTCGTCGGCAAACCCGGCGTGCGGCCGGAAATCTTCACCTACGGGAACCGTAACCCGCAGGGGCTGGCGCTGCATCCCGAGACCGGCAAGGTCTGGGAGGCCGAGCACGGACCCAAGGGCGGCGACGAGCTCAACATCCTGAAGGCCGGCGCCAACTATGGCTGGCCCCTGGTCACCTATGGGACCAACTACGACGGCAGCATCATCACCAACACCCGCCATCTCGACGGCATGGAGGACGCGCTGCGCACCTGGGTGCCGTCGATCTCGCCCTGTGGGCTCTGCTTCTATACCGGCGACAAGTTCCCAGGCTGGAAGGGCTCGCTGTTCACCGGGGCGCTGTCGGCCTATGCGCTGTTTCGTATCGAACTCGACGGCGAGCGCTACCGGAGCGAGGAACGGTTGATCGAAGGCCGTCTTCCCTATATCCGCGACGTGCGCCAGGGGCCCGACGGGTTCCTCTATCTTGTCACCCATAGCGATGACGGCGGACTGTTCCGCCTGGAGCCTGCGTAAAGCGTATCAGCCAATGCCCAGCCCCACCTTGATCCTTGCCTCGGCCAGCCTGTCCCGCCGCGAGCTTCTAAGCCATGCCGGCCTCGACTTCGACATCGAGGTGTCGGGCATCGACGAAACGGAGGTCACGCGCAGCCTGCTGGCCGAGCGTGCCTCGCCGCAGGAGATTGCCGAGAAGCTCGCCGAGATGAAGGCGCTGCGTGTCTCGGCAAAGCACGGAGCAGCGATGGTCGTGGGTGGCGATTCGACGCTCGCCTGCAACGGCCGCCTGTTCGACAAGCCGCCGACCCTGGAAGCCGCGCGCAAGCAGCTGCTCGCGCTGCGCGGCCAGACCCACGAGCTCTTCTCGTCGGTCGTGGTCGCCCGCTCGGGCGCGCGCCTGTGGCATTGGAACGAGCGCGCGCGGCTCACCATGCGGCCCTTCACCGAGGCGTTCCTCGATGCCTACCTGGCGCGGGCCGGCGAAACCGTGCTGACCTCGGTGGGCGCTTATCGCCTCGAGGGGCTGGGCGCGCATCTCTTCAGCCGGGTCGATGGCGACTACTTCACCATCCTCGGCCTGCCGCTGTTGCCGCTGCTGTCCTTCCTGGCCGACCACGGCATCGGATTGGAGCAAGCTGCATGAGCGCCTACGAGAAACTCCTGGCCGAGGCGCGCGGCCGGCCGTTCGCCGCCATCGTCGGCTGGCCGGTCGAGCTGTCGCGCTCGCCCGCCCTGCACGGCTACTGGCTGAAGCAGCACGGCATCGACGGCCACTACGGCCGCCTGCCGGTCGAGCCCAACCGCGCGGCGCTGGAAGAGCTGGTGGCGTTCCTGAGGAAGACGCCCAACGCGCGCGGCTGCAACCTCACCCTGCCGCACAAGATCGACATCATGCCGCTCTTGGACCGCATCCATCCCGATGCCGCCCGCATCGGCGCGGTCAACACCGTGATCAAGCAGGCCGACGGCACGCTGGAAGGCCGCAACAGCGATGGCTTTCGGCTTCCTGGCCCACCTCCAGGCCAGCGCGCCCGGCTGGAAGGCCAATGCCGGCCCGGTCGTGGTGCTGGGCGCCGGCGGCGCCGCCCGCGCCATCGTCTGCACCCTGATGGATGCCGGCGTCCCCGAGCTGCGCCTGATCAACCGCACCCAGGACCATGCCGTGACCCTCGGCCTCGCCTTCACGCCGAGCGACGGACGGCGCATCGCCATCGAGCGCTGGGACGAACGCTCGGAGCAGCTGGACGGCGCCACCCTGCTGGTCAACACCGCGGCGCTCGGCATGACCGGCAAGGCGCCGCTCGACATCGATCTCGCCAAGCTGCCCAAGACCGCCGTGGTCGATGACATCGTCTACATCCCGCTCGAGACCGACCTGCTCAAGCGGGCGCGGGCGCGCGGCAATACCTGCGTCGACGGGCTCGGCATGCTGCTGCACCAGGGCCGCATGGGCTTCGAGGCGTGGTTCGGCAGGAAGGTCACCGTCACCGACGAGCAGCGCAAGGCCGTGCTCGCGGCGTAGTTCCACGAGCAGCGGGATGTCCGCTGATCGATCAGTAGCTGTTTGGCTCGCCCCACTTGGACAGCACGATCGAAGTCAGGAACAGCTGCACGTCCAGCGGCAGCGCGTCGGGCATGTCGATGGTGGCGCCATCCCACCGACGACCCCCACCGCCCGACGTTATGCCGCCGAGACGAGTTGCACCGTCATAAAGGCCGAAGCGCGTGGTCCTGATATTCTCAGCCTTCAGCAGCCACACGTTGCCGCCGAAGGTGACAGTGGTGCGGTCTCGGAACGTCTCCCCCTTCGCGGAGGCCAGCATCTCGTCGCCCCGGCGCAGTTCGTAGCTACGTCCGAACAGCCGCTTGTGCGGATCGTGTAAGACTGCCCATTCAGCGTAAACGTGAACACGCCCTTGTGTTGATCCAGCACGGTGATCGGCGCGTCGTTCTGGCTGATTTCCAAGGCCTGCAGTTTTTTGCCGGTGGCTGTCATCATGGGCCGGACTCCCCCTGCCTCCCGCGTGAGGTTAGCGCATCATCCACGGGTAGGGCTCTCACTTCACCCTGGATACCGAGCAGATAGGCCCTACGATTTGCATATTTGACTCAGGGATTCGATTTAGGGGCTGGCTAGCCGGGGGATACGCGACGGGCCATCAAAAGCGCTGCACGAGTGCCTAATGGCCCACTCCCGCCCGCACGCGGTGGTGCGCATGAATTGCTATGGCGCCTTGCACGTGGTGGAGGCTTGCTCTCGGGTGGTCCGACCGTAGGCCTCCGGATTTTGCAGGTACACGAAGCAGATTGCTGGGCTGGCCAGAAGGGTATTCCTGAAATAGGCAACCCACGTGGCTTTCGAATGAACGGCCAGATTTGAGCTCCGATTCTCCAGGCTCATGTCGAGTGCTGTCAGCAGATAGTCGACAAAATCCAGGGCGTAGTAGGCTGCTCCCAGGACTTGGGAGCGCTCGGTAGAACCTTCCGCCGGCAGGGGCGATGCAGGTTGCTTCCCGGAAGGATAAAAGTAGGGGCGCAAGTCAGGGTGATCAAAAAAGAACTTGTCTAGTTCGAGCCATTTCTCCGACAGCTTGTTGTATTGCTCATTTTCATTTCCCACCAACCAGCGATCGGCCTGCTGAAGCGCCGCTACGGCCCCAACGACCACCATCATCGTAGTGATGATGGTACCCACGGACTTTACTCTCTCGGAGTCCGACAACGCCTTTTTGATCCAGCGCGTCACGGCCGCGAGATGCATGTCTTCTTCCTCTGGTTGATTTTCGAACCGTCTCACGACTGCTGGATGGCGGCAAGCTTGCGCCAGTTGCATGCAAAAAGAGAAAGGCCCGGCTGTGGCATGACCGGCAAGGCGCCACTCGAGATCGATCTCGCCCGGCTGCCCAGCAGCGCCGTGGTGTTTTGTCTTTCTCATTCGGTTCTCTTGATCGGGTCGTCAAGGTGACGGTGTTACTCGCCCGGCCCGAGCTTTACAGGAAGATGAACGAGGCCTACGCGGAGTTCTTTCCGACCAACAGACTGGCGCGTTCAATGGTTCGGTTCGGGGCCGATATTCCCGGCGTCCTTGTGGCAATGGATGTGATTGCGACGGCCGAAAGCCGCTGTGCGCATCGCGCCAGCACGACTTAGGGTGCCCAGCGAGCACCACCCGCTTGGTACAGGTAGCCATAGCCGTGTGCGTAGCGGCCGTCGGCTCCGGGGGCGTCCTTGCAGCTCGTCACGAAGGCGGCGAGCAGGATTGCCAAGCTCAGGGAGACCAATGACTTCATGATACGAGGCACTAGCAGCCGCCACTCCCCGGCCATACCAGAAGCCACACGCCTGAAGCCGCGAGGGCGAGCGATATAACAAAAAGCACAATGGAAGCGATGAGCATGGAACTGCTCCAAGGAACGCCTCCCATCCCGTAAGTAGTCGTGTCGCCCGGCCTTTCAAGTGCAATGTTGGTATCGAGACCTCGTCGTCTGGTACCTCAGGATTTGCGCAAATGACTTAGGGACTCGATTTGGGATGTTGCCCGTCAAGCGTATGGTTGAGGAACGGTTGTAGTTACTCGCCCCCCGCAAGCTCGGGCGTTCGATAAAAGTCCGGAAAGGCCATCGTCATGCGGGAGCACCCCAATGTGCTATTGGTGATCTCTGATTGCGGGTCTCGACCTTGGGGGGCGGATGAGGCGTCGTGCGCTAATCGCGAAGATTGCCGGAATTGCCGCGTTGCCGATCGGTGCTTGGATCTGGAGCTCTGAAAAAAGCCTGCGGAGGATGAAGTAGATGCCAAGCGATCTTGCGATCCTTCCGACCGGCGCCGTCCTGGGCGCCGAAATACGCGGCCTCGACCTCGCCCAGCCGATGGACGACCGCACCTTCGAAGCCGTCGACGACGCCTTCGCCAGTTATGGCGTGATCTTCTTCCGCAACCAGCGCATCACGCCACAGCAGCAGGTCGCCTTCACGCGCCGGTTCGGCACGATTGAGTTCAACATCTTCGGCGAGCGCTGGAGCGTTCCGGGAGCGCCCGAGATCATCGTGGTGTCCAACGTCACGGAGAACGGCAAGCCGGTTGGCGTGCGCCGCGCCGGCGAGAACTGGCATAGCGACATGTGCTACACGGCGCGGCCGCCGCGCGGCACCATGCTCTACGCAATCGAGACGCCGGCGCTGCACGGCCTGCCCCTGGGCGACACCGAGTTCGCGAGCGCTGCGGCGGCCTGGGACGCCCTGCCCGACGACCTGCGCCGGCGCATCGAGGGGCGGCGCGCGGTGTTCGATTTCACTGGTCGCAAGCGCGCTTTTCCACCGACGGCCGACGAGATCGCGCGCAATCCCCCGGTCACCCACCCGATCGTGCGTACCCACCCCAGGAGCAGGCGCAAGTGCCTCTATGTCATGCGCGACGACTGCACGGGCATCGAGGGCATTCCCGCCGAGGAAGCCGAAGCGCTGATCGCCGCACTCGCCGATCACATCGTCAAGCCGCAGTTCATCTACCGCCACCAGTGGCGGCCGGGCGACGTGCTGATGTGGGACAACTGCACGGTGCAGCACCGGGCGATCCAGGACTACGACCTGCCGCAGCGTCGCCTGATGCACCGCACGACGATGGGCGGCGCCGCTCCAGCTTGAATCAGGCTGCTGAGCCAGCAATTCTGATCTGCGGCATCCTCTGCTCGACTGCTGTGCTGTCCGACAATCAGCTCAACGCGGCAGCAATGGCGGGTCTTTGACGTAGCCTTCCGCGCGCCGACGCCTTGGTGCCTAAGCCGCTTTCGCCGCTCTCGCGGCGAAAGGCAAGAAGGTGCCCTACTGGTTCATCGAACCGAAGAAGTCCGAGTTGGTCTTGGCGGTGCGCAGCTTGTCGAGCAGGAACTCGATGGCATCGACGGCGCCCATGGGCATCAGGATGCGGCGCAGCACCCACATCTTCGACAGCGTCGCGCGGTCGACCAGCAGCTCTTCCTTGCGGGTGCCCGACTTGGTGATGTCGATGGCCGGGAAGGTGCGTTTGTCGGCGACCTTGCGGTCGAGGATGATTTCGGAGTTACCGGTGCCCTTGAACTCCTCGAAGATCACCTCGTCCATGCGGCTGCCGGTGTCGATCAGGGCCGTCGCGATGATGGTAAGCGAGCCGCCTTCCTCGATGTTGCGGGCCGCGCCGAAGAAGCGCTTGGGCCGCTGCAGTGCGTTGGCATCGACGCCGCCGGTCAGCACCTTGCCCGAGCTCGGCACCACGGTGTTGTAGGCACGCGCCAACCTCGTGATGGAATCCAGCAGGATCACCACGTCCCTCTTGTGCTCGACCAGGCGCTTGGCCTTCTCGATCACCATCTCGGCCACGGTAACGTGGCGCGACGCCGGCTCGTCGAAGGTCGAGCTCACGACCTCGCCCTTCACCGTGCGCTGCATGTCGGTCACTTCCTCCGGTCGCTCATCGACGAGCAGCACCATGAGGAAGACCTCGGGATTGTTGGCGGTGATGGCGTGGGCGATGTTCTGCAGCAGCACTGTCTTGCCGGTGCGCGGCGGCGACACGATCAGCGCGCGCTGGCCCTTGCCGATCGGCGCGATCAGGTCGATCACGCGCGTCGAGATGTCGAGCTGCTGCTGTGGCGTGGAGGTCGACGCCTTCTTGGTGAGCGTGCCGGTAGTGCGTCGGCCGGTCGAGACGCGGCCCGAGGCGGTGGAGCGTGGGGCGCTCTGTTCCTCGGAGATCGTCGGCGCCATGACGCCCGCGCCATCCATCTCGAGCTTCAGCTTCTCGTCGGGATAAAGCGGCGTGAGCGAATTGAAGTTGATGCGGTGGCGCAGCGTCTCGGGGTCTTCGAAGTTGACCTTGTTGATCTGCACCATGGCGAAGTAGCGCTCGCCATCCTTGGGTGCGCGGATCTCGCCTTCGACGGTGTCTCCGGTGCGCAGGCCGAATTTCCGCACCTGGGTCGGGCTGATGTAGATGTCGTCGGCGCCCGGCAGGTAGCTCGCTTCCAGCGAGCGCAGGTAGCCGAAGCCGTCGGGCAGCACTTCGAGGGTGCCGCTGCCGGAAATCACCTGGTCGGCGGCCGCCACCTTCTGGAGGATGGCGAACATGAGTTCCTGGCGGCGCATTTGCGCGGCGCCATCGACACCCTGTTCCTCGGCAAAGGCCAGGAGTTCGGGCGGTTTCTTGATTTTGAGGTCTTGGAGATTCATAGGTCTTCAGTTGTTGGGAAATGACGCACGCGCTTCGGCGGCCGGGATGGCCGAACCTTTGAAAAACAGCGCTGTGTCGTACTGGTGGGCCCCGTCGAGTTACCGCCGGGAGGCGATGCCAGGGGCCTGAGGTGGCACTTATATAGGGACGATATCCCCGCCTGTCAAAGGGTTACCGGACGGTGTTCGGTGCCGGCGCCGGGCGTGATGAACATCAGCTTGCCGGGCTTTTTCACGAGGGCGCGATGCCAGGTATTGCGCGGCACGACGAAGGTCTGGCCGGCTTTGAGCCGGGTCTTGCGGGTGCCCGCCCTGGTTTCAAGCACCATCTCGAGTTCGCCCGACAGCAGGATCAGGATCTCGTCGCCACCGGGGTGACGCTCCCAGATCGGCCAGTCCTTCTTTTGCGGCGTGGTGCCGACCAGCCGGCCGCTGTTGAGGTCGGTGCGCTTCTCGACACCGGCCCAGAAGCGCGGCCCGATTTTCAGGGTGGTCGCGCTGTCGTCGGGGCGCAGATTGACGTAGGTCGAGTTGAGGGTGAAGGCCTTGCTCATGATGCCTCCTGTGCCAACTCGTATTCATAGAACGGCAAGGTGCGGCCGGGAATGGCGTCCGACGGCGCGTCATGGAGAAAGCGCGCGCCCATTCGTTCGTAGAACGGCGCTGCGTTCACGTCGGCCAGAATGGTCATGCGCCGATAGCCGAGCCGGCGCGCGAGCCTGACCGCTTCGCCGAACAAGGCACGCCCGACGCCGCCGCCGATCGCCACGGGATCGACGAACATCAGGCCGAGCTCGGCGTCGTCACCGCCCCCTTCGCCATAGGGCATGACGCTCGCCATGCCGATCGCGCGGCCGGCCTCGTCGGTCGCGATCAGCACGCGGCCCTCAGCGATGCTTTGCTCGCTCACGGTCAGGAACGGAACGCAGCGCCGCATGAACTCTGCGTCATAACCCCAATGCGCCTTGGAGCGCATGCAGAGTGCCGTGAGGCTTGGCGCCTCACCGGCCCTTGCCGTTCGGATGCTGGCCGGCCGGATCGCGACCACGGCTCAGATGCCGCGATCCTTGAAGACGTCGCGCGCAGTCTTGAAGGCGTCGAGGCCGGCGGGAA
The DNA here is from genome assembly GCA_963755595.1 of uncultured Alphaproteobacteria bacterium. GTDB lineage: Bacteria > Pseudomonadota > Alphaproteobacteria > Reyranellales > Reyranellaceae > Reyranella. The sequence continues at coordinate 78,294 of CAVWKP010000025.1, read as the reverse complement.
TGCCGCAATAGATGGCGACCTGCAGGAAGACTTCCTTGATTTCTTCCTTGGTGAGGCCGTTGTTCAACGCGCCGTTGACGTGCAGCTTGAGCTCCGGCCCGCGATTGAGCGCCGCCAGCATGGCGAGGTTCAGCATCGATCGCGTCTTCTTGGGCAGGCCGGGGCGCGTCCAGACATAGCCCCAGCAATACTCCGTGGTGACGTCCTGGAACGCCATCATGAAGTCGTCGGCCGACGCCATCGAATTGTCGACATAGTCCGCGCCGAGCACGGCTTTGCGGACCTTCATGCCCTCGTCATAGAGCTTCGGGTTGCTTGGATTGGGCTTTGCCTTGGTCGCCATCGTCTTGCTCCTCCGTTCTGAAGACGGCGGAGCATAGCGCAGCAGGGTTCAGTGGACGACGGCGGTGGCCTGCGCCTTGGCGGGCTGCCCGCCCAAACCCTTGGCGCGGGCGCGCTGGCAGAGATCCTCGATCGTAATGGTGTCGAGCTGCGTCATCATATCGTCGCGCAGCTTCTCCCAGGCCGGCCACACCACCTCGTGCGCCAGCGGCGAGCCGACCGACATGTCGTTGGGCTCGCTCTCGGCCTCGAGCTTGCGCACCACGCGCACGACCTCGCCCAGGGTGATGCGCGCGCGGTCGCGGCCCAGCCGATAGCCGCCGCGCGGACCCCTCTTGCCGTTCAAGATGCCGGCGCGCACCAAATGTTGCAGGACCTGTTCGAGATAACGCTTGGGAATGCGCTGGCGCTCGGTGATGTCGCCCGAGCGCACCGGATGCTCACCGACATGGAAGGCCACGTCGAGCACCGCCTCGATGGCGAACATGGTTTTCTTGCTGAGCCGAGGCATCCTCTCTCCCCCTCTCAGGCCCGTTTTGCCGGCGACCCCGCTGTCACTCCCGTCGATCCAAAGCCGCCGGCACCCCGTGCTGTCTTGCTGAGTTCGCTGACCTCGCGCCAGACGGCCCGAGCGTGCCTTGCCACGACAAGCTGTGCAATTCGCATGCCGCGCGTGATCTTGAACGGCTCCTTGCTCAAATTGACCAGAATCACGCCCACTTCACCGCGATAGTCGGCATCTATCGTGCCCGGCGCGTTGGCGACCGTGATGCCGTGCCGCGCTGCGAGACCCGACCGCGGCCGGACCTGGGCCTCGAAGCCTACCGGTAGGGCAATCGAAATGCCGGTGGGCACGATCTTGCGCTCCAGCGGCCCGAGCTCGATCTCCTGGTCGATGGCGGCCAGCAAGTCGGCGCCCGCCGCCGCCGCGGTGGCATAGTCGGGAAGGTCCAGATCCTGCCCATGCAGCAGGCGGACGATCTCGATCTCCACGCTCTCGACGCCAGTCATCATGCCAGTCATGCGTTGGTTCATGCGGCATTCACTCGGCCGCCGCGGCGGGGCGCGGCCGGCCAAGCTGCAGCGCGATGCGTCCCGCGAGACGCAAAGCAACATCGTCCTTGGCCATGGTCGGCCAATCCTCGACGCCCTCGGCGCTGATCAGGTGCACGGTGTTGCGCTCGCCGCCGAAGGTGCCGGAGGCGGTCGACACATCGTTGGCGACGATCCAGTCGCAGCCCTTGCGCGTGCGCTTGTCGATCGCGTTGGCAACCAGGTTCTCGGTCTCGGCGGCGAAGCCCACCACCAGCACAGGCCGCTTCGGCCCGGGCCGGGAAAGCGTGGCCAGGATGTCGGGATTGGGCGCGAGCTCCAGCGCAGGCGGAGCGGCACCCGGCTTCTTCTTGATCTTGGCCGAGGCGGGCTTGGCCGCCTTCCAGTCGGCGACGGCCGCGGCGCACACCGCGACATCGACGGCGCCGGCCTTCAGGCAGGCCGCCAGCATCTCGTCGGCGGAATTCGATCTTCACCATCTTCACGCCCACCGGATCGGCCACGGCGACAGGACCGCTCACCAGCGTGACCTCGGCGCCGAGCCGCGCCAGGGCGGCGGCGATGGCATGGCCCTGCTTGCCCGACGAATGGTTGGAAATGTAGCGCACCGGATCGATCGCCTCGCGAGTCGGACCCGACGTCACGAGCGCGCGCTTGCCCGCAAGGGGGCGCTCCTTGGCGAGCATCGTCTCGATGGCGGCGACGATCTCCTCGGGCTCCGACATGCGCCCGGGACCATATTCGTTGCAGGCCATGGCGCCGTCATTGGGGCCGATGAACGTGATGCCGCGCTTCTTCAGTGTCTCGACATTGGCGACGGTGGCGGCATGCGTCCACATGCGCACGTTCATCGCGGGCGCCGCCAGCACCGGCTTGTCGGTGGCGAGCAACACGGTCGAGGCGAGATCGTCGGCCAGGCCCGACGCCATGCGGGCCAGGATATTGGCGGTGGCGGGCGCCACGACCAGCAGGTCGGCGTCGCGGCTGAGCTGGATGTGACCCATCTCGCTCTCATCCGTCAGCGAGAACATGTCGCTGTAGACACGATCCTCGGAGAGGGCCTGCAGTGACAGCGGCGTCACGAACTTTGCGCCGGCGTCGGTGAGCACGCAGCGCACCGCGGCACCGCGCTCGCGCAGACGGCGAATCAGCTCGAGTGATTTGAAGGCCGCGATGCCACCCGCGACGATCAGCAGAATCCGCTTGCCCTTCAGCATGCCACTTAGCCTATCACAAGAGCCGGCTCAGCGACAGTATAGAGGCCGGTGAGTGCCAGGGCGGTGAACACCGCAACCCTGAATTGCTCGACCGACAACCCCGCCCGGATGCGCTGGCCGATCCACATGCCTGCCATAGATGGGGCCATGGCGGCCGCCGACAAGAGGGCGTGCGGGCCATCGAGCAGGCCGAAATTCAGCAACGAGCCGGTGAGCGTCAGCGACGTGGCGCAGAGCACGATGCCCAGTGTCTGCACCAGCTCCGACGGCCTGATCTCCAGCGCCTGCAGGTAGGGCATCAAAGGGATGACGGGGACGCCGACCATCCCGGCGATGAACCCCGAGATCACGCCGATCACCGGCGCCAGCGGCTTCTCGAGATCGGGCGAAAGCCGCAGCCGCAAGCGCGCCAAGCCCATGGCGCCGTAGACCACCAGCACAATGCCCAGCACGACCGACGCCCAATTCGGTCCCTTCTGACCGATCAGCCCCATGGTGAGATAGAGCGTCACCATCAGCGGCACGATCAGCGGCCAGTGACGGCGCAGGATATAGCGGAAGCGGCCGCCGACCGCGGCCTGCCAGACGTTGGTGACGACGGTCGGCAACGCGATCAGGGCGATCGACTCGGTGAGCGGCAGCACCAGGCTGGTGAGCGCGATGGTGATGGTCGGCAGGCCGATCCCGACCAAGCCCTTCACGGTGCCGGCGAGCAGGAACACTCCCAGCCCAAAGATGATCTGCTCGGTGGTCACAGCGTTGCTAGCGCCACCAGGCGACGATGGCGGCGATCAGGGCAAGAACGGCGATAACCTCAGCGTAACCGATATCCCGGGTCCAACGGGTGATCGCCAATTCGACTTCCGCTTCGACACGCTCGACCTTCCGCCGTTCATGCTCGGCCACGACATGCAGGCTGTCGATCAGCCGCGGCAGCCGTCGCAGGCCCTGCGCCAGATCGGCGACAGCGCGGCCGACCGTGGCGCGCGGCCCGAAATGGGTGCGCATCCACTCTTCGATCAGGGGCCGCGCCAGCTCCCAGATGTTGAGCTTGGGGTTGAGCCGGGTGCCCATCCCCTCGGCCATCAGCATGGTTTTCTGCAGCAGCAGGAGCTGCGGCTGCACCGTCATCTCGAACTGCTCGGTGACGCGCAGCAGGTGGGCGAGCAGGCGGGCGATCGAGACCTCGTGGCTCGGCCGGCCGAAAATCGGCTCGCCGATCGACCGGCACGCCTGGGCGAACATCTCCACCGACTGGTGCGACGGCACGTAGCCGGCGCGGAACTGCACCTCGGCCACCGCGCGGTAGTCGCGGCGCAGGAAGCCGACCAGCAGCTCGGCGAGATAGCCGCGCGTGTCCTCGTCGACCCGGCCCATGATGCCGAAATCGACCGGCACGATGTGGCCGGCGCGGTCGACGAAGGCGTTGCCGCCATGCATGTCGGCGTGGAAGAAGCCGTCGCGGAACACCTGGTAGAAGAAGGCCTCCGCGCACTTCTTCATGATGACGTCGGGATCGTGACCGGCCGCCACGATGGCGTCGCGGTCGCCGATCGGGATGCCGTCGACGCGCTCCAGCGTGAGCACGCGCTGGGCAGTGCGGTCCCAGTCGATCGTGGGCGCACGGTAGCCCGGATCGTCGCGGAAATTCTCGCCCAACTCCTCGGCCGCCGCGGCCTCCATGCGCAGGTCCATCTCGACGCCGCACGACGTCGGCGAAGGCCTTCACCGATTCGACGGGCTTCAGGCGTCGGAAGCGCGGCTGGGTGCGCTCGACCAGCTCGGCCATCCAGTAGAAGAGATCGAGGTCGCGCGCGAAGGCATCCTCGATGCCCGGCCGCAGCACTTTTACGGCGACCTCGCGGCCATCGGTCGTGACGGCGAAGTGGACCTGGGCGATCGAGGCGGCGGCGATCGGCACGTCGTCGAAGCTCGTGAACAAGGCCTCGATCGGCCGGCCGAGTTCGAGCTCGATGGTGCGGCGCGCTTCGGCGCCAGGGAACGGCGGCAGATGGTCCTGCAGGCGGGCGAGGTCGGTGGCGACGCTTTCGCTTAAAAGGTCGGCGCGGGTCGAGAGCGCCTGGCCGAGCTTGATGAAGGACGGGCCCATCTCCTGCAGCGCCGCCGCCAGGCGCTCGCCCGGCTGCCGCGCGTCGCGGCGCGTACGAAAGAGCCGTGCCCAGACGATCAGCGCCGGCGCGATGCCCAGGATCTCGAGCGGAAACAGCGCGTCGTGGCGCGCGAAGCTCAGCGCCAGCCGCAAGAGCCGCCAGCTATTGCGGACCGCGCGGAACATCCTAGATGCGCCAGCCCGAATGCAGGGCGACGACGCCGAGCGTCATGTTGCGCCAGGCGACCTTGGCGAACCCGGCTCGGCGCATGCGATCGGCCAGCTCGCGCTGCGGCGGGAAGCGGCGGATGCTTTCATGCAGATAGCGATAGGACTCGGCATCGCGCGCCACCACCCGGCCGAAAAAGGGCAGCGCGCGCTCGGAGTAGGCGTCGTAGACACGCGCCACCGGCGCCGACGTCACCTTGCTGAACTCGAGGCAGTAGAAGCGGCCGCCCGGCCTCAGCACGCGCCAGGCTTCCTGCAGCGCCTTGTCGATGTCGGTGACGTTGCGCAAGCCGAAGGCGATCGTGTAGCCGTCGAACGAGCGGTCGGGGAACGGCAGGTCCTCGGCATCGCCGGTCGTCCAGGTCAGTCCCTGCAAGATCCCGCGATCGACGGCACGGTCACGGCCGACGTCGAGCATCGCCGGGTTGATGTCGCAGATCGTGACGTCGGGCCGTTCACGCTGCCGCCTGGCGATCCTGAACGCGATGTCGCCGGTGCCCCCTGCAACATCGAGAAACTTCTCGCCCGGCCGGGGATTGAGCACGTCGACCAGCGTGTTCTTCCAGAGGCGATGCACGCCCGCCGACATCAGGTCGTTCATCAGGTCATAGCGCGGCGCCACGCTGGCGAAGACTTCGCGCACCATGCCCGCCTTTTCCGGGGCGGGTACGTCGCGGTAGCCGAAAGACGCGGTAGGATCGTCGGGCTTGGCCATCGGGCCCAACCTAGAGGAATCGCCATGCTGCTGAAAGACCGGGTGATGCTGATCACCAATGTCGAGAAGTTCGCAGGCCACGGCACCACCGCGGTGGCGCTTGCCCAGGGCGCCACGGTCTTGGCCCATGACCCCTCGTTCGAGGCGCCGAGTGCGCGGCGCAAGTACGAGACGCAGTTCCAGGGCGCGCATGCGCTGTCGGCGACCGATCCCGTGACCATGGTCGAACTGGCGCTGAAGCGGCACGGCCATATCGACGCGCTGGTCAACAACGACGCCTTCCCCGCCCTGCGCGCGCCGCTCGGCGAAGCGCGCCTGGAGGACTACCGCTCCGCGCTCGAGGCGATGGCGGTGGCGCCGTTCCGGCTCGCCCAGCTGGTGGCGCCGTCGATGCGCAAGCGCAAGTCGGGCCGCATCGTGTTCGTGTCCTCGGCCGCGCCGTTGCGCGGCATCGCCAACTACGCGCCGTATGTCTCGGCGCGCGCCGCGGCGAACGGCCTCGTCGCCTCGCTCGCCAAGGAGCTCGGCCGCGACGGCATCACGGTGAACGCCGTGGGCTCGAACTACGTCGAGAACCCCGACTACTTCCCGCCGGCGCTGCTCGCCAACAAGGAGGCGATGGCCAAGATGACGGCGCAGATCCCGCTCGGGCGCCTCGGCAAGGCCGAGGAGCTGGGTGCCGCGGTGTGCTTCCTCTGCTCCGATGGCGCGGGCTTCATCACCGGCCACGTGCTGCCGCATGCCGGCGGTTGGGCTTGAGCTATGGGCAGGTCGGCGCCGGGAAGAGCGTGACCTCGCGCGCCTCGAGCAGCAGCTTGACGCCCTGACGCTGGATGATCTGGCGCACGATCGCGCCCAACTCGTGCATCAGCCAGAGCTCGTCGCCGAACTCGTTGAAGTCGGGAACCCGGCGCAGCAGCGCCAACATCCGGCCGTTGGCGAAGTCCTTGTCCGAGGCGTGCATGTCCTTGGGCAGGGTGCGAGCGATCGCCGGATCCTCGGGTGGAAACTGCGCGAATTTCTGGACGATCGGCTTGTGGAAGCGCAGCAGATCGACGGTGCGTATCTCGATCACGCCAGGCTTGTTGGCGATCAGCGCCGCGAGCAGCGCCGCGCGCGCCGCGGCGGGCGCCAGCGTGCCGGCCGGCAGGTCGCTGTCCTGCTTGTAGCGGCCGAGATCGGCGGTGAGCTTGCCCGGCTCGGCGCCCAGCGTCGCCTTGCCGGTGGCCTTGGTCAGGCGGGCGTCCTGGCGCAACTGCGTCTGATAGGTGAGCGTGCGGCCATCGAGCGATTCCTGTGCGGTCACGCGCTCCTCGACGCGCTCGGCCTTGGCCGTGAGCCCCTTCTGGCCGGGCGCCCCCTTTCCCTTGTCGATGCCGAACTGGAAGATCTCGCCCAGGCTCCAGCCATCGCAGCGCTTGGTGAGCGTGAACGTGGCCTGCGCCTCGACATAGGCTTCTTTCTCCGAGGGCGCCGCCTTCACGTCATAGACGACGGAGTGGCTCTGCAGCCCCTCGGCCAACGCCGCAGGCGCTACCGTCAAGGTAGCCAGCAACGCGAAGAGGAGGAGCGGGCGAGTTTCCATGGCAATCGGCGGAGACCAACGCAAGATGTCGTGGTAGTTACCGGAAGTGACCGTTAAAATAACGGAAATTTAACGGTCACCTTTGGTGACTGGGCATACACGACGCTCCCGAACGCTCGACCTCACAACGCTGTCCTTTTATCACGCCCGGCGTCGGCCTCCAATTTTGGTCATTAGAAGTTCCTCCGTATGATCGAAAATCAGGCGCGGGTTCTGATTTGAATAAATTCTCGCGGTCGGTGTTGCTGCTGCTGCTGGCGTTGGTCCTTGGCTGGACGTCGGCCGCCGCCGCCGGACCACGCTCCTGCAAGGATATCCCGGCGCTCCCGTCCAAGTCCGAGAGCACCACCACAGCCATCACGGTCGTCAACACCGGTACGACCACGATCTTCATCCGATGGATCAATTTCCAGGGAGGAGAGACGAGTTACACGACCCTCTCCCCGGGCCAGAGCTATGTGCAGCCCAGCTTCAAGACGCATGTGTGGATCGGCCGCGACGAGCGAAGCCGCTGCCTGTCGGCCTTCGTGTCCGAGGCCGCCCGTGAAACCTGGACGATCGACTCGCGATCGGCGGTCGATCGCCCCTACGAGGACAGGCAGGTCGAAGGCTTCACCGTCCACCTCTCGCCGGAGTGGGCGGAGCGCGACCCGGCGTTGAAGCAGCGCTGCCTAGAAATCCTGGCGAGCAGTCTCGCGCGCCTGGCCCAGGTCGTTCCCGCGCCGGCCTGGCAGAAGCTGCGGCAGGTTCCCATCTGGCTCGAGTACGAGGACGTGCACTTCATCAACGGCGCCTACCATCCGTCGCGACTCTGGCTGGTCGGGCATGGGCTGGATCCGGACAAGGCGAAGTCCGTGCAGTTCACCCGGAACCTCGCGGCGCTGATCGCTACCCAGCCAAACCTGGTGCTTCACGAGCTGGCGCACGCCTATCATGATCTTGTCCTCTCGGACGGCGATCCCGCCATCATCGCGGCCTACCAAAGGGCCCTGGCAAGCGGCCTCTACGATTTTGTCGAGCGCAATAACGGCAGCCGCGAGCGCGCCTATGCCTTGACGAGTCACCGGGAGTTCTTCGCCGAGCTGAGCGAGGCCTATTTCGGCCGGAACGACTTCTTTCCCTTTACCCGCGAGCAATTGCGCGCGTTCGATCCGGAGAGCTTCAAGGTCATTGCCGACGCGTGGGACCGCCCGTGATCGCCAGTTGAAAGCGGCATTGATCGGTAGTCGCGACACTGATCGTGGTCACACCGTCGTCCGACGCACGTCATCCAGGTCAGCTCGGCAGACGAGGCTGAAAGTCAGAAGCGGATCGGGATCAGGGCTTTTGGACAGCGCTGCCCTTGCAAGTTCCCGCAGCTCCACGCTTGGTTGCAGCGAAATCTCCACGATTGCCTTCAGCACTGCTTCGGCGGTGGCGATGATCTCGGTAGGTGCGAAGATCCTCATGCGGTTGAGCAGACCAATCACACGCTGCTCATCGCCGCTCAGCTTCAGGTCGTCGCTGGTGTAGGCCTTGAGCAGCAGGTTCGATGCGCCCATCACAAAGTCGGCGTAGATCGCCTCGCGCTTGGCGATTTCGGAGGCCGCGCGCTGTAAGCGCTCACTGCGACGATGCGTGTAGATGGCGCCGATCAACGAAGCCAAGCCGCCGGCCAGCGCCCCGAACAGGGCCGAGAGCGGACCGACGATGTGGTAATCGATGATCATTGGAATCTCGAAAAAATCTCATTGGGCGCGCTGTCTGACGCGCGCTGTTGGGGCGGCCGCTGGCGTAGGCCCGGGTCCATCCACATTCGCGCCCGGTGCGCCTGGCCCGCGAGGGTCGCCTTTACTCGGGAGATGTCCGCCGTTGCCTTGATCACGAGCGTGCTCGCCAGTGAAGGCCCGTGATGGATTCGACCTGGGGCACGTTCCGAGTCTGTGACCAGCGCGGGCCGCTTGATGCGGAACCACGCCACGTAGAGAGCCGGCAGGAACACCAGCGTCAGGAGCGTCGCCACGGCCAGGCCGCCCATGATCGCGTAGGCCATCGGCCCCCAGAAGATCGTCGGTGCGATCGGGATCATGCCGAGGATGGCGGCCGCAGCGGTGAGCAGGATCGGCCGGAAGCGATGCGTGGTTGCTTCGACGACCGCGTCCCACGGATGCCGGCCGGCCGCCTTCTCGTGCTCGATCTGGTCGATCAGGATCACCGAGTTGCGGGCGATCATGCCGGTCAGCGCGAGCACGCCGAGCAGCGCCACGAAGCCCATCGGTTTGTCCGCAACCAGTAGCGCCGCGACCACTCCAATAAGTCCCAAGGGCGCCACGCTCAGCACCAGAAACAGCCGGCTAAAGCCCTGCAGCTGGATCATCAGCACGGTGAGCGCCAGCACCAGCATCAGGGGAAGGACGGCGGCGACCGAGGCCTGCGCCTTGGTGCTCTCCTCGACCGTGCCGCCGACCTCGACGTGATAGCCGGCGGGAAGGCTCTCATTGAGCGCCGCGATCTTGGGCGCCAGGGCCTGCACGACCGTGGCGGCCTGGATGCCCGGCGCCAGATCGGCCTGCACGGTCACCGTCGGCTTGCGGTCGCGACGCCAAACGATCGGGTACTCCTGCCCGTAGTCGATGGAGGCGATCTCGCTCAGGGGAACCGTCTTGCCGTTCGACAGCGGGATCTGGAGCGTGCGGATCGTTGCGAGCGACATGCGTTGCTCGTCCGAGGCGCGAACCAGTACGTCGACGAGATAGATGCCGCTGCGCAATTGGGTCGCGGTTACGCCAGAGACGACCGTGTTGACGGACAGGGCGAGGTCCTGCGAGCTGAGGCCGAGCAAACGGGCCTTGTCCTGGTCCACCCGGATCTGGACCATGCGGGCGGGCTTCATCCAGTTGTAGTTGACGTTGCGAGCGCCCGGCTCGGTCCCGACGACCTGGGCGACCTCGAAGGCGATCGCCCGCACTTGGTCAGGGTCCGATCCCTTCACGCGGTATTGCAGCGGCCAGCCAACCGGAGGCCCGAGCTCCAGCGGATAGACACGCGCGACGGCTGTCGGGAATTCGTTCGCCAACACGTGCTCGAGCTTGGCCTTCAGCCGCTCGCGCTGCTCGATACCCTTGGTGACCACGACGAGCTGGCCGAAGAAATCGTTGGGCAGCTGCACGTTGAGCGGCAGGTAAAAGCGCACCGCGCCCTGGCCGACATACGTGCTCCAGTGGTCGACATCGGGGTCGTCCTTCAAAAGCGCGTCTACTCGCGCCGAAAGATCCCGCGTTGAATAGATCGACGCATTGTCGGGCTGCTGCAGGTCGACGAGCAGCTCGGGCCGGTCGGAGGACGGAAAGAACTGCTGCGGAACGTAGCGTGTGCCGATCAGGGATGCGCCAAACAGCGCTATCGTCGTGATCACGGTGACCCAGCGGGCGCGCATCGCCAGCACCAGGAAGCGGCGAAACGCGCGCATGATCGGACCAGGCTCGTCCGAGTGGACCGCCCTGGGCTTCTTCAGAACCCAGATGCCGAGCAGCGGCGCAAACAGCACGGCAACCACCCAGGAAGCGATCAGGGCGATGGCGACCACCGCGAAAATGGAGAACGTGTACTCGCCGGCAGCGCTGTGCGCGAAGCCGATGGGAACGAACCCGGCGACGGTGACCAGTGTGCCGGTGAGCATCGGGAAGGCCGTGGAAGTGTAGGCGAAGGTAGCGGCGTGCTCCTTGTCGTCGCCATGCTCCAGCCGCGTCACCATGGTCTCGACCGTGATCATGGCGTCGTCGACCAGCAGGCCGAGCGCGATGATCAGCGCGCCCAGCGAGATGCGCTGCAGGTCGATGCCGAAGACGTCATCGTCCACGAACACCGCAGCGAGCACGAGCGGAATCGCAAGGGCCACCACGGCGCCGGCACGCAGTCCGAGACTGACCAGGCTGACCGCGAGAATGATGCCGACCGCCTCCCACAGAGCCTCCATGAACTCGTCGACCGCGTGCTCGACGACCACGGTCTGGTCGGCGACCAGCGCCGGCTCAATTCCAACGGGCAGGTCCGAAGTGATCTCGCGCCATGGCTCCGCTTGACGTTGTTGCCCAGCGCCACCACGTCGCCGCCCTTGCGCATGGAGATCGCAAGTCCGATCGCGTCCTGCTCCGTTGACCCGGAACATCGGCTGCGCCGGATCGGCAGGCCCGCGCGTCACCTCGGGCAATGTCGCCCAGGCGGATCATTCGGCCGTTGGCGGCAAAGTTGACCGCCAAAATGTCCTGTTCGGAGCGGAACGCACCGGAAACGCGTACCAGATCTTCTCGTCGTCGGTCTGCACCACGCCGGCCGGCGTGACCGCATTCTGCGCCTGCAGCGCCGCGAGGAGCGCCGCCCGGTCGATGCCGAGGCCGGCCAGCTTCTCGGTCGAGAACTCCACGAACACGCGCTCGTCCTGCGTGCCCAGAACGTCGACCTTGGAGATGTCGGACACCTGAAGCAGCTGCTGGCGGATCTCGTCGACATGGTCCCGAAGCTCTCGCTTGGTGAACCCATTGGCGGTGAAGCCGTAGACGACGGCGTAGGTGTCGCCGAATTCGTCGTTGAAGTCGGGCCCGATCACGCCCTGTGGCAGTGTGCTGCTGACGTCGCGCACCTTCTTGCGCACCTGGTACCAGGTATCGGGTACGTCGCGCGGCGACGTGGAGTCCTTGAGATAGACGAAGACCGTCGACCGGCCGGCGCTGGTGTAGCTCTTGAGGTAGTCAAGGTTCGGCGTTTCCTGGAGCTTGCGCTCCAGCCGGTCGGTCACCTGTCGGAGCGTGTCCTCCTCGGTCGCGCCCGGCCAGGTGGCGGCGACCACCATGGTCTTGACCGTGAAGTCCGGATCCTCGCTGCGGCCCAGGCGGAAGTACGATGCGACGCCCGCGACCACGATCATCAGCATGAAATAGGCGACCAAGGCGCGGTGCCGGATCGCCCATTCGGACAGGTTGAAGCCGGTCATCAGGAGTCTCCCAAAACGCGGACCTTCTGGTCCGGACGCAACATCTGCACGCCCGCGGTAACGACGACGTCGCCGGTGTCGAGGCCTTGTGCGATCAGGGCGCTCGCGGCTTCGTAGCGCTCGACGTTGACGTTGCGCAGCGACACTGTCTGGCTGCGCGGATCGACAACCCAGACGGCCGGTCGTCCATTGGACTGCGAGAGGGCGGTTGCTGGAACTTCCACGCCGTCGGGCGCCGCGAGACGGATGCGGCCCGTGACTGTTGATCCCAACCTCATCGCCTCCGGCGGGCCGATGATGCCGACTTTGACCTGGAAGGTGCGGGTGGCCGAGTTCGGCTTGCGGCGCCACTTCGCGAATGCGGCCTGTCGGCCTTGATGCGCGGATCGTCGCTCAGCGCGATCTCTACAGCCGGATTGCGCGGCCCGGTGCGCACCAGCTGCTCAGGGGCGTCGAACACGGCATCGAGACCGCCGTCGCGCGCAACCTGGCCCACCATCTGGCCGGCGCGAACGACCTCGCCCGGCTCGGCGCCGACGGCGGTAACCACGCCGGGGCCATCGGCCAGGAGGACTGTGTAGCCCAGCCGATCTTCCGCAAGCCGGAGGTCAGCCCGGGCGGAGTTCGACTTGCGCCTGGGCGGAGAGGAAAGCCTGCTCCGCCTCGTCATAGCGAGCCCGCGCGGTCCAGCCGCTCTTCAGCAGCTCTTGCTGCCGTCCGTAGGTCAACCGCGCCTGCGTCAAGGCCGCTTCGGCCGAAGAAAGGCGCGCCTTCGCCGACTTCGCGGCGTTCTGCTGGTCGCTCGGCTCCATCCGGGCGACGACTTGGCCTCTCAGCCACGTGTCGCCGACCCGAACCAGCCGCTCGACCATCCGACCGTCGAGACGAAAGGCGAGGCTCGCCTGGTCCTTGGCGCGCACCTGGCCCGTCAGTGAGACGAGTCTCGCCCTCCGTGTGGCGCTCGATGGTGACCGTGCGGACGGGTCTTGCCGGGGCTGGAGGTGGCGGCGGTTTTTCGCAACCGGCGAGCGCCGCGAGAATAAGGGCGGCAACAATCGGAGACTTGAACATGGGTGCCTCTTTCATTGTGGCTCTCCGCTACTCGCGACCGTGCTCGTGCACGTCGAAGATGAAAACGCCGTCCGGGCTCGCCGGCCGCTGGAGCACCTCGGGGTGCCGAAGCGTGCGCACCGTGTCGTGGTAACCGGCATGCCAATGCTCTTCCATGCTGCGGCGGGAGAACTCGTAGTCTTTCGAATCGCCCTCGTAGTCCTTGGACCGGTAGATGAGCTGGATCAGGTTGCCGACCTTGCGCTCGGACAGGCTGCGCAGCGGCGCCACCTCCGGGCTGGCGGCCAAGTCGGGCGGCAGCTTGGCAAGCAGCTCGGCCACCGCGTTCTTGAAGCGCTGCAGCTCCTTGAACCGGTTCGATTCGGCGCGGGTTCGGCTGGAGAACTGGATCTCCTTCTGCCGGGTCGAGACGCGGGCCATGTTGCGCGGAAACGGGCCGCGCGCGGACCACAGGTCCACCTGGAACACCAGCGTATCCTTGGGCGGACCGGCTTCGACCATCCATCCCAGGGGCGTGTTCGAGACCAGGCCACCATCCCAGTAATGCTCGCCTTCGATCTCGATCGCCGGGAAGCCAGGCGGCAGCGCCCCGCTCGCCATGATGTGCCTGGGGCCGATGCGATGAGTGGTGGTGTCGAAGTAGACGAAATCCCCGCTACGCACGTTCACCGCGCCGACGCTGAGGCGCATCGGTCCGTGGTTGATCCGCTCGAAGTCCACCAATCGTTCGAGTGTGCGTTCGAGCGGTCTGGTGTCGTAGTAGCTGGTGGAGTCCAGCGCGCCGTCCGGGGACAGCCAGGGCGACAAGGGACGCGGGGCGAAGAATTCGGCGATACCCCCGAACAGCACGGAGGTGGCGCTTAGCTGGTTCAGCCAGGTCCGGACAGTATCGCCGACGAACAGCGGACTGACGCCGGCATCCCCGCCGCTGACCAGCTCCCAGAACTCGCGAAGCCTGTCGACCCGCGACGCGGGCGGGTTGCCGGCAACGATGGCCGCGTTGATGGCGCCGATCGAGATGCCGGCGACCCAGTCTGGATGCAGATCGGATTCGGCGAGAGCCTGGTAGACACCGGCCTGGTAAGCGCCGAGTGCGCCTCCGCCCTGGAGGGCGAGGGCGACACGTTCGAACGGAAGAGACGACCTTCGTTCACGACAAGGCGTTCCCGGCATCGCTCGCCTGCTTATCGGCTCCGGTGCGGTCGCCGCTGGTATCCGGGCTTCGAACATGGGCACCACCTTTCAGCTTGGTCCAGGGCCCAGCCAGCAGCACTGGTTAGGCCTTGTTGTAAGTTGCACTGAATGGTATATTGATATGCACTAATAAGTGCAATAGGATTTGGAATGAAAATTCGTAAGGTCAGGCAATACGCCAACGCACGCCGCGATTCGCGGGAAGCCGTGGTGGATGCAGCGCAGCGGCTGTTCCTGCAACGCGGCTTCGGTGCCGTGAGCATGGATGATCTTTCCCAGGCTGCGGCAGTCGCGCGCAGGACTCTCTACAACCAGTTCGCCAGCAAGGAAGAGATCTTCCGGGAAATGCTGCGTCGGGTTTCGGCGCAGCTGGAGCACGCCTTGCCGCCCGGCATCGAGACTTCAGGGGACGTCGAAGAGGTCCTGCGCCGGACGGCGCAGGCGATCCTCGGGCTGCACAAGCAGCCGGAATACGTCGGATTCCTGCGCATGGTGGTGGCGGATTCGCGGCAGTTCCCGTGGATCGCCAAGGCGTTCGCGGCCGTCATGGATCCCCAGACGGAACGCTTCACCCGCTATCTCGCCCATCAGACGACGATGGGCGTGCTCGGCTGCCGCAATCCGACGCTGGCCGCCCAGCAGTTCATGGGCATCCTCAACGAGTTCACGCTGTGGCCCTTGATGCTGGGCCGCAAGAACCTGTCCGTGCCGATCGATGAGGTCGTCGAAGAAACAATCCGCATGTTCTTGCGGCACTACGGCCGGGTGGCCGGGCCGAAGGTCCGGCAGTGATGCTGCTCTTCGCCCTAGGCGCCTGGACGAAGGCTAGCTGAACGCCTCTTCCCAGGTGCCCTTGGTCGACGCCTTGGAATACTCCGTCGCCCGGTTCTCGAAGAAGTTGGTGTGCTCGATGGCATTCAGCATCTGGTCCATCCAGGGCAGCGGGTTCTTGGCGTCCTTGCGATAGATCGGCTGCAGGCCGAGCTGGGTGAGGCGGCGGTCGGCGATGAAGCGGATGTAGCGCTTCACGTCGGTCGCGGTCATGCCCTCGATGCCGTCGAGCCCGAAGGCGAGATCGATGAAGGCGTCCTCATGGTCGACGATGGTCGAGCAGGCGACATAGATCTCGCGCTGCAGCCCCTCGGTCCAGACTTCCGGGTTCTCCTGGATGAAGGTGCGGAACAGCTTGATGATCGAATTGCAGTGCAGCGTCTCGTCGCGCACCGACCACGTCACGATCTGGCCCATGCCCTTCATCTTGTTGAAGCGCGGGAAGTTCATCAGCATGGCGAACGAGGCGAAGAGCTGCAGGCCCTCGGTGAAGGCGCCGAACACCGCCAGCGTCTTGGCGATGTCGGCCTTCGAGTTCGACGTTGAAGCCCTGCATATAGTCGTACTTGTCCTTCATCTCCTTGACGGTGAGGAAGACCGAGTACTCCGTCTCCGGCATGCCGATCGTGTCGAGCAGGTGGCTGTAGGCCGCGACATGCACCGTCTCCATCGCCGAGAAGGCGGCCAGCATCATCTGCACTTCGGTGGGTTTGAAGACCCGCGATAGTGCCGCATGTAGCAATTGTTCACCTCGACATCGGCCTGGGTGAAGAAGCGGAAGATCTGCGTCAGCAGATGGCGCTCGCTGTCGGTGAGCTTGTTGCGCCAGTCCTTGACGTCGTCGGCCAGCGGCACCTCTTCGGGCAGCCAATGGATGCGCTGCTGGGTCAGCCAGGCGTCATAGGCCCAGGGATAATGGAACGGCTTGTAGATCGGCTTGGCGTCGAGGAGGGACATGAAGGACTGCCTGAAGCGTGAGGTGAAAACGACGTGATGCGAAAGAATTGGCTCGCCCGCCGCGCACAACGGCAGGCCTGGTCTACGAACTATCCGATTGATATCTGGCTTTAGGTCCTGCGTCTCACGGTGTCGGAGTCGCGCCATTGGCCATGGCGGCCCTGGATGCGCACCTCGCCACCGCCGTGATTGCGGACGATCTCCTTCGCCGCATGCTCGGCCAGGCTTTGGGTCGTATAGACCCCGCTGGCGCGCTGCGCGTTCGCGCCCTTGACCGCCCAATCATGTCCGTGGCGGACCACGTAGCGATCGTTGTTGTCTGACATAGGCTCCTCCTCCCGGCAGAGATCCGCCGAAGACGTTCAGGCACTCACCTCACTGACAACTCAGGCACTCTTCGTAGTTGTTGTTGGCCTCGTAGCCGCTCTGCTCCGCGAGCTTTGCGGCGGCGAGCGGCAGAGGCGCTTGGGGGGCGTCGTCGGCTTTGGAAACGGTCAGGGCCTGGTCGCCGATCGGCGTGACGACGGCGTCGTTCGACACGACGTCGGCGCGCTGGATCGACAGCGAGCGGCAGTAATAGAGCGTCTTCACGCCGCGCTTCCAGGCCATCATGTGGATCTGGTGCAGGTCGCGCTTGTGCACGTCGGCCGGCAGGAAAATGTTGAGCGACTGGCTCTGGCAGATATAGGGCGTGCGGTCGGCGGCATGCTCGATCAGCCAGCGCTGGTCGAGTTCGAAGGCGGTCTTGAACACCGCCTTCTCGTGATCGTCCAGGCAGTCGAGATGCTGGACCGAGCCTTGCGTCGTGGTGATCGAGGTCCAGGTGTCCTCGTCGTTCTTGCCCTTCTGCTCGAGCAGCTTCTCGAGGTACGGGTTGCGCACCACGAACGAGCCCGACAGCGTCTTGTGATTGTAGACGTTGGCCGCCGACGGCTCGATGCCGGGCGAGGCGCCGCCGCAGATGATCGAGATCGACGCCGTCGGCGCGATCGCAAGCTTGTGGCTGAAGCGCTCCTCGATGCCGAACTCCGCGGCATCCGGGCAGGCGCCGCGCTCCTTGGCCAGGGCCTTGGAGGCGGCGTCGCACTGGCCGCGGATGTGCTTGAACATCTTCTTGTTCCACACCTTGGCCATCACGGCCTCGAGCGGAATGTTGTTCTGCTGCAGGAAGGAATGGAAGCCCATGACGCCCAGGCCCGACCGAGCGCTCGCGCATGGCGGCGTAGGTGGCGCGGGCGAAGTCAGAGCCGGCCTCATCGATGAAGCCCTGCAGGACGTTGTCGAGGAAGCGCATCACGTCCTCGATGAAGGTCGGATGCTCGTGCCAATCGAGATAGGTTTCTCGAGATTGAGCGAGCACAGGCAGCACACGGCCGTGCGCTGCTTGCCGTGGCGATCGATGCCGGTCGGCAGCGTGATCTCGCTGCACAGGTTCGAGGTCTTGATCTCAAGGCCTGCCAGCTTGTGGTGCTCGGGGCGCGCCTTGTTCACGTGATCGACGAAGATCAGGTAGGGCTCGCCGGTCTCGATGCGCGCCGTCAGGATACGAATCCAGAGATGACGCGCCGAGACCTTGCGCAGCACCGCGCCATCCTTGGGGCTGGTCAGCGCCCATTCCTCGTCGTTCTCGACCGCGCGCATGAAGGCGTCGGAGATCAGCAGGCCGTGATGGAGGTTCAGCGCCTTGCGGTTGGGATCGCCGCCGGTCGGGCGGCGGATCTCGATGAATTCCTCGATCTCGGGATGGCTGACCGGGCAGATAGACCGCCGCCGAGCCGCGGCGCAGCGAGCCCTGGGAGATGGCAAGCGTCAGCGAGTCCATCACGCGGATGAAGGGCACGACGCCGGAGGTCTTGCCGTTCATGCCGACCTTCTCGCCGATCGAGCGCAGGTTGCCCCAATAGGAGCCGATGCCGCCGCCGCGCGCCGCCAGCCAGACATTCTCGTTCCACAGGCCGACGATGCCGTCGAGCGAATCGCTGGCCTCGTTCAGGAAGCACGAGATCGGCAGGCCGCGCTTGGTGCCGCCGTTCGACAGCACCGGCGTCGCCGGCATGAACCACAGGTTCGAGATGTAGTCGTAGATCCGCTGGGCATGCGCATCGTCGTCGGCATAGGCCGAGGCGACGCGGGCGAACATGTCCTGGTAGCTTTCCCCCGGCATCAGGTACCGGTCGCTGAGGGTGGCTTTGCCGAAGACTGTCAGGCGGCTGTCCCGAGAGGGATCGGTAACAACACGCGCACCGCTTCTTACCTGAACAACATCAAACACTTGCGGCCCCCATTTTCTTTTTGTCCACAGGTGTGAATAAAACACCTTGTGGAAGACACCTACATGTTGGGAGCCGTTTCCGTCACCCCCACTATCCCTTGATGATACGCCACCTCTTGAGGCTGTCATTTCCATTTTTGTCTACCGCTTGTGAATCTGAGGAATTACGACCTAACTATTTGATATTGGCTAAAAAAATAGTTATCGAGATTTGACTTTCTCGATCGTACGCGAACCTTCGCACTTGCAGCAAAAAATGAGAACAAAACGCGCTTTGCCGCGGAATCCGTGGGCCTGAAACAGAAAGGTCAGCCAATTCGCCGCAGGGCGTCGGTGGCGTGCCGGAAAGGGTCGATGCGATAGGCACTTCTGGCACGCCAAGATTTTGTCGTCAGATTGCCACACTTCCTGATCGCCGTTTCGGTGCGATCAGCCTCATCCTCAGGTGAGCCGCTGTTCCACCGCTTCGGAACTGGTCCTCGGTACGGCGTAGCATCGGCGCCTCGCCGTAAGAGTTTAAGGGACAGCGCAATGGCAACAGCACTGGCGCCGCGTGTTTGGGGGCTGGATGCCATCTGCGCCGCCGCGCTCGGCAGTGCCGGCAGCGAGGAAGCAGCGCAGTTCGCCCGCCGCCTGTTCGAACGCGTGGCCGACAAGGATCTCGCGGCCGCCCCCTCCGACCAGCGCGCCGCCGCCGCGGCCGCCCTGCTGGCCTTCGCCCGCCGCCGCCTGCCGGGAATCGCCAAGGTGCGGGTGTTCAATCCAACGGCAGCCGACCATGGCTTCGAGAGCCCCCGCACGGTCGTGCAGGTGGTCAACGACGACATGCCGTTCCTGGTCGATTCGATCGCCAACGAGCTCAATCGCCGCGAAATCAGCGTGCATCTGCTGGCCCATCCGGTGCTGGCGGTGCGGCGCGACCTCGACGGCGATCTGATCGAGGTTGCCAACGAAGCCGGCGAACGGGCGCGGCCGGAATCGATGATGTATCTCGAGATCGACCGCCTGGCCGATCGCGCCCAGCTCGACGATCTTGCCGCGGCGCTGAGCCGTGTGCTGGCCGAGGTGCGGCTGGCAGTCGAGGACTGGCGGGCGCTCCGCCAGTCCTGCCTCGATGCCTTCGACGACCTTTTGCCCAGCCGCTCGCCCAGGCTCGGCGAATACGAAGACTTCCTCCATTGGCTCGAGGCCAACCACTTCACCTTCCTCGGCCATCGCCGTTACCGCTACGTCGAGGATGCGAGCCAGCCGGGCGGCCTGCGCTACGAGCTCGTGCCCGGCTCGGCGCTCGGCATCCTGCACCGCGACGATGTCCGCCTGTTCGAGGCGGGCCTCGGCGGCGGCGAGGCGATGTCGCGCTTCGCCCGCGGGCCCGACAACATCCTGATCGTCAAGACGGATCGTCCCTGCCTGGTCCATCGCAGTGGCCCGATGGATTGCGTGATCGTCAAGACCTACGACGCCGACGGCCGCGTGACCGGTGAACGCCGCCTGGTCGGGCTGTTCACCTCGACCGCCTATCACGCGAGCATCCAGGACGTGCCGCTGCTGCGCGGCCGGGTCGACAGCGTGCTGCGCCGGTCCGGCTTCGACCCCAACGGCCATGACGGCAAGGCGCTGCTGGCCATCCTCGATTCCTATCCGCGCGACGAGCTGTTCCAGACCGACGAGACCACGCTCTACGACCATGCGCTCGGCATCCTGCAGCTGCAGGAACGCCGCCGCGTGGCGCTGTTCGCGCGCCGCGATCCGGTCGGCCGGTTCGTCACCTGCCTGGTGTTCGCGCCGCGCGAGCGCTTCGATGCGGACCTGAGCGACCGGTTTGCCCGCCTTCTCGAGAAAGCCTGGCACGGCCAGGTGACATCGGTCGCGGGCTCGAGCACCGATGAGTCCGCCCTTGCCCGGGCGCTCTACACCCTGAAGCTCGACACGCCGGACAGTCCGACGCCCGATCTTGTCGAACTCGAGCGCGCGCTGGCCGATGCCGCGACCTCATGGAGCGACCGCTTGCGCCTGGCCCTGCAGGCGAAGTCGGGCGAGGTCGAGGGCCGCGCCGCCGCCCGCAAATGGCGCGAGCACTTCCCCCCGACCTATCGCGACAGCTTCGATGCCGAACAGGCGGTGGCCGACATCGAGCCGTTGCAGGCCGCCCTCGCCGGCGCCGAGTTCGGCGTCCGGCTGGGGCGCAAGCCCACCATGCCGCCGCATCGCTTCACGACTGCGCCTGTTCCATCCGAAGAAGCCGATCGCGCTCTCCGACATCCTGCCGCTGGCGGAAAATCTCGGCCTGCGTGTGCTGAGCGAGGCGCCGTTCCAGCTGCAGACCCAAGGAAGCGATGGGGCCGACAGCGGCGTGGCGCTGCAGGTGCTGCGCGTCGAGACCGCCGACAAGTCGTCGGTTGATCTCGCCAAAGTCGGCCCGCGCTTCGCCGAGGCGCTCGACCGGCTGTGGGCGGGAGCGCTCGAGAATGACGGGCTGAACAAGCTGGTGCTGGGCGCGGGTCTCGCCTGGCGCGAGGTCGCGGTGCTGCGCGCCTACGCCAAATACCTGCGCCAGGCCGGCATTCCCTTCAGCCAGGATTACATGGAGCGGGCGCTGGTCGCCTACCCCGCGATCGCGCGCGGCACGGTCGAGCTTTTCATGGCGCGCTTCGATCCGGCCCTCGGTGCGGCGGGCTCGGACGAGCGCAAGCAGCGCATCGAGGCCGTCGAGGGCCGGCTCGCGGCCGCGCTGGAAGCCGTCACCACGCTCGACGAGGACCGCATCCTGCGGCGCTTCCTCAATGCCGTGCGCACGAGCCTGCGCACCAACTACTGGCACGACAAGGAGTGGATCTCCTTCAAGGTCGACAGCCGCGCCATCGACGAGCTGCCGGCGCCGCGCCCGCTGGTCGAGATCTTCGTCTACAGCCCGCGCATGGAAGGCATCCATCTGCGCGGCGGACGGGTGGCGCGCGGCGGCATCCGCTGGTCCGACCGGCGCGAGGACTTCCGCACCGAGATCCTGGGCCTGATGAAGACCCAGATCGTGAAGAATGCGGTGATCGTGCCCACTGGCTCCAAGGGCGGCTTCTATGTGAAGCGCCCGCCGACCAGCGAAGGGGCGGCGGACGCGCGAGCAGGTGCAGGCCGAGGGGATTTATTGCTACCAGACCCTGATCCGCGGCCTGCTCGACCTCACCGACACCTACGCGGGCGGCGGCATCCAGCCGCCGGCCAATGTCGTGCGCCATGACGGCGACGATCCCTATCTCGTGGTCGCGGCCGACAAGGGCACGGCGACCTTCTCCGACATCGCCAACCAGCTCGCCCGCGACTACGGCTTCTGGCTCGACGATGCCTTCGCTTCCGGCGGCTCGGCGGGCTACGACCACAAGAAGATGGGCATCACCGCGCGCGGCGCGTGGGAATCGGTGAAGCGTCACTTCCGCGAGCTTGGGCTCGACATCCAGCGCACGCCCTTCACCGCGACGGGCGTCGGCGACATGTCGGGCGACGTGTTCGGCAACGGCATGCTGCTCTCCAAGGAGACCAAGCTGGTCGCAGCCTTCGACCATCGTCACATCTTCATCGATCCCGCACCCGATCCGGCGCTGAGCTGGGCCGAGCGCAAGCGCCTGTTCGACCTGCCGCGCTCGTCGTGGATGGACTACGACAAGAAGCTGCTGTCGGCCGGCGGCGGCATCTATGACCGCGCCGCCAAGTCGATCACCTTGTCGGACGAGGCGCGCGCGGTGCTGGGCGTGACCGTGCCCGCCATGACGCCGACCGACCTGATGCGCGCCATCCTGAAGGCACCGGTCGACCTGCTCTATTTCGGCGGCATCGGCACCTATGTGAAGGCCTCGAGCGAGAGCAACGCCGATGCGGGCGATCGCGCCACCGACGCGCTGCGTATCGACGCTTCGGATGTTCGGGCGAAGGTGGTGGGCGAGGGCGCCAACCTCGGCTTCACCCAGAAGGGCCGCATCGAGGCGGCGCTGGCCGGCCGCAAGATCAACACCGACGCGCTCGACAATTCGGCCGGCGTCGACACCTCCGACCACGAGGTCAATATCAAGATCGTGACCGGCGAGGCGATTGCCCGCAGCACCCTGGCGGCAAGCGATCGCGACGCGCTGCTGTTCGGCATGACCGACGAGGTGGGAGCGCTGGTGCTGCGCAACAACTACCAGCAGAGCCAGGCGATCAGCGTCGCCGAAGCGCAGGCGGCGGAGGAACACGACCGGCTGGAACGCTTCATGCGCGCGCTCGAACGGCAGGGCCGCCTCGACCGTGCCGTCGAGTTCCTGCCCGACACGGCCGCCATGCGCACGCGCGCCCAGGCCCGCCAGTATCTGACCCGGCCCGAACTCTCAGTGCTGCTGGCCTACGCCAAAATCGACCTGAGCGACGAGATCCTCGAATCCGACCTGCCCGATGATCCGTTGCTGGAGGGCGAGCTGCTGCGCTATTTCCCGACCACGCTGCAGCAGAAGTTCGAGGCGGAAGTGCGCGCCCATCGCTTGCGCCGTGAGATCACCACGCTGCAGGTCGCGAATTCGCTGATCAATCGCTGCGGGCCGACCTTCGTGCGCAATGTCGGTTCGCGCACCGGCGCACCGGCCGCCGCCATCGCCCGCGCCTTCGCCGTGGTGCGCGACGCCTGGAAGCTGCGCGACCTGTGGGGCGACGTCGAGGCGCTCGATTCCACACTGAAGGCCGAGGCGCAGACCCGCATGCTGGTGGCCTCCCAGCGCTTCATGACGCGCGCGGTGCAATGGACGCTGCGCCGCCTGCCGCAGCCGATCGACACCATGGCCGCGACCGAGCAGCTGCGCGCTGCCGTCGCCGCCCTGGGCGACCTGCCGGTCTCGCTGATCGGCGAAGCCGAGGCCACGGCGCTCAACGAACGCGCCGCGGCCTTCGAGGCGATCGGCGCGCCGCCTGAAATCGCCCGCCGCGCCGCGGTGCTGGAGACGCTCGCCGCCGCCGGCGACCTGATGCAGGCCGCGCGGGCCGGCGACTGCAGCATCGAGGATGCCGCCCGGCTCTATTTCCGGCTGAGCGGGCGGCTGTCGCTGGCCGCCCTGGGCGCCGCCGCTCACAAGCTGCCGCGCGAGGGCCAATGGCCGTCGCAGGCGGCCGTGGCCTTGCAGGACGAGCTCGCCGCACTACATGCCGACCTGCTGGGCTCGGTGCTGCGCGCGGCGGGGCCGCAAGCGGCGGGCGATCCCGACGCGGCACTCGCGCGGTGGAGCAGCTCGCGCAAGCTCGCGCTCGAACGCGTCGATCGCCTGACGGAAGAACTGGCGTCGGCCGGCCAGCTCGATCTTGCTATGCTGTCGGTCGCGACCAGCGAGCTGCGTTCCCTGGTCTAGGAGTGTGACATGAGCCAGAAGACAGAGACTTTCCCCGTCCAGAAGAGCGACGAGGAGTGGCGCAAAGAACTCGGCGCAGAGCGGTACCAGGTGCTGCGCAAGCATGCGACCGAGCGCGCCGGCACCAGCGCGTTGAATGCGGAAAAGCGCAAAGGCGAATTCCGCTGCGCCGGCTGCGGCGAGCCCCTGTTCGATTCAGAGACCAAGTACGAGAGCGGTAGCGGCTGGCCGTCCTTCTGGGAGCCCAAGCCCGGCGCGGTCGGCACCACGACCGACAGGAGCTTCTTCATGAGCCGCACCGAGGTGCATTGCGCCAAGTGCGGCGGCCATCTCGGTCACGTCTTCCCCGACGGCCCGCAGCCGACCGGCCAGCGCTACTGCATGAACGGCGCGGCGCTCAAGTTCGAGGAGAAGAAATAGGACGCACCATTGGCGTCACGCCAATCGTACGGGGTCAGAGTCCTTTCAAAAAGTCCACCAGCAGCCGGTTGACCTCGGCCGGGCGTTCCTGCTGCACCCAATGGCCGGCGCCGTCGAGGATGTGGCTGCCGCGCAGGCCGGGCAGGGTTTTCGGGTAGTTGTCGAGCTGCGATTGGGCGGCGGGAAAGCGCAGCACGCCGTCCCGGGAGCCGGCGATGAACAGCGACGGCTGGCGGATCGGCTGGCCGCGCCACGGCCCACCCAGCTCCCAGTTGCGCCTGAGGTTGCGATACCAGTTCAGGCCGCCGCGGAAGCCGGTGCGCGAGAATTCCTGCGTGTAGTAATCGAGGTCGGCCTCGCTCAGCCACGCCGGCAGTTTGGGCGGGTCGACGGTGTTGCCGAGCAGGGTGCCGGTGGTGAGACGCGCGAAGCCCTTGCCCTTCTCCTCAACGTCGCCGCCCGCGGTGTAGTAGAGGCGGCGCAGCGCGTTGCGGATGTCGGCCTGCAGCTCGGCCTCGGGCACGCCGGGCTTCTGGAAGTACTGCAGGTAGAAGTCGTTGATGCCGAGCTTGTCGAGCGCCGTCAGGATGTCGACATAGCCGGGCGGCGAGTAGGGCACGCTCATGGCGCAGACCGCGGTGAAAAGATCCGGCCGCCAAAGCGCTGCATGCCAGGCGACCGGCGCGCCCCAGTCGTGGCCAACGATGACGGCCTTGCTCTCACCGAGCGCCTTGGTGAGCTCGGCCATGTCGCCCACCAGATGCATCAGCGTGTACTGGTCGATCGGCTCGGGCGCCTGCGTGCCGCCATAGCCGCGCATGTCGGGCGCCACGGCGCGAAAGCCTGCCGCGCTCACCGCCGTCAGCTGGTGCCGCCACGAATACCAGCTCTCCGGCCAGCCATGGCAGAACAGGACGAGAGGGCCGCTGCCCACCTCGGCATAGCGCATGTCGATATTGTTGGCCGTGGTTGTCTTGAGGGCAACGCCGGGCACGGGCGAAGCGGTCATGATTGCGTCCTCCAGCGCCATTTCATCGTGGCCGCCGCGGCGAGCGCCATCGCCGGCACGGCAATGAACGAGGTCGGCGCCAGCGAGGCGATGCCGGTGAGACCATTGCCGATGGTGCAGCCCAGCGCCAGCACGCCGCCCACGCCCATCAGGGCGGCGCCACCGGCGTAGCGCAGCATGTCGGCGGGCTGCTCGAAGCCCACCAGCTTGAAGTCGCGGCCCAGCACCGCGACCAAAGCGGCGCCGACCAGGATGCCGGCCACGAAGGCGATACCGAAATTGATCTTGGCGCCGGTCCAGATCAGCAGATAGACCAGCGCGTCGCCGCCGGCTTGCGTCACGTTGATGCTCTGCACGGTCGTGGGCTCGAACTCGTCGCGGCCCAGCACGCCGGTCGCGAGATAGCCCAGCGGCACGAGGAGGCCGATCAGCGCGCCGGCCACGAGATGGCGCGCCGGCACCCGGCGCCAGGCAACGAAGACGAGCGCCAGCACGATCACGGCCGCGCCCACCGCGATCGGCAAAGCCTGCTTGGGCAGCGCTACAGAGCCCGCCGTCATCAGTGCCGCCCGCGCCGGGGCCAGGATGCCGCGCACGGTGGCATAGGCGACCAGGGCGAAGACCACGAACGACACCACTGAGCGGAGATTGCCGCCGGCCGCCAGCACGAGCAGCCGCGTGCCGCAGCCGCCGGTCAAGGTCATGCCGACACCGAACAGCGCGCCACCCAGCAGCGCGCCCACCCAGAACAGGCTTGTCGGCAGCACCACCGCCTTGGAGAGATCGAGGCGACCCGCCAGCACCAGCGCTTGCGTGGCGATCACGGCGACCGCCATGGCGAGCAGGAAGCCGCGCAGGCGCGGGGCCTCCGGTTTGGTCAGCGCATCCTCGACGGCGCCGCGCATGCAGAAGCCCGACCAGCGCGCCAGCGCGCCGAAGCCCACACCGATGGCAAAGGCCGCCAGCGCGACCCAGCCGTTCGTATCCAATGTCATTGAGTGGAGATTAGCCGCGAAGATGAACCGGATGCGACAGTCTTGCGCGCACCGAGGCGCGCGTGCCGAACATGAGGGAGGCGAGGAAAAACGAGCTGGCGACCAGGACGATCACCGGCCCCGACGGCAAGCCGGCATGGAACGAGACGATCAGGCCGATGGCGCTCGACAGCAGCGCCATGGGCACGGCGATCAGGGTCATCGACCAGACCTCGCGTGCCCAGAACGACGAGGCGACGGCGGGCAAGAGCATGAGGCCAAGCGCCATCAAGGTGCCGAGCGCCTGGAAGGCCGCCACCATGTTGAGCACCGCCAGCGCCAGGAACAGGTAGTGATAGAGCGCGCCCTTCACCCCCATGGCGGCGAGGAAGCCTGGATTGAAGCACTCCACGACCAGCGGCCGGTAGATCGCGGCGAGCCCGACCAGGGTAAGCGTCGCGGCGCCAACGACCAGGAAGAGAGCCGAATCGTCGACGGCAAGGATGGCGCCGAACAGGATGTTCATCAGGTCGACCGCCGAGCCCTTGAGCGACACGATCAGCACGCCGAGCGCCAGCGAGGTGAGATAGGCGGCAGCAAAGCTTGCATCCTCGCGCATCGACGTGAAGCGCGCGACGGCGGCCGAGACCAAAGCGGTGGTGATGCCGGCCACGAAGCCGCCGAGGCTCATGGCGGGCAAGGAGAGGCCGCCCAGCAGGAAACCCAGCGCCGCGCCGGGCAGCAGCGAGTGGGCCAGCGCATCGCCCATCAGGCTCATGCGGCGCAGGATCAGGAAGACGCCGATCGAGGCGCCGCCGACCGACAGCGCGAGGCTCGCCACCAGGGCGCGGCGCATGAAGCCGAAGTCGGCGAAGGGCGCGATCAGGATGTCGTAGAGCACGTCAGCTCGACCAATTGGCGCGCCGCTCAGGCGCTGAGCCGCATCGGCACGTCGCAGGCGCCGGCATGCTCGTCCCAGGCCTCGGCCATGGCGCGGGCGCGCAGCAGGTTCTCGGCCGATAGCACGCGCAGGGTCGGGCCGGCATCCACCAGCTCGCGGGCGAGAAGCAGGCTGTTGGGAAAGTCGCGCCGGACCTGGTCGAGGTCGTGCAGCACGCAGACCACCGTGCGCTGCTCGGCGCGCCAACGCTGAATCAGCGCCATCAGGTCGGCGACGGTCTTGGCATCGATCGCGGCGAACGGCTCATCCAATAAAACGAGGTCAGCGTCTTGCAGAAGCAGGCGCGCGAACAGCACGCGCTGGAACTGGCCGACCGACAGCGTGTCGATCGGCCGGCGCTCGAAGCCCGCCAGCCCAACCGCCTCGATGGCGTGCTGGGCGTCGTGGATGTCGACGGCTTCGGCCGCACCGAAGCCGCCGAAGCGCGACCAGCGGCCGAGCAACACGGTGTCGAACACCGAGATCGGGAAGGAGCGATCGACCTCGGCCTGTTGCGGCAGATAGGCGATGCGCTTGGCCGGGCATTCGATGCGACCCTCGATATGCGGTGCCAGACCCAGCAGAGCCTTCAGCAAGGTGCTCTTGCCCGCGCCGTTGGGGCCGACGATGGCGGTCATCTCGCCGGCGGGAATTTCGGCCGAGACGTGATGCACCGCAGGATGCCGGTCGTAGCTCACGGTCAGGTCGACCAGACGGAGGGCGGCGTTCACAGCGCCCACCACACGCAAAGCCACAGCGCCGCCGACACCGCGAGCGCCAGCGTCACGCGCGCAGGCGCGCTCATGGCGAGCAGGGCAGTGCCGGGCGAAACGGGCTCGTGCATGGAGATTTGTTATAATATTACCCTGGCGGAGTCCACCATCCGCTAACCGTTTGTTGATTGGCGGGCGTGGTCGCAGCCGACCATGTTGCGGGGATGTCGACGTTTACAGTACCCGCCCGTCGTTCCGTTCTGATGGGCGGTGCGGCCGCCCTCGCCGGTGCCGCGCTTACCGCAACGGCCCGCGCAACCACAGGCGGTCCGTGGGCCATCGAGCTCTTCACCTCGCAGGGCTGCAGCTCCTGCCCGCCGGCCGATCTGCAGCTCGGCAAGCTCAGCCGGCGCGCCGATATCGTCGCGCTGTCCTACCATGTCGACTATTGGGACTATATCGGCTGGAAAGATCGCTTCGCCACGCAGGAGACCACCGAACGCCAGCGCGCCTACGCCCGCGTCCTGAAGC
The DNA here is from genome assembly GCA_963755595.1 of uncultured Alphaproteobacteria bacterium. Lineage (GTDB taxonomy): Bacteria > Pseudomonadota > Alphaproteobacteria > Reyranellales > Reyranellaceae > Reyranella. Next base: position 49,803 of record CAVWKP010000025.1, on the reverse strand, counting down.
AGCGCTACGTCTATACGCCGGAGATGGTGGTCGACGGCATCGGCGACGATCCCGGCGTTTCCAACGAGCCGATCTCGAGCTTGCTGGCCGAGGCGCAACGCCGCGCGCCCACGCGCGCCACGCCCGAGCTCACCCGCGCGAACGATGGCGTGCTCACCATCAAGCTGGCCGCCTTCAAGCTCGACGGGCCGGCCGAGGTCGTGCTCGCAGTCTACGACCGGCGGCATTCGACGCCCGTTCACCAGGGCGAGAATGGCGGCCGCACGCTCGAGAACTTCAACGTCGTGCGCCGTTTCGACACGGTGAGCCAATGGGACGGCTCGGCTGCGAGCTGGACCGTGCCGGCCGATCGTTTCAAGCGCGAGCAGGGCATGGCCGTGCTGGTGCAGCGCGCCGACCACGGGCCGATGCTGGGTTGTAATAAACTGGAGCCCATGGTCACAGGCTGACGCCTTGCTTCCGCCACCGCCCCGCGCGAAGGTGGGGCGATGTCGCTTTCCAGCGCCAACGGCCGACTGACCGCCGTCCTCGGGCCCACCAACACCGGCAAGACGTATCTCGCGATCGAACGCATGCTCGGCCACGAGTCGGGCATGATCGGCTTCCCGCTGCGCCTGCTGGCGCGCGAGAACTACGACCGCGTGGTGCGCATCAAGGGCGCCTCGCAGGTGGCGCTGGTCACCGGCGAGGAGAAGATCACCCCGCCGGGCGCGCGCTATTTCATCTGCACCGTCGAATCGATGCCGCTCGACCGGTCGGTCTCCTTCCTGGCCGTCGACGAGGTCCAGATGGCGGCCGACCCCGAGCGCGGCCACTTCTTCACCGACCGCATTCTTCATGCGCGCGGCAGCAACGAGACCATGCTGCTGGGCGCCGACACGATCCGCCCCATCCTCAATCGCCTGTTGCCCGACATCGACGTCGTGGCGCGGCCGCGCTTCTCGAAGCTCACCTATGTCGGGCCGAAGAAGGCGACCCGCCTGCCGCAGCGCTCGGCCGTGGTCGGCTTCTCGGTCAACGAAGTCTACGAGATCGCCGAGTTGATCCGCCGCCAGCGCGGCGGCACGGCGATCGTCATGGGCGCCTTGAGCCCGCGCACGCGCAACGCCCAGGTCGAGATGTTCGAATCGGGCGAGGTCGACTATCTGGTGGCGACCGACGCGATCGGCATGGGCCTCAATCTCGACGTCAACCACGTCTGGTTCGCCTCGTTGCGCAAATATGACGGGCGCAGCACGCGGCCGCTGCGCGCCGTCGAGCTGGCCCAGATCGCCGGGCGCGCCGGGCGTCACATGAACGACGGCACCTTCGGCACGACGACCGATGTCGACGGGCTCGACGCCGAGACCGTCGAGGCGATCGAGAACCATCGCTTCGATCCGTTGCGCGACGTGCAGTGGCGCAACAGCGACCTCGACTTCCGCTCGGTGCCGGCGTTGATTGCGGCGCTGAATGCACAGCCGCCGCATGCCGCCCTGCAGCGCGTGCGTGAGCAGGACGATCAGCTGGCGTTGCAGACCCTGTCGGCGCATTCGGACTTCCTGCCGCGCCTGCATGCGCCGGGACGGGTCAAGCTGCTATGGGAAGTGTGTCAGGTACCCGACTTTCGCAAGACCATGACGGAAGAGCATACCGCCCTGCTGGGACAGCTCTTCCAGCATCTCACCCAGGGCGGCGAGCGCCTGCCCGAGGACTGGATCGACAGTCACGTCAAGAGACTGGAGCGCTTCGACGGCGACATCGACACATTGATGTCGCGCATCGCGCATGTCCGCACCTGGACCTACATTTCGCATCGTACCGACTGGATCCAGCGCGCCGTGCACTGGCAGGAGCGTGCACGCGCGATCGAGGACAAGCTCTCCGACGTGTTGCACCAGCGCCTGATGCAAAGGTTTGTCGATAGACGGGCGGCATTGCTTGTACGAAGATTGCGGGATGAGGGTGAAATGACGTCGTCAGTCGCCGCAGCAGGCGAGGTCACGGTCGAGGGCGAGCATCTCGGACGCATCGAGGGCTTCCGCTTCGTTCCCGACGCGACCGAGGGCCACGCCGACCAGAAGGCGGTGCTGAGCGCTGCGCTGCGCGCGCTGCGCCAGGACCTGCCCGCGCGCCTGCAGGCCTTCACCGCCTCACCGGATGGCGAGTTGGTCTTCGATTCGCAGCTGCGCGTGTGCTGGGGCGGCGGGCCGGTGGCGCGCCTGCTGCCGAGCGGCGACATCCTGGCACCCAAGGTCGAGGCGCTGGCCTCCGATCTGCTTGACGGCCCGGCACGCGAGGACGTGCGCAAGCGCGCCGCCGCCTGGGTCGAGACGCGCGTGCGGCTCGGCCTCAGCGAATTGATGGACGCGCGCGCCACCGCGGAACTTCCCCCTGGCGCGCGCGGCATCGTCTTTCAGCTGTGCGAGAGCCTGGGTGTCTTGCCGCGCCGGCCGATCGAGCAGCAGCTCGCCCAGCTCGGCGAAGAGGATCGCAAGGCCTTGGCTCGGCTCGGCGTGCGGGTCGGCGTCTATTCGCTTTATTTCCCGAGCATGCTGAAGCCGGTGCCGATCCGTCTGCGCGCCGGCCTCTGGATGGTGGCGAAGGAGCGCGAGACGATCCCGCCGCTACCGATCGAGGGTCGCACCTCGATGGACCTGCCGCGCGACGCCGAGCGCGACTTCTACGCCGCCATCGGCTACCTGCCGCTCGGCGACCATGCCATCCGGGCCGACATGGTCGAGCGCCTGGCGGCGATGGCGCGCCAGGCCGTGCGTGAAAGCCGCGAAGCGGCGCGCCGCGCCCAGCAGCAGGAGAAGCAGGAAAAGAGGGCCGAACCGGCGGCCCGACCGGACACAGCAACCACGCCAACCACTTCTGCCACCGACAGCGAGATCAGCGAATGGGCAATCGTCGCCGCGGCATTCGGCGAAGCCGAGCCGGTCCCGGCGCCTGAACCCGTCGCAGAGACGACAGCCGTCATCGAAGAGCCGGCCAAGGTCGAGGAGACCGCGCCGGTCGTCGCGGAAGCGGCGCCCGTCGAAGCGGCGGCCGTCGAGGAGGCCAAGCCCGAAGACGCGAGATCCGACGAGCCGACGACGGAAGTGTCGGAGAAGGAAGCGCCAGCGAACGACGTGCTGAAGCCTCTGCCGCCGGGCCATTTCCGCGCCACGCCGCAGATGATGTCGCTGGTCGGCTGCTCGGAGCCTGAGATGGCCAACGTGCTGCGTGGGCTGGGCTATCGCGTGCACGTGCCGTCGGAGGAGAGCGGCCCGCTGCACAGCTTCTCGGTCAAGCCGCGCTTTGTGCGCGAACGCGAGGAGCAGCGCGAGCGGCAGCGCCAGCAGGAGAAGGAGCGCCGCGAGCAACGCCGTCGCGAGCGGCCCGAGCGACCCAATGAGCGGCAGTTCTTTGCCGACAGCCCGCAGCGTGGAGAGCCACGGCGTGATGGCGCCAAGGATGCACCCCGGCGCGACGGCCCACGGCCCGATCGAGCGAAGGACGGTCCGCCGCGCGAGGAGCGGCGCGGACCGCGTCCGCCGCGGCGCGACACCGGCGGACCGGCGCTCCGCCTCTATGCCACCACCGAGAAAAAGGGCGACGCTGCGGCCGATTCGCCCTTCGCCAAGCTGCTCGAGCTGAAGCTCGGCGGAAAGAAGTAGCCGCCGATGCTTTCGTAGTCGCGATGCGGCTCGACAAATGGCTCTGGCACGCGCGCTTCTTCAAGACCCGGACCCTTGCGACGCGTTATGTCGAAAAGGCGCGCTGCCGCGTCGATGGTCGCGTCACCGACAAGCCGCACGCCAGCGTGGCGCCTGGCATGGTGCTGACCTTCGCGCTCGGGCCCCGTGTGCGGGTGGTGCGCATCCTGGCGTTGGGTGAGCGGCGCGGCCCGGCGATCGAGGCACGAGCGTTGTATGATGAAATCGACTCTGCGTGATTCGGCAGTCTTGCGCCAACGCGCCTTGCGCGTTAAGCACCCGCCCGCCGTCAGGAGCCGTTGATGACCTATGTCGTTACCGAGGCTTGCATCAAGTGCAAGTACATGGACTGCGTCGAAGTCTGCCCCGTGGATTGCTTCTACGAGGGCGAGAACATGCTGGTCATCAATCCCGACGAATGCATCGACTGCGGCGTCTGCGAACCCGAATGCCCGCCCAAGGCGATCGTGCCTGATACCGAGAAGGGCATGGAGAAGTGGCTCGAGGTCAATCGCGACCTGTCAGCCGAATGGCCGAACATCACCCGCAAGGGTGAGGCGCCGGCTGACGCCGATGACTTCAAGGACGAAAAAGACAAGTTCGAGAAGTATTTCAGCCGTCAGCCCGGCAAGCGGTAGAATCGACCGCTTTTCAGTCCTTTTGCGCATCTTTCGTGAGAGGCATGCAGCCCTCGCATGCCCCCACCGTTGCCTAAATGCAACATGGAGCGCGACTCCGGCCGGAAATTCTGTTATATGAATGGGGCTGGAAGCGGTCCGGAGTCCGGGCCGCCGCTAGTTCGGTGTCCGTGTCGGTATCCGAAAGCAACTTACCGATACGGTGTCCGGGCGAGCACGCAGGGGAGCGTGCGCGGCGGGTCGCGGTATCGCTGATAGGCGGGGCGAAGAGTGAAGGGACTAGATATGGCTAAGCCGAAGAAGGCAGTCGCCAAGGCGAAGGAATTCGCCTTTGAAAGAGGTGATTTCGTCGTTTACCCGACCCACGGCGTGGGCAAGGTGATCGATATCGAGGCGAAAGAGATCGCCGGGCACAAGCTCGACCTGTTCGTCATTTCGTTCGAGCAGGAGCGCATGATGCTGCGCGTGCCGGTGGCCAAGGCCAAGCTCTCGGGCCTGCGCAAGCTCTCCTCGCGCAAGATCATGGAGAATGCGCTGGTGACCCTGAAGGGCCGCAGCCGCGTGAGCCGCGCCATGTGGAACCGGCGCGCCCAGGAGTACGAAGCCAAGATCAACTCCGGCGACCCGGTGTCGATTGCGGAAGTCGTGCGCGACCTGCACCGCAATGCCGGCCAGCCCGACCAGTCCTACAGCGAACGCCAGATCTACGAGGCGGCGCTGGATCGGCTGGCGCGCGAGCTCGCCGCCGTCGAGCGCATCGACAAGGACCTGGCGACCCAGAAGCTGAACAGCGTCCTGCAGAAGGTCGCCTAGGCGCTTCGCAAATTCGGGAAGAGGCGGCCGGCGAGAGCCGAGCCGCCTTTTTCACGTCTACGGCTCGACGGTCTTGGCCTCCGGGCGGCGCATCAGCGCCGCTCCGTCATCGACGCCGTTCAGGGTGAGCAGCCGGTCCATGCGGAAGTCGCTGTAGGGCAAGCGAGCCGCCAATGCGGTTGGCGAGGTGCCGGCCGTCGGAACCACCTGCAGTCGATAGGGCCTGAGGGCGGCCGCCTCGCCCATCGACAGATGGCGGAAGCTGCGGGTGGCGTTGACCAGGGTCTCGATGCGATGGTCTTTGTCGGGACCCTCAGCCAGCAGGTTGAAATAGCAGATGCCCTCGTCGTGGCGAATGATGACGTAGCGGATCTGGCCCAGCCCGGTGTCGGAGCCGCGCGGCCTCGCCCCGATCGCGGCTTCCTCCCCGCCGATCTCGGTCTCCTGGATGTCGGTCGGCGTGGGCTTCAGCTGGTTGCGCATCCAGTCATCGAGACGGTCGGGCACGCGGCCGCTCTTGCACGAGAAATACATCATCGAATGGTCGCGCCCGACGCCGACCACGCCATCATGGTCGTTGAACAACCTGAAATCGCTCGGCAGGTCGAAGGCGAGCTGCAGCGTCGGATGCAGGAAGGTCGATCCGCGCACGAAGCCCTCTTCCGGCGCATCGTCCACCGACATGCCGTCGATCGCCTTGAGATATTCCGGCCGATCCGACTCGCCCGGCGCCTGTGTTTCAGCGAGGGCGCGCAAGGCGGCCAGCCGCTCATCGGGCGCCGGATGGGTTGACAGCGCGCTGCGGTCGCCGGCTTCGGTCGTGCCGCTCGCCTCGCCCATCAACTGCTCTTCCAGCCGTGATTGCCGACGCAGCTTGTCGATCAGGGTGATCATGGCATCGCCGCGGTAGCCGGCCCGCGTGATGTAGCCCAGCCCGGCCCGATCGGCCTCCAGCTCCTGGTCGCGCGAATAGCGGCGCAGCTTCAGCAGGCCCTCGCGAGCCACCGAGCGGCCGACCGTCATCGAGCCGCTCTTGAGCGCTGCGTCTACTGCCGAGTCGAGCACGCTCTTGCGCGCCTGCTCACGCTGGGTGGCATGCTTCTGCGTGATATGGCCGAGTTCGTGGCCCATGGCGGCCGCGAGCTCGGCCTCGTCGTCCATCAGGGCGAGCAGGCCGCGTGTCACGAAGACGTAACCCGACGACATGGCGTGCGCATTGGCCACCGGCTGGTCGAGGACATAGAAGCGGTAGGTGCCGGAAAGCCCCGAGCGGGTGACCAGCTTCTGGCCGACCCTGTTGACCAGCGCCTGCAGTCCTGGTGATGCGTAGGCCGGGCCGACTTCCTTTTCGATCTCGCGCGGCATGGCGGGAGTGCCCGCCTGGGCCGCCACCGCGGTCTGCGGCGGATTGTTCTCGGGCGCGCAGGCGCCGGCGAGGACGAGGAGGACGAGGAGCGGGAAAATACGCTGAAAAACCACAATTCCTCCGATGTCGCCGGGCGAAGATTAGACATGGCGGCCTTGCAGCCGCAATCGCGGCAAGGCTGGAATGCCGGCGGCCGCTATGGCACTCATGCCAGCGGAAAGTCGCATGCCGCGTTCAGAGACCCCCCTCCGCTCCGACCTCTTTCCGGAGATTTCGCCCTATGCCAGCGGCATGCTGGCGGTCGATGGTCGCCACACGGTCTACTGGGAGCAAAGTGGCAATCCCGAGGGGGTGCCGGTGCTGTTCCTGCATGGCGGGCCAGGCGCGGGCTCGGCACCGGTCCATCGCCGTTTCTTCGATCCGCAATTCTACCGCATCGTCGTGTTCGACCAGCGCGGCTGCGGCCGCTCGATGCCGCTCGGTGACCTGCAGGACAACACCACGGGCCACCTCGTCGCCGACATGGAGAAGCTCCGCATCCATCTCGGCATCCCGCGCTGGCTCTTGTTCGGCGGCTCGTGGGGCAGCACGCTGGCGCTGGCCTATGGGATGAGGCATCCCGAGCGCACCACGGGCTTCATCCTGCGCGGCATCTTTCTCGGCTCGCGCCCGGAGATCGACTGGTTCCTCCATGGCATGAGGACGGTCTTTCCGGAGGCTTGGCGCGATTTCGTCGATCAGCTGCCGGAGGCCGAGCGCGGCGACCTGCTGGGCAACTACTATCGCCGGCTGATCGACCGCAATCCCGACGTCCATCGTCCGGCGGCGCGTGCCTGGAGTCGCTATGAGGCGGCCTGCTCGACGCTGTACCCGACGGCGCGGGCGCCCTTCGAATCGGACCATGGCGGCTTCGCCCTCGCCCTGTCGCGCATCGAGGCGCACTACTTCGCGCACGGCACGTTCGTACCCGAAGGCTGGCCGTGGGCCGAGCTTGGCCGCATCCGCCATCTGCCCTGCACCATCGTGCAAGGCCGCTACGATGTCGTCTGCCCGCCGGTCACCGCCGACGCCCTGTTCCGCGCCTGGCCGGAAGCGCGCTTCGTGATCGTGCCCGATGCCGGCCATAGCGCGCTCGAGCCCGGGATTCGCGCCGCCCTGGTGAACGCCACCGAGAGCTACCGGCTGTCGACGGCGGACGAAGAACTCTTCGCGCCGCGCTTTCCCTGGGAAACGGCGTAGTGGAAACGGCCTAAAGCCCATGTCACTCGACCTGCCGCCGGAGCAGACCAGCGCCGCCGCCTGGTACGGACCCGAAATCGCCAAGCGCAGCGACTGGCTGTTGCCCCTCTCTCCGGCTGAGATCGCCGAGGTCGAGGCCGCAGCCCGGGCGCTGGCCGCGCGCCAGGCCGACATTGCCGCCATCACGGCGAAGGATTTCCCGCTGCCCACGCTGGCGCCCAAGCTCCGAGCGCGCGTCGACAACGAGGTGCTGAACGGCCGCGGCTTCATCCTGCTGCGCGGCTTGCCGGTCGAGCGCTGGACGATGCGCAAATCGGCGACAGCGTACTTTGGCCTGGGCGCGCACCTCGGCAGCGCACGCTCGCAGAACGGCAAGGGCCATGTCCTGGGCCATGTGCAGGACCTTGGGCTTGCTTCGAACGATCCCAATGTCCGCATCTACCAGACGCACGAGCGGCAAACCTTTCATACCGACTCTTGCGACATCGTCGGCCTGCTTTGCCTCAAGACCGCGAGAACCGGCGGGCTGTCGGCGCTGGTGAGCTCGACGACGATCTTCAACGAGATGCGCCGGCAACGGCCCGATCTGCTGAAGCTCCTGTTCCAGCCGGTTGCCACCGATCGCCGCGGCGAGGTGCCGGAGGGCCAAAAGCCCTATTTCCAGATTCCCACCTTCAGCTGGCACAAGGGCTTTCTGACCGCGATCTACCAGCGCCAGTACATCGATTCGGCGCAGCGCTTCCCGGATGCGCCGCGGCTCAGCCCGGCTCATGTCGAAGCCCTCGACATGTTCGACGCCCTCACCAACGACCCCCGGCTCCACATGTTCATGGAGTTCAAGCCGGGCGACGTGCAGCTGGTGCACAATCACACGATCCTGCATGACCGTACGTCCTTCGTGGACTGGCCCGAGCCCGAACGCCGGCGCCATCTGCTGCGTTTGTGGCTGGCGGCGGCCCATGCGCGGCCGCTGCCCGAGGTCTTCGCGCAGCGTTACGGCAGTGTCACGGTCGGCGATCGCGGCGGCATCGTCGTGCGGGGTACGAAGTTGCAGGCACCGTTGGAAGCCGTCTGAGGGTTGACCGCGCGCCTGGTCCTCCCTAAGTGAAGGCCGCCGAAAGAGACCACTTTCGTTAGGGACAACGTATGGCCAGCGATTCAACCGCGGGCGGCGCCCCGGCTGAGAAGCCGGTCGACCCCGACACAAGCCTTGAGAACGACGCCATCGACGTGGTGCGCCTGGTCGAGCAGCTGCAGGCCGAGAAGGCCGAGCTGCAGGACAAGTACCTGCGCGCCGAGGCCGAGACGCAGAACGTGCGCCGCCGCGGCCAGCAGGAGGCCGAGACGCGAGCGCAAATACGGCATCGAGCGGTTTGCGCGCGACGTCCTGTCGGTGGCCGACAACCTCGGCCGCGCCTTGTCGGCGCTGCCGGCGGATCTCGAGTCGTTGGATCCCGCCGTGCGCAACGTCATCGCGGGCGTGCAGGCGACCGAGCGCGAGCTGCAGTCGGTGCTGGAGCGTCATGGCATCACGCGCATCGAGTCGGTCGGCAAGCCGTTCAATGCCGACTTCCATCAGGCAATGATGGAAATCGAAGACCCGTCGGTGCCCGCCGGAACCGTCGTGCAGGAGCTGATCCCGGGCTATCTACTGGCCGGCCGCCTGCTGCGGGCCGCCATGGTCACCGTCTCCAAGGGCGGCCCGCCCCGCTCGATCGAAGCCAGCAACGAAAACTAAGGCGGGGTCACACGCCGCAAGGTGAGGTTGATCCGGCCACCTTCCGGCAGGAGCTGGCTGGTGCCCGGCAGGATCCGGTCCACGCCGTGGAACCAGTGGCGCGACGGTCCTGACAGGATCAAGAGATCGCCGCTGCCGAGGCGGAGCGACCGCGTCGGGCTTTTCCGCTCAGGGCCGCCCAGTCGGAACACCGCCGTGTCTCCCAGTGAAATGGAGAGGATGGGCGCATCGCGGGCCTCTTCGTCCTGGTCGCGGTGCAACCCGAGCTTGGATGCCGCGCCATAGTAGTTGATCAGGCAGGCTTGCGGGCGCATAGGCGAGGCCCGTCGTCGCGTGCCAAAGCTCGAGGACCGAGCGGGGAATTTCCGGCCAGGGCGCACCCGTCAGCGGATGGACCGGGGTGTAGCGATAGCCGCTGCGGTCCGACAGCCAGCCGTGCGATCCGCAATTCGACATGCGGACCGAGTAGGGGCTGCCCGATCGGGGCATGGCCGGGCTGAACAGCGGCGCGCGCTCGAGGATGCCCTGGATCTGGGTCAAGAGGCGGCGCTGCTGGTCGAGCGACAGGAACCCCGGCAGGAGGCGCATCAGGGTCGCCCCAAACTCGGGACCGGGGTGCGGCAAGCGGCCAAAATGGTCATGCCGGCTCGATTCTAGGCCTCTCAGTGCCTATCTGATATCCGCGGGGCGAATTTCGCGGTCCCAATGCGACGGCACCATTGCAGGCCGCCCCATAGGACCTATATAGCCCCTGTCCTGACCCGGTTTTTCCGGCAGGTAACATAGTCATCGGGGGTCCACCCGGCGCCTTTGGGGCCGCGGCGACCTGCTGGGAAGAGAGAGTAGAAATCATGGCGAAAGTCATTGGCATCGACCTGGGCACCACCAATTCATGCGTCGCGGTCATGGAGGGCGGCGACACCAAGGTCATCGAGAATTCCGAAGGCGCGCGGACGACCCCGTCGATGGTCGCCTTCACCGACTCAGGCGAGCGCCTGGTCGGCCAGTCGGCCAAGCGTCAGGCCGTCACCAATCCCCTCAAGACCCTCTATTCGGTCAAGCGCCTGATCGGCCGCCGCTTCGACGACCCGATGGTCGCCAAGGAAATGTCCCTGGTGCCCTTCAAGATCACCAAGAACAGCAACGGCGATGCCTGGGTCGAGGCGGCTGGCCAGCAATACAGCCCGAGCCAGATCTCGGCCTTCATCCTCGGCAAGATGAAGGAAACCGCCGAAGCCTATCTCGGCGAGAAGGTCGAGCAGGCGGTCATCACCGTCCCGGCCTACTTCAACGACGCCCAGCGCCAGGCGACCAAGGATGCCGGCCGCATCGCGGGCCTCGAGGTCCTGCGCATCATCAACGAGCCGACGGCAGCAGCGCTCGCCTACGGCATGGACAAGCGCAAGAGCGGCACCATCGCGGTCTACGACCTGGGCGGCGGAACCTTCGACGTGTCGATCCTGGAGATCGGCGACGGCGTGTTCGAGGTCAAGGCGACCAACGGCGACACCTTCCTGGGCGGCGAGGACTTCGATCAGCGCGTCATCGGCTACCTGGCCGACGAGTTCAAGAAGGACCAGGGCATCGACCTGCGCAACGACAAGCTCGCCCTGCAGCGCCTCAAGGAAGCGGCCGAGAAGGCCAAGATCGAGCTCTCCAACGCCAAGGAGACCGAGATCAACCTGCCGTTCATCACGGCGGATGCGAGCGGCCCCAAGCACCTCGTGATCAAGCTCTCGCGCGCCAAGCTCGAGTCGCTGGTCGACGACCTGGTGCAGCGCACGCTCGAGCCGTGCAAGGCGGCGCTCAAGGACGCCGGCGTGCAGGCCGGACAGATCGATGAGGTGATCCTGGTCGGCGGCATGACCCGCATGCCGAAGGTCATCGAGGCGGTGAAGCAGTTCTTCGGCAAGGAGCCGGCCCGCAACGTCAACCCCGACGAAGTCGTCGCGGTCGGCGCGGCCATGCAGGCCGCCGTGCTGAAGGGCGAGGTCAAGGACGTCCTGCTGCTCGACGTGACGCCGCTGTCGCTCGGCATCGAGACGCTGGGCGGCGTGTTCACCCGCCTGATCGAGCGCAACACCACGATCCCGACCAAGAAGAGCCAGACCTTCTCGACGGCCGACGACAACCAGACCGCCGTGACCATCCGCGTGTTCCAGGGCGAGCGCGAGATCGCTGCCCAGAACAAGATGCTCGGCCAGTTCGATCTGGTGGGCATCCCGCCCGCGCCGCGCGGCGTGCCGCAGGTCGAGGTCACCTTCGACATCGACGCCAACGGCATCGTCAACGTCTCGGCCAAGGACAAGGCCACCGGCCAAGGAGCAGCAGATCCGCATCCAGGCTTCGGGCGGCCTCAGCGAGGCCGACATCCAGAAGATGGTGAAGGATGCCGAGCTGCACGCCGAGGAAGACAAGAAGAAGCGCGAGCTGATCGACGCCCGCAACCAGGGCGAGGCGCTGGTGCACTCGACCGACAAGCACCTCAAGGAATTCGGCGACAAGGTGAGTCCCACCGAGAAGGCCGAGATCGAAGGTGCGCTGGAGGGCCTGAAGTCGGCCCTCACGGGCGAGGACGTCGAGGCGATCAAGAGCAAGACCAATGCCCTTGCCCAGGCCGCCATGAAGCTCGGCGAGGCGATGTACAAGGCGCAGCAGGCCGACGCCGCCCAAGCCGGGGCGGGCGCGGCGGCCGGCGGTGCACCGGGCGGCGGAGCCGCGAACGAGGCGAAGGGCGAGAAGGTCGTCGATGCCGAGTTCGAGGACGTCACCGACAAGAACAAGAAGACGGGCGCCGGCTGAGCCGGTCGACCAGACAAGAAGAATACCGGCCTCCCGCGCCAGCGGGAGGCCGAGTTGTAAGTAGCGAGCGGCAAGTGGGGGCTGCGTAGAACAACATGGCTCAGGACTATTACGAGCTGTTGGGCGTCAGTCGCACGTCAAGCGCCGACGACATCAAGAAGGCGTTCCGCAAGCTCGCCATGCAGCACCACCCTGACCGCAATGACGGAACAAGGACGCCGAGAAGAAGTTCAAGGACCTCAATCACGCCTACGACATCCTGAAGGATCCCGAGAAGCGCGCGGCCTACGACCGCTACGGCGCGGCTGCCTTCGAGGGTGGCGCCGGCCCCAACGGGCCGGGCGGCTTCCAGGGCGGCCAGGGCTTCGATTTCGGCTCGGTGTTCGGCGACATCTTCGACGAGATGTTCGGCGGCAATCGCGGGCGCCGCGGCGGCGGGCGCGCCGACATGCGCGGCCAGGACCTGCGCTTCAATCTCGAGATCAGCCTGGAGCAGGCCTATTCCGGCACCGAAGCCACGGTGCGCGTGCCGAGCTCGGTGGCCTGCGAGACCTGCCACGGCTCGCGGCGCGGAGCCGGGCTCCAAGCCGCAACAGTGCCCGACCTGCCATGGCCGTGGCCGGCTCCGGGCCCAGCAGGGCTTCTTCACCGTCGAGCGCACCTGCCATACCTGCCACGGCGCGGGCCAGGTGATCGACAAGCCCTGCCGTGCCTGCGCCGGCCAGGGCCGCGTGCGGCGCGACAAGACGCTCAAGGTCACCATCCCGGCCGGCGTCGAGGACGGCACGCGCATCCGCCTCACCGGCGAGGGCGAGGCCGGCACGCGCGGCGGGCCGGCGGGCGATCTCTACGTGTTCCTCTCCGTGCGCCGCCACCAGCTGTTCGAGCGCGAGGGCGCCGACGTCCATTGCCGCGTGCCGATCTCCATGGTGCAGGCGACCTTGGGCGCCGGCATCGAGGTGCCCACGCTCGACGGCAAGATGGCGCGCATCAACATCCCGGCGGGCGCCCAGGGCGGCCACCAGTTCCGCCTGCGCGGCAAGGGCATGCCGGTCGTGCGCTCGACCCAGCGCGGCGACATGTACATCGAGATCAATGTCGAGACGCCGACCAACCTCACGGCCAAGCAGAAGGAACTCCTCAAGGAGTTCGAGAAGGCCGGCAGCAAGACCAGCCCCGAGGCCGAGGGCTTCTTCACCAAGGTGAAGGAGATGTTCGGCGGCGACTATTAACATCTGCTCGGCGCCACTGCTTCAGCCCTCGACAGATTTCGCTGCGTCGTTCTTGATCACTAGTGCGCGGCCGGCCACGCGCCTGCTTGCTCGATCGCAGCCGCCAGGCGTTCGGAATGCGTCACCAGCCAGACGCTGCGTGCGTTCAGCGCCCTGGCGATCAGCCGGCCAAGGCTCGAGTTCAGATCCGGGATGCAGGCTGCTCTTCGGGCTCGTTCAGCGCGCGAACGCCGGCAGTGCAGCGACAACGCATGCCCGGCAGCGCGAGATAGCGCAGCGTGCCGTCGGACAGCTCGCGCGCCTCGAACACGCGTCCGGCTGGTCGGGAAGCACCGATGCCGACGCGTCCTGATCGGGCAGCGGCACCTCGCGCGCGCCGGGAAAGGCGTCCTCGATCGCAGCGGTCGAGATCGACCGTATCGCGGCGGATATGGATCAATGTTGCCAGAACTGCCGCGAGGTTCGAGCCGTCCGACGCCATGATCGGCGTCGCCACGGCGAGAGCCGGGCACGCCATGCGGCGAGTCTGGCTGTGGCGAGGTCGCTGAGAGGCGCCAGTCGACGCATCAACGTGCTCTGATGGCAGTGCACGTCGTGCGAAGCCTGCGGCTCGTCGAACGCGCCGAGCGACCGTCTCGCGACGCGCATTACGATCGCGGCTGACTACCGCTTGCCGTCAGCGTCGCTCACCATGACGGCCGCCCGCCGCTCGGCGAGTTGGGGCGCGGCCCCGATGGCCATCTGACCTGACTCCGGCTCGAGCGGGAAGTTCTCGCGGCAGCAGCGATAACGCCGTCTCTGCCTGAGTATGTCGGAATCCTTCGTCCGGGCAACCGCGCGAGTGGGTCGCTCGAGCGTCGCCGGCCACGGCGACTTGTGGCCCCGTACGTCGCTACACCGTCGCCCCAACCGATGCCACCGTTCCAAAGTTCCGACGGCGGGCTCCATCAATGGCGCGCGTTACAATACGTCATGTGCGAGCCGTTCGCCGGTCATACACGGTCACGGCCCGTGACGACGAGCGCACGGACGTACTGCGCGTAACTGCTGACGCCCAAGCCTCTAGGTTCGACCAGGACGCAGCGCACGAGGTGGCTGTCGCCCACGCGTTGAAGCGGCGGCGGGCGGACAGAGCACCCGGATTCAACGAACTTGCAGCGCGGCGCGAAGCTGCATGCGGTCGGCACCTCGCCGAGGTCGGGCGGCGCGCCGGGGATCGCCTCCAGCCGCTGGCCGCGCATGCCGCCATGCACCGTCGAAGCGAGCAGGCCGCGGCTGTAGGGATGACGCGGCGCGTCGACCATCTGCTCGACCGCCGCCCAGCTCGACCAGCTTGCCGGCATACATCACGCCGATGCGGTCGGAGACCTCGACCGCCACGCCGATATCGTGGGTAACGAAGATCACGCCGAGATCGAGCTCGCGCTGCAGTTCCCGGATCAACAGCAACACTTGAATTTGGACGGTCGCGTCGAGCGCGGTCGTCGGCTCGTCGGCCAGCAGGAGGCTCGGATTGCAGGAGAGCGCCAGCGCGATCATGGCGCGCTGGCGCATGCCGCCCGACATCTCGTGCGGATAGGCCTTCAGCCGCTGAGCCGGCGAGGGGATGCGCACCATTTCGAGCAACTCGCGGGCGCGCTTCATGGCGTCGGCCTCGCCCTTGCCGGTCGTGGCGGCGCACCGTCTCGGCGATCTGATGGCCGATGGTGAACACCGGATCGAAGGCCGTCGCCGGCTCCTGGAAGATCATGGCAACCGCGATTGCCGCGCAGGTCGCGCGAGCGCGCCGCCGCTCATCGACAGGATCTCGTCGCCCTCGAGCTTGATGCTGCCCGACCAGCGCGTGCGGTGCTCGGGATGCAGCCGCAGGATCGAGCGCAGGGTGACGCTCTTGCCGGAACCCGATTTGCCCAGGATGCCGAGCGTCTCGCCTCGCTTCACCTCGAAGCTGACGCCGTTCACCGCATGCGACGGTTGCGGTCGGGCGTCACTGAAGCGTGACCTTCGAGGTCGCTGAACTTGCAGCAAGCTCGGCTCATGCTCAGGCGCGCCTTCGTATGACCGGAGCCGCGCACCGCGCATGTGGCAGGCCACCGATTGCGCGGCCGTGCTCGGCAAGCGGCGGTTCGACGCGGGCGCAGACATCCTCGGCGAACGGGCAGCGGGTGCGGAAGCGGCAGCCCGACGGCGGATCGATCGGGTTGGGCGGATCGCCGCTGAATTGGCGCCTCCTTGGTGTCGCTTGCGCGGATCCATCGTCGGCCGCGCCGACAGCAAGCGCCGCGTATAGGGATGCTGCGGGTTGCCGTAGATCGCGTCGACCGGCGCCGAGCTCGACGATCTTGCCGAGATACATCACCAGCACGCGGTCGCTGATGATACTGCACCACGTTGAGATCGTGGCTAGATGAACAAGTAGGTGAGGCCGAAGCTCGCTCTTGAGATCGACGCAGCATATTCAGGACCTGCGCCTCGACCGACTTGTCGAGCGCCGACACCGCCTCGTCGAGGATCACCAACCGCGGGCTGAAGCGCCAGCGCACGGGCGATGTTCACCCGCTGGCGCTGGCCGCCGGACAGCTCGTGCGGATAGCGTTCCATGTAGAGTGTCGGGCTCGAGCCCGACCTTGGTCAGCAGACCGCGCACGCGTTCGCGGGCCTCGGAGGCGGCAGGCCATGCGCCTTCGGGCGCGAAGGCCAGCGTTCTCGGCGATGGTGAGCCTGGGATTGAGCGAGGCGTAGGAATCCTGGAACACCATCTGCACCTTGCCGGCGCAGCTCGTTCACCGTGATGCCGTGCGGCTCGTCGACCGGATCGCCGTCCAGCACCATGGTGCCACGATCAGGCTTGAGCAGGCGGATCAGCAGGCGCGCCACCGTCGACTTGCCGCAACCCAATTCGCCCACCATGCCCAGGGTCTCGCCCTTGGCGACCGACAGGCTGAGATCATCCACGGCGCGCACGACCTTGGTCGTGCGCCCGAGCAATCCGCCGGCCACAGGGAAATGCTTGCGCAGCCCGGTTGCCAGCAGCAGCGGCTGGGCGGCCCCGCGACCGCCGCGATCGGCAGCGGCGGAACGCATGTCGCGCTCCATCAGGCCTTCACGTCCATGGCGGCGCGCAGCCCGTCGCTCATCAGGTTGAAGCAGATCGAGGTGATGAAGATCATGACGCCGGGCAAGGCCGCCAGGACCGGGTTCACATAGATCGCCTGGCGCAGGGTGTTCAGCATCAGGCCCCATTCCGGCTCGGGCGGCTTCACGCCCAAACCAAGAAAGGAGAGACCGGCCGCCAGAATGATCGCCACGCTGATCAGCGAGGTGGCGTAGACCAGGATCGGCCCCAGCACATTGCCCAGCACGTGCACGCGCACGATGGCGAGCGCGCTGGCGCCGGAGGCCCGGGCGGCGTCGACGAAGTCGAAGCCGCGCACCTGGGTGGTGACGCTTTCGGACACGCGACAGATCGGCGGAATGAACACCAGGGTGAGCGCGATCAGCGTGTTCTCGCACGCCGCCCCCATGGCGCCCGACAGCGAGATCGCGAGCAGCACGGACGGGAAGGCGTAGAACACATCCATGATGCGCATGATCATCATGTTGACCCAGCCGCCGGAGAAGCCGGCGGTGATGCCGAGCGTGCCGCCGATCAGCAGCGCGCAGGCCACCGGCGTCACGCCCATGAACA
The DNA here is from genome assembly GCA_963755595.1 of uncultured Alphaproteobacteria bacterium. Taxonomy (GTDB): domain Bacteria; phylum Pseudomonadota; class Alphaproteobacteria; order Reyranellales; family Reyranellaceae; genus Reyranella. The sequence goes on along the minus strand of CAVWKP010000025.1, from coordinate 32,607 downwards.
GCGAGAGCCGGCCGCCATAGATCAGGCGGGAGAACATGTCGCGCCCCAGTTCGTCGGTGCCCAGCAGGAAGTTGGGCGAGCCGAGCGGATAGAGCCGGCGGATCATCGAGGTCTTGTAGGGATCGGCGAGACCCAGCCAGGGCGCCGTCAGCGCCGAAGCCACGATCAGCAGCAGCACAGCGCCGCACAGCAGGGTCACCGGATCGCGGCCGAGCCGCCGGCGCACCGACTGCCAGTAGCCACGCGTCACCGGCGTCAGCGCCGGCCCGACGGGGGCGGCGCCGGCGATGTCGATCGAGGGGCTTTGGATCGCCATGACCTCAGCCTCGCTTGATGCGCGGGTCGACCATGGTCTGGATCACGTCGACGGTAAGGTTGAGCATCATGAAGAAGAAGGCCAGCACCAGCGTGGTGCCCTGCAGGATCGGCAAGTCGCGGCGAAAAATGGCGCTGTTCAGCAGGAAGCCGGTGCCCGGCCAAGCGAACACCGTCTCGATCAGGATCGAGCCGCCGATCAGGTTGCCGGCCTGCAGGCCCATGACGGCGAGGCAGGTCGGCGCGGCATTCTTCAGGACATGGAACAGGATCTGGCGGTCGTTCATGCCCTTGGCCTGGAGCGCCGTCACGAACTCCATGTTGAGGATTTCCTTGATGGTCGAACGCACGGTGCGGGTCATGACGCCGAGCGGAATCACCGACAGGGCGATGGTCGGCAGGACCATGTGGGCGAGGTGCGCCCGGTCGAAATGCCAGCCGGTGGCGTTTTCCGGGCCGATCCCCATGGGCGGCAGCCAACCGAGCTCGACCGAGAAGACGATGACCAGCACGATCGCCAGCCAAAAGTGCGGCACGCTCACGCCCATCAGCGAGATCAGGGTCACCAAGCGGTCGACGGCGCGCGACTTGGCGTAGGCCGCCGCGGTGCCGAGGAAGATGGCGAGCGAGAAGGCGAGCAGTGTGGCGGCGATCGCCAGGATGATGGTGTTGCCGAAGGCCGACGATACCTCGTCAATGACCGGCCGGCCGGTGCCGATCGAGGTTCCGAAATCGCCGCTCAGGGTCACCATCAACCAGCGGAAGTATTGAACCGGCAATGGCTTGTCGAAGCCGTAATATTCCTTGAGCTTGTCGACGACTTCCTGGGGCGCATCAGGCGGCACGATGGCCGAGATCGGATCACCCGGCGCCAGATGCACCAGGGCGAAGACGAGCAGCGACACCCCGAACGCCACCGGCACGAGGTAGATCAGCCGACGAAGCGCGTAGAGCAGCATCTACTGCATCGTGATCGGCGTGAGGTCCTGGAACCAGCTCTGGGCCTGCACGAAGCCCTTCACCTTGGGGCTCATGGCGCGCGGGTTGAGGTCGTAGGCGATCCAGACCCAGTAGGCCTGGTCGACGATGTAGGTGTGGACGTCGGCCAGCGCCTTGGTCTGTGCCGCCCGGTCGAACGAGGTGTGCGCCTTGTTGATCAGCTCATCGAGCTTGGGATCCTTCAGCAGTCCCCAGTTGGCGCCCTTCGGCGGCACGTAGTCGCTATGATAGAGCCGCATGAAGGCCGAGTAGGGATCGACCGTGGCGCGGCTGATGTTGAGGCCGTTGGTTCCGGCCTTGGTCGAGACCTCGCCGGTCACCGGCTGGAAGCCGAAGGTGATCAGCGCATTCCATTCCATGACCTCGAACGACGTATCGAAGCCCACGGCATTCAGGTTCTCCTGCACGTACTCGTTCATCGGCAGCGGCAGCATCTGGCCCGAGCCCGACGTCGAGATCGCGATCTTGATCTTGGGCTTCTTGGTCGCGCTGTACCCCGCCTCGGCCAGCAGCTTCTTGGCGGCTTCCGGATCGTACTTGATGTCGAAAGTGGGCGAGCCGAACCACGGGTGGCCGGGATACACCGCGCCCTTGCCCTCCTCCATCAAGCCGCCGAGCAGCTTCTTGAGACCGGCCCGGTCGATCGCGAGGTTGGCGGCCTTGCGCACGCGGATGTCGGTCCAAGGCGAGCCTTCGATCATGCTGGGCTGATAGGCCCAGTTGTGCGGGTACTTGTTGGTGACGATCGCCATGCCGCCCTGCTTCAGCCGCGGGATGGCGTCGGGCGCCGGCACCTCGATCCAGTCGACCTGGCCCGGCCAGCAGCGCCGCCGTGCGGGTGGCGGCCTCGGGCATGGGAAACAGCAGCACCTTGTCGAGCTTCGGCACGCGCGCCTTGTCCCAGTAGCCGTCGAAGCGCGACAGCTCGAGCCGCTCGCGCGGCACCACGCGATCGACCTTGAACGGCCCGGTGCCGACGGGTTGCTGCGCGTACTTCACCCAGTCCTTGCCGAGCTTCTCCCACTGTGTCGGACTCGAAAAGAAGATGTAGGACATGTCGTAGGGAAACAGCGAGTTCACGACCCGGGTGGTGAGCTCCACCGTGTACTTGTCGACCGCCTTCCATCCGACCAACGTCGGCACGCGGCCGCGGGCCTGCGCCGCCTGCTTGGGATCGAATTGCGGTGACTTGTCGTTCAGGATCTTCTCGAGATTCCACACCACTACATCGGCGTCGAAATCTGTGCCGTCGTGGAACTTCACGCCCTGGCGCAGCTTGAAGGTCCAGCGCTTGGGATCGCCTTCGACGGCCGACCATTCGGTGGCGAGGCCAGGCTTGATGTCGGCGATGGTGTCGGCCTTGGAGAGGTCCCAGTTCACCAGGCCGTCGTAGATCGTGTAGCCGGCGAAGCGGTAACCCTCGAAGCCCTGGTCGGGCTGGCCAGTGGTTTGCGGAATATCGGCGGCCGTCATGCCGATGCGCAGCGTGCCCTGTGACAGGGCGGGCATGGCCGAGGCGGCGACGAAGCCCAGGCTGGCGGCGGCGATCCGAAGATGTTTGAACATTCCCTGCTCCCTTGTCCGGGAGCAGGCATGCAAGCGCCAAGCCAAGGCGGCGCGGCATGTCGATTGCATGGGCCTTGGCTGGGGAGGAGCATATGCCGTCGCCGAAGGCACCGCCAACGCTCGAGGAGTTCAACGCACGCGCCGCACTGTCCGGGCTCAAGCTGACGTCCGAGGATATCGAGCACCTGCACAAGGGCTATCTCGGCCTGTTCGCCCTGATGGATCGCATTCCCAGCCGTTCGGCCTGGGCGGCCGAACCGCCGCATGTCTTCCGCGCCGACGAATAGAGCGCGCCATGCCCGATCTGACGACGCTCGGCATCGCCGAAGCCGGCCGCCTGATGGCGCGCGGCGAGCTCACCGCGACCGCTCTCACCGAAACCTTCCTCGAATCGCATCAAGGCCGTCGATCACAATATCGCAAGCTACATCACCGTCACCGCGGAACTCGCACGCAACGCCGCCCGCCAGGCCGACATGGAGATGAAGGGCGGGCTGCGGCGCGGCCCCATGCACGGCATCCCGGTGGCGCTGAAGGACATTTACGAGACTGCCGGCATCAAAACGACCGGCCATTCGCATCTCAAGGCCGACTATGTGCCGGCGATCGACGCCGAGACGGTGCGCCGTCTCAAAGACGCAGGCGCGGTGATCCTGGGCAAGCTCGGCACGCATGAATTCGCCAACGGCGCCATGACGCCGGACCAGCCGTTCCCCGCGGTGCTCAATCCGTGGAACACCAAGCATCAGCCCGGCGGCTCGTCGAGCGGCTCAGGGGCTGCGGTAGCGGCGGCGCTCTGCATGGGCGCGATGGGCTCCGACACCGGCGGCTCGATCCGCAATCCGGCGGGCTTCTGCGGCACCGCCGGTATCAAGCCGACCTATGGCCTGGTGAGCCGCTGCGGCATCTTCCCGCTCGCCTTCAGCCTCGACACCGCAGGCCCGCTCGCCTGGACGGTCGAGGATTGCGCGCTGATGCTCGACGTGCTGGCGGGACACGATCCCAACGACCAGGCCTCGGCCAAGACCGCGAAGGTCGACTATGGCGCGGCCGCGCAGCGGCCGATCAAGGGCATGCGCATCGCGCTGGCGCGGCACTGGTATGAGGGCAAGGACGCCAGCGTCACGCCCGACACGAAGAAGGGCATCGATGAGGCGGTGCGCGTGCTGAAGGACCTCGGCGCCGCCGTCGAGGACGTCGTCCTCCCCGACCTCTGGGACTATCACATCTGCGGACGCGTCATCATCACCACCGAGGCGCATGCCATCCATCGCCAGGAGGTGATCGAGACGCCGGAGAAGTTCGGCTACACCACGCGCCGGCGCTTCCAGCTCGGCGCCTTCATCACCGCCGAGCAGTACATCTCCGCCCTGCGCTTCCGCCGCCAGCTCCACCAGGACATGAAGGCGGCCATGCGCGGCTATGACCTGGTGATGACCGCCAACCAGTGGGGACCGCCGGAGGCCTTCAAGGAGCCGCAGCCGATCTTCCACTTCCTCGACAAACCCTCGCTCACCATGCCGTTCAACGTCACGGGACAGCCCGCACTGACGGTGTGCTGCGGCTTCGACAGCGACGGCTTTCCGCTCGCCTTCCAGCTCGCCGGTCGCGCTTTCGACGAGGCCAGTGTCTTTGCGGTGGGCGCTGCCTACGAACGTGCCACGACCTGGCGATCGCGGCGGCCGAAACTCTGATCCGGAGGCTTTCGCCCAAGATCAAGTCGTACGGGCAGGCCCAGCACTGGTTGCAGGACCTGGCCACGATCGGGGTCTAAGGAAATCCAGCGCCGGGATTTGCCGCCGTTTTTCCACCGCGTGGAAAACGTCCGATGCCGATGGCATAAGGGTTTGAGGCACTTTTTTCCATTTTCCACCCCACCCCCCCTCGCGCAGTTTGGAAAATCACGTGAATCACGTCGTCCGCCCTCGATGATGTCGGGCGGCGTGCGGTCTCAGTGAGACCTAACAGCCGATCTTCTTGGCCACCTCGATGATCGAGTTGCCGACCGCGTCCCAGTCGCCCTCGGGCTTCAGGTCGCGCTTCTGGCCGGGGCCATGCTCGTTGGGACGGATCACGAAGCCGGTCGACAGACCGCATTTCTGGGCGGCAGCGAGATCGCCGTTGTGGGCCGCCACCAGCATCACCTGGTGCGGCTTGAGATACATGCTGTCGACCACGCCGAGATAGGATTTGGGATCGGGCTTGTAGTGCTTGAAGGTTTCGCCCGAGAAGCAGTGGTCCCACGGAATGCCGCTGTGCTTGGCCATGTTGATCAGCAAGGCGACGTTGCCGTTGCTGAGCGTCGCCACGACGTACTTCTTCTTCATCAGGCCGATGCCCTCGACCGAATCGGGCCACGGCCGGAGCTTGTGCCAGAGATGCGTGAAGTCCCATGCGCCTTCCTCGCCCGGATGCTTCAGCCCGCGCTTCTTCAGCAAGCATCTCGAAGGCTTCCTTGTGCAGGTCGTCGATGCGCGTCCACGGCAGCTCGCCCTTGCGCACGCGGTTCATCTGCGGCTGGTAGAGGCCGCGCCAGTCGACGGCGAAGCTCGTCCAGTCGGTGTCGAGGCCGTATTTCTTGCCGAGCTTGGGCAGGTCCTCGATCAGGCTGCCGCGCCAATCGACCACCGTGCCGAAGACATCGAAGATGCAGACCTTGAGGTCGGCGAGATTCTTGGGCATTGATTCCCTCCGACATGGTTTGGAAGCACAATACGGTGAGCGGCACCGACGGCAAGGCGCGCTGCGGCTGGGCGAGCGCGGATCCGATCTACCAGAAATATCACGACACGGAATGGGGCCGTCCGCTCAAGGACGACCGCGCGTTGTTCGAGCTGCTGACGCTCGAAGGCTGCCAGGCCGGCCTCTCCTGGATCACGGTGCTGCAGCAAGCGCGAGCACTACCGCAAGGTCTATGACGGCTTCGATCCGAAGAAGATCGCGCGCTACACGCCGGCCAAATTGAGGAAGCTGCTGGCCGACCCCGGCATCATCCGCCACAAGGGCAAGATCGACGCCAGCGTCAGCAACGCCAAGGCCTATCTCGCGCTGGTCGAACGCGAAGGCTCGTTCGCCAAGTTCCTGTGGAGCTTCGTCGGCGGCAAGCCGAAGAAGAACCATCCCAAGAGCCTGAAGGACGTGCCGGCCCGCTCACCTGAAAGCGACGCCCTGGCCAAGGCGCTGCAGAAGGCGGGCTTCAAGTTCGTCGGCTCGACGATCTGCTACGCCTTCATGCAGGCGTCCGGCATGGTCGACGATCACATCGTCGGCTGCCATCGCCACAAGCCCTAGAGCAGCGACCTCTCGCGCCCCTGCCGATTCCGATGAAGTCGGCGATTGAACTTCTAATGACCAAAGTAGGTGAGTTCCGACCGACGTCGGTTAGATTTACGCCATGGCCGATTTCAAGTTTCCGGATTTTTGGTACCCAGACCGCAGTTCCGGCACGAACGACCTTGGCTTCAGCACGATCCTCGGCTCCGCTTCATCGCTTTCTCCCAGGTGGGACTATCTGCGTACGAGGCCGTGGCCAGAAGACGACAGCTACACCGGGGGTCGCGGGATTGCTCCGAGCGTTGAGCCGCCGCCTGGCAGTCCGGAGTACCGGGAAGCTGAGGCCGGGCTGGCGGCCCTTCAGGCGGTGGCGCCGCAAACGAAAACAGCAACCGCGGCGACAACTCTCGCCGCCGCTGGCGAAAGCGCGTGGAGCAGCGGACCCCTTGCCCCGGTTGCCGCGCGCCTGGCGCCGCTGGCGGTGGCGGCCGCGCCCGCCGTAGGTCTCGCAGCCCCTTTGATCGCTTTGCCGAAGATCGTCCCGGGGGACGAGACCATTCCGCTCGGGGACGACTTGCGCGCGCGCCGGCCGATCGGCCAACGATCGGTGATCCTCGAACAGCGCGTCAAGGATGGTCTGTTGGGCACCAGCATTGGCGCCAAATGGCAAGAATTGCCGCCGGTCGACGCAACGTTCGGTGACGGGCTGCCTGGTCGCCGACCCGTGCTTGTCGACGCCGACCAGCTTCGAGGTGCGATCGGCGCAGAGGCAGCCGATCGGTTGCTGGCAACGGGCGGCGTCATCGATCGGCGGAGCGCGGCGAACGCTGACGAAACCGCCAATCGCGTGCAGACCGCTCCTGGTAGCGGCAACGAACTGCCTCCGCCACCGATATCTCTTCCTTCAAAGATCGAGATGCGCATTGGTGTCTCGACCGATCAAGGCGCCACGACCGTTCCGCGCGAGGCAACACGACAAGAAGTTCTCCAAGTGTGCCCAAACTTTGCCGAATATGAGCGGTACGGGATGGAAGCGGCCGAGAAGTACAAGGCCGCGGGCTTGATCAACGGCAAGACCTACGGGCAGCGCGTTCACAGAGAAGTCGAGCTGAGGCTCAAGATGGATGACATTCAATCTCGTCTGGAGGAAAGGGGCGTACGCGAGTTGAGCGCAGAACTTGCCGTTCGTCAGGGTATATCGCCCAGCTACGCCAAAGGTTCATCCCGCATAGACGTTGTCGAACTGCATACGGATCACGTCACCGTATGTGTCTATGAACTCAAGACCGGAGGCGCGACAATTCCCGGCGAGGTGATCAAGCGCTACGGTCGAGAGGCTGGCCTGTACGCGAACTTCGTGAGGGCGGGATACCAGAACATCTACTTCATACCGATACACGTTCCCTGATGCCCACCGGTCGTGAACTAAAGAAGCTCCTTCAGCCCCTGCTAACCAGGCGGAAGGATCTCGCATTCACCGGGCGGATGCTCTTCTTCGTGCCGGTCACGCACTATCTGCGAGGGGCTTTCTTTAACATCTCGCGATTCAGCAGCGCTTCCGACACCGTCACGTTTGTCCACCAGCTGTGCAATGGTCGGGACACCGTGGATACCATGGGCAATGCCGGACAACATACGTATATCATGAAAGAGGATTGGGAGACCGACCTCGAGAAGACTTCACAAGAATTATGCGATCAGATGGAACGCTACGCGTTGCCGCCCGTCGAACACATCGTCGATCGAAAGCGGCACGAAGAATCGCCCGCTTACATTGGGGGAATTGTTGGTGATCTAGCATCGCCGAAGTACGTCTTCACGGCAGCATTGGGCGCCTGCTCCGAAGGCGATTTTGACGCCGCTGAAAAAGTGATGTCACACGTGATTGGTCTCACGGATCAGCGCTACCCCGTCGCATCAGTGACCGAAGAATATCGGTACCACCCTAACCTCATATGGCGCATGGCCTACCTCATGCGCCTTCTCCAGACAGACCGAAGCCGCATTCTGCCGTTGCTGCACGACTGGGAAGCTCATGCAGTCAACGGGATGAAGCTCACCAGATACTGGAAGCCGACCCCGTTCCCCTGTGAGACCTGATGTTGGCGGGTTTCGACCACTACAGCATCGGCCCCAGCGCCTCGCGCGTGGCCTTGCCCTCGACCACCGGCACGACCTCGAACTCGACGACGTCCTGCCAGTCGGCGATCCAGCGCTGGAACAGGGTGACGTCGTCGGCCTCCATGAGCTGGAAGCACCGGCTGAGATCGGCTGATACGTAGCTTGAGATAAATTTGAGTCCGTCGGGCAGGCGCGCGGCCCGAAGTCGCGCAGCTTGCGATAGACGGCCTTGCCGTCCTGATTCTTGAATTTCTCGATGACCATAAAAAGCATAGGCTCAAGGCTATCGCATCCGAGGGGAAATGAAATGAAGATCGCCATTGCCGGCGCCGCCGGCCGCATGGGCCAGATGCTGATCGCTGAGATCGCGCGCACCGAGGGCTGCAAGCTCGCCGCCGCGCTGGAAGGTCCGGGCAGCAACAAGCTCGGCACCGATGCCGGCGGCGGGGTGAAAATCGTGTCCGATGCCGCGGCCGCCATCGGGGCGGCCGACACGATCATCGACTTCACCGTGCCCGCAGCGACCGTCGCGCATGCCAGGATCGCCGCCGACAAGGGCGTCGCCATGGTGATCGGCACGACCGGCCTCAATCCCGAGCAGACGGCGGCGGTGCATGAATGCGCGAAGAAGACGCCGATCCTGTGGGCGGCCAACATGTCGATTGGCGTCAATGTCCTGCTGTCGTTGGTCGAGAAGACCGCCTCGATGCTTGATCCTGCCTACGACATCGAGGTGCTGGAGATGCACCATCGCCACAAGATCGACGCGCCCTCGGGCACCGCGCTGGCGCTCGGCCGCGCCGCGGCGGCGGGCCGCAAGGTCAAGCTCGAGGAGGTCTGGCGCAAGAGCCGCGACGGCCATACCGGCGCGCGACCGACCGGCGAGATCGGCTTCGCCACGTTGCGGGGCGGCGAGGAGGTCGGCGTGCACACGGTGATGTTCGCGGCCGCCGGCGAGCGGCTGGAGCTCAGCCATCGCGCCTTCAGCCGCGAGACCTACGCCTCGGGCGCCGTGCGCGGCGCGCTGTGGCTCAAGGGCAAGAAGCCCGGCCTCTATGGCATGAAGGACGTACTGGGGCTCTAGTCCCACTTGTGCCGGTAACGCGGCGCGCGCAGGTCGGCGAGGGCGGCTTTCGAGCTGCTCGCCGACCTCGTGGCGTTCTCCGGGCGACAGGAAGCGGCCGATCACCACCCGGTTGCCGCGCGAGGTCACGACCAGCCGCTCGCCCTGGTCGACTTTCAGCCAATAGGCATCGAGCCGGTGCTGCTCGCGCTCGCCGTCGGGGGCGATGCGGTCGACGATCAGCTCGCGGTCGGTCAGAGTCAGGGTTTCGCTGCGCCGTGCATCGGTGTAGCTGCGCTGGAACATCCAGTAGAGCAGCCAGACGTCGAGGCCCATGAAGCCCAGCACCGGCCAGGCGCCGAGGATGAACATCGGCAAGCCGATCAAGAGGTTGGCGGCGATGGCGGCGCGGATCAGCCACTTGAAGCCCAGCGGCGACAGGCTGCGGTGGGGCCTGAGCAAAGTGGAAAAGTGGACGGTGTCCGCCATGCTATGAAGCTATATGGCCCTGATGAAGCCCGCCGTCATCCCCGAGTTCTTCGCTCGTCTCAAGAAGGCCATTCCCGAGCCGGAAACCGAACTGCAGTACGATACAGTCTATCAGCTGCTGGTGGCCGTCGTGCTGTCGGCGCAGGCGACCGACGTCGGCGTCAACCGCGCGACCGAGCCCCTGTTCAAGTTCATCAAGACGCCGGCCGACATGGTGGCGCTCGGCGAGACGCAAGCTGATCGGCTACATCAAGACCGATCGGCCTCTTTCGCACCAAGGCCAAGAACGTGATCGGCGCTCAGCAAGCTCCTGATCGAGAACCATGGCGGCGAGGTGCCGCATACGCATGAGGAGCTGCAGGCGCTGCCCGGCGTCGGCCGCAAGACCGCCAACGTGGTGATGAACGTGGCCTTCGGCGAAGCCACCATCGCGGTCGACACGCACATCTTCCGCGTCGGCAACCGCACCGGTCTGGCGCCGGGCAAGAACCCGCTCGAGGTCGAGCTGAAGCTCCTAAAGCGCGTCCCCGAGGAATACCGCCTGCACGCCCATCACTGGCTGATCCTGCACGGCCGCTACACCTGCAAGGCGCGCACGCCCGACTGCCCACGCTGCGTGGTGAACGACCTTTGCACTGTTCAAGGGGAAGACGACGGCGGCCTAGGCCGCGGCGTCGAGGATCGTCTTCTCGCTCTCGTTGTCGACCACCACCGAGGTCTCGAAATAGCGGATGTCGGGCGGCGTGCCGTAGCGCTCGGCGATATAGGCCTTCCATTGCGGCGTGTAGACCGCCTCGGCGTCGGCCTTGCTCTTCCACAGATAGACCCCGCCGCCGATGCGCTTTTCGTCGTCGAACAGATAGTACTTGCGCACCAGGCCCTTCAGGCCGCGATACTTGGGCGCCGAGCCCTTGAAGAGTTCGGCGGCCTTCTTGGCATCGATATCGGCCGGCAACTTGAAGTTCACGATGGCCGTGATCATGGGACGCCTCCTTCGATTCCGGCGCGCTCCTCGCGCACCCGCCAGAGCAGGCAAAAGCCTAGCACCAGGAAGACCAGCACGCACGCCACGCCCAGCCGGTTGGATCGAGTGGCCGTGGTGATGATGCCGATCGCCGTGGGCGCCATCCAGGCGGTGGCGCGGCCGGAAAGCGCGAACAGGCCGTAGAACTCGCCCGTCATGCCGGGCGGGGCGAGGCGGCCGATCATGGTCCGGCTGGCCGCCTGCATCGGGCCCATGCAGAAGCCGAGCAGCAACGCGAAGGCCATGAAGACCTTTTCCTGCACCGAGCCGAACAGGCCGCGCGTTGCACTGAGCGGGTCGGCCGGCAGGAAGAACAGCACGCGATCTCCCGTGACGCCGACGATGCCCGCCGTGGCGATGATCACGCCGGCGATGGCGATCTGGATGGTGCGCTTGCTGCCGATCAGGTCGTCGATCCTGCCGCCCAGGAAGGCTCCGGGGATGGCAAATACCGTCAGGATGATGCCGAAGATGCCGAGCGTGGTCGTATCCCAGCCGAAGGTCGCCGACGCGTAGACGCCGCCGAAGGCGATGATGGCGGCCAGGCCATCGTTGTAGAGCATGAAGGCGATGAGATAGGTGAGCGCGTTCTGGAAATGACGCAGCTTGCGCACCGTCGAGAGCAGCGACGCGCCGCCTTGCTTGGCGGCTTGCAGCAACGGCATGCGCCGCACGCCGGCATGGTCGGGCGTGAACAGGAACATCGGCAGCACGAACAGCGCGAGCCACAGCGACGAGGCCGGTCCCGTCAGGCGCTCGAGCTCGTTGCTCGCCACGTCAAGTCCGAGCCGGGCCTGGAAGTGACTGGCCGTCAGCACGATGCCGAGCGCGATCAGTCCGCCGCAATAGCCCAAGCCCCAGCCGAAGCCCGACAGCCAGCCCATGCGCTCGGGCCGCACGATGTTGGGGAGCTGCGCATTGTTGAACACGATCGACATCTCCGCGCCCACGGTCGCGGCGACGACAGCCCAGCTGATCGGCCCGGCAAGGTCCGGCCGGTTGGGATAGGCCCACCACAGCGCCGCGCAACCGGCGAACAGCAGGAGCTGGAAGGCGAAGACGTAGGGTTTGCGCCGGCCGCCGGCATCGGCCATGGCACCCAGGAAAGGGCTCAGCACGGCGATGATCACGCCTGCGGTCGATTGCGTAAAAGCCCATTCCGCCTGGCCCTTGATCGGGTCGCCGACCATGACGTTGGCGAAGTAGGGCGCGAAGATGAACGTGGTGACGACGGTGAAGAAGGGCTGGTTCGCCCAGTCGAACAGCGCCCAACTGAACTGGCCGAGCTTCGAGGCTTCCTTGTGAGGCTCGGCTACCGACGCGACAGCTGCCATATCGCGTCGCGGTTCGTTGGTGAGAACACCTTTTCCATCGCCTCCTGCCACGGCAGCCAGACCTGCCGAGTATGTTCGGCGGGATCGAGCGTGGCCACCGTGATCTCGGGCACCCGGAAACCGAACACGTGCTCGGTGTTGTGCGTCACGTCGGGCGCGTAGCGCGCGCGCCATTGCGGCCAGATCTCGTAGCGATTGGTGAGCTTCCAGTCGGTGAGCGTGCCCAGCGCGAGGCCGGTCTCTTCCAGAAGCTCGCGGCGGGCAGTTGCCTCAAGATCGGGATCGTCGGGTTCGCGCGAGCCGGTGACCGACTGCCAGAAGCCGGGTTGCGCCGCCCGCTCCAGCAGCAGCACCTGCAATTGCGCCGTATGCACCACCACCAGCACCGATTCGGGGAGCTTGAAGCCCATCGGGGCCAGCATATAAGGTCCGGCGGCCTTTTCAGAGGGGATGATGAGCAAGCAACTTCAGACCACCATCGACGCGGCGTGGGAAAATCGCGACGGCATCAACAGCGCCACCAAGGGTGAAGTGCGTGACGCCGTCGAGGCGGCGATCGCCGGCCTCGACGACGGATCGTTCCGCACGGCCGAGAAAGTCGGCGGCGAATGGGTTGTGCACCAGTGGCTGAAGAAGGCCGTGCTGCTCTCGTTCCGGCTCTATAACTCGGTGCCGATGGATGGCGGCGCTTCCTTCCCGGGCCTGGGCGCCGCACCGTGGTTCGACAAGGTGCCGCTCAAGACCACCGGCTGGAACGCCGCGCGCTTTGCCAAGGCGGGCTTTCGCGCCGTGCCGGGCTCGATCGTGCGCCGCGGCTCCTATGTGGCCCCGTCGGTCGTGCTGATGCCGTCCTTCGTCAATCTCGGCGCCTATGTCGATACCGGCACCATGGTCGACACCTGGGCGACCGTCGGTTCGTGCGCCCAGATCGGCAAGAACTGCCATCTCTCGGGCGGCGTCGGCATCGGCGGCGTGCTCGAGCCCTTGCAGGCCAACCCGGTGATCGTCGAGGACAACTGCTTCATCGGCGCGCGCTCGGAAGTGGTCGAGGGCGTGATCGTCGGCACCGGCTCGGTGCTGTCGATGGGCGTGTTCATCTCGGCCAACACGCGAATCGTCGATCGCGAGACCGGCCAAATCCACATCGGAAAGGTGCCGCCCTATTCCGTGGTCCACCCCGGCACCATGGGCGGCGGCCCGGATCGGCCAGCCCGCTACTGCGTGATCATCACCAAGACGTCGACGAGCGCACGCGGTCGAAGACCTCGATCAACGAGCTGTTGCGCGACTAGCTCGAGTGGCGCGCCCACTCCGGCCGCGCCTTGATGTGCGCGGCCTCCTTGGCAAGGATCTTGGCGACGCGCTCCGGCGCGAAGCCGATCTCGAGCAGGCCCATGCTCGAATTGGCGACCTCGCGATATTCGGCGATCTTGCCGTCCTTGAGCGTCATGATCGACACGCCGTCGAAGCCGACACGCTTGCCCTTGGCCTCGGGCAAGGTCGAGACGTAGCTGAAGGTGTAGTAGGCATAGAGCATCTTGCCGTCGCTCACCGGCCGGAACATCTCCCAGCGGAAGTCGCGCGCCGTGCGATGGAACCAGTCGTCCACCATCTCGGCGATCCTCGCGCGGCCCTTGAAGGCGCCATAGAAAACATCGTGGTAGACGCCGTCTTCGCTGAACAGCTCGGCAAAGGCCTTGCCGTCACGCCGCTCGACGGCCGAGCAGAACTTCTTCAGGAGTGCACTCGCATCCATTGTTATTCCTCCCGCATGCAGGCGATCATGACTAAACTGGAGCCTGCTGGCAAAGGAGACCCCGGCATGACTCTCTGGATTGTCCTTGGCGTTATTGCGCTGATCGCCATCTGGCTGATCGCCACCTACAACGGCCTGGTCGGCGGCCGCAATCAGGCGCAGACGGCGTGGAGCCAGATCGACGTGCAGCTCAAGCGCCGCCATGACCTCATTCCCAACCTGGTGCAGGTGGTGAAGGATGCCATGGGCTACGAGCAGGAGACGCTCACCAAGGTGATCCAGGCGCGCAATGCCGCCGCGGCCGCCTCCGGCCCCGCGCAATCCGGCCCGGCCGAAGCCGCGCTCAGCCAGGCCACGCGCGGCTTGTTCGCGCTGGTCGAGAGCTATCCGCAGCTCAAGGCCAACGACAACGTCAAGCAGCTGCAGGAAGAGCTCACCAGCACCGAGAACAAGATCGCGTTCTCGCGCCAGTTCTACAACGACTCGGTCAACTCCTATAACACGCGCCGCCAGAGCTTCCCGGCCGTGCTGGCGGCGGCGTCACTGGGCTTCGGTCCGATGGAGCTCTTCAACATGCCGGAGGCCGAGCGCGAGGTGCCCAAGGTCGCGCTGCGCTAGTACGGGTTTCTGGGCTATGGCCGCCACCACGAACTTCGTCGCGGCCCAAGCCGCCAATCGCCGCAACACGCTCTTGCTGCTGGTCGTGCTGACGGCGCTGGCGGCGCTGTTCGGCTATCTGATCGGCTGGGTGCTGGAAGGCTACGTCACCGACACCGTCGCCGCTGTGAGCTCTACCGGACTGATGGCGGCCGCTATCATGGCAACGGCGAGCGTCGGCTGGAGCGTGATCTCGCTCGCCTTCGGCAGCCGCATGGTGCTCGCCATGGCCGACGCCAAGCCGATCGAGAAGGCCGACGCCCCGCAGCTGTTCAACGTGGTCGAGGAGATGTCGATCGCGGCCGGCGTGCCGATGCCCAAGGTCATGGTGATGGAGGTCGACGCGCTCAACGCCTTCGCCACCGGCACCTCGACCTCGAACGCCGCCATCGTCGTCACGCGCGGCCTGCTCGACACGCTGAACCGCGAGGAGCTGCAGGGCGTGATCGGCCACGAGATGGGCGCACATCGCCAACCTCGACACGCGCTACATGACGATCGTCGGCGTCACGGTAGGCCTGATCGCCCTCGTCGCCTCCATGATCCTGCGCGCGCTGCAATGGGGCAGCTACAGCAGCTCGCGCAGCGATGACCGCAAGAGCTCCGGCGGCTCGGCGATATTGATCATCGTGCTGCTGGTGGTGGCCGTCCTGGCGCCGCTCGCGGCCAAGGCCGTGCAGATGGCGGTGTCGCGCCAGCGCGAGTACCTGGCCGATGCCACCTCGGTGCAGTTCACCCGCAACCCGGACGGGCTGATCTCGGCCCTGCAGAAGCTCGAGGCGGCGGCCGGCAAGCCCTTTCCCGGCGTGAGCGACGCCACCCAGCACCTGTTCATCGTCAACCCGGTTCGGGCCATGACGGCCAAGACCTCGGCCTTGATGGCCACCCATCCCGACCTCGAGTCCCGCATCGCCCGGCTGCGCAATCTCGGCGCATAACCGTTGACTCTTGGCCCTCTGTGTTCTGTATACAGACCCATGATGCGACCTATCCAGCCCGAACCCGATTTGTCCGAACGCATCCACGATGCGGTGCTCGAAGCCATCTGCTCCGGCGAACTGAAAGCCGGCGCCCGCATCACCCAGGAGGAGCTCGCCAATAAGTTCGGCGTCAGCCGCCAGCCCGTGCTGCAGGCCATGATGCTGCTGCGCCGCGAGGGCTTCCTGATCGATGCCGGCCGCAAAGGCGTCGCCGTGGCGCCGCTCGACATGCAGCAGGTTCGCAACCTCTACGTCGTGCGCGCGGCGCTCGACGGCGCGGCGGCGCGGCTCGCCGCGGCGAACTACACGCCTGAGCTCGCCCATCGCGGCCGACTGCTGCTCGATGTCGGCCGGCGCGCCGGAGCGAGCGGCAACGTGCCGGCGGCGATCGAGGCCGACATCGATTTCCATCTGTTCGTCTACGAGGCCTCGGGCAACCCGCTGATCGGCGAGACGGCGCAGCCGCACTGGCAGCATCTGCGCCGCGTCATGGCGGCGGCGCTGAGCGAAGGCGACCTTCGGGTCAGTGTCTGGGACGAGCACGAAGGCATCCTGCGGGCGCTCGAAGCCGGCCAGGTCGAGGAAGCCGAGGCGCTCTGCCGCGGCCATGCCGAGCAGATGGCCGACATCCTGACCGGCCGCCTGAAAGTCGTGATTTCCCGCGCGGCCTAACAAGCAAGACGGAGGAAACCATGAAGCTCACCAAGGAGCAGCTGAGGCAGTTCGACGAGGAGGGCTACCTCTTCTTCCCGAATTATTTCTCGCCCGACGAGACGGCGATCCTCAAGGCCGCGATCCCCGGCGTCTTCCAGCAGCGCCGCGAGGAGAATGTGCGCGAGAAGACCGGCGACGTGGTGCGCACCGCCTTCGCCGTGCACACCTACCATCCGGTGTTCAAGGCGCTGGTCCACCATCCGCGCTTCGTCGAGCCGGCCGAGCAGCTGCTGGGCGACAAGACCTACATCCACCAGTTCAAGATCAACGGGAAGGCCGCCTTCGACGGCGATGTCTGGCAGTGGCACCAGGACTACGGCACCTGGAAGGCCGACGACGACATGCCCGAGGCGCGGGCCATGAACCTCGCGGTGTTCGTCGACGAGGTGAACGAGTTCAACGGCCCGCTGTGGTTCATTCCCAAGAGCCACAAGAAGGGCGCGATCGAGGCCAAGCACGACCTCACCACGACGTCCTATCCGCTGTGGGTGATCGACAACGACACCATTGCGAAGCTGGTCGAGCAGGGCGGCATCGTGGCGCCCAAGGGCGGCCCCGGCTCGGCGATCTTCTTCCACGGCACCCTGGTCCATGGCAGCCCGCCCAACATGTCGCCGTGGGACCGCCAGATCATCTACGTGACCTACAACTCCGTGCAGAACGCGATCCGCCGCTTCAAGCGCCCGGCCCATATCGCGCACCGCGATTTCACGCCAATCGACGCCTGGGAAGACGACGCCGTGGCGCGCGTCGCCCGCCGCCAGGCGGCCGCCGAATAATCCGGAGGAAACAATGAACCTGCATCGCATGCTGCTCGAGCGCGCCGCTGCCGCAAAGCCACTGCGCATCGGCCTGATCGGCGCCGGCAAGTTCGGCGCCATGTATCTCGAGCCAGATCCCGACCACGCCGGGCATCCATCTGCTGGGCATCGCCGACCTCTCGCCGCCGCGCGCGCGGGAGAACCTGGCGCGGCTCGGCTGGAAGCCTGAGGTGACGGCCGCCGGCTCGTTCGCCGAGGCCCGGCGCAACGGCAATACCTTCCTGACCGACGACTGGCGCGCGCTGGTCTCCCACCCCGAGATCGACGTCGTGGTGGAATCGACCGGCGATCCGATCGCTGCCGTCGAGCATGCGCTGGAAGCGTTCCGCAACGGCAAGAGCGTGGTCATGGTGACGGTCGAGGCCGACGCCTTCTGCGGCCCGCTGCTCGCCAAGCGCGCCGCCGAGGCGGGCGTGATCTACAGCCTCGCCTATGGCGACCAGCCGGCGCTGATCTGCGAGCTGGTCGATTGGGCGCGCGCCTCGGGCTTCTCGGTGACGGCGGCCGGCCGCGGCCACAAGTGGCTGCCGCACTACGCGCAGTCGACGCCCGAGACGGTGTGGAAGTACTGGGGCCTCAACGAGGAGCAGGCCAAGCGCGGCGGCCTGAACCCCAAGATGTTCAACAGCTTCCTCGATGGCTCCAAGCCCGCCATCGAGAGCACGGCCGTATCCAACGCCACGGGGCTGACGCCGGCGCCGGACGGACTGGCCTTCCCGCCCTGCTCGGTCGAGGACCTGCCGTTCGTCATGCGCCCGGTCTCCGAAGGCGGCCAGCTCCATCACAAAGGCCAGGTCGAAGTGGCTTCGTCGCTGGAGAAGGACGGCCGCGCCATCCCCTACGAGATCCGCAAGGGCGTGTGGGTCGTGTTCGAGGCCTCGACCGACTACCAGAAGAACTGCTTCGAGGAGTACATGCTCTGCACCGACCCCTCGGGGCGGCACTCCGTCATGTACAAGCGCTGGCACCTGATCGGGCTGGAGGTCGGCATCTCCGTGGCCTCCGTGGGCCTGCGCAAGGAGCCGACGGGCTGCCCGATCGGCTTCCATGCCGACGTGATCGCCACCGCCAAGCGCGACCTCAAGGCGGGCGAAATGCTGGACGGCGAGGGCGGCTACACGGTCTACGGCAAGCTCTTCCCGTCGGAGAAGTCCACGGGCCTCGGCAGCCTGCCGCTCGGCCTCGCCCACAACGTCAAGCTCCTGAAGCCGATCAAGGCCGGCCAGTCGTTGACCTACGCCGACGTGGCGATGGACGAGAGCCTGACCGCCGTGAAGCTGCGTCGCGAGATGGAGCGCACCTTCGCTCCGGCTGCGGCCAGGATCGCCGCTCAGTAGCGGCTAGGCGTTCGTCATCACGCCGGCGAGCGCTGTGTAGGTCTCGGTCCAGGCCGCCTTCACGTCGGGCGTGAAGTCAGGACCGAGGCCCTTCTCCAGGGTCCAGAGCAAGGCCGCGCCGACCGGCGCGTAGTGCGCCGCCGTCACGCCATAGCCCTTATGACGCTGGCCCAGGTCCTTCACCGCCGGAAGGATCGTGTCGAGCTTGTGCAGGTTGGTGACCGCCGTGCCCAGCATGGACATCAGCTTGCCCTTCTGCTCCGTCAGGTCCTTGGGGAACATTGCGCGCGTTTCCGGCGCGATCTCGAACAGGCGGTCGTAGAAAAGGTCAGCCGCCGTCGCCGCGATCGGCACGACCTTCTGGAAACTCGTTTGAACCAGCTCGACTTGTTGAGGTGTCATCGGCATCTCCGTGCGTGGACCGTCGGAGATGCCGCAATAGGCGTGCCGAGATTTTACAGCGCCGGCGCCGTTTCCTTGTCCTTCTTCGGCGAGGCCGGCTTGCCTTCGGCTTCGTCGCGCTCCTTCTCCTTGCGGGTCTTCAGGAGCTTGCGCAGGATCATGTTGCGCTTGAGCGCGGAGATGTGGTCGACGAACAGGATGCCGTCGAGATGGTCGATCTCGTGCTGCACGCAGGTCGACAGCAGGCCCTCGCAGGCCATCTCCTGTTTCTTGCCGTCGCGGTCGAGATAGCGGACCGTCACCTTGGCCGGCCGCACCACGTCGGAATAATGCTCCGGCAGCGACAGGCAACCTTCCTCGTAGGTGGCGTCCTCGTCCGACGCCTCGATGACCTCCGGGTTGGCCATGACCAGCGGGCCGGTCTTGACGTCCTCGCGGTCGATGTCGAGCACGATGACGCGCTTCAGCTCACCCACCTGGGGCGCGGCGAGCCCGATGCCGGGAGCGGCGTACATCGTCTCCAGCATGTCATCCATGAGCTGGCGCACGGCGGCGTCGACTGATGCGACCGGCTTGGACTTCTTCTTGAGCCGCGGATCGGGCGCGGTGAGGATGGTCTTGAGGGCCATGGCCGTTAAATATGCAATGAAATCAGGCGTTTCAAGGCCAGCTTAGGTCCGCTTCACCATGGTGCCGACGCCCGCCTCGGTGAAGACCTCGAGCAGAAGCGCATGCGGCACCCGGCCGTCCATGATCACGGCGGCCTCGACGCCGCGGTTCACCGCGTCGATGCAGTTCTCGACCTTGGGGATCATGCCGCCGGAGATCGTGCCGTCGACGATCAGGGCGCGCGCCTGCTCGACCGTCATGTCCTGGATCAGCTGGCCGTTCTTGTCGAGCACGCCCGGCACGTCGGTCAGGAACAGCAGGCGCTTGGCCTTCATGGCGCCGGCGATGGCGCCGGCCGAGGTGTCGGCAGTTGATGTTGTAGGTGAGCTCGTCGTCGACGCCGAACCCGATCGGCGCCACCACCGGGATGACGTCGGCGCGCCGCAGCTGCTCCAGCACCATGACGTTGATCTTGGCCGGCTCGCCGACCAGCTTGAGATCCACCTTCAGGAGCTCGCCGGTCTTGGGGTCGCGCATCTCGGTGACCTTGCTTGGCCAGGATCAGGTTGCCGTCCTTGCCGCAGATGCCGACGGCGATGCCGCCGCATTCGTTGATGTCGGCCACGATCGCCTTGTTGATCGAGCCGGCCAGCACCATCTCGACGATCTCCATGGTGGCGGCGTCGGTCACGCGCAGCCCGTTCACGAAGGTGCTCTTGATGCCCACCCGTTCGAGCATCTTGCTGATCTGCGGCCCGCCGCCATGGACCACGATCGGGTTCATGCCGACCTGCTTCATCAGCACGACGTCGCGCGCCACCAGATCGCCCAGCTTGGGATCGGTCATGGCGTGGCCGCCGTACTTGACCACGAAGGTGGCGTCGTTGTGCCGGCGCATGTAGGGCAGCGCCTTGGAGATGGTCTCCGCCATGCGGATGAGCCGCCTTTGCTCCTTGTCGGTCTGAACCGGCTCGGCCATTTCTGCCCATCCCAGGTTGGCAAAAGCCCTCTCCGGCCGGGAGAGGGCTAAGACCGCATCATATATCAAGCGGGCCGCGGATAGAAGAAGAGGGCGGGCCGCGGCAGGATGTCCGCCCAATGACCTCCACGATCGATGGCGAAACCCTCAGCAATCGCGGCTTCACCGTGGCACGGGGCCTGGTCGGGCCCGAGGAATGCCGCGCGCTGGCGGCTCTCTGGCCCGACAAGGCGCGCTTTCGCAGCCATGTCATCATGCAGCGCCACGGCTACGGGCAGGGCGAATACCAGTATTTCACCTATCCCCTGCCCGAGCCCGTCGAGCGGCTGCGCCAGGCGCTTTATCCCGAGCTGGCCCAGGTCGCCAACCGATGGAACGAGGCGCTGGGGCTGAAGCGTCGCTTCCCGCCGACGCTGAAAGGCTGGCTCGGCGAATGCCATGCCGGCGGCCAGAAGCGGCCGACGCCGCTGCTGCTGCGCTACGGGCCGGGCGACTACAACTGCCTGCATCGCGACCTCTATGGCGAGCTGGTGTTCCCGCTGCAGGCCACCATCCTGCTGAGCAACCCGGCGCGGGAGTTCGAAGGTGGCGAGTTCATGCTGGTCGAGCAGCGGCCGCGCATGCAGTCGCGCGGCGAGGTCGTGCCGCTCGGCCAGGGCGACGCGGTGATCTTCGCCGTCAACCAGCGGCCGGTGAAGGGCGTGCGCGGCTGGCACCGCACCGCCATGCGCCATGGCGTGTCGAGCCTGCGCCGGGGCGAGCGCTTCACCCTCGGCATCATCTTCCACGACGCCGCCTAGCGAAGCGCTGCGACCTCGGCCCGCAGTTCGGGGATGCCGAAGCCCGTCTCGCTGCTGGTCGGCAGGACCTCGGGATGCGCCGCGCCGTGCTTGCGGGCGGCGGCCTCGGCGGCGGCGATGGCGCGCGGGATGTCGGCCGGCTTCAGCCGATCGGTCTTGGTCAGCACCAGCTGATAGGACACCGCCGCAGCGTCGAGGTTCTTCATGGTCTCGTGGTCGGCCTCCTTCACGCCATGCCGCGAATCGATCAGCAGGCAGACGCGCTTCAAGGTCGGCCGGCCGCGCAGATAGGCCGAGGCGAGGTCCTGCCAGGTCTCCTTCATCGACCTGGAGACCTGGGCGAAGCCGTAACCCGGCAAGTCGACAAGGCAGAGCTGCCCGGCGAGGTCGAAGAAATTGATCTGCCGCGTATGGCCGGGGCTGGACGACGTGCGCGCCAGCGACCGCCGTCCGGTGAGCGCGTTCACCAGGCTCGACTTGCCGACATTGGAGCGGCCGGCGAAGGCGACCTCGGGCAGCGAGATGGCAGGCAGCGATTCGAGCGAAGCCGCGCCCGCGATGAATTCGCAGGGACCGGCGAAGAGCTTGCGCGCCGCCTCGATCTCTTCAGGCGTGCGCCCTCTTTGCTCCTGATCGGCCATCAGCCCTTCTTGGACTTGCCGCCCTTCTTGCTGCTGCTGCCGCCATTGGCAGGCGCTGGAACCGCCGCGACCGGCTTGGTCTTGGCCGGCGCCTTGCCGCCGATCGGCGTGCCGTGGCGGCGCATGATCGAGTATTGCTGGGCGATCGACAGCGTGTTGCTCCACGCCCAGTAGATCACCAGTCCGGCCGAGAACGGTGCCATCATGAAGGTGAACAGGATCGGCAGGAACTGGAAGACGCGCGCCTGCACCGGATCGGCCGGAGCGGGATTGAGCTTCTGCTGCAGAAACATGGTCACGCCCATGATCAGCGGCCATACGCCGATATTGAAGAAGTGCAGCATCTCCGGCACTTGCCAATGGATGAAGCCGAAGCCGGTGAGGATGGTCGCAGGATCGGGGGCGCTCAGATCCTTGATCCAGCCGAAGAACGGCTGATGGCGCATCTCGATCGTGGTGTAGAGCACCTTGTAGAGCGCGAAGAACACCGGGATCTGCACGACGATGGGCAGGCAGCCGGCCGCCGGATTGACCTTCTCGCGGCGATAGAGCTGCATGACCTCCTGGTTCATGCGCTGGCGATCCTCGCCGTAGCGCTCCTTGAGCTTTTCCATCTCCGGCTGCAGCCGCTTCATCTTGCTCATCGCCGCATAGGACTTGTTGGCCAGCGGATAGAACACCGCCTTGACGATCACGGTGAGCACCATGATGGCCAGGCCGAAGTTGCCGATCTGGGCGTACAGCCACTCGAGCAGCCAGAACAGCGGCTTGGTGAAGAACCAGAACCAGCCCCAGTCGATGGTGAGGTCGAAGCGCTCGAAGCCGTATTTCTCGCGGTAGCCGTCGATCACCTTGACGATCTTGGCACCGGCGAAGAGATGGGCATCATTTCCGCCCGAGGCACCGGGGGCGATCGTCACGCCCTGGCCGACATAGTCGATCTGGTATTTCGTATCGGGAGCAGCACCGGTGCCCTTGACCGTGACCTCGACCTTGTCCTTCTGGTCGGGCACCAGGGTCGCCATCCAGTACTTGTCGGTGATGCCGACCCAGCCGCCGGTGGTGCTGAGTTTCTGCTGCTTGTTGTCCTTGAAGTCGGAGTAGCCGAATTCCTTCAGGCTGCCGTTGAACACGCCGTAGGGGCCCTCGTGCAGGACGTAGGTGCCTTCCGCCTTGGGCTGGCCAAAGCGCACCACCAGGCCCCACGGGAACAGCGTCACCGGCTTGTCGGACTTGTTCTCGACGCTCTGCTTCACGTCGAACAGGAAGTAATCGTCGAGCGAGATATCGAGCGCGAAGATGAGGCCCTGGCCGTTGTCCCAGGTGAGCCGCACCGGCTTGCCGGGCGCCAAGGTCGTGCTGCTCGCCGTCCACACCGTGTCGGGGCCGGGCAGCTTCAGCGCCGTATCCGACGACGACGGCGTCCAGCCGAACTCGGCGTAGTAGGGATGCTCGGTGCCGACCGGCGACAGCACCGGCACCGGCGGGCTGTTGGGATCGATGGTCTCGCGCTGCTTGGCCAGTCGCACATCGTCGATGCGCGCGCCCTTGAGCGAGATCGAGCCCAGGAGCTGATCGGTGTCGAAGGTGATGCGCGGGCCCTGGGCGGCCAGCGCCTCGTCCAGCGTCATGACCTTTTGCGCGGGCGGCGTAGCGGGGCGCCGAAGCCGGTGCGCCGGGCGCGCCGCTGGGAACGCCGGGCGTGGCGGTCGGGTCTAGGGGTCTGGCTCGTCTGCTGTTGCGGCGGCGGAGTTCTTGGAGGCCGGGAACAATGTCTGCCAGCCCATGATGATGACCACGGACAGCACGATCGCGACGATGAAATTCTTCTGGTCCATTTCAGCGAACTTTTACCGGCGTGCACGACAGCGCCGCGACAGGAGGCCCAGATACGGGCGGAACGGGGTCATAGCCTTGGCCGCCCCACGGGCCGCAGCGGCAGAGGCGATGCGCCGCCAGCCAGCTGCCGCGCAGCGCGCCGTGACGTGCGACGGCCTCGGCGGCATAGGCCGAGCACGAGGGCTCGTAGCGGCAGGCGCCGACGAAGAAATAGGCGAGCGTGAGCTGGTAGAAACGGATCGCGCCGCGCAGGGCCAAGGACATCATGCGGCCCGGAAACTGGCGATTTGCAGGGGCCGGCGCAAGGCGTGCGTGGCAGGTCATGGCGTCGCGACGGCCAGGGCTTTCAGCTTCCTCAGGGCCTCGACCAGCTCGCGCTGAAGGGTGGCAAAGTCGCGCTTGAGCGCGCCTTGGCGGCCCACCAGCACGTAATCGAGGTCGGACCGGGCCTGGGCCGGGATCACCAGCTTGGCCACCTCGCGCAGGCGGCGGCGGACCCGGTTGCGCACGACGGCATTGCCGACCTTGCGGCTGACGGTGAAACCCACCCGGACGGCCGGCAGGGCGAGCTCGGCCGGGGCGGGGGCGGCCTGGAGCACGAAACCGGGCATGGCGCAGCGCCGGCCGGCCTGGACCCGCAGGAAATCCCGACGATTCGGCAGACGCCCGGGACGGGCCGGGGTCAAGCGAGGGCCGCTAGGCCGACAGGCGCTTGCGGCCCGAGCGGCGGCGATTGGCGATAACCTTGCGGCCACCCACCGTCGCCATGCGGGACCGGAAGCCGTGCCGCCGCTTGCGGATCAGCTTGCTCGGCTGATAGGTGCGTTTCATGACGCAACTCCATTAAATACAAGGCCCCCGCGCGGTGCGCAGGGGCGAATTCCGTGGCGGAGCGTAATAAGCGGCGGGGCGGGCCAAGTCAACGCGCGGCTAAGATGGGCGGATGGCCCTCATCCTCCATGGTTACCGCTATAGCGTCTATCAGCGCATCGCCCGCCTCACCCTGGCCGAGAAGGGGGTGGCCTACGAACAGGTCGAGGTGAACCCCTTCGCGCCGGACGTGCCGGCGGCCTACCTCGCCCTGCACCCGTTCGGCCGCGTGCCCACCCTGGTGCATGACGGCTTCGCGCTCTACGAGACCGCGGCGATCACCCGCTACGTCGATCGTACGTTCCCCGGTCCTGCGCTGCAGCCGGCCGAGCCCGAGAGCGCTCGCGCGCATGGACCAGATCATCGGCGTGGTCGATGCCTACGCCTACTGGCCGCTGGTCCGCCAGGTGTTCTCACACAGGGTGTTCCGACCGCGTGCAGGTCAGCCCGGCGACGAAGCCGAAATCGCGAAGGGACTCGCGAGCCGCCGTGAAAGTGCTTGCCGCCCTCGAGGCGTTGATGGCCGACGCCGCCTTCCTGGTCGGACCGGCATTGTCGCTGGCCGACCTCCACCTCGGCGCGATGATCGCCTACTTCGCGCAAGCGGGCGAAGGCGATGCCTTGCTGCACAAGCACGCACGTCTTGCGGCATGGTGGCAGCAGCTGCGGCAACGGCCGAGCTTCAGCGCAACCGAGCCTGGATTGCCGTGATAGGATGATCGTCGAAACGCAATGAACGTCTCGACGCTCCGTCGCTTCCTGCCGGTGGCGATCCTGCTGCTGGGCCTGGTGCTGTTCCTGCTGCTGGGTCTTGGCCGGCATTTCTCGTTCGAGGCGCTCAGCCGCAATCATGCCGAGCTCACCGCCTGGGTGGCGGCCAACGGCGGGCTGGCGGCGCTGCTCTTCGTGCTGGCTTATGCCGCTGCCATCGCCTTCTCGCTGCCCATCGGCGTGGTGGTGACGCCGCTTGCCGGATACCTGTTCGGGCCCTGGCTCGGCGCCTTCCTGGCGGTCATCGGCGCGACGCTCGGCGCCATTGCCGTATTCCTGGCGGCGCGCACGGCCTTCTACGATCTCTTCCATGCCCGCGCCGGCGCGGCGCTGGCGCGGTTCGAGCAGGGCTTTCGCCGCGACAGCTTCAGCTATCTCCTGTTCCTGCGGCTGGTGCCGATCTTCCCCTTCTGGCTGGTCAACATCGTGCCGGCGCTCCTGGGCATGCGGCTCGACCGCTTCGCACTCGGCACGCTGATCGGCATCGTTCCGGGCTGCATCGTCTATTCGAGCGTCGGCGCGGGCTTTGGCGTGCTGATCGATCGCGGCGAGGCGCCGGACCTCGGCGTGATCTTCCAGGCGCGCATCCTGCTGCCGCTGCTGGGCCTTGCGGTGCTTTCGCTCGTGCCGGTGATCTACGCGCGGCTCAAGGACCGCAAGGCGCGATGACATTGACGCCCGACGTCTGCATCGTCGGCGCGGGCTCCGCCGGGCTGGTCGCCGCCGCGGGGGCAGCCCAGCTCGGCCTCGACGTGGTGCTGATCGAGCGCGCCCTCATGGGCGGCGATTGCCTCAACTTCGGCTGCGTGCCCTCCAAGGCCCTGATCGCCGCCGCCCGGGCCGCCCAAGCGCAGCGCAGCGGCGCCGCCTTCGGCATCGCCCCGGTCGAGCCCAAGGTCGACTTCGCCCGGGTGATGGACCATGTCGCAGAAACCATTGCCGCCATTGCGCCCAACGATTTGGTCGAGCGCTTCGAAAAGCTCGGCGTGCGCGTCCTCAAGGAAGAGGCGCGGTTCGTCGGCCGCAACGAACTGCAGGCGGGCCCGCACCATATTCGTAGCAAGCGCATCGTGCTGGCCACCGGCTCGCGGCCGGCAGTGCCGCCGATCCCGGGGCTGGCCGAGGCGCCCTACCTTACCAACGAGACGATCTTCGCCAACCGCACGCTGCCCGCGCACCTGATCGTGATCGGCGGCGGGCCGATCGGGCTCGAGCTTGCGCAGGCGCATCGGCGGCTGGGCGCGCGCGTGACGGTGCTCGAGGCCGCGAGCTTTCTCGCCAAGGACGATCCCGAGCTGTCGGCCATCGTGGTGAATCATCTCAAGGACGAAGGCGTCGAGCTCGTCGGCAGCGCGAAGATAGCGCGCGTTGAAGGGACCAACGTCATCCTCGAGAGCGGCGAGCGGCTAAATGGCTCGCATCTGCTGGTCGCCACCGGCCGCACGCCGACAGTCGATGGCCTCGATCTCGACAAGGCGGGCATCGCCCATGCGCGCCATGGCATCACCGTCGATGGCGCGCTGCGCACCACCAATCGCGGCGTCTGGGCGATCGGCGACTGCAACGGCCTCTATGCCTTCACCCACATGGCGGGCTACGAGGCGTCGCTGTTCATCCGCGGCGCGTTGTTCCGGGCGCCCGCCAAACTCGATCACTCGCTGGTGCCGTGGACCACCTACACCGATCCTGAGCTCGCGCAGGTCGGCCTGAGTGAGCAGGCGGCGCGACAGCAAGCACGGTGACGGCATCAAGGTCCTGCGCTGGCCGTTCGCCGACAACGATCGCGCCCGCACCGAGCGCGTGAGTGACGGTTTGGTGAAGGCTGTCACAGATGCGCGCGGCCGCATCCTCGGCGCGGCGATCGTCGGACCCAATGCCGGCGAGCTGATCCAGCCCTGGTGTCTCGCCATCTCGAGACGCCTCAAGATTTCGGCGCTGGCGAGCTTCGTGCCGCCCTATCCGACGCTCGGCGAGGCAAGCAAGCGCGCCGCCGGCAGTTATTTCACAGAAGCGTTGTTCGGCTCGCGCACGCGCAAATTGGTGCGTTTCCTGGCGCGGCTTCCGGTATGGTGAGCGCATGAAACGCGCCGACATCCTCAAGCTCTCCTCGATGCCCGCGGCAGGGCCGAGCTATCCGCTGCCGCCCTTCCGCTTCGTCGATCGCGAGTACATGACAATCATCTACGAAAGCGATCCCGACGCCATTCGCGCCGCACTGCCCGAGCCGCTGGTGCCGGATTCGTCCAACCAGGTTTTCTACGAATGGATCCGCATGCCCGACTCCTCGGGCTTCGGCGACTACACCGAGACCGGCGTGGTGATCCCCTGTTCGTTCGAGGGCAAGCCCGCCAGCTTCGTCGCCCAGATGTATCTCGACGACGAAGCGCCGATCGCCGCCGGCCGCGAGATCTGGGGCTTTCCCAAGAAGCTCGCCAACCCGAAGCTCGAGGTGGTCAGTGACACGCTCACCGGCACGCTCGACTATGCCGGCCAGCGCGTCGCCATCGGCACCATGGCCTACAAGTACGAGAACCTGTCGCGCCATCCCGCCAAAACGAAGGCGTCCCTGAGCAAACTGCAGGTCCTGCTGAAGCTCATTCCCGACGTCGACGGCAAGCCAAAGATCGCCCAGCTGGTCGGCCTCCATATCACCGAGGTCACCGTGAAGGGCTCGTGGTCGGGCCCGGCCCGGCTCCACCTGGTGCCGCACGTCAACGCGCCGGTGGCCGACCTGCCGGTGCGCAAAGTGCTGGGCGGGCGGCATTTCGTGGCCGATCTCACCCTGCCGGGCGGCCATGTGCTGGTCGATTACATGAAGAGTTGAACGACCCGGTCCTAGGACTCGGAGGTCGCCTCCGATAAATTGGGGCCATGGCTGCCGATATCACCGTCCGCGCCCAGACCGTGCCGAGCGTGCGCCGCCGGCTGCCCACCTTCGGGCTGTCGTGGCGCATCCTGGGGCTGGTCGTGGTGGCGGTGATGACCGCCGAGATCCTGCTGTTCCTGCCCTCGATCGCGCGCTTCCGGCTGGTCTATCTCGAGCAGCTGATCGAAAGCGGCACCTTGGCGGCGCTGGCGCTCGACGCCACGCCCGACAACATGGTGACCGAGGAGGTGAAGCACAGCCTGCTCAATCACGCCCGCGTCGACGCCGTCGTGCTGGTCGAGCCCAACAAGCCGCGCCGCGCCCTGCTCAACATCGCGCCCAGGCCCGACATGCCGACCTTCAACCTCAAGGAACGCGGCGCGCTCGGCCTGATCTGGGATGCGCTGGCCGCCATGACGCGCGACGGCGCCTACTACACGCGGGTTGGCGGTGAATTGATGCGGCTGCCCAAGGCCATGGTGTGGATCGTGGTCGACGAGCTGCCGATGCGCATCGCCATGTACGGCTACACCGGCCGCGTGCTGGTGCTCTCCATCATCATTGCGCTGTTCACGGCGGCACTGCTTTATCTCGCGCTGCGCTGGCTGGTGATCCGGCCCCTGCAGGACCTGTCGGCCGACATGGTGGCATTCCGCCGCGCGCCCGAGGAGCCGGACACCGAGCGGCCGCCGACCGGACGCAACGACGAGATCGGCGTGGTCGATCGCGAGTTCCAGAACCTGCAGCGCGAGATCCGCGCTTCGCTCCGCCAGAAGAGCCGCCTCGCCGAAGTCGGCGCCGCCTCCAACAAGATCAACCACGACCTGCGCAACATCCTCTCGACCGCGCGGCTGCTGTCGGATCGCCTGGCGCGCAGCGACGATGAGCGCACGCGCAAGCTCGCCCCCACGATCCTCAACACCATCGACCGCGCCACCCGGCTGGCCAGCGACGCCATCCAGTATGTCCGCGACCGGCCGATCCCGCGCATCACCGAGTTCGACCTCTCCGACCTGATCGACGAGGTGGGCGTGGCGCTGCAGGAGCAGGGCGAGGACAGCGATCCCAACGTGCTGCGCAACTGGGTCAATGCGCTGAGCAGCGAGCGCCGCGTGCGCGCCGACCGCGACCTGCTCTATCGCGTGTTCGTCAACTTGGGCCGCAATGCCTTCGATGCCGGCGCCAGCACGGTGACGGTCAAAGCGCAGAATGGCGGCAACTTCCTGGTGGTTGGCGTCAGCGACAACGGCCCCGGCGTGCCGGCCGACGTGGCGGCCCAGCTCTTCAAGCCCTTCACCACCGGCGGCCGCGCCGGCGGCGCCGGCCTCGGCCTCTGCATCGCCCGCGACCTGGTGCGCTGCCACGGCGGCGAGATCGCGCTGGCTGAAACCGGCGCGCAGGGCACGACGTTCCGCTTTACGCTGCCGATCAACGGGCACTGATCTGCGCTATGGCTCGGCCTTCAATCTCTCTGTGAACGCGCGGATCCGCTGGGCATTGACGCCGAGATCGGAGCGGCCGACGCGGCTCTTGGAGCGGATGTCGATGCGACTCCCGCTGCCTTCGGCCTTGATGCGCACCACGATGTCGTCGTGGAAGCCGAACCACTTGGTGGTGTCGACCGCCTCGATGCGGCCCTCGGCCGGCGCGCGCGCCACGACGTCCCAGCCCATCGCCATCGCCACGCGATCGACTTTCTTGAACGCCTCGGCCGGCGGCACGTTGAGCACGATGGGCTGGATGTCGGGATAGCCGGCGCGCTGCTGGCTGGCGACGCTGTCGCCGCCATAGCTCGGCGGATTGGGCGCGTTCTGGCGGAGCTGCAGGGTGACGACCAGCGGCGGCGGGTTGGCGGTGTCTGTGGTGATGTCGTTGATGCGCGGCACATCACGGGAGCGCAGCAGCCAGTTGATCGGCGCCCAGGCCGCCGCCACGCCGATGCCAAGCGCCAGCAGGGCGGCGACGAAGCCACGCCGGCGGTCGCCGGGACGCGTCGGCACGATGGTGGCGAGCGCAAGCGCGATCGCCGCCGCGGCGATGTAGAAGCCGTAACGGAACACGCTGATTGCCACGTCGGCTTCGACGCCGAAGTAACGATGCAGCGGGCCGGAGATACCGACGGTCAGGCCGCCCGCGCAGGCCAGCAGGAAAGCGAGGCGCGCGAGACGATGGCTGACCGGGTTGGTCGGGCGAATGAACAACATGTCTCTGCTGTCATGCGATGGTAACCGCGAAACCGGG
The DNA here is from genome assembly GCA_963755595.1 of uncultured Alphaproteobacteria bacterium. GTDB lineage: Bacteria > Pseudomonadota > Alphaproteobacteria > Reyranellales > Reyranellaceae > Reyranella. Next base: position 2,140 of record CAVWKP010000025.1, on the reverse strand, counting down.
GCCATGCACCCGGCCCGCGTGTAGACAGAGGCGCCGCTGTTCTCTATGCGCCCCCTATGACAATTAATGCCCCAGAACGCAGCCGGGCGATGGCCGCGGGTTGCGGCGCTATCGCGCTATGGGGCGCGCTGGCGACCCTCTCGGTCCTGGCAGGCCCGGTACCGCCGTTCCAGATGGTTGCCATGACGTTCACGCTCGGTGCCGCGATCGGCATTTTGCGCGCGCGCATGCGTGGCCTGCCCTGGAGCGACTTGCTGCGCTGGCCGACCAAGGCGTGGCTGCTCGGCGTCGGCGGCCTGTTCGGCTACCACGCGCTCTACTTCGCCGCCTTGCAGTTGGCGCCGCCCGCCGAAGCCAACCTCGTCAACTATCTCTGGCCGCTCCTGATCGTGCTGCTCTCGGCACCGCTCGCCGGCGAAAAGCTCGGCTGGCCGCACCTTGCCGGCGCGCTGCTGGGCTTCGCCGGCGTGGCGCTGCTCGCGATCAGTCGTGGCGTGAGTTTCTCCGGCGTCTATGCGCTGGGCTACGCGCTGGCGCTGGGCTGTGCCTTCGCCTGGTCGCTCTACTCGGTGCTGTCGCGCCGCTTCGGCGAGACGCCGACCGACGCCATCGCTTCTTTTTGCGCGGCGGCGGCCGTGCTCTCGCTCGTCTGCCATCTCCTGTTCGAGCACACGGCGTGGCCCGCGACGCCAACCGCCTGGCTCGCCGTGCTCGCGCTCGGCCTCGGCCCGACCGGCGGCGCGTTCTATCTCTGGGATCACGCCGTGAAGCGCGGCGACATCCGCGCGCTGGGCGCGCTGAGCTACGCCGCGCCTATCCTGTCGACGGCGCTGTTGATCGTGTGCGGCCTCGCCGCGCCGACGAGTGCGCTGTTGTTCGCGGCGCTGCTCGTCACTGCTGGCGCCGTGCTCGCGACTTTCTCTTCCTCTCCCCCGCCACGCGGGGGAGAGTCCGCTTAGGGTCGGAGGGGGAAGACCACCGTCGACTTCCGGTCAAACGATGACTTGTCCAGTTGGCTCGTCCGTAGGCGATACCAGTTCGGCATCCAGCAAGGCTTTGATGCGAAGCAAAACGTCTGCCCGTTCCAAGCCCTTTTGTTGGTGGTAGGCGTTAGCTATATGCCTCGCTAAGTCAGCCAGCAAAATTCCCCAAGTGCCCGCATCGTCCCATGCATCGGCTCGGATACTTACGTGTTGGCCTTTGTTGGCGATCCATACGCGCAGCACTTCTCTAAACTCGACGTCTTTTTTAGCGGCGTCCGGAATTGGCAATTGATCTCTTTCGGCCATATCTCACCTGAGACTCTGACGTATCACTGAGGCCTTCCCCCTTCCGCCCGCGAAGACCCGGGCCCCTCCCCGTATGACGGGGGAGGGTTTATGAATCGAGGCTCCCAGCCCGGCGGCGCCATCTCGAAGTGCTCGAACTCGAAGGCCGGCGCCACGGTCGCGCCGATCAGCGTCCAGCTGCCGAGCGAGCGGGCGGCCTGCCAGACGCCGCGCGGCACGACGGCTTGCGGCATTTCGCCGAGTCGAAGTCGGTGCCGAGGCGCAGACGACGGACCTGACGGCCATCATCGCTCAGCGACAGTTCGAGCGGCGCGCCGGCATAGTGATGCCACACCTCGTCGGCATCGACCTTGTGCCAGTGCGAGCGCTCGCCGGCCTTGAGGAGAAAATAGATCGCGGTGCTGGCGCCGCGCGGGCTATCGGGCGCCCGGAAGGTCTGGCGATAGTGGCCGCCCTCGGGATGCGGCTGCAGCCCAAGGCGCGCGATGATCTCGTCGCCCGTCATGGCGCCAGAATCAAGCGGGCGGCGGCACGGTCGCCTTGATCGACGGGGTCTTGGAGAAGCTGTTGAACCACTTGGCGAGCTTGGGATGCTTGCTGCGCCAGTCGGCGGCGGCGAAGCGGAAGTCGAGATAGCCCAGCGCGCAGGCGACCGAGATCGAGCCCAGCGTCGGCTTGCCCTTGAGCGCCTTGACCTCGGCCTCGAGCTGGCCGAGCACGCCGTTGATCTTCTTCATCTGGCCCTGGCTCCAGTCGGACCAGCGCTTGTCCTCGGGCCTAAGCGCCGCCTCGTAGCGCGCCAGGATCGCGGCATCGAGCAGGCCGTCGGCCATCGCCTGCTGGCGCAGCGC